>JBPKMA010000003.1:0-338916 GCA_051293835.1 Nitrospiraceae bacterium | reverse complement strand
AGCGTCCCCGCGGTCGCCCTGCTTCAATGGGGCCGCAGCGTTTCAGCTGCGGAAACATTAATGCTTTGTTTTTAAGGGGATATTTGTTGTTGCTTCAATGGGGCCGCAGCGTTTCAGCTGCGGAAACGCGCTGAGCCTGCGGAACAATCCGAAGCGAGAAATGGCTTCAATGGGGCCGCAGCGTTTCAGCTGCGGAAACTTCTCCAGAAGTTATAGTTCCAAACCTGCTATCCATAGCTTCAATGGGGCCGCAGCGTTTCAGCTGCGGAAACCCCTTAGGTCCCAGCCGATGTCTATCGGGTGCAGTGACAGCTTCAATGGGGCCGCAGCGTTTCAGCTGCGGAAACCGCCCCCCGCACCACACCCCAAAACGCATCCTGCAAGCTTCAATGGGGCCGCAGCGTTTCAGCTGCGGAAACTATATGATGCCAGGTGTCGTTGTAAGAAGGAGGAAAGCTTCAATGGGGCCGCAGCGTTTCAGCTGCGGAAACCACTCCCCCTAAGAACTTACCCTAGTCCTCCACATCGCTTCAATGGGGCCGCAGCGTTTCAGCTGCGGAAACTGCCTCGCCGCCTCAGCTCCTCGAGCAGTAGCCCCTGGCTTCAATGGGGCCGCAGCGTTTCAGCTGCGGAAACCGCCTGGTCAGCCCGTCCAGCCCGTGGCGTAACTCCGCGGGCTTCAATGGGGCCGCAGCGTTTCAGCTGCGGAAACCACCGGATTGTTGGCCAATACCTCACCGTCCATCCAGCTTCAATGGGGCCGCAGCGTTTCAGCTGCGGAAACGAGGAAGAAGTCACGCTTCCTCTCTCTTTTCTACGAGCTTCAATGGGGCCGCAGCGTTTCAGCTGCGGAAACACCATTGGCTATTACTGGTGGTTTGTCGGTTACTACGCTTCAATGGGGCCGCAGCGTTTCAGCTGCGGAAACCGCGATCGCGCGGGTGATGAGCACCAACGCCAAGTCGCTTCAATGGGGCCGCAGCGTTTCAGCTGCGGAAACGGGCTAAAGTGGACATTAAAAAAGTGGACATAGTGGCTTCAATGGGGCCGCAGCGTTTCAGCTGCGGAAACAAGAAAATGATGAAATATTTTAATGATGAGATAGATGCTTCAATGGGGCCGCAGCGTTTCAGCTGCGGAAACCGAAGGTGCTCGTCTCGGCCACCTCCGCCATCGCCTGCTTCAATGGGGCCGCAGCGTTTCAGCTGCGGAAACGCTGGATGCGGCCCTCCCCTGGTGGCGGGAGCTCGATGCTTCAATGGGGCCGCAGCGTTTCAGCTGCGGAAACTATCTGGCTGGCCTGCAGGATGGCACGGTGAGTCTTGCTTCAATGGGGCCGCAGCGTTTCAGCTGCGGAAACGCTTGCTGCCGAACGAAACGCTGGGGGCTCTTCGCCGCTTCAATGGGGCCGCAGCGTTTCAGCTGCGGAAACGCTGCGGACACGATGTCGCTCACGCTCGTGGGCCGGCTTCAATGGGGCCGCAGCGTTTCAGCTGCGGAAACAATGGAGCGGACTGGACGCGTCGCCGCTCGACAAGACGCTTCAATGGGGCCGCAGCGTTTCAGCTGCGGAAACCGCCTCAGCCGCGGCGAGTGCCGCGGCGGGATCGCGCTTCAATGGGGCCGCAGCGTTTCAGCTGCGGAAACGGCATTCATCTAACTGGTTGTGTTGTCGGTGCTGCCCGCCACTTTTGCGATCACGTTCACTCCCCTTTACCCTGGTTCGTATGCTGCGTGTCATGTCTTGCTTTTTCACCTCCTCTTTTTACCCGTTTAGATTCGTTGTTGTTCGTTGGTACGTGTCCGCGACTGCGAGCACTTCCTCGTGCTATTTGATTACCTCACTGCTCGTTGCGTACGCGGCAGCTTTCCTTACATCGTTCTTCCCTTACCTGACCTACCTCTCCCTCGCTATATTACCCGCGGCTGTCGCTCCTCTAGCTCAACAGCCATTCCTAGTGCTTCAAACCGCTTAATCGGATGACTATCCGTTGGTCCTAAGTCAATGATGAGCACTTGATCCTCTTTGTGGTGAATGATCTCCGTCAATGATGCCTTCATCCGAATCAGATCCACCTCCGGGAGATCGCATTGAAAGACGGACAATTGCAGATGGACACCGTACCCTTTCATGGTTTTAAACACCCGCCGCAGTCGCTTCGGATCGGCAATATCATAGGTTACTAAATAGCAGCGCCGCATGAGGACGGTTGGCCACGTCGCGTGCCTTTCGCTTTTAGAGCCTACGGATTAGCGCATGCCCGACTTAGCGTGTGATAATTGGCGGCAGCTCAGGAATCTCCCCTAACAGATACCGGCCCAATAATCGAGCTTGGACTTCCAGCACCCGACGATAACTCACTTGATAACCGAAGACCGGATGCGTGATTTCCTGTCCCATCCGCCGCTCATAGGTCGCGATAAACTTGCGCCGCCCTTCCGGGGTGAGGGTGACACTCCCCAGTCGTTGGATAAAATCCGTGCTCTGCACTTCGCCATTATTGACCGCGGTCAGCACTGCAGAATCGGCAATCAGCGGCCGAAATTCTTCCATCATGTCCAGTGCCAAGGCCGGCCGCCCGTAGCGCGGTTGGTGATAAAAACCTAAATAGGGATCTAGCCCCACACTATGCAAAATCACTGTCCATTCTCTTGCCAAGAGCGCATAGGCAAACGACAAGAGGGCATTGATTGGATCACGCGGCGGTCGGCGATTGCGGCCTTCGGCATCAAACCGTGTGCGCATCGCTTCATCTCGAACTAACGCCCCAAATGCGCCAAAGTACCGGCGCGCCGCTGTGCCTTCGATACCAAGCAGGGCCCCTAATGACCCCGCTTCGCCAGCCTGGCCGTGATCCGCTTTGAGTTCCTGCAGCAAGAGTTCTGACACATCGGGATGATTGCGACGGATGAGCGTTCGACAATTGGCAATTTTGGCCTGCACGAACCGTTTAGCGAGCCGCAGGCACTGGGCCGGATCGGCCGCCGCAGCATATTGCCGCCGTCGGAGCTCGACATGTTTGTGGGTAAGACCGGTTGTGATTCCATAAAACCAGCCGCCGCTCGAACAATACACAAGGGGAATCTCGCGCTTGCACAATTCCTGCACCACCTGGGTGCTCACTTGTACGGCCCCGTACAGCACCACCTGGGATGTTTCGACCAACCGAGCCTCTCCCACCACCTCATCGTGATCCTTGATCAGCAGACAGTCTCCCTCTTTAGCAATTTTGGCTCCTGGGGTTTGGACGTGGAGCGGCAAGGCATCATCCCGTGACGGCAACAATTGGCGAACAGCCGGCGCTTCACCGTCTCCAGCGTGACGCAACCAGCCGACTTCATCAGGCAGGCACAGCCCCACTAACGAACAGCGTGGACATTTCGGGCTGTCCACCAAGGGCGGCGGTGCGACCGCCTGGGTGGTCATGGCGCGCATCCCCTGCACTAGCTCCATCGTTCGAGCCACCAAGGCTTCATCAAATTCGACCGTAACCCGTTCGCGGGATCCTACGAAATAGAGCACACCCCGCTCACATCGATAGCCATGCTCGCGAAGTAATAGACCTTGCAGGCAGAGTTGCACCAGATCTGGTTCCCAGGCTCCCTTGGCCGTGTGTGGACGTTTGCCGCGCTTATAATCAACGGGAGTGACAATGTGTGGTTGGCCATCTAGCGAAGGCACCTCCCCTTCCACCAGATCAATCTTGGCTGTGACCCCCAGCCGTCCGGACGAGAGCCAGACCGATCGTTGGTGCACCACGCTTTCGGGGGCATCACCCTCTGCCGATCGCCTGGTCGGCCGGGCCGGTTCGCGATCGACCTGCCGGTGGTAGAACCGGCCTTCGACGGTGTCGGCGTTGTCCGCGAAGACCCCATCCACCCATTCGAAATAGGCCAGGCGGGGGCAATAAGCAAATTCGTTGACCATCCGGGCGGGGAGCAACGGCACGCCGTCGCCCCCCGAGGACTCGATGGGGAATTGAGTCTCCATACTCTCTTTATCGGCAGAGAGTATGGAGATATTCAGTTGTCAAAGAACCGGGCCGATCGCTTGTGATCGGCCACCGCGTTTGTTCGGCTTGCGGCGAATTGATGTGAGGCCCACGATGCCCACACCCGCCATCCAAACCAAGCGCTGGACCCGCCAGGAATGCGACCGCATGGCTGAAGCCGGACTGTTCGACCCCAAGGAGCGCGTTCAGCTCATTGCGGGAGAGAACGTGATTCTGACTCCCCAGAACAGCCCCCATGCCGTGACCATTGGAAAAACGCAGCGCGTGTTCGAACGCATCTTCGGACAGGGTGTCTGGGTCCGCATCCAAATGCCCGTCTTGATTGATCCCGACTCAGAACCCGAACCAGATCTGGCGGTGGTGACGGGCGCCCCCGACGAGTATCTGAAAGAACATCCTCGCACCGCGCTGCTCGTCATCGAATCGCTGATACGACACTAACGCTTGACCGTGACCGGAAAGCCCCGCTCTACGCCACAGCCGGTATTCCGGAATACTGGATCGTCAACTTGCTGGAACGGTGCCTGGAAGTTTTCCGCGATCCCGTCACACCACCCGGCCAACCAGCCTCGTATCGTTCACACATCAAGCTCGGTCCCTCCGACACCATTTCGCTGCTCGCCGCCCCAACTGCGTCCATCGCCGTCGCCGACCTGCTCCCGTAGGCACTCCCCTGGTTCTTGTTCCTTGACCCTCGTGCCTCTCACTCGCCGACGATGATCCACCCCAAGCCGAAGGGATTCGTCGGGCTGTCGAACCGGAACGGATTCCCCGCGCCGAACGGATTGTTCACGCTGTCCGGCGAGAAGGGATTGCCATAGCGACCGAACGGGTTGCTAATGGAATCGGGATCGAACGGATTCGCGCTCAGTCTCCCACGATAATTCCCCTCGCGGTCGTAGAGTCGGGGCGCTTGCGTCGCAAAGGGATTGGTCGCTGACCGATTGCTGAACGGGCTGCCGTAGGGCCCCAAAGAATTCATCGGGCTCTTGTCAAGAAACGGCGAGCCGGCGCCAAACGGATTCGCGAGCGAATTGGGATGGAACGGATTCGCGCTCAGGTCGCCGAGATACTCCGCCTGCGTGGAGACCGGAGCGGCGAACAGGATCACCACGATCAACCACCACATAGCCCCCTCCTTTCCTACAGCGATCGACCGTAAGCCGACTCGCCGTCTCACACCCCATTTGCCTGTTTCATCAACGCCCCTCACGCCTCACGCCCGTCGCTCACCGCCACCAACTGCCCCAGGCCCACCTCCGATTCCCTCTCCCTCGAAGGGAGAGGGCCAGGGTGAGGATGAAGCCCGCTGTTCACCTCTCACCCACTTCAGGAACCGCCACAAACTGGCCCAAGCCAAAGTGGGCGGAGTGGCCGAGGGCAAGGGGTCCATCTATATCGCTGCAAAAAGGCCCAAGCCATAATAGCGGCCGCCCCCAAGGCATAGGGGACCAGGCACAGCGATTGGGGTCCCCTGCGCATCCCGCCAGCGCAGCTTCACATGCCATCGAGAAAACCGCTTGAGGTGATCGGGGATCCCATAGCGTTCGGCCAGCTCTGTTCCAGGCCAGAATCCAGATTTCCGCCATTCGAGCTCTGCATACAATGCAAGTTCTCGTGAAAACCCTGCTTGCACAATGGCCTTGCGAAGCAAGCCCTTGATGCGTTCATCCAGACGCTCGAGCAAGCGTTTCTGCTCTTCGACAATCGTTCCTTTCTTCAATCGCCTTCGATAGTGTGCAGGGTCATCGTATCCTGGTAGTACCACTGGAGTGACAGTGGCCCAGGTGTGAGCAGCCTCGACGTAACAGCGAACCATCTTTTCATCACCGGGCAGGAGCGAGAGCAATGCTGCGGATTGCCCGCTTTTCTCGTCAATGAGGTCACACCCCGGCAATGACCTCCGCGCCCAGGCTATCTCATCCTCGCAGCCATCGGCGAACGTGGTCAGCAAGATTCGACGGATACTTCCAACGACAAGCGATTTCCCCTGTCCGCGCCCTTCGAGACTGGGAAGCGGCAAATAGGCAAGACGGTGAGGACCTACCGGGATGTGGGTTCCATTTTGTGGTTCCCCATGCCCCAGAACAAAAGTATCGATTTTCCGCTCTGGCCATCCAGCGCGACGGGCAGCGCATGCCACGGCATGCCGCAACATTCCTGTCAGGGTTAGCCCTGCACGAGGTGGATCAAAAGGCCGAAACCCGCTGGCATCGGGCTTCAGGAGTGAAAATGCGGCAATGGGTCTCCGCGGTGGCCCAGTGACCCTGCAATATTCGACTCGCTTATACGCGGACTCTGGTAAGGGCGGTGTGGGATCGAACGTACCGTCTGGTCGAATACGTTCGAGAAAGCGCTCGTACCGATCTATCAACGCATCGAGTGTACCGGGCACCGGCACACGGAGCCCCCCTTCTCCTCCTTCTCGTCCGGGTATCCACCGCTCACCACGGAGCGCCTTGACCTCATCCTCAGACAACACCGCCACGTGTCCCATGGCCATATCGATGCCCCAGCCCAATGCGACGACATGGTTCGCAATCTTTGCCAGCTTCTCAGCCCGACCTTTATTGTCTTCGATGGGAAGATCCTTAATAGACCACAAATAATAGATGGTGTCGCCATCCAGCAGATGCGCTGGCTGAACGGCCTTCATCGTACGATGAGTAGCTGGATCGGCATCTCCTGTCCCACTATAGTTGCCACGAGCCCATGCTCTCGCGACGATGTCCATGGCATTGTTGGGGACCGAGAGGACATAGCCATGCCGTTTTCCATTTTGGCCGGACAACGAAGCAGCGGGAGCAACGATCTGCGGCGGGGTCTTCCGTTGTTCAAGCCAGGTCAAAGCTGATCGGCCGTCACGGCTATCAAGCCCCTGGCTTCCCAGCCTTGCGGCGGCTGCAACCAGAGCCTGAAATAGGCGGAGCGGCGAGGGTGGCCATTCCGTCCCCCAGTGGCCCTTTCGACCATGAAATGTGCGATTCAGCAGTGTGATGGAAACACAGAGAAAGACCGACATGGCGTGCCCCGCTACTTCGATTTCTTCGCCTTGGCTTTCTTGCCTTCCACACTGGCTTCATCACCAGCTAGATCTTTCCTGGCGAGTTCCTTATCAAACTCGACCTCTCGGTCTGGCCGTTTTGTTAGGTCAATCTTGCGTTGCGGATCTATTCCGAACTCCTGCGCCGCTGCCTTGGCGTATGCCAGACTTTCTTCGTGCGTTGTCTGTAGGTCTTCGCGCTTTCCGTCGTAGTAAACCACCTTAAAGTCCCGTTGTTTGTCCGGATCGCGCACCAGATTACAGCCCTGGCGGAGATACCCAATCGGCGAGTAGGTGAACGCCGTCAGCGCCAGCCCGAGCAGGTATCGACGCAAGGCCAGCGTCCTTTTCTTATCGTGGTTCGCGGTAAGCAACCGCAGGGCAGCAAGGTGAAGCGTGGCATCGCGACGAATGCCTCCCGTGGCGATGACACCGCCATGGGTTTTTGAGGACGGGACGTGGATAAACCCTCGTTCGGCGTAGGCATTCTTTGTTTTCTGATCGGTGGGGTCTTCCAGCAGACCCTCGTTTACATATTCGATTGCCGGAACATATTGAGCTGAGCGGGTAAGCTTTTGAACATTAAAAGCACGCACAGTTGACGAGAGAAGCCGAGGCAGCTTCGCCTGGGTGTCGCGAGAGTCCCATACTCCAAACACCAATGAAGTGGGAGCGATCATGGCTAGGGGCTCAGCGTTTCCACCCAAGACTTCCTTGAAAGCCTTTTGCAACTCGTCCTTCAAGCCAGAGCAGCGGACAATCGCATCGCCAGCGCGGTGTCCGGCTTCAAGGAGATTGACGCGCTTCTCGCCCGCCTTGATGACAATCTGTGGGACTAATCCCGCGTAGTCATCTTTGGCAAACAGCGGCTCGATCCGATTGGCCTGCGAGCCCACGCTGTCAATCAGGCACACATTCTTGCCATCAGGAAATTCGTCAATGTTGTATCCACCAGGGAAGCCGTCTCCAGCAGCAAAGGTGGCTGGAAAAACGACGCCATCGTGCCCCTCGACAGGCATCAAGTACTCACGGATCACCAAGGCGGCTGGCCCCCGGTCTTCCAACCACGCATCAAACTTCGTCACCACGCTGCTCATAGTTCGCTCCTTTCGATTGGGATCGCTGGGGTAAACGCCTTATGCTTCTTTTGGTCTGTACGAAAAGCGACCTGAAACCGATAGCCCTGACCGCCAACAAACGGTAACTGGCCAGCGACAGCCAAGGGCGCCACTTGCGCCGGCAAGGGAACACTCCAAGTGAAGTAATCAAAGACTCGCTTCGTGTCTGTTGGCCTCGGCCGAAAGCGTTGAAGCCCCACAAGACAGAGAAACTCCACGGCTGGATACGAAACGGTCTGCATCTTGAGAGGGTCTGGCATAAACCCGATGTCGATGGCTAAAGCATTGACGCCTCGTCGGGCATCGAAGTAAAACGGCTCGACTTTATCGTCTCCGCCCTCCGCGTTCTCCTTAACAGGCCTCATGACAGAGGCGTAGTCCAACGGAGTCGGGAACTCGAAGGCCTTTCGCAAGAGAGTCTGTGCAGCTCGCGCGATCCGCAGAACCTCTTGGCTTCCAGCCCAGGTTTTGGGTATGTCCTCGTGCTCATCCTGCCACCAATCGAGACGAAGATCGAATGGTTTGCCGATGACGATGTGGCCTTCTCGCAACATCTTCCCCAGTTCCTTGCGCCTCTCTTCCTCGCGCTTTGTGAGCGCCTTATCCTCCTTCTTGAGCACCTTTTTTTTCTTCTCAAGTTCCTGACGTTCCTTGTGAAGCTCAGGAGATAGTTCACCCTCGAGACCGGTAGCAACCAATCGCTCAACGAGCTGGATGACATCACACTCCTTCTCATTGGTTGAGCTAATCATAAAGACAGGCTGCTCCGACGAGAACCATCCCTCCACCCCATCCCACAGACGTTCGGCCAGTTCCAGCAACCCACAGCACGCAAAGAATTGACCGGGATTCGATGGGTCCACATGGATGCAAATCGTCGGCTTCTGATTCACCTTCATCGTGCCGTCTCCTTTTTGGGCTCGACAGGCCCCAGGCCCCCATTCAAACCGATCGCCTGTGAGGCTAAGGCATCAGCGGCCCGTACCAACGATTCGAGATAGGCGAGGCCCCAGTGGCCGTACTTCCGTTGCAGGCGGGCAAATCGCCGCGGCACTTCACGGGCAAGTTGGACAGCTTCATCGTCTGGATGGTCAGGATCGAACGCCTCATCAATGGAGAAGTGGGGGCGCGCCCGTCCATGGTGCGCCGCGACAAGGTGCAGGACTAGATCTTGGATTTCCTCGTCATCAAGTTGTTGAAACTCCTCCAGTCTCTGTATTTCAAGCAGCGAGCCGAATTCATGCCGGTAGGGTGAGAGGTCCACTGGTGTTACGGTACCACCAGATTTCGCCAGTACGCGCTGTGGAAAGTCATGGTTGCCGATCGACCGTTGCCAGAGCGCGCGGTTTTTCCCACGATCATGCCAGCCGGCAGCCAGGATGACGGCCTTGGCTTCTGGATCCTTCAGGCCAAGTTTGGCAACCAGTTGTCTTGCTGTCTTCTCAACCGCCTGGAGATGCTCGTGCAAGTCCTGCGGCACCCGTGCGGTGCGCGAGCCTTCGTCGTCTGCCAATCGCGGCCGAACATACCAGCGCCAGTACCTCTGCGTTTCAGCCTCACCCTCTTCAACGCCCTCTTCCTTACTGGCCAAGATATCAATCGTCCGAACAAGCCGCATGCCTGCTGGGGGGTTGGCATCATCCCAGACCCGACACCGCCTTGGCTGTCCGTGGTCGTCGAACCACTGATCCGACACGTCGTAGCAGGTCTTTTGACTGTCATCAAACGGCTCATCCCCCTCTAACAAACCCTTCTTCAACCCTCCGGCCTTTGGAGGTAGAATCACGGTGCAGTCTTTTAGATCAATTTCTGGCTTCTTCTGCTTGTCTTTCTTGATAAGTTCACCCGTTCTCAGCACGCGGATTTCCCCATTGGGATCAAGAAGCCAGCACAAGCAGTCCGGTTCGCGTGCAGCGATTTTCTCCAGCTCTTTGCGGACTCGATCCGAACGGTCCCGTAGCAGTTCATGCGGCTTGAGGGGATAGTCTTCGAGCAGATCCTCTGGCTTGTATCGGTCCAGTAAATCATCCTTAATCAGTTCAACCTCCTCGCGCCATGCCACGTAGGTCTCAGGCGGTTCCCACTCAGCCACACCGTGCAGCCAATCAGCGACCGGTGGTCTGCCAGGCAGTTTTTCACGCACCGATGTCAGCGCCCACACGTCGAACAGAATATCGGTCGTGGGTGGGATCACTGGGGGTGGTGTAAATGCAGCCAACCGCTCGGCCTCAGGCAGGCCACGGATCACCGCCGGGCTTGCATCGAAAGAGCCGTCTGGCCGTTTGGGAAGCTTCATCAGCAACTGCCGAGTTCGCTCGATCGCTAGTTCCAGCAGCGACCGCTTCTCATTCTTCTCCTTTGATCCATCGTCTTCCGGGATTTCCTCGCCGGCAGATTCTCCAGCACGGCTTGTTTCCTGATTAGTGCCGTCACTATCTGATCCAAGATCACCAGCTTCCGAGACACCCTTCCCTGTCTCAAATGCCACGTGTACAACATCAACAGAAGCAGCCCCATTTCCGAAGCGGTTCACACGACCGAGGCGCTGAGCCATGCTATCGAACGGGGTGAGATCACAGACCATGTGATCGGCGGAGATGTCCACACCAACCTCTCCAGCCGAGGTGCACACCAGATACACCGTTCCCTGAGCTGGATCGACTTCGGGCCGTGGCATGAAACGAGCAAAGATCGGGTCCTTCTTAATTAAGTCGTCTCGCTCCTTTCCTCGAAGGGTACCCGTGAGTACCTGGACCTGCTGTTTGGCCTCGCCCAGTTTGCGAAACACTTTCTCGACCTGGTCAAGCTCGCGCAGAAAGACCAAGATGGCCTGTCCGCTTTCCTTGTGATTGAGCGCGAGTTCCGCCACTTTGCTGGCCAGCGTTATCTTGCCGTCAACAGTGTGAAACCTGAGACTTTTGCCAGCTTCATATCGTTTGCGAACTATCGGATCGCGCAGATCCTCATCGGTAAAGATGGAGTATTGAGTTGACTGCTCCGTCCTTGATGTTGCTGTCAGCTCCATCACATGAAAGGCACCGAACTCCTTGCAGCGTTTCTGCTCGTTGCGAACTGCCATGATCAACTCCTGGAAGGCCGGTTCAAGATGGGCTTCATCATGTATGAGCAACACATCCTGTCCCAGCAAGCCGGCATGTAATGGTTTGCTCTTAAAGCCGCATCCATAACCGCTAAAGAGCAGGCGGCTGCCCACCATATCCACCGTCCCAACGATCACGGCAGGCCTTGCAGGGTCATTGCGCCACTCAGCGTTATCCGCAAACTGACCGCGCAACGTGCTGACCGCAAGAGGCAGACCTTGTGAATCAATAGCCAATGAACGCAGGGCACCTGCGATCGCTTGGAGTTCTGGCTTATTGAGGGCTTCCCTCAAGCGCTCGGCTTCCCGGGTGGCCTGATCCACAACAGTTCTGCGATTCACCACGTAGACGAGGCGGCGTGGGAATCGATCGAGCGACCCGTTCGTCGCATGGTATGCCAGCGCTAAGAGCCACACCGCAATGACCAACGTCTTTCCGAGACCAGTCGGAACATCACAACAGGGGCGGAATTGTTTCCCCACCAACTCGTCGTAGAGCTTTCTCTGCCACGGGAACGGCTTGTTTCCTGTGAATGCCTCAAATAGCTGATCAAACTCAGACTTTCCTGTGCTCATGTTGGCCTGTCTCGCTTTACCAGCTTATACCACCTCAATCGCTCCCATGCAGCTCAAACACCCGCATGGGCAGGCAATACACCAGCCGCCGCGGGGTGGCGGTGCGAATCGTCTCGTCAGGATGAAATTTCCGCCGCCACAACCACCCCAGCACCGCCATCGCGGTTTTGCCCAGACCCGTCGGGACGTGCACCAATTGGGGCAACGGTTCCTTGCAAGCGAAGCGGACCTGGAACAGAAAGGGTGCTTCACCGGTTGCTAGCTGAAACCATCGCTCAAACGCATGGGCGATCCTCATCGTGGTGTCCTCTCGCCAAACATCTTTTGTTTAACTGCCTCCCCGCCTCAGCGCAACATGAGAAACGTTGCCGGTGCATTCACAGGTCATGCGAAGAGCATGACGTTCTCTGTCCGTTTCACTCTGCTCGATTGATTCGAGCCGCATCCGTGCAGATGCGTCTGAGGAGCCCGCAATGGGCCCCACACGATCGCCTTCTCTGTCGTTTCCTCCCACTCCTCACCATGCCCTCAACCGCTTTCCCCCATCCAGCGGTGCGAAAGGCACGGCGGAGTTGAACCGATTGGCTGGATTCAGCGGATTGTCCGGATGAAAGCGATTCGCCGGATTGAACGGGTTGTTCGGATTGTATTGATTGACCGGATTCGCTGGATTGTCCGGATCGTAGCGGTTCGCCGGGTTGAAGGGGTTGTCCGGATGATATGTGTTGGCCGGATTGAGCGGATTGTCCGGCCGATAGCGGTCGGCGAGATTGAAGATGTTGTAGTCGCGCTCATACCTCGGGTCGAATCCGCCCTCGGCCCAGGCCGGCACGACGCACAACAAGAGGATCGTCACTATCAGTCCAGCATCTCGCATGGCCGTCTGCTTTCGTTCATCGCTTCACGTTCCCCCTCTGCACCCCCATGGGAGGGGCTTCGACAAGTGTTGCACACGCCTGTGACAGGCAAGGTCATCTTCTCCGACATATTCTTGGGTCGAATTCTCCTTTGCCCACCGAGACTTACCAGCGCCGGAGGGGAGCCGCCGGATGGACCCAGTGACATCCTAGGTCACTGTTCTGCTCCCTCCGCAATGCGCTTAGCCTCCTGCTGGACCGCTTTGCGCAGCGACTCCGGCTCGATCACCCGCACACCGCTGCCGAAACTCAGAACCCAGCCGACCAGTTCCCGCGTATCCGCCACCTGCAACGCCATGCGGAGTCGGCCTCCTTTGAGCGGGGTCAGTTTCTGGCTCGGATGCCAAACACGGTCGCGGACCCAGGCAGCGGTTGCCTGGTTAAACAAGAGTTCCACGTCGATGCGCTTGCCCCGCATGACGGTCAGGGCGTCCTGCATATAGGCATCCAAATCAAACCCCAACGGCATTTGATACGGATGGTCCGTCAGGGTCACGGAGCGAATACGCTCGACGGCGAACATCCGCACATCGTTCCGCAGATGGCAATGGCCGACCAGGTACAGCCCGCCCGACGCATACCACAATCGATACGGATCAACCTCCCGGCGGGTCATACGCCCCCTGGACGCCGAGTAGTACCGCATCTGGACCGTCCGGTGCTTGTCGATGGCCTGGGCTAGGCGGTCGATGGTCTCGCGGTGCTGCCGGTACCGTTTGTGCGGGCCGATGCCGACGGACAACATGTCTTGCACCCGGCCAAGGTACTGATAGCTGCCCGGCGGCAATACGGCTGCGGCCTTGTTCAACGCGGAATCCAGCGCGGACTGGATATGGGTACCTTCGAGCGGTTTCAGCAAATGCCGGCTGATCAAGAGAGCCATCAGTTCGGTCGGCGAGAAGGTCAGAGGCAGGTTGCGGTAGCCGTCCATCAGGCGCCAGCGGACGCGGCCGTCTGCGCGTTCGCTGATCAGCGGGACCCCGGCAGCCTCCAGCGCCTCCAGGTCACGCCGGAGCGTCCGGGGATGCTTGAGATATTCGGGGGGCAGCGCCTCCCGCAACTCTTCCAGAGTGAGGCCGGCACGCGAGGCTTCCAGCTTGTGGACGATAAGCCATTGGCGGGTAAACTGCTCATTGCGCGGCATCGCCCCGTTCCTGGATGGAGGACATAGGATACCCCGTTCTTTCAGACCGGACAAGGTGCGGCGGAAGCGTCTCGCCTTGCTCACTCCTCGCCCCAGTGAGGGGACTCAGCCTTCGCATCCCATCGCGCTCCATCGCGCTGAAGAGGTCCCCCATGCCCGCCTTCGCCATGATCACTGCGTTCGGTCAGGATCGGCCAGGTATCGTCACGGGGTTGTCCGAAGGGCTCTACCGGTGTGGCCGTCCGATCTGGCTCTACCCCGATCCGATCCTCAAAGGCATTTCGGCGCTGGTCTCCTCGGACGATCCGGCCTTGCTGGGCCTCATCCAGGACGTGCTCGATACCCTGGAAGCATCCTCCAGCGTCGCACTCGCCGCCCCACAGATCGACCGCTCCCTTCAAGTCATCGTGGTCGATGTGGCGCGCAAGAACGGCGAGACCGGCCACGGGCGTGTGGTGCTGCTGAACCCGCGGATCGTGGATCAGGACAACCGGCGTCTCGTCCGGGAGGGTTGTTTGCGCATCCCGGATTACACCGGCAACCTCCTGCGCTATGGCCGGCCGGTCGTGGAAGGCATAACCCCGGAGGGCTACATAGGGCTACATACGGGCGCTGACCGCCTCAGACTGGAGACCCTCGCCTTTCAGCATGAGGTAGCCCCCCTGAACGGCACGCTGTTTCGGGATCGCATCCAGCATTAAGCACGGACTTGCTCAGGAGGAGGCAGCGATAACGTCGGATTCGGTCGAACGGGCCGGTTGAACAGAGGGCGACGGGTCATGCTGCCACACAAAACTCGGCTCGAACAAGGGCTGGTAGCGGGGCGGAACGGGAATCGGAAACGTCAACACCTCATAGGCGCCGGCGACCGTGCGGGCGACCAACATCCCTAGCCCGTCGATGGGTCCTCGCAACGCGCCGGTCACCCAGCCTTCTGCTTGACCAATCAGATAGATTTGCTTCGGCAGCTCCATCCAGCCTGTGCTCAAGTTGATCGCGCCGCGCAGGAGTTTCATCCCAGCTTGCCGCCAAATCGGAGGCTCCTCGGCACGGCTGATCGCCACATCTCCGATCAGCAAGACCACACACAAGCCAAGTACCCGGCACTTCATCCCTGTCACCTCACCGACTTTCCGTATTCAGCGTTCAATGATCCCTCGCGGCTACCATACCCAAGTTGCAACCCGTTGTCTCTTTGGTTAAAGTACATTCGATGGACAAAGCCCTCGCGCGTCAGATCCTGCTGGCCTGCGCGAGTGGGGTTTTGTATCCCCTCTGCTTTCCCGACTTCAATCTCGGCTTCCTTGCCTGGGTCCTCCTGGTTCCGCTTCATTTCGCCATCGAGCCGGCGTCGCCACGCCGGGCTTTCCGAATCGGCTGGCTCACCGGGCTGATCGGGTTCACCAACACGATGTCATGGGTCGTGACAGCCATGCACCTCTACGGCAAGATGCCCCTGGTGGTCAGTTATGCCGTCATGGTGCTCTTGACCGCTTATCTTGGGCTCTACATTGCCCTGTATGCTGCCGGATACATATGGCTCAAGCAGACGGTTCCTTCGATGCTCTTTCTAACGGCTCCCAGCCTGTGGGTGTCGCTCGAACTGCTGCGCACCTATGTCCTGTCCGGCCTGCCCTGGGCTCTGCTCGGATATTCCCAATATCAATGGCTCTTGCTCATCCAGATCGCGGACCACACCGGCGTGTACGGCGTATCGTTCCTGATCGTACTCGTGAACCTCGCGCTGACCGAGCTGATGAGCTGGGTCTTGGCCCGTTTCCGTCACCGGGACCAGGTCGGATTGGCTTGGCAGACCCCAGCCGCCGCCTTGCTCGCCATGGCGATCGCAGGGATATATGGGTACAGCGCCCTGCAGGCGGACGCGCATTCTCTCAATGTCCGAACGCTGTCCATCGGACTGGTGCAAGCTAACATCGATCAGGCGCACAAATGGGACGTCGCGTACCGAGAGGAGACGCTGGAGCGCTACCGTCGCTTGACGGCGCAGGTAGCCACTCGATCCGATTTGATCATCTGGCCGGAAGCGGCGACCCCCTTTCTGTTCGAGCTGGAGCCGCAGTACCGATCAGAAGTAACCGCCATGGCACAAGCCGCGCGCACACCCATTCTTTTCGGCAGCCCGGCACTCCGATACACCCCGGATCACCGTCCGTACCTGTTGAACAGCGCGTATCTGCTCGCGCCTGACGGTGAGATCACAGGCCGCTACGACAAACAACACCTGGTCCCGTTCGGCGAGTACATCCCCCTGCACTCGTCGGTGCTCTTTTTTCTGGACAAACTCGTGGAGGGCATCGGCGACTTCGAGGCTGGCACCACCCCCACCATTCTGACTGTACGGCCGCTCGCGACCGCTTCGCTGCACGCCGATGACGAAAAACCGGAAGTCAAATTCGGGGTCGTTATCTGTTACGAGGTGATTTTTCCGGACCTGGTTCGCCAATTTGCCCTCAACGGCGCGGAGTTCATGGCGACCATCACAAATGACGCCTGGTTCGGCCGCTCGGCCGCTCCCTATCAGCACTTCGGGATGGTCGTCTTCCGGGCGGTGGAGAACCGCGTGGCCTTCGCCCGGGCCGCCAATACGGGGATCTCCGGTTTCATCGATCCGTTCGGACGTATTCTCAGCGCGACGCCGATCTTCACGGAAGCGGCGCTGACAGGTTCGATCCCCGTTCAACATCGCCCGACGTTTTACACGCAATACGGTGATGTCTTCGGGTACGGGTGTGTTATAATTGCCGGACTTTTCTTGACGGCCACACGCTTCCGGCGCAATAGTCACGACCATCGGCGATAGGTTTCGGGCGCGAGGTGGCGCACGCAAACTTTTCCCTCGCGCCCGATGCGTGAGTGCCTCTCGCTTCAAGGAGCTGTCTATGCTTGACGAAGTCCGTGCGCGGGTTCGAACGATTGGTGAGCAGATCAGCGAACTCCGGGGGCATCTTTGACCTCTCGCGATTGACCGAGGAACTGAACAGCCTGAACGAGCAATCGGCGCATCCGGACTTCTGGAACGATTCCCAGGCTGCCGCGCGACTCAGCAGGAAAAAAGCCGCCATCGAGCGGGAACTCAACCGCTGGCGTGAGATCGAGCGCCGGCAGGGCGATCTTTGCGCGATGGTGGAATTGACCGAAGAAACGGGCGACGCCGAGCTGGAACGGGAACTCTCCACCGAGCTGAAGCGGCTCGAAGCCGACGTCAACGCCTTGCGCATCGAACTGCTGTTGTCCGGAGAACGGGACGGCAGCAACGCCATCCTCGCGATTCATCCCGGCGCCGGCGGCACGGAATCTCAAGACTGGGCCCAGATGCTGCTGCGGATGTACGTCCGCTGGGCGGAACGCAAAGGGTTCAAGGTCGAGACGCTGGACCTGCAAGCGGGCGACGAAGCAGGCATCAAAAGCGCCACGCTCTCGATCGCCGGGCCGTACGCGTACGGTTACCTGAAGGCCGAAGCCGGCGTGCATCGCCTGGTGCGGATTTCGCCGTTCGACGCCAACAAGCGGCGGCACACGTCGTTCGCCTCTGTGTTCGTGTATCCCGAGATCGAAGAAGACGTGGAGATCGTGATCGACGAGAAGGACCTGCGGATCGACACGTTCCGCTCTGGTGGCGCCGGGGGGCAGAACGTCAACAAAGTGGAGACAGCCATCCGCATCACCCATCTCCCCACTGGGATCGTGGTGCAATGCCAGAACGAGCGGTCACAACTGCAGAATCGGATGAGCGCGATGAAAATCCTGAAAGCCCGTCTCTACGAACTGGAACAGCAAAAAAAGCGGGCGGAGTTTCAGGCAATCGTGGGCGAGAAAAAGGAAATCGCCTGGGGAAACCAGATCCGCTCCTACGTGTTCCAACCCTATCAAATGGTGAAAGACCATCGGACGAACCTCGAAGTCGGCAACGTCGAAGCCGTGATGGACGGCGACCTGGACGAATTCATCGAGGCGTATCTGAGACAACAACTGGCAGCGGGCAGCAGATAGCGAACCCCTATGACGGGGCGCCCAACTCGTTCGCTCGTCGCTACCGGTTAAGCTTATGGAAGACAACGACCAACGCCTTCAGCGGATCAAGAAACTCGAGACACTCCGGCAACTCGGAGTCCAACCGTACGGCACGCGGTTCGAGGTCAAAGACCGAGCCGGCGACCTGATCCGTCTGCACGGACGGAAGTCCAAGGAGACGCTGGAGCAGGAGCGCATCGAGTGCACGCTGGCCGGCCGCATTGTGGCGTTACGGCGGTTCGGCAAAGCCGCCTTCGCCGTGCTCCAGGACGGCGCGGACCGCTTGCAGGTTTATCTCAAGAAGGATCTCCTGGGCGAACAGACTTACCGGATCTGCGAGGAGCTGGACCTTGGCGACTGGATCGGCGTCACCGGCCGACTGTTTCGCACCAAGACCGACGAGTTCACCGTCGAAGTCCGTTCCCTGACCTTTCTCAGCAAGGCGTTGCGTCCTCTGCCGGAAAAATGGCATGGCCTCACCGACGTGGAAACCCGCTACCGCCAGCGGTACGTGGATCTGATCGCCAACCCCGCCGTTCACGCGATCTTCATCACCCGCAGCCGCATCATCGCCGCCATCCGTTCGTTTCTGATCGAGCGGGGATTTCTGGAAGTTGAGACCCCGATGATGCATCCGATTCCCGGCGGCGCGGCAGCCAAACCGTTCGTCACCCATCACAACGCGCTGGGGATGGATCTCTATTTGCGGATCGCACCGGAACTCTATCTGAAGCGGCTCATTGTTGGCGGCTTCCCGCGTGTGTTCGAGATCAACCGCAATTTCCGGAACGAGGGCATCTCGACGATCCATAATCCCGAATTTACGATGCTGGAATTCTACGTGGCCTTCGCCGACTACACTGACTTGATGGGGTTGACCGAGGAGTTGTTCGTTCGCTTGGGACGGGAGGTGTTGGGTCGGACCGTGGTCGACTACCAAGGCCAGCAGATCGACTTGACACCCCCCTGGCGGCGTTGGTCGTACCACCAGGCGATCCTTGAAGTGAACAAGCTGGATGAGTCCGTCCTGCACGATCGATCCTCCGCGCTGGCCGCCGCGAAGCGGCTCGGTGTCGAGGTCAATCCCAATGCGCCCCTGGCGACAATCCTGAACGAAATGTTCGAGGAAACCGTGGAACCCCATCTGCAACAACCGACGTTCATCACGGATTACCCGATCGAGCTGTCACCCCTCGCCCGCCGCAAGGACTCCGATCCGACTCTGACCGACCGGTTCGAGCTGTACATCGCCGGTCGAGAAATCGCCAACGCCTTTTCCGAGTTGAACGATCCGCTCGACCAGCGCCGACGGTTCGAGGCGCAAGCATCCCAGCGGGCAGCCGGCGATGAAGAAGCACACCTGGTGGATGAAGACTTTTTGCGCGCGCTCGAATACGGTATGCCCCCCACCGCGGGCGAAGGAATCGGGATCGACCGACTCGTCATGCTGTTCACCAATCAGGCATCCATCCGCGACGTGGTGCTCTTTCCCCAACTGAGACCGGAGAAATAGCCGTGTCGGTTCCCTACGAGGTCTTCATCGGCCTACGGTACTTGCGCGCCAAGCGCCGCCACCGGACCATCTCGTTGAACACCTTCGTCTCGGTCGCCGGCATCACGTTGGGGGTCGCGGCCCTCATCGGCACACTTGGCATCATGACGGGATTTAAAGAGGACCTGCAGGCGAAAATCCTCGGCACCACCGCCCACATCATCGTCCAGGACCGCACCAAAGACGGGATCGCCGACTACGACGTGCAGGTGAAGCGCGTCGAAGCGGTGCCCCGCGTGGTCGCCGCAACGCCGTTCGTGCTGCGGCAGGTACTCCTGACCTCGCAGACCGCCGTGCAAGGCATTATCCTGCGAGGAATCGACCCCCAACGAGAAGCCCGTGTCACCGATCTGGCCAAGAATCTCCGAGCCGGCACCCTGCTCGATCTGAACACCCCGGTCCAGGTGACGCAGCCGGTGGAAGACGGCAGGACAAGTGAATCCGAAGTGGTTACCAGACCCGGCATCATTCTCGGCAAAGAACTCTCGCTTCGCTTGGGGGCCTTCGTCGGCGACACGGTCAACGTCGTGTCGCCGGTTGGCCCTATCAGCGCCGTGGGTATGACCCCGAAAATCCGCACGTTCGCGGTCGTCGGGGTTTTCGAATCGGGCATGTACGAGTATGACTCCTCCTTAGCATACATCGCGTTGGGCGAGGCCCAGCAATTCTTCAACATGGGAGAGACGGTCACGGGGATCGAAGTCAAGGTCGCCGATATCTTCAGGGCCGGCGAGATCGCCCGCGCTATCGAGCAGGCCCTCGGTTTCCCCTACTGGGCTCGCGACTGGATGCAACTCAATCGCAACCTGTTCTCGGCGTTGAAACTCGAAAAGACCATGATGTTCCTGCTACTGGTGCTCATCACCATCGTGGCTTCGTTCAACATCGTGAGCACCCTCACCATGATCGTGACCGAAAAACAGCGGGAGATCGCAATCCTGAAGGCGATGGGCGCCACCCGCAAGGCAATCATGCGTATCTTCATGCTCAACGGTCTGATCATCGGCCTAACCGGCACCGTCATCGGCGTTCCGCTGGGCTATGCATTCCTGTGGTTGATTCAAACGTACTGGACGTTCGATCCGACGGTCTATTACATCTCCCGCATCCCAGTCCATGTCCAGGCGCTGGACGTGTTCCTTGTAGCGGGCTCGGCCATTCTGATCAGTTTCGCCGCTACGCTGTATCCGTCGTGGCAAGCCGGTAAGCTCGACCCGGCGGCGGCGCTGAGGTATGAATAAGGGCAAATGAGGCGCCGCGGTGACGTGCTGCTCCAAGTCGTCGACCTCCATAAATCCTTCCCTATGGCCGGACGCGAGCTGAAGGTGCTGAAGGGCATCAACCTCGACCTGCGCCGCGGCGAGATGGTGGCGATCGTCGGCGCGTCCGGGGCAGGCAAGAGCACCTTGCTCCACATCATAGGCACGTTAGAACGGCCGACCCGTGGCACGGTCCTGTTCGAAGGCGAAGACGTGTTTCAGCTCTCGGAACAGCAGCAGGCGGAATTCCGGAATCGCCGCATCGGGTTTGTGTTTCAATTTCACCACCTGCTGCCGGAATTCACCGCTTTGGAGAACGCGTACCTGCCTGCGCTCATCCAGAAGCGGCCCAAAGCCGAAGTCGTCGCCGACGCGACAGCGCTGTTGAAGGACGTCGGCCTAGGCGATCGGCTGCACCATAAACCTGGAGAGCTCTCCGGCGGCGAACAGCAGCGCGTGGCGGTGGCCCGGGCGCTGATGCAGCGCCCGGACCTGGTGCTGGCCGACGAGCCGACGGGCAACTTGGATACTCACACCGGTGAGGCGTTGTTCGCCCTCATGCGCGAACTGAACCGGGCCCGCGGGATCACGTTCGTGATCGCCACCCACAATGAAAAACTGTCGGCGCAGGCGGACCGCATCATTCATATGGAAGACGGGATGATTCTTTAAGCGAAAGAGGGCAGAGTAGCCATGAAACGGACCTTCCTTACGCTCGGATTCATCGCTCTTTGGGTTGTGACGAGTCCGTTGCCCGCGTCAGCCGTGGAGTTCGCCATCGTCGGGCCGAAGGCCATGGGAATGGGCGGGGCCGGTGTCGCCATAACTACCGATGCATTGGCGACCTACTGGAACCCGGCCGGCATGGCGATGAGCAAGACGTTCGATATGCGAGTCCAAGGGAGCGTCCAAGGCATCGATCGGCTGGGCGTCATCGACACGATCAAGGACATCAACGACATCAACCTCAACGACACATCCCCGGCCAATCAGGCCAAATTGCAAGCTCTCGCGGACCGGATCAACCGACCGGGTTCGACCGTTTCGGGAATCGGAGCCGGAGGCGTGTACCTCAAGGGCCTCTTGGGAAACCACGCCTTTGGATTCAACGTGTCGGATGTGGCCACGGGTGGCGCGTTCGTCTCCTCCCCGCTCACCGTCACCACGACCGGGACGCAATTGACGGCGAGCGGCCAGTTCGCCCTCCGCGGCCTCGAAGCCCGCCAAGCGGCTTTCTCCTATGCCTATGCGTTTGCCGATAAAACCTTTGCCGTCGGCGTGACCGGAAAACTCATTCAAGGCGCAGCCTATGCCGGCGCCACCAACATCCGCGGAGCCGAGACCGACCTTGACGTCCTCAAGGACTTCGGACGGGCGAAGATTTCGACCGCCTACGCCATCGACATAGGCGCCGTCTATCGTCCCGCCTCCTGGCTGCGGTTGGGCGTGGTCGCCAAGGACGTCAACGAACCGGGTTTCGACGCGCCGAACGGGCAGGAATTCAAACTGACCCGGCAGGTCCGCGGCGGCGTGGCGGTGAATCCTTATCCGTCTTTGACGATCAGCCTCGACGGCGATATTCTCTCCAATACCACGCTTCTGCCGGGGATCAAAAGCCGCGTGCTCAGCCTGGGCGCCGAGCAGACGCTGCTCTCGGAATCTCTTTCGCTCCGCGTGGGCGCTTTGAAAAACGTGGAGGACGCGGCCTCCCCCCTCACGCCTACCGCCGGCTTCGGCCTCAAGATCTTCGCCTTGCGAGTGGATATCGGCGGCGGGTATGATTTTCGCGAGCGCGGCGCATTGGCCGCGGGATCGCTGGCGCTCACGTTTTAATGGAATCACTCGGAACGACACCTATGCGCGGACAAGGTCGCAGTCTGTGTTGGTTTAGGTGGGGTCTTGGGCTGGCTGTCTCGACGCTTGTTGGCTGTGGCGGACTGCAGGAAGTGTGGGAAGGTCCGGCCGCCAAAGGGTTTCATCCGAAGTCGATTGCGATTCTGCAACTGGCGGGCCCGTACGACGCCGCGCGGGAGGATGTGGAAGAAGTGCTCTCCGCCGCGCTGATGAGGAGCAACAAGTTCGAGCGGGTAGTCCCGCCCGAGGATGTCACGGATATTTTCCAAGCCACCAAGGACGCCTTCGACGCGCTGGTGGTGTATTTCACCAAGATGGAGACCACCGGCCAGTCGGACAAGCAGGCAGCGATCAAGATCGGCCAAGCGTTGAAAGCGGACGCCCTGCTTGTGGTCAAAGTCAATGCCTGGGAATACACCCGCCAGGACGGCGACAATATCGCCAAAGTTGGACTGGGACTCCGCCTTATCGACGCCACGAACGGTGCCATTGTCTGGAAAGCCCGCCACCAGGTGGTCAAGAGCTACATTTTTTTCCGCCCCAATATGAAAGAGGTGGCGATGGAGCTCAGCCAGGAGATGATCCGGTTCATGCCGCCGGACCGGCGGTAAACCACCCGCTATGGACAGCGGCTGAGGCGGGCGTGATCCAACGCTATGGCCAGTTGGTTGGAGAGGCTGGCCAGCTCGAGCAAATCCCAATTGCTGAACGGCCTTCCGCCGCGCTTGTTCACGACTTCCAGAACTCCGAGACTGGTCGTTCCGATACGCACCAGCACGGAAGCCAGGGTCCGGACCGGCAGCAGCGATTCCCATCCGGTCAACTCGTTGAGCTCCCTCTCTCGCCCGGCATCGACGATCAGCACCGATTTCCCAGTTCGCATCACCGATTCGGCGACACGTGACCGCACGTCCTTGATCGCCGACGCCTTGTCGCCCGCCGCGACGCACGCCGTCAATGCCCGGCCGTCTGCTTGCAGCAGAAACAACACTCCAGCCTCGGCATCGACCAACCGCAGAGATATCTCCACCACCCGGCGTAGCTTTTCGGCTCCATCCAGCGTCGAATTCAGCACATCGCTTACTTCTTCCAGGCACTGAATGCGAACGATCTTCTGCGCGTACTTCTGCGCTAGCCGGGCATGGTCCAACGCCACGGCGAGCCAGGGCGTGATCGCGTCCAGCAGGTTGACAATCGTGCGGTCCTGGTATGGAGGGCGACTGCGCTGAACGACCAACAAGCCGTCCAGCCGACCAATGGGTTTCAGCGGATAGACCAACACCGGATCGCTGGTCGCCACGCGAGCGCCGCGCTCGATCCGCTCCAGGACGCTTGTCCACGGCTCAGCCAACGAACCCTGCGCACCCCCAGCCTCGGCCAAGCCTCGCATCTCCCCCGTCTGCTCGTCTCGAAGATAGACAGCGATTCCGCCGACTTTGGTGAGCTTGCGGAAGAGCCGAACAAACATGTTGGCAATGCCAGCCGGAGAGTGACGTCGCTCGTCAGCGCTGCTGATGGTTTCCAGCAGGCGGCGCTGGATGGTGGCGATCAGTTTGGCCGACACGGCCACGGAAGCAGCGGCCGGATGAGACCGCCGTGAGGAATGTTCCCTCACCTTCGGAGAAGGCGCTCGCTTCCGCGTGCGAACCGGCTTCGATGGAGACCCTCGGCCGGGCTTCATGACTCTCCTTTAGCAGGAGTGTCCTCAAAAGGAAAGGAAAAGATAGGAACCGAGTGGTCCGACGATCGCTAGGCGCCGGAGGACTGCGACGACGGCACGACGGGGATGCATCGCAGCCTTCAACGACCGGACAAAGGCGCCGACCTGCACCGCTAACCGCGGATCCTGTTGACGGTCCGCGATTCGGCGGACGATAGCACTGCCGACGATCACGCCATCGGCCACCTGCGCGACGCGGGCGGCGTCCTCAGTCGTCGCCACGCCAAAGCCCACCGCGATCGGCACATCGGTCAGGCGCCGAATCCTGGCGATTTCCGCTCGACCTCGTGGAGATTGTTCAATTTGGCGCCAGTGATGCCGGTCAGCGAAACGGAATACACGCCTCCGCGATCGCACGGCCACTGCGGCGCGACGGGCCTCGGTGCTGGTTGGCGCCAACAGGAAGATGAGCGCCATCCGGCCCGTCTGGCCGGCTCTTCCAACGGACCGGCTTCTTCCACCGGCCTGTCCGGCGCGATCAACCCATCCACCATCGCCTCTACCACTCTCAGGCAAAAGCCGGCCTCACCGAATGCATGAACGGTGTTGTAGTAAGCCATCACCACCGGCGGGACTTGCGTCCGATGCCGCCAATCCTTCACCGCATCCAGGATCTTGCGCAGCGACGTGCCGCTGCGCGAGGCCATTCAGCGGCCTGTTGGATCGCCGGCCCGTCCGCGATCGGATCGGAGGAAGGCACGCTTAGTTCGATGATGTCCCCGCCGTTCCGTTCCCACTCCAGGACAAGCCGCTCGGTCTCGGCCAAAGACGGATTACCAGCCATGACGCAGGCGATCAGCGCCTTCTTCCCCTTGGCCCTGAGCCGGCGGAATGTCGCGTCGAGTCGAGTCATGGCTTGAGTGTTCCCCCAGCAGAGCCTGCTCCCCTTGCGCTGACAAGACTTGGGCAACAGGATCGTGCGCCAGCAGGTCGAACGTCTCCAGCGCTTCTCCATTCGTCGCATAGGTGTATCGGCATCCTGCAGCAAATAGGTCGTGGTGCCGTGCAGCACGCCCGGCCGCCAGAAAAGCGGGCCGCATGCTTTCCGCTCTCGAGGCCTAACCCGCCGGCTTCGACACCAACCATCTTGACCTTGGCGTCGCCAAACGAACGCGTGGAACAGCCCGATGGCATTACTGCCGCTGCCCACGCCGGCTACCAAGTAATCCGGCAAGCTCTCGCGTCTGCTAGGATTTGTCTTCGCATCTCCCGCCCGATCACAGCCTGAAAATCGCGGATCAGCATGGGTAGGGATGCGCGCCCAGGACTGAACCCAATATGGAAAGGTCTCGCGCTGCATGTCCTCCGTGCCCATGTCGATTTCGCATCGAAGCCCGAACATCGCGTCCACCGTCGCCACCGCCACCCCGTGGTGGCCGGCTTCTGTCTCGGCGATGACGCACGGTTTGTTCATCCGCTTCGCGAGCAAGGTCTGCCCGATCGAATTGTTGATCTTGTGCGCGCCGGTGTGGCAGAGGGCTTCGCGCTCGAGATAGATCTTCGCGCCGCCAAGTTTCTTTGTCAGCTGCTCCGCAAAATACAACGGGGTGGGACGGCCGATAGAGTGTTTCAGATCATGCTCGAACTCGGCCTGAAACCGCCGATCTTTTTTCGCTTTGAGATAGGCGGCCTCCAGTTCTAGCAGGACTGGCATGAGGGTCTCGGGAACATACCAGCCCCGTCCTGGCCGAAGCGACCGTGTTTGTCGGGAAGGAAAGGCATAAATACCCGACTTCGTTAGCAGCGCGAACCGGATACCTCTCTCACCGCACGGATGAAGGCGCGGACCTTTTCAGGGTCCTTCTTTCCCGGGCTGGCCTCCACACCGCTGCTCACATCGACGCCGTAGGGACGAACCTTCTTGATCGCCTCGCCGACGTTTTCCGGAGTCAGTCCGCCAGCAAGCAGAATCTTGGCAGCTTTCGCCGCCTCGGCCGCCAGATTCCAGTCGGTGGTCTGTCCCGTCCCCCCATAAGCCTCCTCGCAGAACGCATCCACCACAAAGCCGCGTACCTGGGCCCGTCCTTGAAATTCCGCCAGGGCGAGAAACGACCCGCGATCGCGCAGACGAATTGCCTTTAAGATCGGCCGGCCCAATCGTTCGCAATACGAAGCGGGTTCATCTCCATGGAGCTGCACCAGAGCCAAACCGCACTCGTCCATCAAATCGCGCACAATCCTCACATCCTCATTGACGAACACCCCTACCGGCAGCACGAACGGCGGCAACTCCGACACGATCGCCTTCACCACGTCCGCCTCCACCCGGCGCGGGCTCTTCCGGTAAAACACGAACCCCACCGCATCCGCACCGGCCTCGACCGCCATTTGCGCATCCGCCGCGTTGGTAATCCCGCAGATTTTGACTTTGCATCTCATCCGTGCCGGTCTCCGGCTGTCAACAGGATCCCTGGCTGCGACGGTCTCCGTAGACACTGCGCAGCGTCCACTGGCAAACCATTCCTTTTGAATCGAAGGTAAGGGTTAAGGTGTCGGTAGTGTCGGGGGCCCATTTGACCGGCCATTCGCACACTTCTCCGCCGTCTTTAAATGCGTAGCACCGCGTGGGAATGCCAAGGTCTCGCACTCGCTCATCCTTGGACGATCCAATCCAGGTATCCCATTTCCTGGACGCCTGGTTCAGCGTGTCGGCCGCACAACCGGCAAATGCGAGCAACAGAGTTATCACGAACGCGCCACGCCGCAGCATGGAAAGCCCTCCGTTAACCCTTCCGGCGACATGCCGCACCTTATCGGCCTCCGTTCCGTGGAACTCCAGTGAGTTCCCGAATCTTGGCGCCGACGTCGTCCGCCCTGATGAGCGACTCCCCAATCAGCATCGCGTGCACGCCGGCCTCCAGCAGTCGCAGCACATCGTCCCGCTTGTGAATGCCACTCTCGCTTACGATCAATTTGTCCGACGGCACCCGCTTGGCCAGCCGCAGCGTCACGCCAAGGTCCGTCGAGAATGTCTTGAGATCCCGATTGTTGATACCGATCATCCGTACATCAGGTAGCCATTCCAGCACCGTATCTAGCTCCCGCTCATGATGAGTCTCGACTAACACCTCCAGCGACAGTTCGCGCGCCAAGGCGAAGAAGTCGACCAACTGCTGGCGCTCCAGCGCGGCGACGATCAGCAACACGGCGTCTGCTCCGCAGGCCCGCGCTTCGTAGAACTGAATCTCGCCAACCAGGAATTCCTTGTTCAAGGTCGGCAACCCGACTCGCTCCTTCACCGCGCGCAAGTGGTCCAGACTACCCTGGAAGTAGTCTTGGTCGGTAAGAACGGACACGGCTGCCGCCCCATGCTCCTTGTACTGCGCGGCGATTTCGACCGGATCGAACTTGTCCTTGAACGCCTCCCGGAGCAGACCCCGGCTGGGCGAGGCCCTTTTCACCTCGGCGATCAGCGCCGGGCTTTCCGGACGTCTCGCGACGTCCAGCGCCGTTGCAAACTCCACTGGCGGCCGCGCATCGCGGATCTTCGCCTTCAGGTCGGCCAAATATCCCCTGCTCTGCTTATGCCGGAGCTCGGCCCGCTTATGCTCTAAGATACGATCAAGGATCATTTCTAACTTCCACCTTTCCCACGCTTTTTTCCCGTTACCGGCTGAACAGGTGCATTGGGTTCAGAGTCTTTGGCCCATCGCATCACAAAGCAACAGGCGCCCGCCGGCGAATATGGACAGGTGTGAGAGCGCACCGTGCGACGAATAAGACGAATAAGGAGCTCTCCCTCTGTACGCGCCGCCGAGTCGGTGAAGCAACCGAATCGGAATGGGCCGATCGCTGGCGGGCCCCGCTCAACTTCACGTATTCGTAAACTCGATGAGCCGCTCCAGCTTTTCCGCCGCCGCTCCGCTGTCGATCACCTTGCCCGCCAATTGATAGCCATCCTGAAGCGTTTTGGCCTTTCGTCCGGCCACCAACGCCGGCGCAGCGTTGAGGCATACCACATCGCGCTTGGGTCCCTTCCGCCCCTGGAGAATGTCGCGCACGATCTGCGCATTCTCTTGAGCTGTGCCACCGACCAACTGTTTCAACGTGGCACGCTGCAACCCGAACTCGGCGGGATCGATATAGTAGCTGGACACCACCCCGGCTTTGCCCTCTGAGACCCTTGTGCGATCCGTCAGCGTCACCTCGTCCAGCCCATCCATTCCATGAACCAGAAAACAATGTTGCGTCCCTAGATGCATCAATACCTTGGCCAGTAACTCCGTCAGTCCCGCGTCATAGACACCGATGACCTGAACGGTGGCGCCGGCCGGGTTGGTCAGAGGCCCGAGGATGTTCAAGATGGTCCGCACGCCCATCTCCTGCCGCAGCCCGGCGCAATGCTTCATCGCGCCGTGATAAAGCGGGGCGAAGAGGAAGCCGATGCCCACTTCGTTGATGCAATCGGCCACCCGTTCAGTCGGCAGATCGATCTTCACACCCAGAGCGGCGAGCACGTCAGCGCTCCCCGACTTGGATGACACTGACCGATTGCCGTGTTTGGCCACCGTTAATCCAGCACCGGCCACGACGAAGGCCGCGGTCGTCGAGATGTTAAACGTATGGGAACGGTCGCCGCCCGTGCCGCAGGTATCGACCACCAGCGGGTCCCCGACCCGAATGCGAAGCGCTTTGGCCCGCATCGCTCGCACCGAGCCGGCGATTTCGTCCACCGTCTCGCCTTTCATCCGCAAGCCCATCAGGTAGGCCGCGATCTGCGCAGGCGTGGCCTCGCCGTTCATGATCTCGAGCATAACTTCCTCGGCTTCTTTCTCCGAGAGATCCACCCGTTCCGCCAATTTGGCGATGGCGTCTTTGATCATGGCCGTCAGCTAACCGCGGTTCGCTAGAGTTTTAAGAAATTGCGCAATAAGTCCTTGCCGGCGACCGTCAGGATCGATTCCGGATGGAACTGTACCCCCTCGATCGGCAGAGTCCGATGCCGCAGCCCCATGATTTCCCCCTCCTCGCTCTCGGCGGAAATCTCCAAGCAGGCCGGCAGATTCGCTCGGTTGACGACCAGTGAATGGTACCGGGTGGCTTCGAAGGGATTCGGCAATTCGCGGAAGATGGTCTTGCCGTCGTGACGAATCATCGAGGTCTTGCCGTGCATGAGCCGCTGGGCTCTGATGACTTCGCCGCCGAACGCCACGGCCAGCGACTGATGGCCCAGACAGACGCCGAGAATAGGCAGACGCCCCGCAAAATGCCGGATGGTCTCCACCGAAATTCCGGCTTCCTTCGGCGTGCAAGGTCCCGGCGAGATCACAATGCGACTGGGTCTGAGCGCTTCAATTTCCTCGATCGTGATCTTATTGTTGCGATAGACCTGCACGTCCTCGCCCAGTTCCCCGAAATACTGAACCAGGTTGTAAGTGAACGAGTCGTAGTTGTCGATCATCAAGAGCATGGACAGCGCTCTCGATCGTTATTGCGCATCTCGTCGGTTCGCCCTTTCCGCACGTCGCGCTTCACACACACATTGCTCTCATTCCAGCCCCTGCTCCGCCAATTCGATAGCGCTCATCATGGCGCGGGCTTTGTTGCAGGTCTCCTCATACTCCCGCCCGGGGTTGGAATCCGCGACGATGCCCGCGCCGGCCTGAATGTAGGCCTGCTTGCCTTTGATCACGACGGTGCGGATGTTGATGCACATGTCCATGTTGCCGGAGAAGCTGAAGTAGCCGACCGCGCCGGCGTAAGGCCCCCGCCTGGTGGGTTCCAATTCTTCGATGATCTCCATCGCGCGGATCTTCGGCGCGCCGGAGACGGTCCCCGCCGGGAAGCAGGCCTGCAGGACGTCGTAGACCGTCATTGCGGGAGCCAACCGGCCCGTGACCTGCGAGACGAGGTGCATGACATGGGAGTAGCGCTCGATCTGCATGAACGCTTCCACCTGCACCGATCCCCGACGCGCCACCCGGCCGACGTCGTTTCGTCCCAGATCGACTAGCATGACGTGCTCCGCCCGTTCCTTTTCGTCTGCCAACAGTTCCTGTTCCAATTGCCGATCCTGCTCCGGCGTCTGCCCGCGCCGGCGCGTGCCCGCGATCGGCCGCACGGAGATCACCCCATCCTCGCACCGCACCAACGTTTCCGGCGAAGACCCCACCAACTCCACACCGGCCACGCGCAGGTAATACATGTAGGGCGAGGGATTGATCACCCGCAGCGCGCGGTAGAGCTGAAAGGGGGTCGTTTGGATATGCGTCTCCCACCGCTGCGAGAGGACCGCCTGCACGATGTCGCCGGCCCTGATGTACTCCTGAGTCCGCATCACCATCTTCTCGAAATCTGCGCGGCTCATGTTCGGAGTAAAGGTGATCGGCTTGCGCCGGCGCTTCGGCCGCGTTCGGCGCAGCGGCCGTTTCAAGCGGGCGATCATTTTCTCGATCCTGGTGGTCGCGTCCGCATAGGCGAGCCGGACATCGGCTTGGCGCGTCGACTTCACATGGGCGTTGGCCACAACTTTGATCCTCTGCGACACGTTGTCGAAAATCAGCAGTGTGTCCGTGAGGAGGAAAGCGAAGTTCGGCAGGCCCAAACCGTCTTTGCGCCCGGCCGGAAGCTCCTCGAACGTGCGCACCATATCGTAGCCCAGATAGCCGACCGCGCCGCCGACGAACCGGGGGAGCCCGGGCACGGTGACGGGCCGGTACTGCTCCATCAACTCCCTCAGCCGATCGAGGGGGCGCCCCCTGCTCGCCACCCGACACAGGCTGGTCCCGCGGGAGATCAGGAGATCACCGCGATCTTCGCGAATCACTACAGGGGAGCCGCTGCCCAGGAACGAATACCGCGCCCAGTTCTCGCCGCCTTCGACGCTTTCCAGCAAGTAGGCGGACGGGCCGTGGTCGATCTTGGCGAAAGCCGAGACCGGCGTCTCGTAGTCTGCCAGAATCTCCCGATACAGCGGAATCAGGTTCCCCTGGCCGGCGAGGGCTCGGAATTCATCGAGATCAAGGGAATAAGTAGGTTTGTTCATGGACCGGTTCACGACTCGCTTCTCGTTCCGACGCACCGGTGATGCCCGGAGCGACGGACGCCGACGGTCGGCAGGGCACGGCCGCGGCAAGCAATGCGCTCACTCATAGCCGACGATCAGCCGCTGGCCGACTTCGATGATGTCGTCTGGCAGCTTATTCCATTCCTTGAGCTTGTCGACCGCGACCCCGTATTTGCGGCTGAGGCGGAAGAGCGTTTCTCCCGGTTTCACCTGGTGATAGATCGGGGTCGTCTTCGAGAGTTGCGAGGCGTCCGGTTTGACGACCGATTCGGCCATCTCCGCCTCCATCCCCGGCACGTCCACCTTTTTCGTGCCGGACGGCTTCGCCATCCGTCGCATTTCTTCGTTGGCCTTACGCTCGAGGAGCGCGGCTTCCTTCATCGCGTCCGCCTCTTCCTGGAGTCTCGCCAGTTGCTCCCGCAACGCCTGCACCTGCGCGGCCAGCTCCCGATTCTTCGCCTCCAACTCGGCCGCTTCGCGCTTGGTCCGCTTGACCTCGCTATCCAGTTCCGCCGTCCGTTTTTCTTCCTGTGCCAGCAACCGCTGAAAATTCAAGCTTCGGGCCTTCTCCGCCTCATACTTTTCGGCCATGACGCAGCCGGCCAGTACGGGAAGCCCGACCAGCGCCACCACCAAGCGCACTGTCTTGATCATTCTCATTGCCCTCCCATCCGATTGATCCGGCTCGAACCGTTCCAGCGAGGCACGCCGGACGGCGCCGATGCGCACCAACTCATGACACCCGGAAATGGCGTGTCGAGTCGTCGCTGCCAGCGACCGGAAGTCTAAGAATAGAGAGCCATGCGGCGAAAGTCAAAGCGGAAAGGGCCAATCCGGCCGTTTGACCCATCGCCTGAGGCTGTGTTACGGTTGGCTTCGCCAACGGCAGATCCAGCCTGACTCCACGCACGGGACTCGAACCCCAATGCGAAAGAAACCGGAAATCAGCGCCAGCCGGACCGTGGTCATCGACGGCGTGACCCTCCATCTGGCGCAACCGATCGCCAGTTCGCAGGAATGGATCGGCGACCGGGAAATCCTGCGCCAACTGCTCGCTTGCTGGCTGGTCGTCGACGAGAAGGACCTGCCGCTTTCGCCGCGTATCACGGGCCCACCCGGTATCGGCAAGACGACGCTGGCCATGTCCGGCGCCCGCGAGCGGAAACAAGACCTCTACATCTTTCAGTGCACGGCCGACACCAGACCGGAAGACCTGCTGATCACGCCCGTCTTGGCGGAGTCCGGATCTATCGCCTACCACGCGTCGCCGCTGGTCACCGCCATGTTGACCGGGGGCGTCTGCGTGTTGGACGAAGGCAACCGCATGAACGAGAAAAGTTGGGCGTCACTCGCCTCGCTCCTGGACCACCGCCGGTGCGTGGAGTCGATCGTTGCGGGTGTGCTCATCCCAGCCCATCCCGAATTCCGTTGCTGCGTGACGATGAACGAGGACGCGTCCACCTACGAAGTACCGGATTACATCCTCTCCCGGCTCCAGCCGACGTTGAACATGGGGTTTCCCAGAAAGGAGGACGAACTGGCCATTCTCCGGTACCATCTTCCGTTCGCGCCGGCCGAGATGCTGGCTATGACGGTGGAGTTCCTCCAACAAGCGCATCAGCTCAATCTGGAATATTCGGTCCGCGACGGCATCCACATCCTGCAATATGCGCTCAAGCGCCTGGCTCAGGATCCCGCGCATCCGCTCTCAAAAGACGAGGCGTGGCGCGAGGCCCTGGTCAAGGTGCTGAGCGACGAGGCCCTGGACCTGGAAACCCTGGCACGCAGGCGCCAACGGGCGCTCGGCGACCAGCCGTTGCCGAAAGGTCTGGGGGATTTCTTCTTCGACAGCGACGATCCCTTGCATCCGGGCCGCTGACAGCACAGCCACGATGAATGACGACGCGGTCTTCAGGCTTTCCGCTCGGATCGAGGTACTCCCCATCTTGCACGCGAGCGGAGACATCGCACAGGAAGTGCGCGAACGGCTGATCAGTCGGCGCTACGACTGTCTAGCGTTGCCCCTTCCTCCATCCGTCGAGGAACCGTTCGAACGCGGGATCGACCGGTTGCCCCACATCAGCCTGGTTGTCCTTCCGGAACCGGATCACGACGGAGAACCGACTGTGAGCTACGTGCCCGTCGATCCTTGCCAGGCCGTCGTCATGGGAGCCAGGGTGGCGATGGGGGAAGGCATCGCGCGGGCCTATATCGACCGCGAGGTGCGCGTCTTTGAACCCTCGCCGTTTGTCTCGCCCGATCCCTACAGTCTCAAGTGCGTCCCGCTGGCTGCCTTTGTGGCCGCTGTGTTACCGTCGCTGCCGCCGCCGACGCCGGGCACGCAGCGATGGGAGCGCATCTGTTGGATGGCGTTCAGGCTACACGAACTAGAGCTGGACCACGAGTCGATCCTTTGCCTCTGCCCTGCCGCCGATTGGCCCTGGCTTCGGGACGCGTATCGGGAACGACGACCGTACCTGCTCCCCGAATTGATCACGGCTTCTCCCGCTCTGTACTCGGTTGCTCCCTCCACGCTGTACTTCGTGCTGGGGGAATTGCCCTTCATCACCGAGCTGTACGAACGGCGGCGGGCAGAACTTCGCTCGGACCGCCATCTCACCGTGGACGGCATCAAGGAATTGCTCATCGAAACGCGCGCCCGCTGGAAGGCGGAACAGGAGACGGACAGCCATTCGGTGTCGGATTGGATTACTCCCCAACTGCTGCAGGTCTATTTACAGTACGTACGCAACCTCGCGCTGCTGGAGCGACGCTTGACCCCCGACCTATACACCCTTGTATTGGCGGCCAAACAGATTGCCGGCGACGAGTTTGCGATCAAGCTCCTGGAAACGGCCAAAAGCTACGCGTTTCAGACCGACATCGAGGATGAGTTGTTCCCGCCCGTGACAGCCGGAATCGGCCAAGCGGAGTTGCCGGACGGACAGATCGTCCGAGCCAAGAACCGGCTCCAAGGTCCGCCGCTCGTGTGGCGCTCCCTGTCCCTCCGCCCTAAGCCGACCCGGATGAAGAGCCGACGGTGGGCGCTGTTGTGGAATCCGTTCCGTCAGTGCTCCTGGCCACCGGAAGACGAGAAGATCGAAAGCTTCACCAGCCACGTGCGGGAACAGGCACGGGCCATCCTGGGGGCCGACCTGGCAAAAGTGGAAAAGTTCACCTCATCCATCAAGGATGGGATCGATCTCCGCGAAAGCCTGCGCCATTGGTGCGCCCGTCTGCGGAGTGCCAGCGCAGCCGTCTCGACTTCCTCGACGGGCCACCCGCGCATGGAGATTTATGTCAAGGAGATTCCTCCGGCCCGGAGCAACGTTGAGGTGGTAGTCTTTCTGTTTGACACGCCGGCCGATCCCGACACCTATCGCTGGCGGGCAACCTGGTACGCGGAACACGCCGAGGAATCTACACTGTGCTTTTACGCCACCCCGTTCGAAGACAACCTAGTCGGGCCGGGGATCGCCCAGTCCCGCTACGGCGGCGCGATGTTTCTGTTCCCTCCCCGACCGATCCCGGACATTTGGACCGACCCCGCTCTCGATTTCGCCAAGACACTGGAGGATCGCCTCATCGCCGCCGCGGCCATGCATTCCCGCGAGCCCCATATCGCATTGGTTGCTCCTATTCCGCCACGCGCCTCATGGCGGCGGATCGCCCGGCATTTCGGACGGAAATTTGTTCCAATTCCTCTGAGCCGATTTTCTGGGCAGACGGTGGATCGCCTACGTCGATTCCACGTGCTGAACGGACACGAAGTCAGAAGTTATGCGGCGAGGTTCATCAGAGAGTGAGAACTGGTTCGCCCGGCTGGTTTAGCCATGACGCATGCGCACCACTTCTCCCGTGAAGCAGCCCGAAAGCGCATCGAGGCTTTGCGGACAGAGATCCGCCGACACGACTATCTGTACTACGTGAAAGACCGGCCGGAGATTTCGGATTCCGAATACGATCAGTTGTTCCGGGAACTGGTCGAACTGGAAACGGCCTATCCGGACCTGATTACCCCCGACTCCCCCACCCAGCGTGTCGGCGCGCCGCCGCTCGATGAACTCGCTAAGGTCACGCATGAGAAATCGATGCTCAGCCTCGACTCGGTCGCCGATCAGGAGGAAGTTCTTGCCTTCGATAAACGCATGAAGCGCGAACTCGACGTGGAAACCGTCGAATATACGGCCGAACCGAAGTACGACGGGCTCTCAGTGGAGCTGGTGTATGAGGACGGCCGCTTCGTCCGCGGCGCCACCAGAGGCGACGGCGTGACCGGTGAGGACGTGACCGTAAACTTGCGCACCATTAAGCCGCTGCCGCTGCAACTTTTGCCGGAATCGGATCTGCCCGCTCATCTGGTCGTGCGCGGCGAAGTCTATATGCGGCTCGACGACTTTCAGGCACTTAACCGGCGCATGACGGAACGGGGCGAAGAGGCGTTTGCCAATCCCCGCAACGCCGCGTCCGGTTCGCTGCGGCAACTGGATTCCCGCATCACCGCGGAACGGCCGCTCGTCGTCACCTGTTACGAAATCATGGCCTCTTCGTCCACTCTGCCGCCGACCCACTGGGACGAGTTGGAAGCGTTGGCCCGCTGGGGTCTGCCCGTCCCGATTCAGCGCCGCCGCTGCCCGACCATCGAAGATGTCATTGCTTTTCACCGCGAGACGGAAGCCGTCCGCGACAACCTGCCGTTCGAAATCGACGGCATCGTCGTGAAGGTCAATCGCCGAGACTGGCAGGAACAGCTCGGCGAAAAATCCCGCAGTCCGCGCTGGGCCATCGCCTATAAGTTCACGCCGCGAAAGGAAATCACCGTCGTCCAGGACATCGTCGTCTCCGTCGGACGTACCGGAACCTTGACTCCGCTCGCGTTGTTGAAGCCGGTCGAAGTCGGAGGCGTGACGATCAGCCGGGCGACGCTTCACAACGCAGACGAAGTGGCGCGGAAAGACATCCGGGTAGGCGACACCGTCAAGGTCGAACGGGCCGGCGACGTGATCCCGGCAATCGCCGAGCGTGTGCCTGTCCCAGGAGAACACCGCTCAGAGCCGTTCCGCATGCCTGATCACTGTCCGGTGTGCGGCTCGGCAGTTGCGCGGGAAGGCGCCTATTACTACTGCACCGGCCAGGCCGTTTGTTTGGCGCAATTGAAAGGGGCGCTGGAACACTTTGCCTCGAAGCATGCCCTGAATATCGACGGTCTGGGCAAAAAAACCGTCGCGCAATTGGTCGATCGAGGGTTGGTCAAGAACCTGGCCGATCTCTACACCTTGACCAAGGACCAACTCCTGACGCTGGACGGATTCGCTGATCGATCGGCCACGCTCTTGCTGGAGGCGATCGAACGAAGCAAACGGGTTAGCCTCGCGCGCTTTTTGTTCGGGTTGGGCATCAGACAGGTCGGCCAACACATCGCCCGGGTCCTGGCCAGACACTTCGGTACGCTAGAGGCCATCATGGAGGCCGATCGCGAGCAGTTCCTGCAGGTCCGCGAGATCGGCCCGGAGATCTCCGCCAGCCTGGAGTCCTTCTTCAAGGAAGCGCGCAACCGGCACGTCATCCAACGCTTGTTGCAGTTGGGCTTACAGATCGAGAGCCCCGCTGACACTTTCCGGCGCGATGCGCGGGCTCAAACACTAGCTGGAAAGACCGTTGTCTTCACCGGCGCGCTGGAGCGATACGGCCGCGAGGAGGCCAGACGGTTGGTGGAGGAACTGGGAGGACACGTGACGTCCAGTGTCAGCAAGAAAACCGACTATGTGGTGGTAGGCAAGGAACCCGGCTCCAAGCTGGAGCAGGCCAAGAAATTGGGGATCGCGCTGCTGACCGAAGACGCATTCGCGGCGTTAGTGGAGCCACGCGCCGATAGTTCGGCGAGTTAGCTCACCACATCCATCCTGGCAGCTTCGGAGGACTCGACCGTCACGTCGGCCTTCTCTTCTTTGAAGATCTGCACGCTTTTGATCGACTTCGGGTCCGCCTCGTGGACCACGAGGCGACAGTTTCCCACCCGCAATTCTTCCCCGACGGCGGGAATCCGGCCCAGTTGCTCTTGAATCAAGCCGCTGACCGTATTGGCCTCGTCGCCCAGATCCGCTTTCAGAAAGTCGTTGATCTTCCGCACCTCGGTTCGGCCGTGTACGAGAATCTGGTTCTTGCCGATTCGCTTGATCAACTCTTCGGTGATATCTGTTTCATCCATGATCTCGCCGACGACTTCCTCCAGCAGGTCTTCCAGTGTCACCAACCCCATAACGCCACCGAATTCGTTCACCACGATCGCCATATGTCGCTTTTCCTGCTGGAACTGTTTCATCAAATCATCGGCCGGCTTGCTGCGCGGGACAAAAAGCGGCGGTTGGGCGATGTCTTTCAACTTGACGTCGGAATGGCCTTGGGCCAGCTCGATCAGGGCCTTGTTCTTGTAGAGGATGCCGGTGATGTTGTCCAACGTCCCGTCGTACACCGGGATCCGGGAGTATTTGGATTTAAAAAGCTGGTCCTGAGCCTCCTTCAGCCGCAGATTGCCCTCCAGCGCAAAGACGTAAATACGCGGCGTCATCGCGTCTTCCGCTGTGATGTCGTTCAACTGGAAGACGTTCTTGATCATCTTCACTTCCTCGGATTCGATCGCGCCAGCCTTGCCGCCGACATCCAGCATGATCTTGAGTTCTTCCTCCGTCACAAACGGCACCGTCAATCCCTTCCCGCCGGTGATCTTGTCGATCATCGGCTCCAGGACGAACAACACCGGCTGCAGCACCCATTCGATCCAATAGACGGGATAGGCCATCGCCAGGACAAGAGGAACCGCATGCTTGGCGGCCAAGGTCTTGGGCACCACGTCACCGAAAATCATCAACACGAAGGTCAGAATCCCGATTGCGACCGCGAGGGCGTCCGAGCCGAAGAGCCGGATCGTGATGATGGTCGCGAACGCAGCGGCGCCGGCATTGACCAGGTTATCCCCGATCATAATAGTGGAGAGCAGTCGTTGGGGGTTGCTGCGGAGATAGAGGGCCATTGCCGCCCGCTTTCCCCCACCCTCTGCCAGGGCACGGAGCCTGGTTTCGTTGACCGAAAAAAATCCGATCTCGGCTGCGGAAATAATGGCCGACAACAGAATCAGCGTAAACAGGATAAGAATGTCCATGGAAGTCGAAACTAGAGTGAGATATGAACGACCGGCTCAAAAAGGCGGACAGGACACACCGTCGATGCCCAAGCCGGATCGACGGATGGTGTGATTGGAATACGGAAGAACAGCGTGACTTGGTGAGACCCTATCGGGCCGCCGTCATCCATCGCGCTGTATTTTTTACCACAGCGCCAAGCAGTCCATCAAGCGTTACAGCAATTCCTGAAGTGAAATCAACGGGTTTGCCAAGTTTACCCGGAGCTGATTCCGCCCCTCCTGGACCTGAGGGACAAAGAGGAGGCGCGGGTTAGGTACTGTCTCTCAGTCTCTCACAACGAAGGGAGTGACGTCCAACATGTTTTCCAGTTGCTCGGCTGCCGCCTCGGCCTGAGCCTCGCTCGTAAACTCTCCCACTTGGACGCGGTAGCGTTTGCCGTCCGGCAGCTCGACCATCACGATCCGGCTAGCCGGGTAGCGGACTTTCAACCGATTGATCAACGCCTGAGCATTCGCCGGATCGGCGAATGAGCCCACCTGAACACGGAGGAATCCCATACCGCCCGGCCTGCCCTCGTAACCAATGACACGCAGCTCAACCTCGTCCGTTCCAGAACCGGTTATCCCAAGCGCCCTCGCCCCGGCGTAAGATAAGTCCAGGATCCGGTCCCTCGCGAACGGTCCCCGGTCATTGATTCGCACGGTTACCTGCCGACCCGTCGTCAGTGAACGGACGACCGCCACGGACCCCAGCGGCAGGGTCCGATGCGCCGCCGTCAACTTGTGCATGTCAAACCGTTCCCCGTTGGCCGTGTGGTTCCCATGAAAGCCCGGCCCGTACCAGGATGCGGTCCCCCGCTCGACGTAACCGATGGGATAGCCGGGCAGAGAGGCGCGGGGAGAGGGAGCGCCGGCGCAGCCTGATAAGGCCCAGACGCCCAGGAGGAACGGAACAGAAATAGCCACCTGAGCAAGAGGCGTGCGGAGGGCTGCTTGCATCTCAGAATTCGTCGAGGGACTTATCGCGCAGAACGTCCAAAGCCTTTTGGATATTCGAAACAGTCAACACCACAATGGCTCGCTTGCCCTCGCGGGACGGCGTGCAATAGCCGCATTTGATGTTGATTTTGGCCTTGTTCAGCAGATCGGCGACTTCCTTTAAGGCGCCGGGTTTGTTCTCCAGACTCAAGACCAGCGCCACTTCTTCCCGAAAGCGGATCTTCGCCCCCCGCAAAGCCGCCCGCGCTCCCTCTAGATCCGCTACCAACAACCGAAGATTCCCGGTGCCCGTGACTTCCGGAGCTGAGAAGGCCTTGATGTTGACCCCGGCACTGCCCAAGACCGAAGCCACTTGCGCGAGCACCCCCGGCTTGCTGCGTTCACTGATCACCAACTGTGTCGTCGTCGGCATGCTTTCCCTCGATAGACAGGATAGCAGGATAGAGGGATACTTGACTCCTGTACAGCCAGTGCCCTGTTCTACATTACCCCCCTACCCCGTTTACCCCTTAATTTTGTACCCGTACAACCACCGCGCGGTGGTCCCGCCTACGTTCCGGACAGAATGTACCACATTGGCGGGAATCAAGACTTCCTCCCCAGGCTTGGGCCTGAACGTCCGCCCCTCCATCTCCAGCTCCAATTCCCCCTCAACCACCATCAGGAGTTCATCTACGGAATGAACATAATCCTCCCACACCTGCCCCGGCGGATCAACCCACAGGTCGCAGGAAAAGCCGCGGGAGTGCCAGAGTTGCTGAACTTTTTTACGATCCATCAAGCCCGCTGCCGTTGAATGACACAGGCCTCCGTCCGCTTGATCACTCATCAGTACCGATACCGATACACAAAGGACACCTCCCGATGGACTTTATCCTTCCTATATTCCTTCTCTGCTGCAAAGCCAGTCATTGGACCAATGCAAACGCCGAAGCCGAAGAGATCTCTTGCGGAGCGCACGCGGTGATCTCCTTTTCTTAGGTTCCCCCCAACAATCGCAAACAGCTCCAATCACCACCCGCTACCCAACGACAGCCGTCACCTAGCTCGGTGATTGGCCAATGTAGGACGGCCGCGCTGGAGGACGATCCTCGACGCACAATAGACGAGGCATCCTTCAGCCGGTTTGCCGGATTTTTAAAACCTCCCGCCCCGCTTCATTCGCTTGGTAGAATCCACTGCATATCGCCACATGATGTACCCTCCTGGATGATTATAGTGCAACTGAATCGCCCAAGGATGTGTACTGCCTTTTGACTCCAGGACATGCTCCGACGGTGGATTTAACTTACCATTGAAAGATCCGGAAACCTTTGCTGGGCAATATCCGGGTGCTTATGGTTCTTATACGGACTAAATGCATTCAATGCCCGCATGCCAAGGATACCCTTTTCGATGTAATCGATCGCATTGCGAATGTAAGCGATGGTCAAGCTCGGAGGAAGTAAGACCGATCGGTCGACTCCGTCGTCGTCGAAAGACACTGACTCAACAGTCCCCTATACTGTCCCCTTTCAGACAAGGGCTGCCCGAACGCAGAGACCGCCATCGTGCTCGAAGGGCGCCAGGGCAAACCCGCCCACGGCCATGTGTCAGGACGACCACCTCAGCCAAGCGCCGTATGCCCCGTGGCGTGACCAATTTCTCTTGGGTTGCCCAGCCGACGGGACGCGATCGTTGGTCCCTCTATCAGCCTCCAGGCGCAGACGTCGCCGTGGCTGGCCGCGTGGGACGAGGTCGGGCAACACCGCTCCAGAACGGCGTATGCGGGCGCGCACCACAGCAGCACTCCTCGGGCTCCGCGACTGGATCAGCCCGCTGGAATGGGAACAGGCACTCGTCGCGTGGATCGCGTGGGCATGCCGCACTCGGGTATCGGACCCCAGGCCAGGTCGAGCAACCACTCAACCACAGCACACAGTTCGTGGCTGCTTGACAAAAGCGGGAGCACTACAGCCACGTCGTTCTCCATCCGAATGCTGGACGTGTAGCCGTTTCGATTCACGGGAAAGACCGCAGGCGTGGGAATGGCTTGCACAGCTATCCGGTAATAGGTCGGATCGATCTCCCGGCCGATGCTTTCGTAGCTGACTGAGAGCGCAGCCGCAATCGTCGAGCCGCCGCCCATAAAGGGATCGAGACTCCTCCAACGCCCAGCGGCAGAGCCGCCCGCACGATTTGCCGCATAAACGCCTGCGGCTTCAATGACGGATGACCCGCAATCGCTCACTCCTCCGGTCGGGTCGGAGCAGACGCAATCACACCCGCAAGGGACAGGTCTTTAGAAGGACGCCTGAGCTCACCCATTTTGTATTTCCGGAGATTATCCCGAACCCGGCTTTCGCAGGGTTTCCGAAAAAGCCCCATGGTTCCCAACACGACCGTGGTATGACGGTACCTCCCGCAGATACACCGATTGCGAGAGCAGGGGGTTGGTGGCGATAAAAATATCCAGGGACCAGAATCCGAAACGCTCCTCGGGCGAATGCCGAAAAAACTCTCTCAAGCAATCAACACAGGAAATGCTGTACGGCACTCCGCCAATCCAGCCGGACACCCCGTGCCACCTATGGTTTGTCGCTCCGAGAAGTGCATGCATGGAGAATTTTCCCATAGAACGGCGCGCCAAGCCCTGCATTATGAGCAGCCACTCGTGGCGCCGCAGTTCACGCACTTCAGGCAGGTGCCGCTCCGCACCATGGTGAACTGCTTGCACTCGGGGCAGGGATCGCCCTCATAGCCCTTCAGCCGCGCCGTGTCGCGAATCGCCGTGACGGTGAGCGATTCGCGCGTGATCTCTACTTGGCGCCCCACGGCATGCCCGTTGCCTTGACCGTTTCTTCTGGCGCTGCTTCCTGGATCATGCCGGGAGGGAAACTTATCTGCGACGATCGAGGCCGATTGAAGCGCTTGAATGTCCGCTTCCTCGTCGGTGCACTCCAGGTCCTGGTCGTCCTTCTTCACCGAATCCATCCGCAAGTCCTCCGGCTGCACCTGCGCCAGGTCGTAGCGATCCAGATAGGTCACGGCCAGTTCGCGGAAGATGTAGTCGATGATCGACGTGGCCATCTTGATCCGGTCGTTAAGCTTGACCGGTCCGTTCGGCTCAAACCGGGTGAACACGAAGGCGTCGACGAACTCTTCCAGCGGCACGCCGTGTTGCAGCCCCAGCGAGATCGCGATCGCGAAGCAGTTCATCAGGCTCCGGAAGGCCGCTCCCTCCTTGTGCATGTCGAGGAAGATCTCGCCCAGGGTCCCGTCTTCATATTCTCCAGTTCGCAGATAGATCTTGTGGCCTCCGACAATCGCCTTTTGCGTATAGCCGTTCCGCCTCGCCGGCAACGGCCGCCGCTTCGCCAGATACCGGTAGCGCACCAGCACCCGCTCGGTGATCTTCTCGGCGGTGCTCAGTACGTCGGCACTCGGCTCGATGGCTTTCCCGCTGCCCGAGGATACGTTCAGCGGCTGGCTCAGCTTGGACCCGTCGCGATAGAGCGCGACGGCCTTCACCATGCTTCTCCACGCCAGCAGGTACGCGGCCTTCACGTCCTCCACCGTAGCATCCGCCGGCATGTTGATCGTCTTGCTGATCCCGCCGCTGATGAAGGGTTGCGCGGCCGCCATCATCCGAATGTGGGCCTCGATCGGAATATAGCGTTGCCCGATCCGGCCGCAGCGATTGGCGCAATCGAACACCGGCAAGTGCTCCGCCTTGAGATGTGGTGCGCCTTCCACGGTCATGGTGCCGCAGCAATAGTCGTTGGCCGCAGCGACTTCTTCCTGCGTGAAACCCAGCGCCTTAAGCATGTTGAAGGTGGGCTCGTTGAGTTGCTCCTCCGTGAAGCCTAGCCTCTCGCGACAGAACTCCTCGCCCAGCACGAACTTGTTGAAGGCGAACTGAATCTCGAACGCCTGTTTGAGCGAGTGTTCCAGCCGTTCCAGCGCCGCGTCGTCGAATCCCTTCTCCTTCAACGTCTCGTGATTGATGAACGGTGCGCCCTTGAGCGTCTGCCGCCCGATGCAGTAATGGACGATGTCCTGGATCTGCGCCTCGGTATAGCCGAGGGTCCTCAGCGCCGGTGGCAAGCTCTGGTTGATGATCTTGAAGTAGCCGCCTCCCGCCAGTTTCTTGAACTTGACCAGCGCGAAATCCGGCTCGATGCCGGTGGTATCGCAATCCATGACCAACCCGATCGTGCCGGTCGGCGCGATACAAGTCACCTGGGCGTTGCGGAAGCCGTAGGCCGTCCCCAGCTCGAGGGCCCGATCCCATGCCCGCCGAGCTGCCAGCAACAAGTCGGGCGGGCAATGCTCCGGCTGGATGCCCATCGGCTTGATTGTGAGCCCTTCGTATTCTTCCGGCGGCGCATTGTAGGCCGCGCGGCGGTGGTTTCTGATCACCCGCAGCATGTGGTCGCGATTCTTCGCATAGCCAGGGAAGGGCTGCAATTCGGCCGCCATCTCGGCCGAAGTACTGTAGGCTTCGCCGGTCATGATAGCCGTAATGGCACCGCAGATCGCCAAGGCCTGCGGCGAATCGTACGGAATGCCTTGCCGCATCAGGATCGTGCCCAGGTTGGCATACCCCAACCCCAACGTTCGGAACGTATAGCTCTTCTCCGCGATCGCGCGACTGGGGAATGAAGCCATCAATACGCTGATTTCCAGCACGATGGTCCAGAGGCGCACGGCGTGGCGGAAGCTCTCCAGATCGAACCGGCCGTCCGGCGTGAAGAATTGGGCCAAATTGATCGACGCCAAGTTACACGCCGTGTCGTCGAGGAAGAGATACTCCGAGCACGGATTCGACGCGTTGATACGTCCGTCTTCAGGGCAGGTGTGCCACTCGTTGATCGTCGTATCGTACTGAATGCCGGGATCGGCGCAGCTCCAGGCGGCCCAGGCGATCTTGTCCCACAGCTCCCTGGCCTTGACGACCTTGCAGACCTTGCCGTCCGTCCTCCGCTTAAGCGGCCAGTCCCCGTCTTTTTCCAGCGCCTCAAAGAACTCGTTCGGGATACGAACGCTGTTGTTGGAGTTCTGCCCCGACACAGTCTGATAGGCCTTGCCGTCCCAATTCGTGTCGTACTCGTGAAAGACGAAATGCGTAAAGCCCTGACGGGCATAGGCAAGCATGCGCTGAATGTAGGCTTCCGGCACGTAGTCGCGCCGCGCCGCCTGAATGGCCTCCTGGAGCGCGGGATTCTTCTTGGGATCGATCTCCACTTTCGTCTGACCGTCGGGGCCGACCATATGACAGGCCTTCAACACCGCATTCAATCGTTGCGCGCATATTTTTGAGCCGGCGACCATGGCGGCCACTTTCTGCTCTTCGATCACCTTCCACTCGATGAACTCCTCGACATCCGGATGGTCCAAATCCAGACAGACCATCTTGGCCGCCCGCCTGGTCGTCCCGCCCGATTTGATTGCGCCGGCCGCCCGGTCCCCGATCTTCAGAAACGACATCAGCCCCGACGACCGGCCGCCACCGGACAGCGGTTCCCCCTCGCCGCGCAACTTGGAGAAATTCGTTCCCGTTCCGCTTCCGTATTTAAACAGCCGTGCCTCGCGGACCCACAGGTCCATGATGCCGTTCTCATTGACCAGATCATCCTCGATAGACTGGATGAAACAGTTATGCACCACCACGTTGTTGGAGAGATACTGCCCGCTCTCGGTCTGGATGTCGAAGACCGGCTGCATCCCCATCGCCTCGATCCGGACAATCGCTTCCTCCTGTAGTGCCGGCAACGCCTTGCCCGGAAACCGATCGGAGCAGGCTGCCTCGAGCTTTTCACGCTTGTCTTCCGAGATGAACCCGATCAGTTCCCTGTAGCGAGTCCGCGCGTCTGCGTAGCCGATCGAGACACAGTACGGCGTCCTCCGATTTTCCCGGTTTTCAACGCCTCGCTGCACCCGCGCATAGACACCCAGATTCAGTAACAGGGCCTGGACACCGAGGGCTAGCGGAAGAGAAGTCGTGGTCAAAACGACATCGGCGGCCCGGGAGGCGCGAGATCGGAAACGGACTGTCCCATTCGTCTGGAACAAAGCCGAAAGATAGGCGGATTGCGCTTGCACGCCCGCAGACCAGATCGCCCCCGGCACGGACCACTCTTCGCTTTCCCGCAGCAGTTTGTATTTCTCGACAAATGGTCGGAGCGTTTCGCCGCACAACCGAATGCGGCGAACGTCGAGCCCCGAGGTGTTCGTGTCCACGGACCGGACGTGGTAGCGTACGCTTTCAAAGACTCGCTGCACCCGTTCCAACACGAAATGGAATTCGCTCTTGTCGATCGTCACGAATTCGAGCGTTAGGCTGCGATTGGTGCCCCGCTCGTACTGGCCGAGGAAGCCGTCTCCCTGCAGCCATCCAACCAGGGCAGCCTCATCCACCGCCCGCGGCTCCGACTGCTTGGTCACCGCCGTCCCGGTCGCCAGCATGAGCCGCATACCCGGAGCCAGATTGTCCACCCTGCACCAGACGCCGGCTGAACGCCGCGCCTCGAGCGCATAGACGAGATGATCGCCTGTCGCCTCGATACAGACACCGTTGTTAAGCACGATCTTGAAGACAGGCTTCTCACCGTTTGCCCTGACAGCGACCACCTTTGTCGTCCCCGAGGCCTTGCCCCCGACGGAGCAGCGGCCGTCGAACACTTCCAGTCCGATCAAGCCTTTCGTCACGATGTCCCCGATCGGCACGGGCCCCTGAGGCGTCGAGACCAAAGCATGGTAAGGTTGGCACGCATGGGGCTGGGGGTGCTCAAACGCATTTGTAGCCTTGACCACTTCACGGGTCTTGGGATCGACGTAGTAGTGGCCTTGAGCCGGACCGGTCAGGCCGTAGGCGTAATGCAGCCCTGTGTTGAACCATTGAGGTGAATTGGGTGCCGCCATCTGGCGCGCGAGCATGTAGCAGAGTTCATCGTGAAAAGCGGCAGCGTCTTCGGCCGACGTGAAGTAGCCGTAGTTCTTTCCCCAGTACGTCCAGCATCCCGCCAGCCGCTCGAAGACCTGGCGCGCATCGCGCTCGCCGCCGAGGACCGGTTTTCCATCCGGACCGGTCAGCACCTTCCCGTCCGGTCCAACTTGAGGCACACCCGCTTTCCGGAAATACTTCTGCGCCAGAATGTCGATGGCCAATTGTGACCAATGCTCTGGAACCTGAATGTTGTCCAGCTTGAAAACGATGGATCCGTCGGGATTACGGATCTCCGATGAACGCTTCACGAACTTGATTCCCTCGTACGGGTTCTGTCCGCTCCGCGTGAATCTTCGTTCGATTCTCATGATGTCCCCCCCCGGAATGAACTAGAAGCCCTGACCCGGAACTTTTGCTTCTGGGGATTCAACCCGATAGATCTGCTGTTCAATCGCAAAAGCCAGCCAGAATGATGTGCGGCAGCAGCGTGCTCGACAGGGGATGCTATATATAGCGAGTCGTCTATTTTGTCAACGCAGGATATTGTGGATTGGACAGAAGAACCTGGGGATAACGGAATCGACCGACCAGTGCAGGGGAAAACACGGCTTGGTGGGGAGGTTATCCACAAACGGGGAGATCAAAGCAGAGGAAGCTCCGACCGATCGTTTGGAGATGCACACGAGAAAATCGGGGCTCCGAACACGGCACGGCCGAATTTCAACGTGGCTTCTTCAACGCCTTTGATCGGGACGAACCAGCCTCCAATACCTAGCACCACGATCCGAACGTCCCACACCCGCGTTTCGAACAGGCTCAGCAGCCCCCAATTTCGCCTGACGGTGTGCGGACGGACAACACCCTCGAGCAGTCGTTTCCCCTGTCTCCTGAAGACAGAGCGGATGAGATGCTGTTCTCCGCTCGGCCCGGCCCGATCCATGCGTTCGAGAGCCTGGGAAAGTTTCGCCTCAATGAACAAGAGATAGTCGTCAGTGGTAGGATTCGTGGCCGCCAACACGACGCAGACGGCCAAGACGAGGGTCAGAAGGGCCAGCGCGAGATTATTCATCCGGTTTCGGGCTCATCGGCCGAAGGAATTGGGACAACCCTGCCGTTCGCAGAGGACCACCCTTCCATCCATTGACAATTGACTATACGGTGATTAGCCTAGCCCGCCGTCACGCCGCCGCGCAAACCGTTAGTGGATCGCGAGTCAATTCAACAGAGATGAGGAGGACAACATGTATGTCTGGAGCAAACGTCTCGTCGCCGGCCTATTGGGCGCGTTTCTCATTCTCCTGGGGGTTTTTTTATTCCACGGCACGCCCAACGCCGCAAGCGGGCTTAAAATCCACACGACACGCTGGATCACAATGAATTACGCGGGACTCGTGATCTGGGTCTTCGTATGGATGATTGACCAGGCCCGGGTACGGGGACAAAACGTCTGGCTGTGGTTCGTTCCGTTTCTGTTCGCGCCGCTTCCAGTGCTCATGCTCTACGTGCTCTTCCTGCAGCGTCGATTGAAAGCGTGAGGTTCATTCAACCGCGGGAGAGGCCGGCGCAAGCCCCGCAGCCCGCTTGGATTCCGGCGGCCGGTGATTGCCCAGTGAGCCCCGCAATCTCCACAGCAGCACGAGCCCCGGCAGCGCGGCCAGAAACGTGACGAAGAAAAACTGCCCCCAGCCCACGGTTTCCACCAACTCCGCCGCCGGCCGACCGAGCAACACGCGACCAAGCGCTTCCAGGGAAGAGAGCAAGGCGAACTGGGTGGCAGTATAACGGCGGTCACAGAGAGACATCACGAAAGCCACGAAGGCAGCAGTTCCCATTCCGCCAGAAAAATTTTCGAACACGACCGCGGCGACCATCATGGGATAGTTCTTCCCTGCCCAAGCCAGCGCCATGAACGAAAGGTTCGACACGGCCTGCAGCACGCCGAAGGCTAGCAAAGCGCGGAAGAGCCCCATGCGCGCCATGGCCATGCCCCCGACCAGCGCGCCGAGCAACGTTGCGGCGATCCCCACGCCCCTCATCAGGCCGACATCGGTGACCGTGAACCCGATCCCTCCGATCAGGAACGCCGTCGAGAGGGTCGCCGCGAACGCATCGCCCACTTTATATAAAACGATCAACAGCAGGAAGCCGACCGCCTCCGGACGGGAAAAGAATTCGGTGATCGGCCCCCAAACCGCTTCCATAAGGCTTTGCGGCGGCGTTCCCGGATCCGCCGGCTCCGGGCTGAGCAGGATCGCCGCCACCCCAGCCGCCATCAGCCCGGCCATCAACCAATAGGTGCGCTGCCAGCCGATCGAATCCGCGAGGACCAGCGCGACCGCACCGGCGACGACCAGCGCCAGCCTGTATCCGTTCACCCAGACCGCCGCGCCCAGGCCTCGCTCCTGCGGCCGGAGCACCTCAGTCCTATAGGCATCAAAGACGATATCGAGGGAAGCTGACAGAAAGGCTACAGCGAGGGCCAGAATGCCGAGCGTCCAGGGACGATCGCCTGGCCCGGTCGCCGCCATGGCGGCCAGCCCGGCCGCGACGGCAAGTTGCGTGGCGATCATCCAGCCGCGCCGGCGGCCCAGCCACGGCGGGACGAAATGATCCATCAGCGGCGCCCAAAGAAATTTCACCGTATAGGGCAGCCCGACGAGGGTGAAAATGCCAACAGTCCGCAAATCGACTCCCGCGACGGTCAGCCAGGCCTGGAGCGTTCCAGAGGTGAGCGCCAAGGGTAAGCCGGAAGCGAACCCCAGCGGCAGCATGAAGGCGACACGACGGTTGGCGAGCAAGACCCACTGGCGTTGAGACATTTTTTTCAGCCGCAGGAATCCGGAAAACAGTGACTCGGAGGCAGCATAGCACGATCTATCGCCCGGTGAGAGCAGATTCGCCAAACCGGGGGAGACTTCGAGCACCCGAGGAACCAGCTCGACTCGACGAAGAAGCCGACGCTTCCCGACAAGCCGGCAGACAAAGTATGTCCCCGCCCAGTTCAGCAGGGCTGGCCGTTGAAGAGACAGGGTTTGTAGCGCGTGATGTCGAAATCGACGTTTTCTTGGTACACGAGTTCGTTTCCGTTCACACCGTCGCGCTGAGGGTCATTCCACATCGTGTGGTTCCACCAATAAAACAGAGGATAGCTCTCAGTGTAGTAAACCGGATTGCCATAGCTGCTGCGTGCGTACTCTTCCACCACACGTCCGGTGACGTAATCGACGACGCCGTTGCCTTGTAACGAGTACAGGACGAGGAACAGACGGGACTCGTGATCATACAGCTCATCGATTCGCGTATTGAAATCCGGTTCAGCTGGCAGGGTCTCACAGGTCCATCCAGCCTGAACCGGCAGAAGCACTGCGAGGACAAGCAGGGCGACGAAGGCAAGCCGCAAGGTGACCATAGGTCATCCTCCCGTGTTGTTCCAGGAGCGCGACTAAAAATATAAAAATCCTACCACGAGCCTCCCGCCTGTTCAACCAGGAACCCTTGAACTGCCGGCCGTAGCTTCATGGCTTGCCGCTATTACTGCGGCTTCCCTATAATGACGCCGCCATGAGTATGTCTCGACCGCGCGCTACCCTGCACACGCTCGGCTGCCGGCTCAACCAGGCGGAGACCGCGCTGTTGGCCGACCGGTTACGCCGCGACGGCTACGAATTGGTGGAGTTCGGCCAGCCGACCGACCTGCTCGTGCTCAATACCTGCTCCGTCACGGAAAATGCGGAAAAAGATTGTCGCTATGCCGTGCGGAGAACCCTGCGCCATTCGCCCCACGCCTTCGTGGTCGTGACCGGGTGCTACGCGCAAACCGGCATGTCGATGTTGCGCAACCTGCCGGGGATCGACTTGATCGTCGGGACCCAATTCAAGATGCTTCTGCCAGACTACCTACCGGCGCCGGCTGCATTGAAAAAACGACCGGCCCCCCAGGTGTTCCACACGAAAACCATCGGGCGTGAGGACTTCCTGTTGCCCGGCACCGGCGAGTGCGGCACGGTTCGGGCGCCTCTGAAAATCCAAGACGGCTGCAATTTCATGTGCAGCTTCTGTCTCATTCCGTTTGCACGGGGACGGGAGCGGAGCCGCCAAGCCGACGACGCCCTTCGCGAAGCCAAAGAGCTGGTCGCTAAAGGCCACCGTGAAGTGGTGCTCACTGGGGTGAACATCGGACGGTACAAGCAGGACAGGCACGGATTGATCGACCTGATCCGCCGGTTGGAAGGTATCGCTGGTCTCGAGCGGATCCGTATTTCGTCGATCGAGCCGACGACGATCCCGGACGAGTTGCTCGACTATATGGCTTCATCTTCCAAGCTCTGCCACTATCTCCACGTTCCGCTTCAGAGCGGCGACGACAGCATCCTGAAAGCTATGAACCGACGCTACACGGTCCTCGACTATGTGCGCTTGATCGAAAAAGCGGTCAAGCTGGTTCCCGACGTGGGGCTGGGCACGGACCTTCTGGTCGGATTCCCTGGCGAAGGCGAGAAAGAATTCGCGAACACCCTGCGGGTCGCGGAAGAGCTGCCCTTCTCCTACTTTCATGTCTTCAGCTTCTCCAAGCGTCCCGGAACAGCCGCGGCTCGCCTCGCCAATCCGGTGAACCCGGCAACGATCAAGGCGCGAACCCGGATCCTCTCAGAACTTTCCCGAGCCAAACGCTTGGCTTTTTACCAGCGGCAGATCGGCCGGCCGGTCGAGGTGCTGTTTGAAACCAAACAGGACGACGGACTGTGGACCGGCTTGACGAGGAACTTTACGAAAGTCGGGGTCTTCTCGGATGCCGACCTCGCCAACCGCCTCAGAAACGTGGTCATCACCGGCGTAATGGACGGCCTCGCGGTCGGACATCTCGAACCCTCGATGGGAGCTCTTTCGCAGCCGCGGCTCCGGCAGCTCCACGTGGTCGCTTCATGACAAACCCGGCATCCGCCAAAACCGTGCACATCGAAACGTTCGGCTGTCAAATGAACGAGTACGACAGCGAACTGATCCGAGCGATCCTACGGAAAGAAGGCTTCACCTTCACCGAGAATAAGGAACAGGCCGACATCGTATTGATGAACACCTGTGCCGTCCGGGAGAACGCCCACAACCGGGTCTATGGGCACCTCGCCGAGCTAAAAGCTATCAAGAAGCAGCGTCCGCTCATCGTCGGCGTGCTTGGTTGCATGGCGCAAAATTTGAAGAAGAAACTGGCCGAAACCGAGCCGATCGTGGACGTGCTGGTCGGGCCGGACGCCTATCGGCAACTCCCCAACCTGCTCAACCAGGCGATCGAATCGCAAGAGCAGGGATTCCTACAGAAAGGAATCGCGGTCGACCTATCGGAATACGAAACCTACGAAGACATCCTGCCAGAACGCGCCGAAGGTGTGAACGCATGGATCGCGATCATGCGGGGATGTGACAACTTCTGCACGTTCTGCGTGGTGCCATATACCAGAGGGCGCGAACGGTCGCGTGATCCCCAGGGCGTGATTCGAGAGGCCGAACAGTTGATTGCGCAGGGATTCAAGCAGATCACGCTGCTCGGCCAAAACGTCAATTCCTACCGGTTCGGAGACTGGGACTTCGCGCGGCTGATCACCACCGTGGCCGACCTCCCCGGAATTGAGCGGGTCCGCTTCACGTCGCCCCATCCGAAGGATTTTCCGCCAGCTTTGCTGGATGCGGTGGCGGGACATCCGAAGATCGGCAAGCACATCCATCTGCCCCTACAATCCGGCAATGACCGCATCCTGGACTTGATGAACCGCACCTACACGCGACGGGAATACCTGGCGCTGGTCGAGGAGATCAGACGTCGCAATCCGGAGATCGCCTTGACGACGGACATCATCTGCGGATTCTGTTCGGAAACGGAAGACGAGTTTCTGGACACCTACCGCACCGTCGAAGCAGTCGGGTATCATTCTGCCTTCATCTTCAAGTATTCCGAACGTAAGAATACGATCGCCGCCCGCAAATACCGTGATGATGTGCCGGACGCGGTCAAGGCCGACCGGGTCGCGCGGCTGGTCGACCTCCAGAAAAAGATCTCGCTTCGGAAAAATCGAGAATTGCTCGGCCGGACTATGGAGGTCCTGGTCGAAGGCGACGCTAAACGGTCGCCCAGTCAATGGATGGGACGGACAGACGGGAATATCCCAGTGGTCTGGGAAAAAGACGGCCTCGAGACCAAGCCAGGAGACCTGGTGCCGATCCTCATTCAGGATGCCTCCGCCACCACGTTGTTCGGCCAGCCGGTCATACAGGGGCGGATTCTGAAGTAAATCAGTCTGAACCTGTCTTCTCCCGTCTTTCCCGGCTGATTTGATCAGGCCGCCACCGGTCCGTCGTTTCCTTGACGGAAAAAACAGACAATAATGCACAGCGTTTTTCTAATCTGCACAGTCGCCCTCTGAATCCCATCCTCTCGCTCGATAAAAAGTTGGGACGAAAAAAAGGAGCCTTCCTGTTCTTTTCACTGTTCACCGTTGCAGCGAAAGGCATGGGTCAGCACAAAAAACAAATTGTCTTTTCAATGCGTTACTGATCGTATCCCAAGTAATCGTTGAGGTAACATCTTGCGAACAATTGTCCTCCCTACAAAACCTCATGACCCTTAAATTGAAGCCCCGAAGATATCGACTGAAGAGCGGATTGAGAGGCATAAACTTTGCTAAGGAGATGCGCAATCACTCGTCACGCACAGCCGAATCACTTCGGCGCCAATTCGAACCAGCGGGGAAATGGCCATCATGGAGCGACGAAACGATAAGCACATCACTCAAAAGGAAAACGGCATGAGCCTGGAAACCATGATCGCGGTCGGCGTTTTTGGTTGGCTGGCGATCGGAATGGTTTTGATGGGGCTAGGAATCTGGTAATCGGGTCCGGCACCCCATCTTTCCCCACAGTTTCTCGTTTAAAGGAGACAGCCCATGAACGCCCGCAGCCGCTCTTCACCGCTTTCCTCCTGGCTAGCGCTCGGTCTCATCCTCGGCCTGATCGGCCTCGCTCCCCTCGGCTGCGCCTCGCTGGGCAGCCACAGCTCGAAGATCCATCAAAGTTCCCAGGGAGCCGTCTATCTCGATGAAGCTTCGGATTGGTCGTTCGAAGCGGGTCATCCCACCGTCATCGACCCGGCCGTCATCGCAGCCGCACTTCGCGGCGTGGCGATCGAAGTGATCCCCTCCACATCCCAGCAGGGATCGGCTGGGATTATGATGAAGCCAGCCCGCGTGTTCAGCGACGAAGACATCGCGTTCCTGGCTCCCCTTCTGGCTCAAGGCCTCCTGCATGCGAAACCCGAACAGCTCGTCGTCTTTCACGTGAACCAGCCAACGCCCTCGGGAGCGGAGCCGACGTCCGGTACTCTCTACGTGCAGAAGGGCTCTCTCTATCTTACCTTGACGCACTACCTGGGGAAAAAGTGGAAGTCACCGGATGTACAGGCCCGGATCGGTGCGATCCGGTTTCTTCCGGAAGGAGCGGCCCGCATCGAGACCGCCGCGGCGATTGGGCAAGCCGATTTGACCACCCTGGTGATCGACCATCGGCTCCTGGCCAAAACCGCTTTCCTTCCAGCCGTTCCGGCCAAGACCTCGCCGGCCCAACCGGAACCGATGCCTGTCGCCGCGGCTGTCCCCGTCAGCATGTCGGAGCCTCAACCAGCACCCTCAGCAACCGTACCGCACCAGGACCCCAACAAACTGGAAGAGCTGCGCCGGGCCAAGGAAACGATCGATGTACAGGACGGGCAGATCAAGGCGATGAAAAAAGAAATCGATTCGCTTCGCCATCAACTGATCGAACGGGAAGCGGAGATCAAGGCCTTGAAAGCCAGAGGCGGAGCAGCCAAGCTGCCGCATAAGAAGAGTGCCACGGTGACGAAAAAATAACCAGCCAAGCTGTTCGCTTATTCCACTTCGATCAGCTCCGGCTGGAGCAGCACCTCTTCTTTGGAGAGGGGCGGCCGGAAATTCATCCGGCAGTAACAAGCGTAGGTCACATAGGTATCCTGCAGACAATAGAGCGCGATTTCTTTTCCTTGCCCCCTCGCCCACATTTCCGCAACTTGGAGGCCGCTGCCGGACTTCGTTTCGACGTTCAGAGCACGGGCAAGCACATCCAGCTTGATCCAACCACGAGAATCCCAGTTGCTCCAAACCGCCATGGTATCGTACACCGGATCAGTCCGGAACTTGGCTAGGTTGATGTCGATGCTCGGCCTGACCTGGTGAATCACCGACCGTTTCTTGATGAACGGCAGATCGAAACCTAGCCCGTTATGCGTGATGAACAGGTTCGGCCGCTCCTGCCCCAGTCTGGCCCAGAACTGCCGTAACAACTCCCGCTCGTTCGGCCCATACCAGGCCATTGCGCCGCGAGGTTCCATCGCGTCGGAAAACTCGATCAGCCCGATGCAGACGATCCGGCTGAAGGTCCCGTCGAACGCCGACTTTTCATAGAGCTCATCTTCGATCCGCTTCCGATCCTGCGCCTCGCCCAGCGTGAAGAGGTCATACCCACCCTCGGCCAGCATGTCATCCGGACGGATCGGCGTGACGCCGACCAGCCTAGCCCATTCCTCACGCGGCGCCTGAACGGTTTCGATGTCGAGGACAACTTTCATACAGAAAGCTAATAGCCAAGAGCTAGCCCGGCGCGGTAGTAACCGCCCAAGCATTTCGCTTTCCCGCGTTCACTGCATGCTATTCGCTGCTCACTTCCCGTTCTTCGTTCATGAGGGATCGAAACATCACGATCGCATCCTGATACGTGCCATCGTTTTTCCGCACGGCCTCGGGGATGACGGCCAATTCGTGAAAGCCAAGCTTTTCCCAGAGACGTCGCGCGATCCGGTTTTCCGCGAACACGAGGTTGAAGATCACGCTTCGATATCCAAGCTGCTTGGCGTACTCCAGCATCGTCGTGCCCAACAGCCAGCCCAGACCCTTGTTGCGCCATTCGGGTGCGACGATGAAGCCAGCATTGGCCACATGCCTCGCCCGCCCCGGCCAGTTCGGTTTGAGGTAGAACGCTCCCGCCATATCCGCGGCGCGCGACCGATCCGGCGCATAGGCCGCCACGGTACGCTTGTCCCGAAACCAGTACTCCAGAAAATCATCCGGATCCGGAAGCCGCTCATGCGGATACGAAGTGCCTTCTTCGACGATCACACGGTACAGCCGTCGCAGCGGCTCCACATCTCGCCCATCAGCCAGCACCAACTGAACTGGCGAACCGTCCTTGAGCTTCGCCTCCACCGGAAATCGAAAACTCATTCCGCTGAACCGTCTTTCTGCCGGCGTTGCAGCGCCTCGAGCACCGGCTGATCCGCCGGGGGGAAGGCGAACTGTCCGAATTCCTCGGGAGCGATCCATCTGACCTCCACGCAGTCCACCGGTTTCACCTGTCCCTCCGCGATCGCGCAGCGAAAGAAATGCAATTCCACCGTTTGGTCCGCATACTCATGTCGGATCACCTGAAACAGAATCGGGTCAGTTACTGTGATCGACAGCTCTTCGCGCAATTCGCGCCGCAAACAGTCTTCCAGCGTCTCGCCGGTCTCCCGCTTGCCGCCGGGGAACTCCCACAAGCCCCCGAGATGCGAGCTGAACTTCCGACGCGCGATCAGATAGCGGCCTTCGTGACAAATCAGGCCGGCTGCCACCTGAACGACTGGAACAGCCTTTTCCCCGCGCTCATACATCGCAGTGACCCGCGCCGCTGAGCGAAACGATACTTCAACTGCCGTTCGGATCGAACGGATAGGTCCTGCAAAAGTCCTTCATCGGACACAGCAGGCAATAGGGATTCCTCGCGGTGCAGACCATCGCGCCGAAATCCATCAACGCCTGGTTGAAATCGTACCCTTTGCCCTTTGGAATCAACGCCTCCGATAACGCCCACAGTTTGTTCTTTTGCGTCCTCGGGTTGCCCTCCCCGACGAAGACCCGATGCAAGACCCGCATCACATTGGTGTCCAAAATCGGCGCATCTTCGTTGAAAGCGAACGCCCGAATGGCGCCGGCTGTGTACCGGCCGATGCCTTTAAACGACAACAGGGCCTCCGGTTCCCTCGGCAGCGCGCCGCCGTACCGCGCGATGGTTTCACGGGCGATGCTGTGCAACCGGTACGGCCGAATGTTGTAACCCAACGGATACCAGGTCTTGCGGACCTCCTCGACCGACGCCTCCGCCAGGTGGGTCAACGTGGGGAAGCGCTCCAGGAACTCATGGTACTTGGGAATGACCCGATCGACCTGTGTTTGTTGCAACATCATTTCGGATACCAGAATCTTGTAAGGGTCGGAAGTCTTCCTCCACGGCAGATCACGCCCGTGTTGCTTGTACCATTTCAACAGACGCAACTGGAATCGCCGTTTGTGCCCCGGCGGGATGAATACGCTCGCCGAATCGGGCTGGCGGCCGGATCGCAAGGACGATTGCTCGTTGGATCGTGAGCGAGGAGGCATAGCCGATTGGCGGCATTCTAGGAGTCCGCCGACCGAAATGCAAACGGCGTTCTTGACCCGCCTCACCTGTCGCTTCTACACTTCCGCGCGAATGAGCCAATCTCGATCAGTATCTGAGGAAGCGAAAGCGCGGACCCGAGTCGTCATCATCGGCGGCGGCTTCGGTGGGCTGACAGCCGCGCAATTGCTTGGCAGATCGGGACTGGAAATCGTCCTGATCGACCGGACCAACCACCACCTCTTTCAGCCGCTGCTCTATCAGGTCGCCACCGCCGCGCTTTCTCCCAGCGATATCGCCTGGCCGCTTCGCACCATCTTCCGCTCGCGCCCGAACGTGCAAGTCGTGATGGATGAGGTCCAAGCCATCGAAAGGGTCGGACACCAGGTTGTGCTGGCGGAAGGCGGAGCAATTTCCTTTGATGCGCTCGTCGTTGCGCCGGGTTCGCGCCATTCCTATTTTGGGCACAACGAGTGGGAGGCCCATGCGCCAGGATTGAAGACATTGACCGATGCCTTGACCCTGCGCGAGCGGCTGCTGCTCTCATTCGAGAAGGCGGAGCAGTTGAAAGGCTCGCCCGAAGCGCAACGGTATCTGACCTTTGTGATCGTCGGAGGGGGGCCGACTGGAGTGGAACTGGCCGGGGCCTTGGCGGAAATCGGCCGCAGGGCCATGACGCCGGACTATCCGTCACTCCGCACAGCCAACCTGAAGATTCTCTTGTTGGAGGCGACCGAACGGATCCTCTCGATGTATCCGCCCACGTTGAGTGCTCAAGCCCAATGGGCGCTGCAAGCCATGGGTGTCACGGTCCTGTTGAACACCAAGGTCGTAGACGTAACACCGCGGGGCGTCTCCATCGGCCGCGAATTCATCGAAGCCGCCAACGTCATCTGGGCCGCCGGCAACACTGCCTCGCCACTCATCCAGTCCCTCAAAACCCCAGTGGACGCCGCCGGACGGGCCATTGTCCGCGCTGACCTCACCATCCCGGACGACTCCTGGATCTTCGTCATCGGAGACGCCGCCTGTTGTCTCGGCGCAGACGGCAAGCCGCTGCCCGGTCTCGCACCCGTGGCCATGCAGCAAGGGCGCTACGTCGCGCGGGTGATTGCAAAGGGCATTTCTCCAGACCGGCGCGAACCGTTTCGCTACGTCGATCGGGGCATGATGACGACGATTGGCCGGGCCAAGGCCATCGCACAGCTGGGGACGCTTAAACTATCAGGCCTGCCGGCCTGGCTTATCTGGTGCGTGGTCCATATCTTTTTTCTCATCGGCGTCCGCAACCGGTTCAGGGTGATGTCCGAATGGATCTGGTACTACCTGACGTTCAGGCCCGGCGCGCGGCTGATTTATTGGAAACACGAGAGGCGAGAGGGAGCACAGTGCGCAAAAGGAATAAGTGCATAGCCAACAGCCGCATTACCACTGCTTGGCAAATCAGAAGTCAACAACTCCTGCCGGGTACTACATCTCTTAAGTGAAATCGATACGAAAGCGGGGAACATTCCGAGCTCTCCCCCCTCCTTACAGGGATGTTCAGCTCGTCGGGCTCTCTGTATGATCGCAGTACCGACTGGTGAAGCAGCACTGCGTCAGCGATCGGGTAACTATCTAACAAACGGGAACGACAAGAGGGATCACAATGCAAAGAACATTATGCCCCGTAGCCTGCCCGAGCCCTCGCTGGCTTGCCCCTTGACTGAAGGAGCTCATCAAACCTTTCTATGGAGAGCGCGGCCCCTTCACACGTGACTCACTTCCTTGACACTCTCTACAGCTCGCCGCTCTCGACCACCGTCACGGTGGTCGCGCTCTCAGCCATTGTGGCCTTGAGTCGGTTAGGGAACGGTCGCCGGGCGATCCTGCTTTTCAGTTTACTGTTGTATGTTCGCTACATGGTTTGGCGAGGATTTTACACTCTGAACACCGCCGATCTAGCGAGCACCGTGGCTAGTTGGATCGTGTACCTCGCAGAAGTCTATGGATTACTGCAGTTCCTCTTTTTTTCATATCAGGCATGGGCACTGACCGATCGTAAGTCTCCTCCCGTAAGACGGTTCCCGACCGTAGACATCATGGTAACAGTGGTCAACGAGCCACTCTACATCTTGAAGCGGACCTTGATCGGCTGTGTGGAACAGGATTATCCCAAGGACAAATTTGTGGTCTATGTGCTCGACGACGGACATCGGGACGACGTCAAGGCACTGGCGGAATCGCTGGGGTGCACATACCTTCGGCGCCACGACCGCCCGCGGCATGCCAAAGCAGGAAACCTGAACCATGCTCTTGGTTTGTCATCCGGTGAGCTGGTGGGTGTATTCGATGTCGATCATGTGCCGGCGAAGACCTTCCTTCGCGAGACGGTCGGGTTTTTCGAAGATGAGCAGGTGGCCTTCGTCCAGACCGCACATCACTTTTACAATCCCGATATCTTTCAGCAAAATCTTTCGCTGGAGCGTTTCATCAAGAATGAGCAAGAACTGTTCTTTCGGACGCTTCAGGCCGGCCGCGATCGGCACAATAGCGCCTTCTTCGCGGGCAGCGGCGGCCTGTTTCGGCGCCGTCATCTGGAAGAAATCCACGGCTTCCAAACTGACACCGTCACCGAAGATATCCATACCAGTCTGCTGTTGCACGCTAAAGGATACACATCCTGCTACCTGAATAAGCCTCTGTCCACCGGACTGATGCCGGAAACCTTTGAAGGGTACATCCGCCAACGGACTCGATGGGCGATCGGAAGCTTGCAGGTTTTTTTCAAGGCCAATCCTCTGATCAAGCCAGGGTTGACGATCCCTCAGCGCATTCACTACCTCGGGTCGATCTACTATTTCCTTTTTGGGCTTCCACGTGTCGTTTGCCTGGTTGCTCCCCTGCTGACTCTGCTGTTGGGCGTCGCACCTTTGCACGCCGAGGCGCTCACCTTCGCTCATCTATTCGGTGCCTATTACGCCGCATCGGCTCTCGCGCTCAGGCCCATCAGCGGGGGAACCAGAAACGCGTTCTGGTCCGAGATCTACGAGGTCGCGATGTGTTTCGCCTTGAGTTGGGTTGCCATCAAAACGTTGGCGGCGCCTTTCAAGCAGAGGCCTTTTGCGGTCACCCCGAAGGGCCAAAAGGTTGACCAGAGCAGTCTTTGGCAAACCACGCTGGTGATACCGCACCTCCTCGTTTTTGGCTTGCTCCTCGTGAGCGCGGCCAAGGGATTGCAAGAGTGGCTCACCTCCACCGCAACTCCTGGCCTGGAGGTGAGTCTGTATTGGGCCTGTGCCAATTTGCTGCTCGTTAGCATCGCCATCCTCGCTGCTCGTGACCGTCCTCAGCGAAGGAGCGCCATCCGTTTGAGGCAGCGATTCCCCGTTGAACTCCACACAAAATCGACTGTGGTCAACGGCACCACCTTTGATCTGACCGAACAGGGGGTGGCGGTGGAACTCAGCGCACCTGTGCCGCCAACCCCTGACTGTGTCTTCGTCACCCTGTTTCTTCCGAATAGGAAAGCCATCACCGTGCGCGGACGAATCACCAGGCAGGATCGCAAATCGGATCGGGGCGTCGAACTCGGCATCCAGTATCTGGATGTGGATGACGAGACCATTCGTGCGCTGATCGTCGAAGCCTTTTCGCTTCCCAACAGTTTGCCGACCGCTGGAGCCCGGTCTCCGGGCGTATTACACAGCCTGTATTCCTTACTTACTGCGTGTGGGCAAATTTTCCGGAGAACACAGCCGCAGCGGCGGCAGGCCCCGCGGGTCGCTTTTCAGAAAGACTGCCGCCTCCTCTGGCAGGGACAGGAGTTGTTTGGCATCACCCAGGACATCTCATACACAGGGCTTTCCATTCGTCTGCCGATCCCCCTCGCACTGAATCACAACAGCGGCATATTGCTGATCGAAAAGATCGCGTTAAAGGTCGCTGCCATTTCGGCGACGAGACAAGCGAAAGAGACCTTCCTGCGCGTTCGCGTAGAGGGCATCGAACAGGGGGAAGAACATTGGCGCGAACTACATCGGTCGCTCTGGCGTTTGCGCTCCTGAGTTGGCTGCCGTTCAAGGCCAGCGCAGGCGACGTCTTCACAGGCTTTCAAATTGATAACCAAAAGGACTATTTCACCTATCTGGGTATTCGAACTTCTTTTCCCGCTCAGGAGTCGGCTGTACAGCCCTTTGTTCAGGTGTTCGCCGCCAGTCTAGGATACAGTTTCAAGGTAGAGGGGCAAGTTCGTGCTGCCTCTGTCCAATTCGCAACGCCGGCGTTCGGTCTAAAGTACACATCCAGGGCCTGGAGCTTCGTCGGGTTTACAGGGCCGCAGTTTAGACGGAAACAGGAAGACAATGGGACAGGCGGACGGGACAAGCGGGAAGATATCGGAGCCTACGTCCAGGGCGAGTCGTTTTATTGGCATGAGCGGGGAAACTTGCACCTCATCTTCTCCTACACCGACCTTGACCGATTCTATTGGGGACGGATCCGCGGAAGACGCCTGACGTACAGGGAGGAACACAGCCGGTATGCGACCTCGCTAGGTTGGGATGTCACAGGCATGGGCAACAAAGACTTCCACGCTGCGCTTACCGGTCCATTAGCCGAACTGCAGGTCGGTCCATTCTTCTTTCTCGTAAGGGGCGGCTACCAATACACAGCTACGTTTCACAGCGGGACGTACAGCGGATTCGAGATCTATTTTCCGTTCTAGCAGCCTCCCAACGCTCACCACTTCGCCCCCTGCCGATCCACACGATCTGGTGCATGCCTACAGACCGTCGCTAGGTGGCGAGGCAGCTCACCCTCGCAACGAGGACATCTTCTTCCTAACGCGGGTCTGGCTCAACGAGCCGTTCCGCCGTGGCAAAATTCTTTAGCCATCGCTCGAGTTCCGCCCGATCGACCTTGGGATTTCTCCAGAGCAGGCAAGCAACATCTTCCAAATCACGGAGACACCCGGCCACGACCTTCTGAATCACGAGATCTTCAAGCGCAGCAAGCGAACCTGGGCGTCGCCTATTGCCACACTCTTGGCGCGCTTCAGCACCACGGCTTCAGAAAGTGAATTTGAGAAGATGGAATTCACACGGATCTCTGAGTCAGGCTCTTCACAGAGCAAAACCATCGTCTGGCGCGTGAAGATCTCGCGCGTTAACGAGCACCTTCCATCAAAGATCGGTCGCAACTTCTTGCAGATCTGCCAGATGGAAGACATCCACTCCCAGCGTGACGCCGATATCTTTGGTCAGGCGCAGTTCCCCATACAGTAAAACCACTTGCCCACCGATGACACGTACACGTAGGAAATACGGGCTCGACGAGTGCCAGGGCGAGCCGCTCAAGTAGGCGAGTGAACATTGAGCGTCTGGGTGAGGCGGAGATCGACTTCGATCCCGTTGAGGGGATCAGAGAGTGGGAAGACACCTAAGATCCTAAGAAGCGGATCCGGCCTAACCCTAGCTCATCTATTACGCATCAGGGTAGATGCAAGTCCTAACACACCGGATATGACGCGATGGGTGCAGCTTACCAGTCAGCACCTAATCGATCCACGATTACTTGGTGCACGACCGCATACCGGCCTAGTGTGGCGAGGTAGATCGCCGTTTCGGCGATGTCGTAAGGGCTGATCTTCTCGCTGCGTTCGATCTCTTCCGGCGAGGCGTCGACTAAGTCCTCTGCCACCTTGCCGGGGCAGATCGCACTGACCTTGATGTTGTATGTGCGCCCCTCGTCCGCCAGCGACTTGGTCAGCGCCATGACCCCATGTTTCGACGCGCTGTAGGCGCCGGTGCCAGCCCAGGCCTGCACTCCGGCCACGCTGGACATGTTGATGATGGTTCCGCCCCCTTGATGCATCATCTGGCGGAACCCGGCCCGACAACAGAAAAACATGCCGCGCAAATTCGTGTTGATCACGCGATCGAAGTCCTCAGTGGTGATCTCCGCAATCCGGCCGCTACCTCCGATGCCGGCGTTGTTGACCAGAATGTCCAGCCGCCCATACCGCGCGACGGTTTCGCCGATGAGCCGCTCGACCTGCGCTTCATCCGTCACATCAGTCGGGATCGCCACCGCCTTGCCGCCGCGCTCCTGGATCTGCGCCACCGTCCGTTCGCAGAGGTTCTTTCGCCGCGCGGCCACCACAACCTTGGCCCCTTCCTCGGCAAAACGCAGCGCAATAGCTTTCCCGATCCCGCTGCTGCTCCCGGTAACAATAGCGATTTTGCCGGCCAGCCGTTTCATGGGAACTCCTTTGCCGCCATGGTGCTTCTACCTGCGTCTCCGCCGTCTGCGTTACCCGCTCCGCCGATCGGCGAAATAAGTGCCGAATTATAGTCCGGCACGGTGCCTCATGAAAGATTCTGAGTGGCGTTCGACAAACAAGTTGAAGGAATCGATCACAGGCTCTGTGGACGATCGGCCTTGGGAATTGTCCGGCGATCCGGACCTAGACCTGTACCCGAGCGAAGCCGGATGAGCAGGCCTACCGCGGTGGAGGGTCAGAACGCCCGGCGCCTGGAGGAGTTGGGCTGGATTACCGGGAACCGCAGGGTTTTAAGTTTCTCCGTCTGGACAGACGGAGGAGTGGACCCTGGCTTTGCCCAACCTACACTGGCCGATTGGGGATAGGCCTATCGCATAGGTGGCATGACGCTACCCACATGGACCGTAAAGCACCCTTGCTCCAAATCCCGCACATAGCAAGCCAGGGTCTCCTGGATGACCGGAAAGGCCAGCAGATCCCAGGGAATGGCTTCAGGCGAGAACAATTGGACCTCCAGGCTCTCGGCCCCGGCCTTAAAGTCCGGGCTCCGCATGAGACCACGGAACACCATATAGACCTGGCTGATATGAGGTAGGCTGAAGACCGCGTAAAGCGACGCGATCTCCACGTCCGCATGGGCCTCCTCGAGGGTTTCCCGTAGCGCGGCCTGCTCCGCGCTCTCGCCGATTTCCATGAATCCGGCCGGGAAGGTCCACAGGCCTGAACGCGGCTCGATCGCCCGGCGGCAGAGTAAAATCGAGCCGTTCCATTCCGGAATACAGCCGGCCACAATCTTGGGGTTCTGATAATGAATGGCCTGGCAGGCTTCGCAGACGAACCGAGGCAAGTTGTCGCCGGGCGGCACTTTCCGGATAACCGGCGCGCCACATTGGCTGCAGAACTTCATCGTGGGTTGCCGTTTCGCACGAAGGGCTTCTGCCTGCGCTCGACATGGATAGCACACTTTATCGCCTCTTTGCACCCGGGCCATAGGGCGGGAAGCAGTACCCGCAGAAGAGTGCTAGCGGCAAGGCTGCAGTCTGTAACCTAGGATAGAGGTTGGACCACCGGACCCTGTTCCGGCGAGGCGCACCTATCAAAACTGATCGGCCTGGCGCTGTTACGCCGAATCCCGATCTTTAAATGGAGACCTCCGAATGCCGGCTGTACGAATTCCGGGTGGTGACAGGACCGATGCGGCGGGTCAAACCGGTTGTCCGTCTCGTTTCCCCGCTTTCGCACGAGGCGGACGTGTGACCTCGAGCTTGCGCATGCGCCCTCGCAAGGTGCTCGGATGCATCCCGAGCACCTCGGCCGCACCCTACGGTCCATAGATCCGCCCGCTCGTCCGCTCCAGAACGCTCAGGATGTGGTGGCGTCCAACCTCTTCCGTGGTTGAAGGGAAAGTGGTTTAAGACAGTTGGCCGACGGAGGGCAACAGGCGTTCGTCGATCTCCACCGTGGACGAACGGCACAAGATCACCGCGTGTTCGATCACGTTCTTCAACTCCCGTACATTCCCGGTCCAGTGATACCGGACCAGCCGCTCCATTGAGTGCGGCTCGATCGTCAGATCAGGCCGGCAGAAGCGCTGGCTGCATTCGGCGAGAAAATGGCAGGCCAACAGCGGAATGTCCTCAGGCCGTTCGCGCAGCGGCGGAATGGGAATAGGGAATACGTTCAGGCGGTAGAAGAGATCGGCCCGAAGGGTTCCTTTGACGATCGCATCCATCAGGTTGGCGTTCGTAGCGGCAATGATGCGCACGTTGACCGGAATCGATCGCGTTCCGCCCACACGGTTGACAAGCTGGTCCTGCAAAAGGCCAAGCAGTTGACCCGAATGAAGGGCGTGTCTTGCCTTGGACTCAGATCATGTCATGGATCGCCCGGGCCACGACGCCCTTGCCGGTGCCGGTCTCGCCGGTCAGGAGCACGGTGGTGTCGGTCGGGGCGACCGCCAGCACGAGATTCAAAACCTGCACAAAAGCCGGACTCTCTCCGATGATCGAGCCTACCCCCTGACTCCGCTTGACTTCATCGACCAGATACTCGTTCTGCTGAGCAAGCTGCTCGCTCAGTCGCTTGATTGGCTCGTACGCCCGCACCTGTTCGATCGCGAACGCGACCTGCGTCGCGACGTGTTGCAGAAATCGAACATCCTGGGGATCAGGATCCCCCGTTTGGACACTCCCGATTTCAAGGTGCCCAAACAGGTGCCACGAACGAGCAGCGGCAGGTTGATCATTCGGCCAGACCTTCCTTGAGATAGTCCTCGTCTTCGAGGAAGATCCACTCGCGATGGAGGTTCGAGCGGATGTGGACCCGCTGATGTTCGTAGACCTATCAGACCGCGCTCCCTTTCCGCTGGATGACGGAATCCGGCTGGAGAACCAATCGTGGCAGATCCGTCACGACCGCGCAAAAGCGGAACCCATCCAGCTTGGGATCGTAGAGCGTCAGACCTGCGCGCTCCCAAGGGACCACCTGGCGGATCTGTCCAGCGATCGCCCGCTACAGGCTCTCCCGTGTCGCGCTGGGAGTTCAGTACGTTCGTCACTTCAAGGAAAACCTCATAGTTCAGTTCGGTCTTGTCCGGCATCGTTGCAGTCAGCAATGGAATCCTCGCAGTTTCTGCCGTCACGGTGCATGGAAATGATCGGCAACAGTCGCTCCAGCCTACTAACTAAAAATTCGTCCAAGTCTGCACGATCGCTCAGCCTTGCTCCCCCAAACGTCCAACGATGCCGGGACACGGAGGAATAGGTTGACACTGGGCAGTTACGCAACCAATATGCCATCCTTCGTCGCACGCGCTGAATCGCTACAAACTGCTGTGATTACGGATGAATTTAAGCAAGACCCGGCGCGCGCTCCGCGCACCGGTCATGGAGCAGTCATCAAATCCGGCGGAACGATCGTTCTATAAGATGACGATTTCGCCAGGCTCCACTGTGCGGAAAAGCGCTGGCTGCAGCCGGTGATTAGAACAACGCAAAAGCGATGATGGACTTTGGGGGGAAACGATCCGTTGCGCCCTGCAGCGAGTCCGGCAAAGGCAGGCACTGGCGAGAAACGGACTCCAATGAACGCGTCGGCATACCAGCTCTGAAAAAACCCAACATTCAGTGCACGGAAAGGTACTGATACATGGCCTCGATATTTTCGAGGAACCAGTCAGGATAGCCGTTCCATTGTTCGTACTTCGGCAGGCTGATCATCTGCTTGGCGTCCTCCAGACTCATCCCTTATCAAGACCGCGTGCCGCACTTCCCACATCAGGTCCTCGAGGTATTCCCGAAACATCCGCACATGCTCTTTGCGACCGACCAGACCGTGCCCCGGTACAAGAATGTCGAGATCCAACTGCTCGACCCGCTTGAGCGATTCGATCTACTCTTCCGGATAGGAATCGCGCATCCGGCGATAAGCCACGGCTTCTACCGGAATGAAATCCACGGCGAAGAGCACCCGTTCTCGAGGTAGCAACACCACCACGCGGTTGTCGGAATGGTTCCGCCCGACATAGATCGCCTCTATATGCTTTCCGCCTAAATCGATGAAAAGCCGGTCGGTGAAGTCAGTTCCAGCAATGGCGTCTCCGCCAGCCTTTTCTCCAGGATATCCTGCCTCGCCCGCCAATGGCTAACGAACACGGCCGTATCGGCGAACATCGTCCCGCCTGTGATATGGTCGGCATGGTCATGGCTGTAGATAACGTCGCGCACGGATTTCGCCGTGAGCTTCTTCAATTCCGCTTTGAGCCACACCGCGGCTTCGACGCTGATCGGATCTGTCGCGATCACGCCGTCTGCCGTCACCACCACCAACCCCTGGTGCGCCTTGTGTCGGACAAGAAAGACATCCTCCGCCAACTCTGTCAATTCGTCGATCGGTTTCGCGTCCTGTGCTGACACGGCACCCGGATCCAGCGACATCCCGATGCAGAGAAGGCCCGTCAAGAGTTGTGGTAGTGTACGCATAAGGAAATCTCCTTCGACATTCAACAGGACGATGGGTGACGCTACGCATGACCCAGCCTCGCGTCAACCTGGGCAAGCCGATAGCCGAGGGCTGACAACTCAAAGAAGAACAATGATTCCCACGATCCCGCGCGTCTGGTTTATTATCCTGGTCCTGACGCTCACGGGTTGCGGCCTTTTTCAGCCCGGCTGGCCCATGAGCCTTTCTCCTCCCACCAACCGGATGCGCCAAGCGATCGTAAGCCACATCCGAGTTCAGATCCAGCCCGACATCGACCGATACCTTTCGGCGCAAGAAGCCGCGGCGCTCAAAGGGCTGGCCGACCACGAGGCGGTGCCAGCCGCCTTCAAGCGGCGCCTGGCACTGACGAGCTTGAAGGATCCCTGGTTCGGGTTGGCCAACCTGGAGCGCCAGGGACTGCTGATCGCGGAACTGGCGGAGTCGGGCGTTGAAACTCTGCCGGCGTTGATCGATGTCATGGAAGCGGGGATGGACCGCACAACAACCTTCTTCAACCCCTTGGCCTTTCCCGATAGAGTGAACCGTGATGATTCCGTGACGTTCCTGGCTGACGTCTTGGGACAGGCATCAGCCTTGCGGGAAAAGGCCCTACGGAATCTCGGTCAAAAAGACCGGCAGTTTCTCTTTGCGCACGCCGGCCGCGTGGTCGGACGATTTACGCCGCACGTGGCGCCGCTCACCGATGACCTCGTGTCGCACGCCCGAGAAGATCACCGCTATGTCCGCCTTCTCGAAGAACAGGTGGACTATGCGTCGCTGATCGCGGCCGCTCAGGCCCTGACCCGCCTGGCCAACCTTCGTTGGCTTGAACAGGTGCGGCTCGCATTTCACGACAGCCAATCGCTCTCGACGCCGCCGGCGGGAATGACGGGAGATGTGCTGCTGGCAACCAACACCTCGTACGGCATGATCGTGATCGGCGGACCTGGGCCCAACACTTACGATATGGACGGACGCATTGGCCTCATCCTCGACCTCGGGGGCAACGACACCTACCGCGGAGTGATCGCTGCGGCCAGTGACGCCGACCAGGGCAACAGCGTCGTGATCGACCTGGCCGGCCATGACACCTACACCGCCGCGCCGCTGGGGCTCGCCACAGGGCGCTTGGGTGTCGGCCTGCTGATCGATCTTGCCGGGGACGACGTGTACCAACTGTCGGACGGGTCGGGCGGAACCGGGTTCGCCGGTCTCGGCATCCTTTACGACAGGGCTGGCAACGACGCGTACATGGGCAGTCGCTTCACCCAAGGCGCGGCGATCGGCGGGCTGGGTCTGCTCCTGGACGAAGCGGGCGATGATCGGTATACCAGTTACGGCTATGCGATCGGTTTCGGTGGGCCATCCGGCATCGGCGCGGTCCTCGACACAGGGGGCAACGACTTCTACCAATGCGGCGACAAATATCCCAGCGGGTACAACGCGACCGATGTCCCGAACGCCAAGCCCGACGATCCGGCTTTCCAGTACGACTGTTTCGGGCTCGGGTCGGGTTCCGGCAAGCGGGTGTTCTCCAAGAACACCGCGGAACAAGCCTTGAGCCTCGCCGGCGGCTGGGGGCTATTGATCGACTCGGAGGGGGACGACCGGTACCGCAGCTCGAACTTTTCACAGGGCGTCGGCTATTTCTTCGGCGTCGGCCTCAAAATGGACCTGAACGGCGACGATGAACACACTGCCGCGCGCTACGGCCACGCCGCCGGGGCACACAACGGTGTCGCGCTGTTCCTGGACCGACACGGGGATGACCGCTACAGCTCCACTGGGCCGTTTTACAACGGCGGTGCGGCCTGGGACCGCAGCGTGACGCTGTTCGTCGACGCAGGCCACGGCAACGATGGATACGAGTTACAACGATCCACCGGTCTCGGCCGCGCCGATCACCGTTCATGGAGTCTCTTTGTCGAGGAGGGCGGACGCGATCGGTATGCCGTTCCCGACGGCATGGGTATGGCCTCTGATCACAGCATGAGCGGCTTTTTCGATCTGGCCGGACACGACGAGTACACCTTGATTCCCACGCCTTCGGGAGACCGGGAACGGCGGGACAACGGGCGCATCGTTCTCGATCGGACGGGTGGCCTGTTCATCGACCGCTGAACGAGCAGCCCCCACAGGAACGTCGCGCCCCCCTCGACTCGCCCGTCTCATCGGCGAACAGACCGCATCGCCATTAACTTGACTCAGGCGAACCGGTGGCTATCTCGTGGTTGTTCCCGCTGAGCGTAGCAAGCGGCGCATCCTGGTGCGCGACATCGACGTGTTTGAGCGCGTGACTCTCACCCGAGGAGGCGAGGAATGAACGACGAACCGGTTCTCATACAATTGCCCGTCCTGCCCATCAAGCGCACCGTCCTGTTTCCGGGCGTCATGATGCCCCTAACCGTCGGCCGCATGCGATCCGTCGCCGCGGTGGAAGCGGCCATGAAGACGGAAGAGAAAACCCTGCTGATCGTGGCGCAACGCGATCCGCAGACAGAAGAGCCCGGTCTCGACGATCTCTACACCATTGGGACGAAAGCAGTCATCAAACAAGTCGGCCGCTCGCCGGAAGGCGTCTTGCACGTGCTGGTCCAGGGACTCGAGCGCGTCGTGCTGTTGAGGCTTGAACACACCGATCCCTTCCTGCTTGCCCGCGCGCGGCCACTGCCGGTGCTGGAAGATTCCAGCACGGAAGTGGAGGCGCTGCACCGGGCCATTCAGGACTTGGTGACGGATCTGCCCAAGCTCATCCAATCGCCCGGGATTCAGGAAGCCGTCATGGCTCTCCGGAACGAGGACGACCCGGTGGCGCTCGCCTATCGCATCGCGTCGTTCTTAAACCTCACCGTGGAAGGCGAGCAGCAATTGCTGGAAGCCCAGACCAGGGCGGATTTGCTGCGTGGACTTTACACCACGCTGTCGCGGGAAATTCAGATCTTTCAACTGCGCGAAAAAATCGCCAGTGAGGCCCAGGCGAAGATCGGCAAGACGCAACGCGAGTACATCCTGCGCGAGCAGTTAAAGGCGATTCAACAGGAATTGGGCGAATCAGACAGCGAGGAAAGCGAGGTCGCGCATCTTAAAAAACAGATTCAGGAGGCCGATCTTCCCGACCATGTGCGGAAAGAAGCCGAGCGAGAGGTCGCCCGGCTGGCGAAGATTCCGCCGGCTTCCCCGGACCATCAGGTGATCCGCAGCTATCTGGAGCTGGTCCTCGAATTGCCATGGAAAAAGGCGTCGCAGGACAGCCTCGACCTTGCCCGCGTGCGCCAGGTCTTGGATGAAGATCACTACGGGATCAAAGAAGTCAAGGAACGCATCGTCGAGCACTTGGCAGTGTTGAAGCTTAACCCCGGCGCCAAAGCGCCGATCCTCTGTCTGGTCGGTCCACCGGGCGTGGGCAAGACCAGCTTGGGGCAGTCCATCGCGCGAGCGATGGGTCGCACCTTCGAACGGTTCAGCCTCGGCGGCGTCCATGACGAAGCCGAACTGCGCGGCCACCGGCGCACCTACGTCGGCGCGTTGCCCGGCCGGATCATTCAGGCCATCCGCCGGGCCGGCGTGAACAATCCGGTGCTGATGCTGGACGAAGTGGACAAGATGGGTCGCGACTTCCGGGGCGATCCGGCCGCCGCACTGTTGGAAATTCTCGACCCGGCGCAGAACCACACGTTCCGGGATCATTATCTGGATCTGCCGTTTGATCTGTCGAAAGTCTTTTTCATCACGACGGCGAACACACTCGACCCGATCAGCCAGCCCCTGCTGGATCGGATGGAAGTCATCCGCCTACCGGGCTACAGCGAGCGGGAAAAACTGGAAATCGCGGTCCGCTATCTCTGGCCCCGACGCCTGAAGGAGGCCGGCCTGCAGCCGGAACACGTGTCGCTGCCCAACGACGTGATCGAGCACATCATCAGCCGGTACACGCGGGAGGCAGGCGTGCGGCAACTGGAGCAGATGCTCGGCCGATTGACGAGGAAAGTGGCGTTGAAATTCGCCGATCAACCGGAGGATCAGCCGCGCGAGCCGGTCACGATCACGAAAGAGCACCTCAACGACTGGCTCGGATCGGAGCGCTTTATGCCGGAAGAGGCGCGCAAGCAATTGCCGCCCGGTGTGGCGACAGGCTTAGCCTGGACACCGACTGGCGGGGACGTGTTGTACGTCGAGACCAGTTTGCTCCCTGGCAGCCATGAGTTGACCCTGACCGGACAGTTGGGCGACGTGATGCAGGAATCCGCGCGTGCGGCGCGCAGCTACCTGTGGGCCCATGCGGAAGCAATGGGATTGGACATTTCCCGCTTCAAGCGCAACGGTGTTCACATCCACGTGCCCTCCGGCGCGATTCCCAAGGACGGCCCTTCGGCCGGTATCACGATCGCGACGGCCTTAGCGTCGGCCTATGTCGGCACGCCAGTCCGCAGTGATACGGCCATGACGGGGGAGATCAGCCTGAGCGGGTTGGTGCTGCCGGTCGGCGGAATCAAAGAGAAGGTTTTGGCTGCGCATCGGGCCGGCATCAAGCGGATCATCCTGCCCAAGGCCAACGAGAAGGACCTCAAGGAGGTACCGGAGGAGGTGCGGCAGGATCTCGAGTTCATTCTGGTAGGGAAAATCGAAGAAGTCCTGCAGGCCGCGTTCGCGTCACCACCCAACACCTTCGCTCACGAACCGACCAACGGTGTCGCACCGGCAGTCGGCCTCCCGGCCTGACAAAGGCAGAACCCAGCTTTGTGCTGTGGCGACCGGGCTCAGCCGCTTCCGGCCATTCCGGTCAGCGGCCTCTTACGCCTGCGAGCGTAGCTGCTTGTAGCGGAAGCAGTGGACCGTATGGTCGTTGACCATCCCGACCGCCTGCATGAAGGCATAGCAGATGGTCGAGCCGACGAACCGGAATCCCCGGCGTTTGAGGTCTGCGCTCATCGCGTCCGAGTCGGGCGTACGAGCTGGAATCTCCCTTAGTGATCGCCAACGGTTGACCTTGGGTTTCCCGCCGACGAATCGCCAGATATAGGCGTCGAAGCTGCCGAATTCTCGTTGCACTTGCAGGAAGGCTTTGGCGTTGTCGATCGCCGCCGCAATTTTGAGCCGGTTGCGGACGATGCCCGAATCGGCCAACAGCCGCTGGATCGTCTGACCGTCATACGCGGCAACAGCTTTAACGTCGAATCCATCGAAGGCGGCGCGATAGGCGCCCCGCTTTTTCAAAATCGTTTCCCAGCTCAATCCCGCCTGAGCGCCCTCTAGAATCAGAAATTCGAACAGCTGTCGATCATCGTGCACCGGCATGCCCCATTCTTCGTCATGATACTGAATCATCAGCGCGGTCTTGGCCCACTCGCAGCGGGTTATCATCGCCTCCTCCAGTCAGCGACCAGACGGTTGGTGCGGACTACTGGTGCCAGCTCCTTGTGAGGAAGTCAAGCGACGCTTCGCTTGACAAAAATCCGATTCCGCTCGGTCTGGCAAAAAAATGTGCAAGTCGGTAAGCTATTAGTATGTCGGAACCGGTGGAGGACGCTCCCCATGTTGGACTCCCGCGAGAGACAGGTTCCGTTGGCAAGCCACCTCCCGCAGCGTCCGGCTGACCGACCGAAAAAGAGGACACAGCGATGGATCAGAAACAACCCGTGAAAGCGGTGTCGATCCCTACACAGATCGTCAAGGTGATCAAATCAGACGACGAATGGAGGAAACAGCTCACACCCGAGCAGTACCAGGTGCTGCGGCGCGAGGGGACGGAACGGGCGTTCACCGGCGCCTACCACGACCACAAGGAACCAGGCGTATATCTCTGTGCAGGGTGCGACCTGCCGTTGTTCTCGTCGGAACACAAGTTCGCGAGCGGCACCGGATGGCCCAGCTTTTGGCAGCCGATCGCGCCGCACGTCATCGAAACGAAAACCGATTTCAAGCTGTTCGTGCCGCGGACCGAAGTGCACTGTGCCCGGTGCGGCGGTCACCAGGGCCACGTATTCAAGGACGGCCCACCGCCGACGGGGTTGCGCTACTGCATCAACTCGGCTGCGTTGAAGTTTGTGCCGGCATCACGTTCGTCACCGGTCCCTGAGCCGCCCCTCCCTTGACCGCGCCGGTGAGGAAGACTAGACCAATCGCCATGCCGATCAAACTGACGTTTCTCGCCGCCTTCTGGTTCGCCACCCTGCCCGCGTGGGCCGATGACCGTTCGAATTCGTTGCACTTCGATGCTGACCTCGTCGATACCCTGGTCTACGAACTGACGGGACGAGCCTTGGACGTCTTGCACGACCACCTGGATGTGGAAGGCTCGATCACGTCCGACGATCAGACGCAGGAGCGGCGCGGCCATCTTACGTTCACGTTGTATCCCAAAGGCAAATCCCAATCCAGCAAGCACATTACGGGTGAGACGACGTTCCGATTCTCCGCCGACCCTGATCACCCCTCTCTGTATTTCGAGTTCAAGTCCTCACAAGGCGCCACCGGTAAGTCCCGCCGGCTGCCGGAGGATGCTAGCTGAACGTCCGCCGCGAATCCCCTATAATTTTTAACAAGTTGGCGACCCATCAGAGGCATGCGCGGGTCATGAATCCGACTCTGCATTTTCAGTGAACGGTGAGATAGAATTCTTGTGTCTCTGTCGAATCTGCGCCTGCCATGAATACCCGGCCACGCTGGATCATGCTGGTTCTCTACGCAGCCGCCATGGCGTGGGCCGAATCGGCGACGGTCTTCTATGTGCGAACCCTTGTCGGTCGCGTGGATCCGTACCAACCACACCCGACCCCTGTGCGCGCCGACCTGATCGGAGTCGAGCTTGTCAGGGAAGCCGCCACACTGGTCATGCTTGCCGCCGTCGCGTGGCTGGCCGGCCGAACGGTGCGCAGCCGTTTCGGCTCCTTCCTGATCCTCTTTGGAATCTGGGACATTCTGTACTATGGTTGTCTGCACCTGATCAGCGGCTGGCCACACTCGCCGCTGGATTGGGACGTCTTGTTCCTGATCCCTTTGCCTTGGTGGGGGCCGGTGCTGGCGCCGACGACCATCGCGCTGGTCATGATCGCAGGCGGGACTCTGCTTTGCCGGACCGAGCAGATTGAACCCGCACCCAGCCCTCGGCACTGGACTTGGGGTCTGAGCCTCTTCGGCGTGGTTCTGGCACTCTATGTCTTTATGGCCGACGCGCTCAGCATGTCAGCCGAGGGGATGGGAGCCATACAGTCTGTGCGGCCCTTGTGGTTCAATTGGCCGCTCTTCCTGGTGGCTGTTGTGGCCATGACTGCTCCGTTCATTGACCTGGCCACCCGACTGCGCGTCCGGACGACCCATACATGTGGATCCTAGTCCACGCTACGGCAGGATGGCGATCACCCGTGCCGGCCCGCCGGTGCCGCCCTTGATCTTCATCGGCAGCGCGATCAGCGTGGCCCCAGTGGGCGGCAACATGTCGAGGTTGGCGATGTTTTCAAGTCCGTACACGTCGGCGGCATTGAGAATCTGGTGCACGATGAAATCGCGTGACTGCCCATAGTCGATGCTGGCCGTATCAATGCCGACACCGTCGATCTTTCGCTCCTTGAGAAGAAATTCCGCCGCCTCCTTCGAAAAACCGGGAAAATGAAGTGTTGTGGGATCATGCGGGGTGTCGGTTCCCAAATACTGTTTCCGGTCCGGCCAATACCTGGCCCATCCGGTCCTCATCAGCACGATCGCGCCGTCGGGGATGCGCCCGTGCCGCCGCTCCCAGGCCGCGATGTCCGCCACCGTCAACCGGTAGTCCTTGTCCTGTTCGGCCGCCTTCGTGACATCGATCACCACAGCAGGACCGACCAGCTTCCGCAGCGGAAGCTGGTCCACAGACAGACGGCCTTGGCCGAAATGAATTGGCGCATCAATGTGCGTCCCGCCATGCTCCGAGGTGGCAAACTCGGCGGAGGCGTACCAGTACCCGCCCGGCGTGATCCCCCACGATGTCTTCTCCCATAAAAACGGCTTATTCGTCGGCCAGGCCACAGTATGCTCGTCAAAGGGATGGGTGAGGTCAATCAGCTTGCCTTCGTCGATCTGCGCCGACACCAGGCACGGCCATGCTGCCATGAAACACCCGATGAGCCAAACGCCTTTCATCTGCATATCCACCTCCGTTCACGAGCCGGCTCTTCTCTTCTATAGCACGGCGCGCCGTCCACCGACCAGCCAGAGCCCCCGGACACATTCAAGCCCTCAAAAGCTGACATCCGCCCTGTTTCTAGGATAGGCTTGTGTTACCCGTTGCCGCCCTGGCGGCCGACCGCCGAGAGCCAATACGATGACCGCCCACCTACCGATGACTTTTTCCGGAACGCGCTTTCAGGTCACCTACCACGTGCGAGGTGCCGAATCGGAAGCTCGAGCCAAAGCGGATCTGATCTGTATCGATCAGACCGTGGAGGCGCCGGCAGAAATCCTGCCAGCTGGTCCGATACGTGAGGAGATGCTCGGACGGCTCGAAGCTTTCCGCTCTCTCAACGACGACCGACACGAGGCCGTAATCAGCTTCCCTGTTGAGCTGCTGACCCACGACTGTTCGCAACTTCTCAACGTGGTCTTTGGAATCAGCAGCCTGAAGCGAGGCGTCCGGGTGGCGGAGATCGCCTTGCCGGAACACGTCCTTCGACAATGGCCGGGCCCCCGCTTCGGCCGGACGGGCTTGCGTGTGCTCGTCGATGTTCCCAAGAGGCCTCTTGTCTGCGGCGTCCTCAAACCGCTGGGCCTTTCACCTCCCGCTCTGGCTGACCTGGCCTATCAGTTTGCACTCGGCGGACTCGATCTCGTCAAGGACGACCAAAGTCTGGGCGACCAGCCGTTCTGTCCCTTTCGGGAACGTGTGCAGCGGTGCGCGGAAGCGGTTGCCCAGGCTAATCGAGAAACCGGACGAAAGTGTCTCTATGTCCCTCACGTAAGCGGACCATGGGAGACGATGCACGAGCGTTGCCTGATCGCCGAGAAAGCTGGCGCCGGTGGGCTACTGATCTGCCCGGGGCTGACCGGCTATGACGGGATCCGTCTGATTGCCCAGGACAACAGCATCGGGCTGCCGATCCTCAGCCATCCTGCACTGCTAGGCTCCTATTACGTGAATCCCGAAAGTGGCATCGCGCCTTGGGTGCTGTTCGGCCAACTGCCTCGCCTCGTCGGCGCTGATGCCAGTATCTATCCGACCTTCGGGCTGGACTTTCCCATCGCTCGGGAGGATTGCGGCCGCATCGCCGCCGCGACTGCCGCTCCGTGGGGTCCTCTCAAGCCAATTTTCCCAACCGCCGCAGGGCGGATGGGATTCGACCGGATCAAAGAGATGTGCGATCTCTACGGCAACGACGTGCTGTTCATTCTCGGGAGTCACATCCAGCGGGATGCGGACGGATTGGTGACCGCTTGTCGCCGGTTTCTCCACGCAGTCGGAGGATAGGCGCACATGGAACCGGCGTGATCCGGAGCTGAAGCTCGACAGACCTGGCGATCCGATTGACCACCGCAACCCTTCGCTCGCGCCTCGCATCTGCCAAGGCCGTTTCCTTCCCCAAGGCCCTCGATTCTCGTCCGGCTCCAGCCAGATTGCTTCGCTGCAAACCGTGCCAACCTCCGACTAAGCTCGGCGCCTCGCCTCGCTATATCTGGAGGACTTGGCCGATTTGGTCCGCGCCACCGTTGCTCCCCAATTCGCTTTGAGCCACTAGCGGAACAGGTTGGCGCGTCCGCAGCGGCGTTCGATTCGGTTCTCCGCGCCCTCGGTGTCCCGCCCAGCCCGACTGATGACTTCATGTTCACCGCTCTGTGGCGTCACATCAAAGAGAAGAACCCGACGGTCATTGGGATGACAGTTCCCTTCCCCGGCAATCTCTATGGGGCGTTCCGCATCACCCAGGCGCTCGAACAACACCAGCCCTCTATCACGGGGTGTTCAGTGGCGGCTATGCCAACACCGAGTTGCGGCGGCTTCCCGACCCCGTGTATTCGATTATCTGGACTATGTCACGCTAGACGACGGGGAGCGTCCGTTACTGTGCCGGCTCGAACACCTGGCCGGCAAGCGCGGAGATACCGACCTCTGCCGGAGGTTCCTGCGAGTGAACAGCCGAGTTGTCTTTCGAAACGAGAAGCGAGACCCGGACTTTGGCATGCGGAGACAGGCACGCCGACCTATGACGGGTTGCCGCTGAGCCGGTACCTCTCGATCCTCTCGGCCCTGGTCCGACGGACACTGGAACAAACTTACGGTGCACACGGATGTTACTCGAAGTAATGCACGTTCTGTGACGTGGGGTTGGACTACATGCGGCCGTGATGAAGCCGCATCGAGCGAGATCCTTGCCGACCAGATTGAGACGCTGGTCGCGGAAACTGGCCGGCACGGGTTTCATTTTGTGGACGAGGCGGCTCCTCCAGCCGACCTCAAGGCACTAGCGCTGAGCCTTCTGGAACGAGGCATCACGATTTCCTGGTGAGGGCAACATCCGGTTCGAGGAAGCCTTTACGCCCGATCTGTGCCAGTTGCTAGCGGCCTCAGGCTGCGTCTCCGTCAGCGCCAGCCTGGAAGCTGTCCTGGATCGCCACCGCATTTCGACAAGCCAGCATCCTCGTCCATGCCTACCTGATGTACAGCTACCCCAGCGAGACCGTCGCGGAGACGATCGAGAGTCTTGAACGAATCCGCCAACTATTCGCCGTCGGGCTGCTGCAGTCCGCCTTCTGGTACAAATTCACCGCGACGGCCCACTGCCCCATCGGGTTGACGGCCTTCGCATCACCGGCCCGAAGAAGATGATCCGTCCGCCGAGCGGCGGTTTGTCTGGATCGGTGGCGACCCAGTGATCGAGCAACATACCCGTGGTCGCCGCCGGCTGATTCTGTCCAATCGCATCGAAGACGCTGAAGTCTGCCTGCCAGCCGTCAATGCCGAGTGGTTGTTGACGCCAATCAGGACCGCGACTCCCATACGCACGAAATGCGGAGAGGGTTATCCTCTCCTCCGCGACGTGCGGGCCCGCTTTCCCTTCGGCAGGCCTGGCGCCTTTTTCTTCTCTCCGTCGTTCACTTGTTCGGCTGCGGTGTGTAGCGCAGATAGGGTTTCACAGTGCGAAAGCCCTTCGGGAAGAGGGTCTTGGCCTCCTCGTCGCTCACCGCCGGGGTGATGATGCAGTCCTCCCCATCCTTCCAGTTGACCGGCGTCGCCACTTTATAGTTCGCCGTCAACTGGAGCGAATCCACCACCCGCAGCAATTCGTCGAAATTCCGCCCGCAAGACGCCGGATAGGTGATCATTAATTTGATCTTTTTGTCCGGCCCGATGACGAACACCGACCGCACCGTCATATTGTCCAGCGCGTTGGGATGGATCATGTCGTAGAGCATCGCCACCTTCTTCTCCGGGTCGGCGATCAACGGGAAATTGACCGTGCAGTTCTGGGTTTCGTTGATGTCCTTGGTCCACCCCTTGTGCGCGTCCAGCGGGTCCACGCTGATTGCGATCACTTTGACGTTCCGCTTCTCGAACTCGGACTTGATCCGCGCCATGTAGCCCAGTTCGGTGGTGCAGACCGGTGTGAAGTCTTTGGGATGAGAGAAGAGAATTCCCCAGCTATTGCCTAACCATTCATGAAAATTGATTGTGCCCTCGGTCGTCTCCGCCGTGAAATTCGGCGCTTCATCTCCCAATCGCAGCCCCATAACCCTCCCTCCCTTCTCTGGATTACAAATGATGAACCGATCGCACCCCTGAGGTGGAAACGCTTTTTACCATACCGACCTCGACAGGCTAGTACTCAGGACCTGAAATTGAGCTCGGCTTGTGCCTTTGCACAAGCAAGGGAACGGCGACGCCTACATCAAGCAAAGAGCGCGACCGTAAACAAACCGCACTACCTCTGCCTCCGGCAGCTGGCCTCCCCAAGACCACGGAGGCATCAGCGCTGGCGAAAGCGCTTAGGTCTCCATCATTTCCAATCGGGCGTCAAACTCGTGACCGCAAGCGACGCAGCGGATACAATCGGACTCCACGGGGATCTCGTCGATCCGCACGCCCATGCCTCCGCAGTCCGGGCATCGAGCCCGGTGGATCGGTTGATCGTCCAGCGACTCATAACGGACTCCATGCAGACAGTGGATAGGCCGGCCTTCCCGCTCCCATGGCTTTCCTGACTTGTCCACCTCCGGCAAGACGATGTAGTGGGGGCCGCATATTCTTCCATCGCCTGAGTTCGCCTTGAATCAACTTGCCGGATTTCGCATCGTAGAGAGCGTCGCCCTTGATCATCACTTTGGTGGGTCCCATTGGGCGCCTCCCTGTACAAAGAGGAATACCGCTACCTTACGCCCCAGCGTCAGTCAAATCAACGGCTCATGGATCAAACCATGAATGCCGCCCGCCGTGAGCTGAAGAACGCGGTCATCGCGTAGAGCAGTGGATCAGCCGCAAAAGCTGAGGGGGACTGGCGCGCCCGGCAGGAATCGAACCTGCGACCCACAGCTTAGAAGGCTGTTGCTCTATCCGACTGAGCTACGGGCGCGGGCTGCATAAGAAAAACTATGCATTCTGGAATGATGCCGAATTGGAACAGAGAGTCGACTGAGGATGACCATGAAAGGCGCAAGATGGAACGGGCCGACTCTTTTCACCCAACATCCAGAACTCGGAATTCAGAATTCACCCCTCGCTACTCGCAGCGTGTGGTCGGGGCGAGAGGATTTGAACCTCCGACATCCTGCTCCCAAAGCAGGCGCGCTACCGGGCTGCGCTACGCCCCGATGCCTTTGTCCAATTCGGAATGAGCAATGTGGTATGAGGAATGACGGTGCAAAAACGGTCGCTGTTGTAATCCAATTCACCATCTTATATTCCTCATTATTTCATATTCCTCATCAGAATTTCTCTAACCTTGGCAAACGCGCGGGCGCGATGACTGATGCGATTTTTCTCCTCGGGGGAGAGTTCTGCCAAGGTTTTGCCCAGTTCCGGCACATAGAACACGGGATCGTAGCCGAATCCCTTGGTGCCAGCCGGCTTCTCTGCGATGAATCCTTCCAGCGAGCCGGTCGCAATGTGGACCGACCCATTTGGCTCGGCCAAAGCAGCCACAGTGATAAAACGGGCTCCGCGTTTTTCCCAAGGAATACCCTCCAATTCCCGCAGCAACTTGCGCCAGTTGTCCTCGTAGGTCGCCTCCCTCCCGGCGTAACGCGCCGCATAGCTCCCCGGACGGCCGCCCAACGCCTCCACCTCCAACCCCGTGTCGTCGGCCACGGCGGGTAGCCCCGTGTGGCGGGCGATGGCAACGGCCTTCTTCACGGCGTTGGCTTCGCATGTTTCCCCGTCTTCGATCACTTCTGGCGCATCGGGAAATTCAGCCATTGTTCTGATCACAATCCCCGCCTCGGCCAGCAGTGTCGCAAGCTCCCTCCCCTTATCCTTATTCCGCGTCGCCAGCACCAATTCTTTTCTTTCTTTTAACCGCACACACCCTCAACTCGAATTCTCAGCGGGTGGCGCCGATCCGAGCGCGTGTTCGCTCGCAGCAGAGTTCCTCGGCTCCCCGTATTCTTCACTCCAAGCTCCCCACCAACTCCTTCTGCATCTCGACCAAGCCTTGGATGGCCTTCCAGCCAAGCGTCAAGAATTCGTCCATATCCTTTCTGTCGAACGGCGTTCGCTCAGCCGTTCCCTGGATTTCCACAAACCGTCCTCGTCCGGTCATCACGAGGTTCATATCGACGTCGGCCAGCGAATCCTCCTCATAGGCCAAATCAACCATGATTTCCCCGCCGACTTTTCCCACGCTGACCGCCGCCAAATAATCGAGCAGCGGACATCTCTTGATCAAGCCCTGTTTCTTGAGCACCGCAAACGCATCCGCCAGGGCGATGAACGATCCGGTAATGGAGGCGGTGCGGGTTCCCCCGTCGGCTTGGATGACATCACAGTCAATCCAGATCGTCCGTTCCCCCATTTGCGTCATATCCGTGACAGCCCGGAGCGCCCGTCCGACCAACCGCTGAATTTCCAGTGTACGTCCCCCTTGCCTGCCCTTTACCGCCTCCCGGGGAGAACGTTCGTGCGTCGCGCGAGGCAACATGGCATACTCGGCGGTCACCCAGCCCTTGCCCTTATCTTTGAGAAAAGGAGGGACCTTTTCTTCGACCGAGGCGGTGCAAATCACCTTGGTTTCCCCCATCTGAATCAGCACCGAGCCTTCGGCGTATTTATTGAAATTTCTAGTAATGGTGACGGGCCGGACTTGGTCTTTCCTCCGCCCATCGATGCGGATCAACCCCATGCCCCCGCTCATACCCGGTACCCGCTTCCTGTTTCAAAAAAGCGGATTATAGAAGAGGATCGGAGAAAGAGCAATGAAACCAGTGGCGCCAACTGAGATCCCTAGCCCGTCGAGCGGCGCTGGTCCATTTGCGCTCGACGACGGCGGATCAGCCGTACCCGGATGTACACGAGACCGATGATCAGCAGGCTAATTGTGTACACAAAGAGGTCTTCGTGCGGAAAGATGTACGGCATACACCAGAGTAGTGCGTTCGACGGCAAGAAGCAAGAATAAACCTGCCGGCTTGGGTTTAAGGACGTTAGCATCGGTGTAGTGCTCCCCTTTTGTCAAGCGGCCACGAACTGAGCGCTGTGGCTGAGTGGGTTGTTCGACCTGGCCCGGGGTCCGATAGCGTCGGCCCCGTCGGCTGGGGCCTGCTCCGCGTTGGCGTCCGAGTCGCCGGCTGCCGGCAATGGCCCGGCTGCCGAGCACCCCGGGCGCTCGCCTCAGCCGCAAGATGCGCGCCTTGTTGACGGCTAGCCCCGCCGCCAAGTGCCCTTGCGCCCGATCCGGCGATGCTTTCCGCGCCGGGAGTCGTTCCCGCACCGACGCCTGGCGCTGGGCGAGCGGTGGCACATGGCGGCGCCTCCTGGCCACCCCACCCCCTCATCGCTTGTTGTGAGTTCCCCGGTGCGGTCGCCGACCAGCGTCTTAAGTCGGGCGTGCTCCTACTGGAGCCGCGCTTCGCGTCCCGTCGGCTGGGCAACCCAAGAGAAATTGATCACGCCACGGGGCATACGGCGCTTGGCCGAGGTGGTCGTCCTGACACATGGCCGTGAGGGGTGACAACTCTCAAAAGTTTCTTGAAAACCAATTGTTCCACTCTATACTGGCACAAAAGGTGCAGCCGTCTTCGACTCGTCGACTCGTCCGACTGATTGTCATGCTCAAGTTTTCGTCCACAAAAACGATCACGGAACAGACTGTAACCCCCTGAACCGGACTGCACAGCCGACCGAACGGAAACCGCATGCCAACGCCGATTCCTTTCAACAGCTATCAGTCACTGATCGACGAAAAGCACATTTTGATCGTCGACGACGAGGAGCCTATCCGGCGCCTGCTGGGATATTTGCTCCAAACCCACGGCTACCCGGTCGCCCTGGCCGCCGACGCCCGTGAAGCACGTCGGTGGTTGGAAGAGCGCACGTTCGCCCTGATCCTCTGCGATGTCAACATGCCGGGAGAATCCGGCATGGATCTCGTGCAATATGTCTTGACTGAATACCCTTGCACTGCGGCGATCATGGTGACCGGCCTCGACAGCCCGGTCCTGGCGAACGCCGCGCTGGACATGGGAGCCTTCGGCTATATCATCAAGCCCTTTGAGGCGAACGAAGTCCTCATCAACGTCGCCAATGCCTTCCGGCGCCGACGGCTGGAAATCGAAAACCGCGCTCATCGCCAGAACCTCGAGGACATTGTCCGAACGCGCACCATAGCTCTACAACAAGCCCTCGAATGGTTGGAGCGGAGCGAAAAAGAACTCCGGTTGTCCCGGGAGGAGACAATCCAGCGCCTGGCCATCGCCGCCGAGTTTCGAGACAGTTCAACCGCCAAGCACATCCAACGGATGAGCCATTATTGCGAGCTGCTTGCGCGCAAGATCGGCCTCTCGGCCGAACGCTGTGACCTCATCCGCACAGCCAGCCCCATGCACGATATCGGAAAGATTGGGATGCCGGACCATGTCCTCCTCAAACCCGGCAAGTTCACTCCCGAGGAATTCAACGTCATCGCCCAACACGCGGAGATCGGTTACCGGATCCTGGGTGGGTCGGACGCGGAGTTGCTGAAAGTCGCCGCTGTCATTGCCTGGACGCATCACGAGCGGTGGGACGGAAGCGGTTACCCGCGCGGACTAAAAGGCGAGGCGATTCCGATCGAAGGCCGAATCGCCGCCATTGCCGACGCCTTCGACGCCCTGACGACCGAACGCGTCTACAAGCCCGCCTTCAAGTTGGATCATGCAATCGATCTGATGTTGAAACACCGCGGAGAACATTACGATCCCGATCTCCTGGACGTATTCCTGGCTTCAATGGAAGACGTGAAGAAGATCCACGAGCGGTACGCCGATCTCGCCAACCGCCCTATTCTTCCCCAGTAAACAAGAAACATATTCCCATCTGTCATTGACCCTCAGCGCGAAGATCGGTATGATCCCGCCGGCTTTGTCGATCAACCCTGATGGTTCCGCCGAACGTAACGTTCGGCCGTCGAACGGACCGATCGTCGGACAGACAAGGAGTAGAGCGTGGAACGAACGGGCGTCGAGCCGTCACCCGGCGTGACCCGAAACTGGCTTGGCTATATCTGCGAAGCCGTGGTGGCATCCGGCGCGATGCCGGCGTGGGAAGCCGTCGAGTATGTGACGGAATCTCTCATTGGAAAAGCGCCGAACCGGCGCCTGCTAGAGACCCCTACTCCCTACGAAGCGATCTCCCAATTCCTGAGCCGCCTGTACAACCCCCTCGTGGAGGCCGCTTCCCGCGACGTGCCGCTCCCTTCCTCCGCGATGCTCCATGCTTTCCTGGACATCAGCCTGACCGGGAACTCCGCCGTGCTCGTCGTCTATTTTCCCGGACACAATCTTCCCCATCAGTTGCTGCTGCTCGACGCGGTCCGGGCCTGGGATCTGATGTTTCCGGACGAGGAGCACTTCAACCGCTGGGCGGAAGAACGGTATCGCTGGATTAAAGCGGCGCTGGCCACTGCGGTCTCCGATCCCCGCCTGTCGGCGCTCGCGATGCAGAACGTGACAGCGTAGCGCCCGCCTCCCAAAGCTCCGCGTCACTGAATTGTTTCTTCGAACAATTCCTCTGAGGACTGAGCGCTGATCGCTCTTGGCGGCTCGCTGTGGGCTCACTACTCTGCCGCGACTAAGCCGAGTCGTCGTTCAGGTTGGGGGCAAGCCACCGTTCGAGTTCGGCGAGCGGCATCTGTTTGCGGGCCTGATAGTCCAGCACCTGATCCCGCCCGATCTTGCCAACCGCGAAGTATTTCGCCTGCGGATGCGCGAAATAGAAGCCGCTGACGGACGCCGCCGGATACATGGCGAAGGTTTCGGTAAGGCGGATACCGACGCGGCTCTCGACTTGAAGTAGGTCGAACAGCAGCCGTTTCTCCGTGTGATCAGGGCAGGCCGGATAGCCGGGCGCCGGACGGATACCGCGGTACCGTTCGCGGATGAGGTCCTCATTGGTCAATTGTTCGGCCTTGCCGTAGCCCCACTCCTCGCGAGCTCGCTTGTGCAGCCATTCCGCGAAGGCCTCGGCCAGCCGATCGGCCAACGCTTTGGCCATGATCGAGTTGTAGTCGTCATGGTCTCGCTCGAAACGTTCGCATAGCGCTTCGATCCCGACCCCCGCCGTCACGGCGAATGCGCCGAGGTAATCGAGCCGCCCCGAGTCTTTGGGCGCGATGAAGTCGGCCAACGCCAGGTTGGACTGGCCTTCGGGTTTCTCCATCTGTTGCCGGAGCGTGTGAAAGGTGGTCAAGACCGTCCCCCGGGACTCGTCGGCGTACAGCTCGATGTCGTCCTCCACACTGTTGGCTGGGAAAAAGCCGTAGACGCCTCGCGCGGTCAGGAGTTCTTTGGCCACGATTTCATCGAGCAGTTTCCTCGCATCGGCGTACAACTCCCTCGCCTTGGAGCCGATGACGGGATCGTCTAGAATCTGGGGATATCGCCCCTTCAACTCCCACGTATGAAAGAACGGCGACCAATCGATGAACGGCACCAACCACTCGAGCGGCAGGTGATCCACTATCTTGACGCCGATGAAGTCAGGGGTCGGAATATCGATGGTTGCCCAATCGGTCAGCAGGCGATTCGCCCTCGCGGCGGCCAAGGACTTGAGCACTCTGGGACCGCGGTCGCGATGGGCCTGCCGAATCTGCTCCTGCTCCAGCCGGATCTTCTCCACAAACGCCGATCGCTGCTCGGCGCTCAACAAGCTTCCGACTACCCCCACTGCCCGAGAGGCATCTGAAACGTGCACCACCGGTTGAGCATAGGCTGGCGCGATCTTCACCGCCGTATGGGCTTTGCTCGTGGTGGCCCCGCCGATCAGCAACGGGACTTGGAACCCCTCGCGTGTCATTTCACGCGCCACGTGAACCATCTCATCCAGCGAGGGCGTGATCAGCCCGCTCAAGCCAATCACATCCACGTTATGCTCGCGGGCGGCTTGCAAAATCTTCTCGCACGGCACCATAACTCCGAGGTCGACTACCTCGTAATTGTTGCACTCCAACACGACGCCGACAATGTTCTTCCCGATGTCGTGCACATCCCCCTTCACGGTTGCAAGCAGGACCTTGCCGGCCGCCTGCCGCCCGCCGGACCTTCGCTTCTCTGCTTCCATGAACGGCAGTAGATAAGCCACCGCCTTTTTCATCACGCGCGCGCTCTTCACCACCTGCGGCAGAAACATCTTGCCGGACCCGAACAGATCGCCCACGACGTTCATGCCCGCCATCAACGGGCCTTCGATTACGTCGAGCGGTTTGGCGTATTTCTGTCTGGCTTCCTCGACATCCGTCTCGATGTAGTCCGCAATGCCCTTGACCAGTGCGTGCGACAGCCGCTCTTCTACCGTGCCGCGCCGCCACTCGTCGTCCCGCACGGCGGCTTTGCCCCTCTGCTTGACGGTCTCAGCGAAGGCCACCAGCCGTTCGGTCGCGTCCGGCCGCCGATTGAGCAGCACATCTTCGACGAGTCCCAGCAGGTCTTTCGGAATTTCCTCATAGACGGCCAACTGGCCGGCGTTCACGATTCCCATATCCAGACCGGCGCGGATCGCATGGTAGAGAAACGCCGCGTGCATGGCCTCGCGGACGACCTGGTTCCCCCGGAACGAGAACGAGATGTTGCTGATCCCGCCGCTCACTTTGGCGAGCGGCAGATTCCTCTTGATCCACCGGGTGGCCTCGATGAAATCGACCGCGTAGTTGTTGTGTTCGTCGATCCCGGTGGCGACGGTCAGGATATTCGGGTCGAAAATGATGTCCTGTGGCGGAAAGCCGACCTGTTCGGTGAGAATCTTATAGGCGCGGGCGCAGATCTCGATCTTGCGCTCGAAGGTGTCGGCCTGCCCCCGCTCGTCGAAGGCCATGACGATCGTCGCGGCGCCATATCGGCGGATGAGACGGGCCTGTTCGATGAACTTGGCCTCGCCTTCTTTCAGGCTGATGGAGTTCACCACGCCCTTGCCCTGGATGCACTTCAGCCCAGCCTCGATCACCTCCCAATTGGAGCTGTCGATCATAATCGGCACCCGGGCGATGTCTGGCTCGGAGGCGAGCAGATGGAGAAATTTTTCCATCGCGGCCTTGGAATCCAGCAGCCCCTCGTCCATGTTCACGTCGAGCATCTGCGCGCCGCCCTCGACCTGTTGCCGGGCCACTGAGAGGGCTGATTCGTAGTCACCGGCTAGGATAAGTCTGGCGAAGGCCGGCGACCCGGTGACGTTCGTCCGCTCGCCGATGTTGACGAAATTGGTCTCTGGACGAATGGTCAGCGCCTCGAGACCGCTTAGACGTGTGTACGGCTCGACGCTTGGTCGAACCCGTGGCGCAAACGGCTTCACCGCCTCGGCGATCGCCCGGATGTGTGCGGGCGTCGTGCCGCAGCACCCCCCTACGATGTTGAGCCATCCCTCGGAAGCGAACTCCTTCAGGTCCGACGACATGCGTTCCGGTGTTTCGTCGAACCCGCCGAAGGCGTTCGGCAATCCCGCGTTTGGATAGCAACTGATGAACACCGGGGAGATGGCCGCCAGTTCTTCGATATAGGGCCGCATCTGTTTGGCGCCAAGCGCGCAGTTGATCCCGACGCTCAGCAACGGCATATGGGACACGCTGTTCCAAAACGCCTCCACCGTCTGGCCGGAGAGAGTTCTGCCGCTCCGGTCCGTGATGGTGACCGACACCATCACCGGCACGCGGCGGCCGATCCGTTCGAAGTGCCTGTCGATGGCAAACAGCGCCGCTTTGCAATTGAGGGTGTCGAACACGGTTTCGACCAGCAGCACGTCCACGCCGCCGTCCAACAGGCCGCGGACCTGCTCCGTATAAGCCTCCACCAACTGGTCGAACGAGACCGAGCGGAATGCTGGATTGTTCACATCCGGAGACATGGAGGCGGTACGATTGGTCGGTCCAATAGCGCCGGCGACGAAGCGCGGACGCGAGGGATCTTTGGCCGTCACGGCCTCGATGGCCCGGCGGGCTACTCGGGCTCCAGCCAGGTTGAGGTCGTACACAAAAGGCTCCAACCCGTAGTCGGCCATCGAGATGGAGGTCGAGTTGAACGTATTCGTCTCGATGATGTCCGCGCCGGCTTCCAGGTACTGGACATGGATCGCCTCGACCAGCTCGGGCTGGGTGATGCACAGGAGGTCGTTGCACCCCTTGAGGTCGGACGGGTGCCGGGCAAACTGCTCCCCACGGAACGCGGCCTCGTCCAACTTGTAGGCTTGAATCATGGTCCCCATCGCGCCGTCGAGGATGACGATTCGCTCCCGAAGAATCCGCTCCAGTTCCATGACTGACCGCTCTCTGACCGGCCTCCCGACGCCTTCTCCGGCTGATGCACGCGCTAACGTGCGCTATGATACGAGGAAGGGCTCCGGACGGGCAAGTCGCCCGCCTGAAGCGGCAACTTGCACCCGGCTACAGGATCGCCCTATGATGCCCATACCTTGCTTGCGGCACGTCGATACGCATCATCCCTGCAAGCACTGTTGGCTGCTCGCGATGAGCGACTTAGTCCATGAAACCGGCGACGCCATGAGAGACCAGAACCCCAACCCATCCCGCGCCGAGACGTCCATATCGCGGTACTGCGCCCTCCTGGGAGTGTCTGAAGCCATCGCCGCGCACCGGGACCTCAGCGTCTTGTTCCACGACCTGGCGAAACGCCTGCCCTCAGTCGTCTCGTTCGAATTCATCGGTCTCATCCTCCACGACTCTAATCGCCATGTGATGCGCGTCCACGTGTTGGAGGCGACGGAAGAGGCCAAGCGCATCGCGCTCGGCATGGAACTGCCGGTCGAGGAATCTGCCGGTGGCTGGGTGTGGACCCATCAGCAACCGTTGGTCGTCCCGTGCACGCAGGAAGAAAAGCGCTTTCCGAAGGCCACCGCCCTCCTGCTTCAAATGGGCGTCGCATCGTTCGTCATGGTCCCGCTGACTACGGCCTTGCGGCGACTCGGCGCGATGGGATTCGGCAGTCTGACCCCCTGCGCGTTCGGCGAGGAGGAGATCGACTTCCTCCAGCAAGTCGCCAAGCAAGTGGCCGTCGCCGTGGACAACGTGCTGAACTACGAGCGCGCGCAGACCGCGCAGCAGCAACTCACCCGCGAACGGGACCGTCTCAGACTGCTGCTCGAGATCAACAACACGGTCGTATCCCATCTGGCCTTGAAGGACCTGTTTGGAGCCATCGCAACGTGCCTCCGCAAGGCCATTCCCCACGACTACACCAGTCTCGCCCTCTACGAGCCCGAACGGAACGGGTTCGTCGTGTACGCGCTGGATTTCCCGGCCGGGAAGGGATTTATCACCGAGGGCTTACGCACCACCCTTGACACACCGGCCGGCGAGGCGTTCTGCGTCGGCCAGCCGTTTGTGATCGCGCCGGGTGAAATAGGCCGATGCCCATCGGATTTCGGCCAGCGCGCCGCCGCCGAGGGGCTCAAGACCGCCTGCTGTCTCCCGTTGCTTTCAGGCAAGCGGAAGCTCGGCACGCTGAACGTGGCGCGGCTCCGGGACGAGCCATTCACGCTGGAGGATGTCGAATTGCTTGGCCAGGCCGCCAGCCAGATCGCCATCGCGGTCGACAATGCGCTCACGCACGAGGAGGTGCAGAAACTCAAGGACAAGTTAGCGAAAGAAAAGCTCTACCTCGAAGACGAGATCCGAACCGAGCACAATTTCGAGGAGATCGTCGGAGACAGCGCCGTCCTGAAGAAGGTGCTGAGGCAGGTCGAGATCGTGGCGCCGACGGACTCCACGGTATTGATTTTCGGCGAAACCGGAACCGGCAAGGAGTTGCTGGCCCGCGCCATTCACAGTCTGAGCAGACGGCGCAACCGAACCTTCGTGAAGATGAACTGCGCGGCCATCCCGTCCGGTCTGTTGGAAAGCGAGCTGTTCGGCCACGAAAAGGGCGCCTTTACCGGCGCCATCACCCAGAAGATCGGTCGATTCGAGCTAGCCGACGGCGGGACGTTGTTTCTCGACGAGGTCGGCGACGTGCCCCTGGAGTTGCAGTCCAAGTTGTTGCGCGTCCTCCAGGAGCGGGAATTTGAACGGCTCGGGAGCAACAAGACCATCAAGGTCAACGTCCGCCTGGTCGCCGCGACCAACCGGGACTTGGACCAGATGGTGGCCGACAAGCAGTTTCGGAGCGACTTGTACTACCGGCTCAACGTGTTTCCGCTCACGGTGCCGGCGCTGCGCGAGCGGCGCGAAGACATTCCCCTCCTCGTGCAATACTTCACGCAGAAGTTCGCGCGGCGAATGAACAAGCGGATCGAGACCGTTCCCACTGAGACCATGGAAGCGCTCACCCGGTACCACTGGCCGGGCAACGTCCGCGAACTGGAGAATCTGATCGAACGAGCGGTCATTCTCTCGGAAGGCCCGGAGCTGTATGTGCCCGTCACGGAATTGAAACACCCGCCGGCGGGAACGGAGCGGAAGGACGAGACCCGATCTCTCGTCACCCTCGAAGCCGCCGAACGCGAGCACATCCTGCGTGCGCTTCGCGAAGCCAACTGGGTAATCGGCGGTCCTTCCGGCGCCGCCGCCAAACTCGGCATGAAACGGACCACTCTCCAATCGAAAATGCAGAAGTTAGGGATTTCCCGCCCTCCGTGATTTTGACATTGGGGCACTGTGTCCGCTCTTTGGCTCTTCGCATCCTTGCGCGGTGTCTGTCCCCATCGACCGAAGCATTCATGAAATGAATACGGGCTAGGGTCCTTGTGCGGTGGCTGACGGCCGAACGCGGCAGCATGCGCGAGGAAATGCCGCCAGCCGATCGAACGGGAAGACACAGCATTTGCGTATCTGTCCGAGGGTGAGGCACAATCGACCGGCAAGGCACGGGAAGGCGGCACCTGGGAGTCGCGCCCAGGCTTGTCGTGCCGGGCGACGGAGACGACGTAAGAGTCCGCACCGGTGAACGCCCAGCCCGCCTGTTGCCGGTGTACGGACCCCCTGCGCGAGCTCGGTGCGCGGTACAGTCCGTTCGTCATGAACACGCAAGAAGGGATCGAGCAGACCTTGCTTGAACTCCGTGGAGAAACATTCGTCACCATGTCAGTGAAAGAAAAGCCGAGAGTTTGAACAAAGGAGGCTTGCCCATGCTCCCTACACGCGGCTATGCAGCCAAAGGCCCCACTGCTCCGCTCGAACCCTTCGACTTTGAACGGCGCGACCCTGGCCCGCGCGATGTACTGATCGAGATTCTCTACTGCGGCATCTGCCATTCCGACATCCATCAGGCGCGGGATGAGTGGGGTGGCGCGATCTTCCCCATGGTTCCCGGCCATGAAATCGTCGGGAGGGTGACACGGGTCGGCCCCGAAGTGAAACGATTCACAGTTGGCGACCTTGCCGGCGTCGGCTGTTTCGTGGATTCTTGTCGCACGTGCGAAAGCTGCCGAGCCGGCTTGGAGCAGTACTGCGAAGGCCACATTACCTGGACCTACAATGGCACCGAGAAAGACGGGAAAACTCCGACATACGGCGGCTACTCGACGCAGATCGTGGTGGATGAGAACTACACGCTCAAGATCCCTACGAACCTGCCGCTGCCGAACGTCGCCCCTCTCCTCTGCGCCGGCATCACTACCTACTCGCCGCTCAAACACTTTAAGGTCGGGTCCGGACAGCGGATCGCCGTGGTCGGGTTAGGCGGATTGGGCCACATGGCGGTGAAGCTGGCCGCCTCGATGGGCGCGGAGGTCGCGGTCTTCAGCACGTCCAAGATAAAGGAACAGGATGCACGCCGCCTCGGCGCACAGGACTTCGTCGTTTCGCTCGACCCAAAGAATCTCGATGCCCTGGCTAATCGGTTTGATTTCATTCTGGACACCGTCTCCGCACCCCATGATATCAATGCCTACCTGAATCTCCTGCGCAGGGACGGGGTGCTGGCGCTAGTCGGTGCTCCGCCCAAGCCGATGGCGATCCAGGCATTTTCCCTCATCCTCAAACGAAGAACGGTGGCAGGGTCGGTCATCGGCGGCATACGCGAGACGCAAGAGATGCTCGACTACTGCGCCCGACAGAACATCGGGTCGGATGTCGAGGTGATTCCTATTCAGCAAGTCAACGAAGCCTACGAACGGACCATCAAAGGCGATGTGCGGTATCGCTTCGTCATTGATATGAAAACACTGTAACCGACAGGCGCCGTATCGCACCACGCCGGGCAACGACAGGTTCATCGAGCAGCCGAGGCACAGTTGGGATGACAACTCGGCGCTTGCCGACGCCGATCCTGGGGACCATACGGCCCTTGTGATCCCCGGTGGACGGGCGCTTGATCACCTCCCCAACAATCTGGCCTGTATTCCGGTCATCCAACGCCTTCTTGCGCAGGAGAAGTCGGTCGTGCCCTGTACCACGGTGCGCTCGCACTGACATCCGCCGGTCTGTTCAAGGAGAGACAGACCCCCATCTCCCTGGCGCTGGAACCGGGTGTCAACGCGGCTGCCGCGCGCATTGTCGATTCGGAGGGCGCAGTCGGCCTGACGTTGGTCTCAGCCCTGGCCTGGGCAGATCACCCGTTACCATCGGCCACCAGCCACTCGCCGCATCCTGTGAACCTGCTGCGGAAGACAATCGGCAAGCGAGGGAGACCATATCAGGCGCTCATTCGCGAACGGTTGAAGACAGCCGTGTTTTGGAGCTACGTGAGCGAACCAACAAAGATTCCCGACCCCTTTTCCTGCTTTCTCCTCTTGGAGGAGACGCTGCACTTCCTGTGAACATCGGAATAGTCATCCGTGTAATGTGCTTTGTGCTGCTGGACAAACGCATCAATCCGGTCGGGGTGAGGAATGGAACCACATTTCGAAAAGGAAGGAATCTTCGGCCAATCCTGGCTGACTCACGCACAGGACCAGCAGCACTATCCTGTAACAAACGTTCGTTTCATCTTGCAGACAAGATCGCGAAGGCAATGACGGGCGATCACCTTCATTGACTTCGTAGAAGCCTGAAATCAAAAGGTCGGCTCTGCATGGTCGCCCCTGCCGATATTTCGGCATCCGCCGAGATATCGGCGAAGCTACTGTCGTCACTTCTCTGCCTTCCTCACCGCTCCTTGCCATAGCCATGTGAATTCCCTTCTTCTAATAGGCTGCAATGGTGATCTCGACAAGCGAGAGGCTATGGAACAATGATTGCTCAGGGTACAGGGCGAAAGCACAGAAGACGATGGAGCACACCCTGGACCGGAGGCCCAGCTTTATGGCGTCGGAACGAGCCTGGCCGTCTGCGGAGCGAGCGATTCCTCGGATTTTCAAATCGCCTTGCGCTGGGTCCAGCCGATCGTGGGCCAGGCCATCGTCGCGGATGCGCTGCTCAGACAGCGGCACCCCGGCTGTTCACCAGCGCCACGGGCTCGGTGAACCGTATATCTCCAGGCGTGTATCGGACTGATCCAAGCAAGATGTTGCCACAGACTTCCCAATGGGCCATGGGTCGCCTGATCGTCTCACTGACCAGGCAGGCGTTTCGCGATAACACGCCGGCAGAGGGCCCGTTTCAAGAGAAGGTCAATCAGCGGATCATCATCGTCGCCCGGGCGGTGGGCGCGAAACTGGATCGCAGTCTGAACGTCGATTCGCGGGCCGTCCTCGACCGCTCGGTGGAATCGCAACTCCTCCACAGCCGAGTGATGCGGCAAACGGCTACCCCCAATCGGCGTCGAACGATCAATTGGAAAGGCACAGAGACCATGTCGTGGATGGCGGTGTTCATATCGCACTTGTTGCCCGTTGTTTTGTTGCCTCTCTTGCCGGTTGTTGAACGAGTTCGCCGACCGTCGAGGTCGGAGCCGATCCCCATCCGGCGAAGAATATCGGAACGAGAGCGCACACGATGCTGAAAGTGTCCGTCCATCACGATGCCGCAGGGACGACCCTAGAGCTGGCCGGCCGGTTGGCAGGTCCGTGGGTCGAAGAACTGAAACGGTGTTGGGGGCAGATCGGCGCCTCGCGCGAGGGCCAGGTCTCGGTCGATCTCAATGACGTCACGTTCATCGACGAGAACGGAAAGGCGCTTCTTCTTGAGCTGTGGCAGCACGGGATCACGTTGCGGGCGACGGGCTGTCTGACCCGGTGCATTGTGGAAGAGATCACGCAGGCGGGACATTGCTGGCGCCCGTCTGAAAGGTCCGCGCGAAACACGTAAGAGCGGGAGTGATCCATGTCGTGGTCGATCGTGTCCATGACCGTCGTTTTTCCCTTCCTCCCTTCCTCCTGGTGATCCTGTTGGCGCTCCACCTTGTTGGGCCGGCAGTGAAATCGGTAGAATCACCGGGCTTACGGACGAACCGTCGGACTCGTTCACCGATGGGTCTGGAGACAGAGGAGATCGCGCCATGACTTCCCCAACCGGATCGCTCAACTTGGCCGCCGTCGTTTTGGCGGGAATGGCCGCCGCAGGCCTCCACGGATGCAAGGAAAACGCGGCTTCGACGCCACCTCGTCCGATTCCGGAGGTCCAGGTCGTTACGGTCTCGACGCAGACCATACCGGACGAACCAGAATTCATCGGCCAAGCCGAGTCTTCCCGACCTGTCGAAATCCGCTCGCAAGTGACCGGCATCCTGAAAGCGCGCTTCTTCCAGGAAGGGCACGACGTCAAGAAAGGCGATCGCCTGTATCAGATCGATCCCGTGCCGTTCCAGGCGGCGGTGCTCAGCGCCAAAGCAAAAGTCGCACAGGCCGAAGCGCGGTTGGTGCAGGCCAAGCAGAACCTTGCCCGGGTCAAACCGTTGCTGGCGGAGCAGGCTGTGAGCCAGAAAGACGTCGATGATGCAGTGGCCGAAGAATTGGCGGCCAAGGCGGCCTTAGAAGCAGCTCGAGGCGATTTGGTGAAGGCGAAGTTCGATCTCGACAACACGCTCATCGTGGCACCGATCGACGGGCTGATCGAGCGGACCAGAGTCTACGAAGGACGCTTGATCTCCGCCCAGACCGACTTGCTCACGATCATCCATCAGGTGGATCCCATGTACGTGATCGTCAACGCGCCGGAGAGTTTTTTGCTGAAGCGGCGCCGCGACATCGAGGCGAAACGGATCAAAGATCCGGGACTTCGCCAATTGCGCGCCACGCTCATCTTCCTGGACGGCTCCGTCTATCCGCATGAGGGTGCGCTGGATCTGTTGGACCCGGCCCTGAAGACCGAAACAGGATCCCGCCCGGTCCGCGTCGTCTTCCCCAATCCCGACCGGATGTTGCTACCTGGGCAATTCGTCACAGTCCGTTTTCTGGGTGCTGTGAAGACTGACGCGGTCTTGGTGCCCCAGCGCGCAGTCCAGCAGGGACCGACCGGCTCGGTGGTGTTCGTCGTCGGCGAGGGCAACATCGCTCAGCCTCGCGAAGTCAAGGCCGCCAGTTGGCAGGGCAACCAATGGCTGATCGAAGAGGGCCTTAAGCCCGGCGAGCGGATCATCGTGGATGGGATTCACCGGATCACACCGGGCGAGCAGGTCCGGCCGATCCCGGTACGTGAAAACGGGGTGGCTCCATCCACTCCCGGTGAAGTGCCAGGAAAGCCTGAAGGCGGCAAGGAGCGGTCGACGTGAGCGTGAACTTTTTCATCGACCGGCCGATCTTTTCGGCCGTCGTCTCCATGATCATCGTGGTGGTGGGGTTGGTCGCGATGTTCAACCTCCCCATCGCACAGTTCCCGAACATCGCTCCGCCGGTCGTTCAGATCGATGCCGACTATCCGGGCGCGAGCGCGGAGGTCGCGGCGGAGGCCGTGGCCCGCCCGATCGAGCTGCAGCTTCCGGGCATCGACAACCTGCTCTACTACGATTCCACAAGCACGAACGACGGGCATGTCACGATCAAGCTCTCGTTCGAGATCGGAACGGACGTGGACATCGCGCAGGTCCAAACCCAGAACCGGGTGAATCTGGCCGAGCCGCAGATTCCGCAGGAGGTGATCCGCCGAGGGATCTCGATCAAGAAAACATCGCCGGATCTGCTCCTGGTCATCACGATCGAGTCGGAGGATCCCCGCTACGATCAGTTCTTCCTGTCGAACTTCGCGATTCTCCGCATTCTGGACGACGTGAAGCGGCTGAAGGGGGTCGGCGACGCCTTTGTCTTCGGCGGGCAGGACTACAGTATGCGGATCATCATGGATCCGGTCCGCATGGCCCAGCTCAGCCTCACGCCCAGCGACGTGATTAATACGATCCGAGAGCAAAACCGGGACTTCCCCGCCGGCATGGTGGGTCGCGAACCGGCGGCTCCCGGAACCGAGCTGACGATTCCAGTGATCACCCGCGGACGGCTGAGCGAAGTTTCGGAGTTCGAACAGCTGATCGTTCGCGCTCTGCCGGACGGTTCGACGGTGCGCTTGAAGGATATCGCGCGGGTGCAACTGGGGCCACAATCCTACGATCTGGAAGGCCGGTTTAAGGGCCGGCCGACCACGTTCCTGATCACCTTCCTGGCGCCCGGCGCAAACGCACTCGAGACAGCGCAGCGGATTCGCACCAAAATGGCCGAATTGAGCAAGATGTTCCCAGCCGGGGTGCACTACGACATTCCCTACGACACGACGAAATTCGTCGACGTCTCGATCAAGGAGGTCGTCAAGACATTGTTCGAGGCCTTGGTGCTAGTCATCCTCGTCGTGTATCTGTTCCTGCAGTCGTGGCGAGCCACCATCATCCCGGCCGTCGCTGTCCCGGTTTCCCTGATCGGCGCTTTCGCCGGCATGGCGGCGCTCGGCTTTTCGATCAACACGGTCACGCTGTTTGGCCTGGTGCTCGCAATCGGTATCGTCGTGGACGACGCGATCGTGGTCGTAGAAAACGTGGCGCGGCACATGCGCGAGGAGCGCTGCTCCTCTAAAGAAGCAGCGAAGCGGGCGATGGCCGAAGTGACGGCGCCGGTCATCGCGATCGTGCTGGTTCTCTGCGCCGTCTTCGTGCCGGTCGGCTTTCTGGGCGGTATCACCGGGGAGTTGTACAAGCAATTCGCCATCACGATCGCCGTATCCGTGATCATTTCCGGCTTGGTGGCGCTGACGCTCAGTCCCGCGCTGGCGGCCGTGTTGTTCAAGCCGGGACAGCAGGACTCTCCCAACCGCTTCTTCGCCGCGTTCAATCGCGTCTTTGATTGGGCTCGGGAGCGGTACTTGGGAGGCGTGGGCCAGGTGCTCAGCCGGGTGGGGTTGGCTTTCGCTGTGTTCGGGGTGCTGATCGTTGCTTCTCTCGGCTTGATCCTGAGGCTGCCGCAGGGATTCCTGCCTGATGAGGATCAAGGCTACTTCATCACGATCATCCAGCTTCCGGACGGCGCATCCAAACAGCGCACGCGCGAGGTGGTCGGCAAACTCGAGCGGTTCTATCTTTCGATTCCGGCCATCCACAGCACCGACGCCCTGATCGGGCAGAACTTCGTGTTCGGCACGCGGGGCGGGAACACGGCGACGATCTTCACTCCGCTGAACCACTGGGATACGCGCCCGGGACGCGAAGGACACGTCCAGACGCTGATCGGACGAGCTTTCGGCCAGTTCGCACAGATTCCCGAGGCGCTGATCCTAGCGTTCAACGCTCCATCGATCCGTGGCCTCGGCGCAACCGGCGGGTTTTCAGCACAGATCCAGGACCCCAGCGGCGGCGACTTCCGGAAATTCGAAGCGGTCGCGCAACAGTTCATCGCCAAGGCCCGGCAGGATCCTGCCATCGGCACGATTGGGACGAGCTTCCGCGTGACATCGCCGAGGCTGCATGCCGAGATCAATCGAGAACGGGCCAAGGCCCTCGGCGTGCCGATCTCGGAGGTCTTCGATACGCTCCAAGCGTTCTGGGGGAACTATTACGTGAACGACTTCATCAAGTTCGGTCGCGTGTACCGCGTGTTGACCGACACCGACCCGCAATATCGGTCCAGGCCCGAGGACATCAGCAAAATTTATGTGCGCGCGGCGGGATCCGAGGGGATTCGCATGGTTCCGCTCGACACTGTGGTCACGACGACGTTTCACAGCGGACCGGATCCTGTCACCCACTTCAACGGGTATAACACGGCGCTCGTGCTGGGTGCCGCCGCCCCAGGCTACAGTTCCGGACAAGCCCTGGCAGCGCTCGAGCGTGTCGCCCAAGAAGTTCTCATTCCTCAGGGCTATGCGCTCGACTGGAGCGGCATCTCGTACCAGGAGGCCAGAGCCGGCCGCAAATCGGTCTTGGCGTTCGGCTTCGGCCTGCTCATGGTGTTCCTGGTGCTCGCAGCCCAGTTCGAGAGTTGGGCCGTACCGCTGGCGGTGATCCTCGTAGTGCCGTTCGGGGTGGTCGGGGCACTCGGCGCGGTCTGGGTCCGCGGCATGACCAACGACATCTATGTCCAGATCGGCCTGGTGACCTTGATCGGTCTGGCCGCCAAGAACGCGATCCTGATCGTCGAATTCGCCAATCATCGGTACTGGCACGGACAGCCATTGATGCGCGCCGCCCTGGAAGCAGCCCGGCTCCGGTTCCGCCCCATCGTGATGACCTCTATGGCGTTCATCGGGGGCGTAATTCCCCTGGTCTTTGCAACGGGCGCCGGTGCAGCAAGCCGACAGTCTATCGGCACGGGCGTCCTCGGCGGGATGCTGGCGGCGACGTTCCTCGCACCCTTCTTCGTTCCACTGTTCTACGTGATGGTCAGAAAGATGATTCCCGGTCGGCCGGCTGAGTCAACTCATCCGCCCGGGACCGTTGACTCGGTCGAGGAACCCGAGCCGGTTGGAGCACGGGAGGAAGTCTGATGATGCGGCGGCCATCGCAGTGTCGTTTCTTCTTGTCACTGTTCTGGTTCACACTCTTCGCCGGGTGCGCACTGGGGCCTGACTACCAGCGGCCGTCAATCCCAATGCCCGAAACATTCCGCATGGCCCCCGAGTCGGGACCAGAGTCGCTCGCCAATCTGCCCTGGTGGGACCTGCTGCGGGACCAGCAACTCCAGCGGCTCATCCGCACGGCTCTCAACGAGAACAAGGATCTCAAGCGCGTCCTGGCCACGATCGACGAGTATCAGGCGCGGCTGATGATCGCGCGGACGGACTTTGCCCCGCAGATCAACGGTTCCGCCAACGCCCCAGTCTTTGGCCGCCAGACCACCTTTACGTTCCCCGGGTTCCCCAACCCTTTTGCCTACTACCTGCAGGCCAATCTCAGTTGGGAAGTGGACATCTGGGGACGCATCCGCCGGGCGACCGAGGCCGGCCTTTCCGATCTGCTGGCGCGCGAAGAAAACCGGCGCGCCGTCATCCTGGATCTGGTCAGCAGCGTCGCTCAAGCCTATTTCGACCTGCTCCAGTTCGATATGCAGCTCGACATCGCGAGGCGAACGCTCAAGTCCTGGGAAGAGTCGGTGCGCATCGCGCAGGCTCGTTTGCGGCAAGGGGTCATCTCCAAGTTGGACGCGGATCAATTCGAAGCGGAGCGGGCCAATGCGGCCGCGCGGACAGCGGAACTGGAACGGCAGGTGGTCCAAAAGGAGAACGAGCTGAGCGTGCTGCTGGGCCAGAACCCGCAGCCAATCAAGCGCGGCTTGTCCCTGACAGAACAGGTGATGCCGCCGGATGTGCCGCCAGGTCTTCCGTCCGAACTGTTGCAGCGCCGCCCCGATATCGTACAGGCTGAACAGGAATTGCATGCCGTGACGGCGCGGATCGGCGCCGCCAAAGCGGATCGCTTTCCAAAGATCAGCTTGACATCGATCTTCGGCATCGCCAACCCAGCCCTGACGAACTTGGTCAAGGGTGGCGGGCGCGCCGGCGGTCAGTTCTTCGAGGCCGGCGCCGGTCTGACCGCGCCGTTGATCAACGCCCAGGCTCTCGGGTTCCAACAGGAAGCCGTCGAAGCGCAGGCCCGCCAGGCTCTCGCACAGTATGAGCAGCGGATCCTCGTCGCCTTTCGCGAGGTGGAAGACGCGTTGGTGGCCGTGAAGACGGCTCGTGAACAGCGGGAAGCACAGGCCCAGCAAGTGGCTGCGCTTAGGTCAGCCCTGAACCTGGCCAATCTCCGCTACAAGGGCGGCGTGGCGAACTATCTCGATGTCCTGATTGCGCAGCGCAATCTTTTCGAGGCGGAGCTGGCGTTGATCTCATCGCACCGGCTTCATCTGGTCTCGATCGTCCAACTGTATCGGGCGCTGGGGGGAGGTTGGCCTCCGAATGGCACGGCCGACGCCAGCCAGGTGCCGTCCTGAAGTTGCCTTGACATCACCCGATCCGCTCAGTACGATATTGTTTAGGAGACATACGTTGTTCCTGCGTATGGTACAGCGCCTCGCTTCTCTGACTTTTTTGTTCTTTCTCTTCGCCCTCTCCGCGCCGATTCTTGCAACCGCCTCGCCCTATTTCGAAGACGGCTTCCTCGGGCTGACGCAAACCGAGTTGCGTGACAAACTCGGTCCTCCCCAGGCCGTGCGAGACCGCAAAGCGGCTCTGCGCGTCTTCAACTATTATTCGCTGGCGGACTGGGATAAGTATTTTAAAGGGCTGGTCTCGCCGCAGAACGGCGAAGATGTCTACACCTACAAGCGCGACGGCGTGAATGTCCGCTACTCATTCAGCTACATCCAGGACCCCAGGGACCAGAGCGACTTCCCGACCCTGTACGTGCGCCTGGTGGACATCGAGTTTTCGCCGCCGGTTCCTATCGCGAAGGTGCCCGAGTTAGTTCCCGAGTTCAAACCGTCCGAAGATCCCAACACGCCAGCTTTTCGCTCCAATATCTGGCTTCTGCTATTCAAAGGCGAGCCTTCCCCGCAAGCGCGATTCATTGTTCGCGAGCAAGCCAAGGAGAGCATGGATTGGACCCTCGCGTTTCAGATGTTCTCATTGCAGGGCTTGCCGGATCCGCTGACGACGCAGGCACTTGTGGACCGCATGGAGATCAGTGCGCAGAGCCTGCAACTGGTCAGACAGCGCCAGCGCCTGACGCACGAGCCGATCTTGAATCCGTTCTCGAAGGAATTCGCGCAGCAGGCTCCGCCGCCGAAACCCGTCAAGAAGATCCCCGTTCCGAAGTACGCGGACTGAAGATCACCCGCCCTCGAACCGAATATCGCGCACGTCGGCCAAGAACAGATAGGGTTCACCCCACTGGTTGCAGCTCTCCAGGCTCCACGCTTCATCCAAGGAGACTGGTTTCAGTCTAACCCCATAGATGCCGCCGAAGATCAAGTAGGTCAGCCCGGCCCCGGAGTCCTCGACAGGCTGAGCGTAAGCAGGACAGCAGGGACGCTCCGGATCATCAGACCACCCGGTGATCCAACACCATTCCCCCTGAGAGCTCCGTTCATAGGCCTTGACCTGAATGATTCGCCTGGCCGGCCCGACTTCTTTGAAGCGAGCAAACACGCTCGTCTCGCAATTCCGATTGCTTTCCACTTCGACGAACATGGCGCCGGCTCCTTGACTCACCCGAACAACGGTTGTTAACATGTCCCGCGGTTATGCGAGTTCCTCCCTCACAACAGACCTTCCATCCGGACACCTCGGCATCGCCGGCTGCGGAACAGGTCGGTTCAGCTTCTCCAGAGCAGGCAGAGGCCAAACCGTTTCTTTGCCGCAAGCCGGTCCGTGCCACGATTTACACGTTCCTCGCCCTGTTCTTGGCCGCGCTGATTGCCTCCCAGGTCGTGCCGCCGTTGCTAGACCCAACGTTCGAGAAGCACATCCAGAGTCATCGGGTGATAGTGGGAATGACCCGCGAGCAGGTTTTGCAGGCCTGGGGCTCGCCCAACACGATCAACGTCAGCTTCACGAAAGACGGCATCCGGCGGGAGGAATGGATCTTTGAGGACTGGGAAAGCGCAGCCGTGGTGAAACACCGCTATCTCTACTTCGAAGAAGGGAAGCTGGTCGGCGGTTGGTACCAAGGCTCCGACCAGCGGATTCCGACCAAGCCGACGACCGGATCGCCGCAGCTCCCGCAAGGCCGTTTTGACACGGTTCCGGTTCAGGCCGGGCGAGGGCCTTCTTCGATCTCCCGCAGCGTCAGCTTGCTCAACAACGTCTCCGCCCGTCGGATCTCCGCTTCGTCCACCATAACCGAGCAGGTCAGGAACGGGACGCCGGGATACAGGCTGTTCACATGTTCGTTGTGCACCACATAGGCGATCCCGTTGCCATCCAGCAGACTCTTGATGAAAGCCAGCTCTCCGATGTCAGTCGGCTCCACCAATTTGACCAGTCCCATATTCAATCATCCGTGAGTCGACAACGTTGACTCATGCCCAGACTCCCGCTCCATCTGGCGATCGAGTTCGTCGAAGAACATCCGAATGTTCCGCGCGTTCTGTCCGAAGTCGCCGCGCCCGATACGCGACGCGGAGCGCACCGACACCATAGTCGCTCCGTCCTGCCCGGCCACGCGGATCCGAATGTCGTCCACGAATCCAAACACCCGCGTCCTCGCTTCCGCCCTGATCTCACCCGACTCCGGTTCGTAGGAGATCAGCGTCCATCGCGGCAACCGGTTCACGACGTGCAGCGCAGCGTCGAACACGCGCGATCCATCGGCCCGATACCGGCGCGGCTGGAGGTCCGGGTATTCGGGCGTCTGACCGGTCTCGACGACATTGATCATCGGCCAGGCTCCGAACAGCGTTGCACCTCCAAGGATCGCAAGTCCACCGATCGCCGCCATGACCGCTCGCCTAGACACGCCGCGCGTCGTCTGTGTTCGTAACATGCGCACTGATATTCTAAAAGCCAGTGATCGCGGCTGCAACCCGAAGTCGGGCCAGTCGTTGCATTTTCCCCGGTCGGCCCATACACTGGCGGCGGAAAGTGGGACGCAAGGCGAGCAAGAAACCCATGCACAGGCGTTACGGCGTTTCCGTGATCTGGACACGCCGCACGTTGCCCAGTCCCCTGGAGATCGTCAGCACGCGTTTCCACTCGCGCACCTGATAGATAGCCCAGGCGTTGGGCTGACCTTTGTAGAAGGCATCGGGGTCTTCGCCGCTTGCATGGAGGTAGATCGGTTCGGTGAACCCTTCGTCCAGCACATAGTCCAGCAGGCACTCGCTGGTGAACCCCTTGCCGCGGAGCGAGACTTCGGCCAACAGATTCAGGATGTCGTCGGTTTTCTGAAGCGTAATCGGTTCCATACCACAGCCTCCATGCAGCAGCGGATTCTAACGGCCGAACGAAAGAAAGACAAGCTGGTGAGACACCAAGGTTCTGTCATCAACCGCCTGACATGCCAAGTGACGCGTCGTGCATCACGTCTACTGCCCTGCGCATGACGCCTACACGAGGAGACCGTGAAGAACGCGCTCACGATGACTCAATTCCGCGAACAGTTGCTTGCGGTCATGGACCGCAAACATCACTGGGCCTGGCCCCACTTCAGCGGAGGCACCCTTACCAAAGAGCAGCTCAAGATCCATTTCCAGCAAGAATATGCCGTGTACGTGCGGGACTTCCCGGTGTTCCTCGCCCGCATCCACGGCCGGAACCCGCCTTTCGACGTAAGAAGAATGTTGGCCGAGAACATTTACGAGGAAGACACCGGTGGGCTCTCACTCGGTCGTTCCCATCCGGAGCTGTTTCACGACATGATGCACGGACTGGGGTACGAAGCTCGGGACTTTCAGCGCATCAGGCTGCTGCCGGCCGCTCGCACCTTCCGGCGCTGGCTGGATCAGGTCTCGAGGCACCGCGACTGGGTCGTCGGCGCCGCCGTCCTCACGATCTTCGTTGAAGGCAGCGTCAAGGACCGGCAGGAAATTTTGGAACCGTCCAAGCCCAAAAGCGCGGCCGAGATCGAGGACATCGTCCGGCAGCATCCGCTCGTGAAATACTACGGCCTGTCTCCCGACCGGATGAACCTCATCCGGGCGCATCAGATGGTCGAAGCCGACCATCGCCAGGATGCGTATGCGATGGTTCTGGCCCATGCCACGGAACGGAAACGACAAGATGCCGTGCTCGCCTGTCTGAAGAAATCGCTCCGGCTTTGGCTGCACTACCGTGACGACGTCGCGCGCGCCTGCGGGTTGAAAAAGGTCTGATGGGGTTCAAGCGGTTCACCATCGCCATTCTTCCCACCTGCCTGTTCTTCGCCATCGGCTATCAGCCGTCGATGAGCAGCCCAACTTTTTCGGACGGCATGGTCTTGATCCCGGCCGGGGAGTTCATCATGGGTAGTCCGGCCGGAAGCGAGGGATTCGACGACGAACATCCCCTCCGGCGCGTCTACCTGAGCGCATTTTGGATCGATCGCTTCGAAGTGACCAACGAAGCCTACCTCCGTTTCGTCCAAGCCACCGGGCACCGCGCACCAGCCAACAATAAACCGTCGGCCACATTGTGGGAGCACAACAGACCGCTCCCGGGAATCGAACGACATCCGGTAGTCAACGTCAGTTGGGAAGACGCCGTCGCCTACTGTCGCTGGATCGGCAAACGCCTCCCGACGGAGGCCGAGTGGGAAAAAGCCGCACGCGGGACCGATGGCCGCCGCTATCCCTGGGGCAACGAGTGGGATTTCGCGAAAGCCAACAGCGCCAGCTACTGGGCCGGACGGACCATCGAATTCGCTAGCGGCGCCGAGTGGGATGCCTTTTGGATCAGAGGCGAGGGCGCAAAGATCTCACAGGAGCGAGGCGTAAAGGGCGAAGTGCTGACGCTGCCCGTCGGCACCTTTCCCGAGGGCAGCAGCCCTTATGGACTGCTGGACATGGCAGGCAACGCGGCGGAGTGGGTGGCGGACTGGTACGATCCTAACTATTATCGGCACGCCCCCCTGTCCGATCCACCGGGTCCTTCCAGAGGCGCCGTCAAAGCCATGCGGGGCGGGTCCTGGCTGAAACCAGCCAAAAGCCTTCGCGCCAGCGACCGTGACTGGGGCGCCGTTGACAGCCGCCCCAGCGGGACGGGATTCCGCTGCGCGAAAGACGCAGTCTGACACCGAGCCCGCCGGAGGCCCACCCCCCGCCCGTTTTTCACCCGCAATCGGCGCGCACGTCAAGCACCGTTCTGGTGCGGTCCGATGCGGTCATCGATGGGAGAGGAGCAGTCCGACCCCTTTCCCCGGGACTTGTTCCCTTCTGTTCCACTCCCGTAGAATGCTTCCCACTAACGAGGCCGTTCATGACGCCACAGGAAGCTCGCGCCCACTACAATTACCTGCTGACGCTATGCATCAGAAAGGAAGAAGCGTTTGGCCCTCTGGCGTTTACCTTCATCAAGGAACAGAACCTGGACCAACTCGGTCTCACGCCGGAAGAGCAGTTCAATCTCTACATGGCCACGGCCGACGCCTTTGCCGCTGAACCAAAACGGTACACGCATAAGTTGGAATGCTTGCAGAAAGCCCAACAGATTTTCCGCCGCACGCAGTTTTATGATCCCAGCCTGGCCCAACACATTGCGCACGATATTCAAAAAACGACGGTGGAGATGGAGATCTACAACGAGGCCATGCGGCCTCAACGCGCCTCGGCCCCGGTTGCCGATCGGCATCGCATCATCGTCGAAACCGACCTTCCCGACTATTTTCTGAGAACCGCCCAGCAGCGGGCGGCGGCGTACTACCAGAACAAGTACAAGCTGCCCAAAGAGGCCAAGGCCGCGCAGCACTTCACCAGCCAGATCCGCAAGTTCGAACCGGATAATCCAGCCGTGCAGAAGGAATTCGCCGGGGCCTGCGCCCCGTTCATGGCGGCCCGGACCACCGCCGTCCATTTGATGCTGCCTTTCGATCTAAAAATCAGCCGAAGGCCGGAGGATCCGCTGGAGGCGGGACTGCGCATCTGGTACGTCAAGATGGGCTATTCATTCCCCTTACGCTACGAATTGGGCAAGCTGTGCAGTTACTATGACGACCAGGTGCTGGATATCCCAATGGACGACCCCCACCTCCTGTTCGTCTCCGTGTCGGAAGTCAAAGAACGAGAACTGGGCGTCGTCGAGCGACCCTTGCCGAGCGATGTGCCCATGGAGATCGGCCTCCCGCGCGCCTTTCTCGACGGGTCCCATGCCCTCGGGCCGTTCATTCAATTGGTCTGCAACTTCAAAGTCTGGTTCGATGCGGATGCAATGTCGCTCCTGATTCAAGGCGCTCCTGATCTGCACGAGTACGGCCTGCAAGGAGGCGCCGGCCTGCTTACCCGAAGCTACGCCACTGAGAAGATCCACGCCTACGCGCCGTCGAACCGCAAGCCCTGGCAGGACGGACTCAGCTTCAATTTCGTGAACATGCACGTGCAGCTTCCCGAGGGGAGGGAATCGGCCTTTGTACCGTTCAACACGCCGATGTTCTCTATCTACCCGGTCCTGAACAAGCAGAGCTACCGGTTCGAAGACGCGCGGACGCTATGAGCAACCAGCCAATAGCCGACAGCAGGCAGCGAATCGCTTTATGAGTCTGACGAGTCATTCATCTCACCTCACCGAAATCGGGGACCTGCCGCATACCCCAACGCAACAGGTGCCATCCGAAGATGGCCATGAGTGGCACGCATCACAGTCTGTATGATCGATCTGCGAAGCGACACCGTCACACAACCGTCCGCAGCGATGCGCGAGGCCATGGCCCATGCGCCGGTCGGGGATGACGTGTATGGCGAAGATCCCACGGTGAATCGGCTACAAGAGATGGCCGCCTCGCTGCTGGGGAAAGCCGGGGCATTGTTTGTACCTTCCGGCACGATGGCCAATCAGCTTTCCATCCGCGTTCTGACGCAACCGGGTCAGGAAGTGATCGTCGAGAGCAAGTCGCACATTGTGCGGTACGAACAAGGGGCGGCTGGCGCCTTGTCCGGGGTGCAACTGCACTGGGTAGTCGGCAACCGCGGCATCATGACACCAGAGCAGGTCGAAGCCGCCATTCGACCGAGAGATCCTCACACCATTCCTACCGCATTGATCTGCGTCGAAAACACCCACAACAGCGGCGGCGGGTCGATCTATCCACTCGACACGATTGAGCGAATTCACGCGATCGCAGCGCGGCATGGAATTCCGATGCACTTGGACGGCGCGCGATTGTTCAACGCCGTGGTCGCCACAGGGATCTCGGCCGCCGATTATGCGCGACCCTTCGATACCGTTTCCATTTGCCTCTCCAAGGGGCTCGGCGCTCCGGCCGGCTCGCTGATTCTCACCAACGAGGCAGCGCTGTTGGACAAATTGCGCCGCTTCCGCCGCATGTACGGCGGCGCCATGCGGCAGGCCGGGATCCTGGCCGCCGCCGGCATCTATGCCTTAGAACACAACATCGCCCGCCTGCAGGACGACCACGCCAACGCGAAGCGTCTGGCCTACCTCCTGCAAAAGATTCCCACCGTGACCCTGAACCCAGAACACGTCGAGACCAACATCGTCATGTTCGACGTGATCGGCCATCGCCTGTCACCACCCGAAATCGTGGCGGCGCTGAAACGCGAAGGCGTCTTGATCAACGCCGTCGGCAGGACCACGTTCCGCGCAGTCACCCATTTGGACGTAAGCCCCCAGGACATCGACCGCGCCGGCGAGATCTTCGCCCGCGTCCTCGGGTCCTGACCCCGCATCGTTGACAGGCTGGTTTGGCGCTCTTTAGAATGCTGACGTGATCGGACCGTTGGCCGGAGAGCGACGAGCGATGCCAGCGGATGTCGTGTCGTTTCACCAGATCAGCCGGATCCTCGAGCTGACCGACCGTTTGGGCTTGCACCGCGAGTGGGTTGAGATTTCGCTGTCTCCCGCCAGCCCGGGCGCGGTCAGGACATTGCCCAACGGCAAGCTTGAAATTGTGGTGGACGCCGACCAACCCTTCGATCAGTGGCTGGACACCCTGCCAGCCCGGATCAAAGAGGTCCGAGGAATCTGACCTTCTTGCCGATCACGAGAAACCGCCACGACCTATGGACGCCGACACCGTTCCCGCTCCCCCCGACGCCCCCCCGCCTTTACCGACACGGGAGGAACTCAATGCCGAGTTGGTGGCCGTCCCGGAACCGCCTGAGCAACCCGAATCCCCCGAACCGCTCGGTTTCGAACAGGTCACCGCGGTCGCCCTCCGCCACGTCCGCGCGAAACGCGGCGGCGATCTGGTCGCCGTCATCCTAGTCGGCTCGGGTTCCCGGCGGGCGATCACCCCGCACAGCGATGTCGATTTGATCGTGCTGGTGAAGGGCGAGACTGATCGCCATGAACTGGTCCGGGTCGCCGATCGAGTGATCGATATCCGCTATCGCGGTTACCAGACCGTCGAGGAAGAAATCTCGTACTCGCCCCGCCTACCGCCTCTGCTGCGCAAAGGCCGCCTTCTGTTCGAACACGAAGGCATCGGCTCCAAGCTGATCGAGAAAGCGCAGCAGCGGTTCCGTCAGGGGCCGCCGCCCGCCGGCATCAACGAACAGATCCGCTTGAAGGCCGACTGCCTGCATTGGCTGGGCAAGGCGGAAGATACGGTTGATAAGCCGGCCGCCGCCCAATATCTCCTGATGATTTTCTTCGAGGACTTCGTCAGTGCGTTTTTCCGACTGCGGGGTTTCTGGTTGACCGCTCCGGTCGATGTCGTCCGCTTTTTGACCTCTCGCGACCCGGTGATCGGCGATCTGGCGAGCCGGTTTCTGGTTGCTCCCACGTTGACAGAACGCCTAACGCTGGGCCGGCAACTCGCCGATCTGCTCTTCAAAGACATCCCGCACCCCGCCAGGATCGACTAACAGGTGCGGAAACCCGCGCGCCGGATGCGGTCTGCACGATCGTTCCCGTCGTTGTGTTACAATTCGCCCGATCGCTGCCGAAGTGTAGCGAACCGCTTGCCTGTCGGCGCACATCGGCCTCACAGCACTCCTCCGTGACCTCCAGGCCGGCTGTTCCTCGGAACAAGCACGGAGAAGAGAAAGGACGTACTATGGAACTCGGTTTCGTAGGCTTGGGCAAGATGGGCATGAACATGGTCATACGGCTGCAGCGTGACGGGCATCGCGTGGTGGTGTACGACCGAGCGACCGAACTGATCGCCCAGGCAGAGAGCCAAGGGTGCATTGGCGCCACTTCGCTCGCCGATCTGGTCGCGAAACTGTCCCCCCCGCGCGCGGTTTGGATCATGGTCCCATCCGGTACACCGACCGAGGAAACGGTCAGGGCCGTGGCAGCGCAGTTGCAAGCCGGCGACATCGTCGTCGACGGAGGAAACACCAATTTCCACGACGATGTCCGGCGCGCTGCCGAACTGAAACCGCGCGGCATTCACTACATCGATGCCGGGACGAGCGGCGGCATATGGGGACTCCAGCTCGGCTACTGTTTGATGATCGGCGGCGAGGAAGCGCCGGTACAGCGGCTCGCGCCCGTCTTTCAGAGCCTCGCCCCGGAACGCGGCTGGGCTCGCGTTGGCGGGCACGGCGCCGGCCACTACGTCAAAATGATCCACAACGGCATCGAGTACAGCATGATGCAAGGCTATGCCGAAGGATTCGAACTGCTGTCGAAGAGCGAATACAAATTTGACCTGAGGCAGATCGCCGAACTGTGGATGCACGGCAGCGTGATTCGCTCCTGGTTGTTGGAACTGGCCGCCGGCGTGTTGGAGGAGGATCCTCACCTGCAGCAACTCAGGGGCTACGTGCAGGATTCGGGCGAAGGCCGCTGGATGGTCGAGGACGCGCTAGAGAAGGCGGTACCGGTCCCGACATTGACCGCCGCGCTGTTCACGCGGTTTCGCTCGCGGCAGGAGGAGTCATTCGCGGAGAAGATGTTGGCCGCACTGCGCCGCGCATTTGGCGGCCATGCGGTTCGACAATGACTGAGCCAGTCCGAAGGAGTCGCACATGCCGCACGCGATCAAAGATCACCCGGCGGACCCCTGCATCCTCGTCATCTTTGGCGGGTCCGGCGACCTGGCCAAGCGCAAATTGATCCCGGCCCTCTACAATCTTTCGTTGGACGGGATGTTGCCTTCGAATTTCGCCGTCCTCGGACTCGGTCGCCGCAATCTGAACGACGGAGAGTTTCGGAAGAGCGCCCGTGAGGGAATCGTCAAATACTCCCGGCAGCCGCTGGTAGATCGGAAATGGGCCGACTTCGAGAAGCACCTGTTTTACCTGGCCGGCTCGATCGATGACTCCGCTTCATATGAAGCCATCAAGAATCGCATTGAACGGATCGAAGCAGAACAGCACCTTCCTGGAAACCGCATCTTCTACCTGGCCGTGCCGCCCACTTCATTCGCCACCGCCTGCGAAGGCCTCCAACAAGCCGGGCTGGTCTCCCCGCCCGACCATGTGTATCCGTTCAGTCGTGTCATCGTGGAGAAACCAATCGGGCGCGATCTGAAATCGGCCCAGGAGATCAACGCCGCTATCGGACGGGTCTTCGACGAATCCCAAATCTTTCGCATCGACCACTACCTGGGCAAAGAAACCGTCCAGAACATTTTGGTACTCCGGTTCGCGAACAGCATTCTGGAGCCGCTCTGGAATCACAAATACATCGACCATGTCCAGATCACCGTCAGTGAGGCGGAAGGCGTGGGGACCCGCGCGACCTATTACGAAGAGACCGGAGCGCTGCGCGATATGGTGCAGAACCATCTTCTGCAGTTGCTGTGTTTGGTCGCGATGGAGCCGCCGTACTCGCTCGAGGCCGACGTGGTCCGCAACGCGCGGATCGATGTGCTCCGTTGCCTCCGACCGATCGCGGGCAAAGACGTCAATCAATTGACGGTGCGCGCCCAATACAGTTCCGGGATCGTGAATGGCGTGGAAGTGCCGGGCTATCGGCGCGAGCCGGGCATCCGTCCTGATTCGACAACCGAGACCTATGTCGCGTTGAAGCTGTTTCTCGACAATTGGCGCTGGGCCGGGGTGCCGTTCTACTTGCGAACCGGCAAGGCCATGGCCAAGCGGGCCAGCGAAGTGGCCGTGCAGTTCAAGGACATTCCCCAGATCCTGTTCAATGCGAACCCAGCCTCCCCTCAGCCGCCGAATGTGCTTGCGCTCCGTATTCAGCCCGAGGAGGGCATGTCCCTGCGGATGATTTCCAAGGTGCCGGGCACGAAGGCGCAAACCCACCCGGTCGAACTCAACTTCAAGTACGGCGACGCGTTCGGCTCGCCGTCGCCCGAGGCCTACGAGCGGCTCCTCCTGGATGTTATGGCCGGGGACGCCTCCCTCTTTATGCGGCGTGATGCGGTCGAAGCCTCATGGGCTTGGATCACACCGATCCTCGAAGGATGGCAGACCTATGGCACCAAATGGCTGCCAGAATATCCGGCAGGAAGCTGGGGCCCTATCGAAGCCGATCGCCTGATTCAGAACGATGGGCGAATGTGGCGGATGCTGTGAGCGAGAAGCGAAAGCCGAGCGTGGAAGGATCTAACTCCTTCGCCTCGGGCTGGAGCCTTTCCAGTTCCCGCCACAGCACCCAGCAACCGCTGCAGCCGAGCCGCCGGCCCCCGCCAACACCAGTATCCCGCCCAACCTGTTCGACCAATCGATCGCACTCATGAGCGGTTCTGCCTCGGATCGCCGCGCGTGGCTCATCACTGCCCATTATTGGTCAAGACCCGCCGAAACCGTGCCGCCAACACCCTCTCATACAGCAGCGTTGCCAGAAGCCGGTACCCGTCCGTCGTCAGATGAAGTCCGTCATTGGAATATCGCTCGGCCAGCAGCCCAGTCTCGGGCTCGCTCGTGGCGGTGAACAAGTCCACGAGGGGCAGACGCTTTGGATGCGGCATAGTTGTGGATCAAGCGATTTAGCATCAAACGCCGGGCGATGTGTTGGTCCAACCACCGCTCCTCCTCCGCGCCGACGAACCCGCCGACGAGGCGAAGCGACGGTACAGTGACCAAAACCGGCTGTACGTCGGCCGCGAGGGCCAATTCGTACATTTTTACCAAATTCCGCAGATCGCAGCCGGCGGCGCGTTCAACCCGAGGTCGTTGGTGCCTCCCAGAATCACCACGACCACCGGTCGGTGATCCAGCACATCGCGGCGGAACCGCATAACCATTTCCCCAGTCAACTCCCCGCAGACACCGCTGACCGCTACGCGCGCGGCTGTTCCGAGACGCGTCTGCAAAAAGGCGCCGTACGGCATCTCGAGGCCGGTCGGATTGTCCGGAGTCGGAGCTTGAAACCCGGCCGTGAGGCTGTCACTGAAACAGATGACGAGCGGAGCGGAATCGGAACCTGGCATGCCGGCCTCGATCTTCTCCTGTCCGGCTGCGCGTATCATCCCGCGACACCGCACAGCTACTATCAATGTTGATCCCTTGAGGAGGCGCCTCGATTCTATCCTCGAAGCGATCGGCCCGACAACGCCGATCGGCACACCAGCGCCGCATATTCTGGAGCGGGGATTTTCTTGACGAACCAGATGCTTAGAGGTACGAGTATCCCGTATGACCGACCTAAAAACCACGCCCCACATCGTGACCGCAGCGGCACCCAAAGAAACCGCCGATCCTGAGGTAACTTCCGTCAAGCAACTGCTGAAATTGCTCGATAAGACATCGAAATCGACTCGCACGTACGGCTTCGACAACCCCGTTGCGCAGAAGTTCTTCCAGCAGTTTTACCAAGACCTCACGACTCATCTGGGCACCTATGCCACGCTCAGCTTTCTCGTCCAGCGGTCGGAGCTGCAGTTCAAGGGGGAAGTAGTCTATCAAACTGACTCCGCTAGGGAAAATCTGGCGTTCAAGCTCTATGCGGACGGCATCCGCGAACTGACTTTCCACGACGGCTTGACACAGGAGGATTTGACCTTCTTCCTGGAGGCCCTGTGGGGTGGCACTGACCCGTCGCAACACGACGACGATGATATCGTGACCCGCTTGTGGGCGAAAAATCTTTCCACCATCACATTCGTCACCGCGGAAGAGATCATCAACCTCTCCGGTGCCGGCGACGTCCTCGCCTTGCAAAACGAAGGAACCATGAACGCCTCGGTCTCCTCCCTCCGCGACATGATCGACAAGGAGAAAGCCGCCCGGGCTCAAAAGGAAGCGAGCGTATCAGCCGGAGCCTCGCAGCTTCAATCAGGCCTGATCGGTTACGAAGTCTCTGAAGCGGAATTGGTCGCCCTCGCCAAGGAGGTCGAGGCCGAATCCGCGCGCGACAGCGTCACCTATGTGTTGGACATGCTCCTGGTGATCTTGGCCTCAGAGCACTCTCCGACGCTGCTGACCAAACTCTTCGACGTGTTCGACTCTGTCCTGGAGACCCTGACGAAACAAGGTCGCTGGAGCGCCCTCAATCGCGTGCTGGATTTGCTTCAACAGACCGAGAGCACGCGCACCGGATTGTCGGACGAGCACCGCCAGCAATTGGCGGCGTTGCTGGACTCGCCCAATAGGCCGGAACGCCTCAAGTTGATCGAACTCTACCTGAACAAGACCCAGCAGGCGAGCACCGACGGCCTCCTGCCCCTCCTGCTGCGCCTGAACGCCAGGGCGGTTCCCGCCTTGTGCATGCTGCTGGCGAATCTGGAATCGCCCGGCCATCAGGCCATCATTTGCGAGGCGCTGTTCGTCGTGGCGAAGGACACGCCGGAGATCGTCGCGCGCAGCCTGTCCGACAAGCGAGCGCCCTACGTGCGCAATCTGCTGTCCATCATCGCGCGATGGAACAATCCCAAACTGGCGGACGCGGTCGAACGGCTGGCCCGGTATCCCGACGCACAAATCCGCAAGGAGGTCGTGCGGACCATCGGCATTCTCCGCCCGAGCGGAAACGGCGCCAAACTGGTCTCGTTCCTGAACGACGCGGACGAATCGGTGCGACTGGCGGCGCTGAAGTTGCTCATGAACGGGCAGTACACCACGCCGTTTGCGGTCTGGTCGGCAATTCTCTCCGCAGAAGAGTTCCACAACCGGCCGCCGGCAGAGAAGCGGGCCATTTACCGCGCGGTGCGACAAACCGCCGGGGACGAAGCCGTGCCGTACTGGCAGAGTCTCTTTACGGAATGGTCCTGGACCAATCGTAAGAACAAGGAAGAGTCCGCGATCATGGCGGCGGAGGCGCTGGGGAAACTGGGAACACCCGCCGCCCTCGCCGCCCTGGAGATCGGACAGAGGAAAGGCAGCTCGGCCGTCCGGCAAGCTTGTGCAACGGCCCTGACCTTGGCGGCCAAATATCAGAAGACCAGAAACGAAGGACGGCTCCCGTGAGCGATCACAACACTCCCTCTTCGCAAGCCCCTCAGATCGACGAAAATCTCCAACCGATCCTTACGCACGAAAAGTCTTTGACGAGCAAGATCGCCAAGGGATCGGAAGCAGGCGACCTCGTCGATCAGCAGATAATCATGTTGGGAACGCAACTGGTCATTCAGTTGAACGTCCTCATCAAGACTTCGCGCATCCACGGACACACCAATTCGGCGTTGGACAAGCCGGTGGACGCGTTGCTGACACTGATCAAGACCCTGGCCCACGATCGACCGGTTGTTCTCCGCTTGCAGAACGATTTTTTGTTCCTCGGAGAAAGCCACCTCAAAGTCAACTCCCAACAATTGGCCGTCTTCACCGGCATCATCGACAGCCTCAATGCGTGGAAGATCGGGGCCATTTCGTTCTCGAACAGTGTGGATTCCAAAGACCTTCGCGAGTTCGCACACCTGTTCGTGAGTCTCGATCCTAGAACCATGTCACTCGAAGATCTTCGGAAAGAGCTGAAGGCCTTGAACGTTCAAGGCATCGAACTAGAAGCTCCGCGCGCCTTCAGGTTCAAGGGCGGGGCTCCTTCAACTGCCGAAGAGAAAGACGCCGCGAAGGGCCACCGCCGAGCCAAGACCGCTGCAAAAAACGGCTACGCAAAAGCGGCCGGAGCGGTAGAGAACCTGGTGCAGAATGCCAAGAAGGGCGGCACGATCAGTTTTAAACAGGCTAAGCGCGCGATTCAAAACATCGTTGATCTCATGATGCAGGACGAATCCACATTACTGGGTCTGACCACCCTACGGTGCTATGACCAATACACCCACAACCATTCAGTCAATGTCGCGATCCTCTCCATCGCATTGGGCAATCGCGCGGGTTACCCGAAAGTCGAACTAGCCGATCTGGGCCTGGCGGCGTTGTTTCACGACATGGGCAAATCCACGATTCCCATGGAGGTGCTGAACAAGCCGAGCGAGTTCACGGAAGAAGAATGGGCCGCGATGCGGAACCATCCCATCGAAGGCGTGCTTAGCCTCACCAAGCTGCGCGGAATCACCAGTCTTCCCGGCCGCATGGCAGCAGCGGCGTTCGAGCATCACATGAACTACGACTTTTCCGGCTATCCGAAGCTCACCGTGCCCTGGAAGCTATCCCTCACCGGCCGCATCCTGATGATCGCCGACTGTTATGACGCAATGACGTCGTCCCGCGTCTACCGGCGGGAGCCGCTGACCCCAGCCAAAGTTCTCAAGCTCATGTTTGCGAAAAGCGGCACGTCGTTCGATCCGACTCTCCTGAAACTGTTCGTCAACTGCGTCGGAATCGTGCCGATCGGCAGTCTCGTCATGCTCGACACCGACGAACTGGCCGTCGTGTTGCAGCCTGCGCGGAGCAAGGAATGCGCCGAACGGCCCTACGTGAAAGTGATCGCCGACCCCACCGGCGAGCCGGTTGAAGACGGTCCCGAATACGATCTGACCGAAAAAAACGAGGCGGGTGACTACGCGCACAGCATCGTGCGCCTGGTGGACAACGCCGAATACAAGTTCGACACCAGCCGGTATTTCGTGTAGCCCGCTTTCCCAGTTCCGCCGCCGCGTTGCCGACCGCTGTCCTCTCGCATTCCCCGCAACAGCCGGGTACGGTTCACCGCTTGGCCTCTGGCAGCGGCCAATTCATCTCCGCTTGCTGCCGCAGTAGAAGCAGGATACCCGGGAGCGGGCCGTCCGCCTTGAGGGAGGCATGGAGGTGAACACCACAAGTGTAACATCGAAAGGACAAACCGGCTGCTGATGCAAGAGGTGCTCATGGTCACCGGACGACGACGCAGATGTGCCAAGGGTGGCTGCGCTTCACGCGGAGCTTTTTGACTGGACTGCCAACCGGTCGGCTCCTTTTTCCCAGTTCCCTCCGCCGCTTGACAGGCTCGGAGGCCACAGCTATTCTGCCGTGGTCTTACGCGTGAGCTTACCATGGATTCCTGTCACGAGGAGCAACACACATGAACATTCAGCGGAACCGTCTGATACAGTCGACCGAAACGGTCGTCTTGACCCTTGCACTCTGGGCAACAACTTCCTCCTTCGCATCGGCGGCGGATTTCAAGATGGGGGTGGTGGATCCACAGGCTGTGCTGGAAAAATCCAAAGCCGGTAAGCGTGCGTTGGATGGGTTACGGGAATACGTCTCCACCCGCCAAAAGTTGCTCGCCAGCGACGAGGAGGAACTGCGGAACCTCGAGAAACAGCTCAAGGAGCAGGAAGCCACCCTGAGCGAAGCGGCGAAGAAAGAAAAACAGGAAAAGTTCCGCAACAAGGTGCAGGATTACCAGAAACGCGCGCAGCAGTTCAATCAAGAGCTGCAAGTCAAGCAGAAAGAGTTGGTCGACGAGTACATGAAGAAGATCAGCGCAGCGACCCAGACGGTAGCGGAGAAAGGCGGCTACTCCATCGTCGTCGATAAAGGCAGCGAGCAGACGGTCAAAATCGTCATTTACAACAAGGACACTATCGATCTCACCGATCAGGTCATCAAAGAATTCGACCGCCAGAACAAGTGACCTTTCGCGCGCTTACCCGAACACATCGCGCCTGACGGCCTCCGCCAGGCGATCAAACTCCGTATGGTCGTCCACGGTCGATCGGACAAGCAGCTCCACCCGATCCGGCCCGCTGACTCCCAGCCCGAGTTCAGCCCCTCGCCTGAGTTGCCGTTGGTCCCAGATCCGTTTCCCCTGCAACTTCGGCCATGCCCCGAACGCGCGGATCAGCGCGATAGCGACCGCATCCAATGCCAAACGATCCCCGCTCAGCAACAACAGATCGGCCGGCGCAGCCGTGCCGCTGGTCGGTCCTCCTGCAATCATGACCGTCGTGCCATCGGCGATATTGAGATGCGGATGCACGCCCAGATTGAGTTCAGCAATCCGTTCATGCCAATCGCCAGACAGGAACGCCAGGGAAGGCCGATACCGAGGATGGGTGATCCCTACCAAGTTTTTTAGACAACAGGAATACTCGGCGAATCGATGGGTCTTGACGACGGGGACATTGATGAATACGTCGGCGTCATAGACGGCTTTCGACAGATAGTAGCGTGGCAACGACCGAGCGTTGGCCGGTTCAATCCTGACCCAGGGCCCCTCATCCAGCGAGAGCACTCGCGCACCGGCTTGTTCCGCAGCCGCCCGGATGCCGGTGGCATCGAGATTGCGCGGCGTAGGGAACCGGATGAGTCCGGAACTGTCCGCCACGATGACCTCAGCGGCGCCGCCCCGCTTGACCGCCCGGACGACCGCTGCGACGACCTGCGGATTAGTCGTGGTCGGCGGAGGCCGGTCGTTGACAACATTCGGTTTGACAAGCACCCGCTTGCCTTCCAGGGCCAGCACGTCGAGCCCGCCGATCAACTCCAGGCCGGCCTGCAGCATGGCGGCCGGATCCTTGCCATGCACCATCACCACCACAGCGTTGCCGTTGCGCGTGAAGGGATTGGCCGGAAGCGATTTTGGCGGAACTGGATCGCCGGCCGGCTCGAACAAAAGACTCCCCAGCACGGAACGCGGCGCCAGGGCGAGCGTAGGCCAGACGCTCAGCCCAAGCCAAAGCCGATTGAACAGCTCGCGGCGCGTGGTGTTCATACCTCAGACGCCGCTCCCCTGCTCCATCGGATAGCCGGCGTCGCGCCAGGCTCGGATTCCCCCGTCCATTGACACGACATTGGCATCTCCCATGCGGTGGAGACTGTCGGCGGCCAGAGCAGATCGGAACCCTCCGCCGCAGTACAAGATGATCTCAGCCTGTTTGTCGGGAATCACCGTCTCAATGTCGCGTTCGATGACGCCGCGGCCCAGGTGTGTGGCGCCCCTGGCGTGGTCTTTGGCGAATTCATGCTCTTCCCGCACGATGCGCCGCTTGGCCTCCTCGACTAGTTTCAGAAAGCCGGGATTGTGCGTCATCGCACCTCCTCAAAACAACGCCCTCTGCTCGGCTCCGGGACGCCTAAAGGTGGACGGAACCGGCTCATCAGAATCACTGGGAAAGCCGGCTTTCCGCCGGCTGATGTCAAACAATTGCTCAATCATCCGCCAATAGGGGCCGCTTCCCTCGTGCCGCGAGAAAAAGTCGCTCTCGCTCAACTTGCCTGCCCGCACCTCGCGGATTCTATGGATGATGGTTCCGATCCGGTCAGGAAACGCCGCCGCCATGCGTTCCAGAAAGACCGGTTTCACATTGCCGGACAAACGGAGCATCACCGACATGGCTTCTCGGGCGCCGGCTTGTTTGGCTCGGGTCAGCAACTCCGGAATGTCCTCGTCGTTGAGTCCCGGGATAATCGGCGAAATGGAAATCCCGGTAGGAATGCCCGCCTCGCTCAACGCCCGGAGCGTCTCGAATCGCCGGCTGCTGGAAGGTGCCTGCGGCTCGACTCTTCGGGCGACCGAATCGTCGGCAAAGGGAATGCTGAGATACACGCGGACCCAGGCTTCACGGTTCAACCTGCCGAGCACATCAAGGTCACGCAACACCAGGACTCCTTTCGTGATGATGCTGACCGGATTACGGTACTCAGCGCAGACCTCGAGGCAGGCTCGCGTGAGCCTGTAGGTTGCCTCCAGCGGTTGGTAGCAGTCGGTGTTGCCTGAAAAGACAATCAGCTCGCCTTTCCACCACGGTTTGTCGAAGGCCCGCCGCAACAACGCCGGTGCGTTCCGCTTGACGATGATTTTCGACTCGAAATCGGTGCCAGCGCCAAAACCCCAGTATTCATGCGTAGGCCGCGCGTAACAGTAGGCGCAGGCGTGAAAACAGCCGCGATAGGGATTCAGGCTCCAGCGAAAGGGCAAGTCCGGACTGTCGTTACGACTCAGGATCTCCCGCGTGGCGTCCTCGAACACCTGCAACCGCACTTGCGGCGGAGGCTCCAGGAACTCGCGATGCTCGGACTCGAATGGATTCGGCGGATTGGAGACCAGACGCATAGCACCTATGCTCACTCCCTTCTCACCGTCTTGTCAACGTGGACCAGAAACCGCCTTGTCTTCTTGAAAATGGACGCACGGTCGGAGGCCCGCGGACGGAAAGACGGAGCAGCACCCGGCACCGTTCCCCATATCGGAGCCCCTCACCTCCCGCCCCGCCAGGATGTTCATTCTGCAGAGTCAGCCCTGCCTCCTCGCTGTTCCCTGAATTGACTAACCCCGGACCCGGTGCTAGATTCCAGCACCGCCCCGACCACTGGGATGGAAGAACCATGTACGACCTTCGCTACTTGAGAGAACACCTGGACCGCGTGCGCGCGCAACTGGGGCTTCGCGGGGCCGATGTCGCATGGGACGACCTGCGCAAGTTGATCGAGGAGCGCCGTTCCCTGTTGAGCCAAGTCGAACAACTCCGGCACCAGCTCAGAAAAGGGTCTGACGAAGTGGCCCGTTTGAAGCGCGAGAAACAACCGGCAGACGACGCGACGGCAGCGATGAAAACCCTCGGCGACCGCCTCAAGGAGATGGAAGCGTGGTTGCAAGCCGTTGAAACGCGATTGACGGACCTCGCCCTCCGTATTCCAAACATGCCCCACGAGTCCGTGCCGGTGGGAACGGACTCCGCGCAAAACGTCGAGGTCCGTCGCTGGGGCTCTCCGCCTGCCATTCCGGGCACGCCGAAGGCGCATTGGGAGATCGGCGAGGCACTTGGGATCCTAGATTTCAACCGGGCCGCCAAAATCGCCGGCGCGCGCTTCGCCGTGCTCTTGGGACTGGGAGCGAAACTTGAGCGGGCGCTCATTGCCTACATGCTGGATTTGCACACGACCCGACACGGATACCTCGAGGTATTGCCGCCGCTGCTAGTCAATCGGGCCACCATGATGGGGACAGGACAATTGCCGAAATTCGAAGATGACTTGTTTCGCCTGCGCGACGACGATCTCTTTTTGATCCCGACCGCCGAGGTGCCCATCACCAACCTTCACCGGGAAGAAGTGTTGGACGAAGAGGCCCTGCCGCTTCGTTACACGGCGTATACGCCGTGTTTTCGGCGCGAAGCCGGCTCATATGGGAAGGACACGCGCGGCCTGATTCGACAGCACCAATTCAATAAAGTGGAATTGGTGGTCTTCACGAAGCCAGAGGCCTCGTACGAGGAACTGGAACGCTTAACCCGGAACGCCGAGGCAGTGCTGCAAGGATTAGGACTGCATTACCGGGTGATGGCCCTTTGCACCGGAGATTTAGGCTTCTCCGCCGCCAAGACATACGATCTCGAAGTCTGGCTGCCCTCGCAGGGACTCTTCCGGGAAATTTCCTCCTGCAGCAACTTCGAAGCGTTCCAAGCTCGACGGGCCAACATCCGATTCCGCAGCCAGAAGGCCAAGAAGGACGCCAGGACGGACTTTGTGCACACTTTGAACGGTTCGGGGTTGGCTGTAGGTCGGACATTGGTGGCGATTCTGGAAAACTATCAGCAACCGGATGGCTCGGTACTGATCCCCGAGGCGTTGCGTCCTTATATGGGGGGGGTGGAGCGGATCACAGCGGAAGAAAACCGGTAACCTGTGTGAAAAACCAGCGGGCCTGCTCGGGCCGCGCTACATCGCGTGGTGCTCCGGGCCGAGTAAGCAGGACGAGCAAAGAGTCCAGATTCTGTAAGGAGCGTACCCGGTCGCCACGATTAATCTGGATAGCTCGCGGCTAGGGCAAGCTGAGTAGGGAGGGGTGACGGAGTGGCCGAACGTGCCGGTCTTGAAAACCGGAGTCCGGGTAACTGGACCGTGGGTTCGAATCCCACCCCCTCCGCCAAGATGTGACGAGGAGCAGGTGATCGATGAAGTAAAACTTGAACTATCGAATACAACAATCGGATTTATTGCATTAATCATATTATCAGTTCATTCTTGAATGAACACCGCCTTCTCGCCCGCTGCCTCCTAGGGCAACTACTATCTTGTACCGAGAGAGACCATCTGATTTACTGACAACGGGTGAAGGTGCCTGCTTTGGCTGTGCCCACCCAAGGCAGCAAGACGTCTCTACTTCCTCCTGGAGAGACGTGCCTTCACCCGGCACTTATCATCCGCTTACTGTTATCCAGAGCACTGCTGTACACAGTCGAAAGAAGGCCGCTTTGTAACATTTCAGAAAGCCTGAGTGACCAGGCACCAACACCCAGGTTCAATTATCGTCATCCATCTACCGCCACGGCTCACACTCCGCTAACCGCCTTTATCTCTGAATGCCTGATCGCCCCTCCCGCTTGGTAGGGGACGGTCCTTCGTTCGTACAGGCAGGCCTACATCAACGGTATTTTCAACGTGTTCACCATCGGCCTATGATGGTCCACACAAGTTTCGCATCGCGCAGAAGATCACCGGCTCAGCCGCTTGTGCAAGATCGCTGTGAAACGGTCAACTCCTTCATGACGGGGAGGACGGGAGATGCAGAAACAAATCGGCAAAATCGGCGCGATCCGCAGAGAACTGCGCGGCAAGGCCTGCCCGTTCTGCGGCGGACACAAATATCAACTGGTGTTGCGATGCAACCCTGCGCCGGAGTCCGGAAGTCTTTTCGCACGCTGCAGCCGCTGCCACAGGCCTAAAGCGCTAGACGAGGATCTCGGACGCATTCTTTGGATGTGAGTCAGGACATCCCCGCGCCAACGGCTCTTGACAGACAAGCAAGAAACAGGAGGAAATATCTATATGCTTTGGACGGGAGGACACAGATCAAGAAAACAACTGGCTCGCCAAAAGTTGATAGCCCTGCAGATGATGACGCTCAGCGGAGTGGTGCGCCCAGCCGACGTGGAGCTCAACCACTCCGCACGCCCCAGCCGGCTCTTTATCCCCTCTTCCGAATCTGTGAATCCCTCGACCTTGAAGCTGTCCACTGTCCCGGAACGAGAGCGAAGCCGGCTCATTCGACGGCCTACAGCGGTAGTTCCCGAGAAAGTACGGTTCAGAACCAACCGACTTTTTCAGCTTTACAGAATTCTCTCCGGCTTCCAATGGGGAACAGAGCGGACCTGATCGCTCCTCAGCCAGATGCCCTCGCAGAATCCTTCTTCAATCCACACTGTTCGCCCATCGAAGCAGCAGACCGATCCGTCATTCTGCGCCCCGACTCTTTCCGCACGATAACACTCTTGTGCGTCGCTGTTTTCCTGGGTTAAGATCGCCAGTCACCGCCGTCCGCCCCGAGTTCGGACAGAACGAACCCGACGCAACAGGCTGTCACCGAAGAACCACAACCAAACGTCCCGACACGACGATGCGGAGAGGTGGCCGAGTGGCCGAAGGCAACGGTTTGCTAAACCGTCACAGGGCCAAAAGCTCTGTCGCGGGTTCAAATCCCGCCCTCTCCGCCACACCATGCCTAATTCGACCGGCGGCCAAGCGATTATTAAGTCGTGCAAAAACGGCCGTTGTTCTGATTTGCCGGTTGATTTTTCACACCTGATCTTGTAAACAGGAAGCCCCTCCAAGCAGAAGAGCGCTTACGTGCCGAGGTAGCTCAGTTGGCAGAGCACAGCCCTGAAAAGGCTGGTGTCGACAGTTCGATTCTGTCCCTCGGCACCACACCTCTTCGCAGTCTCCAGAAGTCCCGCCTGCTTGGAGCAGGCGATGCGAAACGAGAACCTCGAGCACCCTTTCGGTTCTTCTGGACTAGCTTTCCACAAGAGAGAGCAAGCGACGTCATCACGGTTCTTTCCGTCTTTCTCAGCCGGCCTGATCAAGGGCAGACCCCTGGAGAGAATCTTCCCCTACTAAGCCAAAGAAACTGACCCGGACCTGCCGGAACCTGCTCCAAACACCTTTCGGGCGCGAGAAACCAGGAGAGCATATGCCGCATCTCCTGATCACTGGTCGGCCGGGCGTGAGGAAGACCACGCTGATTCGAACCATTGCGCGCCAGTTGCAGGACTATCAGCCGGCTGGATTCTACTCGGAGGAGATTCGCGCACAGAGAATCCGGAAAGGATTCCGACTCATCACTTCCGACGGCCGGCAACAGGTCCTTTCCCACATCGAGCGCCGTGGTCCCTGCCGAGTGTCGAGCTAGGGGGTGGATGTCGTCGGGTTCGAGCGGCTCTTGGAACAAGAAGAAATGACCACACTTCTTGATTCGTCGAAGATCGTGATCGCGACTATCGCCCTCAAAGGAAATGAGCTTATCGAGTGGATCAAGCAACGGAATGACTGCCCACTGGTGATGGTAACCGAGAGGAACAGAGACCGGCTCACGGGGGTGCTTGTCACGGAGGTTCTTCGCACACTGAAGGGGACGGAGGAAGTCGGGCGATGATAGACCGGTCGAACACCCGCCTGAGATTCACACCTGCGGCGATCAAACGGCGGCGGAGCTGCGGATCGTCCCCGGGGGGGTATGAGCACGGCATAGCTCATCCCCTTGCAGGCTACCGCACGAGTTCCGGATCGCGCGATTGTTCGAGCGCCATTTTCCCGGCGTCGAGGTTAAATCGGCATCCACATCGCATCCAGGCATCGCAACCCAACGCCGGTGCAGAGGGCGCCTACTTCCGCCCGGCCGACTGGGTCTTCGCGGACTGGACAGGAAACGGACAGAGCCGGTTGAGGGGACAGGCGGCGCAGTCCGGCTTGCGAGCCAGGCACACGGCCCGCCCGTGAGCTTGGAGCAAGTGGCAAAACCGAACTTTGAGCGGGTCGGGTACGATGGGATTCAGATCACCTTCGATCTTGTCTGGATTGGTCTCTCCCGTCAGGCCGAGCCGCTGCGCCAGCCGCCCGACGTGCGTGTCCACGCCGATCGCCGGCCGACCGAACGCGTTGCCCAGCACGATGTTCGCGGTTTTCCTACCTACCCCTGGCAGGCTGACCAGATCCTCCAACCGATCCGGCACCGAGCCCTGGAACCGCTCCACAAGGGCGGTGCAACACTCCTGGATGGCTTTGGCCTTGTTCCGATAGAACCCAGTGCTTCGGATCTCCGCCTCAAGCCTCGCGCGCGGAATCCTGGCCCACTCCTCGGCGCGCCTGTATTGGGGAAATAGCGTGGCCGTGACCTGATTGACCCGCTCATCGGTGCATTGCGCCGCAAGGATCAATGCGATCAGCAACTCCAGCGGCGTCGTGAAGTTCAGCGCCAGTTTGCTGTCGGGATAGGTGCGGTCCAAAATGCGCACGATCTTCCGAACACGGAGCATTCGTTCCTTCGGCGTCTCCGTCGCGACTGTTTGGGGTGTGAGCCGCGTCATAGTTCACCTCACGCTTCACGCCATCGTTCGTTTTAGCAGCGGTTTCAGCTCGCGTAGCGACCGCGTGTTCAGCACGTCCTTCTTCTCCAGCCAGCCGCGACGGGCCTGGCCGACACCAAAGCGGAGATTGTCGAAGTCAAGCGCACTGTGGGCGTCCGTGTTGATGCTCAGCAGCACGCCCACCGCTTTCGCCATCTGACAGTGCGTGTCGATGAGATCCAGCCGCTCGGGGTGGCAGTTCACCTCCAGGAAACAGCCGCGCTCCTTAGCGTGTCGGATCACGCGCTCTATGTCCACATCGTAGGGCGCACGCTCGCCGATGAGCCGACCGCTCGGGTGCGCAAGGAGCGTGAAGTGCGGATGATCCATGGCCCGGAGGATCCGTGCGGTTTGCTGCTCACGCGGGAGTTCGAAATGATCGTGGACCGCGCCGACGACGAGATCGAGCTTGCCGAGGACGTCGTCTGGCAGATCCAGGCCGCCGTCCTGGAGGATGTCCACTTCGATTCCCTTGAGCAACGTGATCCCGGCCAATTCTTCGTTCAACTTGTCAATCTGCTCCATGTGTGCCAGCAGCCGCGGGACATCGAGACCCTTGGCAACGCCAAGATGCTTGGAGTGATCGGTGATCGCGATGTACTCGAGCCCCCGCTTCTTCGCCGCGAGCGCCATCTCCCTCAGGGTATTGCGGCCATCACTGGCGTTCGTGTGGACGTGTAAATCGCCCCGCACATCGTCCACCGTCACCAGCTTCGGGAGGCACTTCGCCTGCGCGGCCTCGATCTCGCCGCGATTCTCGCGCAGTTCAGGCGGGATCCACGGCAATCCCACGGCGGCGTACACCGACTCTTCGGTCTCGCCGGCAATACGCTGCTCGCCCTTGAAGACACCGTACTCATTGATCTTGAGCCCCCGCTGCACGCCCAGTTGGCGCAGCGCGACATTGTGCGCCTTGCTCCCCGTGAAGTATTGGAGTGCGGCCCCGTAGCTTTCCTCGACCACAACCCGGACATCCACTTGCAACTTGCATTTCAGTCGCACGCTGGATTTCGTCGTCCCATGCGCCATCACCTCGGCGACTTCATCGTAAGCCACGAACCGGTCCATCACCGGGCTACCCACAGCAGCGGTCACGAGGATGTCCAGATCGCCAATTGTCTCCTGCCCACGGCGGTAGGAGCCGGCGGGAATGACCTGTTTGACCCCGGGGACTTGTTTCAAATACGCAACCAGCGGCTCGGCGTACTGGGTGGCGATGGCCAGCTTGAATCGCGTTTCCGCGCCGACTTTTTCCTCCAATGCCTTGAGAAGGTGTTGCTCGGTTTTCTCGCCGAATCCGGGTAGCCTCCGGATACGCCCGTCGCGGGCCGCTTCCCGCAATGCCTCCAGCGAGTCGATGCCGAGATCGCGATGCAACGCCATTGCCCGCTTGGGACCGAGTCCCGGCACATGCATCAACTCGATCACGCCCTTCGGGATGCCTTTCCGGTACTCCTCCAGAACAGCCTCAGGCCCGTGCGCGACCATCTCCCGGATCTTGCCAGCCAAATCCTTGCCGATACCCGGCAGGCCCGTCAGATCCTCATTCGCTTCCACCATTTCGCTCACTTCCCGGCTCAGGTCGCGGAGCGTCCTGGCGGCGTTGCGGTAGGCACGGACGCGAAACACGTTCGCGCCCTGGATCTCCAGCCAATCCGCGATCTCATCGAAGACCGAAGCGATGTCCGCGTTATGGATAGGCATGGGCTACGGGACTTCGAGGACGATCTTGCCCACATTCGCGTTCGCTTCCATACGGCGATGGGCCTCGGCGACGGCGTCCCAGGGAAAGACGGAATCGATGACGGGGCGGATCACCCCTAACTCCAGCAACGGCAGCCAACGCATCCGAAACCTCCGGACAATCTCAGCTTTCTCTTCCGGCGCGCGGCTCCGCATGACCAAGCCGGCAACAGTCACACGGCAGCTCATCAGCGCCCAGAGATCGGCGGAGACCGTCCTGCCACCGAGCAGCCCATAGACGACTAGCCGTCCACCTTCCCGGAGACAGCGGAGGTTGCGCTCCCAATAGGCCGCGCCTACCGGATCAGCGATCAGGTCCACTCCCCGTTTGCGGGTGACTTCCTCAATCCAACTCGCAAAGTCTTTTTCCTTATAAAGACATCCCGCCTCCGCACCCAGCTCAAGCACGGCCTTGATCTTCCGTTCCGTGCCGGCCGTGGCGAGCACCCTCGCCCCGGCCTGTCTGGCCATCTGCACCGCGGCCGTCCCGACACCGCTCGCCGCCGCATGGATCAGCACAGCCTCACCGGCCTGAAGCCGACCCGCCGTGAACAGCACCTCCTGGGCCGTGAGGAAGGCCTCCGGCACCGCCGCCGCCTGTATGAAGCTCCAGCAAGCTGGAATCGGCAGCGCCAGCCGATGATCCACCACCACCTTGTCAGCATACCCACCGCCCGCCACAAGCGCGAACACGCGGTCGCGCGGCGCCATGCCCGTGACACCGGATCCGAGGGCTTCGACCTCCCCGGCCACCTCCAACCCGAGGATCTCAGACTCGCCGGGCGGCGACGGATAGCGCCCGCGTCGTTGCAGCAGATCGGCACGATTGATCCCAGCCGCCCGGACACGAATCAGAATCTGCCCCGGCCCCGGCTCTGGATCGGGAACCTCCGCGAACGTGAGGACCTCAGGCCCGCCGGGCTTGTCAACGAGAATGGCTTTCATCCATCACTCGTTTGTCGGCATGCGTCATAGCCGCTCGTGGTGAAATCAACGGATGGCAGGTAGCCCCATCAACCCGCAACCGATAGCAGTCGCTCCCGTGCCCTCGCTGCTCGTGACCAGCAGTCCCTTTCTGGTGATAACAAACAAAGCGTTGCTAAAGAATTCAGTCTCGAACAGTCCTAGCATAATTTCCTGCCAGCCTATTTTCTACACTCAGCACTCACGACCTCTTCTTTAGCCACACCTACCCCATTGTAGTTCTCACCTACCGTTCCCCTTCACCCATGACTCTTCGCATCATCGTCAACGCATCATTCCAGTCTAAGTCCTTGCAAAGATCTTGTCCTTGCTTTATCGACGTCATGCGCCAGCAACATGACCAACTGGCTTTCCGTGCTCAACCGACAAATCTTGGTAGCATGGCCCATGAACGACTCCGACTGCGCAGAGTTCCTCCAATGGGCTCTGCCCAGGCTCCATCTCCGCTGGCCGGGGTACCGAACGGTTCGAAGACAACTCTGCAAGCGGATCGAGCGCCGCCCGAAGAGGCTCAATCTGCCCCATGTGACCGCATATCGCGCCTACTGAGAAAATCATCAGCCGGAATGGCCTGTTCTGGATTCGAGGTGTGTGATTCCACTCCCACGCTTTTACCGCGACACAAGAGTCTTCCAGCTTTTGGAGCGAGCGGTCCTGCCGCAACTCGCACAGAACGCGCAGGCCGAGGGCTGGCACGAACTGCACTGCTGGAGCATCGGTTGCGCCTTTGGAGAGGAACCGTATACTGTCGCTATTCTTTGGAAGACGGCTCTTGAGCCACGGTTTCCAGACCTTGGGTTTCAAATCCTGGCCACCGACATGGATCGTCATGCCATCGAACGAGCCAAGCAAGCTTGCGACACCGCGGGTAGCCTGAAGGCATTGCCGGTGATCGGCGCGCACGTGCATTCGTCCCTCCGCCGGAAGGCTTTATCGTAAAGCCAGAGTACCGGAAACTTGTTTCGTTCGAGCTCCAGGACATTCGAATAGCAGCGCCAGATAGATGGTTTGACCTGATCCTGCGTCGATACGTGGTGTTTACCTACTGCGATGACATCCAATAGCAGGGCACCCTTACGAAGATCCAAAAGAAACTGGCACCAGGAGGAGCTTTGGTGATCGGCAGTACGGAATCCCTTCCTGGAGGAACGACCTCGCTAACTCTCCGGATGAAAAACGCCGGAATCTATCGCAAAAATCAGGCCGGACCTGCAGTCCACACTTCGCGCTAAGCACCCCCTCCAGAACGTATCGTTGGAGCCGATCGAAAAACCGTCGAACATCTCGGCGAACGCGTCGGCGAGCACGACGCGTGCTGGGGAGTTCGCACATGGCGTAGATCTCACGGCCTTGCTCCCCGCCTTGCGCCCATGTTGCTCCATTTCCCAAGGACCAGACGCTTTCCTCCACTGTCCGGGAGAACGGAATCATGACATTGGTCAATCCCATCCCTTCTCGCACCTTTGTCATTTTTTTCATTGCCTGGCACTCCAGCGCAAAGCCCGCTTTATAGCACGGGCTGGAGTAACGGATGGCTCCCCCTCGCAACGCAGGCCTGGCCAGCAGCGAACGAAACCATTTCCCATGAGCCTACGGGCTCCTCGCCCACCCGCCTCCAGCGGCCGGGCATTCTCTTTTGTCCATCCTTCCTGGCTCATCGCCCTGGAACTCCGGCGCACCCTGCCCCATTCTCGTGATGCACTTGCCTCTGGGCAAACTGATGCACCTGGCCCAGGTGTCCGCCGAATATGAAAGTTCACTATCCGACCCCCCGGTATCTGATCAAACCCTTCGACGGTCACACCAGGACGTTCAACCGTTCGCGCTACCAGGCATTCGGCTGACCGGCCTGAATCGGCAGTGGCGATACCGCCACCCAATCTTTTCCCATTGCTCATGCACCGGCACTCTCCCCGGGGGCTACCCAGACAACGGCCCGTTCCCAGGGAGCCGGGCTTGCGCTCCACGCCAAACTGTCAGGCGAGAAACAGATTCTGTAGGTAGGGAAAACCGCTACAGTTTCTGACGCTGCCATTGCACACCATAATAGACCGTTCACTGCGGTCTGGCCAAGACCACCTCTCGTGCTGCTAATTCCCTAGAGAGAAATAGCAAGACTGCTCCAGAACGAACGCCACGGCCGATTCCCGTACAGTTGGTTACCAAAATCGTCTCACGGTGAAAACTTGACCGCAAGCACCGAAGACAAGGGACAGGCATAATGGTCCCCACTCACCGGATCTTTCCAAGTCACCCCAATCTCCGAAATGCCCGTCACGCCTCCGCCGCCGAGCACGCGGCGGTTCCCGACCTCAAACTCATAGTTCATGATTTCAAAGGAGCCGGGCATGGCTGGATGCCATCGCTGGTCGGCCAGGAGAATCTCTTGGACCTTCTGCACGTTGATTGAGAACCCCATTTCAGCCCTCCCTGTTTTGAAACACAGTGCGTCGCCAATAGCGAACAGCGATCAGCACTGAGCGATCCGGACAATCACAGGTTAGCAGACCGCATACACTCCTCTTGCCAGCGCGTGGCAAAAGGTTCTCATTTTTTTCAACGCCAAAAGCACTCGCTGGCGAATTAACGGCTCTACGGCTTTCAACACGTCTTGGGACGCGGCAACCTCGACCACAACAGATTGCGGAGCCGAGATCGGCCGCCCAATCTGGCTCGTCAGCCAGACCGTCACCTCTCGCAATCCCTTCGCCTTATGATAAATGTCCTCCGCTAAAACTTGCGCCAACACATTGTAGATTTTCCCCACATGAACCAGCGGGTTTTTCCCAGCGGCCGCTTCCGCGCTAGCCGGTCGCCGCAGCGAAATCACACCGCAGACGCGATTGCCCCGCCCGACTTCGCCGGAGTCGCCAGCTTCGGCTGATGTGCCGAGCAGAGAAAGATACATGCCCGCAGGTCCTGCCCCCCGACGATCCAACACGTTGAGGTCTATGTGGGTGCGGAGGCCCGAGCTAGCGTTTTTCAATACGAACTGAGTGATGGCCTGAAGCGCGGCCCTCTTGCGCGAAAAATACTGCGATTCTGTTCGAATGGCGGAAGCAAGAAACGGCATCGCAACGGTTAAGCTCACATCCCGCCCCTTTCTCAGCGCGAACACCTTTACGTCTTCTCCGGTGTCTGGGAACTCTTGCTTAAAAGACGGGCTGTTCAGGAACTGTTCCACCTGGAACACCAAACGCTCGGTGGGAGTCAGCGGAGCGTAACCCACTGCCGCCGAGGTATCGTTGGCAACTGGTCCACCACGACGCTCTGTAACGGACTGCAGCTCGGCCGGAGCCGGTTTAAACTCGACCTGGCAGGTGAGATGTTTCAGCGGATCCACGTGAGGCAGGTGCTGCTTGAACCATTTATACGCGGTCTGTTCCGCAATATCCTCTACTGGCACCCGCCTGCGCCGCCATTGAAAAGTGGCCCGGTCGCCGATGACGAGCCTGATGGGTGTGATGACACGCCCCCCGCCTGGATGACACTCCACCTGGCCTGCGATCAACATACCCTTGTCAGCATTGAAATGAAGCACACGGCCACAGATCTTGAGATAGGCCTGCGCCAATTCGACTGCAATCCGTTCCATCACGGCATCGCAGATCGTATCGGGATGTCCCAGTCCCTTGCGTTCGACGATTTCCACTGCCTGGTCGGCAAGGGGAGGGCGATCCGACAGCAAGATCAGGGGGGTGAGCATAGCCTCACTGCTCCGTTCGCGTGAGCAATTCCGCGCGGTGTGTAATCGTGCTCATCCCGTACCAGCCACGTAACGGAATTGTAGAGCACTTCGCAGAGGACTGTCTGATGATGATCCTGCGCCAATGTTTTTTCGTTCTCTCTCGAACTCCCTGCGGCTTTTCCTGGGCTCCGCGGGTGGGGGGGATAATCCAGCTTCCGTTCTCATACGCTGCCATCCAGGCGATGGCCATCCTCGGATGCTCTTGATGCAAACGAGACAGCCCGCAGGTCTTGGCCGCCTCAACCGCTTCCTCAAATTCTTCCCTCGTGATCCGCCGGTCCAGCAACGGGTACTTGAACGCCTTCCAGCGGGAGTGATACTGATCCATGATGTTGACGTAGGTCTTCTTGGAGATCTCGTCCGCGAGTTGGCAATTTCGGGATAGCCGGGGATCTTGGAATACTTCAGCCCAATCTTCGCATCGGCGTCCTTGAAATCTGGCAAGTAGATATCGACGATCCCGTCCAGCAATCGAAGGGTTTCCAGCTCAAGGCCTTTCCGCGCAGCCAGAAGCAGCCCTTCCAGGGTTTGCAGGACTTGCTGCAAGGGTGTGAGAAGAGCGATGTTGTGGCCGCCCTGCTCCTGCAGGCTTAGCATCATCTCGGCCAGCTCTTGAGCCGAGATTTCCTGCCCCTCCCGCAACTGACTGATCTCATAATGCAATAGCCGCATCGCAGGTTGCAGCCCGCGAAAAGGATCGTGCCCGATCCCTCCCAGCCGCGAAGCGGCACCGCCTCCCCATGATGAGGACCGTAGCTGGACACGAAGGGCTTGGTGCCAACCAGGCAGAAGCCGAGGTCCCCTTCGAGCCGATCGATGGCACAGTGCCAGGGGCAGACGTGGCAACGTCTCAACCGCTCGCAGGCTTGGGTCACCCGCTCGGCAAGTCGACCGGTCTCCAAGAGCGAGCAGTAGCTTGCTTGTTTCCGCCCGCTTGCGAGCTTCACGATCCACCCGGACACGAATCGATCAGAGGCCTGGAGCCTCGCGCGGCAAGACCGACTTTCCTCCTTCGCATCGAAGCCCCGTTGCTCCAGAGACTGCAACGGAAACCCTTCTCGCCTGCTCGTCGTCAACACGTCAGGTGAAGCGCAGCCACCACTTTCGCATTGTGAGACGATCTTAATCGATTAAATTCAACGCGTGCATCCTTTGTCCGACACGCGACCAGCGCAATCCCTTCTCGCTTCAAGGCCTTGGGGCCTCGGGATCGATCTCCATCCTGCGAAATAGCCTGTTCCCACAACCAGCGTGTCCGGGTGCGCCTTCACTACCTCTTGATGTCTTCCAATCGGAGGAGGTGGCCTTCCTGTCTCCACCAGCGGTCGTCAATCCGCTCAGGATAGATCAAGAGGCCTGAGTCGTCGCTGAACCCGATCCCTGAGTGATTGTCCCCTTGCCGGGCAGAGCGCTCCATCGTCTTCCTCCGCAGAATTCGCGCATGGGACAACTCTGCCCCCCTGCCGCCGACAGCAATCCCGGCCGAGCCGAACCAACGCCGACTCGAAGTCGGTGAACGCTGTTCCACGGGCGCCGACCCGCTGCCACAGCGCCTTCATGCTCTCAACTGGTGACCGGCCAGTCCCACTGACTTCCTCATCCAACAACCCGAGATCCAAAGCGACCAGCATCGCGAGGGGAGAGAGCGGCGGGTCCGCCTTAGACCCGATCCCCCGCAATTCGCGCAAGAACACCTGTACGGTCACCTCGCCCCCTGGCCCAGCGCTTTGAGTCGGTTTTCCAGATCACAGGCGTCCTGTGCTGCGCGATGCAGTTCGTTGAGATCGCCATGGTATTGATCAACTAGGGTTCGCACGACCTCAAGCAGCTTAGTGGCGGTCTTGAAATCGTACCTGGCGTACCCACCAGCATCAAGGGCCTCGACCAATCCGTCCCCCTAGCAAAGGGGTCCCCCCTGAAAAGGGGTCGGGAGTCTTTTCTCCGAACCCCGGTTCGCGTGACCGTCATCCCTGGAACACGTCACCTCCCATTCCCGCTCCCCTGACTCCAACTCCATCGGGGACCGGCCCCTTGACAAACCTGGAGCAGGTTCGGTCAAGAAAAGACTCCCGACTCCTTTTCTACTGATCGGCAAAGTCCAAGAGCAGTACACGCACAGGGTGGACAGATCATTCGCCGCGTTCATCTAGCAATACTCGCAGAAACCCGGACAATCCCTCGGCTCCAGACCCTACCGGCAGACTGCCCCATAAGCCGCGCCACCGCCGCGACGCCCCGACAACCGTCGAAAGTCTATCCGGGCGCTGGAGCAATGAATAACCAGGTGAGGTCTACACCGGGCTGTGGTGATGAACCATAGGGGAGTAGAAGCAAGCGATGCACAGCTCATCATGATATGATAAAGGCGAACATTCTCATGATAGCTCCCTCCAGCACCGCCGCCTCCGTGCATGGTTCTTCGTGGGCGTACAGAGGAGCCTTACGAGTTCAGGCCTCTGCACAGCAGCAAAGCGAATCCGCTCCATTGCTGGCTAATAACGGGACAGGCCGGAACGAACGACGGCGGGCACTATGCTGCCAGGCCTGTCATTCCGCTGTCTTGGAGGCTGAAGGCCACCTGGTAGAAGTTCGAACCGGCGCGGCCCGGCTTTCGTCGGTCGGCTGGCACAGATGCTCATCGAGTGCAGGTCAACTGTTGTCCCGCACACGACACAGCGCCATCCTCTCTGGCTCTGTGTTCGATCCTCCACGGTCAATGCAGGTAAATAGGCCCGCAGTCTCACTGCATCGCTTCTGACGGCAGTGGTGATACCCCTTCGGGAGCGCCTCCTCAAGAGGGTGTGACCGTCCAGTTCTCTTCCTCACCGCTCGCGCTCGCCCTCGCCGATGTCCGGGCCGTGCGGGGGTGTCACCCCAATCTCCATACCTGTCAGTAGACCTGCCGGCCGGCGTGCAGGCCTGATCGCTTGGATGAACGCCTCCAGTTCGGCCCATTGGGGCCATCGTTCGTTTCAGGCCGTGAAGAAAGCGAGCGAGAACAGTCGCGCCTCGGCTGCGTGGAGTTCTTTCAACCGCTGCGCGATCCGACCGAGATCGTCTTTAGCCCGCACGACCTGCGTCACAATACTCGTACACGTGAGGCCCTGCGTTCTCATCAGAGACGTCAAGGGATCAGGAGGAATGACCTTGAGTAAGTCATTGGCCGGTTTGGCTAGGTCCTCGGTTTCTTCGATCGACATCACTTCGGTGGCGCAACAGCCGAGGAACCACCGTAGCGTTCCAGAAGCTCCGAGACATGGTGAAGAAAGGCTTCGGGCGGAAAGGGACGATGTGGTGAACGCGATATCCGATCAGTCTCCCTTGACCAGCGGCACGCAGCCCGGTTCCAGCGTTTCGCTATAGTGTTGGTCGAGGGGATGGTCCGGATACCAATAGACGGTCGGCGCCGACTAGCCTCAGTTCACGACCCACAGCATAATCACCGTCGTCGACAGCACCTGTATCGGCGATCGTCTTTGCCTCAACCCCATCCTTCTGCCTATCGACTTGTCGTTGCTCGGTCGATCTTCACACCTTCCGCTTCGCCGCCCGCGACCGGGATTGGGTTGCGGATTCCGGTCCAACCCACTCGACCCTCAGCATCACGTCCTTATGCGCCCAGCGATAGGACGCCTTCCCGCCGAACGCCCGGACCAGCTCGCGTCCAATCCGTTGGGCCAACTGGTCGCTCGTGGTCTGAACCTCCATCTCGCGCTTGTTGAACGTGACGATTTTCATCACGCGTGCCAAGGGATTCACCGCCAATGCACGGGCTTCTTCATTCGAAATCAGCCCGCGGACCTCGGCCTCGTGCTTGTCCAGATCGGGCCACCGGAGTGTGACGATGCCCTCGGGATAGGCATCGCGGATTTTCCGGCAGGCCGGGCAGAGCATCTTTCTGGTCCCGGCTGAGGCGCTGAGCCTGGCAAACTCCGCCTCATCGAACACCCAGCGTTTCTTCGCAAAGACCGCGTGACATTCAGGACAGATCAGAGGGCCCCGCGGCGCCCTGAGTATCGCATATGGATCCTGCTTCGCCTTCTCTCGCTCTTTGTATGATGTGGTATAGCGTTGCCCCCGTCTGGTACTCATGCGTGGTATCCCTTCCTGCTGACCCGCCGACCCAGCCTTGTTTCCAGTGAGACCACTTCGGCCATTCGGGTAGGCTTCATCAGCGACACAGTAACTCGCTGCCAGTCCACAGGCATGTCCAAGTTCCTCAAGACCGCCTCCACTTCGGAGAGGCGCGGCCGTTTCATCCCGTGCACATCCGGGTGAACCTCTATGTACACGCGCCCGGCATAGACCGCGATCTTCACCGGCTCATACATCAATTCTCCCGGCGTACCCACCGCAACCAGGGAGACGAGCGCCCGAATGTCGTCGGGATGTAGACGGATACAGCCGTGGCTCTGATACTGGCCGATGCTGGAGGGAGCGATGGTGCCATGGATGCCATAGCCGGGAATCGAGAGTCCCAACCAGAACTCCCCCAAGGGATTCTCCGGGCCGGGCAGTACTCGCGTCAAGACGCTGCGCCCTTCGGCTTCCATTTCCTGCTGAATCGACCGCGGCACTTCCCAGACGGGATGATGTTCTTTCGAAATGATCCTGAAGACTCCGGTCGGCGTCTGCCATCGGCCCGGCTTGCCGAGGCCGACACCGGCATGAAAGATCAGGCGTCCGCGCTCGAAACAGTAGAGCATCGCTTCCGGCAGATTGATCACGACACCGCTCTCCCTGACCGCCGGAACGATACGCCTCGTCTTGATCAAGAGCCGCCGGCCGGGATAGATACGGTCCGGATTCCGCAAGCCGTTGACCTGTGCAACCACCCTCCAGTCTGCTCCATACCGACCGGCAATCGCCAGCACCGTATCGCCTTGTCGAATCTGATAGTCGACCGTGTGCTCCATGACCTCCGTGAAAATTGGGACAGTTTCATCTCCCCATCGCGACACAGCGTCCGTTCACTCCATAATCCCGAAGCATCCATAGCAATGATCCGTGGACCGACAGACGCCGGCGCATCACCGTGGTCCCGCCGCCCTAGTCCTGCGCTTCCGTGTGTAATTTGCGAAGGCTGACAATGCAGTCCACGAGAGCGCAAGGGCAATGCCAGCACGCAACGGTCCGGCAGTAGAACAAAAGGCTGGATGTCCAGGTGTTAGGCTGAACGATCGATGGTCCAGAGTAGGGCAAACTTTGATCGGTGTGGCGTTTCAGGCCAGGACATGGGTGCGCCCTTGTCGCCAAATGCCACAGCAGCAGGAAATTCCTTCCGGTTATTTTTTCTCCATCATGCCGCAGGCAATTCGCGGTCTCCCCGGTGCATCCTTGTGTGGCGGAACCGGCAGACACCAGTCCTCGAATTCGTGGATGACAAGGGCGCTCCCATCATAATCAAAGACCGAGTTCAGACCAGGCGACAAGGTGATGCGGCTGGTCACGGTGAGCAGCGACCCCTTCCGTTCCCCGTTCGGCAGCTCGATCACGAGGAAATTCGGCAGATCGCCAGGTGGTATGGATAATTCTCCAGCCCGGGACTCACGTTGGCGTTGGGATTCACGGCCGGATCCACCTTCCCATCGAAGGACCCCTTCGCGGCCGACAAGGGTTCACATTGGCCCCATTCATGGAATGGGGATGGCATGGCGCCCGGGAGTCAGCTTGCTGGCGGATGTCCTGGCCAGCGTAAGCAGGAGCCGCACACGACCTTCTCGTTCTTCGGCCAACGTAGTCCCCGAAGATCCCCGGCCCGTGGATAGTGGCCTTAGCGGGAAACGGCACCGGATGGTCACCTAGTAATAGTACTGCGCGCATCCACCCAGCGTAAGCACTCCGATTGTCGCGATCGTCACGCCTATCTTCAGCCGATCCATTTGGACGTGAGCTGTCCATGCTTGGCTATCTGCTTGTCACTTCGGTTTTACCGAGCGAAAGATCGTGGCCTTGGCTTGCTGAATCAGGAAAAGCACTAAAGCGAGGGGCTTCAGCTTATTGACGAACCACTTCAGTGACCACCACGCCACCGTCAATCTTGCGGCGTTTGAAATCTTCCGGTGCAAGAGGCTCGACTCCGACCCGGCCAGCGCATGCTCACTGCGCTTGTTCTCGCCCAACCCGCACGCCTGGGTGACGGTCTTTGGCAACTCTCCGATGGCGATCTGCATTTCCTGCGTTTCCTTGTCTCTGAGAATGGAGACGGTGACCTCCGTACCCAGAGCGGTACCGGCCGCCATGTTGCGCAGGCGCACAGGATCTCTCACCTCAACACGGTTGTATGCGGTGATAATGCCACCGCGCCCAGTTTCGCGTTCGCCGCAGGACTTCCCTCTATCACCTCGCTGATCAACACCCTGTTGGCCTGCGGTACACCGAGTGACCCATGGCTTCACGTCTCGATTGTTCAAGGAAGTCCCGGTCCGGATGAAGGGACAGGGCACCGAGCTCAGAGGAAAAGACTTCAAGTCCTTCTACTTAGAGCCAGGAAGACAACGGCACTCCATTTCACAGCGCCCTCAAAAGAACATCCTATGACCGGTCAGCCCGAGACCCAATGGTATCTGTTCTGGTGTGATCTGCACCCCGAAGCCAAGGGGGGACTCTCTCTCGTCGAAAGTCGTGGCGAAATCGGCGGCGGATAGTCGATCTTGGATGTCGCCTGAGCGGGTCGGCCTCATTCCCTATAAAGAACATCTCAGGCCAGGGATGGGAGGTTACATCCTCACCGGGGGGCTTCCGGTTATAAGCCGCCCGAGCGGACTCCCATGGTTTCGTCCCGACGCGACATTGACCGAACTTCATTGATCTAGTGAGACATGAACCGGTCTACCGGCCGCACAATCCAACTTTTTCCCTTGTTCCTGACCGTCTTCCTGATCGTCTGGACTGTGCTTAATTCCCAGACCGGCAGGCTGGAGACCTTCCAGTTCACGGCTCAAGAGTTGGCAAATCAACAAGCGACTTGGTCTCCTGGCGAAGTGACGATTCGCAGGAACCGTGATCCACAAGATGAATTAGTGTTTGTCCTCGTGAACCCCACCAAGCGTACACACGCCTTGGAGTCTGCTGGTTTGCTGGAGTTGGCCATCAATGACAAGATGGGCCCCTTGCCAGGCGTTACGAGTCACGGTTGCGCCAGGAGAGAGCCTGCAAATCAGAGTCAGGGTTACACAAGGGGAGCGAGGGCCCGATCCGGCTTGCACGACGGCCGGTGAGTGTTATCGGTTTTCCTGTCCTCTACACCGAGGCGACAACGATCCAGGCGGTATTATCCGCGCGATACCCTAGCAGCTTTCCTGCCGGACGTTTCTTGCGAGCACCTGCCCGGTTCCAAGCCTCTCCGACACCACTGCTGATGCAGTTCGGATTTACTCACCACGAAGAAACCGCCGATGGCGACCACGTGACCGAGATGGGAGCAGGGCAAGGACTGCCGGCTATTAGGCAGTCCGGCAGAAGCGTTCAGCCAGTTAAATCAGTACGGTTCGGACGGCCTTGCCGATCGACTTGCAGTGCGAAGAGAGGATCTTCAGTCTGCAGTATAGATAAAGCTTGTTGCTTTCACCGAGAACACGGACGATCTCAGCATGCGACCGGACGGACCGCTAATCTCAGCGCCGGTAAGGTGGAAGTCCGGCAAAATAGAACGCCGCGATGGCGACGGCCGCCGCCACATTAAGGGATTCGACGCCGCGCTCAAGGGGGATGTAAAAACGGATCGCGGCAAGGTTCAGCGTCGCCTCGGAGAGCCCTTGGCTTTCGTTTCCCACCGCCAGCACCGCCCGTGCGGGCAACTCGCGGATCTCCCGAATCGCCTTCGCCTGCCGATCGTGCGGCTCGGCGGCTAGCACGGCGCAGCCGCGGTCGCGAAACCAGGAGGGATCGTTTCGACGGAAAATCGGCAATCGTAGCAAGGTCCCGGCCGTGGCACGAACGACCTTGGGATTAAACGGATCGGCCGAATCGACAGTCAGCCAGACGGCGCTCAGGCCCATCGCCGCCGCCGTGCGAATGATCGCGCCAACATTGGCTGGATCTTGCAGTCGTTCCCCGAAGAGACCCAGCATGAGCGGTTGGGCCAGCACCGTCTCTTCATCCCACTCCGGTTTGCGGACCACGGCCAGAATCCCCTGGGCCTGTTCCACATCGGAGAGTTTCTCGAACGTCGTCTCGCGGCAGACATACCAGCCTACCTCACGGCGTTCGAGCGCCCGTTCAAGCCGCGGCCGTTGCTTGTGGAGAAACGCCGGCGTGACAACCAGCACTTTGACTGCCGAGGCGCGTGAACGAAGCACCTCGAACACCGACTTGGCACCTTCCAGGACGAAGGCCTGTTCGGCCTCGCGTGCCTCCCGGTGACGGAGCAGGTCGCGGATCAGAGAGGCTGTAGCGGCGGGTAAGGAGGGAAAGCCGCGCATGTCACGCCGGTCCGGCTCACCGCGGGTGCGGCCGCGCGTTCTGAACAGACTCCTACCTTTCTTGTTTCGCGCTTAAGCTTGCGAAGAATAGAGCGTGGGGAGGAGATCCTATACCGGACCGAAGTTACTTTCGTTTTCGACCGGAGGAGACTTCGGCTGCCCGCAACCGCTGCGCCCTGGCTTTGGCCCGCCTCAATTCGTTGAGCTTGCCTCGGGCACGGTCCCGCTCTATCCGCAATTGCTCGAGCTGCGCGCGGAGGTGCGCTTTTTCCTGTTTGTGCAGGTTGGCGCACTCGGCGCGCGACAGGTTGATCCAGTCGCCGCTGCTCCGAGCCCGCCTGATTCGCTGATCCAAAGACTCGCGCAATTGCTTGCTACGCATGGACATAAGCGACTTCAACGCCTGCTGCCGGCGCTGTAGTTCTTCTTCTTCGGCGAGAATGCCGCGGATGTCAGTGCCAAGCATCGAGTGTGCCTCCTATAGCCTGCCACAGTGAACCAAAGTAGTGGCGTATTTTACCCTATATCGCGCCCTCTACGCCAGTTTTCACAAGCCATTGTAATTACAGCGCCATGAGCCTCTGGAATATGATGTCCACCGCGGCGGTTGCCTGAGGCCGGGCATTCACCGTAGGATCGCAGCATGTCGATTGGTTCCCATCTGCAGGCCTGGCGGCTTTACCGAGGTCAAGCGCCTGACGTCTTGGCCCGGCACGCTGATCTTTTCGACACAGAAAGCTTTGGCCACCGCGCTCAAGGTTCCCGTTCCCTGGTGGTTCGGCAATCCGAAGGATTTTGAATTGTTTTTCGAGTGGTCGGAGGAAGAAGGTGAAGGAGAAAGGCCGTTGCAACTCGACGGCGTTGATCCAGGATGGCGACCCTACGCTGCTGCATGCCGCCGTGGTCAACCTCCGCAGTTTGGTGAAACAATCGAGACAGGCCACCGTCCCCTGGCAGTCCCGTCCGCCCGGGCACTTCGAACCACCATCCGACTGAGCCGTTTATCGTCTTGACCCAGCCGTCATTCCTGCTCTATAGAGCAAGATCGCCACGCCCGTCAGCGTCAGCACGCCAGGCCACGCACCCATCGGGGGAAGAGCAAAGAGCTGAAAAGGATCGGCGCTCATGTGCGGCCACAGTCCGCTCACCGCAATCGGGAACGCCAAGAAAATGCCCATGAGCGCTTCGCCGGTCACCAAGCCGGCGGCAAAGAGGACGCCTTGTGGAGAGGCCGAGCCGCCCGCTGCGGCTCCCCGTCGCCTCGTCAACTCGCCGATCACCCCGCCCGCCACGATGGCTGCAGATAACTTGAGTGGCAGGTAGATCCCTAGCGCCACCGCCAGCACAGGCAAGCGGAACGCGGCACTACGCGCTGCCAGCCGCCGATCGAACCAAATCACGAGCGAGCCGATGATCATACCGCCGCCCACAAGCGTCCACGGCAAACCTTCTCCGAAGACGCCTCGCGCCAGGCTTGCCATTAACATGGCCTGCGGCGCGCTCAAAGGGTGCGGATGTTCCACCGTCGGGTCACCGATCCCGTATTTCCCCTGTAACAACGAAAGAACAGGCGCGATCACCACGGCGGCCGTCGCAACCCCGACGATTTGCATGACCTGCTGTTTCCACGGCGTCGAGCCGACCAAATGCCCGGTTTTCAGATCCTGCAGGTTGTCCCCGCCCATCGCGGCCGCACAACAGACCACGGCTCCAATCAGCAAGGTCGCGGCGGGGCCGGCCGGGTGACTCCGGCCCATGATGGCCACGAGCAAAAGCGAGGCAAGCATGATGGTGGCGATCGTCACACCCGACACAGGATTGCTGGAACTACCCACCAACCCGGCCATATAGGCCGCGACCGACGAAAAGAGAAACGCCGCCGCGACCATCACCAGCGTCATGCCCGACGCCACGATGAGGTCCTTGACCACCGCGCGATAGATAAACCACATCGGTACGACAGCGCCTACCAGCGCGAGGACGATCCAGGGAAGCGAGGCGTCCCGCTCAGTTCGTGGTTGGCGAGCAGTCGCTGGGCTGTGCGCCCTGCCGATGTCGGCGACAGCCTTCGATAACCGTCCGTAGGAGTCGGCCAGCCGGCTCACGCTCTGGAGAATCGGAGTCCGGACCTGAATCAAGGTCCACACACCGCCGACCAGCATCGCCCCGATGCCGACGTAGCGAATGCGGGTGCTCCAGAGGGTCCGGGCCGCGGCTAGACCATCCGCACTCTGTGGCATTTCCACCACCGCGCTGTACAAGGGAAGCAGAATCAGCCATCCGATCGCGCCGCCCAGAAAGACCACCGCTGCGGTCCGGAGGCCGATGATGAACCCGACCGCCAGCAAGGCCGGCGACAAGTTGATCCCGGCGTAGAGCACCATCCGTCCGACCCGCCACGCTCCTTCGGCCGCCTCTGTCCAGAGCCGTACACCGCTTTCAGCGAATTTCATGGCCCCCCCGACCACCGCCGCTGCGGCCAAGGTTCGAAAGCCTGACGTCGCCGTCCGATCCCGGCCGGTTCCCACCTTCAAAACCTCGGCGGTAGCTACCCCCTCGGGAAAGGTCAGCCGCGCCCCAACAATAAGCGCCCGCCGCAGCGGAACTGTGAAGACGACACCGAGCAAGCCGCCGACGAAAGACACAGCGACCGTCTGCCAGTAGTCGAAGACCTGCCAATAGCCGATTAAGAGAAGCGCAGGAATGGTGAAGATCACGCCAGCCGCCAGGGCTTCTCCGGACGAGGCCGCCGTCTGAACGATGTTGTTTTCCAGAATGTTGGAGCGGCGGAAACAGCGCAGGACCGCCATCGACACGACAGCGGCGGGGATCGATGCGGAGACTGTCATCCCGGCGAACAGTCCCAGGTAGGCGTTGGCTCCGGCCAGAATGGCCGCCAGGACAACCGAGAGAACGAGTGCTTTGATCGTGATCTCGGGCAGGACCGTCGAAGCTGGCACGACCGGCCCAGTGTCTTGTTCCTCCTGCAACGGCAACATCGACTCCACCGCACTCGACAGGCGTTTTTTACAGAACCTGCAAGATCAGACACTTCAGGTAGCGGGTCTCGGGCATGGCGGCAAGCACGGGATGATCCCGACTCTGCGACCGGCTCTCGATCAGGCGCACCTGCCGTTTCGCATCACGTGCAGCGGCAAGCACGGTCTTCCAAAAGTCCTGTTCGCCGACGTAATGGGAACAAGAGCAGGACACAAGGAAACCACGGGCGCGTATCAAGCGCAACGCCCGCCGGTTGAGTTCCTTGTAACCAGCCAGCGCAGGGGCCACCGCCTGTTTGCTGCGGGCAAAAGCCGGCGGATCCACAATAACCAAGTCATACCGGCGTCCGGCCCGCTCCAACTTCGGCAATTCCTCGAACGCATCGGCTTCCCGATATGTGCAGACCTGCTCGACGTTGTTCCGTGCGGCCTGTTCACGGGCCAGAGCCAGCGCGTCGCGGCTCGCATCCAACCCCAGCACCGAGCGGGCGCCATGGAGTGCCGCCTGGATGCCGAAGGCGCCCGTGTGGCAGAACACGTCCAAGACCTCCAAATCCCGTGCCAACGAAGCGACGGCCAGCCGATTTTCGCGTTGGTCACAAAACCAGCCGGTCTTCTGTCCCCGCTCCACATCCACGACAAAGCGGGCATTCCCCTCGTAAACCTCGACCCTGGTCGGGCCTTGCCCACGCAGAAACCGCCGTTCGAGCGGCAAGCCCTCCAACACCCGGCTCTTCGCGTCGTTACGAAGATACACGGCTTGCGCGCCGGTCCGGCTGCTCAACAGTTCCGCAAGAAGGTTTTGGCGCCGATCCATGCCGAACGCCAATGTCTGCATCACAAGCCACTCGCCGTACCGATCCACGATGAGACCGGGCAGCAGATCCGACTCACCGTGAACGATCCGATAGGCGTTGGTGTCAGAGACGACCCGCTCGCGTAATCGGATGGCGTCATCCAGGCGGGTCATCCAGAATCCTTCGTCAATCGGCTTTTCCTCTGAGGTGAGGATGCGGACCCGGATTTTGGAATGCGGATTGAAGAAGCCACGGCCGTAGAACCGACCTGCGGGAGTGTACAGATCGACGAGATCCCCAGCGGCGGGCTCGCCTTTCACCTCCTGCACATGTCCCGCATACACCCAAAGATGCCCTGGGTCGACCCATTGCTCCCGATCACGCGATAGCACGACCCGGGCGGTCGGCTTCTCCGGTGGCCAAGACATGGCGTACTTATCGGTCTCTTGCCGCCTCCGCGTCAAGCCGAATCGATCCGCTACATTCACACGCAACTTGCGCGCGCCAAGAGGCCGTGCGAAACTAGCCCCATGACCGAGGCTCATCCTTCGTATCGCCAACTGCGATCCCGCCTGCGCATGGCGCTCGCAGTCAATGCCTGCATCATCCTGGCGGAGTTCGTCGGTGGTCTCCTGCTGGACAGCGTTGGTTTGATGAGCGACGCCGGGCACAACCTCATCGACCAGGGCTCGCTCTTCCTGGCACTCTACGCGCACATGCTCACGTCGCGGCCGGCCAACGAGACGCGCACGTTCGGTTACCACCGCGCCGGCATCGTCGCGGCATTTTTGAACACCTTCATCTTGTTGCTCACCGCTCTGGGGATTACGCTGGTCGGCGTGAAACGGATTCTCGCTCCCGTGCCAGTAGCTGGAGGATGGGTCATGCTGGTCGCTGCGCTGAGTTTCGCCGCCAACCTGACCATTGCCTTGCTCCTCCAACATGGGGCGCGCGACGACTTGAACATCCGCAGCGCGTTCTGGCACATGCTGGCGGATGCTTGGGTCTCGCTCGGCGTGGTGATCAGCGGCGGGATGATCTTGCTCACAGGCTGGTCGATTCTCGATCCACTCGTCAGCCTGGCCGTCGTCGGCGCCATTGTAAAAGGCGCCTGGCCGCTCTTCCGGGAATCTCTAGAAGTACTGCTGGAATCCACCCCGCCGGGCATCAGTCCATCCCAGATCGCCGCGACCATCGAGTCGATTCCGGGAGTCAAGAACGTGCATGACCTGCACATTTGGGCGGTGGAACCGCGGCTGGTCATGCTGACGTGCCACGTCCAAGTTGACGGCGACGACACCGTGCTGACCAACGGCCTGCTGCGGGCGATCCGCGCGCGCGTAGCCTTGGACTTTGGTATCCGTCATGTCACTGTCCAAATGGAGACCCAGTGCTGCCACTCAGACACGGTCCATTGCGATTTAAATCAGCTCGCCGCTCGGCACCGGTCCGTTGAAACTCTCGACCTCCACCGTTGATCTTTTCTCCGATCTGACACCCCAACCAGAATGCCGGCTCTGATTCGGCGCATCCGGCTAGCTTCACGGCATCACCTATATGGCGACACAACACTCAGCGGCTCATGGGGAGCCGGCACGACGACCCTGCTTATGCGGCTTCTCGAACACTGGCGTAACCACGGGCGGCGGGTTGGCGTGCTGACGAATGAAGCCGGCGCATCAGCATCGACGGCCCCCGCGCTGCGACGCTGGCCCAACCGGTGCTGAGCCTCGCCGGCGGCTGCCTGTGCGGCGCTACCAGGGAGGACGTAGCTTGGGGCGTCGCCCGACTGGTCACGGACTATCGGTCTGACCTGATCGTGCTGGAATGTTCGGGGATGGCAGACCCGGCTGAGATGATCAATTCCATCACGGACGTTTCGGTGTCGCGGCTCATCCGGCTAGAGCGATCGCCTTGCTGCATCCGGCTGCAATATCGGACGGCATCATGTTGGACGTCACCGCCCGCCATGTCATCCGGTATGCTGCTGACATAATTCTCTGAACAAACGCAATCTCTACATGCCCGGTCTATAAAGAAAAACTCCAAGGCGCCGCGGTCAAGGAAAATCCACACACCAGGATCTGGGAGACCACACATGCCCGCATAGACCTGCACGCGCTGCTTGAGGCCGATCCACCGGCTCATGCCGCGCCAAGTGTCCCCACCGCCTTCGGACGCGCACAAGGCGTGTCGACTGCGGCGACCGCCCACGTTCGCGATCATCCAATGGTGAGGCCAATCCGCCTGTCCGGCCCATTGCATCGTCCACGTGTCCTTCAGCGGATGGGTGCGCTGCCGAGCGGAATCGAACGGGCCAGGAATTCGTCCGCTGGCGAGCTCGAACTGCAGGAGTTTCCGTTCGCTCCACCGCGCGCCCACACCACCCCGCCTGTCATGTTGCTCGACAAACTGGACCATGTCGTCGCTCTGATCGGCCGGGATTACGACCGGGAACGCGGCTGAAATGAACCTTTAGCCTGCGTCGAACAGTAAGCGAGCGCGCTGATCATCCGCGAGGCTGGTGATACGGGGACGGGGCAGGCTTGGCCGCCGGACGAGGAAATCGCGGCCACCGCAGCAGGACCCACGCGGCACAGGCTCCGCACGACCCGCCAATCAGCCAGCCTCCCACCACGTCCGTCGCATAGTGGGCGCCGACGTACACGCGCGCGAGCCCGACCGCGAACACCACCGGCCAACTGAGCCAGCCGGATCGCGGATAGAGGACCTGCAGAAAAGCCGCGGCGGCCGCCGTGTTAACGGCATGGTTGGAGGGAAATCCGAACGTCCCACCGCAGCCGACCAGTTCGCGGACATCCGGCAGGGCTTCGCAGGGACGCAGCCGCTGAGTGAGATGTTTAAGCTGCGCGCCGATGGCATCCACTAATCCGATGGCCCCCGCCAACACGGGAGCGGCCACGAGCGCTTCCCGCCAGCTCAGCCAAAGCCAGTACACCCCCAACAGGATTCCCGGCACCCAAAGCAGTCCCGGCTTGGCCAACTCGATCATCACCCAGTCGACGCCAGGCGACCGGCCAGCCAGACCGTTGATGGTGAGGGAAAGTTGTTCGTCCCAGTTCATTATTCGGCAGAAGAAGATGGTCTCTCCGGCTTGTCCGGCTGGTCAGAGCTCCCCGTTATTCGCTCTCAGCTCTTCACCTATCGTGTGCGAAAATGAATGCGAACCGTCAGCTCTCCGTCAACCGGCTCATCCCCTTTCATCTGTGGCTCAAACGTCCATTGGTTGAGGGCGGCGATCCCGGCGATCGTCAACTCCCGATGTTTAGCCGGTTCCAACACGACGACCGTCACCTTGGCGTCCTTGGATACCAGCATGCGGGCCTTCATCCAGTCATCCAGCTCTTTCCCTTCCAGTGATGGTGGAATGGTAGGCCAGGGGGTGGATTTGGGCACCGGACCCAGTTGTTGATCCTTGTTGAGCGGAAGTCCGTGCACATGGACTTCCGGCAGGACCACGAGGTCTTCATCGTGATCGGATCGATGCGTCGCGCGGTCCCCTTCGGCTGCCAGACTCTTTCCCGCCAGAAGAATGATCGGCATAACGAGTCCGGCTACCGCGGCAAAACACCGGGCGAGCACGGAACGGCGCTTGGCTGTTCCGACTCGAGTTTTTGACGCTTGACGGTTCACGCTTCGTGCTTCTCGGTTGTTAAAAGAACCACTGCCCTCTGAAGAAAAACGAGCGCGGCATGCCAGCGTGGGCGACGCCGAGACCGATGCTCCCCTCGCCCTGGTTGATGAAATATTTCTGGTCCAGCAGATTGATCACATCGAATCCGATGAGGAACTTCTGCCGATCCCAAGGCAACGGAATGACATGATTGATGGACAGATTGTATACCGTGTAGGAGGGACTGTGAGTCGAATTGGTCTTCGCCCCCTCATTCTCTGCAGTCCGAAGCCCCGATCCGTAGAGCATCTGGCCGCTGATCGTCGTCCGCTCCAGAATCTTATAACTCACCACGGCCGAACTTGTCAGCAATTGCATGTGATCGCAAAACACGCCGCCCGGCGAGTTGATATCCTCGATTTCTTTCTGCTCCAGCAAAAAGTGGCCGGACTGGAGGCCGTAGCCCTTGCATTGCCCCCAGGCCACGTTCCCGCGCGCGGTCAGGTTGTCCGTCACCTGCAGCTTCAAGGCGCCGTCGATCCCCCGCTGCCACCCCCGTTCAAACGCAAAGAAATTCAGGAGCGGCGTGGTGCCGAACTGGCCGGCATCCGAGTGGTACCGGTTGAGCTTGTAATAGCCCGTCAGTTCCAGCGTGGCCCACGACGTGAGCGCGTGATAGCTCCCCACTTCGAAATAGTGGGACCGCTCAGCCCTGACCGTGTTGTTGGTCAGATTCTCGGGTTCCGCCGTCGTGCCGACGGCGTTGAGCTTGGCGAAGGAGATCGCCTCCAAATTCGGCGGGGTGAACAACCTGCCGTAGAAGGCATGAAAGACGTTGGCGTTGTCGTACTTGTACGTCACGCCGACGCGCGGGCTGACCTGTCCCTCGCTCATTTGGTATTGGATCGCATCGCCGCGGACGCCCAGGTTGAACGTCCAGTGCTCGTTCGGCGTCCACTGATCCTGCAGCCAGAACTCCTGGCGCCAGCCGATCAGCCGGTTGTCGGCATTAAGCCCAAGCACGTTGCCGACCGGCGCACTGGTCACCGGATCCCGTTGAAACGCGAACAGGCGGGTCTTGTTGATCGCTTGGGTGCGGTCAATCTGAAATCCCGTTTTGATGAGATGTTCTTTGCTGTGCACGTAGGTGTAGTCCAGCCGCACACCGCCCGAATAGGCCATCCGATCTTGATCGGCCGCCGAGAACGGCTCAGCCGGATCCGCGACATGCACCAGCACATTGAATGGATCCGTTCTAAAGATGGCGCGGGTCTGGCGAAAATATCCGGCCAGGCTGAAGAAATTGCTGGCGTTGAGATCGTGCCGCCAGACCATGTGCGCGTACTGGTTGTGTTCTTTCTGATTTTCATCGATGGCCTGCGAGGCGACCGGATTGAACGCTGGATTTTGCGCTCGCAGCAGCGCCAGGACATCCGGATTAATCGCCAGTCCGGGCGTGGTGGGGATCTGATACTTGGCCACCGAATTCAGAAAGAGCCAGGTGAAATTGTTGTGATTGTCATATTGATAGTCGCCGCGGAGGTACGTCTGGTTTCGCTCACTCTGCCCGTGAAAGACCGAATGTCCCAGCGTGGGCGGCTCGATTCCGCGATTGGTGGAGGTATAGCTGTTCAACACATAGTACCGGAACTTCTCGCCCACCGTGCCGCCGTATTCGAACGAGGGGTTGAGCGTTTCGTTCGATCCGCCGAACATCTGAAGCGAACCAAAGCCTGGTCTGGTCCCGCTCTTGCTGGTGATATCGATGACCGCCGCAGTTCTCCACCCGTACTGCGCCTCCATCCCACCCAGGATGATATCGGCCCGCTCCCAGACGCGAGGCGTGATCACGTCCGTGAAGGTAGACGACACCGTGTCCGGAATCGGCACCCCGTCGATGCGGAACTGCAGGTTGGCGTGGTCCTGCCGAATGTGCAACTGTTTTAGCGCGCCGTAGGTCGCACTCGGAATGGTCAGCAACACATCGTGCAACTCGCTGTTGTTTCCCCGCGGCAACGCTTCGATGTCTTTCCGACTCACCGAGTAGGTCTCGCTCGACGCCTTGTACTGAATGGGAGGCAGCGGCGACACGACTTCCAGCGCGATTTCCTGCGTCAGAGCCAGGGTCAACCGAATCGGCGGCAGCGGTTCCGTTCCAATTTTCACGATCACGTACTCGCTCCGATACGTCTCCTGTACAGCGCTGACCGAATAGGTGCCTTCCTGCAGCACCGTCACCGCAAACTCCCCCGCGTCATCGGTGACGGCAGTCGCGACCGGATTTCCTTCCTGATCCTTGACTTGCACGACGGCCTGGGGAATGCGCCGCAGGTCTTGATTTTGGACGAAGCCCCGGACGATCTTCCGCCCACCCTCTTCCGCTGCAGAAGGCGAGCTCATCCCCCATCCAGACACGGGGTAAAAACCCAATACCACGAATGACAGCGCGCGGGCGAACCAAGCGACAAGGCTCATCGCTTTCCCTCCACCGGCAACAATGGAATGAAGACGAGGGCGCAAGACCGCGCGTCGCGCGGTTGCGCCCGATTCGACTCACCCGGAAGGAACTGCTAGCGGAGCGGAGGCGCGCGCGAGGGACCGTCAGGAAAGAGATCAATGGACAGAAAAACACGTTCGGCCGGAAATTCCCGTAGCCCGCCGGTTTCAATGACAGGGAGCTTTGGGGGACTGACGTCAAGCGACCCGGCCGTTTGGTGCTGCACCCACTGGCAGAGATCCGTCTCAGAGTGTTCATGGCCGTCCGCATCGGCGGCGGCCAGCTCGTGGTGAACGTCTAATGCGACGGCGAACGGCGCTAAGACCAGAAGCACCAGGCTCACGGTCAAAGCCGTTATCGAGCGCACGGTTCGACGGACGGCAAGCCGGACCGGAAAGGTCTTCATCAGCGGGCAATCTTCCAGCCAAGGCTCCTGTTCAAGCCAAGAGCGCGGTGAACAACCAGCGAGAGGATCAGACCCGACCCGTCTCAGTGGCATTCCGAACACCATCCGAAAAATTCCAGAGCGTGGCTGTCAACGGTGAATCTGGTCCGCCGCTCGACTAGTTTGGTCAGCTTGTTCAGCGGGCAGAGCATCAAATCAGCGATGCGACCGCACCCCCGGCACTGGATGTGATGATGGTGCCGCCGGCCGTGCCGCACCTCGTACCGCGTCTGCCCTTCATGGAACCCCACCGGCTCGATCAATCCGAGTTCCTGGAGCATGGCCAGATTCCGATACACGGTGACGAGATCTGCCGCGCGATGCGCCTTCTTCAGGCGTTCGTGCACCTCCGCCGCGGTGACCGGCAAGGGGCTCTCCCGAAGAATCTTCAGGATCGCCATCCTGGGCTTAGTGAGCTTCTTACCGCCCGCTTTCAGACTGTCGAGCATCGGATCGCGCATAGCAGATCGAACCTGGGAATAGTTGCAAGTGATTTGCATTTACCACGCAGTGCCGACGTTGTCAACGCCGTTTTTTACCTGGCTTGACGCATCTCGCCACGGTAGCGGCACCCGTGCTAAGATCCGCCGCCATGCTGATCGACACCCACACGCACCTGGACGACGCCCGATTCGACGCCGACCGCGAGGCGGTGCTCACCCGGGCGCGGGAGGCCGGCGTCGGCGCCTTCGTCACGATCGGATGCGACCTGGCCACCAGCCGCGCGGCGGTCGCGTTGGCGGAGCAGTACCCGTTTGTGTACGCCGCGATCGGCGTTCATCCGCATGAGGTCAAACACATCGGGGACGGATGGTACGACGAACTGAGGCGGCTCGCCCAGCATCCCAAGGTCGTGGCCTACGGGGAAATCGGTTTGGATTACCACTACAACCATTCGGCGCCTCAAGAGCAGCGCCATCGGTTCCGCGAACAGATCGGGCTGGCTCGCGAGTTGAAACTTCCCCTGGTGATCCATACGCGGGAAGCGCAGGTGGATACGATCACCATTCTGAGAGAGGAGCGCGCCTCGGAAGTCGGCGGGGTGTTTCACTGCTTCTCGGGAGACGCGGGGTTAGCGAAGGACGCGCTGGATATCGGCTTCTATCTGTCCTTTTCGGGCATCATCACGTTTCAGAATGCGACCATGTTACGCGACATCGCGAAGACCGTGCCGCCGGACCGCTTGCTGATCGAAACCGATTGCCCCTATCTCACGCCGGTCCCTTACCGCGGTAGACGCAACGAGCCGGCCTATGTCACCTTGGTCGCAAAAACGCTGGCGGCGGTGAGAACCTCTTCGGAGACCGCGGAGGACATCGGCCGGATCACGACGGAGAACGCCTGCCGGTTGTTCAGAATTTCCTGAGCTGCCGGTTTCGCCGGCGAAGCGCTTTGGGAAGCTTCCGCGGGTTGCCCTTCTTGTCCAGGTTACGCCTGGGCAAGTCCTCTTCCTCGACCACTCGTCCTTTCCACGCTGTGGCGGCGGGGGATACGACCGGTGCGGACAGCCTGGCGATAAACTCGGCTGCGCTGATGACGAACGCCCCGTGTGCCCGTGCGAAGTCCGACACCTCGCGATCCGACGACACCACGGCGCAGTCCCGGCCGTACTCTCGCGCAAGACGCTGGATGACTTGATCGGCCCGCTCGCCGCGCCGCGAATAGATCACTTCAACGCCGGAGCGATGTTCGTGGCGTTCCGCACCCGGGCCCTCCCGCCACCCGTCAAAGACCACGGTGATCGCATGCCCTTTGCGTTGCCGATAGCCAGCCAGGTCGCGCAGCAACTGTTCGCGCGCGAACTCCCCTGAAGACCGGCCGGAAAACGGGCCGGTCGATCGGGCGCCGAGCACGTTGTATCCGTCAATGATCAAATGCGTCGCCATACGCGATCGGCACCCTAGCCGACTCGGGAAAGCCTGTCAACCGAGGAATGCCGCGAGAAAGGCCTTGGATTCACCGGATTCCGCTTGACAATATCTGGCGCATCTGAGAAAAGTTTTTCGACCGTTTCAACACGAGAACTGTCGGAGGAACCCTTCGTGACCAAGCGGCGTCGGTCCGTTGTGTGTGTGCTCCTCGCCCTGTTCTTCGCGGCTATCGCGCCGCTTTCTCCAACTCCGTCCGCGGCGCCGCTCCACGTTTCCGCGCCTCCGCAACGTCACACCGACGCTCTGGTCGCTCACTCAATCGCCAAGTCTAGAAAGCAGTCCGGTCCCTCGGCGCTGACGCCAGCGGTGATCCGGGATTTGCGGATCGCCACGTATCCGGACTGGACCAGGCTCGTGCTGGATCTCGAGCGCAGCGTGCAGTTCACCGAAAACCGGCTGAACAATCCAGATCGGGTCATCATCGAACTGAAGAACGCCAAACTAGGAAAAGCCGCCAAAGGAAAGCTCTCGGTCGGAACGCTCCATGAAGCCGTCACGATCACCCAGCGAACTCCCAGGACCGTCGCTGTCTCGCTGAAGACGAAACGCATCAGCGGCTATAAAATCCTGCCGCTCTCGAACCCCGACCGGCTGGTGGTCGACATCGTGCCCCATCTCGCACCCGCGAATACGTTCAAAGCCGGAGACCAGCCGGCCGCCAACGGCCATGACCCTCAGCCGCGGGCGCAGCCGGGCCCCCATCACACAGTCAAAACGATTGTCATTGACCCAGGCCATGGTGGCAAGGACCCGGGCGCGCGCGGCGCGCGCGGGACCGAAGAGAAGGATATCACTCTAAAGGTCGGGTTGCTGCTCCGCGATCTCCTCCGCAAGGAATCCAATACTCGGGTGCTGATGACGCGGGATCACGACGTGTTCATCGAGCTGGCGGACCGGGCCAAGTTCGCCAACAGCAACAACGCCGATCTGTTTGTCTCGATCCACGTCAATTCGCACCCGCAGAAGGGGATCAAGGGCATTGAGATCTATCACTTCGGCGAGGCCAAGGATCAACGCGCGCTTGAAGTGGCGGCGCGGGAAAACGGCACGCCGCTGAACAGCACGGGAGTCGGCTGGGAATACCTCATCGCCGACCTCCTCACGACGAAGAAGATCGAGGACTCGTTGGAGTTGGCCTGGACGACCAAGCAGGCGATGGTCGCCCGTTTGAACGGCCATTACGACACTGTCGATCACGGGGTCAAAACGGCCCCGTTCTATGTCCTGCGCTTCACCACCATGCCCAGTATCTTGGCCGAGATCGCATACATTTCCAATCCGGCCGAAGAGCAGCTCTTGAAGAGCGCGTCGTTTTTGACGCGTGTCGCCGAAGCCCTGTTCGATGGCATCAAAACGTTCGTCAGTCCGAACCGGCTCTCTGCAAAGTAACAAGCCGCCTCGCGTTGACGTCCCGACTGCCTCTTGCCATGCCCACCTTGAAAGTCACCTTGGAATATGACGGCACCCGCTATGCGGGCTGGCAACGTCAGCCCAACCGGCCGACGATCCAGGAAGCCGTGGAAGCGGCGCTCACCCAGATCGCCCAGATTACGGTCTCGGTCGTCGGGGCCAGCCGTACCGACGCCGGCGTCCATGCGCTCGGCCAAGTCGCCAGCTTCCGGACCGACCGCATCATGCCCCCCGAAGAATGGACCAGGGCGTTGAACGGGCTCCTTCCCGACGACATCAGCGTGCGGAGCGTCGAAGAGGTGGACGACGGATTCCACGCGCGCTACTCTGCCCGCGGGAAACTCTACGAATACCGCATCCTTAACCGGCCCGAGCGATCGGCCTTGCAGTACCAACGCGCCTGGCATGTGCACAAACCGCTCGACATGCCGGCGATGAAAACCGCAGCCGACTTGCTGATCGGCAAGCATGACTTTTCGTCGTTCGAGGGCGCCCTGAGCGACAACGAAAATCCCTGGTGCGATCTCATGTGGCTGGACCTGAGCCGCGAGGCGGACCTTCTCTGCATCCAAGCCTATGCGGACCGTTTTCTCAAGCAGATGGTGCGGACGATCGTAGGAACACTAGTCGAGGTGGGGTTGAAGAAACGCGCACCGGAGACGATGAAGGAGATTCTAGAAAGGCGAGATCGCTCGGCGGCGGGCAAAACAGCTCCTCCCTACGGGCTCTACCTGGTCAGGGTGGATTACGAGCGGGAGGGTGCGCCTCCCGTCTGCAGAGACCGACCGGACAGGTCAGCGCTCGATTCCTAACCGGAAAGACGTCGCCCGTATAATCCCCTGGAGCCGTCTGTCATGCCGCTAACGGCGTCGCCGGCATGGGCTCGGATGTTCGGCTTGCCTGCGCTCCGGGTCGCGGGAGGCCTGCGGCATTCGGTGGATGCGCGGACGCGCATTTATCCCCTTGCAACCAAGGCTGAACATCGCGCGCGAACGACTGATCTTGGTGAGCTAGCGACCTGTCAATGTTCTGTCTCAGTCCGCAGTTGATGCATTTCCATTCATAGAAACTCACCTGCGCATCGAGGTACCGTTCCTCCACCATCAACCCGGCGCACTTGGGACACTTCATCCTGTTACCACCTCCCGGTCTTGCCGAACATGAATCGTGGGCTTTGAAGGACCACGACCCGTACCATTGAATAAGCCGAGTTTTCGCCAGGTCAAGCCGGAAGTACACCGGCCTCTCGGCTGAAAGCCTCGCACCAAGTTGAATTTGCCCAGAAGATGATTATCAAAACAGCATCACAATAAAATCCTTTCACTTTCAGGAGGACACATGGTCAGCGGAAACGCCGACATCGACCGGCAGGACGTAAATCGGCAGAATGCAGTGACCGGTTTGCTGAAAGCCGAACTGTTTAAGGCCGTCATGGCGGCCTGTGTCGAACGGTTCAGCCAAGACATCGGCGTCAACTCGTCTGACGTGAGCCAGGCGCTAAAAGAGCTGGCGGTCCAGTATGAGACGGCCCGTCCCATGGCCCACAAATCGGATCCTTGCGTGATGTTTCTGCATCGCTGGACGGAAGCGTGAATCGACGCGTTTTCTGAGTCTTCGCCCGCCTCTCGTCCCGGGTTCACGTATCCTGTCAACACGCGTGGTTGGCGGATTCATCCTGCCGGCGTACAGGATGTATCGAGACAAGGATAAATCGGGTGAAGTTATTCTTGGCTGGCGGTCCTGCCTCCCCGCCGGTTTGTGTGTGGGCGCTTCTTCTCATTCTCGCTGTCCCCGCCCCTCACCCAACAGCCGGACGACATTCTCAACAAACTCAGCAAACGGATGGTGGACCTCTAGCGGGCCGGAAAGCACGCTGAAGCGCTTCCTCCTATCTGGACCATTTGGGCGCGCTTTATCATCGCTTGGGGCAGAGGGACCAGGCCAAGACGATCTTGCAACGAGCGCTCGCAATCCGGGAAGCGGCGTTGGGCTCCGACCATTCGGCTGTCGCCGCCACCCTAAATACTTAGGCACGCTTTACGTCGCGTCGGGAGAGACGGCGAAGGCTGAACAGCTTCTCTGGCTGCGCTCTCGATTCGCAAGAGGGTGCTAGACCGGCTTATCCTGCCGTAGCCACGACGCGCGAACCCCACGCCGCGTTGCAGCGCAGCAGCGGTCGCCCTGAAAAGGCCGCGCGGGCAGAAACCCGCACCCGGCGCATTCGCGAAGAAGATCAGGTTCGGCAGACTCCCCGCCCATAAGACCGCCGTGCCGGAGGAGAGGCCCCCGCGGCAGGGAGCGGAATGAGGTAAAGCGAGTGTGGGACGTCAAGAGCGGGGCAGAACCACCTAACTCTGACTCGGCGGGTTCTCGAGCTTCTTCCGCAACTCGATCAGTTCTTGCTCCAGAGCCGCGAAACGATCCGCAATGGGGTCAGGAATGTTGGTGTGATCCATGGTGGCATCGGGCACCCGTTCGCCTTCCGTCTTGATGATGCGGGCGGGTACGCCGATGACCGTGGAGTTGGGGGGGACGGATTTCAGCACCACCGAGTTGGCACCGATCTTGACGTTGTCTCCGATTTTGATCCCGCCGAGAATTTTCGCGCCGGCTCCCACGACTACATGGTTGCCCAGCGTCGGGTGGCGCTTTCCGCGCTCCTTTCCCGTGCCTCCCAGCGTGACCCCTTGAAAGAGCGTCACGTAGTCGCCGATTTCGGCAGTTTCGCCGATGACCACGCCCATGCCGTGATCGATGAAGAACCCGATCCCGATTTTGGCGGCGGGATGGATCTCGATCCCCGTCAGCCAGCGCGCGAACTGAGAAATGGCTCGTGGGACAAACGGCACCCCTTTGCCGTGCAACCAGTGCGCGAACCGATAGGCGAGGACGGCATGAAAACCCGCGTAGGTCAGGACCACCTCCAGTGTACTGGTGGCGGCCGGATCGCGGTCGAAGACGGCTTGGAGATCTTGTCGGATGGTCTTGAACATGCTCAACTCTCTTCACCATCCCCTCTCAGCACACGCTGAGAGCCCGACGGCTTGTTTACTCAGTGTTCCACAATCAGGCACACGGCTTGGGCCGCAATGGCCTCCTCCCGGCCGACGGCATCCAGCCCTTCCCCGCTTTTGACCTTGACATTGACCAGGTCTGGATCGACTCGAAGCACCTCCGCCATGCGTTTCTGCATCGCCGTCAGATGCGGGCTCAAACGGGGAGCCTGCGCAATGATGACCGTGTCCAAATTCACCAGCCGATACCCTTTTCGCTCCAGCTTGCCGACCACGTCTTCCAAGAGTCGCAAGCTAGAGATGTCTTTGTAACGAGAATCGGAGCTCGGGTAATGACGGCCCAAATCTCCCTCTCCCATGGCCCCCAGTAGCGCATCGCAAACCGCGTGTACGAGCGCATCGGCGTCGGAATGCCCCTGCAGCCCTTTGGGGTGTGGGATTTCAACACCGCCCAGGATGAGTTTTCGACCCGCCGCCAGCGGGTGAATGTCGTACCCGATGCCGATTCGCATTTTTCTCTTCAGCAGTAACACCGGTCAACGGTCATCCGTCGATCGGAAACCCAACCGCCCGGCAATGCGTTCTTTCCCATGCTAGGAGCGCTTCGCCCGCGCAGCCAATATCGCTTCGCCAATGATCATGTCTTCGGGCCTGGTGATTTTGATGTTCTCACCGCTGCCTTCCGCTACCATGACGCGTCGGCCAAGCAATTCAACCAGGTGCGCGTCATCCGTCGCCAGAACGCCTTCCAGTTGAGCCTTGCGGTGCGCCTCTTCCAGCCAATCCCTCCGAAACGCCTGCGGCGTTTGGGCCAGCCAGAGATGACGCCGGTCCACCGTCCGTTCGACGGCTCCATCGGCTCCCACCTGTTTGACCGTGTCGCGCATCGGAATCGCAACGATCGCCGCGCCATGCTTCGCCGCCAGCTCGATCACCTCCCACACCATCCGCTCGGTGAGGAACGGCCGGACCGCGTCATGCACCAGGACGATCTCCGTTTCCCCATCGACTTCCGCGAGCGCATGGCGCACCGAGTCCTGTCGATGCTCGCCGCCGGCCACGATCTTGCTGACTTTCTTGAACCCGTGTGGAACGACGATCCGATCCAGACAGTATTCGCGTTCGGTCTGGGGAACCGCGAGAATGATCCCATGGATCGCGGGCGACGCCTCAAGTACGCGGAGGCTGTGCACAAGCAGCGGCAGGCCTCCCAGCGTCAGAAATTGCTTCGGTACGGTCCCGCCCATCCGCAGACCCCGTCCCGCGGCAGGCACAAGGGCGACGGTACGTCTAACCACGCGCGACCTGAAACTCCTCCCGCTCGCTCTCTTCCTTGAGGCGCGTGAAGATCATGCGCCCCGCCGTCGTCTGGAGGACGCTAGTGACCACTACATCCACATTCCGGCCGATACAACGTTTCGCGTTGTCCACGACAATCATGGTTCCGTCGTCCAGATAGGCGACCCCTTGCCCGGCTTCCTTGCCTTCCTTGAGCACGAACACGCGGATAGTCTCGCCCGGGAGCACAACCGGACGCAGCGCATTGCACAACTCGTTGATGTTGAGCACGCGGACGCCTTGCAACTCGGCCACCTTGTTCAAGTTCAGGTCGTTGGTGATGATCTTCGCACCGACCTTTTTCGCCAAAACGACGAGCTTGGCATCGACCTCCTTGACGTGCGGGAAGTCATCCTCGATGATCCGCACGTCGATGTCGACCATTTTTTGAATCTTGTTGAGAATATCGAGCCCGCGCCGACCGCGTGCCCGTTTCAGGGAATCCGACGAATCGGCGATATGCTGCAACTCGTTCAAAATGAAGTGCGGCACCAGAAACGTGCCTTCCAGAAATCCGGTCTCGCATAGGTCGGCGACGCGCCCGTCGATGATCACGCTGGTGTCGAGAATTTTCGGATTCGCCGCCACCCCGCCAAACTCCGCCGGCTTCGCCCCGCCGGAAAATTGCTCCCGGCCGAATCGTCCCCCCAGGACGAGGCCGAGATATGGGAAGCCCAGCAAAAAGACCAGTCCGCCGATGTGAAAGAGGAACGTTTCAACGTCGAAAATCACACTGCCGACCCATTCCACCAACCCTGCCAGAAGCAATCCCAGCGCCAGTCCGGCCGTTCCGCCCAAGATGATGCCGAACGATAATTTTCGAAGCGCGTACTCGCTGGCGATGATCAAGCCGCCAGTCGCCGCCCCAATTCCCAACCCCAGCAGCAACAACTGGCCGTTAACCTCTTCCGCGCGCAGGAAAAGGGCCATGCCCGCCAGCGCGCTGAGAAGAACGAATATGGCTCGCGCCACCATGCGCTTCACCTCCTCTCGAAATACGATGTGTATATCCCCCGGTCGCGGGTCGCGGCTGCAGGGTCAAGCCGGCACAACCGTGCCGTCGGTCCACATGTCCACGACGACCACCTCGTGCGGCCAGGCCTTGAGCCAGTACCGGGTTGTCGCCTCTCCCGTCGGTTCGTACACGTCCCTCTCCGACTCCGACGAAAAGCCGACCGGGGCAACCGGTTGCGCCCGGTGGTCGTGGTTCTCCGCCACGGACCGCGGCTGTTCGGCGATGGTCACCTCGACCGATTTCAGGACGCTGTTCCGAACCAGTTTGACCATTACTCGTCTGCCGATGGGAGTCTGCGCGACGGCATTTCGCAGTTGCGCGGGGGTGTCCACCGCTTTGCCGTCATATTCGACGATCACATCACCGCGTTCGAAGCCCGCTTTCTTGGCCGGGCTGTCTTCCACCACCTCGCTGACCAACACCCCTGCGGTTCGGTCCAGTCCGAATCGCACCGCCAGCTCCGGCGTAAGCTCTTGAATCGACACGCCCAGCCACCCCCGCACAACTCGTCCCCCATGAACCAACTGCTCCATGACCGAATGCGCCAGGTTGCTCGGCACCGCAAAACCGATCCCCATGTTGCCGCCGCTCCGGCTGAAGATGGCGGTGTTAATCCCCACCACCTCGCCCCGCACGTTGACCAACGGCCCGCCGGAATTTCCCGGATTGATCGCCGCATCGGTTTGGATGAAGTCCTCGTATTCGGTAATCCCCATGCTGGCTCGGCCCACCGCGCTGACAATCCCCATCGTAACGGTCTGATTCAGCCCAAACGGATTGCCGACCGCCAGCACGAGTTCCCCAACCTCCAGCCGGTCGGAATCGGCCCACCGGATGGTCTGCAACCCGTCGGCATCGATCCTCAACACCGCCAGGTCCGTCTTGGAGTCCGTGCCGATCAGCTTGGCTTTGAATTCGCGCTTGTCGGACAGAAAGACTTTGATTTCCTCCGCCCGGCTCACCACGTGGTTGTTTGTGATGATGAGCCCATCGGCTTGGACAATCACCCCCGCCCCCAGGCTCCGCTCCTGATGGGCTGGCGGCGCCTCGAAGCGACGGAACCATTCGTCGCCGAAGAAGCGATGGGAAAACGGTTCGGCAGGGGGCACGCCATGAGGTCCCTCGCTCCTCCGACCGCTCTTCGTCGCGAAGATATTGACGACGGTCGGTTTCACCGCTTTGGCGATCTGCACAAACCCTTGTTCGCCGCCTGCGACAGCGGCCGGCGGCGCCGGAACCGGCTTCGGCGGCCGGTGATCGGGCATGGCATACCCCCTCGGCTGCCATCTCATATCGGAGGCCAAAACCACGCCGACCAGCACTCCGCCGGCCGCCAACAGGCCACGCATCCACCGCGGGGAGCGATTGCAGTCTCCGCGCGTGGGCGCTTCTGGCTGATTCACGGGGCCTTCACGGAACCTCTCCCGCATAAATCCTCATGATCGTGTGTAGGAATTTGACCGCTTCGGCCCTGGGCCGCTGGAAGGAATTGCGGCCGATGATCGAGCCGAACCCCCCGCCGTCCCGGATGGCCCGTACCTCGTCGAACACGGTTTTTTCATCGCTCTTCGCGCCGCCGGAGAAGATGACGATGCGGCGGCCGTCGAAGGCGGACTGGACGACATGCCGAACCCGCTCCGACAGCGTCTTAATGGGCACCTGCTCAGCCTCATAGACTTTCTTGGCCGCGGCCTGTTCAAGGTGCGCCGTCGGTAGCTTGACCTTGATGATGTGAGCCCCCAACTGCGCCGCGATCTGCGCCGCGTAGGCGACCACATCCATCGCGGTCTCGCCCTCTTTGCTCAACCCCGACCCACGCGGGTAGGACCAAACCACGACGGCCAGCCCGCACCGTTTGGCCTCCTCCGCGATCTCCCGCAATTGCTGATACATCGTGGTGCAGTGAGCCGAGCCGGGGTAAATGGTGAAGCCCACGGCCGAGCACCCGAGCCGTAAGGCGTCGCGCACGCTCCCCGTCACAGACGGCAGCGGATCCTTATCTTCATACAGCACGTCGTGATTGTTCAGTTTCAAGATCAGAGGAATCCGTCCGGCGAACTGCGCCGCCCCCGCCTCCAGGAACCCCAACGGCGCCGCGTAGGCGTTGCACCCGGCTTCGATCGCCAATTCGAAATGATAGAGCGGATTGTAACCCGGGGGATTGGGCGCAAAGCTCCGCGCCGGCCCGTGTTCGAATCCCTGATCCACAGGCAGGATCACCAGCCGGCCGGTTCCAGCCAGTCGGCCGCTGTTCAAGATCCTGAACAGATTCGCCTTCGTTCCCGGGTTGTCACTCGCATACCAACTCAGGATTTCCTGAATGCGCTCGTTCATCACACCCTCCTGAAAACGCGATTCGTGACCCATGATGCGCAGACCATCAGTCAGCGCAGGATTTTTCGTGAAACGCTCGGCCACCCGAGGCGGGGCAGTGATCGGCGTGTCACCCTTCTCGTTTTCCCTGAATGAACTCTTCCGCTTCCGCCACATCCTCGCGGCTGCCGATGATCAACGGCACCCGCTGGTGCAGGCTCTTGGGCTCGATGTCCAAAACCCGCGCAGTGCCCGTGCTCGCACTCCCGCCCGCCTGCTCCACCACGAACGCGAGAGGATTGGCTTCGTACAGCAACCGAAGTTTGCCTTCGGGTTTGTCCACCTCGCCGGGATAGAGATAGATTCCGCCGCTGAGCAACATCCGGTGGACATCCGCCACGAGACAGCCGGAATAACGGGAACTATACGGTCGACCGCTCGCTTTGTCCGGAACCTTGAGGTGATCGATATAGCGCTGGGTCCCAGCTGGCCACTTGTGGTAGTTGCCTTCGTTCACCGCATAAACTTTTCCTCGTGGCGGAATTCGAATCTGCTCATGCGAGAGGAGATACTCCCCGATACCCGGATCGAGGGTAAACCCGTGCACACCTTGGCCAACCGTGAAGACCAACATCGTGCTCGACCCGTAGAGCACATAGCCAGCCGCCACCTGGGCGACGCCCTTGCAAAGCAGTTCGGTATCGGATGGCAAACCATCCTTTTTCTCGGAGCGGAGCACGGAAAAGATGGCACCGAGCGGCATGTTGACGTCTGTGTTGGACGAACCGTCCAGCGGATCAAACAACAGGATGTATTTGCCGTGCGGCCAATTCTCAGGCACGAGCAACGGCTTCTCTAACTCTTCGGAAGCCAGCGCGCACACGATCCTGCTGTATTTGAAGACCTTGATGAACGTGTCGTTGGCAATCTCGTCCAATTTCTTGACGACTTCCCCCTGGACATTGGTCGCCCCGGTGGAGCCTAGGATGTTGATCAACCCAGCCCGGCGCAGATCCTGGGCGATCATCTTGCCCACCAACCCGATCTGCGAAAGAAGGACGGAAAATTCGCCGGTCGCGGCCGGATGAGCCGCCTGTTGCTCGATGATGAAGCGATTCAGGGTGACGGGAAACTGCGCCATGGTCGATCCTTTTATAAGTTAAGGTCGGTGGTCGATGTCGCCGCCGGTCGGAAGCCACAGGTGGAATCGATGGCCATTATATCGGTTTTGGGCAAGGCGGGCAATGAACGATCCGCTCAAGGGCCGGATGCTGTCGAGAGACCGAAGCCTTCCACCAGCTTGGCAACGACGGAGCCAATGATCACATTCGCCGTCATCATCACTGGAATCCGCCGCTCATCGGCAGTGAACCAGACTCGGATATTTCCTTGGTTCAGGAAAATCCCCTGAAAAGGCATAATCGCGATCACGCGAGCGGTCTCAACCGTGCCCCAGGAACCCTTGACCTGCTCCAACGCTTCGACACGCACCTCCAACTTGTAGTTCTTCTTGTCATGGTGCACGTTCATCACCAGGGTGGCCCCCGGCATCATAGGTAGCACGCTCCGCATGTAATACAAACAGGAGATAGCGTCCTGCACGTCGTTCGGGATCGCCAGCACATCAGTTTGGCCGTCTTTGACGGCAGTGACCGTCCCTGCTGCGTGGTGAAAGACATACTCGAAATCATTTTTCCGGCGGCCTTCCCGCCGCCGAAAGGTCATGCGCCGGGGTAACAGCGTGGCGGCATCGACTTGGGATTCGACATGATTATCCACCGGATAAAACCTGGTCACTAGGGGACCAGACCGGGCGGTCACCACGAACCTGAATCCCGGCTGACCGTCGGAGATCGTGAATCGATCCGCCTCTAGCATGGCCGTGCCGGCCAGGATGCCGAACCAGGAAATGTGATAGACAAACCGCTCTCCGTTCGCGAACGGAGGGAGAGCCGCGGAGGCGCCAGATGTCGACGGCCAGGACACCCCGGAAGTCACCGCACGGGCAGGGACCGAAAAGGAGAGGATCAGGGAGAGGACAAGAATGGAAAGGACGAAACGATCGGAACAGGCAGATCGCTCCACCTTCACGTCAGGGAGTCACAGGCGTTGCGCACCGCATCCAGCTCGCGTTCGAGCATCGCTCGGATCGCCTGGAGCCGCTCGGGAGAGGCGGCCTCGAAGCGCAGCACCAAAGCCGGCTGCGTGTTCGATGCCCGAATCAGCCCCCAGCCATCCTCGAAGATCGCGCGCACGCCGTCGATGGTCACCAGGTCCCGGAGCCGCAGCCCGGCAGGCTCCAGCGGCCGGCTGGTTTTCACATAGGCTGCAAGCCGCGCCTGGACCCGGTTCACTAGGTCAAACTTGATCGTGTCCGGACACTCCACGCGGATTTCCGGTGTCACGGCTGTCCGCGGCAGATCCGCCACCAGGCTTGAGAGGGGTTGCTTCGTCTTGGCCAGGATCTCGACCAGGCGGCAGGACGCGTAGATGGCGTCATCGTACCCGAAGTACCGATCCGCAAAGAACATATGGCCGGACATTTCGCCGGCCAGCGCCGCTCCCTCGGCCTTCATCTTGGCCTTAATCAAGGAATGGCCGGTCTTCCACATGATCGGCCGTCCCCCGCGTGCGGCGATGTCGTCATAGAGACTTTGGGAAGCCTTAACCTCGGAGATGATCGTGCATCCCGGTTTGGCCGCCAGAATGTCGCGCGCGTAGATCACCATGAGCCGGTCGCCCCACAGGATGTTCCCCTGTTCGTCGACCGCGCCAATGCGATCACCGTCGCCATCATATCCGATGCCGACATCTGCCCCTTGTGATTTCACGGTCGCTGTCAAATCACGAAGGTTCTCGATCACGGTGGGGTCGGGATGGTGGTGCGGAAACCGGCCATCCAGCTCGCAGTAGAGTCCGGTCACGCGGCATCCAAGCTGTGCCAGCGCCCGTTCGGCGACGAGGGCGGCCGCCCCGTTGCCGCAGTCAATGACGACATGCAGGTGATCCGCGCGCACCCCAGCAAAGCTCTGTTGTAAATAGGCGAGGTAGTCGGGAATAATCGGATGAGTCGAGACCGTCCCGCTCCCGGAGACAAAGGCTCCCGCCTCCATGATCCGACGCAGCTCCTGAATCTCTTCGCCGTGTAGGGTCTCCCTGCCAAGACAGACCTTGAACCCGTTATAGTCGGCGGCATTGTGACTGCCCGTGATCATGATGCCGCCGTCGACCGGCAACCGGAACAGCGAGAAATACAATAAGGGCGTCGGACAGACACCCAGATCCACTACATGGACGCCCCCGGCCATAAGCCCGCGCACCAAGCCGTCACGGAGGCTCGGCGAACTAAGTCGCCCGTCGCGGCCGACACTGACGGCTTTCACACCCTTCGCCTCAGCCATAGTCGCATAGGCGCGCCCGATCCGTTCGGCCACGTCCTCGGTTAGGTCTTTCCCGATGATGCCGCGAATGTCGTATTCGCGAAAGAGCGCCATCGTTTCACCTCAACCAGCGAACAGGTCCAGCGAGTCACTATGAACTTCTCCCATAGTCATCCCGAAACCGCACGATGTCGTCCTCGCCCAGATAGGGGCCGTTTTGGACCTCGATGATGTGCAGCACATCCTGGCTGGGATTTTCCAATCGATGCTTGGTTTCAACCGGAATGGCGGTGCTCTGGCCAACCGTGAGATCGAAGACCTCCTCTCCGCGCGTCACCCGCGCCGTGCCACTGATGACGACCCAGTGCTCGCTACGTCGATGGTGCAGTTGAAGGGACAGGCGCCCGCTGGGGTTCACCGTCACCCGCTTGACCTTGTATCCTGGTCCCTCGTCCAACACGGTGTAGGACCCCCATGGCCGGTACACCGTCAAGTGCTCAAGATGCTCCGGCGCCCCCTGTCGCTTGAGCAGTTCTACCACCTTCTTGACATCCTGCGATCGAGATTTGGGACACACCAGCGTCGCATCCGGCGTATCCACCACGACCATATCGGAGAGGCCGATCGTCGCCACCAGGCGCCGATCGGCGTAGAGAATCGAGTTGCGGCTTCCAAGATCCACCACCCGGCCGCTGACCACGTTTCCGGTCTTGTCCAGCGGCGCCACTTCCTCCAGGCTGCTCCAGTTCCCAACATCCGACCAGGCGAAATCGACCGGAATAACCGCTGCGCGTGAGGAACGCTCCATGACGCCGTGATCGATCGAGACCGACGCCACCTTGCGGTACGCCTCATCGACCTCGCTCCTCGGTGCCCCGCTACTGATCAATGCTGCGACCCTGTTCATTGAGCGGGCAAGGGCCGGCTGGTGCCTGGTCAACTCCTCGAGAATGGTCCGCGCCCGCCAGACGAACATGCCGCTATTCCAATAGTAGTTCCCCGCCTTCAGGTACTGGGCAGCCTTGACCGCGTTCGGCTTTTCAACAAACCGCGCCACCGGATGGCCGACCAGTTTTCCCGCCTTCGCTAAACGGACTGCCGGCTTCGGCTGAATATACCCGTACCCGGTCTCCGGCCTGATGGGCCTAACGCCGAAGGTAACCAGATAATCCTTCATGGCCAGATCTATTCCGAGGGCCACGGCACGCTGGAACTGCCGTTCGCCCTTGATCACATGATCAGCCGGCAGCACTAGCATGACCGCATCGGGATCGCGCCGAAGCAGTTCGTGCGCCGCGAGTGCGATCGCCGGCGCCGTGTTGCGGCCTTCGGGTTCGATGACGAAGTTGTCCTGGATCGCCTCCTTCCATTCCCGCAGTTGAATGCGAATGGACTCCGCCTGAGCCGGATTGGTGGAGATCAACACCCGGCTGGCGGACGTGAAGCCCAGGACCCGTCGCATCGTCTGCTGGATCAGCGTTTCCTCGCCGATGATGCGGAGAAGTTGTTTGGGATAAAGATGCCGGCTTAACGGCCAGAACCGCGTGCCGCTCCCGCCGGCAAGGATGACGGGGTAGAGATGTGCAAAGTTCGAAGCGCGAGGGTTGCGGGTGCTCACGTCATCTCTCCATCTTCGAGCGCCGAACCCCGAACGTCAAACCTTTGGCCGCCAAAATGAGGTCCGCCACCTCGCGCACCGCGCCTTCGCCGCCTCTTTTGTGGCAGACATAATCTACCGCCCGCCGCACTGGCGGAAGTGCATCAGCCGGCGCGGCGGAAAAGCCGACGGCCTCGAGCGCCACCAAATCGTTGACGTCATCGCCCATGTAGGCCACTTCGCGGAGCGTAAATCCGTGCCGCTCGGCTATCTCCTTGAGGACAGTCAGTTTATCAAAGGCGCCTTGGTGCACTTCCGGAATCGTCAACTTTTCCGCGCGCCGTGCCACCAGCTTGGTGTGTTCCTGTGTGACCAGTGCGGTGAGTAGTCCCGCCTTTTGCAGCAACTTGATACCCATTCCGTCCCGCGTGTTGAATTTTTTCCACTCGTCCCCTGATTCGGAATAGTACATCCCGGCGTCGGTAAGCACGCCGTCCACGTCGGTGGCGAACAGGCGGATTCGCTTCAGCGCTCGCAACAGCCGCGCCTGTGTCGCCCGCCGCCGCCTCGTCGACTTGGACTGAACCATGATCGCCCTTTCCTCCGCCTCCGGCTCACACCCGGGTCCGCGGCGCTCCGCGCAACCACTGCAGATCCGCCTCGACCATCTCTTCCACCAGATCTTTGAAAGAGAGCTGGTACGACCATCCGAGGACTCGCCTGGCCTTAGAAGCGTCGCCCAGCAACGTTTCCACATCAGCCGGACGCAGCAATTGGGGATCGACCGTGACATAATCGCGATAGTCCAGGCCAAGATGCGCGAAGGCGATCTTCGCGAACTCCCGGACGGTATGTTGTTCCCCAGTCGCGATCACGTAGTCATCGGGCTGGTCCTGCTGCAGCATCATCCACATCGCCTTCACGTATTCCCGCGCATGCCCCCAATCACGCTTGGCCTCCAGGTTGCCGAGCCGCAATTCTTTGGCCAGCCCCAGCTTGATTCTGGCGGCATGCGACGTGATCTTCCTGGTAACAAACTCATACCCCCGCCGAGGCGACTCATGGTTGTAGAGGATACCGGAGCACGCGAAGAGCCCGTAGGCCTCTCGGTAGTTTCTCGTCAGATCGAACCCGGCCACCTTGGAAATGCCGTAGGCCGACCGCGGATGAAACGGCGTCAATTCAGTCTGGGGCGTCTGTTCCACCTTCCCGAACATTTCGCTGGAAGCCGCGAAATAGAAGCGGCACTGCGGCACGCAGTCGCGCACCGCGGCCAACATATAGTGCGTACCGTTGATGTTGGCGTTCAATGTCGAAAACTCATCCTCAAATGAGTAAGCGACGAAGCTTTGCGCGGCCAAATGATAACACTCATCCGGTCGAACGGCCTGAAGCACGCGATAAATGCTCGGAAAGCTTTCCAGGGAAGCGGCGTGCAGATGGAGCCGCTCTTTGATCGGAAGAATGCGCCACAACCGGTGTTCTGGGTCTTCGATCGCCACCCGGCGGACGATCCCGTGCACCTCGTAGCCCTTTTCAAGCAGAAATTCGGCCAGGTACGACCCATCCTGTCCGGTAATGCCGGTAATCAACGCGCGCTTCATGTTCACTCCTTCTCTCTACACCTCTTACCCGTTCACCATGCTCCACTTGATCCCTGCCTCACGCGCAAACCGGGTCAGCGACTCCTTCCAGTGCGGCATGCGAATCCCGGCGTCGTGCAGTCGCTGGCACGACAACACCGAATACGCGGGACGTCGGGCGGGTCGACCGGCTTCGTCCGTCGAAATGGGCTCCACTCGCACAGTGAGGCCCATCACGGACACAATCTCGCAGGCGAATTCATACCAGGTGCAATCTCCTGCCCCGGTCGCATGCAGAATGCCCCGCAAATCTAGCGGCACAATCTGGCACAGCGCGCTGGCTAAATCCCGGGCATGCGTCGGACATCCCCGCTGATCCGCCACGACCTTGAGCACCGGCTGCTCCGCCGCGAGTTGCAGAATGGTGCGCACAAAGTTCTTCCCGGTCGATCCGTAGAGCCAGGACGTCCTGACCACCAACGTATTCGGACAATACGCCAACGCCTCCCGTTCGCCTTCTAGCTTGGATCGCCCATAGACATTGATCGGATGCGGTTCGTCCGTTTCCACGTATGGAACTCGTTTCTCCCCATCGAAGACATAGTCGGTCGAGAGGTAGATGAGCTTCGCCCCAACTGCGGCTGCAGCCTGCGCCACCCGCCGCGTGCCTTCCGCATTGATACGCATGACCCGGTCCGGCTCGCGTTCGGCCTGATCCACATTCGTATACGCCGCCGCATGGATGACCACGTCCGGCTGGGCTTCGACGATGGCCCGTTCGACGTCGGGTTTCTCCAAATCGAACTGTGGCCAGGTTCCCAACAGAAGCGTCTCGCCGTGCAACACGCGGCGCAATTCGCTGCCAAGCTGTCCATCAGCGCCGGTAATGAAAATACGCATGGGGCTCGGTGTAGAGAGCGGGTTATGGAAGGTAGTGGGGCCTCCCTCCTCCTTTTATCCCGTTACCTTGTGACACCCTCTCGGAGCCGTTTCCCGTACATCCGCTCGTAATAGGCGCGGAACTCGCCGGATTTGATCTTCCGCCACCATCCCTCGTGACTTCGATACCAGTCCACTGTCGCCCGCAGCCCCTCCTCGAACGGCACAGTCGGAGCCCAGCCGAGCGCGCGGAGGCGGCTACAATCGACTGCGTAGCGGCGGTCATGCCCAGGCCGGTCTTCAACGAAACGGATGAGCGACATCGGCTTGCCGAGTTGTTGCAGGATCATTTCCGCCACGGCGAGGTTTTCCCGTTCGTTTCCACCCCCGACGTTGTACACGGTTCCCGGCTCGCCGTTGAGCAGCACGTGCTCGATAGCCGAGCAATGATCGTGGACCGAGAGCCAATCACGGCGGTAGCGGCCGTCTCCATAAATCGGAAGAGGCTGATCGTCGATCGCGTTGGTCACACATAGGGGAATGAATTTCTCCGGATACTGATGGGGGCCGTAGGTATTGCTGCCTCGCGTGATCAGCACGGGGAACCGATACGTCGTCCAGTAACTGCGCACCAGCAGATCGCCACCCGCCTTGCTGGCCGCATAGGGACTGCGAGGAACCAGCGGATCCTCTTCGGTCGACATGCCCGTTTCCACGCTCCCGTACACCTCGTCCGTGCTGACCTGCAGATAGCGCCTGACTTTCGCCTTACGGGAGGCCTCCAGCAAGACCGCGGTTCCCACGACATCTGTCTTGGCAAAACTGTGGGGATCGAGAATCGAGCGATCCACGTGAGTTTCCGCCGCAGCGTTGACGACAGCTTCAATCCCCTCCTCCCTGAGCACCCGCTCGACGGTCACGGCGTCGCAGATATCCCCGTGGATGAAGGTGTAACGCGGATGGCCGGCGAGGTCGGCGAGATTCTCCAGATTGCCGGAGTAACGCAAGGCGTCGAGATTGACCACCTGGTTGCGCGGATCCGCCAACAGCCTCCGCACCAGGTGAGAACCGATGAATCCGGCACCACCGGTCACAAGGATTCTCATCGGTCAACCTTCCAGCTTATTCGCCCCCGTTTGGGCCACTAGTTGATTGGCCAGGAAGAGGGATTCGATCGTCCCGGCGTCCGTCCACCAACCGTCGAGAAGATCCCACGTCAGCTCGCCCGCTGCAATGTAGACATTGTTCACATCCGTGATCTCCAACTCGCCTCGCCCCGAGGGCTTGAGGGTCTTAATGATGTCGAAGACCCGCGCGTCGTAGAAATAGATGCCCGTGACGGCATAGGGCGATTGCGGGTGCTTGGGCTTCTCCTCGATCCGGATGATCCGCTGGCCGTCCAGCACCGGCACGCCGAAGCGCTGCGGGTCCTTGACTTCTTTCAGCAAAATCTTTGCGCCGGTTTTCTGTTCCCGGAAGGCCTGCGCCGCGCGGAGAATATTACGCTCGATGATGTTGTCACCCAACACGACACAGATCGGCTCGCCGTCGGCAAAGTATTCGGCCAGCCGAAGCGCATCGGCAATCCCGCCTTCGCCTTCTTGATAGGTGTAGTCAAGGTGCTTGAGGCCGAACTCTTTGCCGTTTCCCAACAGTCGCAGAAAGTCGCCCGCATTGTTGCCACCGGTAACCAACATGATTTCCCGAATCCCGGCGTTGACCAGAGTCTGGATCGGATAATAGATCATCGGCCGGTCGTAGACCGGCAGCAGATGCTTGTTGGTGACCTTGGTGAGCGGCAGCAGCCTGGTGCCTAGCCCGCCCGCGAGCACGACGCCTTTCATCGTCCCTCTACCCCTTCATGTGTTTCCAGACTGCCAAGCGCCCGTGTCCGCGAGTTCGCGGCGCAGTCGCCAGCCTCGCGCGATCCGCTCCTCCTCATCACGACCGCGCCGGTCAGCCAGCAAGAAGGGTAGCATAGGCTTCCCGGTCCCGGCAGAAAAGCAGCCGGCCTTTCAAGGCCTCACGCTGCAAAATCGCATTGTCGGTTCTGTGCAAGAAGACAAGATCCACTCGATCGCTACCGACCGCATCCTGTACACGTCCCAGAATCCTCGTCCGTTCATCGAGATCGGGCTCGTGATCCAGGTAAACCGCCACCGCAATATCCGAATCAGCTTGAGGGAGCACACCTCACGTGCGGAGCTGAAAAGCAGCGCGAACAAGATACCTGGTTCCGAGTCCAACGCCTGTAATGCGCTTCGACATAGGCCGTGACTTCCATGATAAAGGCTTCGACGTCCCCCAGTTTCCTGGTCACGATTCTATTGCCCAAATCGATATGCTCGCACTAATGAACCAGAAAATTGCGGAAGCGGACCATCGGAATGTAGCGACCGGCATTCTGAACCACCACAAGCTCTTCAAGCCGCTCCATGACCGAAGCCGAAGTCTCAGGAGGAAGCCCCCCGGAGAGAGCAATATCGATCCTCGCTTCGCCGAGGATCTACAATGCCTGTTCAACGATCTTCTATCGCCCCAATCCTTGGCGAATTCTTCGTAGGTCAATGGCTGATAACTCTGCAAACGGCGCAGGGTCGTTTCCATCTCCGCCAATTTCCGGACTAAGATTCCATTCCTCTTCACAGTGTCCTAGAGGACCTTCCTAAAATACTCAATGGTCTTCTTCAATCCGTCTTCCAGCTTGATCTTCGGCTCCCAGCCCAGCAGCGCCTGCGCCCGCCGGATATCCGGGCGGCGCACCTTGGGGTCGTCCACCGGCAGAGGCTGGTACTGGATTGCGCTTGATGAGCCGGTCAGCTTCAACACCAGCTCGGCAATCTCCATCACCATGAGTTCTCGGGGATTGCCGAGATTGACTGGATCATGAATGCTGGCTGGCTCTGTCGACGACGGTGCGGTGAGGAAACGCGCTCGATCCGTCCGTTCATCGACGCTTTTGTCCGATTCAGCCAAAAGCAACGCTACAATACCACGGATCAAATCGTCCACGTAGCAAAAACTGCGCGTCTGCGTTCCGTCGCCGAACACTGTGAGCGGCTTGCCTTGCAGCGCCTGGACGATGAAATTGGAGACAACGCGCCCGTCATGAGGACGCATACGAGGGCCGAAGGTGTTGAAGATCCGGGCGATTCGCGTATCCAGCCCATGGTACCGGTGATAGGCCATTGTCATGGCCTCAGCGAAGCGCTTGGCCTCGTCGTAGACGCCGCGCGGGCTGATCGGGTTGACGTTGCCCCAGTAGGATTCCGGCTGCGGGTTGACCAGGGGATCGCCGTAGACCTCGGAGGTACTGGCCAGGAGAAACCGCGTGCCCTTGGCCTTGGCCAGACCCAGCGCCTTGTGCGTGCCGAGTGCGCCGACCTTGAGCGTCGCGATCGGATATTCCAGATAATCCTGCGGGCTCGCCGGCGAGGCGAAATGCAGCACGGCATCGAGCGCGCCGTCGATGTGCAGATAGTCGCACACGTTGTACTTCACAAAATTGAACCGCTCGTGCCCCATGAGATGTGCGATGTTCTCCGGCCGGCCCGTAATGAAATTGTCCATGCAGACCACCTCGTGCCCCTGCGCGATCAGAACGTCGCACAAGTGGCTGCCCAGAAAGCCGGCTCCCCCGGTAATCAGAACTCTCATACGGGCTCAGGTTCGGCGTTCAACACTTGCTCGTACACCGCCACCATATTCCGGGCCGTCCGGTCCCAGGTGAACCGCGCCGCCCGAGTTAATCCCCTCTCGCGGAGATCGCGGCGGAGGTCCGCATCGGCGAGCACCCGCGCCATCGCGTCGGTGAAGCCTTGGGTATCCTTCGGATCGACCAGGATGGCCGCGTCGCCCGCAACCTCGGGCAGCGACGCAGCATTGGAACTAATCACCGGACAGCCGCACGCCATCGCTTCCAGCACCGGCAGCCCGAAGCCCTCGTACAACGAAGGAAAGACAAAGACGGCGGCGTGTTGATACCACTCGATCAAGCGCTCATCGCTCACGACGCCGGTGAAGATCGTTTGCTTCTCGAGACCGGCTGCAATAACCTGCTCGCGAACCTCTCTCCGCTTTTTGACATCCCCCACAAGGACCAGATCATGCGTTTCCCGGATCGGGAGCGCCAGGCTAGCGAACGCCTCCACCAACGTCGAGACGTTTTTGGTGGGATCCGTACCGGCCACGCAGAGGACATAGGGACGCCCCCTTACTCCTCCCCTCTTCCCCGAGAGGAGAGGAGCTGGGCGAAAGCGCGTCAGGTCCACGCCCGGCTGAACCACAGTGACCCGATGTGCCGGAAGTCGCGCCAGTCGCAGAAGGTCTTGTCGCGATGCCTCCGAGTCGGTCACCACATGATCGAGGCCGGCCCATCGATCCCTGACTAAGATCCGCTGGATCACGCTGCCGAAGTTCCTACGCGGACGGAGTTCGCCGAAGAGGAGCGGCTTCACGTCATGAACGGTCGCGATGAATTTGCCTCGCTTCCACACTGCACGGGAGTCGTAGGGAAAATGGAGGAGGTCATAGCGTCCGACAAGCAAGGGAGCCGCTTGCTCCCAAACGCGCCGCCGGAACAGAGGGAAGCGAATCACCCGGTAGCGGAAATTGGGCCGCTCTGGAAACCGGCAGGCATCCGTCGGCATCAACACATCATACTGATTGTCCCGATCCACCCGCCCAATCGCTTCGATCAGTTCCCGGCAGTAGCGCCCGAGTCCCACATTAAAATTTTTCAGATGCCAGGCAGCAATGACGAGCTTCACGAGGAAAAAGCCGAAACGGCGGATTCACCAGCGGCGGGTGGAGCATAGCTCGGAACCAGTGCTTTGAGCGCGTCGAGCATCCGCTTCGGATCCTGACAGTGGAGCGAGGCTTCAAGCTCCTTGAGCGCGCGGTCCCACTCGAGCGGCAGGCTCCCACGCCAGACCGCCCGTTTGATTTTTGGGTGGCACGTCGGCTCGACGCATTCCGATCGGTCAAACAACTCTTCGAACAGTTTTTCGCCCGGTCTGAGTCCCGTATACACGATCCGAACATCTTTGTCCGGAACCAGCCCCGCCAGGACGATCATATTGCGCGCCAAATCCGCCACCCGAATCTGTTCGCCCATATCCAGGACGAAGACGTCCCCGCCCACTCCCAACACGCTCGCCTGTAGCACCAACTGCACGGCTTCGGGAATCGTCATGAAGTACCGTTTGATGTCTGGATGAGTCACCGTGACCGGTCCGCCTTTCCGAATCTGTTCCGCAAACAGCGGGACCACGCTACCGTTGCTGCCCAATACGTTGCCGAAGCGGACGACCGTAAATTTGGTGGCGCCCTGACCATTCATACGCTGAATCAGCAACTCGGCGACCCGCTTCGTGGCCCCCATGACGCTCACGGGATTGACCGCCTTATCCGTGGAAATCAACACAAACCGCTGCACGCCGGAGAGAAGCGCCGATTCAGCGACCGTGCGTGCGCCGAAGACGTTGTTGCGAACCGCTTCGCCCGGATTGCGTTCCATGAGCGGAACATGCTTATGCGCCGCTGCGTGAAAGACCAGATCGGGAGAAGTTTCCCGAAAGACTTCGGCCACCCGATCCGGCAGCGTCACATCTCCCAGCACGGGCAGAAGCGAAAGCTCCGGAAAGCTCTGCCGCAGCTCCAGATCGATCGCATAGAGGTTGTTTTCATACCGCTCGAAAAGAATCAATGAAGCCGGCCGATAGCGCGCGATCTGCCGGCAGAGCTCGGAACCGATCGACCCCCCGGCCCCCGTCACCAGAACGTTCTTGCCCGCCAGCAGCGGATGCAACTTCTGTCGATCGGTCTCGATCGGCTCGCGTTGCAGCAAGTCTTCAAGGCTCATGGGCTTGACCTGTCGCAGCAAGACAGGGTCGTCCAGCAATTGCTTGACGCTCGGCAGAATCTTGATCGGCACCGTGCAGCCCTCCGACGCCGCGAGAATCTTTTGCTTGACCGCGGTCGAAGCCGAAGGGATCGCCACGATGATCTCCTGCGCCCCGCAACGTTCCGCCGCTGCCTTGATGTCGGCGAGCGTTCCGATGACTGGAATGCCGTGGATCCTGGCCTTCCGTTTCACCGGATCGTCGTCCACCAGCGCCACGGGTTTGTAAGTAGCTCGACGGTCCATGAGCATGTCACGGACGAGCAGTTCTCCAGCGTTGCCGGCGCCGACGATCAATACGCGCCGGGCCGTCGGCCCGAGAATCTGGAGCCATTCGCGGAACCAACGCACGCCGAGACGAATGCCGGCCAGATACAACCCGCAGAGCAGACCAGTGAGGATGATGATTGAGCGTGGATACGCCGCCCAACGGAGCAATCCATGAAAAATGACATACAGCGTGGCCGACCCCGCCACGGAAGCCCACAGGATCCGCCCCAGATCGTGCAGGCCCACGTATCGCCAGAGGCCGCGTTGGATACCGAACACCCATAGGCTGGCGCCGAATACGGACAGGACGAAAGGAAGTCCGTACAGCGCCAAACGCCCGTATGGCGCGGGGAGCGCGCCGTCGAACCGCAGCAGGAAGGCGGTCAGATTGGCCAGCGCGATCAAGGCCAACTGGGTCGTCACCACCAGCACACGGCGATAGCGGAGAACGGTCTCGCCGAAGGTGTCCGATAATTTCCCGAACAGCGTGATGGCGAATGTCTTCATGCGTCGTCCGCAATCGAGGGGTGAAGAGGGAACGGCATGATGCCCATAGCAGATAGTGCGAAGAAACTCAATCCTTTCTCCGATTACGTTCCAGATGGTCGCGGTGGAAGATGCAGCACGGCCGCGGCCAGCAACACCCAATAGAGGATCGCCAGGGTTCCGACGAACATTTGGTCAAACAGCAACCTGACCATCAACCCTGCCGTCGCCACACTCGCCCCCAGCAGCACCGACCGGTCCACGGGTGCCTCCACCGATCGGAACCCAGCGGTCAGATGACGAAGGATCGAGCCGATCAGCCACAGGAACAAGAAGAGGCCCGGCAAGCCGACGTGCAAGGCCAGGTACAGCAGGATGTTGTGAGTGCCATGCATTCTCACGGGGGCATGGCCGGGCTCAACGGTTTCCGGTTGATCGGCGTACACCAACTTAAAGTTGTCCTTGCCGTACCCGATACCGACCAGCGGGTGTTCGGCAATTTCCTGCAGGCTAAAAACCCAAATGTCGAACCGGTGAATGACGGACCCAAGCGTGCTGCGAATCGGGATAGAGGACCGGATCCGCTCAAGCGACTGAATCCCGCCCCAGTCGGCGGCGAGAACAATCGCCAGCGCGACGACAACCGTCACCGTCGCGCTTCCCGCCATGAGCCACGCGGAGCGACGCCGCAGCAGCCACCCGAAGGCCCACAATTCGCACAGCAACGCCACCAACCCAGCGCGGGAGTGGGTCAGCAGGAGACAGCACGCGGAAAGAGCCGCCACCGAGCCGCCGGACAGCTGCAGCCATCGACTCCGCGCCTCGAATGCCAGGGCCAGACCGACAGGCAAGAATATCACCAAATAGGTGGTTAGCCAGACCTCCGCGGGCAAAAATGATCGCATGGCCTGCGGGTCCGTCGGGTTGAATTCAGCGATGCCGTATGCGCTGACCAGAACCTGAGTGGCAAGCAACCAAGCCAGAAGATAGCGCCGGTGTCCCCCTTCCCGAAAGAAGTGCAGCACGGCGTAGAACACGAGGACCTGCTGGAGCAGCTTGCCATATTCTTTGAGGCTGTAGGCGGGAAACGTCGCGAAGGGGATCGTCAACCCGACCCAGAGGACGAACGCGGCGATCGGCCAATCGAACGGCGTCCGGTTCAGAAACACCCGGCGGCGGCCTACGCACCACCAGGCCAGCAGGATCAGGAGAACAATGAACCCGTTCCGTTCGACAACCAGGAGCGCAGTGAAGGGCAAGGAGCAGATGAACGTGTACAACGCGACGCGGATGAGGTCGTCCAGATCGGGCCAATGCGCAATCCACCTGGCCGTTTGCTTGCCGATCGCTTCGCCGTTGCTCATACCTCCGCCTCCTGCCGGACCCGCCGTTGTTCCACCAGGCCGACACCTGCCCCCAATGCGACGAACACCGCCAACCAGCTTAGGATAATAATCGTCCGACCCGTGTCGTCCTCGTGATGATACAGCCAGGCAGCGATTCCGCAACACACCATCAGCGCATACTCGGCCAGCACCGTGCGCCGGTGTCCCCAGCCGCTCAGCACCAGCCGCTGGTAATAGTGGACGCAATGGGCCTCCCACACCCGTTCTCCGCGGAAAGCGCGCCGAAGCACCGTGGCCGTCGCGTCCAGAATGAAGGGGGAAAAGATCATGATGGGAACCCACACATCAAAGAGTCCCTCCCGCTGCCCGAGCAGCGTCAGTGCGCCAGCGAGAAACCCGATGGCGACGCTCCCCACGTCCCCCATGAAGATCCGCGCGGGAGGAAAATTGCTCAGCAGAAATCCCGCCGCCGCCGTCGCCACCATAAGGGAGAGGACGAAAATAAACGCATGGGCGTCCCGCCACGCAAAATACGCCAGACAACCGAACCCGACCAGCGTCATCCCCCCCGCAAAGCCGTCCATGCCGTCCATGAAGTTGTACAGATTGGTCATCCAGACAAGGAACACAACCGTGACCGGCCAGGCCGCCCAACCCAGATCAAGAGGGCCAAAGAAGGGCACCCACACGGAGCGGAGTACCACATCCGCCCCAACAACCAACGCCAGCGCCGCGACGACCTGCACGCCGAATCGCAGGCCGATCGGCAAGCCCCCTCGGTCATCGCAAAACGACACCACCGCGAGCGCCGCCATGGCACCGATGATCCAGACGCCGGTCGAATGCCACAGAAGAGCCGCTGTCTCCTGATCCCACCAGCCGGTCAGCGTGGCCAGAATGAAGCCACACGCGGCGCTGATGAGGACCGCCACTCCTCCCGTTCGCGGCGTCGGCACCCGATGCAGGGACCGCTCGTTGGGATGGTCCAACAGGTAGAGGCGAGACTGCGGATCGCAGAGACGGCGTGTGAGCCGCCACGACAAGACAAACACGACGCTGGCTATCACGAGCGTACTCATTGCTGAGCGCGGCGATAGAAGGCGATCAATTCCGGCACCGCGTCGGCGAAGGAAAAGTCCGGCTGATACCCCAAATCGCAGGCGATGGCGTCCGAACGATACCAGGCTGGCTCAATGAGCGTGTGAACAGCGGCGAGCGTCAACGACACCGGTCGATCGCCGCGATCATCCGGAACAGGTTCCCCTTGCTCGTCTGGCCATACGCCATCGGCAGTCGAAGCGAAATGCCGCGAAACCCACCGGACCGAGCGAGATCGACTACGAGTTGTTCGGCAGCCATTTCGACCTGGCATAGACGGTGACCCGCGCAGGCGGCCACGATTCATCGACACAGCCGTCGCTGCTTTCTCCGAAGACTTTCACGGTGCTGGCGAAGATGAACCGTCGGCTGCCTACCGCAGCGTCGCCTTCCAGCAGATGCTGCGTTCCCTCGACATTGATCGAATGCTACTCCTGCTCGTCGGCGGACAGTTCGTCCAGCACATGGACCTTGCCGGCCCAATGAACGACCGCCTGGCATGCCATCCCCGCGGCCTTCATGGCCGTCCGGTCGCACACATCGCCAGGGACCACCTCGCACCGGCTATCGCCCGGCGACAACCCGGCACGGTGATACAAGGCACGAACGGTGTAGCCTCCGCGCAAGAGTGCGTCAACGAGGACTTTGCCCAGAAAACCCCCGGTGCCGGTGACCAGAACCCGCATCATGCCCACGCCGGCGCCTGCTTTCCATCTCCACGAAGACCGAGTAGTTCGCGATACAGCGCGAGCATGGCTCTGGCGATCTTCGACACAGAATACTCACGCACCACCGTGTCGCGGCCGGTTCGGCCCATTGCCGTGCAGCGATCCGCATCGGCGAGCAGCGACACAATAGCATGCGCCAACGCGTCGGGGTCTTACGGTGGGACGGGAAGTCCGCTTGACCGATGGCGGACGGCCGCACGGTACCCCGTGCACATCCGTCGCAATTCCCGGCCTGCCGCACGCCGCCGCTTCAAGCAGCGCCTTGGGTAGCCCTTCACGGAACGAGGGCCACACAATCAGCGTGGCAACAGCCAGCACGGCCGGTATGGCCTTGCGGTGGCCCCACCATTTGATGTCGCCCGCATCTGCCCACTCCCGTAGGCAACTTGGAGGGATCGCCGCCGGATTATGCGGAATCACATCGGCCCACCAACACGAAGCGCGCCCGGACGCCCTTGTACCTCACCAACCTTACGGCCTGAACAAAACCGCCACCCCTTTGTCCCACAGCATTCGGGAAGCCAGCAAAACGATCGGCGCGCCGGGGACAAATCACTCGGTATCAATGCCCGAGCCAGCGATGATCCGCGCCTGTTGCAGTTGGGCGATTCCCTTCGAGACCAGGTAATCGCGATCTTCGCCATTTTGAAAGACAACCACAGACCGGCTCCGTCTGGTAGCGATCTTCAACGCCTTCAGCAGCACCAAACGGAGCATGGCTCGGCTGTCTCCCCGTAGAGAATGGGTTTCATCGCGACCCGGTGCACGAGCTGCGGCCGCTCCTTCCTGTACAAGTGGATAAGCTCGCAGATCGCCACGAGGTCCGCCAGCGGATGGCGACTCCTCCGTTCGAGGCGAAGGGCATAAAGCCGGACCCCCGCCGGTGTGATGAGTGTCCCATGGTCAGTCACTCGAGTGGCGATCCTCACAGTGAACCCAGCGCTCGCGCAGCCCTAGCCAAATCCAGGCGATGCGACCAGAAATACCGGTCTTCGGTGACCAGAAACAGCAGGCCAGGCCATGCGTTCATTCCGATCTGAGCCATGCCTGGAACATCAAGATCGTCCACAGCGGATAGTGCCAATTTCGTTTTCTGGATAGATGCTCGACCCAGATCTCCCGGATCGGTTGCGGATTGAAAAATCCGTCTTGCCGCAAACGGCGTTCGTCCAATAGCGACTCCGCCCAGTCCCGCAGCGGGCCGCGCAGCCACGAATCAATCGGCACCCCGAACCCCATCTTAGGCCGTTCGATCAAAGATCTGGAAACATAGCGGTCGAGGACCCGCCGAAGAATCCACTTCCCCTCACCTTCGCGTCGGATCTTCAACGACAGCGGAAGCCGCCACACAAATTCCACCACCCGATGATCCAGCAGCGGCACTCGCGCTTCAAGACTCACCGCCATACTCGCCCGATCCACCTTCACGAGAAGGTCGTCCGGCAGATAAGTGACCAAATCCAGATACATCATCCGCAACGTAAAGTCATCCAGTTTGGCCCATCGCGTGCGATCCAAGATGGCGGTCACCGGCTCTGTGGCGCCAATTGCCACCGACAACGGCTCCTGCCACAACGAGACCAATTCCAGATACATTTGCTCTGGATGGTCCACTGCCAGAATTCCCGCCAACTTCTGCAGCTTGTCTCCGGGATTCTGGACAGCCGGAACGAGAGAACCCAGACACCGAAACAGGGTATCGAACGTGTCCGGCTCGAAGATCGTCAATCCGCGCGCGAGGGCCCGTCGAAGACTCGCCGGCACCCACTTCATTTTTCGCCACAGGCTGCGCCCGACAAAGTACCGGTTATAGCCGGCGAACAGTTCGTCGCCCCCGTCTCCGGACAGACTCACCGTCACATGGCGGCGAGCCAATTCGGACACTAGGAACGTCGGAATCTGGGACGAGTCGGCGAACGGCTCGTCATAGATCGCAGGCAGGCGTGGAATCACCGCCATCGCCTGTTGCGGGGTCACATACAGTTCCGTGTGGTCCGTCCCCAGGTGCTGCGCGACACGCTTGGCGTGTTGCGCCTCGTTGTATTCGTTCTCATAAAAGCCGATCGTGAAGGTCTTCACAGGCCGCGTGCTTTGCGCCTGCATGAGAGCCACAACGGTAGAACTGTCAATCCCGCCGGAGAGAAACGCGCCGAGCGGTACATCCGCGATCATGCGGAGGCGCACAGCTCGACGCAACAGCGCGTCCAATTCCTGCTCGGCCTCCGATTCGGATCCTCGAAACGGCGACGCGCACCCCTGTTCGGCAACCGTCCGGGCTGACCAGTATCGAACGGGTTTCCAGCCGTCCGGCGATTCGGGATCGGGAGAGAATCCCCCGGCTCGCGCCGCTCGTTCAGGCGTGACAGTCAGCATACAGCCAGGCGGCAGCTTGTACAGGTTGCGATAGATCGAACGCGGAGCGGGAATATACCCATACCGGAGATAAAGTGCCAATGCGTCCCGGTCAATGTCGGAACAAAAGGACGGATGACAACGGATCGCCTTGACCTCGGAGGCGAACACGAAGCACCGGCCAACCCAGCCGAAATAGAGCGGTTTGATCCCCAGCCGGTCGCGCACCAGATAGAGCACCTGGTCGGCGCGATCCCACAAGGCGAACGCGAACATGCCGACAAAGCGGGTCACAGCAGCTTCCAGGCCCCACTGCTCGATCGCCGCCAGCATGACTTCGGTGTCGGAGTGCCCGCGGAACTTCACCTCCCGATCTTCCAGCTCGCGCCGGAGATCGAGAAAGTTGTACACCTCGCCGTTGTACGAGATCACATACCGCCCGCCGGCCGAGATCATCGGTTGATGGCCTTCGGGCGAGAGGTCGAGAATCGAGAGCCGCGCATGCCCGAGACCGAACCCTACGGCTGGCTCACACCATACGCCGCGGTCGTCCGGCCCGCGGTAACGAATAGCCGCCACCATTGCCGCGACCGTTTGGGCAAGGTCAGCGTTCGTATGACCGAGGATGCCTGCTATGCCGCACACGGCGTGGACCTCCGAATCCAAGAATTCAACATGACCGCTCCGTGGTTTGGTGTCAATGTTTTCGTTTCAAGTCTTCGAATCGGTGACCCTCACAAGCCCTCACCCCACCAGCGATATCGCGGAAGCCGAGTTGCCATCCCCCAATGATCGAACGCGCTCGGCCCGAAGCCGGAAGATGCTGTGGTGCTCGTGCTGGCAGAGAACGAGTTGCGGATCGCCACCAAGAGGTCCGGCGTGACAAGAGCACACCCACGTCCGGACAGTCAGCCTCAACGAGGACGTAACCACGCGCGCGGAAGCGGGAATACCGCCACCAACCATTCAGACTGTCCTCCAAGGAGCCGAGAAATCCCGCCCCCGGCACCACCATGCGCTTGCCCGACCAGAAAGACATGCAGAACTCTTCGTGAACAGACCTAGGCGGATTTTTCAAGGACGACGAGGATGCGAAACGCCAGCCAGCGTTGCATGAATCCGAGTGCGCGTTCCACCGCCAGCAGCGGCTTGACGAGCGCGGCAGGCAAAAGCGACGGATGATCGAACCCGCCGCTCAGCGGGTAGGCGAAGAAGGCCAGCCGGCGCTCCGCGACCTTGCGGAGCCGGGGATAGAGTCGGGCAACCCGGTCGGAGCCTCGTTCAAATATCGCGGTCGCCACGGCCAAGTTGCCATCGAAGGGGCGCCGGTTCGGATCGGGCGGATGCACCACCAGCGGATCCCGCGACCAGTCGAGCGACTCGGGATGCAGAAACCGGTACACGGGCCACGAGAGCCAGGACACGTAGGGCTCCATGAGGACGATCCGGCCGCCGGTCCGGAGCACGCGCGTCGCCTCGTCAAAGAAGAGACGGACGTTTTCGAGATGGTGCAGCACGTCGAACAACACCAGGTTGGCCAGCGACCCGTTTTTGAACGGCAGCGCCTGGCCGTCTGCCACGGCATCGAGCCACGGCACCTTCACGATGTCGGTGCAGATCACGTGCGGGGCGAATTCCTTGAGGTTGCCCGTTCCGCCCCCCAGCTCGAGCGTCGGTCCCGGCATCAGGTGCGTGACGATTTCCCGGTACCAGTCGGTGTAGAGGATTTTCAGAACGGGTTTCCGTTCCCAGACCGCCCGGTGGCGAAGGAGGATGTCTTCAGACATGGGAGGGTAAGGGAAGCGGAGCAGAGGAGAAGATCGGAGCCAGGAGACCTCCTCTGCGCGCCTTGCGGCTGACGGATGCATGCGCATCAACTAGCATACTGCCCTAGATGGCAGGTATGCCATGAAGAGAACAACGATTTTTGCGGAAGAATCACTGCTGGCGTCGCTACGCGCGATGGCCGAGAAGGAACATCGGAGCCTTTCGACGGTCATTCGTGCGGCGCTCGAAGAGTACGTCGGTCGGCACCAGCCGGCCCGGGCTTTGCCGTCGTTTCTGGGACTCGGCCGGAGCAGACGCAAGGACATCGCCGAGCGTGCAGAGGAACTCCTCTGGACCACCCCCATCGGGCCCGAGAGCCGCGAGCATGATCCTCACCGACACCAGCCCGCTCTACGCCGTGGCCGACCAGGACGACGAATGGCATGACCGCATCCGTGCGTTCCTGGAGACACGGCGGCGACAACTCGTCGTTCCCATGACCGTTCTCCCGGAGGTGTGCTATTTGATCGGCGCCTACTTGGGCGCCGCGGCAGAAGTCTCGTTTGTCCGCTCCATCTTTGGCGGCGAGGTCAAGGTGGAACCCCCTGACGAAGGCCGATCTCGCACGAACCGTGGAGGTCATGGATCGCTATCAGGACGCCCGTCTCGGATTCGTGGATGCGTCGGTCGTGGCGATCGCCGAACGGTTGAAGATCCGCGAGATCCTCACGACCAATCGCCGCCATTTTTCGCTCGTCCGTCCTCGCCACTGCGCCGGGTCCACGTTGAGCCCGTAGCGGCCTCTCGGACGGAGACAGATGCCATGGGGAAGAGGGTCAGTCCCCTAGATCGCTTTCAGTCGAAAAAATCCGAAGACCGTCATCTTGAGCAAGAGCCAGCCGTGGTAGAACCGCCGAATGTTGGTGGCGCCGTAGGTCCGTTCCTGATAGCGGATCGGCACTTCCAGGATCTTTAAATTCAGCTTGGAGGCACCGAAGAGCAGATCGAAATCCCCAAAAGGATCGAACTCACCGAAATAGGATCGGTTCGCCGCAATCCGGAGGTAGTCCTCGCGAAACAGCACCTTGGTTCCGCACAAGGTGTCCTTGATCCGCTGGTTCAAAAGCCACGAGAAGGCCAGGCTGAAGAACTTGTTCCCGAGCAGGTTGAGCGTCCGCATGGCCTGGTCTTCCATCGGGTACACCAGCCGGCAGCCGTTGATGAACTCCCCCTTGCCGCTTGCGATCGCCTCGTAGAACTTCGGCAGATCCTCAGGCGGCATGGTGAGGTCGGCATCGAGAATCATGAGGATGTCTCCGGTAGCATGGGAGAACCCTAGCCGCACAGCATCCCCCTTGCCTTTGCCTTCCTGCACGAGGAACTTGATGTCGCGGTCGGGAAAGGCCCGCATGACGCGGCGGATCTCATCGGGCGTCCCATCGGTGGAGTGCCCGTCCACGAAAATGATCTCCTGCCGGCTGCCGAAATATGGCAGGCGGCGGACGGCCGGCTCGACATTGCCGCGCTCGTTCCGGCAGGGAATGACGATGCTTACAGAGTAGGCTGGCCTCTCCCCCCCTCGCCTCTCGCCCCATGTCCACCGGCCTCGCCACCAGGTAGTGGCACAGGCAGGCGGAACGAACCCCCGGCAGAAACGCGAGCAACCGGTTGGCCACCGTCGAGAGGAGCGGAATCCGCTTGGGCAGGAGCAGGCGCCGCTTGGTCTTCACCACCTCGTAGTCGGCCAAGTGGAGCAGGTTGCTCACATCCTCTGGCGCCAGCCAGTTCTGGTGCTGCTGGGGCATTGTCAGTCCCACCTGCTCAGCCAGCGTGAGAATCGGCTCCCCCAGAATAGGAGACGATCAGACGGGTCCGGGGGGTGCAGCAGCGGTGAAGCCTCCGGAAGGCGGTCTCCACGTCAAGCAGGTGCCCGACGACATCCGCCAGAATGATGACATCGAAATGTTTCGTCCAGTTCAAGCGTTTCGACGTCGGCGACTCGAAATTCACATGACGGATGTCGGCGGGAGGCCTCCTTCACCATGGCCTCGCTGAGGTCAATCCCGAGACCTCGCGCGGGCTTTAAGGACGCCAGCAGGTCGCCCAGGCTGCAGCCGATCTCCAACACGCGCAGTCCCTCCTGAACCAGGAACCGGAAGTACCGCCGCTGATCGTCGTAGTAGTAGCGGTTCCGGCGTTGCCAGCGCTCGCGATCGCGTGCCAGCGCATCGAACCGCTCTTCGGATGGCTTTCTTTTTCGCCTCGTCGGTGAATCCCACAAATCCTACCAGGCTACCATCGCGGGTGAGCGTTTCTGTTCGTCCCGCCAAGCCTCGAACATCAGCACGCACCACAGCAAGTACTGCCAGTTCCGGTGGCCCGACAGATGCTCCGACCATTTCTCGCGGATCGGCCTGGGATCGAAAAACCCGCCGATCATCAGACGTCGCTCGTCGAGCAGCGAGTCGCACCAGTCGCGGAGCGGCCCGCGCAGCCATGAATCAATCGGCACACCGAACCCCATCTTGGGCCGCTCGGTCAGCGCCGGCGGCACATACCGCGCGAGCACCTGCCGGAGAATCCATTTGCCTTGCCCGTGCCGGATCTTCATCGAAACCGGCAGCCGCCAGGCGAACTCCACCACGCGATGATCCAGCATCGGCACGCGCGCCTCCAGGCTGACCCCCATGCTGGCTCGGTCCACCTTGACCAAGATATCGTCTGGCAGGTAGGTCAGGGCATCCATGAACATCATCTGCTGGCGGAAATCCGTCAGGCTCGTCCGGTGACGCGCTTCGTTGAAGACGGTGACCGGTTCGGCGGCCCCCAGCACCACCTCTGCCGGATGTTTCCAGAGGGACACCAGCCCCCAGTACAACGTGCGCGGATCGTCCATGGCCATGAGGTCCGCCAGCTTCTGGAGCTTATCGCCAGGAAGCTGGACCTGCAGATGGCTCGGCAAAAATGGGGCAGCCCGACGAAACAGCGTGTTCCACACGCGGGGCGAGAAGGCCCGCAACGCCCGCCCGAGACCACGCCGCGCAGGCGTCGGCACCCAGCTGATCCTCTTCCAGAGGCGCTGCCCCAGAAAGTACCGGTTGTAGCCGCCGAAGAGCTCATCGCCGCCGTCGCCGGACAGGCTGACCGTCACCTGCCGGCGTGCCAACTCCGACACCAGAAAGGTTGGGATTTGCGACGAGTCGGCAAACGGCTCGTCGTAGAGCGTCGGCAAGCGCGGGATCACGGCCCGCGCCTCCGCTGGCGTGACATAGAGTTCCGTGTGGTCGGTCCCCAAATAGCGAGCCACGGCCCCGGCGAAGGTCGCTTCGTTGTAGCCGTCTTCGTGAAAACCGATGGAAAAGGTCTTCACCGGCCGGCCGCTCTGGGCTTGCATCAAGGCCACGACCGTCGAGGAATCAATGCCGCCCGAGAGAAAGGCCCCCAGCGGCACGTCGGCGACCATCCGCATCCGAACGGCCTCCCGGAGCAACCCGTCCAGTTGAGCGACCGCGTCGGCTTCCGTGCCGGCGAACGGATCGGCCATGCCCCGCTCCACCGCATCCCGGAGCGACCAGTAGGGCACCGGTTCCGGTTCGCGACCGGCGTCATCGGCTCGGACCGTGAGCAGTGTGCCGGGCGGCAACTTGCGCAGGCCGCGGAAGATGCAGTGCGGAGACGGGATATAGCCGTAGCGCAGGAACAGCGCCAAGACGTCCCGGTCCACCTCCTCCTTGAAGGCCGGATAGGCCCGAATGGCCTTCAACTCCGAGGCAAATAGAAACGCCTGACCACTCCACCCATAGTAGAGCGGTTTTTCGCCCAGGCGATCCCGCCCCAGCGAGAGCGTCCGGGTCTCTCGGTCCCAGAGGGCAAAAGCGAACATGCCGTTAAACCGGCGTACGGCAGCTTCAAGCCCCCAGCGGCTGATCGCCGCCAGCATCACCTCGGTATCGGAATGCCCTCGCCATTGCACGGGAGGGAGAGGGCCGGGGTGAGGGGGACACGCCAACTCCGCTCGCAACTCTTCGAAGTTATAAATCTCCCCGTTGAACACGATCACGTACCGCCCGTCGGCCGACGCCATCGGCTGATGGCCGGCCGGCGACAGGTCGAGGATCGAAAGCCGGCGATGGCCCAGGGCAATCCCCGCCTGAGCATCCATCCACAGCCCACTGTCATCCGGCCCGCGATGGTGCAGCCGGTCCGTCATCGCGCGGAGCACGGGCTCCGCTTCACGGCCGAGCGGAGGAGACTGCAAAAATCCGGCAATGCCGCACATCTCAGGAACGGATCCGGTTGAGATTCGAATTTGACAAGAGCCAGGAAAGAATAGCCGTCACGACGCGCGACCGCACAACCCCTCGTACAGAGCTTGATACTGCTCGATGACCCGAGGCAACGCATAGTGCTTCTCGATGCGCGCCCGCGCGGTCTGCCCCAGCGCGCGCCTGGCGGAAGGGCCCCGATGAACGAGGTCCAGGATAGCCTCAGCCAAGGCGGCGGGGTCGCGGGGCGGCACAATCACTCCCGTCTCTCCGACAATCGAACGGATGTCCCCCACATCCGTCGCCACACAGGGTACCCCACAGGCCATCGCCTCACCCAGCACATTCGGGAAGCCTTCCCCGAACGACGAACTCAGACAGCACACATCCAACCCGGGCAACAATCGCTCCACATCGCGGCGCGCCCCCAGCAGATGCACCCGGCCCGTCAGCCCATAGCCGGCCACCATCGCCCCGAGTGTGTCCGTCCCTTTTCCGGCGAGCACGAAATGCATGCCCCTGTTTGCTGCAGCCACCCGGCTGGCCGCAGTCAAGAAGGTGCGATGATCCTTCATGGGATCCACACGGGCGACGAGGCCGATCAACAGACTGTCACCCGGCAGGGCCAGCTCCTCCCGCAGGCGCGCCCGCGCCGACGAATCCGGACAAAACTTCACGAGGTCGAATCCGTTGGGAATCACGGTCCATCGGCGGGGGCGGTAGCCACGCCGCTGATGGAGGCGCACACCGGCCTCGCTATTCGACACCACAGCGGTAGCCCACCGCGATGTCACGGCGAGGGCGCGAACGATCCACTTGGTCTGGCGCGGGTAGTGCGTGAAATCCATGTCCGAGCAGCGCACGTTCCAGACAAGCGGAGGCGATCCGGCAAATGGAACGGCAAGCGTGCTCAGAAAGTCGGCATGGTAGAGCCAACTCTGCACAAGATGGGGCCGCACAGCCTTCAGGATCCGGATCAGCTTGGGAAGTCCGGAGAGGTCGGGCCGGCCGCGTCGCATCCCGAGACTGTGTACGGCTGTTCCCCCGGACTCGATGGCTGTCCCCAGTTCGCCCCGATCGGTGAGCGACACGACGGTGTTGGCAAACCGCCTGCGGTCCATGCCGTCCATGAGCTTCGCCAGCATGACCTCGGCACCGCCCGTGTCTAAATCGGAAATCACATGAACAACGCGGATCATCGAACGAAGAAACCGCGTAAGCGTCCCCTCACCCTTCCCTCTCCCGCGAGGAGAGAGGGTGTCGGAGAACCCTGCTCACCTGGCCCTCTCCCATTGAGGGAGGGCACGGGGAGAGAGGACCGAATGGCAAGGAACGAGGGATTCGCCAACGTTCATCAAGAGCCCGGCATGGTCCGGTCATGCCGGCTTGCGCGCGAGGGTTTTTTGATACCACTCGATCGTCTTCCGCAAGCCCTCTTTGAACGGCGTCCGCGCCTCGAAGCCGAAGAGTCGTTTGGCTTTGCTCGTGTCCAGACATCGCCGAGGCTGCCCATCCGGCTTCGAGGCATCCCATCGAACCTGCCCTTTGAAACCGGTTAACTCGACGATCTGATCCACCAGATCGCGGATGGAAATCTCCATGCCTGAACCAAGATTCACGGGCTCGCTTTCATTGTACCGTTCAGCCGCCAACAGAATACCCGCGGCCGCATCTTCCACATAGAGAAATTCCCTGGTCGGCCTGCCGGTTCCCCAGACTTCCAAGACCGGTTCGAGATTCGACGTTCGAGGTCGGGACTGGGCGTCGAGACACTTGCGGATCAAGGCCGGTATCACGTGTGAGGTCGCCAAATCGAAATTGTCGCGCGGCCCGTACAGATTCACCGGAAACAGCACGATGGAGTTGAACCCATACTGGGCGCGATACGCCTGCGACTGCACGAGCAGCATCTTCTTGGCCAGCCCGTAGGGCGCGTTGGTCTCCTCAGGGTACCCGTCCCAGAGGGGCTCCTCCCTGAACGGCAGCGGCGTGAACTTGGGGTAGGCGCAGATCGTGCCAATCGCGACGAACTTCTCCAGGCTGATGAGCCGCGTACCCAGGGGCAAGCCAAGTTCCTTTCGTACTGCCTGGTAAGCCTCAGGATCAGGCTGAAACCGCGCCGTGTCGAAGCCGTTGTCGATCACCCGCCCGTTCTGCGCGGCATAGCCGATGGCCTCTGCTACACGCGGGCAACCTCCGAGTTGCAAATAATCCCCTTCACGGCCTTCGAAAACCTTGCGCCCACTTCGATAACCAGTCGCGTGAGCGATTTTTCGCAGGAGATATCGTAAAGCGATTGCCTTCTGCTCCAATAAACCCGCACTCGCGTAGTGCAAAAAGCCGCGCCATGCTCACGGCCAGGTTACCGTGATACATTCAACCTTGGATGACATCGGGTTGAAAACCCTTGACTGCCTTGCTTATCCGACTCAGAGCGCTGCCGATCGAAATCCAATCCTTGACGTCTAAGGTTGTCACGGGCACCCCGTCGCCACTTAGCTCCTCCGCAATTGGGCTCCCACGCAGGGCAAGGACGGACATGCATACTCCCGTCTCCCTGAGGGAAGGGGCAGCCGGGCAAGTTGTTTTTCAGTCCCACCGGTGCCGAGCCCGGTAGTGATGAAAGCACACGAACACACACGGACGTGCCTGTCTATCTTTTTATGGGATGTCATGCTTTCGGCCGGTTGCGGAACCCAACGGCGAGCCGGTTCCAGCCTATCGCTGCGAGGGCAAAAAAGGCCGGCAAGACAAAGACCCTCTGGCGAGTACTCCATTCACCTTGCCAGATGGTGTAGGCCGCAAGTTGGCTCAGCAAGAACAGAACTACGAGCCAAAACTCAGGATCACGCGAGCGCACCCCAAGGGCAATCGCGGCGGTTATGCCGGGAAGGCAGAACATCCACAGCAGGACGCCGGGGTAATACAGCTCGCTGGCAGATCGCCCGGTCAGGCCAGGATGAATCGCAACCCAGGGATAGGGGGCGAACAAGGTATGCGCCACCGACCGGATGGCTGCATAAAGGGAATTGTCGCGTAATGAATCTTTCCACTTCAACGTCATGTCATCCGCCGTTACGTCGCCTTTCTCAGCGCGCAAAATGTCGGTACCTTCTTTTATCGTTTTCAGGGGCACCATTGCCAGCACGGCAGGACGTTCTGCGCAAAATCGCTTCCAATCGGGCGTATGATACAGAGCTCCCTGGCCAAGCCAGGCGAGCGCGAAGACCGAGACGAGCGACAACGCCTAGCGGCCGCGTTTATGCCAGACGAGCATGGCAGCGACGATCACCACCGATAACAAGAGGCCACTAAAAGCAACGAACCGCACACCACCCAATAGCCCGATGCCTGCAGCTGCAATAAGCCGCACGGACCTGCTGTGCCTCTCTCCCGGTGCCACCAAGATCATCAAGGCCCAAACTGCCGCCATCGTCAGAAAGCTGGCTAACGTGTCCTTCAACAACCAGGAGGCGTTCACCCCAGCATTGGGATCAATGAGCGCGAGGGTTGCCGCGGCAAGCGCCACATCACGACTCGCTCTGAGAGCGAGCGCGATACCAAAGGCCGCAACAGGAAGAAAGGCTGCCCACAGCACGTTACTGGCAATGACCACTTCTGGTTGGTTCGTGCCCAGCCGATAAAACAGGCCAACGTAGGCAGCATAGAGCCACTCATGGGAGCCGACGACAAAGGCATAGGAGAGCGTCTCGTCCGGCTGCCACTTCGAGCCGTGCAGACCTGCTGCATGCCGCTGCGCCAATCCATGCAACCGGTATTGGTCGCCATCCACAGGTTGCCCTTGCCAGTGGGCCGCAAAGGCCCGACCATTCAGCTCATAGGTGATCGAATCCGGATTGACGTCATGCCATTGAGGCGCCGACTGTACGACGAGGACTTTGAGCCAGGCTGCCAGGAGTCCTAGCACCAACAAAGTCAGGACTGACTTGCGCTGCAAAGGCGGCGCCAGCGAATAGGCCGTCAGCGTGACAATGGCGAGCATGCCCCCCATCAGCAGAAGGGCGCCATTCATACGTTCATGGCCTCCAGCGTCCGCTCGACCATGCGGGATATGGAGAACTGGGAAATCACCCGATCCCGGGCTATCCGTCCGATGCGGTCACGCTCTGCGAGCGGCAGCGCCAGCGTTTTTGCCCACGCAGCCGCTAACGCCTCGAATGATCGGGCAGGAACCACCCAACCGGCCTCGCCGACAACGCGCGCCGAATCCCCAACATCCGTGACCACACAAAGACGCTGACAGGCCATGGCTTCGGCGATGGCATTCGAAAAACCCTCGCCATAAGAAGAAGAAGAAGAAAAGAGGTCCAGCGCACTGTAGACTCCGGCCATCTTCTGCTGCCATCCGGCCCACACGAGCCGCTCCGCCAGCCCCATCTCCGCCGCGAGCCCCTTGAGCCGCTGCAGATATTGCTTCGACCCTCCGCCGATGCACACGAAACGCACATCGGGTCTGACGGCGGCAAGGCGCGCCGCTGCCCGCAGGAATGTTACATGATCCTTCATGGGATCCAGCCGCGCCACGAGACCGATCAGAAACTCATCGTCAGCCACCCCCCATTGGGCGCGCAGGGCTCTTCTCCTCGCGGAATCGAAAACAAATTCGGTTGTGTCGATGCCATTTTCGATCACCACCATCTTTGCGGCGGGGTAGCCCAGTCGCGAGTGATGCTCGAGCCCCCGGTAAGAATTGCAGATGATCACGTGGGCCCAGCGGCTGACCCATTTGCTCAACCATAATTCAAATCGGATTAACCGGTCATAGGCATCGGGATCGATGTCGGATGCCCGCACACCCCACACGATCCTCGGCACTCCGACAATGCGCCCGACCGTCGCCGCGAGCACATTTGCGGTGGGAAGCCAGGAATACAGGACATCGGGACGGTAATTCCACAGCACCCGGGCGAGCCGGACGAGAAAGGGCACGACATCCCAACGACCTCTCTTGTGCAGGTCGTCCACTCGCACCCCCGCCCCCTCGAGTTGCGCGCGCAAAGCGCCGCCCGGATAAAACGTCAGGACCCGCACCTCGTGCCCTCGCGCCTTGATTGCGCTTGCCAAAGTCACGAGCTGGCGCTCGGCGCCGCCCACATCCAAAGAACGGATGAAAAACACCAGTCTTTTCAACCGGCCTCCTTTAGAAAAACGAACTCGTTACAACCATATCCCTGGCGCGTCACAAGTTCCTGCAAGCGAAATCCCCGATCTCGATAAAAGCGGAAGACCGCCTCAGGCTTGGCCACCTCATAAGGCCAGCCACCTACCCAGTCGATCAGGTCTCGCCAGGGGGACATGCCGCGTTCCTGGCCATAACGACGCCATGAAAAAAACGGCTTTAAATGATAAAAGTCGAGCAAGGTGTTCATTCCCCAGGCGTGCACCCAAGCATAAAAAATCAAAAGTGGCCTGCTGAGCGGTTTTTGGTTGTAGATTTTCTTGATCCGTTTCCAGCGCTCAGAGATATAGCCTTGGTCATTGTAAATAGCGAGCATAAGCAGCCCTCCTTTCGCCACGAGGTCGGCACAATGTTGCATGGACTGCCACATCGCTCCGGTGTGGTGGAGCACACCCCACGCATAGACGATGTCAAAGCGTCCAAGCGAAGCAAGATAGTTGCGGTCCAGGATTGATCCATGCTCAATGACCCATTCCGGGTCATCGGGGAAGAAACGACGTTTTAAATCAGTGGCGCAAGCGACGGATTGCACATCGTAGTCGAACGCGTGCACCTTCGCGCCAAGCCGGCGGGCAGCCAAGCTGAACAATCCCGATCCACAGCCGACATCGAGAAAGCGTAAGCCATCCAGGCGCTGCCTCGACAGCATGGTACGCAGGGACGCTTCCGCCCGGACAATGCAGGTTTCATCCAGCGTGGACAAAAACTTTCGCCAATTGCTACCAAATGCAAAACGGTGGCCGCTGCGAATCTCTTCAGCCGTGCCGTTCATTGATCACCTCGTCGATCAAAATCCGCCATTGCTGCAGGATGCGCTCACGAGCGAAACGCCTTCTCACTTCGACTGCTGCTGCGCCGAGACGATGACGCAACTTCGCATCGCCCAAAAGCCGGCGCAAGGCGAGGACGAGTTCCCCAACGTTATCAGGGGAAATGAGGAGGCCATCGATCTCTGGCCGCACGATCTCGCGCGGCCCGCTTTCACAATCGGTCGCAATGACAGGACACCCCATCGCCATTGCCTCCAAAAGGGCATTCGGGAAGCCCTCATAGCGCGATGCAAGGACGAACAGCGTGGCCTTGGCCATCCAGCGCTCCGGATCCTGCACCACCCCGGGCAATTGCACCGCGCCGGCCAGCCCGAGCTGATCAATGAGACGTTCCAGCGACGGGCGTGCCGGGCCCTCACCTAGAATCACTAGCCGCATCCCTTCGGCGGCGAACTTGCCGTTGGCAAATGCTTGGATTAAAAGATCGTGGCCCTTTTGGAAATCCAGGCGCCCGACCGCAAGGATCAAATCCGTGGCACGCCCCTGGGTGACGGGAGGCGGCAAGGAGCGCACGAAATTGGGGATCACACGAACATGCGCGCAGTCCACCAGTTTAACCGCCCACTGAGCCACGCGTTCTGTTTGCGCCACTAACCGCGCAGCCGACGGATACAAAAGGCGGCGTGCTAGATGCCACAAGCGCCCAACCTCATGCTGGCGCGGGTCGATTCTCTCCGAGACGATCACCGGCACGCGCGTGCCGAGCAGGGCCGCCAGCAGCCTCACGTTGGTCTGCTCGATGAAACTCACCACGACATGCGGCGCGAAACGGCGCACCGCAGAGCGGATGATCTGGATGCGGCGTAGATTACTCCATACCGTGTGAATCAGATTGTGGGACTCCCACAGCAGATTGAGCGCAATACGCTCCACAGCCGGAGGCAGAGTGTAGTGATCCAACTTCTCTGGGGCGAGTGTGAGTACTCCCACGCGATGCGTAGCCGCCAAGGCATGGGCAAGCTCGCTGATCACACGTTCAGCCCCGCCGCAAGACAAGGAGGAGACTGCTAGCAGAACGCGCGATTGATTCATGGCTTGCGCGCGAGCACCCAAAACCCACCGGTCGCACGCGAAGCGATTGATTTCCGGCTGCACCATGCATCGAGCCAGGACAATGGATAAAGTGCCCAGCCCCAAAACCAGCGCGCGAGATAATACGCGCCGGTGTGCACGTCATGATAAAAGGGCATGGCCAGCACTTCCGCAGCGATCAGGCGCAGCGCTGTTGCCGGTCCCACGTTGTGCCCATGTTCCATGATCTCCCACTGCGCCAATTCCCGCCTCACCCCTTCCCAGGTCCAACGGCGGAAATCGTTGGTATCGCCTCTGCCAGACACATGAAAGTGGTAGAGAAAGGGCACTTCCAGCCAAAGCCGCCCCCCTCTGCGCGTCACTCGCGCTAGCTCGTACAACGCGGCATTCACGTCTTTGACATGCTCTAGCACGCTGGTGCAGACGACTAATTCAAAAGTCTCGTCTGAGAAGGGCAAGCACCCACAAAGATCAGCCACAACATCTACATTTGATCGGCGTACTACATCCGCGCAGACCACGTGTTGTGCGAGCCGCCGTCCCCCTGATCCGACATCAAGTACCCGCGACGCCGAGATGATCTCGGTCATGAGACGGCCTGTGGACTGCAATCTGACGGGAGCCGTTCTCACCATTTGTTCATCACCCCTTGCGCAACCCCAGCACGGCCATGCTGTACGCCAGCACACCTTGGTTTTGTAACCAGCGCCAAACCGCCCGGGGCAACATGCGCCGAGCCCAGATCTGAACGGATGTGACGGTGACATCTCCGTAGCCAACGGCGGTCACCACTGAAAGTCCCGCGGCTTTAACGATTTCTTTAAGCTCCCGCATCGTGTAGATGCGTTCATCCGTGACTGGCCCCGTGTAACTCGTGTAACGTGTGGGTACCTGGATCAGGACAAGCGGCGCGCATTTGGCTTGCTCTTGCAACAACTGTATCGTCACGTTGCGGTCGAAATGTTCCAGCACACCGCAGGAATAAGCCAAATCAAAGCGGTTGTGATAAGCCGAAAGATCAAAGGCATCCCCAACAGCGAATTCAACGTTGACTCTGAGCCTTTGCGCCAGTTCTTTTGCATTGGCTACGAGTCGGGGCTCGTTGTCGATGCCGCTCACGGTGTAGCCGGCTGCCGCTAGATAACAATCGGACCAGCCCGGGCCGCACCCCACATCGAGAACCCGCGCAGGCGGGGGACAGTGGCGCTGAATCGTGCCGTAAAGTACTTCGTGAAAGCCCCAATGTGTGACAGCTGCCCTGAGCCACCCATTTTGAAACGCCCCCTGCTTTGCGAAGTAATCGAGCCAGCGGTCAGTCACGTGTAGCCACCTTGAGTGCGGAGAAGGTCATAATAAAGCCGAACCCGAGACGATCGAGCACATGCTCTACAGGCCAGGTCAACAAGCGGTCTATACGGCTGATCATACGGACTAACTTGGAGGGGCGCCCACGCCACTTGGCCCAATAAAGCGTTGGGTCATTGGGCTGCTTCCATTCTTGTAAGACTTCCTCCAGGGTGTAGCCCGACAGTCTTTTGGCAAGACAAAGCAGCCCTCCGTTCAACGCCCCTCCAAAAATGCTCTGATCCGTTTGTAGGCGTGTTACTTGAAGACCGTGTTTTTCGCAAAGTAAGCGAATCGCTTTCGCTGTAAACAAATTCAGGTGACGAGGATAGTCGTCAGCCCGGTAATATCGCGCTTGGATCGAATTGAAATTAGTAACGAGAGCGATCATCCGACCACCAGGCCTGAGCAAGCGCGCAGCTTTGGCTAGAAATGGATCTGGATCCGGAAGATGTTCCAACACCGCCCAAAATGTGATGCAGTCGTATGTGGCTTCTGGGAAAAATTGCTGTAAAAAGTCCCCATAGCGAATGGGCATATTTGCGGGATTGGGTACGGCGTTATCCAGTTCGACACCTTCGACCTGCCATCCGTGTTGTTGGGCATACCAAAGAAATTCTCCTTTTTGCGCGCCCACGTCGAGCAAGCGTCCGGGCGAAATATCTTTGATCCAACGGAACTTACTCTGAAGTTGCTTTTGTCGTCTGGCAATAATCTTTCCCCATGTCAAAGGGCGCTGTTCGCCCTCCCACGCCCAATAAAACTGCGGTGGATAGTAGCTAACCAACTGTTCAGCGTTCGGCCGCGGTGAAACATGTCCTGCCTTGCAATGCTTACAGCGAAAGACCTGAAATGTTTGCTCAGTTGTTCTGAAAGCATAGTCGCGCACTGTAAACAGCAAACGCAAATTCAGGCTGCCGCAAAATGGGCATGAGGAAGAATTTGGCATGATGTATTACTTTGAATAAATAGTGCGTGTAGGCACGGCGGCCCGACGAAACAAAGCAGTCGTATCGTACGTCCCGCAAAGAACGACAAACAGCGATGCGCAGCCAAGGGCTATGGCTATGGCATATTCTCCTGCAAGCGATGCTAATCCTTGCGTGACCAGCGAAAATACCAATAGAGAGCTACCGGCCAGTAAGCTTATGAACCGTGGTCTCTGTTGGGCCTGCCACAGTTTCGCATACACGGTGCCCAGCAAGGCGAAGGACAGGCCCGCCGTCAGCCAAGCCCAATGTAACTTGATTCGCTGTGCCGCAGTGGCTTGGAATTGGCCACCAAACAGCCAGCACAATACATCGCCCCCCCACAACAACACGACCCCGAGCGCGAGTGCGCCGATCGTAATGGCGGCATACGCGGCACGGCGCAGCAAAGACCGTAGCTGCGCCATGTCACCTCGGGCCACGAGCGTAGACAAGTGGGATAAGATCACGGGGGATATGGCTATGATCAAAAGCTGAACCGCGCTGCTATGCAAACGGTAGGCATAGCTAAAAGCGGATACCGCGCCCTCACCGTAATCAGTCAATAACACTGGTGGCAAGGTTGTCAGGGCATTAGAGAACATGACTCCGGGAATGATCCATGTCGAGAGAAGTGCCGTCTTTCTTAGTGTCGGACCATAGTGAGCAAGCACAGACCAGGAAGCTGGCCAAACAGAACCGTAGTAGGCAGCGGCCAATCCAATGATGGCCAGCTGCACTGCAAGACCCAGCACCGTGCCTAGGGCGAGGTTCAGAAGCCTGCCCTCAGGCCAGGCCAACAAGAGCACCGTCGCCAGGAGCGCATTTGCGGCGGGGGCCGCAGCAGCGATCCAATACCGGCGCCGAATGGCCAATAGATAACCCAAGGTGTCGCTCGTCACATTCAGCAAGACAAGACCAACAGCAAACGGCACAACCATTTCGACGGCTGCCCATGTCTGCGGCGATGCGCCCGACACCACGTAATTCAGCCAAAGCGGATGACTAGCCCATAGCAACAGCGTAGAGAGCGCTCCTACAACAAGGATCACGGTTAGCACCGCACGATCGTACTCTTGGGCTGCCGCTTCCCCTTGCTCGGCTGACAAGCGAGCCCTCACCGGAAAGAACCCTGTTTGGATGAGCGCAGCAAGGACCCCGGACAGCCAGGTGGGCACAACCAGCGAAAGATTATAGCCATCGTACTCAGCGCCTACCCCGAAGATCTGTGCCACAACCCACAGTTTTGCAAATGCCAGGCCCTGTGTCAGGACGGTGAAGAGCGTGGCAGCAATGATTTCGCGTCTCATCAGCGCCTCGTAGGGCACATGTGCCGCGCGATCAGTTCTGCCGCCAGGGCATGTCCCCTTTCGTTCCAGTGCCCACCGCCGAGCTGCGTGTTGGAAAAGCCATGCAAATAGACCTGCATCTCGCTGGCATGGCGGGCGAACGGCTCCGCGAGGAACACCGCATCCAGGCGGTTGCGTTCGGCGAGAGCCCGCATGCGCCGCTCCGGGTAAAACAGGTCTTTTTCCCCGAGCGCCGCAGCATGCTTGCGCATGTCCTCCGGCTCCGGTGTAACCTGACCGGGATTGCTGAGGGTGACAAGCAGAAACCTCGCCCCTTGCCTTTGGGCTTCCCGCGCAGTTTCCACCACCAGGGCTTCCGTGAGCTGCCAGGCCGCCTCCCACTCGGGCGGAGGACTGGACAAGTAGATGTGATCGTCCAGACCGATCTCCTCGCCCGCCCGCAGGGTTTGCCGAGGCGCTGACAGGGGTTGCCCCAGGATATTCTTGGCCTTGTTGAGTAGCTGGATGAAACGGAAATGGTCACTCGCAGCCTGAAACCACCCCCACGGACGGCTTGACTTGAGCTTGAAGATCCAGTGCTCGCGAAATGATGCATCCTCAAGCAACTGCCCATTCTGCAAATGGAAATACGGGCGTGGATACGCGCCGGCGATGTCCTTGCTGTTATCTCGTACGTCGTTCCCTGACAAAAAAGCCAGAATGACGAAATCCGGCCGGAAAGGCTTTACCCGATGCCGAAGGGCGATCAGTTCCTGAGCCGTGGAATACCCGGATACACCAAAATTAAGCACCTCAACGCGCTTGCCGGGCGAGAAGCCGCAGGCATTCAACTTCTTCTCCAGCAGCCGCCAGAACGTTTTTTCCACATCAACCTGCAAGGCTTCTGCATAGGAGTCGCCAAGGACCGCGACACGAAAAACATTGTCCGGCTTGCTCGGGCTGATGTTCCGATCATCGCGCATGCCCTGCGCATTGATACGCACATAAGATTCGCCCTCCTCACGCCACCACCCTTCGGCTCCCGGGCGCAGGGCCGCTCCGGTTTCGAAGTCGTAGCGATAATAATTGGGATACGAGAAGTCGATGACGCGAAGGACAGCCTCTGCGACAACTACACCAAGCAGCAGGGCGGCCAAGAAAAGAGCAAGGTTATGAAACGCCGCACGCATGCGCGGGCTCAGTTGAATGCTTGTGTTCGCACCGAGGTCTGCCCTGCCGGATGCATCGTACAGCCATCGGGGTGGGATACAAGCCACTGGGCTATCGCCTTGGCGGCAGTCTCGTGCCCGTACGGGCTCCAATGGCCGTCAAACCGAAACGATGCGTTTTCCAGTGAGCCACCGGCGCGCAATATAAAATCGCCCTGCTCAATTAGAGGTATGCCTTCGGCCTGCGCAATCGCGCGCAGACGTCGTAGGGGTAGCTGGGGGTCCCATGATCTTTGTCTCGCCGCTTCTGGGTTGGGAGGAACAAATTGCACATTCAGAGTGTGGGTCGCCAGCAAAACGAGTTGCGCCCCCATCTTCTTTGCTTCTCTTTTCCACTCCCGCAGCGCTTGCGCGGTGTCCTTCAGCGCCTCCTCAAACACCGGCGGCATGCGCTTTGCCGCAAACATTTGGTCAAGCGTCAAATCCTCGGGCGGTGCCCAGTCCCCGAACATCTGCTGTCCCCCTGGCATTGTTCGCAACGCAGCAAGCGCTGAAGGAACATTTGCATAATATGCAGAGGCATCATACGCATAACGCACCCAGAGCGTATGTAGAAAGCTATACAAATAAGACCGCTGCCATAGTTTTTTATGCAGCCAACCGGACAAATCGCTTCGCTCCACTGTCCATGCCGCCTGAGCATTGCCGGTTTGTCCTGGCAAAAGATACTCGCGCCAGGCAGGATCCGCAGGCCTGAGCTGTCCCTTTACCAGGAAAGGCCGGGGCGCGTGGTCGGGGTGCCAGCCATTCCGAGCAGACTCCAGCCACACATTGTTGTTCGCGAAATCGTTGCTCACGAAAACCAGCACGATCAACCGCGGGGACACAGGCTTGAGCAATTCGACCCACGGCAACTGGTTCGCCTGCCCCGTTCCGGAATATCCAAGAGCCAGGCTCTCGATGGAGAACGGCTTGTCGCGTTGGGCATTCCAACGCCTTTCAAGAATCCTGTGAAATTTTGCTTCGTTCGGCACTTGCGCCGCCTCGACAAAGCTGTCGCCAACGAAGGCGATGCGACATACCCCTTTGCGCGCCGGCGCTGTGGGGGGCTCATCATCCAAAAATCCCCACGAATTTGCCTTTCCTTCTGCCCAAAACTCCACATGGTTGGTGTGTTTGATCAAAGCTCCCGGCTCGAATGTGAAACCCAGTCCTGGATCAAAGCGTGATATCCATTGTGGCTGTACAAAGGGACGCGTCAATCGCAGATAAAGCTCTCCTGCTGCTGTCATGAGAATCAGCAGCGCGCACAGTACGAGAGTATTGACCCAAACGACGTGTGCCCAGGATGGCAAGACTTGGCTGAGCGCCATGAACAGCCGTGCACCAGATCAGTTAGGTTCAGAACAGCGTATAGATAAACGGTGCCACGGCCGAGCCTTGGGCGAGCACGAGCAAGGCACCTAACAGGACCAGCACGACGATAATGGGTGCGAGCCAGAACTTCTTGCGCTCGCACATGAAGGCCCAGAGGTCTTTGAGCAGGTCCAGCATCAGAAGGGTCTCTCGAAGTGACGTTGATCCTTGTCCCGGCTGGGCACCCGGTAGCTTGTGTTCTGGCCCAGCCGTCGTTGCATGGGGTCCCAACCGAACAGGCGCATCAGGACGCCCAGAGGAGTGAGTATCAGGTAGAACACCAGGCCCAGCAGGATCCGGGTGTTGATGAAACCCATGACGTGGCCAAACTTCATCCACCCCCGGTAGACCGGTGTCAGCGCTCTGGGACAGGTGAGCCCCAACCCGGCCAGGGTCCCAGCCAGCACCCAGGGCCAGATCGGCCAGGCACGGGACAGCAGCCAAGGCAGCAGTAGCCCAAACAGCCCTGCGACGATGCCGGCGGTGGTCAGACCGAAACTACGCAGGTGCTGAGGGGTCGAGGCGGTGGTGACATTCATTGTTGGCAGTCCACAGTGTCGAAGACTCGTCAGTCGAGTTCAAACTCCGTCTTCCAGGACTCGTCCTTCTCGCGCGCCGGCTGGTCCTTCTTCGCCAACAGGAAGTTCTCCAGCACCAGATAGTCCATCTCGGTGCGCATGAAGCAGCGGTAGGCGTCCTCCGGCGTGCAGACGATGGGCTCACCGCGCACGTTGAACGAGGTGTTGATCAGGATGGGGCAGCCGGTCTTGGCCTCGAAGGCCTTGAGCAGCGCGTAATAGCGTGGGTTGGCGTGGGTTGGTCTCGGGGTGAACGGTCTGAATGCGGGCGGAATAGTCCACGTGGGTGATGGCCGGTACGCTGGAGCGCGGCACGTTCAGTTTGTCGATGCCAAAGAGCCGCTGCTGCTCTTCGGTCATGGGGATCCGGATTTGCTCCACCACCGGGGCGGTGATCAACATGTAGGGGCTCGGCCCCTCGTGCTGAAAATAGTCCGGAACACGCTCGTACAGGACTGAGGGGGCAAAGGGGCGGAACGACTCGCGGTATTTGATCTTGAGGTTCATGAGCGATTGCATCTTTGGGCTGCGCGGGTCGCCGATGATCGAACGGGCACCCAGCGCACGCGGGCCAAACTCCATGCGTCCCTGCATCCAGCCCACCACGTTTTCCGCGGCCAGGATCTCGGCCAGGCGTGGAAATAGCTGTTCGTCTTCGAGATATTCGTAACGCGCGCCGATCGAGTCCAACCAGGCGTGGATGGCGGCGTTGTCGAAGCGCGGCCCGAGATAGGCCCCGCACATGCCATCGAGATGACCATTGAGGTGCCGGCTCTTGTCGAGGTATTCGTGCCAGACGGAAAGCGCCGCACCCAGGGCGCCGCCGGCGTCGCCCGCCGCGGGTTGGACCCAGAGATCTTTGAACGGGCCCTCTCGCAGGATACGGCCATTGGCCACACAGTTGAGAGCCACGCCGCCGGCAAGACACAGGTAGTCGTTGCCGGTCTCGCGCTGCACCGTGCGCGCCAGGCGCAGCACCACCTCCTCAGTCACCACCTGGATGGACTTAGCCAGGTCCATGTGCCGCTGCTCCAAGGGAGACTCCGGTTTGCGTGGGGAGCCGCCGAAGAGTTGGTGGAAGCGTTCGTTGGTCATGGTGAGCCCGGTGGCAAAATTGAAGTACGCCATGTTGAGCCGGAAGCTGCCGTCCTCCTTCAGGTCCAACACATGCTCGAAGATGGTGTCCACGTATTTCGGCTCCCCATAGGGGGCGAGACCCATGACCTTGTATTCGCCCGAGTTGACCTTGAAGCCGGTGTAGTAGGTGAAGGCGGAGTAGAGCAGCCCGAGCGAGTGCGGAAAGTCGATCTCCCACAACGGAGTGAGACGATGCCCATCCCCTTGCCAGACGGTGCTTGTAGCCCATTCACCGACCCCATCGAGGCACATGACCGCGGCACATTTGAAGTGGCTGGGGTAGAAGGCGGAGGCGGCATGTGAGCGGTGGTGCTCGTTGAACAGGAGCTTGGGCAGCTCGGTCTCCTTGATCTCGCCCAGCGCGGCCAGCTCGCGCTTGAGCTCGTGTTTGAGGTAGAGCTTCTCTCTGAGCCATACCGGTATGGAGGCGAGGAAGGAGCGAAAGCCCTTGGGGGCATAGGCCAGATAGGTCTCAAGCAGACGCTCGAACTTAAGCAGGGGCTTGTCGTAAAAGACGACATAGTCGACGTCTTTCAGACGCAGCCGGGCCTCTTGCAGGCAGTAGCGGATGGCGTGGCCGGGGAAGCGGGCGTCGTGCTTCTTACGGGAGAAGCGCTCCTCCTGCGCCGCGGCGACGATCTCGCCGTCGCGCACCAAGGCGGCGGCGCTGTCGTGGTAGTAGGCCGAGATGCCGAGGATGGTGGTCATAGTCTGTGACCTGCGGTGAAATCCCTTTAACTTGCCTTGGTGCCGCTTTCGGAAATTTTGCATTGTACAGCAAGGTTGCTTTTTTGGCTCCATCTGCTGCCGCCAATTTTGAGCTTTCAGGTGCGAGAGATCCACCATCTTTCTCTGCACCCCATCCGGTCCGGCCACGTCGAACACAACCTCCCCTTGAAGCCGCCGGCTCTTCTCACGAACTCTGGGAGATCCTGCGTAGTCACGTCCTCCCCCACGCCGATGTTGATGAGCGGCGGTAGCCCACTGTGACGGTCCTGGACGAGCAGGGCACGAATTGCTCGTCCGGCGGGTTCATGAGAAAGACGCATTTCCGCCTCATGGCGAACGATGCAAGAAGCCATTTGACCCACCGGTTGCTTCCCTCTACAAAATGAGAAGCCAACGCAGGACACAACGCGTAAGACCATTGACGCGGTGTACGAAAAGGGGGCCATCAAACCGGTGAAGCCGTTGGGCCTTCCTGAACCCCAAAAGCTCAGGGTCGCTATCGATACGGCTGAAAACAGTGTGGCGGCCACAACCGCCCTCATCAAAACCGATGCTGCCCTTGTCCTCCACGTCGTGGAAGGCGACGAATATCTGTACGACTCCTCCGCTCCCTCATGCCCATAACGGTTCCGGACGGCTCCGCAGTCTTTCTCGACGCGAATATTTTCGTCTACCATTGCTCGGGTCCTACCGGATACACTGCGCCGTGTACCCATTGAGAACGGCGGGCTCTCCGGCTTTACGTCCACTCTCGTTTTGGCAGAAACTCTTCACCGCTTGATGATCATCGAAGCCGTCGCCACGCTTCACATCGACCCCAAGGCCGCTATCCGACACCTGAAAGCCAACCCGAAGCACGTGGCACGGCTAACCCAACACCTTCTCGTCCCCAATCACCTCGTCCCCGATCACATCGAAGCGATCGGAATCGAGATTCTCACGGTTGGTATCGAAGACGTTCGGGCTGGCGCTGGCATCAAGAAAGACCATGGATTGCTGACCAACGATGCCATCAATCTCGCTTTCATGCGCCGTCATCGCCTTACGTGTATCGCGAGCAACGACGCGGATTTCGAACGCATTACCGACCTTCTGGTCTGGAAGTCAGCCTGACTGCTCCTCCCATTTCCCCGTCATATTCATGGACAATACGATTGCGGAGACCGGCCAAGCAGGCGATCTGCTGCGAGAACGCCGGTTCCAGCATCCCCATCGTTCTCAACATCTGGAAGGATTCATGACCGTCTTTAGGCAGGAGATGGCCGCTCTCTCCGATCATTAGCTCCTAGTTTCCTTGCCTCAGCTCGATTCGGGCTGCTCCTTCACCCATTCGGCAATGCACCGAGCAAAGGTTTCCAAGACCGTCAACCGGACAGGCAAACTGCTCCACACACGCTCCTGATCAATGGCCCAGTAGACGTGAACCAAGAGATTGCGTAATTTGGCCATTTCTGCCATCTGGCCGGCCAACTCCAAAGGCATGACGTGTGCCTCGCTCATGATCATAAAAACATCGGCATAGTCCCTAGGAGCACGCAGGCCTAAGCGGGCGATGAGATGATTGCCGATGTTGATACAGCTCTCTATCGCCGTTTGTAAGCGGCGCTCCACAATCGCTTGGAGGTCCGGCGAAGCAAGGTACTGTTCCTTCGGCACCAGCGTTTTCTCCCGCAACCGTTTCGCGTCCTCGCTGATCAGCCGCACGAACTCGATGACCCTGTCCTTGTCGATTTTCGGTTCCGGCATGCTCACCCCCTGTAAGAAGTCACGATCACCGACGTGCCGAAGCCAACGAATATCGGGCGCATGACCGTAGACGGCTTCCACAACCTGGGCAACTCTTGCCGCATTCTCACACCACAGGAGGCGGCCATGCCGGCATATCTGCCAGGCCAAATACGACGGTGCTCGCTCCAAATCCACGAACCCAAATTCGTCGCTGTGCAGGGTCTCGGCTAGGGCCACGTATAGGGAGGTTTCCGCGCGATCGCGATCCTCGCCCATGATGGCCTGGTCCAACAGATACGCCACATCCACATCGCTGATGGGAGTCGCTTCGCCTCGGGCAAACGACCCGAACAGCCACAGTGCAACAAGGCCCGGCAATCCGGCAACACGGTCAGGAACCGCCTTGAGCCGTTCCTGTATATCGTGAGGCAGGAGTTGCAATTTGCTGGTCATGAGGCTCTCCGGAGGTCATAAAGCGAGCCAGCTTCCGCCGTTGCACATCCAGCCGGTGAGGCGCACGGGATTCCTCACGGTTTGATCACGCGCCCTGCCACCTCGAGAACGCGTCGCGCCTCGTCCTGAGCCTGACGCGCGTCCTCGACCGAATACTCTTCCGTCGGAATGAAATCCAGGTCTCCATAGAAGGCCAGCTCTCGTTCTTTGCGCAACCGTTTCGAAATGTTGGCGAGGTCGTCCAGAACAGAGCGCACGTCTTCGGGAAAGCGATCACGATGCTCCCGCAATAGATCGCCCTCAACATGCCTTTGAGCGCGAGCTCCACAAGCTCCTGCGCTTCCCGGACGACATCCGAGTACGCTCCCTTCTTCAGCAAGAGATCAAGGACATCCAAACGATCAGCAGCTTTTTTGAGATAGCTTCGGGCCAACGATTCGTTGGTCACAGTTCAAACACCTCGCCAGGGCGAAAATCTGGTTTGAGGTCCCAATACCAGGCATTGCCCCGCCACAGCCGTTTGGCCCCTAGTTGAGCAAGGCGCTCGCGCAGCAACGCAAGCCGCCGGGCAAAAAATCCGTCTCGATCGTACAGAATCCGCGCATCCTCGACCATGTCCAGAAACAGCGGGCTGCCCCGCATCACTTCGTCCGGCGTTTTCAGAATCGGTGAAAGCTCCGTGTGCACACCCTGATGATGTGCTTGCTCCATCTCTCTTGCGACCGCCGCCTCCACCGCGTCAAACTCCTTGACGCGATTCAGCCGGCCTCGGGGAAGGTCCCGCGCGACAATCAGGAGATCAATATCGGAGTCCTCGCGCATCGTCCCTCTCGCCACCGACCCATACAGCACCACCGACACCAACCGATCCCCATACACGCCCCTGATGGCGGCAACGACCTGATCCAACAGGGTCGCAAACGTCTCTTTGAGCATGGTGGCTCCCTCGCAAGACACCGCGGCCGCTTGTCGGATCAGACCGACGCCGATCACCGGCCGATGGCTCTGTTCCTCTCGCAGCAGAATTCTGGTCAGCTACAGCTCCGCCTTCAGATATCGGACACCGCAGGTGCCGACGACTCTAGCCTTCTTTTTCCCGAAGAGCCTGAACCATCCTGGCTTTAAAGGCTTCCACGTCCTCGAGCCTGGTACTCGCCATCTTGTACACAATGGCGTTATCAATCCCTCCGTATTCATGGACCATATACTAAAGCTTGCCGGGACGATTTGGCGAAGCTCTCCGAGATACCCCTCCAATCGACGAACACGTCCTTGTCGGCCAGGAGCGCCTCGTTGACCATCATACCGTGCAGTTCGGCCGGGGTGGCGATCGCCACAGCCCGGATGGTCCGAACGGCCGGCATGTCCGCAAACGTCGCGGTGGTTCTGACTCCCGGATACTGGGCCTCGAGCGCCCGGAGCCGCCCTTCATCGCTATCGCAGATCGCGGCCAGCGCGCCCAGCTCATGAAAATTGCGGACCAGGTTCTTGCCCCAGTAGCCCGCACCGATGACGGCAACGGATCGGTCTGGCTGGTTCATGTTGCCTATTCGGTCTGTTTGGTCAGGCTGGTTCATCACGCGAGACTTGCTAGATGAGCGAGATGAACGCGAAACGAAGTTACACGGGGACGACGTCGGAGTCGTAGATTTCCACCGCCACCGCCTGTTGGATCAAGTGCACGGCGATGACCAGCCGGTGGCGCTTCTCCTTCCGCACCAGTAGCCCGCGCACCCCCTTCAACGGTCCCCTGGCCACCTCAACCAGCATCCCCTCCCGAAGGTAGGGCGAATGATCGTAGCGCAGCGTGCTCGCCATGAGCTGCCGGATGGCCTCGATCTCCTCATCCGGAATGGGTTCCGGCCTGCCGCCTCCGCCGACGATCTCGACCACGCCGGAAGTCCTCTGCACCGCAAGGCGGTCCGGCCAGGCAAACCGCGCGAAGCAGTATCCCGAAAAAAGCGGGACGATGATCTCCTTGCGCCGGTCCTTCCATTGGCTGAGCTTCGTGATGGTCGGGAGAAACTCCTCGATCCCCTGCGAGGCGAGACGGTCGCGCACGAGCTTTTCGTGGCGCGAGCGGGTGCGGAGGGCGTACCAGCGGGGGGAACCGTTCGCATGGATCATGGTGCGAGACTCGCGAGGATAACAGGAAAAGCGCGACGCAGGGCTTGTGACGTGTCGAACGGGCGAGATGGGCTCGACTCGCTAGACGCGCGACCGTGCTCGTCACATGTTTCGCGCGCCTTGGCTCTCTGGCTGTTCCGTCGCGCGATCTTGCCCATCACGCCTTTCACGCGCCTTGTAGACATAGCTCCGCCCTCTCACTTACAGGGCGCGCCCACCGGAGCAAGCCCTGGAAGTTCCGGTCCCCCCGTTTCCGACCCAAGCCCCCCTCAGGGGATTCAGCGCAGCAAGCCGGTCACGTATTGCTCGACGGCCGCGACGAACTCGTCCGCCTCGCGGACCGCGCGGCGCGCCGTCTCTTCATCCACGTAGGACAAGGCGTCGTAGTCGCCGGCCTCGCGATCGTCCTTCAGATTGCTCAACACCTTGCCCCACTGTTTGTCCAGCTTCCCGGTTCTGACCAGCAACAAACCGAACAGCGTCACGACGCCCCTATGGGTATCGGCGCGCTGCCCCCTCGGTCAACAGCGCCGCCTGAGCCGCGTGGTACGCGGCATAGTACGCGCGGGACACCGCGTCGTCCCATTCCCCCTTGGCGCACAAGTCTCGGGCCACTCGGGCCTTTTCGCGCGCCTTGGCGAGATAGCTGCGGATGAGTGCCTGTTGCGCCTTATCCAACGAGGATGCCCTCCCGACTGACATGCTCCATAAAAGGCGTCCGCAAGGCTTGTAATCTGGCAAATTCCTGCTCGGGAAACACCTTCAACGACACCAATCGCCCGTGCTCCAACAGCACGTCCATCACCGCGTCGTAGAGGACATTGAGCAGCGCCTCGTCCTTCTGCGACACGACCACGAGGAGGTCGTAGTCCGAATCGGGCCGATGGGTCCCCCTGGCGCGCGAGCCGAACAGCACGATCCGCCTGATCTGCGGGCGCACCGTGGCGATGCGCGCCAAGAACTCGTTCAGAACGACGTCGGACTCGATGGATGGCGTCATGGGCGTCACCGGTCCGCCTTGTTCGCGCAGTTCATCCGGCCGATTCGACCACCATCAACCACGGGCCCCAAGCTGAAAATCTTCCGCGCCGGGATCCCTTGCCGCACCAGCTTGGCCCGAAGGTGTTTCACGCCCTCCAACTCGGCGATCACGAGCGCATCGAATTCCCATTCTCGCAGAGTCTCCACCGGCCAGACCGGATACGACAGGAACGCGCGCCTGTCGTTCCCATCCACGAACCCCACCAGCGTCACATCCATTTCCCTGATCGACAGGTAGGCCAGCTCAGCCAATTCTCCCGTTCCGTACACCACCACCCGTTTGGCTCCCGCGCGCGACACGTCGGCGAGCACGCGTCTCAGCTGTTCACGCATGTCCCGGTAGTAGGACAGCGAATACCGCATGTATTCGTAGGTGAGACGCGTCTTTTCGGCAAGTCCGCTGGGCGTAAGCAAGTACTTGATCCGGTGGTGCGGAAGGGTGGTGATCTTGATGTAGCCCTTGCGAGCCAGGCGTTTCAGGTACAGGTTGGTAAGCCCCAGCGCGACCCCCAGCTTCTCGGCGAGCGAGCGCTGGGTGATTGCCGCATCGCGCTCGACTTCGGTGAGCAGTTGGAGATCTCGTCGGCCTTGGACGTCCATGTCAATCAGCGCGTTCTGGGCAAAGCGTTCACGATTTGAACACATGTGTCGGGGGAGGGTCAAGGAAAACTCCCCCTCCCCGCTCCGGCCTCGTTGACAGAGCCGGGTCGCTGTGATACCTGCAAGGTCCGTTCGCAGCCGACTCACGCATGACGTCCATCAGCGTCATCATTCCCGCGTACAACGGGGTCTCCCGCTATCTGGACCAGGCGATCCGGAGCGTCCTGGCCCAGACGATCAAAGACTTCGAGCTTATCGTCGTCGATGACGCCTCCACCGACGACACGGCCCGGCTGGTGCTCCGGTTTCCGAGTGCCCGGTATTACAAGCGGCCGACGAACGGGGGCCAGGCCGTCGCCCGCAACGACGGCGCGCGGTTGGCCAAGGGGGAGTTCCTAGCGTTTCTCGATCAGGACGACCTCTGGGAACCGACGTTTCTCGAAGAGACGCTCACGGTCCTGCGCGCCCATCCCGAGGCGGCCCTCGTGCACTGCGACGGCTATCAGGTCAGCGAACGGAACGACGTCCTGGAATATGACGCCGCGATGAAACACACCGCCAGCATCACTCAGATGTTGCGCGGCGGCCATGATGTGGCAACATCGGGCTCGCTGTTCCGCAAGAGTTGCTTCGACGCCGTGGGGGGCTACGATACGAACTTGGCGATCTGGGAGGATATTGATCTGGCCATCAGGCTCTACCAAAGGTTTCCCATCATTCATCATCCCAAGCCGCTCTACCGCCACCGCCTGTACGGCCACCAAGCCTCCCGCGGCATCCCGTCGGAGCGGGCCCTTCAGGGACGGCGGCGATTCTTGGAAAAACACGCGCCCGCCTGCACGCCCGGCAGCGCCGAAGCCAAGGCGCTGGCCCGCGACTGGGCCCACTACTACGGCGACCTCGGCAAGTTCCATCTGAACGCCGGGCAGGTCCGGGAAGCTCGACAGGCCCTTCGGCAGGCGCTCCGGTACGAGCCCTTCAATCACAAGGCCCTGCTGAGATTGCTGCGATCCTTCTTCTAACCGGTCCCTTCTTCACCGCATGTACCGTGATTTCGGTGCCGTAGCCGAGGTGGCCGGCGACGAGACAGAACGGCTTCGCGACCAGCGTTTCGATCAGGCGTCGAGCCGGCAAGGGACGTCCCAGTCTGTGAAGCCAGACCCGCTCGAGGCTGGCCATGAAGAAGAGCGACCCGACCGCCGTGCGCAACCGGCACACCTCGAAGCCGGCTTTCTCCAACAGCCTCCTCAGCGTCGCCTCGTCGAAGTGGTACAGATGCCGGGGGATCTCCCAGGGAAACCACCAGCGCCCGAAAAGCCTTCGCTCCCAGCCGCCTGCGTTGGGAACGGCGACCACCAGGCAGCCGCCTGGTTTCAGCAATCGCCATGCGTGCGCGAGCGCATCGGACGGACTGAATAGGTGCTCCAACGAATGGCTGAACATGACGACATCGAAGGACGCATCCGCGAACGGCGCCGTCTCCAGAGTGCCGATGTGAATCCGATCACCCACCCTGGCCCGCGCCAGTTCAGCCGCAGTGTCACTGAACTCGACGCCGTAGACGTCCCACCCGTAGCTCTGCAACGTGGCCAGATTGACGCCGGGTCCGCAGCCCACGTCGAGCAGGCGGCCTTCTCCGACCCACGGCAGCATCTCCTTGCCGCGCAGCCCCCGCAGCAGCCGGTCGGGCCACGCCAGCCATTTGCGGACTGGCGCCGGCACGCGCGAGGGAGTCGGCGGATACCCATAGTAGGCTTCCATCACCCAACGCTTGATGCAGGTCACCTTGCGGGGCGGCGGCGGAGGCGCAAAGTACGTCTGGGGGTAGAACTTGCCGATGTCCTCAGGACTCGGCCGGGGACTCGTGTACAGGAGGCCGCAGTCCTCGCAGCGCACGATCACAAACTCGTCCTCGGTGACCCGATGGGTCAGGTCCTTGAGCCGCATGACTGCGCTCGTCCAGCGGGATCCGCAGAGCTCGCAGGCAACTGTCTCCATCTTCATGATGCCCGGCCGAGGGCTGGAATGCCCAACGCGCCCGCTACGAATTCCCCCACGGCCTCATGCCCGCGCTCGCCCAGATGGGAGTCGTCCCGCCACCACAACAACTCGCCGGAGGACTCGTACAGGCGGCGCGCCCGCTCGACGAGGAAGGGCTTGGCGTCTAGGCAACGGAATTTCGCGCGCGTGCAGGCCGCCAACACGGCCTGCGCAAAGCCGGAGGCGACCCCGTCCTCAGGCAACGGTTTCCGCCCTTCGAGCACCCAGCGATAGACTTCCCCCTTGGTAGGCAGGAGCACGATCACGGCCTCGATCCCGCGGGCGTCCAGCGCGGCCCGCATTGCCGCCAACGTACGCTCGAGCTTGACAAAATTCGGATGCCGTTCGACCTCTTCCCGCGCGCGACGGCCCCAGGCTTCGTGGGAGGCGTGGAAGAGCATCGGGCGGCCGTCCGGCAGCGGGCGCCAGAGCACGATCTTCGATTCGTCTCGGAACCGCAGCCGCACCCCTTCCATCAGTCGGTTGAGCGGAGAACGATTGCGAAACGTCCGGTACCTCACGGCCCACTGGCCCACAGCCGACCGCCACGGCAGCTCTGCCAGATTCCATGTCTCTCCTCCGGCATCGTCTAGATCATTGCCCGTATAGAAGGTCCAGACCATTTTCGCCGCCGGCGCCAAACCCAGCCGCGGGCTCTCGAGCACGAAGTTGAGATACTGATCGTACGGGCCGCCCGGATAGGACAGGTTGTACACATGCCGGCCATACCTGGTTTCCAGCAGACGCGCGAAGATCTTGTCCTGCGTGGTCCCCCAGCCCGCCCCGAAGGAGTCGCCCAGCACGAGCAGATCAATCTGCGGCGGGACACGCTCGTTGCGGAAGCCGGCTTCGTCCGTGACGAATCTGATCCGGCGCGGCTCCCGCAAGGCCGGATCGCCGGCAACGGCGGCCAGATCTCCGTACAGCTCATCCTCCAAATCGAGGCCCGCATCCCATCGCCCGAGGATCGGCAGGCGCGGCAGTTTGTGGGCGGAGACGTTCAGCGGGGTGTAGCTGAGCCGGCGCTCCATCACTGGGCGCAGCACCAGATCGAGTCCGGACACCGTCAGGCACGCGGCCATGAGCACCACCAGCAGATTGTCGAGCCGCGCGGTCCCGGTCGGGAGGAGCAGGAACAGCCCGACAGGGAGCAACAGCAGGACTTCGATCCAGCCGTTTTTCAGGACACCTTCGGCATAGAGGGTGACCGTGGAGGCCGCCGCGAGCAAGGCCAGTCCCCACCGGAGGGCGGGGCGATGCAAGGACGAGATGGGTGCTGCTCCGGCCATCAGTCCAGTTCAAACCCCCGGCGCCAGTCGGTGTCTCCGGCGAGCACCGGCTGCCGCTCTTTCCGCAGCAGGCAGTTCCCCAGCCCCAGCGCGTCCATCTCGGTCCGCATGAAGCACCGGTAGGCGTCTTCCGGCGTGCAGACGATCGGCTCGCCTCGCACGTTGAAGGAGGTGTTCACGAGGACCGCGCACCCAGTCTTGGCCTCGAAGGCCGTGAGCAGCGCGTGGAACCGCGGGTTCGTCCGTTTCGAGATGGTCTAGATCCTGGCCGAGTAATCCAGATGGGTCACGGGCGGGAATGTCCGACTGGGGGCGGTTCAGCCGCTCGATGCCGAACAGGTGGCGGTCCTGCTCCGAGATCGGCAGCCGCCGCAATTCCTTCACGGGCGCCACCAGCAGCATATAGGGCGACGGCTCGGCCAACTCGAAATAGTCCGCCACCCGTTCCTCCAGCACGGCGGGCGCGAAAGGCCTGAAAGATTCTCGATACTTGATCTTCAAGTTCATCACCGACTGCATCTTGGGCGAGCGGGCGTCGCCGATGATGGACCGGTTGCCGAGCGCCCTCGGCCCAAACTCCATCCGGCCCTGGAACCATCCGATCACAGCCTCACGGGCCAGCAAGTCGGCGGTCGTGTCGAACAGCGCCGCATCGGACAGGCGCTCGTAGGGATAGCCGCGGCGATTCAGAAAGGCCTCGATCTCTTCCTGTGAAAACTTGGGCCCCAGGTACGAGCCGGCCATCCCGTCCGGCTCGTCGGCCTCGAGCCGGCGGACCCCGCCGGCGTGCACGTAATAGGCGGCGAGTGCCGCGCCGATCGCGCCACCGGCATCGCCCGAGCCCGGCTGGATCCAGAGTCGGTCGAAGATGCGCTCGCGGAGCAGCTTGCAGTTCGCGACGCAGTTGAGCGCCACCCCGCCGGCCAGGCAGAGATATCTCATGCCGGTCTCGCGGCGCACGTGCCGGGCGATCTTCACCACCGCAAGCTCGATCACCTCCTGAATCGAGCGAGCCAGGTCCATGTCCCGTTGCGTCAATGGCGATTCCGGTTTTCTCGGCTCCCCGCCGAACAACCGATGGAATCGGTCATTAGTCATGCGGAGGCCGGTGCAATAGTCGAAATAGTCCAGGTTTAGGCGGAACGACCCGTCGTCCTTGAGATCGATCACGTGAGTCAGGATCAGGTCCACGTATTTCGGCTCGCCGTAGGGCGCCAGCCCCATGACCTTGTACTCGCCCGAATTCACCTTGAAGCCGGTGTAGTAGGTGAACGCAGAGTAGAGCAGCCCCAACGAATGGGGAAACAAGATGTCCCCGTGCAGGGTCAGCGCGGAGCCCTGCCCAATTCCGAAGCTCGTGGTGGCCCATTCCCCCACGCCGTCCATGGTCAGCACCGCGGCCTCTTCGAAGAGGCGAGGGGAAAAAGGCCGAGGCGGCATGCGAAAAATGATGTTCCGGAAACAGGAACGGCCCGGACCAGGCTTCGCTTCCCATCGGAGCAGCCACCGCTCGCCAGTTCCTCGCGCAGGAGCCGTTCGAATTTCAGGAGCGGCTTGTCGTAGAACGCCACTCGGTCCAAGTCCGACAGCTTGAGGCCTGCCTCGCGAAGGCAATAGGCCACGGCGTGGCGGGGAAACCGCGCGTCATGCTTCTTGCGGCTGAACCGCTCCTCCTGCGCCGCCGCGACAATCCGCCCGTCTACGACCAGCGCGGCGGCGGAATCATGGTAGAAGCCCGAGAGGCCGAGAATACGCATGGTGCGTGTGCCTCGTCTTGTCTGGTTTGTTTCGTTTATCCGGTCGGGCTGGTTTGTGTCATGTGTCTGGTTGGTCCCCTCTGTCCGGCGAGCAAGTCCCGGAGTGCGGGCAGGATGGCCCGTGCAGCCGCCTCATGCCCCGCTCGACTCCAATGGGGATCGTCGGGGAGATAGAGCCCCCCAACGTCCGGCTCGCTCCTGAAGACCGCCAGCAAATCGAGGCACGGGACCTCATGTTGCCCGCACCAGGCCAGCAACAGCCGTTGCGGCTTCTCAAAATCGTACCGCTCCGGTGGGAACCCAACCGCCGCGAGGTAGTCGTTCTTCAACGCGCGGTCATGCTGCACCTGGTCCGGGATCAACACCACGAGGAGCGGAATGCCGCGCGCGCACAGATACTCGACCGTGGCCGTCAAGACCTCCTGCGTGTGGCGCCAATGATACAAGAATGTCTCGGTGTCGTCCTTCAAATAAATCTCGCTCCGTTCGTCAATATCCCGGAGATAGCCCGGGTGCGTTCGCAGGGCAGGCACCGCCTCCGGCCGGCCGGCGGTTCGCCCTCGCACCGCTGCCGCGCCCCCAGTGTGGATGAATCCACCTGACGGAGGATGGTCGAGCAGCTTCTCGAGGCGCGCCAGGCCGACGCGCCACAGATAATTCAGATTGTGATACAGATACCACCGGTCGCCGCCCAGATGGTCATGCACCCAGTTGCCGTTGCGGTGGACATAATAGCTCTGCCCGGCCACGACGAGGACCTCTTCCCCGTCCGCCCCGCGGCGGCGCATGATGTCGTTGCCCACGTACAAGGCCAGCACGACCGCATCGGGTTGCAATCCGATCCCATAGTGCCGCAGCAAGTGGAAGTAATGGTCCGGCTCGAAGCCCGGCACGCCGAGGTTGATCACTTCCACGCCGGGATATGTCTGCTGCAACGCCTGCTCGAGCACCGTGGTGAAGGTTTCGTCGTAGCTGACCCCGATCCCCCAGACGAACGAATCCCCGAGCACGATCACCCGCGGCCCCGGGCCGGTCTTTTCCGCCGTTCGTTCGCGGTCACGAAAGCCCTGAGAGTTGGAATGCCCGATGGAACCGGACACCTCCCGGTACGGCTTCAACGACGCCGGCGTGGCCTTGGCGCCGAAAATCCCGTGCCGGCCCAGGTAGCCATCCAGGTTCCGTGCGAGCACCTCGCCGGCCGCAATGAACACCAGGAGGTTAATCATCGCGACCCGCACCCAGGCATACCCCCGGCTCTCCAGCATGACGCCCAACCATTGTGGACGCACAGCGAAGCAGGTCGTCCAGCCCAGCAGCAGGCCAAGAATCAGCAGCAGCTTGTCCAGATGGTGCTTGTGCGGCGGGAGGGGGTAATAAACGAGCAGAAGAAACGTGGGGAGCCCGGCCCACAGCGCGACTGAGAACGGCGACCATCGCGAGACCAGGCCGCGATGAACGGAAGACGGCTGCCCTACCTGCCAGGCCAGCAGCGCCAGCGTGACGGCCAGCCATCCGTAGAGCCCGCCGACGAGGCCGACCTTGCCGAGTTGCAACGGATCGGTGAGGGGGCCGGCCGGCGGCGCGGTCATGAGGAACCGCGCGACATCCGCGGCCGTGACGAGGGCCCCGACGGCTCCGAGGAAGCAGCAGGCCCTGAATATGTCCACCGGTCCAGGCCGCTTCAGCACGTGGGATAGACACGTGGGTTAGAACAGCGTGTAGATGAATGGCGCCACCGCCGACCCTTCCGTGAGCACGAGCAGAGTCCCGAAGACCAGCAGCACCAGAACGATCGGCAGGAGCCAGAACTTTTTTCGCTCCCGCATGAACGCCCAGAGTTCTTTGAGAAACGATCCCATGCCTCCGCTCCTCCCATCCTGCTGTTATTCCTCGCCGGTTCCCATCGCTCCACCACTCTCCCCGCATAGCGGGGGGAAAAACGGAAGGAGACTTGCCCCCTTTCACCATCACGCGTCACGCTCGTCAGAACTGCCGTTCCATCCGTCTTGCGGAAAGCTCTTCCGCCGTCTTCCGCCGCCGCCAGCAGGAGACGCCGTCCCGTCTCGGATGCAAGTCGGATCGGCTGCCTGCCGAGCAGCCTCAACACCAGTGCCATGGGCACGATCAAGACAACAAAGAGAACGGTCAACAGGATTCTCGAATTGACGTACCCCAGGCCGGCTGCCAGCTTCATCCACCAGGCTCGAATCGGGATGAGCCATGCAGGTGCCAGCAGGCCGGCGACGAGGAACGCCGCCGGCCCGATCAGCCACCAGGTGATCGCTCCCGACAACACGAAGCGGAGGAGGGCGATCCCGCCAAGCCCGCTGGCCATGATCACCCCGAACATCCGGTTCCGGTCCGCCCAGAAAGAGGCCACTCGCATGCTCATCCGTACGACCTCGCAAGTCTCGACAGGCACCGCCAGGCCGTCGAAAGGCTGCGTCCTTCAGCAAGACTCAGGATGAGCCCCTGCCAGAGCATCGAGCGGCCCTCGCGGCGGTGGCCCTCCCGCACCAACTGCTTGCCCAGATCCGCCAGGTAGCGCGCCCGTTCGCGGAGCAAGTAACGCCGCCGGACGGGATCATGCCCGAAGCGTTCAAGCAAAGTCGAGAGAAGCAGCGGCCGGTGGCCGAGCGCGATCTGCGCCGGCTTGATCTCCCGGTTGCGGTGATAGGTCAGCGGCTCCGGAATGCTCGCAATCTCGTAGCGGGCGGCGATCCTGGTCCACAGCTCGTGGTCGTCCAGGCCGGCCGAAGGAAAGCGTTCGTCGAACCCGCCCACCGTTTCAAACACCGACCGCCGGATCATCGCCGCCGACGGGGTCGGCACATAGCCGCGCACGAAGAGGCGGGCGAACGTTTCGGAAGGGTTGTATCCGGCACCGACGATGCCCATGGGTTTTCCGTCACGAGCGAGATGGGCCACGTCCGTGATCACCATGCCGACCTCCGGGCGACCGTCCAGCACGGTCACCTGTCGTTCGAGCTTTTGGGGATGCCAGAGATCGTCGTGGTCGAGGAGCGCGATGTATTCGCCGGCCGATTCCGCGATACCGCGGTTTCTCGCCCGCGCCACGCCGCCGTTCTCCTGCCGGACATAACGGACCTGCGCCCCGAACGACCGGACGATCTCGCCTGAGGCGTCCGACGATCCGTCGTCCACCACCACGATCTCGCGGTCCGTCCAGGTCTGGGCCAGCACGCTCTCGATCGTCTCCCCGATCACGTCCTGCGCGTTGTAGACCGGGATCACGACGCTCACGAGCGGAGCAGCGCCAGTCATGGCTTGACGGCCTCCAGGATCACCGCCATTTCCTCACAGGTGTTCCAGAGATACCGGCGGCACCGTTTCCGGAGATAGGCGGGCAGGTATCGAAACGGCTTGCGCATGGCGTATTCGATTGCAACGGTCCGGAAGTTGGTCTTAAGGCCGTAATAGTTGGGCGACTTGAAGTACTCGAAGCTTTCCTCGGTCATGAACCGCACGTGCGTGGGGTCCACGAAGGCCTTCCGGGACGTATAGTAGGGGGTTTTGATGAACACCAGCGCGCGGGGCATGCAGATGCGGTAGAGTTCCTCCATGAACCCGATCAGGTCACGCATGTGCTCGATCGAGTGGATCGCATAGGCCGCCGCGATGCTCCCGTCCTTGAAGGGCAGGCCCCGTTCGAAATCGCACACGACGTCCACACCGGGGATCGGCCGCCGATCAATGCCCACGGTGCCGGCCTGCTTGGTCGCTCCGCAGCCGATGTCGAGCACGATGCCCCGTTTGTGCGCCTCGACCGCTTCCGGCGGCATCGGCCGGTCGAGCCAGAACCGCTCGCTGCCGGTCATGACGCCTCCCGTGTCACCGGGACACCTCCCCCATTTCGAAAAACAACATCGGGTTGTGGCCGTCGCGGGGCCGGATGACGTACGTGATGCCGAGCCTCATCCGCTCCTCGGTGATGCGCGCCGCCGCCCCGTCGGAGACGAGCGGGGACGCTGTCCAATATGACAGCCGGTTCCGGGCCAGCCACTCCAGCACCACCTGGCCCTCTTCAGACGGCTCCGCGCGGTGGAACACGTCGTGCACGCTGACGACGGTCCCGGGCTTCACCCGAGGGAACAGCTCGGCGTGTACCAGGTCATAGGACCAGAGCCGGCCGCCGTCGGCGTTGTCGCGCAGTGCGCTCAGGATCCAGGTCGTGGACCAGCCGGCGTTGGGCGACATCTCCACGATCACGCGGGGCCGCCGGTCGCGGATCAACAGGGAGGTAATCTCGGCTTCCAGATCATCCAGGGCAGGAAACAGCATGAACCGGCGCAGCCGCAGCTTGCGCAGCCGCCTGACGACCGCATTGTCATGCCGCCGGTGGAACCACCACAGCCGGCGGCGCACGGCTTTCAGATCGGCTTCATACCGGCGATAGAGTTCGAGAACGGACTCCGTGGTCAGCATGGGCCCGGCAGCCTCCCCTGGTGCAGCAGCGTGCGGAGCAGCCTGGTGTACGAACGGAGGCGGGTCGGTTCGCGCGCGATCGCCCGGCGGTACCAGGCTCTCGCCTCGGCATACCGCCCCTCCTGCTCGGCAACGTGACCTTGCCAAAGAAAAAAGTTCACCCACTCCCGATCCAGCGCGGCGCGCTGGGCTCGGGTCAGCGGCTGCATGCCTTCAAGCCGGTCTAGGAATCGCTCGCGGCTGGTCAGGACTTTTTGCCTGTGGGTCCTCTCATCAAACGCCTTATCGCGGTACCCGTGGCCGCGTTGAAGCTTCCTCACGAACACGCGATCGACACAGTCGAACTCGGTTACCCGATAGAGACGGATCGCAAGGTCCGAGTCTTCTGACCCGTACAATTCCGGATCCAACGCACCGACTTTGTCCAAAACGCTTTTCCGGATCAGGAGCGTGGAAGGCAACGCCGTGTGTCCCCCGACAAAGGCCTGCACCAGAGGCTCCCGGCTGTAACGAGCCCGCACCCGCTCCTCCACCGTGCCATCCTCGTAAACCACCTCGTAGTCCGTGTGCACGACCCCCACTGCCGGCCTGTCCCGAAGCACCGCTAGTTGTGTTTCCAGCTTGCCAGGCAACCAGACATCGTCGCAGTCGAGCAGCGCGACGAATTCGCCCCGCGCCGCCGCGATGCCGCGGTTCCGCGAGCGAGCCGGCCCGCCGTGATCCTGCTGAAACCAGACGATGCCATCGGTCCGCTCGAGGCGGGCGAGCACCGCTTGCGTGCCATCGGTGGACCCGTCGTCCACCACGATGATCTCGACATCTTTGACGGTCTGCGCACGGACGCTGGCGACCGCCTTGGCGACGAACGGCGCGCCGTTGAAGACCGGAATGACGACCGATACCAGTGGAGCCATGAATTATCCCTATTAATTTCGAACCTCGAACTGCTTTCCCTCTACCCTTTCTCCAGGCCTAGCTTCGCCTGCCACTCCCTCACATACTCCCAATCCACTTGGAGATCGGGCTGCTGCCCGATCTTTTCGATATCGGCCCGATCCTGAAGCCGGTCAGCCATCATTTTCAACGATCAGATCTTCCAGCGTTACGATGGGAAGCGCCACCCCCTGCAAATCCACCGTTTGCTTCCGCCTCACGCCGACTTGAGAAAATCGGATTGCGCGAGCAACAGATCCACGATGACTTCCCGGCCTTCCCGCATTCCTACGACTCGTCAGATGGACAGCCGCATGAAGATCATGGGACCGGAATGGGGCACGATGGAGTCGAAGGCAAATGAGAAAAGCGTCGCGACGGCCTCCCGGTCTGGCGGGGCGAGCAGGATCAAAAGGTCCACGTCGGTCGTCGCGCGCGGCTCGACCAGCGCTCCGTAGGCCAATCCCCGGCCAAGGCATAGTCGGCCCCCGATCGTTCAGGGCCCGGACCACGGCGCTCAGCACCGCGATCAGGAACGGTTGTTCTGCCCCGCCCGCTCCTTGGCTTGCCGCACTTCGCTCATGACTTTTTCTCGCGCCTCGCGATCCGAGCATGTCTCTTTCAACACTGCCAGCCGCAGCTCCAGGCACAGGTCAGTCAGTTCGGCGGGTGGGAAGAGATTCTCCGTGATCCGGCTCGCCTCCGCCGGGTCTGTTGCATCGCCCACCTTCATCCTCTCCTCCGTCTGCCCATTGCCACAGAAGCCATGAAGTGACCTGTTCGTGGTTCGACGTTCGAGGTTTTCGGATGATTCAGCTTCGAACCTCAAACTTTTCCCCCTTTACCCCGCTATCCCGTTTATCCCCTTACCCTCTAACAGTTTGGTAGCTGCGCCAAACACTTCGTCCACGGAAATCAGTTTCATGCAGCTTTCCTCGCCGCGCGGGCAGGTCGGATGGAAGCATCGCCGGCAGTCCAGGCCCTTATAGAGGACCGCCACCCGGTCGCCGCGCGGCCCCCACTCGGCGGGATTCGACGGCCCGAACAAGGCCACGACCGGCGTGCCCACCGCCGCAGCCATGTGCATCGGGCCGTTGTCGCTCCCGACGAACAGCGCGCAGCGCTTGAGGATCGCCGCATGCTGGAGCACGGTGGTCCGTCCTGCCAGCACCACCGGCTTCGAGCGGGCCCGCGCGGCAATCTCCTCGGCCACCGCCCGCTCCTGCGCATGGCCGCCGATCAGAATCCGGCAGCCGACGCGCGTCGTAAGCCGATCGGCCAGGGCGGCGTAGCGCTCCGCGGGCCAGGCCTTGAACCAATAGCGGGCCCCCGGCTGGAACATGACGAGTCGTATCGATGACGGCACAACCCCGACTTCCCTCAGAATTTGATCCGCCGCTTCCTCATCGTGAGGCGGCACGTTCAGCACCAACGGCCCGGCTTTCGGCTCAAGGCCCAGACATCGCAAGGCCGACAGGTCTCGCTCGACGCGGTGAACATCCTCGGCCCGAGGCTTCGCCACAGCGGTGTAGAGCCGTCCCCGCCAGCGATGCTCCTGATTGAACCCGACCCGGATAGGCGCCCCGGAGAGCCAGCTCAGGATCGCCGCCCGATCCCCGTCCGTAAGATCGATGACACAGTCGAACCGGCGACGCCACAGCTCGGATGCGAAGCGAACCTGCTCGCCGAGCGTTCCCTTCGGCACCACCAACACCTCGTCGAGGTCTGGGTTTCCCTTCAGGATATCCTCTGTCCCGGCGTTCACGACCATCGCAAGCCGGGCGCGAGGAAAGGCCTCCCGCAGCGCGCGCAGAACCGGGGTCGCCAGCAGAACGTCGCCGATATAGCGGAGCTTGACCACTAAGATATTCTTCATCACAGGCTCACACAGAACGCGTTCGACGTTGCAAGTTGAACAGTCCGGAACCCTCCGACACCGAACCTCGAACGCTTATCCGCCACACACCTCTTTATAGACCGCTAGCGTCTGCTGCGCCGCCCGCTTCCAGGTGAACTGCTTCGCACGTTGGAACCCTTTTTCACGCAAAGAGGCGCGCAAGGATGAGTCATGGATCACCCGCACCATCGCGTCCGCCAGCTCGTCCGGCTTGTCCGGATCGACAAGGACGGCAGCATCGCCGGCGACCTCCGGCAGGGCCGTCGTGTTTGACGTAATCACCGGCGCGCCGCAAGCCATAGCTTCCAACACCGGCATCCCGAAGCCTTCGTAGATCGAGGGGAAGACGAAGACCTCGGCATGGGAATAAAGCATCCGCAGATCCGCGAGAGACACAGGTCCGGTACAGACCACATGCGCTTCAAGGCCAGCGGCCGCCACGCTGTCGCAGAGGTTGCCGAAGCGGTGCGTGGGTGACCCAACCATGATGATCGTATGGGACTTCAGTTGCTCCCGTCGGCCAACGTAGGCTTCGAGCACGGCGCGATGATTTTTTCTTGGGTCGGCCCCGCCTACAAACAGGATGAACGGCCGCGGCGTCCACCCAAACCGCCGCCCCCAGGCGGCCAGCGCCAGCGGATCACGCGATGGATAGAAATCCTCAGACACCGCGTTGTGAATAACCGTAACCTTCTCCCGCGGCACTCCGCAGATCGCCACGATGTCGTGAGCCGAGTGGTCGGAGACGGTGATGATACGGGCTGCCTCTTGCGCGGTCCGCCTCATGCGCCTGGTCGAGCCCCATTGCCCGAACAGCTTGCGGGAATATTGGGGATATTGCACAAGCCACAAATCGTGAATCGTGACGATGCCTCCAAACCGGCCGACCGTCGGCATTTTGAAGTTGGGGCCATGAAACACATCCAGCTTGTCCCTCACACCACGCCATCGGAAGGACCATCCCCCGGCTTCCCGCCACGTGAGCCCCCGGCTGCACGCCCATGGCTCGTGCATCACGCTCGCGTCGGCCGATCCCGGGCTGACGTAGGCGATCAGATCCAGATTCGGATCCTTCAACCCGACGAGCGCACGAAGCACATGGTACGTATGCCAGCCGATGCCGCCGCGATTCCGGACGAGGGGATTCGCGTCGATTCCGATCCTCATCGTTCACCAAGAACAGGGTAAGAAGGTAGCGGGATAGCGAACGGAGCCAAGCTGAAAGGGCGACGCCAACCTGATAGTCCGTTATCTCTGATCCCTCACTCCGTCTTCATTCCTTATCCCATGCCCCCTTATCTCTTCTTTACCCCGGTTACCCCGTTACCCCTTCACCCCGTTTCTGCAACGCTTCCCAGGCCTTCGCGTATTTCACAAACGTGTGCAGACCCGCGAAGAGCGCGACGATAAGACCGTGAATTCCGTCGCGATAGCCGCGTCGCAGGAGATAGGTTTTGAGAATTGTCCCCAGGTGGTGGGCGCCGAGCTCCCAACTGGTTACACGCGAAGACCCTTTGAGCTTCTCCTGCGCGCCGAGCGTGGTGTAGCGTATCATCTTGTGGACATGACGCCCGATCGTCGGCATGCTGTCATGGTCCAGCGGGTTCGCCAGCCTTGCCACACGGCCATCGAGACACAGATGCTCATGCAGCAACACGTCGTCGTACCGGCCGGCCGACCGTTTGAACAGTCTCAATTGATAGTCTGGATAATAGCCGCTGCCCCGAATCCATTTGCCGTAGAAAAAGTTTCGTCGCGGGATTTCGTAGCCGACCACATCGGAAGGAGGCCCCTGCCGCAGCGTCCGCAGAATTTCTTCCCGCAACGCCTCGGTCACCCGTTCGTCAGCGTCTACGATGAGAATCCAGTCGGCGCCAGCCTGATCGATGCCGAAATTCTTCTGCGGGCCGTAACCGGGCCACGGTCTGACGAAGATCCGATCCGTATAGGTCCTGGCGATCTCGACGGTGCGATCCACACTGCAGGCGTCCACGACGATGATCTCGTCCACCCATCGCAGCGATTCCAGACAGACCGCAATGTTCCGCTCTTCGTCTTTGGTGATGATGACCGCCGCGATCGTGGGATGGTTGGGTTGGTTCATTTCGTTTATCTGGTGGAGTTGGTTCGTCTGGTTCGTCAAGTTTTTCGGGGCCGTCATTCCAACCAAACAACCCGGACAAACTGACCACACAACCGGGTTATCCCCGAAAGCCGCGCTTCATGACCGCCCTGTAGAACGCCGGCTCCAGCCACCGATTGCGCTTTGGCTTCAGTTTGGGATAGCGGGCGACGCGCTCGCGCATGACGGCCGGATGCGAGCCAGTGAAGTTTTTCATGATGTCGTATTCGTCGAACTCGTAGGCCTCTTTGGCCAGCATGCGCGCCTGCTCCGGACCGGGCTGCTCACCGTGATGGCGCGCGACCTGGTAGCGGAATTTGTTCAGCAAAACTTTCGGCTCCTTGACCCAGCCATAGTGAAAGATCGTGGCACCAGAGGGACGCACCCGGTCCCGATGGACGCTCTGCAGATAGCCCCGGTCCGTTTTGAGCCAAAACCCCACTGCATCGCCACAGGATTCCACCTGGCCGTCGTTGCGGATGATGCGCACCGCGCGGTGGTAAAACCACGGATTGACCGAACAGTAGTCTCCATAAAAATGGAGATAGCGAAAGGTGAACCCCAAAACGCGCGGATCGTCCAGGTGATCCCTCAGTGCGCGCCGGATCGTATCGTAATCTCGCTCATGCAGCACTTCGTCGGCCTGCAGGTACAGGGCCCAGTCGCCAGTACAGCGGGCCAGGGCCTTGTTGGTCTCGATCGAAAACAATAGCCCATCCTTTTTCAGATTGTCGTCCCAGCACGACTCCACGATGCGGATCTTGTCGGAGCCAATGGAGCGGATTAGCTCCAGAGTCCCGTCATCTGACTGTCCGACGTTCACGATGAATTCATCGACGATCGGCAGGGCGGACCGGAGCACTTCGACGATTGGATAGTCGAACGCGACCGCATTGCGACAGATGGTGAAGCCGCTGACCTTCATCGTCTCTCTCGTCTCTCTCGTCTCTTCAGTCTGTTTGGTCTCTTCAGTCTGTCTCGTCTATCCGGTCGCTCGTATGGCTCCCACAACCGAACAGGCCAGACCGACACTTTGTCTTTACGCGCTCAGGCAGCCCCCAACAGGTGCTCGTAGAGCTGCTCGGTCTTTCTCAGCATTTCATGAGCTGAGTAGGAACGGAGAACGTGTTGCCGCCCTTCCCGAGCCAGCCTGCTCCGCAAGTCAACATTTTCGACCAACACGCTCACCGCCTGGGCAAGCGCCTGGGCCGAGCCGGGTTCAATCAGCAGCCCAGTCCGTCCCGGTAGGATCACTTCTCCAGTGCCTCCCACCGCTGTGGCCACGACGGCCCGTTCCATTGCCAATGCTTGCACGACCCCCTGGGGAAGGCCCTCATCCTTGAGCGAGGGTTGGACGTAGATGTCCAGCATGGCCAGCAGGCCTGGAACGTCCTCCCAATAACCGGTCAAGACCACACGATCCTGGAGCCCCAGCTCACGGATCCGACTCAAAATCTTCGGCTGTTCTTCGCCTTCCCCTGCGATCACGAATCGGATGTGGGGATAGTGTTGCCCCAGCTTCGCGGCAGCCTCGATCAAGACCTCCAGGCCTTTGTAGTTCCGCAGAAACGCCACCGTTCCGACAAGACAATGGTCGCAGTTCCACCCGAACGAGCGGCGCAGCACCTCGTTGCCCGAGCGTGGGATGAAACGCTCAAGGTCTACGCCCGTGGGGATCGAGACGATCTTGCTCGGGTCGAGTCGGAATTGCTCCAACAGACGACGGCGGACGGCTTCCCCTGTCGTCACGATCGCGGCATAGCCTCTGCGGTATGCCCACCGATGGAGCACCGAATTTCGCACGGCGGTCGATTTGTGTCGCACTCGGACGACCAGCGGGCGCTGCGGGATCAAGCGCGCGACAAGCGCCGCCGCCCAACTGTCCGCAGAGCCATGGCACTGCACGATCTGAATCCGCTCCTGGCGCATCGTTCGCTGCAACACCGCCATCGTGAACGGCCACTGGATCCATGTTCTTCCGATCGTCACCACCGGAAGACCCTGTTTGAGTCCTTCAGCCGAAAGCCAACTATCCCAAGGCACGGCCAGCACAACGCGATGCCCCCTCGCGATCATGCCCCGCGCTTCCTGCAACACCCGGAACTCTTGCCCGCCCCGCGCGGTGGAAGACTCGGTATGCAGAATCCGATAGCGCTTCTCGTCCACCTTGATCCTGTCCTTGAAAGATCCCAAGAGCCCACTCCCCCGTCGGGGGACCCACGATCGGATAGTCGAACGCGACCGCGTTGCGACAGATGGTGAAGCCGCTGACCTTCACTCGTTACCTCGGCTAGTAGCAACTAGCTGGGTAGCTAGTCGCTCTTTCCCGGCCACTCGCTATTCGCTACTCGCTACTGGTTGTCTTGCTGAACTCCCACAGCTTCGCATACTTGATGAACGTATAGTAGGCGTACAGTCCGGCCAAGATGAGCCCTGGCACCCCGTCCAGGACACCTGCTCGGCCGACATACATTTTCAGGAACGTGAACACCGGGTGCGTGACCAACTGATGGGGGCGGAATCGCCGCCCCTGCTCGGCCATACGGCGGGCCATCAAGTCGGAATAGCGGTCCTGCTTGAGCAGATAATGATCGATGTCCCGGAAAGGATATTGGAGCACATGCGCCTTAAGATACCCGATGCGGCCGTCGAGGTCGAAGCTTTCATGGACAGCCTCCTCCCGATACCGCAATCGGTCCCTACGGAAAAGCTGCGGTTGGCGGTAATCAGGATACCAGCCGCCATGCCGGATCCAACGGCCAAGGAAATAATTCTTGCGCGGTACGAAATAGGCGTCGGCTTCAGGTCCCCGGGCGAGCAAGGCCCGAATTTCGTCGCGAAGCTCCGGCGTCGCGCGTTCGTCAGTATCGAGGCTGAAGACCCATTCGTGCGAGGCGTGCGCGATCGCCTCGTTGCGCAGCCGCCCAAATCCCCTGAACTCATGCTGATAAACCTGGTCAGTGAATTCCCGGCTGATCTTCTCGGTCGCGTCGGTGCTGTAGGAATCCACGACGATGAGTTCGTCCGCCCACCGCACGCTTTCCAAACACGGGCGCATGTTCGGCTCGTCGTTATAGGCGATGATGACCGCCGATACCTTCACCACGCGCCAATCCTCAACGATCCGGCGATTGTCCGGACGTTAGCACGTTCCGATAGACCCGTTCCAGTTCATCCAGCATGCGGTCGATTGAATACAAGCGTTCAACCAGCGCCCGGCCTTGTTCCCCCATCCGCTTACGCAACGATGCGTCCTCCAGTAAAACCTCGATGCGCTCCGCCAAGGCGGCGGCGTCGCGCGGAGGGACCACGTACCCCGTCTCGCCGTCCACCACCACGTCAGGGATCGAGCCGACGGTTGTGGACACTACCGGCAGTCCCACCGCGAGGGCCTGCATCAGGACCTGGGGAATCGTATCCCCTTCGACCGACGGGATCACGAACAGGTCGAGGGACCGGAAGACGTTCAAAAGATCGTGCCGGAATCCCAACATCTTCACCGCGTCGGTCAACCCCCGAGACTCGATGCGCGCCCGGATCGCTTGCTCCTCCGGTCCTTCGCCCACGATCAGAAACGTCGTGTCTGAATGGCGCGGCAGGACACGGGCCGCCGCGTCGATGAAATAGTTATGGCCCTTGTAGGTGCGCAAGTAGGAGATGAGCCCGACGAGCTTTTGGCTGCCGGGTAGGCCCAACTCGTGTCGCAAATCGCGATCCGGCGGCGCCGGTCTGAAATACTCCACATCCAACCCGATCGGAAAGGCCGCAACCCGGTCGGCAGCGAGCCCGTCCCGCTCGATCAACGCCCGCCGCGTCCGCTCCCCGCCTGTCACGATCACCATATCGACTAGCCGCCGATACAGGAGGCGTGTCATAAAGTTGTTGTTCAAGGGCGTCGAGATGTGGCGGACCCGGATGACCTTCGGCCTACGATGGACCAGCCTGGCCGCCAGCCCGCCGATCCAACTGTCGCGTGAGCTGTTCACTTGCAGGATCGCCGGACGCTCCCGCAGGATCAGACGCCTGAACGCGAGGATCGCCGCCGGGTAGTGTGACCGCTTCATGGTCACCAGCTCAACCGGCAGCCCCTTCCGGCTGGCCATCTCGGCGATCAAGCTGCCCGGTTCCAGGATGAGCCGCAGATCGTGCCCGCGTTTCCGCAAGCCCTCTGCGTGGAGCAGCACCGCTAATTCCTGTCCGCCGACCGCCGTGCTGGATTCTGCAACCAGGATCTTCACGACGTCGAGTGTGCTGGCCTGACCGGCAGGCGTTCGCGCACGGCGGCCAGGACCTGATGAGGAGCAATGCTGGTGAGACACTCCAGATGAACCCGATTGCGGCACACCCGACTGAAACAGGGGCTGCAGGGGACCCCATGCATCAACACAGCGTGTCCAGTCCCGTACGGTCCCGTCCGGATGGGACTGGTAGGGCCGAACATCGACACGACTGGCGTGCCCACCGCCGCCGCCACGTGCATGGGCCCGGAGTCGTTCGTGACTAGGAGCGCCGCCGACTCGAGCAGCGCCGGCAAGAGGCCCGGATCGGTCTGCCCGGTCAGATCGACCGGAGCGGTCCGCATCAGGGCCTTCAGCGATTCCGCATCAGCCCGTTCATCAGGCCCGCCGATCAATATCACTCGTCCCGCCCCCTCGCGCTGCAGTTCGTCGCCCACAGCCGCAAAGTGCTCCAGAGGCCAACGCTTGGTCGGCCATCTGGCCGATACGTTCATCGCGATCCAGCCATCGCCGGGCACGAGGCCGTGCGCTTGCAGAAGCCGGTTCACAGCTTCCCTGTCTTCAGCTCGAATCCGAAACCGGACCGGCGGAACCGACCGGACCGTCGCACCCACTGCGGCAGCCACCAACAGGTAGCGATCCACCGCATGCATCTCCGGCGTCGGGACCGGCACGCGGGTCGTGTACAAGAGGGGACTTCCCTCGCGGCCGTTGGCAAAGCCAACCCTGGTCGAACATCCGGTCAACCAAGCCATCGCCGCGCTGCGAAAGAGCCCTTGTAAATCCACCACCAGATCGAACGCGACGGCACGCAGGGCAGACACCTGCGAAAGCCAACCGGTCAGCCCCCCGTCCACGGGCCACACCCGATCAACCCCCTCCGCCCGTTCCACGATGCCCGCCCATTGTCGCTTCACCAGCCAACTAATGTGGGCCTGCGGCCAGTGCCGACGCAAGGCAGCCAGCGTCGGCAGCGCATGGACGATATCTCCCAGCGAACTCGGCTTGATCATCAGAATGCGACGGTAGTCCTGCATGACTTCCCCGTGAACGGGACCCATCGCTCCGCAGCGTGCCAGGGACGCCCGCATGATGGGCGAAGACGAAAGCACCCGGCAACCGATCGAGTCCCGCCATCAACGATTTGCGGCCAATGCATAACGGGCTTTGGCATCTTCGAAAATCCATTCCGCCGCTTCGGCCAACGACGGCGCGATGTGATCGGGCGACAGTCCTTCCCGCTTCAATTCGTCCAAGGCCTCGCGGCTGGCCGGGCCACTCATGACGAGGAGGCTCCGTGCGCGGACCCGCTGCGCCAACTCGATGTCCCGTTTCTGGTCGCCAACGACATAGGCACGCGAGAGGTCCAGCCCCAGTTCGCGCACGGCCCGGTCGACCATCGCGGTGTTCGGCTTGCGGCAGGCGCATCCGTCATCCGGATGGTGGGGACAAAAATAGATGGCATCCACCACGACACCCTCGGCCTGGAGCAAGGCCTGCAGCTTGGCATGCACCCTCTCCACATCCGCCATGGTGACGATTCCCCTCGCCACCCCCGATTGGTTAGTCACCACCACCAGGCGGGCGCCGGCTCGCTTGAGACGCGCCAAGGCCGATCCGACACCCGGCAACAACTCGACTTCTTCCGGCGACCTGACATACCCGGTGTCCTTATTCAGTGTCCCGTCGCGGTCTAAGAAAATGGTAAAACCAGAAAGCACGTTTGTTTGGTCTATCTGGTTGGTTTGGTTGATCTGGTTGGTATCGTTTCCCAACGCGCCAACCAAACCAGATACCTGTTTCAACCGTTGCGCTGCCGCCTGGTAGACCATCTCGACCGTCACGCCCGTCATACAGCGGTGATCGATGGGACATTCGCGGAGTAGACAGGGGGCACAGTCCACCGGCTGCCGAACAAGGCTGTGCCCAGTTCCGAACGGCGCGGTCGTTCGCCAGTCGGTGGGACCGAAGACCGCCACTACCGGCACGTTGAACGCCGCGGCAATGTGCATCGGCCCGGTGTCATTGGTCAGGAAAAGCCCGCAGCGTTTCGTCACCGCTATCAACTCTCTGATCGTCGTCCGACCCGACAGGACGACCGTAGTCGCGTGGATCAAACCGGCGATCGCTTGTCCCAAGGCTTCTTCTCCTCTGGCGCCGACGATCACGGCTTTAATCGGTTTTCCGATTCTCGGTCCCTGTTCCTCGATCAGCCGGTTCACCGTCTCGGCGAAGCGCTCTGGCAACCATCGCTTGGCGCCTCCATACGTTGAGCCAGGGTTCACGCCGATCAGAAAGTCCGACGGCGCCACGCCGGCTGCCATCAGTCGTTCCCCCATCGCCGCTTCTTCTGCCGCCGCCGGAAACAAGCGGGGCGCGTCCGGCTGTCCCTGACACCCTAACGGTCGAAGCAGATCCCAATAGTATTCGACTTGGTGCTTCAGTTTGGCTCGGGCTGGAGGGGTGATCGGGTCGGAGAGTAAAAATCCTCGGCCGTGCGTTGCGTAACCATAGCGACGGGGAATACCCGCCAAAAAACTGAGCAGCGCGGCCTCAAAGGCGTTCTGAAACAGAATCGCCAGGTCGAACCGGTGACGGCGCAAGATACCGGCCAGCGTCCATTTGCCCGACAAGCCAGCATGACAACCCCGGTCATCGTAGACCAGTGTGTGATCGACGGCTGGATGTCCTTTGAGCAGTTCCGCGATCGGCGGTTTGACCAGCAGAGCGATCGTTGTCCCAGGAAACAGCGTCCGGACCGCCCGAAGCGCCGGCTCGCACATGACCGCATCGCCGATCCAGTTAGGCCCACGCACGAGGATGCGCCGGGCCCACGGATGCTGAGTGCTGAGTGTTGCGTGCGGTGTCACGTGACCCCGTTATCCCTCTAGCAGGAGCCGCTCCAGCCGCTCCCACCCATCAACGATCTCGGTCCGCAGCCGCACCGCCCAGCAATGATCGTCCGGTCGGAGCAGGGGGGCGATCTTTCCCGCGTCCTTCTCGGTCGTGATCAGGATCTCGACGCCGGACCGCCGGGCGAGCTGGCGAAGGTCTTCCAGATCGGCCCGGCTGTAGACATGATGGTCCGGAAAGACGATCGTTTCGGCCATCGTGAGACCCAACCCTTCCAGCAAAGCGTGAAAGGAAGCGGGGTTAGCGATGCCGCTGAATGCGACAGCCGACCTGCCGATGAAGCGTGCCGGATCCTCCATCGCACCGTTCGCGACATTGACCAGCCCTTCCGGCTTAAACGAAACCCGGACGAGGTCTTCCACCGGCCCACCAGCCTGTCTGATACGTTGCAGGACCGGTTCAGGATCGACATTCCCATCGGCTCGCGTCAGCAGCAGCGCCGTGGCCCGTGCCGCCGCTGCGAGCGGTTCGCGTAACCGTCCGGCCGGAACCACAGCCTCAAGCCCTCGGGCATCCGTGGCATCAACCAACAGAAGGTTGACGTCCCGGTGTAAAGACAGATGCTGAAATCCGTCATCCAACACCACATAGTCGATGGGGTGCTGCGCCAACACCCATCGTCCCAGTGCATAGCGATCCGCCCCCACCGCCACGATCGCCCTCGGGCACCGTTGCGCAATCAAGTAGGGTTCGTCTCCCGCTTCCTCGGGTCCGGCCAACAGATTGCGACCGTCCGACACCAAGACGTGTGCCGACCGGCTCGCTCGCCGATAGCCACGGCTGAGCACGGCCACGCATTTCCCCTGCGCCAGCAACCAGTCGGTGAGAAAGATCACGACCGGGGTCTTACCCGTTCCACCGACCGTCAGGTTGCCCACGCTGATGACCCGACACGGAAGTTTGCGCGTGGGAAGCCAGCCGCGTTGGTAGAGGGACGCCCGGATTGCAGAGGCGGCGCCGTACGGTAGGGCTAAGGCCTGTAGCAGAACGTCCGAGGGTCGCGGTTCGCGATTCGAGGTGGCCGAAACGAGCAGCGAGAGCCCGCCTCCCCCGACGTCGAACCTTCGGCGCACTTTCATCCCAAGCCCCTCGGCCTTCACAGAGACACCCCGACTTGCTTCTCTACCGAACGTGGTACCTCAACCTTCGAATGTTCGTTTTCTCCGTCGAGCACGCGGGCGATCAGCTCGAGGCTGCGATCCAGGGCCCCGCGATTGACGAGCACCGCGCGCTGCGCCGCTTCCCCCATACGCGCCAGACTCGTTCGGTCATCGAGCCGAGCGGCCAACTCGGCGGCGAGTTGTTCCCCGTCACGCACCTGTCTTCCTCCACCCACCTGCACCAGCAGGTCCGCGACTTCCTGGCAGTGATCGGTATAGGGACCAAACCACACCGGCCTCCCCCAAATGGCCGGCTCTAGAAGGTTGTGTCCGCCCACCGGAACCAACGTGCCGCCGACAAACGTTAGGGTGGCCCACCGATAGAGACTTGCCAGTTCTCCGCGCGTATCCAATAGGATCACACGCGGTCCGGTCGTGGTGGTAGTGGATGCGCTCGCTGGATCGGCGCCGAGCTGGCTTCTCTTCACGACCGCCAAGCCCTTGGCGCGAATCATCGCCTCCACCTGCGCCACCCGCTCGATGTGGCGCGGCGCTAACAGCAGCACAAGCGAAGGGAAACGGCGAACCAACGTCTGATAGCAGGCGATAAGCTGTTCTTCCTCGCCGGGATGGGTGCTCCCAGCCACGAACAGGTCTTCTTCCTGTGCCACGCGCAAGACCTCACGGGAGAGAGGACGGGTCGCCGCCACCTCCGGCAAAGGCTGGTCGAATTTGATGTTGCCGGTTCGGCACACCCGGGCCGGATCGGCTCCCAGAGCGACAACCCGCTCGGCATCCCGGTCGGACTGCATGAGACAGAGGGTGACGGATTCGAGCATCTGGCGATACAGCGGCCGGACGAAACCCATTCGTTGGCGCGCGAACGAGCGAGAGGATACTCGGCCGTTGACGAGCACCGTCGGCACGCCGCGCCGCCGGAGCGTTCGCAGAAGATTCGGCCACAGTTCGGTTTCGACGAACAGATACAGACGCGGATCGAGGCGATTCACAAAGGCGGACACCGCCCAAGGGAAATCGAGCGGAGCGTAGCAATGCTCAGCAATCCCTGCGAGGCGGTGCTCCACCGCCTCGCGTCCTGTCTCGGTGACGGTGGACACCACAAACCGATGCGCCGGATAGCGGTGGGCCAACGCGCGCACGAGCGGCACGGCCGCCGTCACCTCGCCCAATGACACGGCGTGGAGCCAAATGACCGGTTTGTGCGGTTCATCTGATTTGTGTGGCGTGTGTTGTTCCCAACCAGACAAACGAGACAAACCGGATAAACCCAGCCTCTCCAACAATCCTCGCCGGCATCGCTTCTTGGCAAGCAGCATCAGCAGGATCACCGGAAAGGCGAGAATCAGGAGGACGTTGTAGAGGAGGTACCACATGAACGGTATGTCAACAGCGAGCAGCCGCGACCAGCTTGCAACCAATAGTTCCCGCTATTCGCTGCTCACCGTTGGCTATTCTTTCATGACCGCTGCATCTGCATCCGCGGTAAGTCGGTTCAGCGCGGCCTCCAGTTCGGCGCGTTTCACTTCCAGGTCGGCGTCGGTTGCATCGGCCGCTACCCAGATGGGCTCCCCCCATCGAAAGAGCCCTCGTCCGAACGGAAGCGGCACTTCGAACCGATCCCAGCTCGCGAAGACTTTTTTTTTGAGCAGCTAAAGGTCACCGGCACGATCGGCAGCCCTGTGGCTTTGGCCAGTTGCACCACACCGAGCTTGGCGACATACCTTGGTCCCTTCGGCCCGTCCGGCGTGACGGCGAGATCGGCGCCCGAGCGCCCTGCTCGGATCAATTTGCGCAAGGCCGCCGCCCCGCCTCTTGTGCTAGAGCCTCTCACCGCCCGGATGCCGAGCCGTTCCGCGATTCTGGTGATCAGCTCGCCGTCGCGATGTTGACTGATGAGCGCATAGGCGCCGCCGCCTCGATAGGCTAGGGGCATCAGCAGTTGGCGGTTATGCCAGAACGCGAAAATGACGCGGTACCCTTCCCGATGCAGATTCTCGACGATCTCGGCGCCTTCGTATCGGATGCTGGTCAGGACGCCCAGCGTCCGGATCAGCCAAGCGCCGATCGGCGGCAAGCACGTGAGTTTGAGCCAGGTCAACATACCGCTACGCGTGACGCGTGATGCACGACGGGACATCTCACGGTGGAGACTCTTCAACCCCGCCACTCGTCACGAGTCGCCTGTCACAGGTCCTGGAATTGCATCGCATGGAGCCGCTTGTAAAGTCCGTTTCGGCGGAGCAGCGTCTCGTGCGAGCCGATCTCGACGATCCGGCCCCGATCCAGCACCACGATCCGATCCGCATTTTGAATCGTCGAGAGCCGGTGCGCAATCACCAGGGTCGTGCGATGCCTCATCAGGTTGGAGAGCGCCATCTGGACCACGCGTTCCGACTCCGTATCGAGCGCCGACGTGGCTTCGTCCAGAATCAGAATCGCGGGATCACGTAAGATCGCCCGCGCGATCGCCAACCGCTGCCGCTCGCCGCCCGACAGCTTGACGCCGCGTTCGCCGATCAGCGTGTCGTACCCAGAAGGCAGCCGCTCAATGAAGTCGTGCGCATAGGCCAGCTTAGCGGCTCGCACGATCTCCTCCCTTGTCGCCTCCGGCCGGCCGTAGGCGATGTTCTGGGCGACCGTATCGTCGAAGAGCACCACGTCCTGCGAGACGATGCCGATGTGGGCGCGCAGTGACCTGAGTGTGCACTCCCGGATGTCCGTCCCATCGATCAGAATCCGACCCTCGGTCGGCTCGTAAAAGCGAGGAACCAGACTCACAAGCGTGGTCTTGCCGCTGCCGCTGCCGCCGACGAAGGCGACCGTTTCGCCGGCCCGGACGGTGAGGTTGATGTCAGACAGCGCGTCCAAGCCGTGCCGCTCGTAACGGAACGTCACGCCCTGAAATTCCAACGCACGCGTGAGGGGAACCAGTTCGATCCGTCCGCGGTCCCGATCCTGTTCGGTTTCCAGATCCAGTACATCGAACACGCGGTCGGCCGCAGCGAGCGCCTGTTGGATGGTATTGTTCGCGCCCGACAGCTTGCGGAGCGGGGTATAGGCCATGAACATTGCCGCGAGAAACGAGAAGAACGCCCCGGGCGTCATGGCGTCGTGAATCACCAGATAGCCCCCGTACCATACAATACCGGCCACGCCGACGACGCCAATGACTTCCATGTGCGAGGACCCGAGAGACGACACCTGGATCGCTTTCATCGTCGTCTGCAGAAAGGCTTTGTTGCTGGCTTTGAAGCGCAGCGTTTCGGCTTCCTCCCGCCCGAACGCCTTCACCATCCGGATTCCCGCCAAAGATTCCTGCAGCAACGAGGCCATATCGCCGATCCGCTCCTGCCCCCTGGTCGCCAGATTGCGCAGCCGCCGCCCCATGCGGATCATCGTGTAGGCCGACAGGGGAATGACGACGATTGAAAGGACGGCGAGTTGCCAATTCTGATAAAAAATCACCCCTAGCATCGCGAGAAAGGTCAGGCCCTGCTGGAAGAGATCCTTCAGCACACCCGCCACCGCATTGGCCATCAGGTTGACGTCGTTGATGACGCGCGACACAAGCCGTCCCGAGGTGTTGGCGTCGTGAAACCCGACGGGCAGGCGGAGCAGTTGTCCGAACAGTGCCTGACGGATGTCCGTGATGACCCGATTGCCCACATAGTTCATGAGATAGTTCTGTCCGTAACTGAAGACGCCTTTCAACACAGCCACAGCCAGAATGGCGAGCGGCAGGACAATCAGCAACGTTTCGTCTTTGCTGATGAAAATACCGTCCAGGACTGGCCGCACCAGCCAGGCGTACGCGCCGGACAGTGCGGCCACCAGCGCGGCGCAGACGAACGCCGCCGCAAGCCGGACCCGGTAGGGCTTCAAGTAACCGATCAGCCGGAAAAATTGCTTCATGCACGACACTCCGCCAGCACCACTTCGGCTGCCCGGCGCGACGCGCCCGGTTCGCCCAGCGACTGCCTGACGGCTCGGAGCGCAGCCTTCATCTCGTGGTACACAACCCTGTCGGTCAGCAGGCGGACCGCTTCCCGGTGCAGCCGCTCGGGCGTCGCCTCCTGCTGGATCAGCTCGGTCACGATCTTTCGCCCTGCAATGAGATTCACCAACCCGATACAATCGACGCGGATCACGGCCCGCGCAATCCAATACGTCAGCCAGGGAACCCGGTACAGGAGGATCATCGGCACGCCGACCACCGCTGCCTGGAGGGTCGCCGTTCCGGAGGCGACGAACAACAGATCCGACGCCGCCATCACTTCATTGGCTAGGTTGCGCTGCACCCGCACGGTCACCGGCGCATCGGCTAAGAGCTCTTGAATCAGATTATCCTGGATCGAGGACGCCTGAGCCAGTAGAAACTCGACTCCCGGCCGTTCGGACGCCAGACGCCGGGCAGTCTCCAGCATCACCGGCAGCAGCGACCGGACTTCTCCTTCACGGCTTCCCGGCAGCAACCCGATCACCGTTTCCGCCCGATCGACGCCGAACCGTTGGCGCAGCTCGGCCTGATCGAGGGCCGGTGTGATGACATCCAGCAGCGGGTGCCCGACGAAGGTACAGCGGACACCGGCCCGCCGATACAGCGGCTCTTCGAACGGCAGAATGACCACGACATGGTCCACCCGCCGCCGGATCCAGTTGATCCGCCGCGGCCGCCAGGCCCAGATCTGTGGCGCGATGTAGTATAACACCCGCTGCTTCGCCGCCTTCGCCACGCGCGCAAAATGCAGATTCAGGCCCGGGTTGTCAATCAATACGACGAGATCAAAGAGTTCAGTGCGGAGCATGCGCCGAACGGCCAGGATCCGCCGGAGCAGAACCGCCATGGCCGAGGGACCGATCAGGCCGATGATATCGAGAGGCGGAACACCAGGCACCAGCTCCACCCCGGCCGCCTGCATGGACGCCCCGCCGATACCAACAATCGACAGGCCGGGATCCAACGCTTTCAGCGCCCGAGCCAGATTGGCCCCGTGCAGGTCGCCGGAGGCCTCGCCGGTAATGATGAGAATGCGTGGCATGCCCTTCAGCTGGTAGCCAACAGCATGCCGCTAACAGTCGATTTCTCACGAGATCCTGCCATTTGCTACCCGCTCTTCGTTCGTTGTGTGCCGTCGCATGAATTCTCCGATAGCCTCCAGGATCCGGTGGGCCAGCTCCAACGCTGCCGCTCCGTCCTCGCCGGACACAGCGGGGCGACCGCCGGTCGACACGGCCTGCAGAAAGGCCTCGAGCTGCAACTTGAGCGGCTCCTCATCGGTCCCCTGGACATGTTCGATATCGAGCGTCGGCCGCTCGCCCAGCTTCATGCGGCGCCGGCAGATCATCCCCTGGCGGGTGGAAAAATCGATCGAGACGTAACTGTCATGCTGAAAGACCCGCAGACGCCGCATCCGGTTCAGCGACACCCGACTGGACGTCAAATTCGCCACGCACCCGCCGGCGAACACGATCCTGGCGTTGGCGATATCGATGTTGGGCGAAAGCACCGGCACGCCGGCGGCTCGGATCTCTTCCACGGGACCGAGCTGAAACGAGAGGACCAGATCAAGATCATGGATCATCAGGTCCAGAACGACGTCGACATCCGTGCCCCGTTCGCTAAACGGACTCAAGCGGTGGCATTCGATGAACCCCGGCCGGCTGATCCGGGACCGCACCGCCTGCATGACCGGATTGAACCGCTCAATATGGCCGACTTGCAGGAGGCAGCCGCGCTTCCGCGCCAGCTCCACGAGGTCGCGGGCCTCGCCAGGCGTGACGGCGATCGGTTTCTCAACAAGTACATGCCGGCCGGCTTCCAGGCAGGCCTTCGCGACGGCGTAATGCGCTGTCGTCGGCACGGCCACGCTAACCGCATCCACTTCCTTAAGCAATTGTTTCTGATCGGAGAACGCCCGCACGCCGTATCGCTCCGCGATCGAACGGGCTCGTTCCGGATCGGTATCCATCACACCGACAAGCGTCGAGCCCGCTAGACCGGCGTAAAGGCGGGCATGGTGCTGGCCCAGGTGGCCGACTCCGATGACCCCGGTGCGAATTCGCTTCATGTCACCCGTCGCTCGTATCTCATACCTCCTCACTCGTGAGAGGAGCCTGCGCGATATGCTTCACACTCCACATCCTCTGCTACAACACCCACAATCGCGATGCCTGCATGCTCAGCCTTGCGCAGCATCTCCTCCCGGTCCAGCAACACGCTCTTGCCCGCTTCCAGCGCGAGCACTGCTGCTTTCACCGATTCCATGACCTCGATCGTCCTGGGGCCGACCGCCGGCAGGTCGAAGCGGAGATCCTGCTGTGGCTTCGAGCGCTTGACCACCACCGCGCCCTCCTTGGCTAGTTCGCCTCCGCGACGGATGGCGCCGTCGGTCCCCTCAACCGCTTCAACCGCCACTACCACCCGGTTCTTCACAACGACGCATTGGCCGATGTCGAGGCGGCCGATCTCCCGCGCCACCTCCCAACCATAACGCACGTCTTCCCATTCCTGCTGGCTGGGCTTCCGGTCAGTCAGGCAACCTTCTTCGACCAGAATACCCTCCAGGCCGAAGGTCGATTCCCGGATCGTAATCCCTTCGCTTTCCAACTCGGCCGCGATGCCTCGCAGAATCTCATCGTCCTTCCACCGCGCCAACCGGGTCGCCAATGCCAGCGCGCGGAAATCCGGCCGCACCGCGGTGAAGACGTGGGTCTTGCTGATGCCGCCCAGCATGACCGCCTGCCGCACGCCGTCTCCCTTCAGCGCATTGATGAGCTTGTTGAACTGGCCGATCTTGATCCAATGGATCCGGTCCACATGATTGGCCAACTCCGGATCCGTTTCGCCCTCGTGCGCCACGGCCGACACGGTGTAGCCCTGTTTCTTCGCATTCTTCGCGAAGATGATCGGGAACCGGCCGTTGCCGGCGATCAATCCGATACGTTCCCCGTTGCCCATGATGCTCCGTTCACCGACGCAATCGTTCCGTTATTCGTCCTCGTGCTCGTGCTCGACATCCACCGAACGGCAGATGCCGCGTTTGGTGCCTTCCATGAAGGCGAGGACTTCCATCACATCCTTGCTGTCCTTGAACTGCTCGCGGGCTAGCTTGATGGCTTCGGCCATCCGATGGCCGGTGCGGAACAGGAGGTCATACGCACGCTTGAGGGTCGCGATGCGTTCGCTGGAAAATGCGTGACGTTTGAGCCCGATGTAATTGATGCCGTACATCCGTGCCCGGTAGCCGCCGGCCGCCCGCATGAACGGCGGGAGGTCCTGGCCCAGCGCCGAACAGCCACCGACCATGGCGTAGGCGCCGATCCGCACGTACTGATGGATGCCGGACAGACCGCCGATGATGGCGTGATCCCCGATCGTGATGTGGCCGGCTAAGCTGGCGGCGTTCGCCAGGATCAAATGGTTGCCGAGATGGCAATCATGGGCGACATGGACGTAAGCCATCAGAAAATTGTGATGGCCGATCGACGTAAGGCCGCCGCCCTGAACCGTCGCTCGATTGACCGTCACGTATTCGCGCAGGATATTGTCGTTCCCGATGACGACCCGTGTCGGCTCGCCCTTGTACTGCAGATGCTGCGGAGGCCCGCCGATCGAAGCGAATGGATACAGCTCGCACCGCTCGCCGATCTCCGTCCACCCTTCCACACACACATGTGAGATGAGCCGTGTACCGCGCCCGATCTTGACGTGCTCGCCAACGACGCAAAACGGGCCCACCACGACATCCTCGGCGAGTTCGGCCTTGGGGTGGACAACCGCAGTCGGATGAATGTTCACTCGACTCCCTCCAAATCAGCAACCAGCGAAAAGCCGGCAGCGAACATCTTCGAGCTATTTGCTGCTCGCCGCTGGTTGCTCGCCGTGTTCGGTTTTTTCCTCCGTCACCATCGCAGTCAACTCCGCCTCGCAGACCAGGTCCGCTTCCACATAAGCCTTGGCCTGCATCTTCCAGAACGGCGGCCGCTTCTTAAGCACTTCGACCTCGAACCGCAACTGATCGCCGGGAATAACCGGTTTGCGGAACTTGGCGTGGTCCACCCCGGTCAGATACACCACCGGCCGCCCGGTCTGTGCCAAGGATTTGAAGGCCAGCACGCCGCCCACTTGGGCCATCGCTTCGAGAATGAGCACGCCGGGCATAACCGGGCGGCTCGGGAAGTGCCCCTGGAAGAACTGCTCGTTGATCGTGACGTTTTTGATTCCGACGACCCGCCGGTCCAATTCCAACTCGCGAATCCGGTCAACCAGCAGAAACGGATACCGGTGCGGAAGCAAGGTCTGGATGTCCACATTCTCCATCGCTGCCATCGGCGCGCCTCCTGAGCTCGGTTCAAGAAAGTGTATTGGCCTATCGTGTTGGTGTTGGTGCGGAAGCATCTCGATCTGGCCGACCGCATAAGCCAAACGAACCACATGAACCACACAAACCGGTGTTGCTACTGGTTCTGCCGGTCGAATTCCTTGATCACCTTGTCCGTCAAGTCGAGCCCCGGCTGATGATAAATCACGATTTTGATGCTGGCTTCATTGCCCTTGTCCAGCACAGCGGCGTAGCCCTCCCGCTCCGCGACGGCCATCGCAGCCTTCTGGATTTTCTTCGAATATTCCGCGATCATCTCGCGCTGTTTCTCCTGCACTTCGCGATTGAACTCCTGCACACGACGCTGATACGCTTCGAGCTTGGCTCGGAACTGTTCCTGTTTTTCCCGTCTGGCGGCGTCGCTGAGTGTATGGTTCGGATCTTGCAGGACTCGTTCGATCGACTTCAACTCTTGATCGTCGGAGTCGACGACCTTCTGGCGGGCGGCGGAGAAGCTCCGCAGTTCTTCCAGCGCCTGTTTCCCCGTTTTCGACCTTTCCATGACCACTTGCTGGTCGATCACTGCCACCTTAAACGATTCCGCCGCCGCCAAGCCTCCCATCCAGCTTTCCAGCAAGACCATGCCGACGATCATCGGCAGAAGAGTTTCCGACTTCATCCTCACTCCTCATCGATTCCGTTCCCACTTGCTCACGCCTATGTGTCTCTGTTTCATTCTTAACACTTCTTAACACTCGCAAGCAGCGAACAGCTACTAGCGAGTAGCACAGAGTCTTGGGCTGTCGGCTGTTTATCGCCGGCTACCCACTCCTGTCACACTTGCTACGGAAATTCCTTATTGAACTCCTGGATGACGCGATCCGAGATGTCGACGGACGCATCGCTGTACACCGTCGGCCCGCCTCGCCCCTTTTCAATCACCACCTGCAAGCCCAACTGCTTGGCGACCTTGGCCGTCACCGTCTCGATTTTCTCGCGGAACCCGTCTAGTACGTCCTTCTGCTTCTCCTGCACTTCTCGGTTCAGCTCAGCGGCTTTTTGCTGATATTCGGCCATGCGACGCCGGAACTGCTCTTCGCGTTCCCGCTTCGCCGCCGTGCTCAGCACGCTGGCCTGTTTAACGAAATCCTCTTCCATCCGTCGGAGCTCCTTTTCGTCGAGCTCGATGAGCGCCTGCCGGTTCTTCGCGAAGGTCTCGAGAGACTCCTTGGCTTTTTTGCCCGCGGCAGTCTCGTTCAGGATCCGCTGCGGATCGAGGACCCCTATGCGGCCTTCCGGTTGCGTCCCCGCCGACGCGCAGCCGACAAGCGCTGTGAGCGCAACTGTCGAAACCGCGAGTCTCACAGCCCGACGACAACGCGCCGGCACCAACCGCTGGCCGGAATCGTAGCCTTTCTGCCGAACTCTTTCCCCGTGCATGAAACTTCCCAACATGGACACGTGTCAGAACAGCGACCCGATGGTGAACTCAAACACGCCTTTCCGTTCAAACGGTTTCGGATCCAAGTTGATCCCGTACGCGGCCCGCAGCGGACCGAACGGCGAAATCCATCGGGCTTCAATCCCCGCCGCCGGCCGCAGAGTGAACGAAAGCCGTTCGTCGTCGCCAAATCCCTTGCCGTAATCGAAAAAAAACACACCGTTCAGCCTGGCTTCTGACGAAATCGGAAAAATGAAATCCGTATTGAAAATGAGTTCCTTCGCTGCGCCCAGTAGAAATCCATCCGACGTCACCGGCCCAGCGCGACCGAAATAAAATCCTCTCACGGAGTTGATGCCGCCGACGAAGAATCGTTCGGTCAAGGGAATGGGTTTCCCCCCCAGCCCCTCGACGATGCCGAATCGCGCCCGCAGCGAAATCCGCGTGTCGAACGGCAGCGGGGTATATTTCAGGGTGTCCAAAGCGAACTTGTAAAAATTGTTGGTCCCTCCCAGATACGGGGTACCGATCGACACATCGACGCTGTGCCGCCAACCGGTCCGCGGATCCAAATAATAATCGCGCGTGTCGCGGGCGAGCCCGAAACGAAACCCCGTGGTGCTCTGAGTCCCAAACTGATCCCGGATGAACTGTGGGATATTCTCCGTAAAGCCGAAGATGGACCCGGCGCTGACGGTTCCCCCGAACGGGTTCAGTGTATTGACAAAGGTATTCGGATCAGCGTAGCGAATCATTTCGGCAACGGGGGTGAAATAGCCCGAGATGTATTCGGAAAACCATCGGCCGAACGTCGCCGAAACACCGTGCTTCTCCTCGAAGAACGTGCCGTACAGCGTTTGGGTCGAGTAGATATCCAATTGCAGCGAGGTCAGCGAATCCTGAATGTAGGGATTCCGGAAACTGATCAGGCCGATGGAACGAAGTTGTCCCAACTGGCCGCGGACCCGGCCGGTATATCCCCGGCCGCCGAGGTTTCCCTCGGTGATGTCGGCAATCAGCACGAACCGGTCCAAGGTGCTAAAGCCGCCGCCGATGCTGAACATGCCGGTCGACTTCTCTTTCACCTTGACGTCCAGATCGACTTTGTCTGGCTCGACCTGTCTCGGCAGGATTTCGACGGTCTCGAAGTAGTTCAAATTGTTCAACCGCTGAAAGCTCCGCTTGATCGAGACGGTGTCGATCACATCCTGTTCGTCGAGGCGCAATTCCCGCCGGATGACGTTGTCGCGGGTCTTGTCGTTGCCGGTGATATTGATCCGCCGGATCCGCATCATCTCCCCTTCCTTGATGTGGAAGAGAATCGTCGCAGTCTTCTCCTGGTTGTCGGGCGTTACCGACGGGGTGACTTCGGCGAACGCGTAGCCCTTCCCTCCGTATAGATCCGTGATCCGCGCGATTTCGTCCCGAATCTTCGCCCGTTGAAAAATTTCGCCGGGCGTGATTTTCAGTCCCACGCGCAACTCCGGATCCTCGAAGACAGTGTTGCCGCGGAACCCAATTTCCTTGACCGTGAACGGCTCGCCCTCGACGATCGCATAAGTGACCGTGAACCACTTCTTGTCCTCTGACAACTCGACGGTCGGCATGCCGATCTGGACGTTAAGATAGCCCTTGTTCAAATAGACCTCACGGATGCGCTCGATATCGTTCGCGAGTTCCTCGCGCTTGAGAATGCCGGCATCCGACAAGAACGAGGGGAGCTTGAATTGCGTGAACAGACCGTACCACGGAACCCATTCACGCGTGGCCATGACCTTGAAGAGTTCGTCCTTCGACACGGCTCTCATACCGTCGAAGATGACCGTCTTGATGCGGGCCTTTTCCCCCTCTTTGATAAAAAACGTCAGGCGCTTGCGGTCTTCGTCCAGCGTCTGAATGATGGGAATCACTTCGGCTTTATAGTAGCCATCCTCTTGGTAGGCCTGCTTAATTTTCTCCGCGCTTTCCTTCGCTTGTTGCTGATCCAAAAACGACTGGCTCTTGATAGTGATCTTTTCGCGCAGCTTGTCCTCGCTCAGATTCTCGTTCCCGTCGAACACGATTTCCGTGATGAAGGGTTTCTCCCTGACCACGAAGACCACCAAGAACCCGCCCGGCACCGCCTCCGTCTCCACCTGAACATCTTCGAAAAACCCGGTCTCATACAGAATTCTGACCTGATTGCGGATTGCTTCCGGAGTATAGGGCTCATCGACTTTCAGCGTAAGCCGACTGGTGATCGCCGCCGTTTCAATTCGCTTGTTGCCACGAACCTCGATGGACTTGATCAGCGGCGTCACCTCCTGGGCTGCTCCGCTGGCCGGAAAAAACAGGAGACAGAAGACCGCCGACACCAGAGCGACCACGCTCCGTTGAGGTCGTCTCCTTTCGATCACCGAAGCCCTTCCCGATGATCCGGGTGCTCCGGCATCCACGCAACGCCCGCCGCACGCCGAGCGGCTCCGCGGAGCTGAGCGCCGGACGCACAGACGCGGGCGGCGGCGAGCAAACTCCTGCGCTTTAAACGTCCCGGCATCGACGTCAGACCTCAAAGGTGTTGAAAAACTTGTGAAGTATATTGATCGATGCGCACAATGTAAAGAAATTTCCTGCGGGGCGGCCTTGCGCGCTCGCCTTGACTTTCTGTACCCCATCACATACTATCGGCCGCATGTCCCGTTCAGAGATTCGCAAAGCTGTCATCCCCGCGGCCGGCCTCGGCACACGGTTCCTTCCGGCCACGAAAGCCTCCCCCAAAGAAATGCTACCGCTCGTCGATAAACCGCTCATTCAGTATGTCGTCGAGGAAGCGGTCGCCTCCGGCATTCAAGACATCATCGTGATCACCGGACGCGGCAAGCGCGCCATCGAAGACCACTTCGACCGGTCGTTCGAACTCGAAGAAAATCTGAAGGGGAGCGGCAAGGCACAAGTGCTCAGCCAGATCCGCCGTATTTCCAACTTGGCGAACTTCTGTTATGTCCGCCAGTCTGAGGCGCTGGGCCTGGGCCACGCCGTACTGTGCGCGCAACATCTCATCGGCGACGAGCCATTCGCTGTCATCCTGGGCGACGAGATCATCGACGCCCCGACGCCGGCGCTGGCTCAACTCATCCACATCTTCAAGAAGCGGAAAGGCGCCGTTTTGGGCGTGCAGGCAGTGCCTCGGAGCGAAGTCAGCCGCTACGGCATCATCGCGCCGCGTCGCCTGGCACCTGGATTGCATCGGGTCGAGGACCTCGTGGAAAAGCCCGCGCCGGCCGACGCGCCGTCTCATTACGCGGTGATCGGACGCTATGTGTTGCCGCCTGAGATCTTCCCCATCCTGCGCAAGACCCAGCCGGGAAAGAACGGCGAGATCCAGCTCACCGACGCGCTGCGCCAATTGGCCAAACAATCGCCCATGTTCGCTTACGAAGTGCAGGGCCAACGCCACGACGCCGGCGACAAACTGGGATTTCTCATTGCGACCGTCGAGTTCGCGCTCAAGAACCCGTCGCTCGGACCTCCGTTTTCCGACTACCTCAAACGGCTACGACTCAACGCTGACGGGCCCCGTGCGTAACGCTGGGCGGTCCGGCACCGGTTCCGGAGCGGTGAACTCCCGCGCGTCCGGTCGGGCGCGCATGGTATGATGCATCAGACCGGGCGAGGACTCGGCGACAAGGACAGCGCTTCATGAACGAACCGACCGAGCAGGATCTCCAGAATCCTCAGCACATCGACATCCCCGACCAGTTGCCGTTACTGCCAGTCCGGGACGTCGTCGTCTTTCCGTACATGGTGTTGCCGCTGTTCGTCGGCCGCGAGATGTCCATCAAGGCCATCGAGGCCGCGTTGGCCGGCAACCGTATGATCTTCCTCGCCGCGCAAAAAGCCCTCGACGTAGAGAATCCCAAACCGGACAACATCCATTGCGTCGGCACGGTCGGCATCATCATGCGCATGCTGAAACTGCCCGACGAGCGTATCAAGATTCTGGTCCAGGGCCTCGCCAAAGGCAGGATCGAAGAGTACATCCAAACCGAGCCCTACTATTCGGTCCGCATCTCCAAAATCGCCGAAGCCAAGCCGCCGGCGCCCACCCTCGAAATCGAAGCGGTCATGCGCACGGTCAAAGAGCAGATCGAACGGATCGTAAGCCTGGGCAAAGTGCTCATCCCGGACGTTATGGTCGTCATCGAGAACCTCGAAGACCCGGGCCGCTTGGCGGACATAGTTGTCTCCAACCTCGGCCTCAAGGTGGACATCACCCAACGCGTGCTGGAGATCACAGACCCCATCCAACGGCTGCGGCAGGTGAGCGACATCCTAGCCCAGGAAATCGAGGTCCTGACCATGCAGCAGAAGATCCAAGCCCAGGCCAAGGGTGAAATGGACAAGACCCAGCGCGAGTACTTCCTGCGCGAACAGCTCAAGGCAATCCAGAAAGAACTGGGCGAACTGGATGAGCGGGCCGAGGAGATCGCGGAGTTCCGCAAGCGCATCAAAGACGCCAAGATGCCGGAGAAAGTGCTGAAGGAGTGCGAGAAGCAGTTGAAGCGGCTTGAAAAGATGCACCCGGACACGGCGGAATCGGCGACAGTGCGGACCTATCTCGAATGGATGGTCGAGCTGCCGTGGAGCAAAAAGTCCAAGGACAACCTCGACATCAAAGCGGCAGCCAAGGTCCTCAACGAAGATCATTACGACCTTGAGAAAGTCAAGGAGCGCATCCTCGAATACCTCGCTGTTCGCAAACTGAAAGACAAGATGAAGGGCCCCATCCTCTGCTTTGTCGGTCCACCCGGCGTTGGCAAGACGTCGCTCGGGAAGTCCATCGCGCGGGCCCTGGGTCGCGAGTTCGTGCGGGTGAGCCTGGGTGGTGTGAGGGACGAGGCGGAAATCCGCGGGCATCGCCGAACGTATGTTGGCGCGCTGCCCGGCCGGATCATCCAAGGCATCAAACAGGCAGGCACCAATAATCCGGTCTTCATGATGGACGAGGTCGACAAAGTCGGCATGGATTTCCGCGGGGATCCTTCCGCCGCTTTGCTCGAAGTGCTGGACCCGGAACAGAACCACGCTTTCACGGACCACTACCTGGGCGTCCCGTTCGACTTGAGCGAGGTGATGTTCATCACGACCGCGAACTTGATCGATCCCATCCTGCCGGCGTTGCGGGACCGGATGGAGATCATCGAGATTCCCGGCTACACGGAAGAGGAGAAACTGGGCATCACGCAGAAGTACCTGATCCCCCGGCAACTGGCCGAGCACGGCATTACGGACAAGCACATCCGGATCACCGAGCCGGCCATCCGTCAGATCATTTCCCATTACACCCGGGAGGCCGGCGTCCGGAATTTGGAGCGGGAAATCGCCAACGTCATGCGAAAGGTGGCGAAGAAGGTCGCCGAGGGCAAGGGCCAGTGCTACACGATCACGCCGGCCAACCTGCACAAGTACCTCGGCGTCCCGAAGTTCCTGCCGGAGTCTGAGTTGGACAAAGATGAAGTCGGGGTGGCAACGGGACTGGCCTGGACTGAATCCGGCGGCGACGTGCTGTACATCGAGGCGACGGTGATGAAAGGAAAGGGTAACCTCACGCTGACCGGCCATCTCGGCGACGTCATGAAGGAATCAGCCCAGGCCGCGCTGAGCTACGTCCGCTCCCGCGAGAAATTGCTGGGCATCAATCCAGACGTCTTTTCCAAGAACGATCTTCACATCCACGTGCCAGCCGGCGCCATCCCCAAAGACGGGCCGTCGGCCGGTATCACCATGGCCACGGCGATCGCCTCCGCCCTGTCGAACATCCCCGCCCGCCGCGACGTCGCCATGACCGGCGAGATCACGTTGCGCGGGCGTGTGCTGCCGATCGGCGGGCTGAAGGAGAAAATTCTGGCCGCCAAGCGGGCCAAGCTCTCCACGGTTATTCTGCCCAAGCGCAACAAGAAGGACTTGGAAGAGATTCCCAAGCACTTGCTGAAAGGCATTCAGTTCATCTTCGCGGAGACGATGGACGATGTGATCAAGGCGGCGCTGCGCCGAGACCAGGCCGGCAAGGGGATCATGAACGCCAAGCCCGTCCAGCGGCGGGCCGGACGGGAGAAGGCCGACCACGCGAAGGCGCCCTCCCGGGCGGCGCGTGCTGTCCGGCCTGTTTCGCGCGTCCCCACCCCTGTGACACCTTGATATGCCCTCCGGCCCGTCGCGCCCACATGGCCCGCTCGCTGGTGAATTCGCGCTGATCCGCGCCCTGCGCCGCCGCTTCGGCCGGATCGGGCCATCCGTCCTGCGCGGGATCGGCGAAGACGCGGCCGTCATCCGGGTGCCGCCCGGATACCGGCTCCTCCTGACCACAGATCTCCTTGCCGAAGGCGTTCACTTCGATCTGAGGACAACCGCCCTCGAAGACGTCGGATACCGGGCAGCCGTCGCCAATCTGAGCGATATCGCGGCGATGGGTGGCATCCCGCAGTATCTATTGGTCTCGCTCGCCATTCCGCCCAAGCGGACGGACGCTGAGATCGACCGGCTGTACCGAGGACTCATGCAGCCCTGTCGCCGAAACGGCGTCCAGCTTGTCGGCGGCGACACGTCCGCTTCGCGGGACGGGTTGTTCGTCTGCATAACCTTGACGGGCGTCGGGCGCCCTGGCCATCTTCTCACGCGAGCCGGGGCCCGGGCGGGCGACCTGATTTACGTCACGGGGACGGTCGGCGATTCGCAAGCCGGCCTGGCTTTGTTGCAGGCTGGCGACCGCCTTCCGGCTCCGCTGCTCGGCACAAAGGCCGACCGGGTTCGGCGGTTTCTGATCCGCCGCCACCTCCGTCCTTCGGCACGCGTGCGGGAAGGCCGATTGCTCGCCGAACAACGCTTGGCCTCGGCGGCAATCGATCTCTCAGACGGTTTGTCCGGCGACCTCGTTCACTTGTGCGAGGAAAGCCGCGTCGGCGCGGCACTCGATCTCCGCGCCATTCCTGTATCGCACGCATGCCGGTTGTACGCCGACGCCCGTGGCCTGGACCCGGTGGACGTGGCGTTGAGCGGCGGGGAGGATTATGAGTTACTCTTCACTGTGCCGCCGGCCAACCGCCGCAAGGTGGAACGTCTAGCGCAACGCGCGCGGTTTCGGGTGTCCTGCATCGGCGCGATCACTGCCCGTCGTTCTGGGATCCGAGTCCAGCGAGCCGATGGTTCCTGGCAACCGCTGATCAGCACGAGCTACGAACATTTTCGGCGCTGAGCCTCTTCATGATTACCGCGCAACTCTCGAGGATCCGATCGGTCCTCGATCAGGTTCTTCACCTGCACGAACCGCCCCAGCGTACGGCTCTGGCCTTCGCTTTGGGAGTCTTCATCGCCTTCTCGCCGACCTACGGGCTCCATACGGCAATGGTGCTGTTCTGCACCTGGGCGTTCCGGCTGAACTTTCTGGCGCTCTTTCTCGGCGCCGGCATCAATAACCCGTGGACGCTCGTGCCGATCTTGGGCGCCACCTACTGGACCGGCGCAACCCTGCTTGGCCTGCCGGACAACCCGTCATTCGATTGGAGCGATCTCAGCTTCATGTCGATCTACCGCCAGGTCATGCCGTACGCCGTCCCGTTCTTTCTGGGAGGGACTGTCTTGAGCATATTGGGAGCCATGATCGGCTACCCGATCGCCTACTATGTCATCTCGAAACATCGCCGGGCACAGGCACACAGGCAAGAAGAGCCGTTGCCCCGCGATCCCCAGGTCGGCTAAGATGAGCCGGAATCCTCACCATGAAATCCGCCGGTCGCTATCCTGCCAAGTTTCCCTATGACGGATCCGCACTGATCGCCGATCCGATTCACGAGTACATCTCCTTCACCGTTCCCTACTCGACCCCGGATCCGACCGAACGAACCGAGAAGGACCTGATCGATTCTCCTTGGGTCCAGCGACTGCGGTACATCTATCAGCTGCAAAGCGCGCGGTGGGTCTATCCGTCAGCCGAGCACAGCCGGTTCGTCCACTCTCTGGGCACCATGCATGTCGCCGGCCGGTTCGCTAAACATTTGTACCCGTTCCTGCGCGAGGTCGTTAAGGACACGCCGTCGGCCAACTATATCGAGGAACTGCTCCGTATCACGGCTCTGGTCCACGACATCGGTCACGGTCCGTTCTGCCACTTTTTTGACGACAACTTCCTGAAAGCCTTCCACCTGACTCATGAGAAACTGGGCCAGATCATCATCCGGGACTTCCTCGGACCGCTTATCCGTAAGATTCGGCGGAGTCCGTCCGGCCCGTTTGCCAAAGGCGAAGAACTGAACCCCGATCAGATCGCCCACCTGATTCTGAAGGACAAAGGCAAAGACTGCTCGCGGATGCCGCGGTGGCTGACTTGTCTGCAGCCGGTCATCTCCGGCAGCTACACCGCCGACAATCTGGACTACGTCCTCCGCGACTCGTACATGTGTGGGGTGGCGGTCGGGCCGGTTGACCTGACCCGGCTCATCCATTACACGATCATCACGGAGAAAGGCTTCACCATCCACAAGACTGGCCTGCCGGCGCTCCAGATGTTTCTGAACACGCGGATGTATCTCTACTCCAATGTGTACTACCACCGGACCACCAGGGCAATCGATATTCACTTGCGTGATATCTTCGGTGAGACAATGCGGTTAGTCTTCCCCAACGATCCGCGCAAGCGGATGGAGGACTACTTGACCCTGACCGACTGGTCCTTGCTGGAAGAGGTGCGGGAATGGAAAAAATCCCGGCAGGCGACGCGCCGGCGGCTTGGAGAGGAGTGGGGGCGGATCCTCGGACGCGACGTGAAATGGAAAATGGCCTACAGCACGGTCCTCAAGGAGAAAGGGCAAGAACGCGGCATGGATTTCCCCAGCCGCGAGCATTTCGAACGGCTGATCCAGAAAGAACTGCCGGTTGGGCTCCAGAAAATCCCGTTCCGGGTCGATATGGCGCCACTGGACCCGCGACCAGACCCGAAAGACACGCGCGGCATTCCGCTGTATGTGTACGATCCCGGGACCCGCTTGGTATCCACCGAACCGCTGGAAGAATTTCTCGATCTCCTGCCCACCCGCCTGGTGCAGTTCCGCATCTACGCCCTCAGCCACGAGTACGACGCGGCTCTTTCCCAAGCCGCGGGCACGGTACTGAACAAGGCGCCGTCGAGCATCGAGACGAACGTGTGAACCCCACAAAAGGCGAGCCTAATCGGAGAGTGTGGCGGGGGTCTCCAGCTTAGGAAACAAAAAAGCGAGTCCTGTCGCCAAACTAGCCGTGTACCCGTTCTTGGCTTCGTGCAACGGGTGAAAGCTCGCGCCGGCTCGCACCAGCCAGGCGAGTACCTGCAGGCCCCCCACTCCGCGTGGCCAGGTTCTCGAGTTTGGCGCCACCCGCCCGATGATCGAGCATCCACACCGAGCCTTCACGCAGGTCGCGATAAGGCCCCACAGCCCGCCAAGGAAGAGACCGGTAGCTAACCTGTGAGAGGGACGCTTCCTGATACCGTGTCCTTCTACACGGACCGACTTTGACCATGAGCCGCACACTGAATAGACCGCGGGCTGATACCGGATTGATTGCAGGATTCGCAGTCCGACCAGACCAGCCAAGCAAGATGAACTATTGAACACGAGTTGGATGGATCAGTAGAGTTGCCTGCCGCCAGGCTATGTAGGCCCCCGCACCGCTGCATGGGCAGGCTGCACCGGCAGTTAACCCTAATCCAAAAACCGTGACGCTACACCGGTGTGAACTGCCCACGAATGGCTTGACGAGCGGGACGCCTCACCGCGCGCAACGCAAGGGCTTATCCAATCTCGCTTTCCGCCTTCTGAGCAGATACCCCAACCCGCAGCTGCCTCGTCTTCCGATACCGACGTGGAAAAACTTCTGCCCGGGGCCGGGAGTCTTTTGGGGTGGTTAGAGTCAGTTTCTGCTGAAAAAAGACTCCCGACCCCTTTTTCACCCCTTCCTTCACCTCCTTTATTCTCGTGCTGGAACGACTCTCGCAGCGGGCGTCGCTCCGGAAGCATCACCGTGGCGGGGAAACGGAAGATCGAGGAGAGCATAGGGATTGACCCTTGCGCCGTTGAGCTTGACGCCCCAATGGAGATGCGGCCCGGTGGCACGGCCGGTGGCACCGACTTTCCCAATGACTTGGCCAGCCCTTACCAGATCGCCATCGTGCACGAGTACCTCCGAGAGATGGAAATACATGGAATACAGTCCCAGTCCATGATCGAGAAAGATGCCCTTGCCCGAAAAGAAATGATCGACCGTGAGTCGCACGACTCCGTCGTTGCTCGCCACAACCTCCGTGCCGATCGGCGCGCTGATGTCCTCGCCGTTGTGCGGACTGCGCGGTTGTCCGTTGAGTACCCGCACGCTGCCGAATACTCCAGTCTTCGATCCCCGTACCGGCTCGATGAACGAAGTTCTCCACAGACGGAGGCGGGACTCCTCGCTCAAAGCGGCCCGTACCTGTTCCTGCTCGGCCTTCCAGCGGGCCAAGGTCTTTTCATCCAGATCCACCTTGTCTTTGGGCAACTTCAGATACTCGACCGGAAACGCTTCCTTGATGATCAAGACGTTGTAGCTCAAGCGCCGCGCCTGCTCACCTGATCGAACCTCCACCGTCAGCTCGTGCGTACCCGGTTCGTCCTGCATATCGATACCGAGCAGCGCCACATAACCGGGCGGCTCGTCAGCCCGCGGTTCCGGGAAGAACGGGATACGGCGCCCGAGGAACTTTCCTTCCACCTCGGTGATCCCGTCCCCGGCAGGCACTTTCACCACGATGATCTGCCCTTGTTTCCCACTGTATTGGCCATCCGAGCCCTTTTGCGGCGGAGGGGTGTTCGGCAGCAGCTCCACTGGAAACACGCTGGCCAGCAAAATGATCGCGGTCACAGCGATACGGTCAGCCCGCGACATCCCTTTCGCGTGTCCCAACGGCGCCGCAGTTGTCATCGATAGAACCGCAATCCGGCGACTTGTGAGACCAGTTCTTCCACGCGTCGGTTCACCGCGCTAAAGGGGTCCATGCAGAGGATCGTTTCTTCCCAGTAGCCGTTCAGCTTTAGATAGGTCCAGTCCACTGTATAGGACCGGTTCTTGGCCCTGGCGAAGCGGATGAAGTCCCCACGCACCTTGGCTCTGGTCGTCTGCGGGGGCACGGACATGGCCCGCTGGACAGATTCCTCGTCCACCACCCGCTCGATCATGCCGCGTGATTCCATCAGATAGTACAACCCACGTGTGCGCTTCACGTCGTGATACTGCAGGTCCATCAGAAACACGCGAGGATCGTCCCAGCCGCATCCCCGCTTCTCCACATAGGATTGAATGAGCAGCTTTTTGCTCACCCAATCCACCTCGCGGGTCAACTGCATCGGATCTTCTTCCAGCCGATCCAGCACATAGCCCCAGCGGGCCAGCACGTCGTCCATGGTCGCGTCGTGCGACTGCTCCTTCAGATAATCGTGCGCGCGCTCCCAATAGACTCGTTGAATTTCCACGGCGGTCATCTGCCGCCCATCATCTAGTTTGATCTTCTTCTTGAGCGTTGGATCGCGCGAGATTTCCCGGATCGCCTTGACCGGATCTTCCAGTTCCATGCCGCTCACCGCGTAGCCGTCCTCCACCATCGATAGCACCAACGCCGCGGTGCCCACTTTCAGGTAGGTCGTATATTCGGACATGTTGGAGTCCCCGACGATGATGTGCAACCGGCGATACTTTTCGGCGTCTGCGTGCGGCTCATCACGCGTGTTGATGATGCTGCGCGATGATGTCGTCGAGGACGAAGTCTTCTCATGGATGTGCTGCGCGCGCTGGGAGATGAAGAATTGGGGCTTGCCGGACACCTTGAGCACCTTGCCGGCGCCCGAGTAAATCTGGCGCGTGACGAAAAACGGGATTAACTGTTCGGTGACTTTCCAGAAATCGACATCTCGCCGCATGAGGTAGTTTTCATGGCAACCGTAGGTGTTGCCGAGCGAGTCGGTGTTGTTCTTAAAGATGTAGATCTCCCCGGACAGCCCCTCTTCTCTCAGCCGTTCCTCCGCCGCCGGGAGACAGGCTTCCAGTAGCCGCTCCCCCGCCTTGTCGTGCACCACCAAATCCAAGATATTGTCGCATTCGGGCGTGGAGTACTCCGGATGGCAGCCGGTGTCCTGGTAGAAGCGGGCGCCGTTCACCAGAAAGGCGTTGGAGGGCCAACTGTTTGGAATGAGGCCCTCGAAGATGTAGCCGAGGACCTTTTCCATCGGAAGATAGATGCGCCCGTTTGGCGAAAAGATCAGCCCGTATTCATTTTCGAGGCCGAAAATGCGTTGTCTCATGGCCGCCGCCCCGACACTAAGCTCGCACACAGGATACACCGGCGGTCAGCCTTCTTCAACAGAAGGCGCTCATCGGCCCAGGCAGCTTGGCTCGTCAGTCGGAGAGCAGTTGGCGGATTTCGGACGACGGGATGCGACGGAATTTGCGACCTGGACGGGTACGATCCAGCACGGCAACTTCCAGCCCCTCGGGGGCGAATTTCTGATTGGCTCCGTGTTCCAGCGCCGCGACGCACAACTTCAGGGCTGCCTTGAGCTCTGGCACCTGGGCGGGAAACCGATCTTTCAGGAAATTTTGCAGCGCCTCCGCCCGCCCTCCGATGACAGCGTAGTTGCGCTCGTCGAAGATGCTGCCGTCAAACGAAATACGATAGATTTCGTTCGGACCGCCGGCTGCGCCGACCTGCACGACGAGGATTTCCACTTCCAACGGCTTCAACTCCTGGCTGAAAATCGTACCCAAGCTCTGCGAGTAGCCGTTGGCCAGAGAGCGGGCCGTGACGTCCTCCCGGCTGTATATGTAGCCCTTGAGGTCAGCGTGGCGAATGCCAGCCTTGCGGAGGTTTTCGAACTCACTGTATTTGCCGGCACCCGCGAAGGCGATACTGTCGTAGACTTCGGACACCTTGTGCAGGGACGCGCTCGGATTGTCGGCCGCCAACAGCACTCCGTCAACATATTCCATCGCGATGATCGACCGGCCCTTGGCGATCCCTTTCTTGGCATATTCCGCCTTGTCCTGCATCATTTGCTCGGGCGAGACGTAGTACGGCAGCGGCACGGTTACACTCCCTTTCCGCGATTCGCGATCAGGTCGTCATATAAACTCCGAATCCGTTGGTCCGGCACATCGGCGATGCCGGCAGCGCTGACGGTTTTGACTGTCGGGAAAATCCCACGGATGAGGTCCGGTCCGCCGGTTCCCACATCTTCATCCGCCGCATTGTGCAGGGCCAGAAGCGCCAGCTTGATGGCCTCATCCTCCGAGAGGTTCCTGCGAAAGTGTTCTCGCATCGTGTTGCGCGCGTCCTTGCCGCCCGAGCCGACGGCATGGTAGTCGGACTCCTCGTATCGTCCGCCGGTAATGTCGTATTTGAAAATCCGTCCCTCTCCCCTGGCGACATCGTAGCCGGCGTAGAGCGGCATTACGACGAGCCCCTGAAACACCATCGGCAGGTTGGCCCTGACCATCTGCCCCAGTTTATTGGCTTTGCCTTCGCACGAAAGGGGGACGCCCTCTAACTTTTCGTAATGTTCGAGTTCGGTCTGAAACAGCTTGGCCATTTCGATGCATGGGCCGGCGGCGCCCGCGATGGCTATAGCGCTGTACTCGTCGATCCGGAAGACTTTCTCAATGCGCCGATCCGCGATTTGAAATCCTTCAGTGGCGCGCCGATCACCAGCCATCACGACGCCCTCCCGGTACTTAAGCGCCAACACCGTCGTGCCTTGCGGGACAGGCAACGCGGAAGCCCCGCTCGATAGCTCGGGTGCGGGCACTGTTGAGCGACCAAGCCCGTGGACAGCGAAAGCGAACTCCGGCCGCTGTTTCATCAGCAGATCAAAGAAACTGGAGTTATCGTGTTCCGGGAAAAACGGCAGGTTCATTGCGGCGAACGACGCTCTCTCTTGTCGGGTTCCGTCGGGCGGAATCTGGGCAACAGTTTCGTCCGGATCATCACGCAGTCAACTTGATCAGGAGAGACTCCGCCGAGCCGCAGCTTTCCAGCAAGTCGTGCGTCAGAGACTCCGTGCCACGCAGCGGATCCATCAGCGGGACCTTTTTGATAGTCGTGTTGCCGACGTCGAAGAGGACCGACGTCCAACTCGCCCCGTAGACGGCCCTGGCATATTTGTTCATACAGCGCCCGCGGAAATAGGCTCTTGTCCCTGTCGGCGGGGTTGACTCCGCTTTGACAATCTCGCTTTCCGGCACTAGCCGATCGATCATATTACTGCGCTCGAGGGCATAGTACAGACCTTTCTCCCGGCGGATGTCGTGATATTGGAGATCCATGAGGCGCACGCGGGGATCATCCCAACCACACCCCTTCCGTTCCATGTAGGAACGGATCATCTGCCGCTTGGCCACCCAATCCAGTTCACGGACCAGCAGCATGGGATCACGTTCCAGTTTATCCAGGACTTCTTCCCAGCGGACAAGGATATCTTTGGTCACCGGGGACAACTCATGACAGGCGAAAAAGTCCATCGCCGCTTTCAGGTAGGCCCGTTGGATGCTGATCGCCGAAGTCACCCGTCCATCCGCCAGCTTCAAAGATTCCTTCATGTCCAGATCGCGCGAGACTTGCTTGATGGCCAGAACCGGATCTTCGAGTTCCATCATCGGCAGCTCGGCTCCGCCTTCGAGCAGATCCAGCACGATCGCGGTAGTCCCGATCTTCAGATAGGTCGGCAGTTCGGCCATGTTGGCATCGCCGACGATGACATGCAGACGGCGATACTTGGCCGGATCAGCATGCGGTTCGTCCCGGGTATTGATGATCGGGCGTTTGACCATCGTATTGAGATCAACCAGGCATTCGAAGAAATCAGCCCGCTGAGAGATCTGATATTCCGTCGGCGCAGTCTGATTCTCGGCGCCGACCTTACCCGACCCCGCGAAGATTTGCCGAGTGACGAGAAATGGGGTCAGCACCCGGACGATCCGATCGAACGGCACCGACCGCGACAGCAGGTAGTTCTCATGGTACCCGTAGCTGTTGCCTTTGCCGTCCGAGTTGTTTTTATAGAGGACGAACGTCTCCTTGCCACGCGTCTGCACCATTGTCCGCAGACATCGTTCCATGATGCGTTCGCCGACCCGTTCGAATGCGATCAGTTCCCGGGGGTTGATGCACTCAGGAGTGGAATATTCGGGATGCGCGCCGTCCACGTAGAGGCGGCCGCCGTTGGCGAGCACCTTGTTCAACTGACGGTTGTAGTCCGGGCTGGGCCGTTCGCGCTCGCCCTCGACCTCAAATCCCCGAACATCAAGCAGCGGATTCTCGTTCTCGTAATCCCAAATCGCCTGGGGCGCTGGAAGCGAGGGATAATGGCTAATCAGATGGAGAGAATTGGAAACGGGGTCGAGTGCGTCCGCATCCCTGGCGGCGATCCCAAACTCCGTTTCGGTACCCAGAACGCGCGGCAAAATCGTCTTTCCTGATCCCTGCATGGAGTCAAGCGTGACTCATCAGAGGTAGTGCCCCGTGCTGATGGTTTCAATTTGCCTGGACTCCGCGAGACCTCCGCTGATAGTCCGGACATGGACGATCTTTTCGCCTTTCTTGCCGGCGATCTTGGCCCAGTCGTCCGGATTGGTTGTATTGGGAAGATCCTCATGCTCTTTGAACTCTTCACGGATCGCCTGGATCAGATCCTCCGAGCGGATTCCCCGTCCTTCCTGAGCAATCTCTCGCTTCACCGCGTATTTCTTGGCCCGGGAGACGATCCCCTCGATCAGCGCACCGCTCGCGAAGTCCTTGAAGTAGAGGATTTCCTTCTCCCCGTTGGCATAGGTGACTTCGATGAACTTGTTCTCTTCTGACGTCGCATACATGGCGTCCACCGTCATGCCGATCAGCCACTCGACAAACGCACGGGGATCGCCGCCATGACGCTGCAACTCCTCTTGATCGAACGGCAAATCGGGTGTGATGTACTTCGAAAAAATGTCGCGGGCGGCCGCGGCATCAGGACGCGAGATTTTCACTTTCACATCCAACCGGCCGGCGCGCAGGACCGCCGGGTCGATGAGGTCTTGCCGATTGCTGGCGCCGATCACGATCACGTTGCGCAGCCGCTCCACGCCATCGATTTCCGAGAGAAACTGTGGAACGATCGTCGATTCGACATCCGACGAGATGCCGGTGCCTCGAGTTCGAAAGAGCGCATCCATTTCGTCGAAGAAAACGATGACCGGGTAGCCCTCCGAGGCCCGCTCCTTGGCCTTTTTGAACACTTCGCGGACTTGGCGTTCCGACTCACCGACGTACTTGTTCAGCAACTCCGGCCCCTTCACATGCAGGAAGTAGCTGCGGACCTGCTTGCCGGTAAGGTGGCCGAGTTTCTTGGCGATGGAGTTCGCAACTGCTTTCGCGATGAGCGTCTTCCCGCAACCCGGAGGCCCGTAGAGCAGCACGCCCTTTGGTGCGCTGAGCTTATATTCGGCGAACAACTGGGGATGCAGGAACGGCAGCTCCACCGCGTCCCGAACCTGTTCGATCTCCTTCTGAAGCCCGCCAATGTGGCTGTAATCCACGTCTGGCACTTCCTCCAGCACCAATTCCTCCGCCTCGGACTTGGGAAGCTTCTCGATGACGTATCCGGAACGCGGATCGTAGAGCAGATGGTCACCGACGCTCAGCCGTTCGTTCAAGAGCGGATCGCCCAGTTCCGCGACCTTCTCCTCGTCGAAATGCAGCGTGACAAGCGCACGGTTGCCTTCGATGATGTCTTTCAACCGCACCACTTCGCCTTGCCCATCGAACCCACGAGCTTCGATGATGTTCAGCGCCTCGTTCAGGATCACTTCCTGTCCTTTGCGCAACTCTTTACTCTTGATCGACGGATGGACGCTGACTTTCATTTTCCGTCCTGACACATACACGTTCGCCGTGCCATCTTTGTTCAAGCTCGAAAAGATCGCGTAGGTGGAGGGCGGTGCAGTCAGCTTGTCCACTTCGGCCCGCAACGCTTCGATCTGCGCCTTCGCTTCCTGCAGCGTGGCGGCCAGTTTTTCGTTCTGTCGGGTGGCCTGTTCGAGTTGATAACGGGACTGATAGAGGCGGCGCAGCTCCTCCTCCATCGATTGGATCTGGACACGGAGCTTTTCGACTTCGCGAAGGTGTTCGTCGTTCTTATGCATGGCCTCCGAATCTCCGTCGGACAAACGCTTCGTGATTTTCTTCACGGAATCACGGAGGGACCGCAGTCGGTTCCCCTTGGACTCGGCCATTGCAGCACTGTTTCGATCGCTCGAAACCCTTACCAGATCGCGACGCGCCTCACAATGCGCGAATCTGTCGCGATTCTATCATCCGCTTCCCATACGGTCAACTGCGCCTCGCAACGGTGCCCACCATTCCGTGCGTGGCGCGCGCCGCGACCCGTCCCTTTTCCTCGCAGCCGAGCCTTACCCGCGCCGCGTCATGGCTGCGGTCGCGTTCACTATCCGCCTTCACTCCGAAGAAGTCACAGCACTCATGAATCGACGGACAGCATCACTCACATCTTCGGCTGCGAGGATGGCTGAAATCACGGCGACGCCGAACGCACCGGCTCGCCGGACCTCGGACGCGCGAGGCGGCGTGATGCCACCGATCGCAAAGATTGGAATCCGACAGCGGCGGCAGGCCTCTTCGAGCGTGCTGATCCCGATCGGTGGGCCATACTCGCGCTTCGACGGCGTGTCGTAGATCGGACCGAGCACGGCGAAGTCGGCTCCATCGGCCTCGGCCCGCGCCACTTCGTCGGCGGAATGCGTCGAGACACCGATCAACCGGTCCGGTCCCAGTATCCGGCGTGCGGCGGCCACCGGCAGGCTACTGGCCCGTAGATGCACACCCTCGGCTCCCACCGCACACACCAGATCGATGCGGTCGTTGATGAACAATTTTGCCCTCCGCTCTCGAGCGAGCGTCTGGATTTCTTGCGCGAGCCCGAGGAGCGCGCGCGTATCGAGATCCCGTTCCCGCAATTGAACCGTGGATACTCCAGCGTCCATGGCCTGACGCAGCAGAGGAACCAGAGGACGGCCACCAGTGCGCAAACGGTCGGTGACCAAGTAAAGGCGGAAATCAACGGAAGGCATGAAACCTAAGTGTTGAGCGCTGGGTTCGGGACTCAACACTTCTTTTTTTAGAGCATACCCTCGATCGGGCTGCTGGCCGTGGCGTACAGCTTTCGGGGGATCCGGCCGGCTTTATAGGCCAGACGCCCGGCGTGAACGGCGTATTTCATCGCTTCGGCCATCGCGATAGGATCTTTGGCCCCGGCGATGGCGGTATTCATGAGCACCGCATCGGCGCCGTATTCCATCGCGAGCACCGCATCGGATGCAGTGCCGACGCCGGCATCCACAATCACCGGTACCTTGACCGTCTCAAGGATGATCTTGAGGTTGTAGGGATTGCGGATGCCAAGCCCGGATCCGATCGGCGCGGCGAGCGGCATGACAGCGGGACAGCCGACGTCCACGAGCTTTTTGGCGACGACCGGATCGTCGTTGGTATAGGGCAGCACGATGAACCCTTCCTTGATCAGAATCTTCGCGGCCTCGATCAGACCCGCTGTATCGGGGAAGAGGGTCTTCTCGTCGCCGATCACCTCCAGCTTGATTAGGTCAGAGACCCCGGCCGCGCGCGCCAGCCGTGCGTACCGGACCGCCTCCTCCACCGTGTAACAGCCGGCTGTGTTCGGAAGGATCGTGTATTTTTTCGGGTCGAGGTAGTCGAGCAGGTTTTCTTTCGACCGGTCGGTGATATTGACCCGGCGCACCGCGACCGTCACCACATCGGCTCCGGACGCCTCGACAGCCTTCTTCGTTTCGGCGAAGTCTTTGTACTTGCCCGTCCCCACCCACAGGCGGGACTTAAACTCGCGCCCAGCGATGACCAGCCGATCGTCCGACATAATGACAAAGCTCTCAGCCGTCAGCGATCAGCTCTCAGCTCGGAGAAAGCACTCTCGGCTGACTGCGGAACGCTGATGGCGAAACGCTTCCTCCCCCGATAAAACTGATGATCTCAATCCGGTCGCCTTCCTGGAGACGGCGCCGGTCAAACTCACTGCGATCCAGAATGGCCAAATTCAACTCCACCGCCACGCGGTCCTGACGGATGTCCAGTTCCCTAAGCAGGGCAGCCACCGTCATCCCATCCGCCAGCGTGCGCGGCTCTCCGTTCACCCGCACTTGCATCGCGTCGCACCGCGTGAGGCATCGTACGGGACACAGAAAGACCTTGTCAATCAGCCTTCCAGCCCGACCAGGATGGGCCGGATGGGCTGGACGGCGTTCCTCTATCTGACTACATTAATGTGGTGATGATCGAACGGAATCGGAAACTGGCCGAACTCTTTCGGTCCATGGCGGATTCGCTGGCCGGTCAGGATGCGAACCCGCACCGGATCCGCGCCTACCGCCGGGCCGCCGCCTCGATTCTGAACCTGCCCGAGGATGTCGCCGAGATTGCCGAACGGGGAGAGCTGCAGACCATCCCCGGCATCGGCCGAGAATTCTCTGCGAAAATCAAAGAATTTCTGGAGACGGGAACGGTCCGGCCATGCAATGCCCCGACCGCACCGTTACCGCCAGACATCACCGCTTGGACCAGCCTGCCCGGCCTGTCGGAGAGTCTCGTCCGGTACCTCTACGCCAAACTGGGCATCCGCACGCTGGAGGACCTCGAGGCGCTCGTGCGCTCGCACATGCTCCGCACACTGCCGGGAGTCTCGGTGAACGAGGAGGCCCTGTTGAAGGCGATCAAGGCCCTGCGTGAGCACGAGGGCGCTTGACTTTGGCGAAGGGACGAGGCTCGCGCGGGCCCAGCTCCGATCTCCCCTCCGTCCTCCCATCACCGATCCCCAGCGGAGGAGCGGTTCACCATTCATCGCCCTGCTCGCCCTTCCCGATCCTGCTCTCCACCACTGGCGCCCTGCCGCTGTCCCCTTCCGTTGCGGACGGGGTCCCGATCACCGCCACCAGCCGTTAGCTCCCAGGCGCCATCCCCTCGCCCCTTACGGTTCACCCGCCTCGCTTCACATGGAAGGTCTGTCACCTCCGCTGTTTGCCACCTTGAGGGTTCCTCTGCCCGCTGCGATTCAGGCAGTCTTCACAAAGGAGCCTGTCCGTGTTCTTGCCATCTCCTCCGTCCTACCAGACGGGGACCTCTCGCGGGATTAGAAAAAGTATCCGAGGCCGAACAGCAAGTGCTGGACATTGTATGTCGCGTCGATGTCGCCAAACGCCCTTGGCGTTTCATCGAAGTGGAAGCGGGCATGATTGAATTTCCATTCACCAAAGAAAACCATGTTATCCCTGTTACCGGGCACTCGATACCGTAGCCCCACCTGTGCATTGAGTCCCACAGCGGTGCTCGATGTAGATTCGTGCGTCTGTTTGTCTTTGAGACGCGCGAAGAAGATCCCCGTTCCGAACCCGGCATAGGGTTCCAGTTGTCCTAGTTGATAACGCACGGTGAGATTCGCAGGCGCCCACGTCACCACGCGGAGATTGCTGCCGGTCATCGTCCCCGAAGCGGACCCACCACCAGGAACTCTGGTTGTCACAGTCTGCTGTTCGATGTGTGGCGTCGTCCTGAAAACCTCGGTCTCCACGCCCAGCCACTTCACGGAATCAAAAAAGTAGCCCAACTTCGCTCCGTACATCACGGAACTCGAGAGGTCCAGATCCGACAACCTGGTTCCATCGCTATCCACAGTGCTAAGGCGCCCGGCGGGCAGAGTCGCGCCGACTTGGCCGGCGACATAGATTTTAGCCTGAGCTGGAAGGTTAATTAAGACAAGAGAGAGAGAATTCCAGGTACCGGGCTGCCCATCTGCCGCGTCCTCAAACGCAGCAACGGTGCGGTTATCGTCCCTTACGTTAAATTACGCTAAGTGCGGTATAAATGGCAAGAACGGAAACAGTCCTCAAGGGGACAGCCCTGCTGGTACCCGTCCCCCCGGTTCATCTCCTGCGTGGGTAAGCCATCGCTCAGGCGGTTGCTTGAGAATTCCGATTGATCTGGCGTGTGCGCTCGGCGAGCACGGGAGGAGACCATGCCCCAAACTCGCCTCCAATTCCCCTTCTCACGACTGCGCCGGTGCAGCCGCAGGCGTCGACTTCAGCTCCTTGAAAATCTTCCACGTCTTGAGCAGTTCGACCGCCTTTTGGAGCTGCACGTCGTCCTCCAAAGAAGCCTCCGCACCGGGGTCATGACTGGGGTTCGACCCGCCTGCACCATTCTTGCGCGTCGGATCGTCGGGCGTCTTGGACTGGGACGATGATTCCTTGCCCGTCGAAGGTTTCGCTTTGGGATTTGCCTCCTCTTTCTCAGCCGTCCTGGCCACCGTCGTCGACTGCGGCTTCACAATGATGTCAGGCGTAATTCCAGTCGACTGGATGGACCGGCCCTTCGGGGTATAGTACTTCGCGGTGGTGAGCCGCAACCCCGATCCGTCCCCCAGCGGCAGAATGGTCTGAACCGACCCCTTGCCGAACGTGGTGGTTCCCACGATGACCGCCCGTCCCCAGTCCTGGAGCGCACCGGCCACGATCTCCGAGGCGCTAGCTGAGCCTTCGTTCACGAGCACGATCATCGGAGAGTCGTCGAACGGTTCCTTGGTCCGGGAAAAATACTCATCCTTGCGGCCATCACGACCCTTAATATAGACGATCAACTTGCCGTTGCCCACGAACTGTTCGGAGACATCCACGGCTGCGGTCAGCAATCCCCCAGGGTTGTTCCGCAGATCGAGAATGACGGCCTGGATCTTCTGCTCCCGGAACTGCTTGAGGACACGGCTCAGGTCTTTCCCCGTCGACTCCTGAAATTGCGTCAGGCGGATATAGCCGATGTTGTTGTCAATAACCTTGGATTTGACGCTTTCTATTTTAATGATATCCCGGACCAACGTGAACACTAGCGGGTCCTGAACACCGTCGCGCTGGATCGTCAAGCTGACTTTGGTCCCCTTGGGCCCGCGCATCTTCTGCACGGCATCCATCAGCGTCAGATCCTTGGTCGGCTCGTCGTTGACCTTGGTGATGAAATCGCCCGCCTTAATGCCAGCCCGATAAGCGGGAGTCCCTTCGATTGGCGCAATCACCGCCAAGCGATTGTCTTTTACCCCGATCTGGATACCGACTCCGCCGAACTCGCCTTTGGTCTCGACCTGCATTTCCTTGTACATTTCGGGCGTCATGTAGGCCGAGTGTGGGTCCAGCGTGGCGAGCATGCCACGGATGGCACCTTGAACCAAGTCCTTGACCTTCGTTTCTTCAACATAGTGCTTCTGAATCTGGGTCAACACCTCGGAGAAGATCTTCAACTCTTCGTAGGTCTCTGTCGCGTGGCCAGTCCGTTCCCAACCTTTTCCGATCAGCACACCCATGAAGAGTGCGACCACGACCATCGGCCCCAGATACCAAGATCGGCGCCGCCGTTGCTGTTCCATAGTCATGTATTCCTTTCCTTGAACGCTAAGGTCGTTTCGCCAACCACAGGAGCGGATCGACAGGTTCCGCTCCTTCGCGCAATTCAAAATAAAGCGTATTCTCTCCCGTCATTCCGGTATCACCAGTCTCCCCGATCGTCTGCCCCGCTTCAACTCGTTCGCCGACCGTGACCAGGATCTTGGAGGCGTGGGCGTAGAGCGAGAAAAACCCATTGGCATGGTCTAGGATAATAACAAGCCCGTACCCTTTCAACCAGTCGGCATAGGCGACCGTGCCACCCATGACCGCTCGAATCGTACTGCCTTCGAGGGTTCGGATTTCGATCCCCTTCCGTTGAATGTACGTGTCAAAGGTCGGGTGCTTCTGCCGCCCGAAGAACGAAACGACCTGACCGTCAGCGGGCCAAGGCAGGGTACCCTTGAATCCCCGGGGGGCCAGCCCCGCGGCAGGTGGACGAGCCACCGCCGCTTTGCGACGTTGCTCCAATTCCCGCAGAAGGCCGTCTACCCGGGCCGCCGACCGTTCCAGCTCCTCGACCGCCCGATCGTATGACTCCTTCTGCTGCGTGATTTTCGCCAGCAGCACGCGCTTTTCCTTCTGCAGTTCCCCAATCTCCTTCAGCTTGCGCTCCGTGCTCGCTTTATACGCGGCCAGCCCCGCCCGGGCCTCAGCGCGCTGACGCTCCGCCTGTTCGATGCGGGCAACATCCGCGCGATACGTCTCCATCATCTCGTACTCCCGGCGAGACACAGCCGACAGGTACTGAAAGCGGCGCTGAAAATCGCCGTAGGAATCGGCGCCAAGCAACGCCTTGAGATACCCAAACCGCCCTTCAATATATTGTACACGGATCCGGGCGAGAATGGCGTCTCGCCGCGCCTCGATCCTGGCCCGCAGGCTGGCCAACTGTGCGTTGAGCTCTTCCAGTTCCTGATCCTTTTTTTTGAGCTTGCGGTCAATTTCCTGCCGTTCCTGCCGATAGTGCAGCAGGCGTTCATCAAGGGTCTGGATGCTCTGCAGGATCGACTCCCGCTGCTTCTCGGCTTCGTCCGCCCGTTTCCGTTTTTCCTCGATCTTGCCTTTAAGCTGCTCCAGGGTCTTGCGCTCTTGTTCGATCCTTTGCGTGATGGGATCGTATCGCGCCTTGTCCGCCGGCAACGACGGAGCGGCGACCACCGTGCACGCAAACGCGGCGGCGAGGGGAACTGCGGAGCGTAGCCTCACGTGCGTGCCTCCCCGAACCGCGACAGCGAGACGAAGCTGCCAGCGAATCCCAGCAGCGCGCCCGCCAGCACGAGCAGCAGACAGATCTGAGCGGGAAAGAAACTCAACCAGGATTCCATCCGCAAAAAGCGACCCGTCGATTCAATTTGGTGACGGACAAACTCGAACCCCATTTTCAAGATCGCCAAGGACAACACACTGCCGAGGCCACCGAGGAAGGTCCCCTCCAAAAGATAGGGAATGTGGATGAATGTCCTCGTGGCCCCGATCAGCCGGAGGATTTCGATCTCGTCTCGGCGCGTGTACAGCGTCAACCGAATCGTGTTGGCAATGATCGTCACGGACGCGGTGGAAAGAATGACGCCCGCCGCGATGGCCGCCAGCTCGATATGGCGAATGATATATGCAAGCGTCTCGATCAAGTCCTGGCTATATTCGACCTGGGCGACGCCGGGAAGCGTCTGGACGCGCTCCGCCCACCGCCTCACCGAGTCCAACGAGCGAAAGGGCGGAGCCAGCGTGATCTCATAGGAGGCCGGCAGCGGGTTCTGCCCCAACCCTTCCAGCAGATGGGATTCAGACGGAAACTGAGCCTGAAACTCGGTCAAGGCCTGCTCCTTCGACACATAGGTGAACGAGGCCACCGCCCGGTCCACTTTGAGCCGTTGTTCGATCTCGGCCAACGCCTCCGCCGTGAGACCGTCGTCAAGATAGATCATTACCCTGATGTCTTCCTGGAGCAAGCCTGCGATAATGCGCAGATTGACATAGAGCAGGAGAAACACTCCGACGCAGGCCAGTGTGAAGGCCGTCGTTGCCACCGCAACCACGGTGGTCGTTCGATTGACCCGCACATTGGCGAAGGCCTCTCTGAGGAGATAAAGCGCCCGCCTCATGATCCCAGCCGCTGGTCCGCGACCAGCTTGCCTTCCATCAGCGTCACGATCCGCCGGTTGACCTGCGCCATAACCTGCGGATCGTGGGTTGCCACCATGACCGTTGTTCCTCGTGCATTAATGACCTTGAACAGCTCGATGATCTCGCTTGTCAACTGCGGGTCCAGGTTGCCAGTGGGCTCATCGGCCAACAAAATGATCGGACCGTTGACGATCGCGCGCGCGATACAGGCGCGCTGCTGCTCTCCGGCCGACAGGCTGCTGGGGAACTGCTCCCTCTTGTGATCCACTCCGACGGCTTTCAGCGCTTCCGCAACCTTGCGCCGAATCTCGCCCTCCGCAGCGCCCTGCACCATCAGTGGCAGCGCCACGTTCTCAAACACCGTTCTTTTGGGCAGCAACCGGAAGTCCTGAAAGACAATCCCAATTCTCCTTCGCAGATACGGAATCTCCGAAGGTCTCAACTTGGCCACGTTCCGGCCCTGAACCAAAATCTGCCCTTCATCCGGTCGCTCTGCCGCGATGAGCAGCTTCAACAAGGTCGACTTCCCCGCCCCACTGGCGCCCATCAGCACCACAAATTCGCCTTTCTCGATTGCAAGACTGACATTGGAAAGTGCCGGCCGCCGGTCATAGTATTTGGAAACGTGGAAAAGCTGGATCATGGTCAGCGTTCAGCCATCAACGTTCAGCTTTAGGGGCAAGAGGTCACGCAGGCCGTCCCGCGCTGAAAGCTGATGACCGCAACCAATGGCTCACCATCTGGCTCACCATCGCAGATCCTCGCCAGGGACCTCGAACGCGTTCTCGATGTGTTGAATCCGGCCGTCTTCATGTTCTCCATCCTGCAGGAGCACGACATCGAACCGGCAGGCTGGATGTCGCAACCGATGTCGAGCAAGATACTGCGCCGCCAGCCGCACAAGGCGCGTCTGCTTCCGCTCATGCACCGCATAGGCCGCCCCTCCAAAGGCTGAAGTTCGACGAGCCTTGACCTCGATGAACACCAACACGGGGCCGTCCTGCGCCACGAGATCGATTTCGCCACCGGACAACCGGACGTTTCGGGCAAGGATACGATATCCTTTGTGCCGCAAGTATCGCTCGGCTTCCGCTTCGGCCCGCTGGCCGAAGCTGCGACGCCCGTCGTTCATCCCGATCCACAAGAGCCACCGGCCTCCCACGTCCGATGCGTCCTTCCATCGCATCTGCGGAGAGCGCTAGTCCTTCCTTCCAGACAGTCCTGAACTGGACGAAACGTCCGGCGATGGATCTCGCACGGCCCATACTCTGCAAGCAACCGCAAATGTTCCGACGTGCCGTAGCCCTTGTGGGCCAGAAAATTATACTGCGGGTAGGCCCGATGAAAGTCGGCCATCAGACGATCTCTGGTAACTTTGGCGACAATCGACGCCGCGGCGATGGAGAGGGATAAACAGTCGCCCTTAATGATCGGACGCTGCGGCAGCCTCACAAGCGGAAGCGCCACAGCGTCGATGAGGAGAAAATCCGGAGACGGGTCGAGTGTGGCGACCGCGCGCGCCATAGCCAACCGGGTCGCCTCCAGAATGTTCAGGGCGTCGATTTCTTGACAACTAGCCGTGCCGACGCCGACCCCGACCGCGCGAAGGAGGATTTCTTCGCACAGCCGTTCCCGCTCGGACGCAGCGATCTGTTTGGAGTCGTTGAGGCCAGGAATCCGACACCGAAAAGGAAGGATGACGGCGGCAGCCACTACCGGACCGGCAAGCGGTCCGCGTCCGGCCTCATCCAGACCCGCGACGCGGCGATACCCGCATCGCCGTGCCTCCGCCTCGAATTCGTCGGTGGGGCCCACTGGGGGATACTCCAGACCGGCAACACCTGGAACCGCAACAACGCCGCGAAAACAACCGCCGAGCCGAACGCTTCAGCCCTTGGCGGCCGCAGCCGGCTCAGGTTCGGCGGGTTCCACGGAGGCGGCGGAACGGGCTCCACCTCCGGAAACTTTGGACTCTCCGGAAAACTCCCGCTCTTCGACTTTCGCCGTCTTCCCCTTCTTGTGCCGCAGGTAATACAGCTTCGCCCGCCGTACCCTGCCCTGACGGACCACATCGATACGAGTGACGGCTGGTGAATGAATCGGGAAAATCCGTTCCACTCCAACTCCGTACGAAATTTTCCGGACCGTGAAGGTCTCGCTGTTCAGCGACCCTTTCCGGCTAATCACCACGCCCTCGAAGACCTGGATGCGTTCCTTTTCGCCCTCGACGACTTTCGCATGAACGCGAACGGTATCCCCGATCTCGAAGTTGGGCACCGTTTTCTTAATCAGCGATCGTTGGATCCGCTCCAACCGATTCATGACGCTATCCCTCCTCCCCGCACCGCACGGGCGCCGTCTTGGCGCATTCGCGGACGATTTCATCGAGCAATCGTTGATCTTCTTCGTTGAAGACTCGGTCCCGCAACAAATCGGGACGTTTCAGATAGGTGCTCCGCAACGCTTCGCGCCGCCGCCAAACCCTGATCGCCTCGTGATGTCCGGACAGCAGCACCTCGGGCACTGTCAGCCCGCGGACCTCCGGCGGCCGCGTGTACTGAGGATACTCCAACAATGCATCGGAGAAGGACTCATGCATCGCGGACTCCGGGTCGCCCAACACCCCGGGCACCAGCCTGGCCGCTGCATCGATGATGACCAATGCCGGCAATTCCCCCCCGGTCAGCACGTAATCGCCGATGGACACTTCTTCGGGGTCCAATCCCAAACGGACCCGCTCGTCGATGCCTTCATAATGGCCACAGATGAAGACGAGCCGGCGCCGCTCGCTGGCGAGATCTCGAGCGTAGTCTTGCGTGAACGGTCGCCCTTGAGGCGTGGGCATAAGCAGACGAAGGGAGAGACCTGCATCGACGGCTCGGCTGTATCGGTCCCGGAGCGCATCAACGGCGCGAAAGATCGGCTCGGCCTTCATCACCATGCCAGCACCGCCGCCATACGGCACGTCGTCGACAACCTTGTGCCGATCGAACGTATAGTCACGGATATTATGGATGCAGACTTCCAAGAGACCCTTCTCTTGGGCCCGTTTGAGGATACTGTGGCCAAGGACAGACGCAACCATCTCAGGGAACAAGGTGAGAATGTCACACCGCATCCTGATCCTCCACCAGTCCCTTGACCGGACGAATCGTCATCCTTCGGCCGGCGACATCCACCGACACGACAATCTCCTTCGTCGCCGGAATCAGCACCTCTCTGCCCTCCCCCCTGACGACAAAGACATGGTTCGCGGGCAAATCCCACACTTCCTCCAGTGTTCCCAGAAATTCGCCCAGTTCCGTCTTTACTTGCATGCCGACCAGGTCACGTTCGTAATACCATCCCTCGGGCAAACTTGGGCTTTCGCTCTTCGGGACCTGAATCAGGCTTCCGCGAAACGCGGCCGCCTCTTCCGGCGTCGTCAGAGCCTCGAACCCGATAATATACGAGCCGCCTCCGGCTCGCACGCGTCTGACACCAGTGGTAAGCACTCGTCCGGATGGGGACCGCAAGATCGCCTGGCGAAGCGTTTCGAACCGGCCGGGGATGTCGCTCAATGACCGCACGCGGACTTCGCCGCAAAGACCGAACGGTTTCTCGATCTTGCCGATAGTGACAAGGTCCGACGAATCGCTCATATCCCTCACCCGGAGCAAACCCTTCGGTATTTGATGGCCTGACCGCCGATCGTTGACGGCTGACTGCGCGCCTAAGACGCCTTTTTGGCGGCAGCTCGTTCGCTTTCAAACTGCTGCCAGATTCCGGAGCGACGGAGGAGAGTCCGGACCGTGACAGTCGGCTGGGCACCCTGCTTGAGCCACTTGAGCACCCGGTCTGCCTTCAGCTCCGGCAACGCCGGATTTTTCAACGGATCGAAGGTGCCTAAGATTTCCAGGAAACGCCCGTCTCTGGGCATCCGGGAATCTGCCGCCACCACTCGATAGAACGGTCGCTTATGTCGTCCGGCTCTCGCCAATCGCAAATGAACCGCCACGTGGATCCTCCCTCGTTGAAGACGCAGCTCACAACGAGAAACGGTGAGCTCCTGAAAAGGGTCACATCGACCGCATCAACTTCGCCAGGTGCCGCCGGCTTCCAGCACCACTGGTTATCGCCTTCATCATTTTTCGTGCGGCCAGGAACTGCTTCAGCAAGCGGTTGACCTCTTGCACGCTGGTCCCGCTGCCTCTGGCAATACGTTTTTTCCGGCTCCCGTTGATAATGGTGTGGTCGCGACGCTCCCGAGGCGTCATAGAATCGATCATCGCGACCACGCGCTTCAGTTCGCGTTCGGGCAAGCCGTTCTGCGCCAAAGCTTTCAACCGTTGACCGCCCGGCAACATCCCAAGAATTTGCTCGAGCGAACCGATTCGCTTCACCTGTCCGAGTTGCTCGCGGAAATCCTCCAGCGTAAAACCACCGCCGGCCGGCTTTTTCTCGTCCGTCTTCGCCTGTTCGCGCGCGTAGACTTCCTGCGCTTTCTCGACGAGCGAGAGGACATCGCCCATACCGAGAATGCGCGAAGCCATTCGGTCTGGATGGAACACTTCCAGCGCATCCAGCTTCTCCCCCACACCGAGAAACTTGATCGGTTTGCCGGTCACCGCACGGATCGACAGTACCGCGCCGCCCCTTGCATCTCCTTCGACCTTCGTCAGGATGACACCGGTCAGCCCGACCTGCTGATCGAAGCGGCTCGCTATGTTCACCGCATCCTGGCCGGTCATCGCGTCGGCCACCAACAGTACCTCGTGCGGCTTCACCGCATGCTTGACCGCAGCCAGTTCGGCCATTAATTCATCGTCGATGTGCAACCGCCCGCCCGTGTCCAAAACGACCAGGTCGTAGCCTTGGGCTCTTCCACGCTCGACTCCTTCCCGGCAGATTCGCACCACATCCGCCGGAGCCGCGTCCGTTCGGTCAAACCGATGGACTTCGACGCCAAGGTCACGGCCCAGACTGGCCAATTGATCGCCAGCTGCAGGCCGTCGTGGATCGGCCGCAACCAACAGGACCCGCTTGCCTTGCTGGGTGAACAGTCGAGCCAACTTGCCGCAGGTCGTGGTCTTTCCCGATCCCTGTAACCCAACCATCATCACGACCGTCGGCGGACTCGATGCGAGGTTCAGACCCGCTTTCTCACGGCCCATCATCTCGCGCAGTTCATCCCAGACGATCTTCACCACCTGATGACCAGGCGTCAGACTCTCCCTCACTTCACGCCCGACCGCCTTCTCACGGACCCGATCGATGAAGTCCTTGACGATCTTGAAATTGACATCCGCTTCAAGCAGCGCCAGCCGGACCTCTTTCAGCGCCTCCGCGATGTTCTGTTCGGTCAGGACACCACGGCCGCGGAGCTTGCGGAAAATCTTGTCGAGTTTCTCACTCAGCGCATCCAACATAATCAATCAACACCCAGTACCTCTCGCCGACCGACTCAGGCGATACGCGGAGCAGAGCTTCGATGACCTCGGAAAATCTGAAAAAAGGGCATCGGGCAGTCTAAACAACGCTCTGGAAAGAAGTCAAGCCATTCCCAGTGTCGACAGCCCTTTCTTTCCGCTCATTCAACCTGCTCAGGCGCCGACCGAGAGACGGGATCATCCGTGCGCACGTCAGCGGTCATGCCGTCGCTCGCTTCGCAAGGAAACTGTTCTGCATACACGGTCGGCTGCGGTCCATTTGGTTGACTTCCCTGAGGGGTTTCGCTATGGTGCCAGCCATTGGCTCCGTGCGACTACGCAGCCCGAAGTCAGGAGGGAGGAATGAGAAAGTCACCATGGGTGCTGATGGTCTTTATCCTCGTCGGAGGATTGCTTGGCGGCATTCTCGGAGAGATGCTGCGCGTCATGGCCCCGCACGGAACCATTCAAAATATTTTCTCGACCGCGCTCACTCCCGGCATTAGCCCGCCTGTGACGGTGGATTTGGTACTGGTTAAAATCACGATGGGCTTCACGATCAGAATGAACCTGCTGACCTTTCTAGGCATCTTCCTGGGCATTTATCTCTACAAGCAGATCTGAGCCCTACAGTTTGACTTCGAGTTCTCTCATTCTCAGCGCACGAATCCGGTTCCGCAGTTCCGCCGCTCGCTCGAACTTCAATTCTTTGGCAGCCGCCTTCATCTCCGCTTCCAAGCGTCGGATGAGCTGCTCGACATCCCGTTCCTCTTGTTGAGAGACGGCTTGGGATTCGGCGACCAGATCGAGTGAAAGGTAGTCCAACTGTGCCATCGCATACTCCACCGTCGGAATACTTTTCTTCACGCTTTCCGGCGTAATGCCGTGCGCCCGGTTGTACTCAGCTTGGATCCTTCGCCGCCGCGCGGTCTCCTCGATCGCCAGCCGCATGGACTCCGTGACCGTGTCGCCGTACAGAATCACGCGACCCTCGACATGCCGGGCCGCGCGTCCGGCGGTCTGAATCAACGACCGGTGCGACCGCAGATAGCCCTCTTTATCCGCGTCGAGGATCGCGACCAGACTGACCTCTGGGAGGTCCAACCCTTCACGCAGGAGGTTGATCCCCACCAGCACATCGAACACCCCTCGCCGCAGATCGCGCACGATTTCCGCCCGCTCCAACGTTTTGATATCGGAATGCAGATAGCGCACCTTGACACCGAGATCGTGATAGTACTCGGTCAGATCTTCGGCCATCCGCTTCGTCAGCGTCGTGACCAGCACACGGTTGCCTTTGGCGACCTCCGTGCGCACTTCACCTAACAAATCGTCCACCTGGCCTTTCGCGGGGCGCACTTCAATGACCGGATCCATCAGGCCGGTCGGTCGGATGATCTGCTCGACCACCTCCCGCCCGGCTCGCTCCAATTCGTACGGACCGGGTGTCGCCGACACATAGATGACTTGATTGAGACACCGCTCAAATTCCTCGAATTTCAGCGGCCGATTGTCAATAGCCGACGGCAACCGAAATCCGTAGTCCACCAGCGTCTTTTTGCGCGAGTAGTCGCCTTCGTACATGCCTCCCACCTGCGGAATAGTGGCATGCGATTCGTCGACGATGAGGAGAAAATCCTTGGGGAAATAGTCCAGGAGCGTCGGTGGCGGCTCACCCGGCGCGCGGCCGCTCAGATGTCGCGAATAGTTCTCGATCCCGTGGCAGTAGCCCATCGCCCGGATCATCTCCAAATCGAAGCGCGTCCGTTGCTCGATCCGCTGGGCTTCGAGCAGTTTGCCTTCACGCTTGAAGAACGCGATCCGCTCCTCCAACTCTTGTTCAATTCCCTTCAGCGCCTGTTCATACCGGTCCGGCGCAATCAAATAGTGGGTATTGGGATAGATCGGCACTTTCGGCAACCGGCCCAATGACTTGCCGGTGAGCGGATCGATCTCATGAATCGCCTCCACCACATCGCCGAACAACTCGATGCGCACCGATGCGGCGTCCGATGAAGCGGGGAAGACCTCGATCACATCGCCCCGCACGCGGAAGGTCCCCCGATGGAAGTCGGCATCATTGCGAGTGTATTGAATTTCCACCAGTTTGGATAGGATCCGTTCGCGACGGATCTCCATGCCTTCTTCGAGATAGAGCAGCATGCCGTGATAAACTTCCGGCGAGCCGAGGCCGTAGATGCACGACACGGACGACACGATGACCACGTCGTTCCGCTGCAACAGTGCCGTGGTCGCCGCATGCCGCATCTGATCAATGGCGTCGTTGATGGAGGCATCCTTAGCGATGTAGGTGTCGGTCTGGGGAATGTAGGCTTCCGGCTGATAGTAGTCGTAGTAACTGATGAAATATTCCACCGCGTTGTGCGGGAAAAATTGTTTGAATTCTTGGTAGAGCTGTCCGGCCAGGGTCTTGTTATGGACGAGTACGAGCGTCGGTTTCTGCACCCGCTCGATCAGGTTGGCCATCGTGAAGGTCTTGCCAGAGCCGGTGACACCGAGCAAAACCTGGTGCTTCTTGCCGGCCTTCACCCCGGCGGCCAGTTTTTCAATCGCCTGCCCCTGATCTCCGCACGGCTTAAATGGCGCTTCGAGCTTGAACGGCGGCATATCCTTCCTTCTATTTCTATCTCCGGTATCTTCGGAAGCCATCTTAGCAAATCCAATGAGCCGCGCGCGAACTCACGGCCAGGACGGCTTCCCGCGGTAGAACTTTGTGCTTCGACTCCGTTCCGTTTATAATGCTTTTTACGCGTGCGCCCCACGAGAGCACCTAGAACTCGATGAGCGAATCCGAACTGCAGAGTCAGCAGAATATTTGGGAAACCGAGGACCTGGAACCGACGGATGGCGACTTCGCAGAAGAAAGCCTCTTCCCGGAGCAGGCCGAAGCCTCTTCCTCTCAGGGGCGCGACCACGGCGACGACACCACGTCTCTGGTCCCCGTCACGGCGCTGCAACAGTATCTGGCCGAAGTCCGGCGCTACCCCTATCTGACCAAGGAAGAAGAACTCCGACTCTTTCACGAATACCGCGTGATGGGTAGCCGCGAGGCCGCCGTCAAGCTGATCCTTTCCAACTTGCGGGTCTCCGTGGCTATCGCCGCCGAATACCTCCACACCGGCGTCGATCATATGGATTTGATTCAGGAAGGCAACGTCGGCTTGTTGCAAGCAATCAAGAAATTCGACCCGAGCAAAAACGTCCGCTTCTACGCCTACGCCGCTTGGTGGGCCCGTGCTTATATTCTTCGCTACCTGCTCAACAACTTCCGCCTCGTGAAGGTCGGCACCACCCAGGACCAACGCAAGCTCTTCTACAATCTCAAGAAGGAAAAGGCTAAACTGGAACGAGAAGGCTTCGTGCCGGACGCTAAGCTCTTAGCCGATCGCCTGAACGTCCGGGAACGGGACGTCATAGAAATGGATCAACGGCTGGGCAGTTGGGAATTGTCCCTGGATCAGCCACTGGGCGAGGACAAAGACGGCACACTGTTGGACATTCTGCCCTCTCAGGATCAGCCGGCGGACGAACGGATCGCCGATACGGAGCTCAGGGCGCTTTTTCGGCGGAAACTCGCTGAATTCATCAAAACCCTGGACGAACGGGAAGAGGACATCCTGCGAAACCGCGTCCTATCAGAGACTCCCCTAACCCTGGAGGATCTCGGCGCCAAATACGGGATCACAAAAGAGCGAACCCGGCAGCTGGAGGCCCGCATCATCAAGCGGCTCCGCGACTATATCAAGAAAGAAGTCAAAGATTTCGATCGGCTGCAAACCTAACGTCTTATGCGTTCATGACCGTTGCTTAGTTGAAATTTCAACGACTTAGACTCACCGATTGATGCACTCCCATTTTCGCGAAGAAATTCTGGCCCTGCCTCTTGACTTGCCCTCGAGCGGCGCTATCTCTTTGGCAAATTTTGCTAGCAGTCCGCTTCTTCTTCGAAGAGCGGAATCCGCTTCTTACACAATCGGCTTCAACGCAGCAGTCGCGACCCGGTAGAAACCCAAACCAACAGGAGGAGGTTGTTCGTATGGCCACGGAGACTAAGGAGAAGGAAAAGAAAGCCTCGACCGTAGCGAAGAATTTCCAGCCGCTCGGAGACCGCGTCTTCATCACCTATACAGAGGAGATGGAACGGACAGCGGGCGGTATTTATGTGCCGGACTCCGCCAAGGAGAAGCCCCAGCGCGGCATCGTGCAGGCGGTCGGGAAAAAGGTTGAGAACGTGAAGGTTGGCGACCAGGTCCTGTTCGACAAATATTCTGGAAGTAAGCTGCGGATCGACGACGAAGAATGCCTGATCATTAAAGAAGAAGACATTCTGGGCGTATTCACCAACACCTGAGGTGGGACCGTGGTCCCGTCGCGCCCGGTCTATGGTCCATACGTGCCATTTATTATGATGGACCGTCAATTCACAATGATACGCAGAGGGAGGATCCACGATGGCAAAGCAGCTACTGTACAGTGAAGCGGCGCGGGCCGCGATCCTGAAAGGGGTCAATCAGCTCGCCGACGCCGTGAAGGCGACGCTCGGCCCCAAGGGTCGTAACGCGATTCTGGACAAGAAGTTCGGCGCGCCTACGATCACCAAGGACGGCGTGACCGTCGCGAAAGAGATCGAGCTGAAGAACCCGTATGAAAATATGGGTGCCCAGCTTGTTCGTGAGGTCGCCAGCAAGACCAGCGACACGGCCGGCGATGGCACCACGACCGCCACCGTGCTTGCCCAGGCGATCTACCGTGAGGGCGTCAAAAACATCACCGCAGGCGCCAACCCGATGGAAATCAAGCGGGGTATCGACCGGGCGGTGGAAGCGGTGGTGCAGGAACTCAAGAAGCTCAGCAAACCTTGCCAGACCAAGACCGAGATTTCGCAGGTCGGCACGATTTCGGCCAACAACGACAAGACGATCGGCGATCTGATCGCCGAGGCCATGGAAAAGGTAGGGAAAGACGGCGTCATCACCGTCGAGGAAGCCAAGTCCATGTCCACTTCGCTGGACGTTGTCGAAGGCATGCAGTTCGACCGCGGATACATCTCCCCCTACTTTGTCACCAACGCCGAGCGGATGGAAGCCGTTCTCGAAGAGCCGCTTGTCCTTATCAACGAAAAGAAAATCAGCAGCATGAAGGACCTGTTGCCGATTCTGGAGCAGGTCGCCAAGATGGGCAAGCCTCTGCTGATCATCGCCGAAGAAGTGGAAGGCGAAGCTCTGGCCACCTTGGTCGTGAATAAGTTGCGCGGCACGCTGAACGTGGCGGCGGTGAAGGCTCCCGGCTTTGGTGACCGGCGCAAGGCCATGCTGGAGGATATCGCGATCCTGACCGGAGGCCAGGTGATCTCCGAAGACCTCGGCATTAAACTCGAAAACGTGAAGCTGACGGATCTCGGTCGGGCCAAGCGGGTGACGATCGACAAGGACAACACCACGATCGTTGAAGGGTACGGCGATCCGAAGAAGATCGAGGGTCGCGTGAAGCAGATCAAGTCTCAGATCGAAGAAACGACGTCCGATTACGATCGGGAGAAACTGCAGGAGCGGCTGGCAAAGATTGTAGGTGGCGTGGCAGTCATCAACGTCGGCGCGGCCACCGAAACCGAAATGAAGGAGAAAAAGGCCCGCGTGGAAGACGCCCTGCACGCGACCAAGGCAGCCGTCGAGGAAGGCATCGTGCCCGGCGGCGGCGTCGCCTATCTGCGCTGCATTCCGGCACTGGATTCCTTGCTGAAGGATGCGCCGCCCGAGCAGAAAGTGGGCATCAACATCGTCCGGCGCGCGCTGGAAGAGCCCATCCGCCAGATCGCTGCAAACGCCGGTGTGGAAGGGTCGGTGGTCGTGGAAAAAGTCAGACAGAACTCGAATCCCGCATATGGCTTCAATGCACAAACCGAAGAGTACACCGACATGCTCAAGGCGGGGATCATCGATCCGACGAAGGTCGCGCGCTGCGCGTTGCAGAACGCGGCCAGCGTGGCAGCTCTGATGCTGACCACCGAGGTGATGGTTACAGAGATCCCGGAGGAGAAAAAAGAGCCGGCCGGCGCCGGTCACGGTCACATGCACGACATGTACTAATGTACTAAGCTGAGAACGATTGGCTGACGCACTCTCGCCGAGTGCGATCACCGCTGGATGACGGGCCGAGCGGTTCCCGCTCGGCCCGTCGCGTTTTCCGCCTGCTTCCTGGCGTGGAGGATCGCCTGCAACAGACGGGAACGTCCCGTCGCATAGAAGAAGCGACGGAAGATAGTGTTGACCCGATCCGTATGGCGGCGATAGTCTGCGGTGAAGCGATCGGCGGCAGTCTTCCGGTCCCTGCCCGCATAGCCAAGCCGAATGGCGCACCGCATCAATTCGTCCGGTCTGTCGGGCAGCGCATGGGTTTGGAGGTCATGCACCATCTGCAGTTTGTGCTCCACGTCGCGCAGAAAGACATAGGCCTCCACCAGCGCTGACTGCTCTGCCGCCGACAACAATCCCAGTTCTCGGAATCGAGCCAGCGCCCCCAGAGTGTTGCGGTCTAGCACGCGCGGCAGAGCCTTTCCGCATATCACCTGGATCGTTTGCACGAGAAACTCGATCTCCCGAATCCCCCCGATGCCCAGTTTGACATTCCTCCGTTCGTGACCACGGTCGGCCATTTTCCCATTGATCTGTTCTTTCACCGCCCGCACTTCTTTCAGAATGGTTTGGACGTCCGCAGCTCGTGATGACAGTTGGGGACCATTCAAGACGAACGGTCGCGTCACCCGCAGAAAGGCCCGACCGACCTCGCGGGAGCCCGCGATCGGCCAAGCCTTCAGCAGCGCAAGGCGCTCCCACACTTCACCTCGCGTCCTGTAGTACTTGGCATACTCTTCCAAGGACCTAGCCAATCGCCCGACCGATCCTTCCGCGCGAAGTCTCAGATCCACGCGAAAGACGCGGCCTTCCTGTGTCGGAGCAGCGAGCGCCTGCGTCAGCCGACGCGCAAGCTGTTCAAAATACTCCTCGTTGGAAATCTCCCGGCAACCCTCTCGGGTACCGCCGGCATCCGACGCATACACGAAAATCAGATCGACGTCGGAGCTGTAGTTGAGTTCCCCCCCGCCGAGTTTACCCATGCCGATCACGGCAAATTTGGTTTCTATCAGACGTCCTTTGGCGTCGCGGTGCATCGGAACTCCGCACTGCCGTCTAAGGTCCGCCTCGACGATTTCATATGCGGCTTGGATCAACACCGTCGCGAGATCGGAAAGCGCAGCAGTGGTATCTGGCACGTCGTCCAGCCCCAGCAAATCGCGTACGCCGATCCGCAACATTTCCCGACGCCGAAACCGCCGAAGCGCTTCCAGTTTGAGGTCCAGTGTTGTTAGGTTGGCCAACGCTTGTCTCAGCGCTTGGTCCAAAGACGCACGCGTGGGGCGTCTCGTCAGGACTTGTTCTTCCACCAGCCAATACACAAGCAGCGGATCCCGGATCAGCGTCTGGGCCAGCGATTCGCTATTGCCAAAAATCGTACAGAGCAGATGCAGCATACGGGGCGAGCCATGCAAATATTCGAACAGTGCCGCCCGGTTGATGCCGGTCTGGAGAAATCGTTCCCAACGATTCAGCGCTTGGTCCGGATCGGCGGTCTGCGCAACGGACTCGAGGAGATCGCCCAACATCTTTGCCAAGAGATGCCGCGTCCGAGGCTCTCCGGCCATCGCTTGAATGTTGGCATCGGCTTGCGCGATATCGGTCAGCCCGTAGGGCTCGAGAAGGGCGGCAACTTGGTCGGCATCAAGTTTGGGCGCCAACAGAAGCGCGCTCGGATCGGATGATCGCGAGGTGGGCCGAGACATCAGCGATTTCGTGTGCAGCATGCGGGACCCCGAAATCGTCCGTACCATGCGGCTGGCATTATACCGACGCGAACGAGGACGCACAACGAGCCGTCGTTCAGGTATACTGAGCGCGAGCGGGCTGTCAGTATCAGCTCTCAGCCGTTGGCCGTCGGTTATCCGCGTTAGCCGTCAGCGGCCGGTGAATGCCTTTTCTCGCCCTTCGCTTCACATGATGACCACCGAAGAGCGTCTCAACGCGCTTAGGCCACTGTGCCCCGATGTCGCGGAAGACATTCTGCGCGATTTTGTGTCGCGCATGGATGCCGACTACTTCGCCCGCCTCTCGCCCAACGACGTCGCGCAACATATCCAGCTTGCGGCGCGCCTGGATCCGGACCATCCCTGCCAAATCCATATTCAACCGAAGGATGGCCCGTCGTTTGAGGTCGTGGTCGTAGCCTACGACTACTTTTCGGAATTCGCCACGATCTGCGGACTGCTGTCCGCCTTTGGGCTCGACATCCAGGAAGGGCGCATTTACACCTTCACAGATGTAGCGCCGTCCCCATCGTCGCGCGCCCGATCGGCGTGGCCCCCGCGCCGCCCCAAAGCCCGGCCGGGCCTCGCGCGGAAAAAGATTGTCGATCTCTTCCGTGTGCGTCCGATGGCCGGAGTCGTGTTTTCTCCGGCAGAGCAATGCCGCTTCACCGGTGAACTGAACCGCATGATCCACCTGCTGGATGCCCAGCAGTTCGAAGAGGCGCGCCACCACGTGAACCGGCAATTGGTGGAGCGGCTCGGTAAACAGCGGAGCACTTTCTCCGGCCTGCTGCAGCCTGTGCACATCACCTTTGACAACAGCCAATCCGCGACCGACACGATCATGGACATCCGATCGGACGACACGCCTGCCTTCCTCTACGCGTTCGCTAACGCGCTGGCCATGCGGAACGTCTACATCACCAAAGCCCAGTTTGAGAACGTCGGCCCGAAGCTTCATGACCGTTTCTACGTCCGAGATCGCTACGGACAGAAGATCGTCGATCCGGACGAACAGCAGAATCTCCGGGTCACCGCGGTGCTGATCAAGCAGTTCACCCACGCGCTCACCTGGGCGCCGGACCCTGCCAAAGCGATCGAGGCTTTCGATCAGTTCCTGGACTTGATCCTTAAAGAGGACAAGGGACCCAAACGTCGAAAGGGCCTTGCCTTCGTCAAGGACAAACGATTTTTCCCGCTGCTTGCCCGCCTGTTGGGCGCCAGTGATTTCCTGTGGGAGGACTTCCTGCGCCGGCAACACACCAATCTTCTGCCGATGCTGGAAGCCTATCAGGTCGAGCCCCTCATCAAATCGAAACAGGAATTGAACAAGATCCTGAGCCGCCGGCTGGCGACTTGCAGGACCGACGAGCAGCGGAAACACACGCTGAATCAGTTCAAGGACGAAGAGTTGTTCCGGATCGATATGAAGCATCTCCTCGATCCCGCCACAAGTCTCGCCGACTTTTCGCTGGCCCTCACCCAGTTGGCCGAAACCATTGTGAGTCGAAGCGTGGTCGACTGCCAAGCGAAACTGGAACGGCTCCACGGCTGGCCGCGGCTCGTTGATGGCCGCCGTTGCCCCATAAGCGTGCTGGGGATGGGAAAATTCGGTGGCCGCGAGCTGGGCTATGCGTCCGATATCGAAGTGCTCTTTGTGTACGAAGGCTCAGGACGGACCGACGGCCGCCAACCACTGGACAACAGCGAGTACTTCGAACGGTTGGTCCAGGAACTCTTGCGTTGGATCGAGGCCAAGCAGGAGGGGATTTTTCATTTGGATGTGCGCCTGCGGCCGCACGGGAGCAAGGGCTCGTTGGCCAATGCGCTCGACGAAATACGGACCTATTACAGTCCCTCTGGGTTAGCCGCCCCGTTCGAACGGCAGGCGCTGATCAAGCTGCGCCACGTGGCCGGAGATGAACACCTGGGCAAGCGGGTCGAAGCGCACCGAGACACGTACGTATACAGCGGCGCGCCGTGGGATCTGACGATCGCACTCGACCTGCGACGGCAGCAGGTGAAGGAGCTGGTCGAGCCGGGACGCATCAACGTCAAGTACAGCCCGGGCGGGTTGATTGACGTGGAGTACGCCGTCCAGTATCTCCAACTGATGTACGGCCATCGGTATCCGGCGTTGAGAACCACGAACACGATGGAGGCGCTGGCAGCCCTGGTCGAAACCGGATTGGTCGCGCGCGACGACGGTCTGCACCTGCGCCAGGCCTACCTGTTCTTCAGGACGCTGATCGATGGCCTGAGGATGGTGCGGGGGAATGCGAAAGATTTGGTTTTGCCCAAACCGGAGTCAGACGACTTCATCTTCTTAGCCCGCCGGGTTGGGTATGCAACCGAGGACTGGCAGACCGGAGCCAGTCATTTACAATCCGACCTCGCCCGCCACATGGCTGAGACCCAGGCGTTTTTCGAGCGGCACTTCGGCGCGCTCTAAGAGCGGACCGCTCCGTCCTCGTCAGCCCCCCTTCCAACACCAGCCCGGACAACTCGTCATAGGCCCGCAGCAGATCGGAAACCGAGAGTACGCCGATGATCGTGCCGTCTTCCGTCTCCAGTAAGTGTCAAACGCCGTTCGACTTCATAAGGCGGATCGCTTTGGTCATCGGCTCAGTGTCTTCGATCGTAACGATCGATTTGCTCATGCACGGTTTGACAGTGGTGGTATTGGGGTCGAGGCCGCGCGCCACTGCTTTCCGGCTGAGATCGGTATCTGTGATGATGCCGATTGTAGCGCAGGCCGTCACCGACCAAAAGGGCCCCAACTTTCCACTTTTGGAGCAGTCGCCCGGCCTTTTTGATCGTCGCATCTCGATGGACGCCGCGGACGTCGTGCGACATGTAGTGCGCCACCTTCGTGGCCGGTCAATACGTTCATCCGCCCGTTCCTGAACGCCACAGACGCCTTTCCTCTTCCAGTTCCGAGATGCAGCTCTCAATGACGCGCTTGCGTCATTGAAGGCTTTCGCGAAAGATATCCTGCACTCCTCCCCCTCCTGCGCCTCTTCGGGCAAATTGACCGAGCGTGCCGCCTCACCCAGCTTGGCGTACTGGTAAGCTTCCAGGTGACCGGATGCCTCGCCGAAGACCAGGCTGATCAGTTGTTCGGTGGTGGCATCAAACTCGTCAAGGGAGGCCGACGACTTTTTCCGGAAAAGAAAAGAAACGGCCGGAATTTCGCAAGCTGCTGGCAAAACCGTTCAAAGTCACGGTCGAGAAACAGGCCGTGAGCCAATCGGGCTTTCACAGACTTCTGCATATCCGCTAGTATCGCCCTGATGATGGGAGCCTAGTATACTTCAACCCCGCAAGAGAGAGGAGGGAACACCCGCGGTTCGACGACAATCCGCTGTTTTCTACGTGCCACCGCGTTTTCCCTGCATTTCCTTTTCGTAAAACTCGAGCATCTGAGCGATTTCTTCCTTTGTCATGCCCTTCTCGACCCATCGGTGGGTTTCCTGGGCTAACAGGTCCTTGGCGACATCTGGAGAAAGTTTCCGCACCATCGGAAGGAACTTGGTGTAGAAATGCTTGGCCACTTCGTAAAAGCCTTGCCAATGGACGTAATCCGGCGCAACCTTGGAAAGCCCGTGCCGAGCGCGACGGCCTTCGTGGTGCCACAGCTCATAGAACACCCATTCGATCTCCTCGTCGAACGGAGTCGGCGTGATCTTGTTCAACTCCCTTAACCGGTCCATCGCCGCCTTGGCCGGTTTGCCGAATTTCTCGTTGTACAGCGTGATACCGCTGTCCATCTGGGTAAAGAAGCGATCGACGATCTCTTGGCTGTGGCACGAAGAACAGACCTGCCTCATAGCCTTGCGCCGTTCCTCGTATTGCTCGAGTCGCGTGGAGACCACCGGTCGCAAGGTCCAACTGATGCGGTCGCCCACGTCGTGCGTGGTATCCTGCGTGAGCGTCGCGCTCATGTGGCACGTCGCGCAAGTCGGATAGAGATAGTCCCGTCCGGGAATCCACTTCTCCTTGGGAAGGTTCAGCTTCATCTTCTCTTTGTTCGCCGTAAAGAGCACCCCGTGTTTGCTTTCGTAGTAGGCCTCGATTTGTGGATGATCCGGCCCCATGTGACAACGGCCGCAGCTTTCCGGCTGTCTCGCCTGGGCAATCGAGAAACTGTGCCGAGCATGGCAGGCCGAACAGGTCCCTTTCGACCCATCGGGATTCACCCGTCCGATCCCCGAATTGGGCCAGGTGGAAGGATGGAGCTTGCCGTTCTCCATGACTTTGACGACGCTCCCGTGACAGCCGGCGCAGCCCGTCGTCCCCACCTCCGGGCCTTCCACAACGTTCCCCAGAAAATTGTCCAGCGATCCGATGAACTGTGCACCCTTGGCGTGATGGGATCGTAAGAATTCCTGCGCCTCCTTGTCATGGCAACGCATGCAGTCTTTGGGCGTAACGAGCGTGGACACGACGGTGCCGTAATGGTCGAAGGCATCGGGCTCGCCTTGTTCCGCCCGGTGACATTCCACACAGCCAATGCCCTTAGGCGCGTGCGCACTGACTTTCCAGTCGTTGATGCCGCCGACCGACACATCCTTGGCCAGATGGCAGTCTATGCATTTTTTGTTCTCAGCCGAGATGAACGGCCGCAGACCACCACCCCGCCGCTCTTCCACCTGAACATAGCCGACGCCAGTCAGCGCGAGAAACAACACTAAGCACAGCCCGCCGATCAAATAGCGGGTGAAATTGAGTTTGCCATTCGATGTGGGTTCGTGAAATCGGCTCAGCTCGGCATCTGTCTCGTCCACGGAATCCTCCTTGGGCTATAGGCTGTAGGTCGACATTTCGCCCGTGCAAACGAGCCGATCGCCTTTCGCCTAGCGCCTCGTCTCAAACGCCCATTCACACCCTTGTATCCAGAATCATCAGTGCCGCGAATACGACCACGACCAGGGACCCGACTACTGCGTTCACGATCGCCATCGGCCACCCTCGTTTCGACAATGCCCGATCGAGAAACGGATACCCAACGAACACCGCGGCGCCGCCCACCATACTCCAGAGCGCGACCGGACCGGGCAGCAACGTGATCCACATGTACGGCGCCGAGAAATACCACGGCGGAGAAACGTCCGAAGCGACCTCCTGGGGATTGGCCGGCTGGCCGAGAGTCGGAGGAAAGATCATGACCAAATCGACGATCAAGACCAGCAATCCGGCGGCGATCGCGCCCATCCTCAACGTGTGTTCGGGGTAGAACGGGTGGGAGCCCCGGCTTCCCTCTACCTCGGCGAAACCGACGAGTCGGACCACCAGCACGTGACCCAACACAAAGCCGGCCAGCAAAACAGGCAAGAGCTTCGTATGCAGGTCATAAAGCCGCAAGAGCGTGTTGCCGGACACCTCTTCCCCACCGCGCAAGAGATAGAGTAGCGGCGTCCCGACGATCGGCAGCGTCCCCAGCATGTTGGTCACGACCGTCATCCCCCAATACGAGACGTTGTCGTACACCAGCGAGTACCCCGTGAAGCCCATCGCGAAGGTCACGAACAACACCAGCGCGCCCGTGACCCATTTCAGTTCGCCGGGTGTCCGATAGGCGCGCGTCAGAAAGACGCGAATCACATGAAAAAGCAAGAACAGGATCATCAGGTCCACCGAGAACTTGTGCAGACCGCGGACGAACCAACCGAGATAGATCTCATGCGTGATCTGCTCGACACTCTCGTAAGCCTGCTCCGGCGAGGGCACGTAGTAGAACGTCAGCATCAGGCCGGTCGCGACGAGAAGCCCGAACAGAGTGAGCGGAATCGCTCCCAGGGTATACGGCCACCAATCAAGGTGTTGCGGCAGATCTTTCTGGATATAGTCGATCCAGGTTTTGGTTCTGCCGTTTTGCGCGGCCGCCTTGATCTCAATCGGAGACACCAACGCCTTCACCTGGCCACCCTCAACGTTCGGCCTTCGGTCCTCAGCATTACACCGAAGGCCGACCACCGAGAGCCGACGGCTAACCGGTTTGAAGAATGTTCACGTACAACTGTCCGTTGCGTTCCACCACCTGATACCTGTCTAGCGGGCGCGGTGGCGGGCCGGCGATGTTCCGGCCTGTCCTATCGAATATGCCCTGGTGGCATGGACAGACAAACTGCCCGCGCTCCTTGTTCCAGGAGACCAAACAACCAAGATCAGTGCAGCGTCGGGAAAAGGCCGTGACGCCTTCCTCGGTCTTGAGCACCATGATCTTATGGCCGCCGAGCGTCACAGGAACCGCTTCGCCCATCGGTAGGCTGGCCTTGGTTCCGATCAGAACCGCCTCGTACCGTTTCGACTTTTGACTCGGCACCAGGAACTGCACAAACCGCAGGGCTAGTGTGCCGATCCCGAACAGCGCCCCGAACGCCATGACGGCCTGACTCAAAAACCGCCGTCGCCCGATATCGTCGTGGATCACTGCCATACAGAACCCGCGGCGCGTGAAGCGTAGCCGGTGCGCGTGGAACCGCACGTCACACAGCATGTGTCACGCATCAGGAATACGCTTTCTCCCCATGCTCCGAGAGATCGAGCCCCAGCACTTCGGCCTCTTGGTCAACGCGCGGCGACATCAGCCGCTGAAGAACCTTGATCAAAAGCGCTGTCATCGTGCCGGCGTAGACCCAGGTTACGGCAGCAGCGACCACCTGGGCAAAGAACTGATAGGGATACCCGTAAAACAGTCCGTCGCTTCCGTCGGGATTGACCGCCGTGGAAGCGAACAACCCGGTGGAGACCATGCCCCACGTCCCACCAACACCGTGCATGCCGAAGACATCCAGCGAATCGTCGTACCCCAGAATCGGCTTCACAAAGTTCACAGCCATATAACAGAAGCCTCCAGCTCCGATCCCGATCACCAGTGCCGAGAGCGGACCGACATAGCCGGCCGCTGGCGCGATCGCCACCAGCCCGGCCACAGCCCCGCTAACCGTACCCAACACGGTGGGCTTGTCCCGTTGCAGCCACTCCGCGGCAGTCCAGGCCAACGCAGCGGAGGCCGCCGCCAGGTGAATCGCCACGAACGCGCTGGTGACCGCAGTCACTGTCGCCACGCCCGGCTTGGCTGCAAAGCCCCACCATCCCACCCAGAGAAAGCCCGCACCACAGATCGAGAGAGGAAGATCGTGCGGCATCATGTCCGTTTGCCCAAATCCTTTCCGCGGACCGATTAGGACAGCAGCTACCAATGCCGACACCCCAGCGCTGATGTGGATGACCGCCCCTCCGGCGAAGTCCAGACTGCCCAGGTTCGCAAGCCATCCGCCGCCCCAGAGCCAGTACGCGAGTGGACCATAAACCAGCGCTATCCAGAAGACCGAAAACAGCAAAAAAAACGGCAACCGGACCCGTTCCACCACCGCACCAGCCACCAGTGCCAACGCCAGCGCCCCGGCCTCGGCAGCAAAGATCGACGGCAACGGCCCGATATTCCGCTCCGCATCGGTCACCACTCCAACGATACGGCTCACGTCGAATCCGAGTCCGGCACTCAGCCAGCCGATCGACGCCAGCCCAAGCGCCAACAGGGGAAGCGCCATGGTGTTGAGGGCGTTCTTTTTCCGCACCATCCCGCCGTAAAACAGTGCCACACCAGGAATGGTCAGGAAGGTGAACGTCCCGGCGACGAGCAGCCAAAGAATCAGATCGGAGCGAGCCATCAGGCAGTTGGCCGAATGAGCGCGACGCGATATTCGCAACGCCAGACCGGCTAAAGCGGAATGGCCTCGACTCGGCTCAGCCGGTCGACCGCCAGAAACACCTGGGCCCAACTGGCGTCGGCCAAGAAATGAACGATCGCCTTCAGCATCTGCAGGCCTTGTGTGCGCAAGGCATCGAGGAGTCGCTCTTCGATGGACGACGCTTGCACGAACTTATCATAGGCCGATGCGCTCATCGGTGACCTCCTTGGCCGAGACGTCAGCAACTCTAGTGCCAGGGCGCATCACTCGAAAATTCCCTGCGAATACCGACTCTTGCCCTGAACGAAGACAATCGGCCCGACAATTTTGTCGAAAAACAGACAAAAAGGGAGGCAGAACCGACCAGATTCTCCAGGCGCCCGGCAAGCCTATTGCGCTTCAAATGCAACGGGGGCTAGATGTCCGAAAGGACGGACAGGAGCATTGATGCATCCTGCGGACGAGGCCGTTCTCAGCCGATGGCTGACACGCGATCCGCTGCCTGTTCACTACGTAAAGCGACTCGTTGCAGAAGCCAGACTTGAAGGTCATCATAGGTGAGTGCACCGGATGTCGTCCAAAGCCCAATGCCGCCGCGATGGAACTCATAATCGCAGGGATCGAACACCCGGCGCTCGTCATGGAACACTTCGATTCGGCAGCCGCGTAATGACCCACAGCGTCTCACCTCGATCGTCTGGTTCTGTTTTGAAGCATGCGCCGCACCCCTCCGACTACACGATAAATCCGAACATTCTGCTCCAAGGTATTGGCGCGCGAGGTAATAGCCCCAGTCGTCGGCAGCACGCCATGTCGGCTTTCCCCTCGACCGGAAAATATACACTGCACATCAACATCAACCCCGGTAATCCCTTTGTGAATACGAGCGGCTTACAAGCATGCTCCGTCCCCGCCCTCTGCAACTGCCCCGTTAATACCTACAGCGAGCCTTGACACGCTCTGATCGGAGCATTCTCCACTCTCCGGCTAGGCGACCATGGAACACGGTGCCCCCCATAAAATTCAAATATTTCCCCGCATAGTCGAGATGATCCCAAGGGAGCATCTTGCATGCTGCCGACCAACGTTGCCCGTTCACCCTTGATGTGAAACTCTCCCGTGTAAAACGGATGTTCCGCGGCCTTGAAGATTCGGGTGCCCTCCGCCCCCTTGCGCGCTCCCCATACACCCTCATCCGCCGTGATCGAAATCCAGACACCAACCAGAGGCTACAACGACAATCGCGAACTATAAGCCAATTCTTCAATGAAATCGAGCGGAGCAATACTCGGTTTAAGAAGGCCTGCCCCACCTAACTGCGAAAAGCTCAGATGCTGCGGGCCGAGCGGACTTTCAAGAAAATAGATATCTCGGGACGGCGGTCACTCAGCAGGTAGGTAAGGACGCAATACGGGCGAGGTAGGACGCCACGAATTCGTTAAGGCGCGCCTCGGCCTCGGGAGTGATCCTGACGATTTGCAGTCCGAATTCAAGACCGTTCATCCACCGCACGACTGTCCGTTCCACGTCCAGAGGTCGCGGATCGTTCGGAAGAAACACGCGCAGGGTGAGGTTCATCTCGAAACCGATCGGATGGTTGCCCTCGATGCGATAGCCGTTGAGGGAGAGATCCAATACGGTTCCGGTGCCCATGAAATCATCAGCCAAGTAATACACGAAACATCGGATAGGAATGCGACGGTACAGTCGCCTCCTTGGGAAAGCGCCCGTGTCGCCATTCTCTTTCTCTGGTCCGGAGGAGAGGGTCATGGCTCTTCCTTCGACTCTCTAGTCAGCTCCATGCGCTCCTATCCGACTGGTCATGCGCTCGGACAGGTGGATGCCGTTGCATGGCGGCTTGTGCGAAGCCAATCGGCATTGCCACCTCGTAGAGGCAGATCCCAGCCAACACCACCAACACCGCCAACTCCACGAGACTGAACATCGTCACACTCTCCTGGTCGGTCGAACAGTCACCGCTTCCGCCCGTCATCAGAAAGCATAAAAGAAATTCCGAGGAGACGGTATTCCTCGAAGAATCTACCTCCAAGGAGGGGTACGTTGCCCAATGGATTCCCGGTCGTGGTCTTCGACGACCGGCACGGTTTCGAACAGCCTCTAGCCCCGGCGGCGAACCGCCGCCTTTTCCCCAGCAGCATGAGCGTCGGTGACACGTGGAGAGGACAGGTTTGCCGGAAACCCGGAGGTGATGGACGGGGTACATGGCCATCTTACGAGTATGCCCGCTCGTTATGCTGGCTGATATCCAAACCGATCGACTCTTCTTCAGGCGACACCCGGAGCCCAACCGTGCGCTGCACCACCTTCAGAATTGCAAACGTCCCGACACAGGAGAACGCCGCGACCGTGAGCGCAGCCACCGCTTGCACACCGAAGAAACCGGGATTTCCAAAGAAGAGCCCATCAGCCCCGCCGGGGTTGACCGTTTTGGAAGCAAACAGGCCCGTGGCCAAGATACCGAAGATGCCGCCGACGCCGTGGATGCCGACGACATCCAGCGAATCGTCATAGCCGAACTTTCCCTTCCAGATGATCGCAAGATAACTCAGGGCACCGGCCGCCAATCCCATCGCCAGCGCGGAGGACACCCCCACATATCCCGCTCCCGGCGTGATAGTTGCAAGGCCAGCGACCGCACCACTGGCGATTCCCAAGACTGTTGGCGTGCCCCGATGGCTCCACTCGATCAACACCCAGGCCAGTGCTCCGGCAGCGGCCGCCGTGTGCGTGGCCACAAACGCCGTCACCGCGACCTGATTCGCCCCCAGAGCGCTGCCCGCATTGAAGCCGAACCATCCGAACCAGAGCAAGCCGGTTCCCAAAAGCGTCATCGGGAGATTGTGCGGCGCCAGGTAATCGGTTCCGTAACCATGACGCGCACCCAACACCAGCGCGCAGACCAGGGCGCTGACGCCGGAACTGATATGCACGACAGCGCCTCCGGCGAAATCCAGCGCCCCCAGCTTCCCCAGCCACCCTCCGCCCCACAGCCAATGCGCGATCGGCGCGTACACGAACAAGGACCAGAGCGCGGCGAACAGCATCAGCGCACCGAATTTCATCCGTTCAGCGAAGGCTCCCGTAATCAAAGCCGGCGTGATCGCTGCGAACATGAGTTGAAACACCATGAAGGCCTGATGGGGAACCGTAGGACCGTAGGTCGCATTCGGCTCCAGCCCCACCCCATTCAACGCGACCCAATCGAGCCCGCCGATGAGGCCCCACGTATCGGGACCGAAGGCCAGACTATATCCGATCAACACCCACAACACCGTGACCAGACACAGGATGACGAAGCTCTGCATGATGGTCCCAAGCACGTTCTTGCTTCGGACCAGGCCACCGTAGAACAGCGCCAGGCCCGGCATGATCATCGCCAGCACCAAAGCCGACGAGAGCAACACCCAGGCCGTATCCGCGGCAGTAATCTGAGGCTGGATCGACGGAGCCGCTTCCTGCGCCCAGCTGACAGTGGAGCATGAGCACAACGTGACACTGAGCGCAACCGACAACAGTCGAATCCAACGCAGGCTTGATCTCATGAGCTCTCCTTCACACCAATATGACAAATCCTGGCCCCCTGAATTCCGTCGTGCCTTCAAGGCGCCGACAGGGCCCTGCCGGCGCCTCGTCCCAGAATTTGGCTACTTGGCCGGCGCCCATCCTTCATCGTTCGAATACGGCAACGCCTTGCCGTCAAAGATGATTTGGATGCGACGCTCCCCGTGACTCCCCTTGGTCTCTTTCACGTCCACCACGAAGTCAATCGCCGACATGATAGCGTCGCCGAAGTGCTCGTTCATCCAGCGCTGGATCGCTGGCCCGTACACATCAACCGCCTCATGCAGGCGATAAATCGACCCGACATTCCAGCGAGCCGGTGGTTCCGCCAGCGGCGCCAGTTCGCCAGGTTTCAGGCCAAGCTGGTTCTCCAGACAGTCTTCGGTTTTCTTCTCAAGCGGAGCCTGTCCGGTCAGGATCGCTCCCACACGAATTGGCAGCAGGTTGCACGCCTTGCCGAGTGATTCCAAGGTCGCTTTTTTTTCAGCCGCCGCTTTATTTGCGATATCAAGGGTCGGCTTGCGCTTGTGGAAGCTACTGTACGCAATCCAGTCCACGACACTACTCTCAATCTCCGCCAGTGCTGGCGCGGTCAGCCATGTCCCCAGTATCACGGTTGCCAATCCAATCCATACCCTGTTCATACCAACCTCCTGCGTATTGCGCATTTACCTCGGTGCGGCACTCGGAGCCGCCGCCTGGCTCTCACTGAAACCCACCACAGGTCACGCCGCAGTGATTTCGACTCTCTGGCACCCTGCCACAACCCTTCAAGCTGATTGTGAACAGCTCGTTGGCCATTTCGCGCAGAGCGTCGCCGTAGACCCCGACAATCGCCAGCAGCCGATACTTGAACGGATCGGTCGTGTTGGGAAAATCCGTCCGCCGACCCCGAATCAGCGCAACACAAGCGAATCCTTTTCGAAGTTCACCACCCGCGGTTCCGCGCCAACCGCCCGGTCCGACGGACTTTCCACCCCACCGTCCGATCCGCGCGCGGCGTGGCGGACCAGGAAGTGGATGAGGTGATTTCTGATCTTGTAATAATGCGGATGCTCGATAATGGCGGACCGTGCGCAAGGACGGGGGATGGTCACATCAACGATCTCGGCGATCCGCGACGCCGGGCCGTTGGTCATCGGCATGATTCTGTCCGACAGCAGGATGGCTTCGTCCACGTCGTGCGTCACCATAAACACTGGGTTCCGGGTGGCATTCCACATTTGGATCAACTTTTCCTGGATCACCCCTCTGGTCAACGCGTCGATCTGCGCAAAGGGCTCGTCCAGCAACAGCACCGTCGGTTCGATGGAACACGCCCGGGCCAATCCCACGCGCTGTTTCATACCGCCGGACAGCGCCGCGGGCTTCTTGTTCTCGGCCCCGTGAGCCCGACCAGCGCGACATATTTATTGGCGCACATGGGCAGCCACCCGTTCCCGGTTCCACTCCGGATAGGCAGACCGCACGGCCAGCGCGATGTTGTCGAACACCATCATCCCCGGCATCAACGCGAAGCTCTGAAACACCACCATCCGATCCAGTCCGGGCCGGAGATTTCTTTTCCATTCAGAATCACACCACCCTCAGTCATCGGCTCCAGACTGACGATGATGTTCAGCAAGGGTGCTTTTGCCGCACCCGGAATGGCCGATGACCGCGACGAACTCGCCTTTCTCGACCCAAATCGTGACGTCCTTGAAGATGCGCACCTGATCGGTCCCCGACGGACTGGGAAAGTATTTGCTCACGTGGTCGACTTCCAGAAAAGCCATGGGTGTTCTCCTGAGAGCCGGCCGCTGATCGCCAGCAGCTTGGCTCTACTCCTGATACGTCACCGATCCCGCCAGTTTGTTGAAACCAGAGTCCAGGATGACGCCGACGACGCCGACAACCAAAATGGCAAAGATGACGCCGGCGATATCCAAGTTGTTCCATTCGATCCAGCTCAAACAGCCGACCCCCAACTCGCCCAACAACATCGCAGCCGGCACCACCGCCACCAATGCGCTCCTGAACGAGATGCAAAGCCCGTTCACGATCGTCGATGCCGCGCAAGGCAAGATGACCTTGAACAGCCGCTTGAACCAAGAAGTGGCAGCATCGCAGCCACATGGAGGTTCTCTTTTTGCGGGCCAGAGGCGAGATCGGCTTGAGAAGCTGGATATACGGATTGATCGCCCGGAACAGCACACGGATAAGCCCCAACACGACGCCGAGAACGATTGCCACAACTGACGCGGCGAGAAATCCACAGGCGAACCGATAAACCGCAGATGTAGGTTCCGTTTTCCAACTGATGATGTCCCCATTGAATTCCATCAATTGGAGTGGCTCCTCGGTCAACCCTCGCGGATCAAACGACGGCCGCAGCGCGAACAAGTGCCACGCCATTCCTCTCCGACTTTCTTGTTTCCCAGCGTCCTCTCCCCCTTCGTTGAAGCGGTCTCACCCGCTACCTTGAGACCATGCTGTGAATTTTGAAGCTCTTCACACACACTTTCGGTTGATCGGGATCGAAAACGCAGCCCACAATCGTGTGTTTCATCATGGTCGATTGGTGTGTCGGATAACCCAATTCCTTCACGATCTTGTCGCATCCCGAGGCCAGGTACACTTGTTCGGCGACCGCCTCGTAGTTGATTTCGCCTTTGAGATGGCCCCACCGTTTCATCTGCGTCAAAATCCAGATCGCCATCGAATGCCACGGATAAGGATCGAAGTCGATGCGGTCCGGAATGTTCTGAATCTTGCTAACCCGTCGGCGTAGGTGCCGGTCAACACCTGCTCCAGCACGGTAACGGGCTGGTTCAAGTAATTCGCCGGAGCGATCGACGTCGCAATTTCCTTACGGTGCATCGGGTTGGAGGCGTAGTGGGTCGCGTCGACGATGGCCCGCCCGAGGGCAAGAAACGTGTTGGGAAAGGCGGAAGCGAACTCCTTTGTCACCGCGAAGGCACAGCACGGATGCCGATCCCAGATCTCTTTGGACAGCTTGTAAATGAATCCGACGTGTTCGTAGACCGCGCGCTGGTTGAAGGGATCTGGTCCAAGATACCCGTCCACGTTGCCGGCCTTCTGGTTAGCAACCATTTCCGGCGACGGCACCACGCGGATCTGCACGTCCTTGTCCAGATGGATCCCGCCTTCCGCTAGGAAATAGCGGAGCAGGTCATTGTGCATGGAGTAGTCGGACGGGACGCAAAACCGGAACCCTTTCATGTCCGCCGCAGTCTTCACGTGCTTGTGCTTGATGTGCAGCGTGATCGCCTGTCCGTTGATGTTTTCCACCGCCGGCATGTAGATCGGTGTGGCCATCGAGCCGGCACCCAGGGTGATAGCCAGCGGCATGGGCGCCAACATGTGCGCTGCATCGACTTCCTTGTTGACGGCCCAATCGCGGATCATGGCCCATCCCGCCGCGCGCTTCACCGAGGCGTTCAGCCCGTGCTTTTTATAAAACCCCAGCGGCTCGGCCATGATGATGGGCGTGCCGCAGGTGATGGGGATGAAGCCGATGCTCACATCCTTTTTTCCGGCTTCCCAGCCGGATCGGCTGCGAAGGCTTTCAGTTCGGTCAGTGGAAAAACCTCCGCAATCAGCGCGGTCAGCGCAGCGCTCCCCATGCCAGCCAGAAACTGCCGCCTGGACGGCTCAGCCGCGCACAACACGGCTTCGACCACCGACTCTTCGACGGTCCGCTCGAAATATTGCTCGGGCGACGATGTCGACCTCATCGCCTCCTCCTTCCCTTACCGGTCCGTTTTTCCCCGATCATTCGATCTTCGTCATTCCGCCGCTGGTTTCATGGCCCACGGATCCCGTACTTCTTCATCTTGTACGCGACCTGCCGCGGCGTCAGTCCCAACGCCCGCGCAGCCCTTGCCTGGACCCACCCGGTCCGCTCCAGCGCCTCCAGAAGCCTTTGGCGCTCGATCTCCTGCAAGCTCTCTGCTAGCGGGAGCCACTCTTTGCCCACCAGAGTCCCGCCGCTGCGCTCCTCCCGCGCCACGTGTCGCATGTCTGCGAAATAGCCCCGCAGCGACGGCGGTACAGTGTCGATGGTCATCCGGTCCCGCTCCGCCATCACGACCAGCCGTTCCACGCAGTTCTGGAGTTCCCGGACGTTGCCCGGCCAGTGATAGCTGGACATCAAGGCCAGAAGATCGTCCCCCAGGGACACCTGCCGCCGGTTCTCGCGGTTGAAGCGGGCCAGAAAGTGATTGATCAGCAACGGCACGTCCTCGGCGCGCTCGCGCAGGGGGGGCAGCGTGATCGGCACGACGTTCAGTCGATAATACAAGTCCTCCCGGAACGCACCGCTCCGCACCATGGCCTCCAGATCCCGGTGCGTCGCGGCGATCACTCGCACATCCACCGAGATCGACTGATTGCCGCCGACCCGTTCGAAACAGCGCTCCTGCAACACTCGCAGCAGCTTCACCTGCGTCGTCAACGGGATGTCGCCAATCTCGTCCAAAAACAGGGTCCCGCCGTCCGCCTGCTCGAAGCGTCCTTTGCGCGTCTCGACTGCGCCTGTGAAAGCACCCCGCTCATGGCCGAACAACTCACTTTCCAACAGCGTCTCGGTCAACGCCGCGCAGTGGAGCCGGATGAACGGACCGCCAGCCCGCGGCCCTTCCACGTGGATAGCCTTCGCCACCAGCTCTTTGCCGGTTCCGCTCTCGCCGCGCAGCAACACGGTCGCTTGGCTGTGGCTCACCCGCCTGATCGCCTGGTAGACCTCCAGCATGGCCGGACTCTTTCCGACGAGGCTGGCGAAGCCTGATTCCTGGGTCAAGGGTGATTCACCGGATTCGCCTTCCGGAAACATTTGCGCACGAAGGTGCCGGAGACGGTCCCGCGTCAAATCGAGCGCCCGTGTCAGTTTCTGCTGAAGCGTGCCTGCGCCGGCCAGCACCGCTTCAATCGCCTCGAGCGCGGCCACCTCTTCCCGCAACCGTTCTTCCTCGGCCAGATCAGTTACACTCACCATGTATCCACCAGTATGATCCCGTCGGCCAAGCTTGGCCGACAAACAAAAAGGCGCCACACCTCCCCTTCTGACAGACCCATGGCGGTTGGCGCCTTTGCCATTGCGCCGGTCTCGTCACACACAACCGGCGTCCCGCCCGACGACGTTGTCGGGCTTCAGTTCCGCGAATACCAAACAGCCGTCAGTCTTTCAGCGACCACACTCCTTTGCGTTGCGTTCTGCGATCGGTTTGGGTGTTCGCCAGATACCGTTGGTGTATTCGCCTACACGTCGTAATACATGAAATATTCGTACGGATGGGGTCGCAGGCGGAGTTGGTCAACTTCTTTGCTCCGCTTATAATTGATCCAGGTCTCGATGAAATCCTCACTGAACACACCGCCCTTAAGCAGGAACTGGTGATCGCGCTCCAGATTGTTGAGCGCCTCGTCCAGACTGCCCGGCATGGTCGGAATCTTCGCCGCCTCCTTGGGTTCCAAATCGTACAGGTCCTTGTCCGCCGGTTCGCCCGGGTTGATCTTGTTCTCGATCCCGTCCAGTCCCGCCATCAACATGGCGGCGAACGCAAGATAGGGATTGCAAGCCGGATCGGGGAACCGCACTTCGATCCGCTTGGCCTTGGGACTGGGCGAATACATTGGGATGCGGATGCCCGCCGACCGGTTGCGGCTCGAATAGGCCAGCAGTACCGGCGCTTCAAAGCCCGGCGTGAGCCGCTTGTAGGAATTCGTCGTCGGATTGGTGAACGCGGCGAGCGCTTTCGCATGCTTTAGAATGCCGCCGATGTAATACAGGCACGTCTGGGAGATGCCGGCGTACTCCTTACCCGCGAACAGCGGCTTGCCCTCCTTCCAGAGGCTTTGGTGCGTATGCATGCCGGACCCATTGTCGCCAAAGATAGGCTTCGGCATGAAGGTTACCGTTTTGTTGTGGCGTCGCGCGACGTTCTTCACGATGTATTTATACATCATCATCTTATCGGCCATGTTGACCAGCGTGTCGAAACGGATGTCGATCTCCGCCTGGCCCGCCGTGGCGACTTCATGATGATGTTTTTCAACCAGCATGCCGACCTTTTGCATCTCCAAGATCATTTCGCTGCGGATGTCCTGGTGCGTGTCGGTCGGCGCCACGGGAAAGTAACCTTCCTTATGCCTGGGCTTCGAACCGAGATTGACGCCTTCCTTACCCGCGTTCCAGATCCCCTCGTCGGAATCGATGAAATAGTACCCGCTGTGGCTGTTCTGATCGTAGCGAGCGTGATCGAAGATGAAGAATTCGGCTTCCGGTCCCCAGTAAGAGGTGTCGCCAATCTTCGTGCTCTGCAAATATTTCTCCGCCTTCTGCGCGATGAACCGCGGATCGCGGTCATAATTCTCGCGTGTGATCGGATCGACCACATTGCAGACCAAGCTCAAGGTCGGCACGGCGGCAAACGGGTCCAGACAGGCCGTGGCCGGGTCTGGGATCGCCAACATGTCGCTGTTCTGGATCGCCTTCCACCCACGGATCGACGACCCATCGAATCCCGATCCGTCCTTGAAGAGGTCTTCGTTCAGTTCCTCGACCGGAATCGAGAAGTGCTGCCACGTCCCCAACAGGTCGCAGAACTTGAGATCCACCACCAATACTTTATGTTTCTTCGCAAATTCCAAAACCTCTCGCACATTCATGCTCTTTCCTCCTTCGTTGAGAAGGCTGCGCCGAACTCGTCGGCGCAGCCGCCGCCGGTACTTATGCGACCTTCTTGCTGAGGAACGCTTCGATCTCCGCCTCCACCGCAGCGCGAATGGCCTCCAAGTGAGCGTGGTCCTCGATCTTCCGGCCTTGCAGGTCCGTCACGTAAAACACGTCGGCGACCTGATCGAGCCGCGTGGAAATACGGGCCGCGTGCACCGACAGGTTGAGCCGGAAGAGTGCGTTGGTGATGACGTACAGCAGGCCCTGACGGTCATCTGCAAACACATCGATGATCGTGAAGCGGTCGGACGTCTCGTTGTCGACCCGCACTTCGGTCGGCTGCCGGTTGGACGGAAACGGTCGGCTCGACGAGATCCTGGCGCTGCGCCGCATCAACTCGTCGATCCGCACCTCGCCCTTTAACGCCGCGACGATGGTGCGGCTGATCGCTTGCAGTCGCTCAGGCGGCGGCGCACCGTTGTAGTCCAGATCGGCCACCTGGAACGTGTCGACGACGACGCCATCGTGGCGAGTGAGAATCTGCGCGTCAAGAATCTGCAGCCCGCTGGCCGCCATGACGCCGGCGATCTTGGAAAACACCCCAGGGATCAGATCGTTGAACGTCACCACCGCATACTCACAGGTGCCCAGCGACGGATTGAACTCGGCCTCCACCAACACCTGCCCTTCCTTGAGCCGGCTGATCGCCACCAGATGGGCCGCAATGCGATTTGGCGGCGTGCCATAGACATACCGCAGGGGAAATTGTCGCAGTTGCGCTTCGACCCAGTCGGAAGCCACGGCGTGCAGCCCCACGAGCGAGGCCTGGTGCGCCACCTCGCTCACCACCCATTTCCACCGCTCCGGCTCGTCCGCCGTCCCCCGTTCGCCCGAGACTTCCGGCATCGTCCGCAGATAGAGCTCGATCAACAGCGACTCCTTCCACTTTGTCAACATGCCAGGACCCACCGCGGCAATATCGGCCGCTGTGAGAATCAGCATTTTCTGTAGCACTTCGGGCGTCCCCACTTCACGGGCGAACAGCAGCAGCACCTTCTCGTCGTAAGGATCGCGCCGAAACGCCGTGTGGGCCATGAGCAGATGCCGGTGCACTAGGAAGACCAGCGTGCGCGTCTCCTGCTCGTCGAACCCGAGCAGCGCCGCCGCATCCTCCGCGATCTTTCTTCCGACTTCGCAGTGATCTTCCTCACGGCCCTTGCCCAAATCGTGAAGCAGCACGGCCAGGTGCAGGATGTCCTTGCGCTTGATTTGCCGGTAGACATCGCCCAGCATTCCCTGATCCTGCTCTAACGCTTCGGCCTTCGCCACAGCCAACAGACTGTGCTCGTCCACCGTGTACTTGTGATACTGGTTGAACTGCATCAGGCCGCGCACCGTCGCGAAGGCGGGGATCAGTTTCTCCAGCAGAGACGCTCGGTGCATAGCCTGCAACGTCTGCGCCGCTCCGGGACCGGACAGAATACGCGCAAAGCTCCGGCTGACGTCGGGCGTGCGAAACGCTTCGCCCGGCAGGTGCCCGGCATGGCGATGGATGTCCTCCAGCAAAGACGGGTCGAGCGCCAGCCGCCTTTCCCGCGCCAGATCGAACAGCCGCAACAGCTTCACGGGGCTGTTCAACACACGAGTCCGCCGCTCGGCGCGGACGCCGAGCGCGCCGCCGATCACGACAAAATCCTCCTCCACGCGGGGCGCCGGCAGGATCCGGACCAGTCGCTGCCGGAACGGCACGCGGCGACAGCGGTCTACAAACCGCATGCACCGCTCATGCAACCCCATCGTGTGGCGGTAATACTGTTGCATGAACTGCTCGACGGCCAGCAAGTTCGGCTTGTCGCGGAATCCGAACTTTTCGGCCAACCAGACCTGTTCATCGAACGTCAGGATCTCCTGCGCCATTCCAGCTCGAAAATGCATGAAGGCCCTCGTACGCCAAAGAAATTCCCGGGCGTCGCACAACGCCGCGTAATCCTCCCGGGAGATCAGGCCGCGGTCAGACAGTTCGCGGACCGTCGGCGCATGAAAGCGGGCCATTCCTGCCCATTGCAGCATGTGCAGGTCCCGCAACCCGCCTTTGCTTTTCTTGACGTTGGGCTCCAGTAAATACACCGTTTCGCCGAACTTTTCGTACTCACGCCGTCGTTCAGCGAGCTTGCGCTCCAGATAGGCGTCCGTGCCTTTCGACACCACCTTGCGGAAATACTTCCCGTGGAATTCCTGAAACAGTTCGGGACTGCCAGCCAGGAACCGCGCTTCCATCAAGGAGGTCCGGATCGTCAAATCCGATGCGGCCAGTTCGACGCAATCCTGGATCGTCCGCACGCTGTGACCCACTTGCAAACCGACATCCCACAGTGGGTGCAGCACGCGGCGGACCAATTCCGGCACCACACGGTCCGCTTCCGGCCGGAACAGAAACATAAGATCAATGTCCGAATGGGGCGCGAGCTCCCGGCGGCCGTACCCGCCTAGTGCGACCAGACAGCAGTGTTGGAAGCCGGCCAGAGCGAAGTCCTCCCCGCCCTTGCGCACCGCATTCCGGTACCGTCCGGCGATGAGGCCATCCATCAGATCGGTAATCGCCGAGACTACTTCGACACCGGAGGCGCCCTCTTCCAATCGCTGGTGGATGGCGCGGCGGTGCTCGGCCAACATCGTCCCGACGCTCTCAACCTCACCGTCCCCCAGAACGTTGAGGAAGGAATCGTGTGCTGGAACGGATTTCACAATGCGCTTTCCCCCGTTTCGCCCGTTCTGATGCGGACCGCCGCGCTCAGGTCCCGCACGAAGATCTTGCCGTCGCCGATGCTGCCGGTTCTGGCCGTCCGGGCGATCGTCTCGATCACGCGAGGAACCTGGCTGTCCGTCACCGCAATCTCGATCTTCACCTTGGGCACGAACTCGATCGTGTACTCCGTGCCGCGGTACGTCTCTTTGTGGCCCTTCTGCCGGCCGAATCCCTTGACCTCGGTCACCGTCATCCCCTGAATGCCAATCTCGAGGAGCGCATCCTTCACTTCATCCAGTTTGAACGGCTTGATGATCGCTTCAATCAGCTTCATAACATCTCCCTCAGCAAGCAGCGAATCACCGCCGACATGTCGCCGGTTTGCTCTCCGCGCTTCCCTATGCGCTATTCGCTGCTTGCTATTCGCTCCTCATCACGAATACGCCCGTTCGTTGTGTTGTGTCAGATCCAGTCCAATGGCTTCTTCCTGCGAGACGCGCAGCCCCATCACGTTCTCGATCAACTTCAGAATGACGTAGGAGCCGACGAAACTGCACACTGCGGCCGACACCACGGTTTGAGCGACCAACTGGGAGGAATTGCCAAAGAACAGACCGTCCGTCCTGACAGGATTGATCGCCTTGGACGCGCCTCCACCGCTAACGTCCCTAGCCCACCTCCGATGCCGTGCGTCCCGACGACGTCAAGGGTGTCATCATAGCCGATCCGTCCCTTCCACACAATCACCAGATAGGAGCAGCCTCCCACGGCCAGACCAATCAGGATCGCGGCGTTCGGACCGACGAACCCGGCGCCGGCTATAGATGTGGCCAGGCCAGCAACGGCGCCGCTGGCCACCCCAAGAACAGTGGGTTTGCCGCGACGTTGCCATTCGACGATCATCCAGGAAAGAGCGGTAGTCGCCGCCGTCAGGTGCGTGACCACCAGTGCATTGACCGCCGCCGCATTGGCGCCCCTCGCGCTCCCGCCGTTGAACCCAAACCATCCAACCCAGAGCAGGCCCGCGCCGAGGAGTCCATACGGAAGGTTGTGGGGGGCTATATAATCCGCCGGTCGCCACCCACGCCGCTGCCCCACGACCAGCGCACAGGCCAGCGCGCTCAACCCGGATCCGATGTGGACGACGGTCCCTCCGGCGAAATCGACGGTGCCCAGTTTGCTCAGCCACCCTCCGCCCCAGATCCAATGGGCTAGGGGCGCATACACGAACAGCGACCACAGCACCGCGAACGCCAACATCGCGCGGAATTTCATCCGCTCGGCGAAAGCGCCGATGATCAACGCTGAGGTGAACGAGGCGAACAGCAATTGGAACAGTATGAAGGCCGTGTGCGGAATTGCCGGACCGTAAGCCGGATTGGGCGTCGCCCCGACACCGCTCAGACCAGCCCAATCGAGTCCGCCGATCACTCCGCCGCGGTCCGGCCCGAAGGCGAGGCTGCAACCGCAAATCACCCAGATGAGACTGACCGCGCACAGGATGGCGAAGCTTTGCACCATCGTGCCGATCACATTCTTGCTGCGGACCAACCGGCCGGAGAAGAAGGTGATGCCTGGCGCGATCATTGCCAGTCCCAGAGCGGACGCGGTCAACATCCAGGCCGTGTCTCCACTGTCGATTCCTCTCGCAGCGGGCACAGCACCTTGCGCCCATACATCGGCTGCTCCCTCCAGAAAACCGATGACGCCTCCCGCGATCAGCACCCCGCACCGATTTCGTGTTTCCACCAGCGCCTCCCTCTTGGTACCCACCGGCGATCGGATCATTGTCGACCGGCGGAGGTCACATGCTCCGGTATCCGTTGGTGATCGGCATCCGCCGATCCTTGCCGAACGCCCGGTGCGTGATCTTGATCCCGATCGGCGCCTGACGCCGCTTGTATTCGCTGCGATCCACCATTCCGATAACCCGCGCGACGGTCTCGCGGTCGAACCCCATGGCGACGATCTCTTCGAGCGACCGATCCTCCTCCACATAGGCTTTCAAGATCGGATCCAGCGTCGCATAAGGAGGCAGCGTGTCTTCATCCTTCTGGTCGGGTTTCAGCTCGGCCGTCGGCGGACGATCGAGGATCCGTTTGGGAATCACCGCACGCTCGCCCCGGCGATTGCGCAGCCGCGCCAGTTCGTACACCATCGTCTTGGGTACGTCTTTGATCACCGCAAAGCCGCCGGCCATGTCCCCGTACAGCGTGGCGTACCCAACACTCATTTCGCTCTTGTTGCCAGTGGTCAGGACGAGATGTCCGAACTTGTTGGAGAACGCCATCAGGATGTTGCCCCGGATCCTGGCCTGCAAATTTTCTTCCGTCGTGTCGGCGGGCCGGTCTCCAAAGACCGGCGCCAGTGCTCTCAGGTAGGATCGGAACGGTCCGGTGATGGGAATCGTCCACAGCGCGATGCCCAGCCGCCGGACCAGATCAGCGACATCCTCGCGGCTTTCTCTGGAGGTGTACGGCGACGGCATGAAGACACCCAGCACGTTGGCCGGCCCCAGCGCATCTACCGCGATCACCGCCGTCAACGCCGAATCCACGCCCCCGCTGAGCCCGATTACCACGCGCCTGAACCCGTTCTTGCGCACATAATCGCGCACGCCCAGCGTCAAAGCCCGATAGACCTCTTCGATCGAATCGAGCGGCGTCGCCAACGGCGGAACGACGGGCACCCGCTTCCGGCTGGCGGTCGGCATCGTAAGATCGACTCGGTCGATCACCGAAGCGAATTTCCCAGCCGCCTTCCTCCGGCCATGCGCCATCCGGAACCGGGCCACCGCCTCAACGTTGAGATCGGCAACCAAAAGGTCCTCCTCGAACGCCTTGCCCCGCGCGATCACCTCGCCCGTTTGATCCAGAATCAGACTGTTCCCGTCAAACACCAGCTCGTCCTGCCCACCGACGGTGTTGGTGTACGTCAGGATCACACCGTTTTCGCGGGCCCGGGTGGCCAGCATCTGTTCTCGGTACCGGCTCTTGCCCACATGAAAGGGGGAAGCGTTGATATTGACGATCACCTCCGCGCCGGCCCACGCCTGAATCCTAGTCGGTCCTTCCGGCAGCCAGATATCCTCACAAATGTTCACCCCCAAGACGGTGCCGTTCAGCGTCACGATGGGAAGGCGCCGACCAGGATGAAAATATCGGCTCTCGTCGAACACGCCGTAGTTCGGCAGGAACCATTTGCTGTAGGTTGCGACCACACGCTGATCCACGATGACAGCGGCGGCGTTGTAAAGTTCGTGCCGGCTGGCCGGGACAACCATTGGCGAGAGGCTCTTGTGCTCCGACGCCCCGCCCTGCCCCACGTATCCTACGACCGCGGCAATATCCCGGCATTCCCGAACCACTTCTTGCAGCGCCAGACGATTGTCCTCGACGAAGCGAGGTTTCAATAAGAGATCTTCGGGCGGATAGCCCGTTACCGCCAATTCGGGGAAAGCCACCAGATCCGCTTTGGCCTTTCTGGCTTCGCGGAGCCACCCAACGATCCGTTTGACGTTGCCGTCCAGATCACCCACCGTAGGATTCATCTGGACCATGGCGATACGAAAGGAACGCATGGCAATAAGCTGCCAACTTGGACCTGGCGGCTTCCCCAAAAAAAAACGCCCTCAATCCCGCTCCGGGACCAAGGACGTCATTGTCCTCCGACCACATTGAAGGGAGACGCCGTTGTCTCCCCCTAAAGCGTGGCCAGGATAGCACCTGAACCGTGGGACTGTCAAATCTCCCTTTTACAGGGAAATCCATTTCAATACTTTCGCGGCACCACAGACGGCAAGTGCCACAGCTCCCTTCTCGATGGGATGAGCCCGTGCCTCGCGCCTCAGTGTTCCGCTGGCTCTCTTCGCATTCCTTATTTGGTCCCTCCTACTTGTCCCCCTTCGCGTCAAAAACAAAGGCGCCAGCATCCGCCGGCGGAAGCCCTTGCGACTTCCCCAACGGCACTGGCGTCCTTGCCAGCCCGCAGCCCGAGGACGTTGTCGGGCCTTCCCAACTACCAGCCCTCAGCGCTCAGCCTTGGTGCTGCTGAACGCTGAGACATGACGACTCGCGGTTACACAATACAAGAAAAACTCGTACGGATGCGGGCGGAGCCGGATGGGAAATCCACCTCGCATGTCCGCTTGTAGTTGATCCACGTCTCGATCAGATCTTCCGTGAACACGCCGCCTTTGAGCAAAAACTCCGAAGCGCCTCGTCCGGGCTGCCCGGCATGGTCGGAATCCGCGCCGCCCCTTTCGGATCCGGATCGTACAGATCCCTATCCATCGGATCGCCTGGATCAATCTTGTTTTTTCAATTCCATCCAGTCTCGCCATAAGCCTCGCGGCAAACGCGAGGTAGGAGTTGCAGACGGGATCGGGAAACCGGACCTCGATCTGCTTGGCCTTCGGACTCGGCGGGTACATCGGAATGCGAATGCCAGCCGAGCGATTCCGGCTGGAGCAGCCAGCATGACCGGCGCCTCGAACCCAGGCGTCAGCCGCGTGGAGGAGTTGGTGGTGCCGCCTCGCGACGTCCTTGACGACGTCCTTGTACATCATCGTGTCGGCCATGTTCACGAGAGGGAATCGAACCGCAGATCAATTTCGGCCTGGCCAGCGGTCTCCACTTTAGGGTGGTGTTTCTCGATCGGGATCCCGGCTTTCTGCACCTCCAGGATCATTTCGCTTCGGATATCCTGCTGCGTGTCGGTCGGAGCCACCGGGAAGTAGTCTTCCTTGTGCCTGGGTTTCGAACCCAGATTCACGCCATCCGTACTACATTCCAGATTCCTTCATCGGAATCTACGAAGTAGTAGCTGCATGACTGTCCTGATCGTACCGGACCTGATCGCAGGACTGGCTGGCAACCGTCTCGGCCGCTTCACCCAATTGCCGCAAGCCGTTCCGGTACCGGCCGATGATCAGTCCATCAACCAGTTCCGTGAGCGCATCCATGATCTCGGTGCCGGAGGCTCCGTCGAGCAGGCGTTGATGGATTACCTCGCGGCGCTCGGCCAGAGCTGAACTCTGCATCTTCATAGTGTCCCGCATGGTCGCTAGAGGGCGCTCTCTCCGGATTCTCCCGTGCGGATACGGACCACGGCGCTCAAATCCCTCACGAAAATCTTCCCATCCCCGATGCTGCCAGTCTTGGCCGCGCGTGTGATGGCTTCCAACACCTTTGGCACCTGCGCATCGGTCACCGCCACCTCGATCTTGACCTTCGGCACGAACTCGATCGTATACTCCGTCCCCCGATAAGTCTCTTTGTGGCCCTTCTGCCGGCCAAATCCCTTGACCTCGGTCACGGTCATGCCCTGCACACCGATTTCCAGCAGCGCATCCTTGACCTCGTCCAGCTTGAAGGGCTTGATGATCGCCTCAATGAGTTTCATATCCGCTCCTCTTGGGCTAGGGGCACGAGGCTATCGGCTCTAGACAAAAAGACGCCTCCTCCCCGGTTCTCCCATCGCCTATGGCCCATCGCCCCTCGTCTCGTTTACGAGTACGCCCGTTCATTGTGCTGGCTGAGATCCAATCCGAGCGCTTCGTCTTCGGGCGTCACACGCAATCCCATTACCCCATTCACAAGCTTCAGAATGAGATACGTGCCCACGAACGAAAACACCACCACTGCCGCCACGGCAAGTGCCTGGACTCCAAACTGAGTCGGATTTCCGAAGAAGAGGCCGTCGGCTCCGGCAGCGTTGACCGCCTTCGATGCAAACAGGCCCGTCGCAAGAACTCCCGTCACGCCGCCGACCCCGTGGATGCCCACCACATCGAGCGAGTCGTCATAGCCAAATTTCCCCTTCCAGACGACCGCGAAATAGCACAAGAATCCGGCCATCGCTCCAATGAGAAGGGCCGCAAACGGCCCGACAAAGCCAGCCCCGGGCGTCACGGTCGCCAACCCGGCCACCGCGCCGCTTGCCGCTCCCAGGACCGTCGGCCGTCCCCGGTGAATCCATTCGACCACCATCCACGTTAGCGCGGCGGTCGCCGCAGCGGTATGCGTAGCGATGAACGCACTGGCGGCCAGTCCGTTTGCACCAAGCGCGCTGCCCGCGTTGAACCCGAACCAGCCGAACCACAGGAGCCCCGTCCCGAGGAGCACCATCGGCAGGTTGTGGGGAGCCATATACTCGGTACCATACCCTCGGCGGTGTCCGAGTACCAGCGCGCAGGCCAACGCACTGATGCCAGAGCTGATATGGACCACCGCACCGCCCGCGAAATCCAAGGCACCCATCTTCCCCAGCCACCCGCCGCCCCACAGCCAATGGGCGATCGGGCAGTAGATCAAGACAAGCCAGAGCGCGCTGAACAGGAGCAGGGCCGCAAAACGCATGCGCTCCGCGCAGGCGCCAGTGATGAGCGCGGGCGTGATCGCCGCAAACATCATCTGGAAGGCCATGAAGGCCTGATGGGGCACAGTTGACCCGTACGTGGGGTGCGGATCCGTCCCCACGCCGGACAATGCCAGCCATTCCAGTCCTCCGATGAATCCGCCCTTGTCAGGTCCGAACGCCAGACTGTACCCGAACAGAATCCAGATCACACTCACGAGACACAGGATGACCAGACTGTGCATGATGGTGCCGAGCACGTTTTTGCTGCGAACCAGTCCCCCGTAGAACAGGGCGAGCCCTGGCACCACCATGGCCAGCACGAGCGCCGACGAGATCAACACCCAGGCCGTGTCCCCTGTATCGATTTTGGGACCAGCGGGTGCAGGTGCCCCGGGCGCCTGCGCCCAGACCGGAACGGCCGCCATCAGCGCCGCCATGCACATGACACTACAAAGGAGCCCTATCTTCCGCCTTCGTCCTCCCGACACAATCGCCTCCTTCCATGCGCAGCCACATTCGGTGCGCACGGTTCGAGTGCGGGCGGCATCCGGCCCAGCCGGACGCCGCCCGCGACCGCCAATTGCTTCCTGCCTAGAACGTCTTCGTAAACTTAATCTTGTAGAAATCCTCGTTGTCGGTCAGATCCTTGCCGGTCGTAAACCGTAAGGCCATGCTCCCCGGCAGCTTCACCTCCACGTACGGGCCGATCCACCGGTAGTAATCCTGTTGCGCCCCCGGCGCGCTACTGTCGCGCGTGGTCAGCAAGTGCTCATAATGGACGCCGATTGAGATCATGCTGTTGACGCGATAGCCGGCGTTGGCCCAGTAATGCAGAAAGTCCCAGGTGCCGCGATTGCCGGAGGTACAGGGGCCGATTTCCTGGGCGCACTGGGTCGGATTCGGTGTTCCTCCGCCCGCTCCACCCTGCCCGCCTTCGCTCCGGCCTGCCTTGTAGTACCCCATGTAGAACTCGCCCTCGAAGCGCGAGTCCAGGTAGTTGATCGTGATGCTGGGCACCCAGCCGTCGAAGGCCGTGGACCGCTCCGCCCGGCTGCCGCCCCCCTTGGGGAAGGCCCCGCCCCGAGATGAAAGCAATTGGCCATGCACCGTGCCGATCATCGGGGTGATGGAGAGACGCTTATCGAGAAAGGTCATGTTCAGCCCGATGTCCAGTTCGAGCCAGGGGTTCGAATCGTGCACGCCCAGTCCCTGAATATCCGTCCAGTAGGTCGTGTTAAACGCAAAGGCCATGTCCTTGGTCAACCCATATGTCCCGTAGACCGACGGGTTGAACCCGAAGAAGGTGTCCGCCTGCAGGGCCATCGTGACCGACGTCGGATGCTTGCTCGTGTCCATCAGGTCGTCTTCCGCCGCTGCCAGCCCAGCAAATAAGACGGTCATGCATACCGGTACTAGCGACGTCCCAACCAGGAAGCGTCGCACACAGTCCCATGTCTTCATCATGCGTCCTCCTTCCGCATGAGGTGAAAATCTGACGGGGTATCGCGGTGGTCCACATCCACGGCGTTACCTCATCCGCGGTTTGTCGGCTCTGAGTGCCCGGCGGCGCGCAAAAAAAAACGTCCTCCGCCTCGCTTAGGGGCGGGAGGACGTCGTTGTCCTTTCGCGCGCCGTTCCTGGGACGCCGTTGTCCCAGAAAATTCGGTCGCTTCCTACCATCACGCGGGCGTGAAGTCAAGAGCTTTGTAGCAGAACAGGTATCCGCTCATGTGATGCCCGGTATGCCCGCTGTGTGATAGACTGCGGTCGCTGTGATGAGGCGAATCGGACGGAGATGCCGATGAGCTCTGAGCACCGCGCGAGCTCGAGGCGATGGCCCCTCGTGATCATACCGATGGCCTGCGCGCTGTCGGCGGCATGCGCATCCGCATTAGAACACACGACGATCGGCGAGGGGCCGCGCGGCGCGGTCTATCTCGAACGGCTGCCTTCGCGAGGGGCCACCGCCAAATTCAGCGGCCCGATCGGAGCCTTTCAGGCTGCCCATCCCATCGCACTCCCGCCCGAGCTTCTCGCCCGCGCCCTCACGGGGCTACGGGTCGGTCCGGACCCATCAGCCGCGCACGAAGGACGTCCGCTCTTGATTCCTCTTTTCACGGACGAGGACGTCACCTTTCTGGCCCCCTTGATCGGCGCCGCCCTGTCCCGAGCGGCCCCAGATCAGCGGATTGGATTTCTGGTCCTTTCCGACCATGGAGGGCGGGTCGAGGGCACCATGTTCGCGGACCGTGCGTTCCTGCATGTCACGCTGGCCCGTTACGAGCTACGGAACGCCAAGCCGCCCGTCCCCCTGGACAGCGTGGAGCTGTCGTTCCTCCATCCCTCTGCTCAACACCGCAACAGCGTGCCACAGTCCTGGATGCTTCAGGAAGCCAGGTTACCCTCCATCAGTCTTGACTACCGGGCCCTGAAGAACCAACCTGACCCACCATCCGGCACTCAGGCCGCGCCCGCTTCACTCCCCGCCGTCATGCCACCTGCAACGCACGGCTCAGTGGCCCCTGGTCAGTCGGAAATCGAATCCCTGAAGGAACTGCTCACACAGCAGGCTGATGAGATCCGAAAACTGTGGGAGGAGGTGGAGACCCTGCGCCATCAGTCTCCCGCTGGCCCTGTGGGCACGCCCCCACCAGCCGGAAAGAAAAGGCCGGCTCCCTCTGACCGGCAACCTTAGTGACTATCCCAGGGGGCCAACAGGCGCAGGTAGGTCTCAAACGTCGGTAATCCGGAATGGTCCGGACCTCGATGCGCAAGCGCGATGCCAGCTCGGCGACGTCCTCACGGCTTTCCTGCGACGTGTAGGGCGAAGGCATGAAGAGTCCCACCACGTTGGCTGCGCCCAGGGCATCCACCGGGATTAGTCCTGGACCACCAGCACCGGCGCGGTAGACCTCCTCCAACGGGTCAAACGGCGCCGTTACGGCGAGGACGAGACGGAGTCGCCGCCCTTGCACGCAGTGAACAGCTTGAGCAGCAAATCCTCCGGCGGATAGCCGCAGATGGCCAGTTCGGGCAAGGCGACCAAGTCGGCGCCGGCTTTTTGGCCTCGCGCAACCAGTCGGCAATCCGCCGGAGATTCCCCTCCACATCCCTGACGGTCGGGCTCATCTGACCATGGCGATTCGAAACAGCCGCATACGAAAAAACGCTCTTGTGTTAGCCGTTTCCGCTGGCACGGTCTTCGATCTGGCCGGCCAGCAGGATCGCCTCCGCAATTTCCCGCATGGATTTCCTCAGATCCATGCTTCGCCGTTGGATGAGCCGGAATGCCTCCTCTTCCGACAATTTTTTCGACCGCATCAGGTACCCCTTGGCCTGCTCGACCACCTTCCGGACCGCGAGGGCCTCCTGCATCTCGAACGACTTTTCAAGCAACGTCGTGTGTTCGATCGCAATGGCGGCCTGATTGGCGATCGCCTGCATGAGCTTTACTTCCTCGGCCGTGAAGTTGTGCGGCACGGAGGTGTAGCTGTTGATCACACCGACGGCTTTGTCGCGGATCATCATGGGCACCGAAAGTAGCGAACAGAGGCCCTCTTTTCTGGCCATGTCCGGATACATGTAGTCCTGTTCTTTGATGACATCCGGTACGATAATGGGCCGGCGTTCCTGGACCGCCCGTCCGCTGATGCTCTGCCCGATCTTGAGGTTGGGCTTCCGGCGGTACGCCTCGCTCAGGCTCTGGGTCGCCACAATCCGCAACTCCCCGGTCGGCTCGTCCAGCAGCATGATGGAACAGATTTTCGAGTTCATCATCTGCGCCGTCATTGTGACGATGAGTTGGAGGACATCCTCGATCAAACGATTCGAGGCGACGGTTTCGGACACCTGCGACAACGTTTCCAGTTGCAGCGCCTTGCGCTTCATCTGTTCGTAGAGCCTGGCGTTTTCGATGGCCCCGCCAACCTGGTTGGCGATGGTGGAGAGCAGCGCCAGCTCGTCCGGTCGATAGCGTCTCGGCCGCTTGTGCTGCACATTGATGACGCCCACGACCTCTTTCTTAGCCATGATCGGCACCGAGACGAAAGCCTGATAGCGGTCCTCCGGCAGATTGTGGAAGAACTTGAACCGCGGATCGTCGCTCGCGTTGCTGGGAATCACCACCCGCATCCGTTCGCGCGCTACCCATCCGGTGATGCCCTCACCGAGCCCGATCGTGATGCGGCCGATCAGTTTGGGATGGGGATTCTTCGACGCCCGCAGGATCAATTCATCGCGGCTGTCGGAAAGCAGATACAAAAGACAGGCATCGGCCTTGGTCACTTCGACCACTACTTCGACGATGTGCTTGAGCACCGCTTCCAGATCCAGCGTGTTGGTGATGGACTCCGTGATGCGGTGCAGCACGTCCACCTCGCGCGTTTTCTCGCGCAAAGCCTGTTCCAACTGAGCCAGTGATTGTCGGCGCTTGAACTTCATTTACCTTCCGCTTCTCGCCCCCGGCCGACGAACCACCGCCGGCAGGCGTCGCGCGCCAAGGGCGCGATCCTGACCCGGCCTACCTGCTCCGGCCATACGCCGTAGACCTCTCCGTCCGCCACTTTCTTATCATGCTGCAAGGCCTGCCAGAGCGCATTGAACGACACCTTGGGCATAGCATCAGGCAGACCCGCGGCGCGCACCAGTCCCCGCAGGCGATCCACGACTTCCTGGCTGCAAATCCCGAGATGCCTGGCCAGATCGGCTTCTTGCACCATCCCAATAGCCACCGCTTCCCCGTGAAGGAGCGACCGGTATCCTCCGAGGGCCTCCAAGGCATGGCCAATCGTATGTCCGTAATTGAGAATCCGCCGGCGATCGGATTCCCGTTCGTCCTCCGCCACCACCTGCGCTTTGATTTCACACGACCGCTTGATGACCTGTGCCACCGGCCCCGACTCCCTTCGCAAGAGCGCCTCGGTGTGTTTTTCCAGATAGGCAAAAAAGGCTTCATCTGCGATCATGCCGTACTTGATCACTTCAGCCAGCCCAGCCACCCATTCCCGCTTGGGAAGCGTTGTCAACGTGTCCGGATCGATGAGCACCGCCAACGGCTGGTGGAACGCACCGATCAGATTTTTTCCAAGGGGATGGTCGACGCCGGTTTTCCCCCCGATGCTGGAATCGACCTGCGCAACCAGGGTCGTGGGAACCTGGATGAAAGGAATGCCTCGGAGATAGATCGCGGCGGCGAAACCGGTGAGATCCCCGATGACGCCACCCCCCAGGGCTATTAGGGCCGACCGACGTTCGAACCTGGCAGCGATCAGTTCATCCAGGATCTTGGACACCGACCGCAGCGTCTTGCTCCGTTCGCCCGCCGGCAGGATGATCGGCAGCACCCGAAAGCCGGCTGCCTTGACCGAGCGCACAATCCGCGTCAAATACCGTTCCGCCACATGACGGTCTGTAACAATCCCGACTGTGTCCGCGAGCCCGAGCCGGCTAAGGACAAACCCGATCTCTTGCAGCGATCCGCGCGCAATGAGGATGTCGTAGCTTCGCTCGGCGAGCGAGACCCGCACTTCGTACTTCCCGAGCGCCTCCACGGTGGTCGATCCAGGAATGTTCACGGCCCGTCCGATCGTCTGCGGCAGGACGCACCGCCGCTTGCCACCGGCAAATCCGACGGTCGACAGCGCGGTCTCAGCGGAGAAAAGGCGGTCAAAATGGGGAGGATGGTAGCACACCCCAGAGGGAAACTAAAAGGCTTTTACGTAAGCCTGATACGCGTCGAAGTTACGCTTCATCTCTTCTAGACTGTCGCCGCCGAACTTCTCGATCAGCGCATTGGCCATCTCGAAGGCGACCACCGCCTCTCCCACCACGCCGGCGGCCGGCACGGTGCAGATATCCGAACGTTCCACCGCAGCATCGAAGGGCTCTTTGGTTTCAATATCCACGCTTTTTTTAGGACTGTACAGAGTCGAGATCGGCTTCATGGCCACCCGAAGGACGATGGGCTGGCCGTTGGTGATCCCGCCCTCCAACCCACCCGCGTTGTTGGTCTTGCGGACGAACTCCCGGCCTATATGGTCGTAATAAATCTCGTCGTGGACCTCCGATCCGAAACGGCGGGCCGCCTCAAACCCCATGCCGATCTCCACCCCTTTCATAGCTTGGATGCTCATCGCCGCCATCGCCAGGCGAGCGCTGAGCCGCCGGTCCCATTGTGCGTAGGAACCCAGGCCGATTGGGGGATTCGTGACCACGACCTCGAAGACTCCGCCAAGCGTGTCGCCCCGTTGTTTGGCCGTTCTGATCTGCTCCACCATTTTCACGCCGGCCTCCGGGTCCGGTGAACGGACCTCCGACGCCTCGGCCCGTTCATAGGCTTCGATCGGATCGTCGCATCGTTTGGCGACAATGCCGCCGATCTCCACCGTGTAGCTGACCACCCGCATCCCGAAATGGCTGAGCAACGCCTTGGCCACTCCGCCGACCGCCACGCGAATCGCCGTTTCCCGGGCACTGGCTTTTTCGAGGACGTTCCGGATGTCCCGATGACCATACTTGATGGCTCCGACCAAATCGGCGTGGCCGGGTCTCGGTCTGGTAACCACCTTCTCCGGAGGAATCGGCCCCGGCTCGACAGCCATGACGTCCTTCCAATTCTCCCAGTCCTTGTTCGCGATGAGCAGGCCGATCGGGTTGCCGATGGTCAGCCCTTTCCGCACCCCGCAGGCGAACTCGACCCGGTCTTCCTCCACGCGCATGCGCCCCCCCCGGCCATAACCCTTCTGGCGGCGGGCCAGGTCCTGGTTGATCATGTCAGGTGTGAGCGGAAGCCCGGCGGGAACGCCTTCCAGGACGGCAACGAGATACTTACCGTGGGATTCGCCCCCGTTCAAATAGCGCAACATGATGAATTACCGGGGGACTTGTAACGCGTGGCGACGGCGGGTGTCAAGAACTCTTGACGATGGTCGGTGTTAAGAAGATGAGCAGTTCCTGTTTCGACACGCTCTCGGTCTTACTCTTGAAAAGCCACCCGAGAACCGGAATCCTAGACAAATACGGGACCCCCGCGACCCTGTTCTCCTGAGTATCGACGAACACGCCGCCGATGACCATGGTCTCTCCATCCCGTACCATGACTTGGGTGGTGGCCTCGCGCCGATCAATGCTGGGGCCAGCGGGATTGCTCCTGGCGCCGACCGCATTGCGAGTCGCCCGAACCTTCAGCAGAATCTGTTTTCCGACTTCTTTGGGGTCGCGGGATGTAATCTGCGGCGTCACGTTCAGTTCGAGGTTAGCGTCAACAAACGTCGTCTGGGTCCCCTGCAGTGAGGTGGTCTGGAAAGGAATCGATTCGCCCTGTGCGATCTTCGCCTCACGCTTGTCCAGTGTCGTGATCTTGGGCGCCGCAATCACCTTGGTCAACCCAAGGAGCTCTCCCGCCGAGAGTCGGAGATCGAGTAAGGGTCCGTCGGCCTTGGGATCGATCTTGCCGAACGTGAAACCTGCCGCGGGCACGGCAGCAAGACCGGTCACGGCCGCAGGCAGGTTGACCAGAAAATCCGAAGTTTGGCCACCGAAGGCCCCTGTATTCCCGCTGCGGAAACTGGCCACTCCGGCGGAGGAACCCAGTTTGTTCACGTTCTGGATTCCCCACTGCACACCGAGGGAACGGGTATAGGTGGTATCAGCCTGAACAATCCGGGCTTCGATCTGTACCTGCGGTAACTCCAAGTCCAACCCTTCCACCAGTTGCTTGAAGGCCACCATCTGCGATTCGGTATCCCTCACCACCAGCGCATTGCTGGCTACGTTAACGTTCATGGTGCCCCGGGGACTCAAATACTGTCGCAACGAAGTCATCAACTCCTGGGCGTTAACGTTGCGAATGTAGAATACCCGCGTGACCAACGGCTCCGCTTTGGTCTTGGATTCCTTGACCCGCGCTTCATCGTCTTGTTGCTTGGCGATGTTGGCCAAAGTGTCAACCCAGACGATGTTACCCTGTTTGATCATGCCCAAGCCGTTCATCCGCAGCAACATGTCCAACGCCTGATCCCAGGGCACGCTGACCAGCTTCATCGTGACCTTCGCTTTGACCCCTTCCCCCACGACGATGTTGAACCCGCTGACTTCGGCGATGAGACGCAGTACATTCGTAATGTCGGCCTGTTGGAAATCAAGCGAGATTCTCCGGCCGACAAACCGGGTCTGACCGGTCACCAAGTCAGATTCCCTGCTTTCTTTGCCTTCTTTGTCATTCGGCTCGGTCGCCATTTGCGCAAGACGTGGTGCGACCGCACGGCGAGGGGCGCGCTCGACCCACAGAGCCGGTTGGAACACTCCGCTCGACGTGCCAACTCCCTGCGCGCCCGACTTCCCCTCCATCATGAGCCACGGAGCCGAAACCGCAGGTTCCGCCGATTTCGGCCGGTTCATCAACCTGACGACAATCCGCCCGTTCTCGAGACGTACGTCATGACGGACCGGCTCAGACAGATCAAACACCAGCCGAATCTTATCCGGATGGTTACCGATCCTGATCCGTTTCAAGAGCCAGTGATCGACGGGCAGGACCTGGAACGGGACAGTCGATACCACGTCAGCCAGATCCAGAATGAGTCGCGTGCCGTCGATCAACCGTTCACGATACCGGAACCGACCGTCGACCGAGACCAGCACAGTGATTTCCTCCTCACTTCGTTTCACCTCGATCCTGTCGACGACACCGGCTTGCGCGCGTACCCGGATTGGCGTTCCCACACTGTATCCCGCCGACTCCGCATCGCCCGTCGTCTCGGCAACTCCCGATCCCCCACCGTTCGCATCGGCGAACGAGAAGCCGCCGCGCGAACCGGCCGCATCCGAGACGGTGTCCGTACCACCGAATGCAAGCACAGGGCCCCCGATTGCCCAAAAGGCAACCCAGCTCAGAACAGTTCGTGAGCAGCGACGTATGCGGCTCATTCTCGGCCCTCTTTCGCATGCAGAAGCTTGACGTACTCCCGCTCCTGCTTTTTTCCGTAAATGTCTGTGAATCGTTCCTGGACAATGATGCCTCGCTCCGTAATCGCGCTGACCACGCCGTTATTCGGACCGATGCGCGTTCCGCGTCGGACCGCATAGCCCTTCCCGTCAGGTGTCTGCACCATTGCGGTGTATCCGTGTGCACCCCAGACAATTCCAATGAGGGTCAATTCGGTCAGGCTGACTCGTTGAAGCGGCGGCAAATTCTCATCAGCCAGGCCGATACCCTGCTCCTGCTGCACAATGGGAGCAAAGGGATCGCGCCGCCCCGACGGGTCATACGAAAATCCTCCTGACTCGGACGGCAGCATAGGCTCCGCGGACGATCCAGCCGGCTCGATTGGCTGCACTGCAACGCTGCTCGGCGCCTGTCTCGGCACATCCGTCATCGGAGTCACTTTCAGCGAGTCGGACCTCATCTGGTTCATCTGCCTCATGTGCGGGGCTGCGGCTGCGTCCTCCGATAAGGCATGATCGAACCCGAACGGACCGACACAAACGACGAGCCCCCAGCCGAGGACAACCGCAAACGTCCGGGAACACCTATCTCCGACGGAATTCTTTTCTTTCGCTCGTCTTTTCCGTAATCCATCGATCATGTGTCATGCGTTCGGCTTTACTTCTTGGCAGCCGGCGTTTCTTTTTTTTCCTGCGGCGCGGCAAAGGCGACAAGGTCGAATACCGTCTGGGTCACCACCCGTCCCTGTTCGATGCGCGGAGAACCCATTTTGAGATCAGAGACGCTGATGATTCGAGGCAATTTGTTGATCCGATCGAAAAACAGAGCCGCCGTGTGGTACCCACCAGCTACCTCCACGCTGACCGGCATCCTGACGAAGAGTTTGGACGGATCCTCCGTTTGCGCGCCAGGCTTCCACAACTTGATATCCAGACCCAATTTGACTCCGAGATCGGACAGTTGCTTGAGCAGCATGACCGCCTCTTCCTCGGGCGGGAGCCGTTCCTTTTTCTTGGCCAAATCGATCTCCAACTGTTTGTTGGCGGCGATCAGCTCGTCAAGGTGTTTGACTTTGATGGTCAAGGTTTGAATGTCGGTATCCAACTTGGCGATCTCGGCCTGCAGTCCTGCGATGACCACGCTCTTGGGCTCGACAATATAGTAATAGAACCCCACGACAATGCCGGCAAGGACCAGCCCCAGCAACGCGATCTTCTGAGTCGGAGGAACGGCGCGCAGAGATTCCAGGTTGAGACCGGACAGGGCCATGTCAGCCTTTCAATGCGAATCCGAGTTTAAATTGATACACGTTGATCTTGCTCTCTTGCACCGAGCGACTTTCCGATAACCTGATGTTGGTGAAATAGTCCGTGCGGCGCAGGTTGTTGACGAATTCCACGATGTCATCATTGGAAAGGGCTCGCCCTTCCAGTTCCACGTTGTTGCCCTGCATGCTCAACCGAACAAGCCATAGTTTGAGGGGTTCCAGACTCTGGCTGACATAATCCAACACGCGGACAGGCCCCGAACGCGATTTTTCCAATTGCTCGATGATCCGATTCTTGTCCTCGAGCAACTTCTTCTTGGCTTCAAAATCCTCGACCTGTTTGAGCTGCTCTTTGAGGAGCGCCAACTGCTTTTCCTTTTCCTGTTTTCCGGTCTGATACCTTTCAATTTCGTCGTCCAACGATGAGGAATACCACCAGCATCCGGTCAGCGTGATCACAAGCGCTCCGACTCCCAGCAACGCCTCAGCCCTGACATCCCATTGCTGCTTGGGCTTCCGTGCCTTCGGCCCTTGGAGAAGATTGATTCTGATCATCGATCACCCGCTGTCCGCAGCGCCAACCCCACGCCGACTGCGGCGAGAGGTGCCAATTCCTCTAACGTTTCCGGATCGATGCCGCTGACCGAGGTGTCGATTTCGTTGAACGGGTTGGCAAGCTCGACCTCAACGCGCATCCGGTCGCACAACTGTTGGCTCAGCCCGGCAACTTTTGCGCCTCCCCCGCACAGTAAGACCCGATCAATGTCTCCTTCAGAAGACGTGGTCTTGAAGTAATCGACCGTCCTCGCGATTTCGGATGCCACCTCAGCATTGACGCTGTCGATGACGCGCGCGACGGTTTGTCGGTCGCTTCCCTCAACGCGTCGGCCTTTCTTCGCCTCTTCCGCTTCTTCATACGACATGCCCATTTCCCGCTGGATGGCTTCGGTATAGCGATTGCCTCCCAGCGGAATATCGCGGGTGAACAGGGATATCCCGCCCTTAACGATGTTCACGTTCATGACACTGGCACCGAGATTGACCAGCGCAGTGGTGTCTTCCTGGGCCACCGGATAATTGATCGCATACATATTCTCGACCGCAAATGCATCAACATCCATAACGACAGGAACCAAACCGGCCCCTTTGACCAACTCGGTCAGCTCGTTGACCTTGTCTTTTTTGGCCGCGACCAGGATGATGGACATCTGTGGTTCGGCATCGTTGCCGACTGTCGAAGGATTCAGCACATGGAAATCCAGGTTGACTTCGTTGATGTCGAAGGGGATGTACTGTTCCGCAGCGAGCTTGACCTGTTCGTCAAGTTCTTCCTCCGGCATCGGCGGCAATGTGATTTTCTTGATGATCACCGCGTGTCCGGAAATGGAAATTGCGACGTTCTTCAATTTGACGTTGTTTTCTTCCATGAGTTCCTTGATGGCCGAGACGACCCGCGCCTCGTCCATCACCGTGCCGTCCACGATCACCTCGGGTTCGAGGGCCTGTACGCCGAATTTCTGCAGCACATACCGTCCCCTGTTCTCCTTGAGCTGCACCAGCTTAATCCCGCTCGAACCGATGTCCAACCCAACCAACTGACGCTTCGGGGAAAACATCGCAAAGACATCGGCCTCGAGCAGACGTTTGAACGAACCGAGCATGCGTCTACCTATCTCCAAGAACCGCTTTCCGCGCCCGAATGAATTTTTTGATCTCCTTGACGTTCTCCGGCGTGTAGAGCCTCCAGTTGCGCCAGTCGCGAGGTGAGCCCGATATCAACCCTTCTCGCTCCCACCGGAACAGGGTCGCTCGGGAAACGTCGAAGAGGTCACAAAGCTGAACGGTTTTCGCCTTCTTCACAAATCCGCCGCAGCCTCACTTAAGAAATGCAGACGATTGGAGTTACGGTGCAAGTATAGTCAATATGCTACACCTGTCAAGCAAACCCTCACTGCGCGCACGCGGTGAAAGCGGCATGGTGTGTTTTCGCGACTCGTCAGAGGAGCGCGTGGCCGGCTGCGTGGTTCGCAAAGGTTCGTGATCGCACTGCTGAGGCGCCTGGATCGTCGGACTGATTCCGAGGGGGAAAGCCATGGGTGCCCATGCGGCGATCGAAGGGAAGGGCACCTAATTCGCAGCGCGTCGGCGGTTGCAGACAAAGTCCTCGGAAGAAGAATGCAGGCTAGGCCTTGTGAAGATCGCGATGCACAAGCGTGACCTCATGCCCCATGTTGGCGAGACTATCCCGCAGACGCATAGCGAGTGCAACGGAACGATGGCGTCCTCCCGTGCAACCCAGCGCGATGGTCAGGTAGCTCCGACGTTCGCGTTCGAAGAGGGGAATAAGAAACTTGAGCATGCCTTCAACCAGCCCGAGGAATGCGATCGCGTCGGGATCGCTGAGAACATAGGTCCTGACGCGCGGATCTTCACCTGTGAGTGGCTTGAGCTCCGGGACGAAAAAGGGATTTCGCAGGAAACGGACGTCAAACAACAAATCGATGTCGTAAGGAACACCGAACTTGAACCCGAACGTCACCAAAGAGATCGTGAGGCGATGCGGTCCTTCTTCTCGCTTGAATTGGCGCGCGAGAAAATCTTTCAGCTCATGCACCGTCAGATCGGACGTATCAATGATGCGGTCGGCTTGACGGCGCAGCTCTGTCATCCGTTCCCTTTCAAGGCGCACGCCTTCCAGAACCGGCAAATGCGGCAACAACGGGTGGGGACGCCTGGACTCGGAAAATCGACGGACGAGCACCTCTTCCCTGGCTTCCAAAAACACCAATTCGACGGAATGGCCCAAGGCTTTGACCCGATTAAGGATGCCTACAAAATCCGGGAAAAACACCCGTTCCCGAATATCGACTCCGAGCGCTACGTTCTTGATCTCACCACCTTGCTGATTGCAGAGCTCGACGAAGGTAGGCAAAAGCGCCACCGGGAGGTTGTCCACACAGAAATACCCCTCGTCTTCGAAAAACTTGAGCGCGTGGGTTTTGCCCGACCCCGAAAGACCGCTGATAATCACAAGATTAAGCGCGGACATGCAATTCCATGGGCGCTTGCGGTTCCGGATCGATCAATTCGACCTCGCCGCTGGCGAGCCGCCTGAGCACCTGCAATGTATTCGACGCCTCGTTGACGAAAACAAGGATAGCCGACGGATTCTCGCCCAACTTTGCCACCGCATCGTTCAAGCGAAGAACGGGTGCGGCCGCACGCACCATCTTGACTTCGACCGCTTGCGTCGCGGGCGCGCGCTCCTTGGGTCTCAAGGCTTTTCTCTGCGAACCGCCTTTATGATCGATCAACCGGTCTTTTCGCTTCCGAATCTGACTTTCGATTTTGTCGACCAATTGATCAATGGATGCGTACATCTCCTCAGTCGATACCTTGGCTTGAATCGCCCTTCCGTTAAGCATGCAGGTCGCTTCCGCGGTGTGCCGGAACTTTTCGACCCCGACGACGACCTGAATATTGCTCAACTTGACGCCGAACCGCTCTAACCGCTTCAGCTTGGTCTCCACGTACCGTCTGAGCGCGGCGGTGATTTCAACATGTCGTCCGGTCAGCAGCACTTGCATCGTTCTCCCTCATATCTCCTGCGTTGTTCCAAATCGCATCTAGGCGTCTTGCTCCATCCTTTGGCTCGTCCACAGCACGGGCGTTCGGTGCGACGCCGCGCGTGGCACACAGCAGGCTTTCATCTTGCTCTACCGATCTGATCAATGACGGCGAAGAACGGGCCTTAGAAGAAGCGCTTGCGCTGGTTGGCTGACGGAATATTCTCTTCTGCTCGGTATTTCGCTACGGTCCGGCGCGCAATGACGATGTTTTGCTTCCGCAATCGGGCCGCAATCTCCTCATCCTTCAATGGGCGGGTGGCATCTTCCTCCGCCACCATTTTCCGAATCATCTCACGGACAGTGACGGAAGACAACATATCGGTCGGCTGGTCGGCGCGCTGAAGGCCGGCATTGAAAAAGAACTTCAGCTCCAACATGCCCTGCGGACAGTACATGTATTTGTTGGCCGTGACGCGACTGATCGTCGATTCGTGCATGCCGACGTCTTCGGCCACTTGTTTTAACACAAGCGGCTTCAAATATTGGACCCCGTGTTCGAAAAACTGTTGCTGAAACTTGACAATGCTGGAGACAACCTTCACGATTGTCCTGTTCCGCTGCTCGATGCTGCGGATGACCCACTGCGCAGCTCGCAATTTCTCGTTCAAATAGGCTTTGGTCTCCGGGGAGTGTCCACCGGCCATCAGTTGTTTGTAATAAGGGCTGATTCTCAGGCGGGGGAGACCGTCGTCGTTGAGCAAGACCACCCACTCACCCTCGTTTTTGACCACAAAGACATCTGGCACAATCGCATAATTGTGGGTGTTCGCGAATGGACGGCCGGGCTTCGGCTCCAGTCCCTCGATGATTTTCGTTGCCTGGCATACTTCTTCCAGCGAGACACCGAGTGCTTTGGCAATGCGGCCGTATTGCTTTTTCTCCAAATCCTTCAGATGGTGCAGAATAATCGCCTCGACCACCGACCCTCTTAATGCGCCGGGCCTCGCTCCGATCGATCCGATCGGACCGCGTCCCAGATAGCCCAACTGAAGCAGAAGACACTCCGATAAATCGCGGGCGCCGACACCGCTGGGATCGAATGTTTGGATCACGTTCAGCACTGATTCCGCTTCCTCGGCGGAGAACTCAGTGCCTTCGACGACTTCGGTCAGCGGAATCCGCAGATAGCCGTCATCGTCGATATTCCCGATGATCAATCGCCCGATTGCCTTATGGCGATCTGAAAGACCGGACAATGACAGCTGCCACAGCAAATGATCTTCCAGCGAGGTCGTCCCAGCAATTGTCTGGTCATAGGAAGGAAACTCATCCTGGACAGAGGAAGGATATTCCGTATCACCGGCGTGGCGATCGCTGTCAAAGTAGTCTTCCCAACCCGCTGCCGTGAGATCCTCCGGACTCTCGTCCCTGTCCGTGGATTCCTCATCGTCGGCTCCACCTCGGCCGTATGACTGCGAGTACTCGGTTCCGTTCAGGTCGGCTTCATCGGATCCGGCCGAGTCGGTTTCTTCGACCTCGGCGGGCACCTCTTCCAACAGAGGATTCTCCATCAGGTGCTGGGCCAAACTCTGCTGAAGTTCCAATCGTGAAAGCTGCAGCAGCTTGATCGCCTGCTGCAACTGAGGAGTCATGATGAGCTTCTGGCTGAGCCGAAGATCGAGTCGCAGTTTCATATTGCTACCTTTGCACCATCACCCATATCCATCAGAGCCGGAACCGCTCGCCCAAGTAGACCGCCCGCGCTGTCGCGCTGTTCACGATGACTTCCGGAGAGCCGGCTTCCAGGATCCGTCCCTCATTGATGATGTAGGCCCGATCCGTAACGGATAGCGTTTCCTGCACATTGTGGTCGGTGATCAAGATCCCGATGTGTTTCTGCTTGAGGCGAGCGATGATCTGCTGGATATCCGCCACAGCGATCGGATCGATGCCCGCGAACGGTTCATCGAGCAGCAGAAAGAGAGGTTGCGTCGCCAGGGCTCTGGTAATTTCCAACCGGCGCCGCTCTCCTCCCGAAAGGGAGTAGGCCTTGCTTGTTCGGAGATGGGTCAATTCCAGTTCCGCCAACAACGCCTCGACTCGTTGTTCGCGCTCCGATGCCTCAAGGTCCAGCATTTCGAGGATCGCCAAAATGTTTTCTTCGACCGTAAGGCGGCGGAAGACCGACGACTCCTGGGGGAGATATCCGATTCCCTTCCGCGCCCGTTTATACATCGGCAGATCCGTGATCATCTCGCCGTTCAAGTAAATATCGCCGGAGTCCGGCTGACAAAGCCCAACCATCATGTCAAAAATGGTGGTCTTGCCGGCTCCATTTGGTCCGAGTAAACCGACCACTTCGCCGGCCCGTACCTCCAACGAGACGCCTTTCACCACGGTTCTTCCCTTAAAGCTCTTCACCAGACCGGTCGCCGACAGGAGTTCGCCCAATTCACAGGAACTCGTTACGAGTTTGGCCCTTGAACCGGTCAACGCGCAGGCATCCAGCATTAGCGCCCTCCCGCCTCTCCTTCGATCGTCACGTGAGAACCGCCTTCGACAACGCTTCGATCTTCGGCGAGAAACATCGTAATCCGCTTCCCACTGACCCGCGTTCCTTTTTGCCAAGCCACCGGGTCCCCGGTCAGCACAATCTTCTCTTCGTCTTGATAGTAGACCGCCTTTTGGCAGGTTGCCCGTCCATCGTCTTTTTCGATCCTGACCCGCCCGATCGCTTCGATCATGCTGACCGCTCGGTTCGACACGGCAGGAATAGCCTCATGCTTCAGACCGGAGCTTTCCGCAGTCCCCCGCCCTCCGCGCCGATCACCATTGGACTTCTCTTTCCCCTCTGTGTCGGCCGGTCGAAATGACACCACCATACGATCGGAATAAACCACAAGCGACCCCTTGATCAGTACCACTGCTCCTTCAAAAACGGCCTTGCCGTCCTGGTTACGGACAGTCATTTTTTGCGCAGTGATTGTCGTGCTGGCGTTCGAAGAAAAGGCCGCTTTCGCCTCACGAGACTCCGACGAATGAACGTGTTCCGCCAACCCCAGTCCAAACGCGCTAATCAGCGTGATGAATATCCACATGGACGTCTTCGAGAACCTGAAATTCCTCGGACTGCACCTTCCCGATCAGCCCACGACCGTTCACGTGCAACCCATGACCTACGATCGCTACAGGCTCGGCCGTGCTGATTTCACCCCGTTCTTCGTTCCATGTCAGATGGTTTGTATAAATCGTATACCCGCTTTCGATGTGCATGACGATCGGATCGGTTCGGTTGGAGAGAATAAAATTTTTTTTCACGGTGTCGAGCGTCCCTTCATCCCCTTGCAAAGTAAATTCAGGTCCCTTCTCTCCATAAAGAGTGATATGGACTCGATCCAGAACGGCTCGGTTCTCCCCCTCGAACAAGCGAGCTTTCTGGGCACGTACCTCCCACTGCACGGCGCCGTCCTTCGTTTGCACGAAGGTAAACCCCTGGATGCTTGCGTCAGCCTGTTCAAAGTCGGTCGCCAGGGTAAGCTTGGAGGAGGAAATCGATTCAGCGCGGGTCAACAACAGGTAGACAAGAAACGAGGCAAAGATGGCGCTCATGGCGAGTAAAAATCCGCGGAACCAACGCTGCCACACTTCCTGTCACTCTGCTTTCTTCACAGGAGTACATCCACGAAAACTTGCGCTGGCACAATAATAGCATGGCGAGCGGTGCAAGTAAACGCAACGCCATGAGCTCGCCCAGACCATGCGCAGGATTCACGAAGAAGAGTAACGCGGGGGGAGACAAAACGTGGGGGACAGCTTCAACACCACTCAAACCTTGCTTAAGCAGGAGAGCTAGCTGTCAGACCTTTCCGGCGTCGATTGTTTGGATGCCCCTCCCTTCTTTTGATCTCCGGCCTTCCCGGATGCGATCGGCTTGGCCTGGTCGGAAACACCCGATCTGGAGACTAACTCGATCGCAACCATCTCGGCCGCGTCGCCAACGCGACGACGCGTCTTGATGATACGTGTATATCCGCCTGGACGATCGCGAAACCGCAACGCGACATCGTCGAATAATTTCGAGACCACGGCTTTGTTTCGGAGAAACCCGAGCGCACGCCGCCTGGCGGGTAACGTCCCTTCTTTCCCCAGCGTGATCATCCGCTCGGCGAACCCACGCACCTCTTTGGCCTTGGCCTCCGTCGTTTCAATGCGCTCTTGATCGAGCAGCGACGTCACCAGACTCCGAAACAGCGCCCATCGATGCTTGGTCTTGCGGCCGAGTTGCCTCCCCTTTTTCCTGTGACGCACGACAGCTCCCCTCGTTTATGAATCGGATTTGGGATTTCCATCGCCGGACGGCAACCCATCCAACTTCATGCCCAGACTCAAGCCCATGCTCGCTAGAACTTCCTTGATCTCGTTGAGCGATTTCTTGCCAAAGTTCTTGGTCTTGAGCATCTCGACCTCGGTTTTCTGGACGAGATCGGCGATGGTTTTGATGTTCGCGTTCCTGAGACAGTTGGCGGCCCGGACCGACAGCTCCAATTCATTGACGCTCCGGAACAGGTTCTTGTTGATTTCGTGTGTTCGCTCGTCCTTAGCCGCCTCCGGTTTGGCTTCCGCCCGCTCCTCCGGATTGATGAAGATATCGAGATGCTCGCGCAGAATGCTCGCGGCCGTAGAGAGCGCATCCTGCGGCGTAATCGTGCCGTCCGTCCAAATTTCCAACGTCAACTTGTCATAATCGGTCACACGGCCGACCCTGGCGTTTTCCACGTGGCAGTTCACCCGCTTGATGGGTGAAAAGATGGAGTCCACCGCAATGACGCCGATAGGCAACCCCTCCTCTTTATTCCGCTCCGCCGGCACATAGCCACGTCCGTGCTTGACTACCATCTCCATGTCGAGCGTGGCATCCTTGTCCAGCGTGGCGATGTGCAGATCCGGCGTGAGAATGGTGACGTCACCGTCATGAACGATGTCCGAACCTTTCGCCTCACCGGGTCCCTTCTTTTTGAGGCGAATCGTTTTCGGCTTGTCGGAGTGGAGAGCCAGCCGAAGACTCTTCACATTGAGAATGATCGACGTGACATCCTCCGTCACGCCCGGAATCGTCGAAAATTCATGCAGGACCCCCTCGATCCGGACAGTGGTCACGGCGGCGCCAGGCAAGGACGACAGCAGTACCCGTCGGAGTGAGTTGCCGATAGTCGTCCCAAATCCTCTCTCGAAAGCCTCCGCCGTGAATCTGCCGTACGTCGGGGAGAGAGTTTCTTTGTCGACCTCGACCCGCATCGGGATCTGAAAGTCCTTCATCGCCTTGATCATGATTCCCCCTTCACTTCATCCACTTGGACCAGAAAGCCAGTCGTCCGGAAGCCGGTCGTCGACTCAGCAGAATCGAGGTCCTATCGGGAATACAACTCCACGACCATCTGTTCATTGACGGGAAGTCCGATCTGTTCCTTTGTCGGCAGCGCTCGAACTGTCCCTTTGAAGGCGACCCGATCCAGTTCTAACCACTCGGGGATCCCCCGCCCGTCCACAGCTTCCAGGGCCGCCAACACCGACACCAGACTCCGGCTTTTGGGCCGGATCTCGACGACGTCCCCGACTTTCACAATTGCCCCCGGGATATTCGTTCTCCGGCCGTTCAGAAGCACATGGCCATGATTCACAAGTTGACGTGCTTCTTTCCTCGAGGAGCCGAACCCCAGACGATACACCACGTTATCGAGCCGGCATTCAAGCAGACGCAGCAAAGACTCGCCAGTGACCCCCGCTTGTCGCTCGGCTCTTTCGAACATTCCCCGGAATTGCCGTTCCTGCAAGCCATAAATCCGTCTCAATTTCTGTTTTTCTCTCAACTGAAGGCTGTAATCCGAAATCCGCGGGCGTCCCTGGCCGTGCTGACCCGGCGGATAATTCCGCCGCTCGATCGCACATTTCTCCGTCATACAACGGGAGCCCTTCAGAAAGAGCTTTTCCCCTTCACGGCGACACAGCCGACAGACCGGACCACGGTACTTCGCCATTGTCCTTCCTCATGAATCAGGATTCGTTACACGCTCGAGCGAAAGATCCGTTTCTCTACGATACGGTTAACCTCGCTCTTCACACTCGCCGACGCTTTGGCGGGCGACAGCCGTTATGGGGGATTGGCGTCACGTCGCGGATCAGATTGATTCGCAAACCGGCAGCTTGGAGCGATCGGATCGCCGATTCCCGTCCAGCGCCCGGCCCATTCACATAGACGTCAACCTGGCGCATGCCGTACTCCATCGCTTTTCTGGCGGCAGCCTCTCCAGCCCGCTGCGCGGCGAAGGGCGTACTCTTCCGCGACCCCTTGAACCCCTGATTGCCGGCGCTTGCCCAGACCACCGTATTTCCGCTCATGTCGGTGATGGTCACGATGGTGTTGTTGAAGGAGGCCTGTACATGCGCCACTCCGCTCTGGACGATTTTTCGTTCTTTTTTCCGGCCCTTCTTCACACTCATGGGATGTCCTTTTCGCGATCAGCTTCTGGTCTCATCAGCCGCCCGGTGCTCCCGCCGGTTTACGCGTCCTCCCGATTGACGCCCGGCGCCCCTTTCGGGTCCGCGCATTGGTTCTTGTCCGTTGTCCCCGTACCGGCAAACCCTTACGATGCCGCAAGCCCCGGTATGTCCCCGTGTCGATCAGCCGTTTGATATTCATTGACACTTCCTTCCTCAGGTCACCCTCGACTCGATAATCCCGCTCGATGATTTCCCGCAACTTGACGATTTGGTCTTCACTGAGGTTTTTGACCCGAATCGAGCCGTCCACCCCAGCCTTTTTCAAGATTTGCTGGGCCGAGGACCGACCGATTCCATAGATATAGGTCAGCCCCACATCGATTCTCTTCTCCCGCGGCAAATCAACTCCCGCTATCCGAGCCATGTGCCCTCCAACCCGCTAAACGTGATACGTTAATCGCGAAGCAGACAACGACCCGTCTCACGTCTAACGGTTCACGGCTTCTACCCCTGCCGCTGTTTGTGGCGCGGATTCTCGCACACCACCCGCACCACCCCCCGGCGACGGACTACCTTGCATTTCGAACAGATCGGCTTGACGGACGACTTCACTTTCATGGCATGGACCCCGCTTCCCGTTCAAGGCCCCGAAATCTCTGCGCCTGCGACCGCTGCGTTGTCCCCTCACTTGAAGCGGTATGTGATTCTTCCCCTCGTCAAGTCATAGGGTGACAATTCGACGGTCACCCTGTCGCCCGGCAGAATGCGAATGAAATGCATACGCATCTTACCGGAAATATGAGCCAAAATCTTGTGGCCGTTATCGAGTTGGACCCGGAACATGGCGTTCGGCAATGTTTCCACCACCATTCCCTGGACTTCAATAACTCCTTCTTTCGGCACGAAGACAGATCTCTCCTTTTTCCGCTACAATTTCGTCAGGATTCGAGCCGGGCCGCTGGGCTGAATCGCGATCGTGTGCTCGAAGTGCGCAGACAGGCTGCCGTCTTTGGTTACCGCTGTCCACTGATCGTCTAGGATCCGGACCGCACTTCCGCCCATATTCACCATCGGTTCAATGGCCAGAACCATTCCGGATTGAAGCCGAGGACCCTGCCCTGGTTTGCCGCAATTCGGCACCTGCGGTTCTTCGTGGAGTTGGCGCCCAATCCCGTGCCCCACGAAATCGGTCACAACGGAGTATCCCGCAGCCTCCACGTGACGCTGAATCGCATGCGAGATATCAGACAGCCGATTGCCGACGACCGCTTGTTCGATGCCGAGATACAATGCTTCTTCGGTCACCTTCATGAGCCTCGCCGCTTCAGGAGAAACCGCTCCAACGGCTACCGTTATCGCAGCATCTCCGTAGAATCCGTCAACGATGACCCCCAAATCGATCCCGACGATGTCCCCTTCTTTTAACGGGCGCTTGGACGGAATGCCATGGACGACCTGTTCGTTCACGGATGTGCAGAGCGTCTTCGGATAGTTCCGGTAACCCTTGAAAGCCGGCCGTCCGCCCCGCGCGATAATGAACTCTTCTGCAAACCGGTCAAGCTGTTCGGTCGTGATTCCAGGACGGATCTCCTTTTTTAAGGCTTCCAGGGTTTCCGCAACCAACTTCGACGCCTGTGCCATAATCTCGATCTCTTCAGGCGTCTTCAAGATAATCATGACAACCCGAATCCCGCGAGCAGTGCCGTCAACCGTTCATGAACCAACTCCACTGAACCCAATCCATCCAGATTCGACAAAAGCCGCTTCTGATCATAATACGCGATCAAGGGCGCTGTTTGCTCCTCATACACCCTCAGGCGGGCTTCGATCGTTTCCTTTCGGTCATCATTCCTCTGAATCAATTGCTCGCCACATCGGTCACACAGTCCGGGCTTTCGCGGAGGAGCAAAATCCACATGGAACACGGCCTGACACTTCGGACAGCTCCGTCGGCCGCTCAGCCGCTTGAGAATTTCTTCGTGCGGCACCTGAAAATTAATCACACGGTCGAGACGGATTCCAGCAGCTGTCAGGATTTTAGCTAGCTCTTCCGCTTGAGGCACCGTCCTGGGGAAGCCGTCCAGGACGAATCCATTCGCACAATCTGGTTCAGCCAGCCTCTCGCGCACCATCCCGATCACAACGGTATCGGGAACCAGCTCACCAGCGTCCATCGCGCTCTTTGCGGCCAATCCCAATGGCGTTTTGTTCTTGACCGCCTCCCGAAGCAGGTCACCAGTGGAGACCTTCGGCCGGTGAAACTTGGCCGCTACCCGATCAGCTTGCGTACCCTTGCCCACCCCTGGAGCGCCGAGAAAGACCAGCCGCATGGCGTGCGTTCACCCGCTTCGCCCTCTGAGACGCCCCTTGGCCAAAAACCCCTCATAGTTACGCATGAGCATGTGGGACTCGATCTGTTGCGCGGTATCCAGCCCTACCCCGATCACAATGAGCAAGGAAGTTCCGCCGAAATAGAACGGCACGTTCAACTTATAAATAAGGAATTCGGGAATCACGCACACTGTCGCCAAATAGATCGAGCCCGCGAACGTAATACGGGTCAGCACCTTGTAGATATAGTCGGAAGTCCGCTGTCCAGGCCGAATACCGGGAATGAACCCTCCGTACTTCTTCATATTGTCAGCCATGTCGACTGGGTTCAGTACGACGGCGGTGTAGAAAAAACAAAAGAAAATGATCAAGCCGACATACAGGACCGTGTAGAGCAGCGAACCCGGAGCCAGCTGCATCCCCAACGATTTGATCCACGGCGTTTCGAAAAACCCGGCGATCGTCGCAGGAAAGGCGATAATCGACGACGCGAAGATCGGGGGAATAACCCCGGCCGTATTGATTTTGAGCGGGATATGGGTGCTTTGTCCCCCATAGACCCGGCGCCCGATCACCCGCTTGGCGTACTGCACTGGAATCTTCCGGCGCCCGCTTTCCAAAAACACGATAGCCGCGACGACGGCCAGCATAATGACCGCCAGAGCGACCAACAACATGAAGCTCAACTGGCCCACCTTGTACAGATCGAACGTCTGCGCCACCGCACTGGGAAGGCGAGCCACAATACCCGCAAAAATGATTAACGAGATGCCGTTCCCGATCCCCCGTTCAGTGATTTGTTCGCCCAGCCACATTAAAAATCCGGTTCCAGCCGTAAGTGTGATCACCGTCATCAACCGGAACCCCCAGCCGGGATTCAACACAAATGCGCCTTGATTCATCCCCTCGAGGCCGATCGCAATTCCAAATCCCTGGATCATTGCGATCCCAACCGTGCCAAATCTGGTGTATTGTATGATTTTTTTTCGTCCCCGTTCGCCTTCCTTGGCCAGCTTGGCCAGATGGGGGATCACCACTGTCAGAAGCTGGAGAATGATCGATGCGCTGATGTAGGGCATAATGCCCAGCGCAAAGATCGTCAGCCGAGACAGCGCCCCTCCCGAAAAAATGTCCAAGAATCCCAGCAGCGAACCGCCTTTTTCGACCAGAAACTTCGCCAGTTCATCGTTGTTGATACCAGGCGTGGGGATATGCGCCCCCACCCTGTACACGATGAGCATCCCGAGCGTGAAAAGGATCCGGATGCGCAGTTCGGGAATCTTGAAGATATTCTGAAAACTGGTCAGGAGTCGCTCAAACACCGCGGATGACCTCGGCTCTCCCCCCAGCCGCTTGAATCTTTGCCTCTGCGGATTTGCTGAACTTATGAGCCCGCACGACCATGGGGCGCCCGACATCGCCGAGCCCGAGGATCTTGACCGGCAGATGTTTGCGTTTGATCAGCCCGGCGTCGGTCAGCACTTCCGGAGTGATGGGATCGACCGTGCCGAGACCCGCCAGCGCTTTTAAATTCACGATAGCGTATTCCTGCCGGAACGGATTGGTGAACCCATACTTGGGCAATCGGCGGACCAATGGCATTTGCCCACCTTCAAATCCGGGACGTTTGCCCCCTCCGGATCGCGCCAATAACCCCTTGTGGCCTTTCGTCGCGGTCTTACCGTGACCAGACCCCGGTCCCCGACCGACCCGCTTTCGACGTTTTTTCGCTCCGCGAGGCGGAGTCAGCTCGTGCAGTCTCATTGCGGACGTACTTCCAATAAATATCCGACTTTTTGAATCATCCCCCGCACCTGTGGGGTGTCGGGACGTTGAACAGACTGACGCACTCGACGAAGCCCCAACCCCTGCAGCACTAAACGGTGACGCCGGGGCGTACCGATCGGACTCCGCTTCAATATGATCGTCAATCTTCGGCCTGAGGCGTTGGCTTGTTTGGAGGCGCTCATGCCACACTCACCTGCTGCTCAATGTCGGAAGACGAAGATCGGCGAAGACGCAACACCTGTTCCGGATCCCGCAGTTGCAGGAGGCCGTTGAGGGTTGCGCGAACGGTGTTGAACGGGTTCCCGCGGCCCAGTGTCTTCGCAATCACATTGCGAGCGCCGACGAGTTCCACCACCGCCCGAACGGCCCCTCCCGCAATGATGCCGGTGCCCTCGGCGGCAGGCTTGAGCAATACATGCTCTCCGCCGAATAAGCCGTGGACCTCGTGTGGAATGGTCCCGTCCTTCAACGGGACCTGCACGAGATGTTTTTTGGCCTGCTCGACAGCCTTCGATATCGCGACGGGTACTTCGGCGGCTTTGCCTTTTCCGACGCCGACCCAGCCCTGACCGTCCCCAACCACCACAAGTGCACAAAAGTTGAAACGCTTGCCGCCCTTGACCACCTTGGCCACGCGGTTGATGAACACTACCTTATCTTTGAGGCTCAGATCTTCAGGATTGACCCGCACGAACGCCCTTTCCTCCCTCACAAAGGTTAAAACTGTAACCCACCCTCTCTGCACGCTTCCGCCAAGGCTTTGATCCGGCCGTGATAGAGCCGACCTCCCCGGTCAAAGACGACTGCGTGAACCTTCGCCGCCTTGGCTCGCTCGGCAAGCAGCTTACCTACGGCCTTGGCCGCCGCGATCGTCCCACCTGACTTCAACGACGCTCTCAATGCGGGATCGAGACTCGACGCCGAGACGATCGTATGACCTTTGAGATCGTCGATGATCTGGGCGTAAATGTGCGACTTGCTCCGAAACACGTTCAGCCGGGGTCGCTCGGGGGTGCCGAACACCCGTTTGCGCACCCGCCGCCTCCGGCGCTCTAATTGTCGTTTCTTCTCCAGAACACTCATTGCCGTCTTTACTTCCCGGTCTTGCCTTCTTTCTTGCGGAGCACTTCACCGGCGTAACGAATGCCCTTTTGCTTGTACACATCGGGAGGTTTGATCGCACGGATGTCTGCCGCAACCTGCCCGACCTTGCGTTTATCTATTCCTCGAACCGTGATCACCGTCTGCTTGTCGACCTGCACCTCGATTCCGGGAGGAATAGAAAATGTCACGGGGTTGACATAGCCGACGCTGAGCAACAGCGACTGCCCCTGGACCTGGGCTTTGTAGCCCACCCCGCTGATCTCCAGCGACCGCTCGTAGCCCTTGGTGACACCAGTAATCATGTTGTTGAGTTCGGCCCGAACTAAGCCATGGAGCGCCCGAATCTTCCGGTCATCGCTTGAACGGCTGACGATCACCTGGCCGTCAGTGACCGACACACCGATGCCCGAAGCGACGGAACACTCCAATTTCCCGAGCGGCCCTTTCACCGACACCAGCCCGTCATGAACCTGCACCTCGACACCCGGGGGAATCGCAATCGGCTTTCGTCCTATCCGTGACATAACTCAGATCTGCACTGTTTCCGCCCAGGGAGTTACCATACGGCGCACAAGACTTCTCCCCCGAGACCGGCCCGCCGGGATTGCTGGTCGGTCATTAACCCCTTGGAAGTCGAAAGGATGGCCACCCCAATACCGTTGCGGACCCTGGGAATGTCCTGTTTCCCAACATAGACTCGCCGACCCGGTTTGCTGATCCGCTTCGTGCCGGTGATCATGGGCTGGTCATCCCCGATGTACCGCAACTGCACGCGCAAAGACCGATGGCCATCCACCGTCTCCTCCTCGAAGCCGTGAATAAACCCTTCCGCCTGAAGGATCTTCAAAATTTCCCGCTTTAACCGTGACGCAGGAACAGATACCGTTTCATGTCGCCGCCGTGTGGCGTTTTGGATCCTGACTAAAAGATCAGCGATGGGATCGGTCACCATACCGTCACGCTCCGATGACACAAATGTCGAATGACGAGCTCTGACGCATGAATTCTCGGCCGTTCAATTTCAACACTCTCGATTCGGCATCAGGTCACCTACCAACTTGCTTTCCGTACGCCGGGGATTTCTCCGCGTAGGCTTCGGAAGCGGAAACAAATCCTGCACATTTGAAAGCGACGCAAAAAACCTCTTACCCGTCCGCAAAGCGGACAACGATTGTACGCTCTGGTGGAGAATTTTGGCTTCGCTGCCGCCTTCAGTCTCAACGCTTTTCGAGCCATCTTGAACTCCCACCTTGTCGCTCACAGATCACGCACGGCGTTTCATGCTCTGAATGGCATCCCCAGGTGACGCAGCAGGGCCTTGCCTTCTTCATTGGTTCGGGCTGTTGTTACGATCGTAATGTCCATACCATGGATGGACATCACGTCATCGTATTTGATCTCAGGGAAAATCAACTGTTCCTTTAGTCCCAGCGTGTAGTTGCCACGCCCATCGAACGATTTCGGAGACACACCCCGGAAATCCCTGATGCGGGGCAGCGCCAAGCTCACAAGACGGTCGAAAAACTCGTACATGCGCCGGCTCCGCAAGGTCACCTTCGCGCCGATGGGCATCCCTTGGCGGAGCTTGAACCCCGCAATCGACTTTTTGGCCCTCGTGATGACAGGTTTTTGCCCCGAGATTACCGCCAACTCGTTGGCGGCACTCTCCAGTAACTTGACATTTTGAATCGCCTCTCCCATCCCGACATTCAACACGATCCGCTCCAACCGGGGCACCTGCATCGGATTCCTATAGCCGAATTCCTTCATCAAGGCTGGCACCACCTGATTCCGATACATCTCCCTGAGCCGTGGCTCAAACTTCGACTCGCTCTCCGACTCACCGGATGGCGTTTCGACTGGAACGGCTTCCTTCTTTCCCGGAGCCCTGCGTTCTGTCGTCTTTCCACCGCGGCCCTTTTCGACCTTTGCCATCCTGCATATCCCTCGATAATTTACTCGATCAGTTCCTTCGACTTCTTGCTGAACCTGACACGGCGACCGTCTTCCAGAACCCGCACACCCAGTCTCGTCGGTTTATGCGTCACAGGACACAGATACATGACGTTGGAGATGGCCATCGGAGCCTCTTTTTCGATGATCCCGCCCTGTCGAACCTTCGGATTGGGCTTGGTGTGCCGCTTGATGATGTTCAGCTTTTCGACGACGACCTTGCCGGCAACCGGATCGACGGACAGGACTTTTCCGGTCTTGCCTCGCTCACGCCCCGCGATAACCATTACGAGATCTCCCTTGCGGATTCTGGATTTTCTCATCATGTGCACAGCTGCTCCGCTCGCTTGCGCTCAGAGCACTTCCGGCGCAAGCGAAATGATCTTCATAAATTTCTTCCACCGCAGCTCACGCGCGACCGGGCCAAAAATGCGCGTACCGATCGGTTCGCCTTGGGCGTTGATCAACACGCAGGCGTTACGATCAAACCGGATATAGGATCCGTCTTCTCGGCGGACCTCCTTGGCGGTTCGCACGATGACGGCGCGGCTCACGTCACCTTTCTTCACGCTGGCCTGGGGAATGGCCTCTTTTACCGTGACCACGACCACATCGCCGAGCGAACCGTATCGCCGCTTCGACCCACCGAGCACGTGAAAACACATCACCTGCTTGGCACCCGAGTTGTCCGCCACATCCATGTAGGTGTAATTCTGAACCATGATGACTTCGCGATCTCACAATTCGACGATCGTTTCGCGACCGGGTTCAATTGACCCAGCCCGCAAATCACCGCCTCAACCTTGCTTTACGTTTCCGGCTGTCCCTTTTCCATGATCTGTACAACCCGGAAATGTTTATGTCGGCTGATGGGTCTGGTCTCGATCAGTTTGACCCGATCGCCGACCTTACATATGTTGTTCTCGTCGTGGGCCTTGAGCTTCGTCACACGACGAATCACTTTCTTATAGACAGGATGCATCACAGACCGTTCGACCGCCACGACCACGGTTTTCTGCATTTTGTTGCTGATGACGTTTCCAAACCATTCGCGGCGTTTCTTGGTGCGTTCTCCCATGATCTCCTATCCTCTAGCTCCTCTAGCCTGAGTCGCCGCTTCGGACTCTTTGGCGGACAATTCGCGCAGCACGGTTTTGACACGGGCAATATCCCGTTTGGTCTGCCGAATCTGCATAGGATTCTCGAGGCGCCCCGTACCGAGCTGCAATCTGAGATTGAACAGCTCCTGTTTGAGCTGTTTTTCCTTCTCTACTAACTCGGGAACCGTCAACTGCCTAAGCTCCTTCACATCCATCGTCTCGGCTCCCTTATGTCGAGAACTGCCCGCGTGTCACGAACTTGGTCGCGATGGGCAGCTTGTGCGCGGCTAATCGCAAGGCCTCCTGCGCCACTTCCGGCGTCACACCGTCCATCTCGTACAGGATGCGGCCGGGCTTGACCACAGCCACCCAGAACTCAGGATTGCCCTTGCCCTTCCCCATGCGGGTTTCCGCAGGTTTTTTCGTAATCGGTTTGTCGGGAAAGATTCTGGTCCACACCTGGCCACCGCGCTTCACATGTCGCGTAATGGCGATGCGGGCGGCCTCGATTTGTCGACTCGTGATCCATCCGGGCTCGAGCGCCTTGAGGCCGAATTCTCCGAAGGTGATCTGCCCTCCGCGGTAAGCCTTCCCCCGCATCCGGCCTTTCTGCATTTTTCTGAATTTAACCTTCTTCGGTGCTAGCACACAGCCCCCTCAGCGCTGACTGATTTTCCGTTGACCTGAGTTCAAGTGGGTATGATTCGCACGAATCATGCAAAGCGCCGCTCGATCCCACCGCCTCCCTTCTGTTGAGAGGGAAGCAATTCACCCTTATAAATCCAGGTCTTCACACCGATCTGCCCCATCGTGGTACGGGCCTCCGCAAACCCATAATCGATTTCCGCCCGCAGCGTGTGAAGAGGAACCCGTCCTTCTCGATACCACTCTGTCCGCGCGATTTCCGCCCCGCCCAACCGACCGGCGACCATAATCTTGATCCCCTGAGCCCCGAGTCGAAGGGCGGACTGCACGCTTCGCTTCATCGCTCGGCGGAACGCCACTCGCTTTTCCAATTGCATCGCGATGTTTTCGCTGACAAGTTGCGCGTCCAGTTCGGGCTTCTTGATTTCCTTGACCGTGATGTAAACCTGTCCTCCGTATTGTTTTTCCAAGGTGGCTTTGAGTTTATCGATCTCAGCCCCCTTTCGACCGATAATGATTCCCGGTCTGGCCGTGTGAATGATGACTCGCGTTTGATCCCCCGATCGCTCAATCTCCACTTTCGACACGCCGGCGTGGTAGAGTTTTTCTTTGACCATCCGGCGGATCTCGATATCCTGGTGAAGGAGCTTGGCGAACTCTTTTCCCGCATACCAACGGGAACTCCAGGTGTAGTTGTACCCCAGCCGATATCCTACCGGGTGTGTTTTCTGTCCCATATGGTCCGCATGCCCCTCCCGTGTCGAGTAAACGACCTCTGGTCAGCCTGCCTGCTATTTCGTCCGGCCAGCCGTTGATGCGGCCACCACGATAGTGATGTGGCTCGTCCGTTTATGTACCGCGTTGGCCCGTCCCATGGACCGGGCCCTAAACCGTTTATAGATAGGCCCTCCGTCGACATAGGCCCTGGAGACCCACATCGCCTCGCGGTCACCCAGTTCCTTCTGCTCCGCATTCGCGACAGCCGAACGCAGGACCTTTTCCACCACTCTCGCGGCGGCGCGTGGAGTGTGCTTGAGGAGGGCGAGCGCTTTCGGAACTTGCTGTCCGCGAATCAAATCGACGACCACCCGTGCTTTGCGGGGTGGAACCCGCACAAATCTCAGAACTGCCCGCGCCTCTGCCATGCCTCCGCCTCGCTACACCTCGCTCGCTAACTGCAAGGAACTAGCCCTCACGCCTCGCATGCGCAATGGTTCACGATAAGCGCACACCGTCTCATTTCAGCGGAACAGCTTTCTCAGTCTTCGCCGCTCCGTGTCCTTTAAAGAACCGGGTCGGAGCGAATTCCCCCAACTTATGGCCGACCATGTTCTCCGTCACAAACACCGGAATGAATTTCTTGCCGTTGTGTACGGCGAACGTGTGGCCGATCATCTCCGGGATCACCGTCGAACGTCGCGACCACGTCTTGATAATCTTGCGCTCCCTAGTCTGGTTCATCTGCTCCACCTTCTTGAGCAGGTGGGCGTCCACGAAGGCCCCTTTGCTCACCGATCTGGGCATCGCGTGCTCCTACAACAAAAAATCACTTTCGCCTGACGATGATGAATTTGTCTGTCGCCTTGTTCCGACGCGTCTTGTAACCCTTCGTCGGCAACCCCCATGGGGACACCGGATGGGGGTTGCCTTGACCGGATTTCCCTTCTCCGCCTCCGTGAGGATGATCGACGGGATTCATGACCACGCCACGGACGTGCGGCCGGCGCCCTCGCCATCGCGATCGCCCTGCTTTGCCCACCGACACGTTTTCGTGATCGAGATTGCCAACTTGCCCGACTGTCGCCATGCAGGTCGCGAGTATCCGCCTCATTTCCCCCGATTTCAACCGGACCTGGACGTACTTGCCATCCCGACCCATCACCTGGGCAACCCCCCCAGCGCTCCGAATCAACTGCCCGCCCTTGCCGGGCTTGAGCTCGATGTTGTGGATCGTCGTCCCCAGCGGCATGTTCCCCAAGGGGAGCGCATTGCCAGGCCTGACTTCTGCCGACGGTCCGGATTGGACTGTATCGCCCACACTGAGACCAACTGGCGCAAGAATGTATCGCTTTTCTCCGTCCGCATAGTGGAGCAACGCGATCCGGGCGGAGCGATTGGGGTCATATTCGATCGCTGCAACTTTGGCAGGGATGCCTACCTTGTCGCGCTTGAAATCGATCACGCGGTAGAGGCGCTTGTGCCCCCCACCCCGAAAGCGAACCGTCATGTGTCCGTCGGCATTTCGCCCTCCGGTACGGTGATGGAACATCGTGAGCGCCTTTTCCGGTCGCTTCTTTGTCAACCCCTCGTCCGAAAGCGCCGTCATCCCTCGTCGCCCCGGTGTCGTCGGCTTATATGCTTTGAGTGCCATGTGTGCGCCTGCTTCTTTCTGCGCGACCGGATTACGCGCTTTCGTAGAGCTCCAGCTTTTCGCCTTGCTTCAGCTTCACGAACGCTTTCTTCCAGTCGGGGCGTTTCCCGATGAACCGTCCCAAACGTTTGGTTTTTCCGCGGACATTCAGCACATTGACCCGCTCAACCTTGACTTTCAGCAGCGCTTCCACTGCCCGTTTGATCTGAATCCGGTTGGCATCACGCCGGACGACAAACCCTACGGTGTTTTCTCGCTCACGCATCGAGGTGATCTTCTCCGTCAACAATGGTTGAACCAGGACATCGTGGAGTGTCGTTTTCATGACCAGGCCTCTTTCACGCGAGCAAGTTCGCGCTCCGGAATCAGAATCGCGTCATAGCGCAGAACGTCATACACGTTCAGCTCTTCGGGTCGAACGAGTTTCACAGCTGGCAGGTTCCTCGCCGCCCTGGCAAGATCATGATGGTTTTCTCCAGCCACAATCAGCGTACTGGACAGCAATCCCAGTCCGGCCAACACCTTGGCCAGCAGTTTCGTTTTAGGTTCCGCGAGTACAAGATCGGATACCACCGTCACGCCCCCGTCCGAGAGCCTCGCCGAGAGAGCGCTCTGCAGCGCAGCGCGGTACTTCCTCTTCGGCATCGCCATCGCATAGCTGCGCGGTTTGGGACCGAACACCGTCCCGCCGTGCCGCCAGAGCGGAGACCGGATCGACCCCGCACGAGCCCGCCCTGTGTGCTTCTGCTTCCAGGGTTTTTTCCCGGACCCGCTCACCTCGCCCCGTCGCAGCGTCGACGCTGTACCTTGGCGTTCGCACGCCAACTGCATGACCACCGCTTCATGCACCAAAGCGCATCGTGGCTTGCACCCGAACACTTCTTCCGGCAGCACAACAGTGCCGACCTTCCGCTTATGAAGATCCACAACATCGACGGTCGGCATGGACCTACCCCTTTTGGGACTTCCGCACGACGACCAGGCCGTTGTCTGCCCCGGGAACCGCTCCTCGCACGAACAAAAGGTTTTCCTCGGGGCGCACCTCGACGACTTTCAACCGTTGAACAGTGACCCGCTCCGAGCCCATATGACCGGGCAGCGTTTTATTTTTCCACACCCGCGAAGGGAACGAGCTACTGCCGATCGACCCCGGAGCCCGGTGGAACATCGATCCGTGTGACTCCGGCCCCCCTCGATAGTGATGACGCTTCACGACCCCCTGGTACCCCTTGCCCTTGGAGATCCCCTCGACATCGACCCATTCTCCCTTTTTGAATAGATCGGCCCTGATTGTCTGCCCGACCGTCACGTCCCCGAGCTTTTTAAATTCACGCAGCCATCGACTGGGCGGAGCGTGATGCTTCTTCAGATGACCCAACTCGGCCTTGGATAGTTTCCGTTCTTGAGTTTCACCGAACGCCACCTGCACGGCTTCGTACCCATCGCGTTCGCGCGTCTTGACCGCGACGACCCGACAAGGACCCGCCTCGATCACGGTGACCGGCGTCAGGACACTTCCGTCATAGATCTGAGTCATCCCCAGCTTCTTGCCTAAGAGCCCGTTAATCATGGCAAGGCAACCCGCTACACTTCGAATCGTAGCCATCACTTCTTGGGTCGATGGCCGAGTCAGTCGCTCACAACTTGATCTCCACATCCACTCCGGCAGCCAGATTCAGCTTCATCAGCGAATCCATCGTTTCGGGCGTGGGCTCCATAATGTCCAGCAGCCGCTTATGCGTCCTGATCTCGAATTGTTCGCGAGACTTCTTATCCACGTGCGTCGACCGAAGCACCGTAAAACGCTCGATTCTGGTCGGCAACGGAATCGGACCGACAACCTTGGCACCGCTCCGCTTGACCGTTTCAACGATTTCGGCCACAGACTGGTCAAGCACTCGATAATCAAACCCCCTAAGTTTGATCCTGATCCGCTGATCAACTTTGACCATGTCACTTCACTCCCGGAGGCTATAGGAGGAAATTGTCCCTGCGTCAGGCCAGGATTTCGGTGACGATCCCGGAGCCTACGGTCTTGCCGCCCTCCCGGATCGCAAATCGCAGCCCCTGATCCATCGCAATCGGCGAAATCAACTCCGCCGTGATGCTCACATTGTCCCCCGGCA
>JBPKMA010000002.1:0-379114 GCA_051293835.1 Nitrospiraceae bacterium | reverse complement strand
CACGCGCAGCAGCTTTGCCTGCAGGCCCAGCGGTAGCTCGCCGATTTCGTCGAGGAACACGGTGCCGCCGTGGGCCAGTTCGATGAGCCCCGGCTTGTCGGTACTGGCGCCGGTGAAGGCGCCGCGCACGTGGCCGAACAGTTCGCTTTCGATGGTGCCCTCCGGGATGGTCGCGCAGTCGATGACCTGGAAGGGCTTGGTGCGTTCGCGGCTGTGTTCATGGATGGCTCGGGCGATGAGTCCTTTTCCGGTGCCGGTCTCGCCGGTGATGAGCACGGTGGAGCGGACCTGGGCGGCTTCGTGGACCTGGCGCAGGACACGTTGGAAGGCCGCGCTGACGCCCACCAGGCTGCCGGTCTCCAGGTCGTGGCGGACCATCCGTTCGAAGGCCGAGGTGCGCCGGAGGATCTCGGAATAGCGGATGGCGCGATGCAGGCGCATCCCCAGATCGGTGGGATTGAAGGGTTTGAGGATATAGTCGAAGGCGCCGCGCCGCATGGCCTCGACCGCCAGGTCCACTGTGTTCATCCAGGTTACGACGAGGACCGGGAGGTGGCGGTCGAGCTCCAGGAGGTGGCTGACCAGATCGAGGCCGTCCATGGCGGGCAGGACCAGGTCGGTGAGGACCAGATCCACTGACCGTTCATTGAGCAATTGGAGGGCGCCTTCCGCGGTCGCGCGGACTTCGATGTCAAGGTGGTCGTCTAGGGTTTTGAGGTTGGCCTGCTCCAGCGCATGCAGGAGCATCTCCGCGTCGGCGGAATTGTCTTCGACCACCAAGACGGTAAAAGGCGCTTGAAGCTTTTTGGAAAAAATTTGCGAATCCGCTACAGCGTGGACCATGGGACACGTTCCACCTCCTCTCCTGAGGACGCCGACATCCGTTACTCGCGTGAGGAGGACGCTGACTCTTTCGGGTGACGGCCGTGGATGAAGAACCCATCATGCCTTTTTCCTGCAGTCTACTATTCTATTGGGGGCCCGCCTCAACCTTCGAAGACGCGTCACACACCGGGGTCAACTCGCCGATCACCGGCAGGGAGAAGGTCACGGTGCAGCCCGGGCCGTCGGCATTGGCGTCAATGCGCACCTGGCCCCCGTAGAGTTCCACGATGCGTTGGACGATGGTCAGGCCGATCCCGCTGCCCGGCGCCTGGTCCGGCTGCAACCGGACGAACGGCTGAAAGACCCGCTCCCGGTGCTCGGGCGGAATGCCGACGCCGTTGTCGCGCACCGCGAACCACACCCGGTGCTCGTGGCAGTCTGCCTGGATCGAGATCGCTGGTGCCACCTCCGGCCTGGCGAACTTCAGCGCGTTGGACAGCAGGTTGTCGAAGACCTGGCGCAGGTAGGCGCCATGGCAGGTGACGGGCGGCACTGCCAGGCTGACCGTGACCCGGGCACCGCGCGCCTCCAGTTCTCCCGCGCGGGCTTTCAGCACGTCGTGGACCACCGCCGCCGCGTCCACCGCCTCCACGGCGCTGGCGCGGGCGCCGACCCGGGCCACCGTCAGCAGGCTCTCCACCCGCGCTTCCAGCTCCCGGGCGTTCTCTTCGATCAAGGCCAGCCACCGCGCCGCCGGCGGGGCGAGCGTGGCGCCGTACTCTTGCTGCAACAGCGCGGCGAGGCTGCCCATGCGTTTGCCGGGCGCTTTGAGGTCGTGGGCGAGGGTTTCGGCCCAGTGTTCCAACTGCCGCAGCCGCGCGGCCAGGTCCTTCTGCTTCTGGTGCGCCTGCTCGTAGAGCCGGGCATTGGCGATGGCCAAGGCCGCCTCTTGCGCGAGCCCCTGCGCCAAGCGCACGTTCCAGCCAGCTGGGCCGTGATCTTCCTCCTTCAGCAGCAACAGCACGCCGAAGGGGGCCCCCTGGGCCAGCAGCGGGATCGCCAGCGCGCTGTCGCCGATGAGATTGCGCCGGCTCACTTGGGGGCGGCGGTCGCGACGCAACTCATGGCCCATCGCTGGCTCGCGGGTGTCGAAGGCTCGCACCGCGATGGGGAACTCCTCCCACAGCATGACGGACTTGTGTAGGGTGTCGCTCCACGCCCCGGAGGCGGCCTCGACGACCCAACAGCCCATCGGCTCATGGCGCAGCAGCACCAGGCAGACATCCACCTGAGTCAAGTCCACAGCGCGGTTGACGATCCGTCGCAGGGAACCCTCGAGGCCGTCGGGGCCGATGGTGTTGAGGTCGTGCCCGGTGGCGATGAGGGCTTCGAGCTCGCGGATGTGAGCGCGGATCCGATGCGCCATCGCCTCGTAGGCACGCGCCAACTGGCCGATTTCGTCCAGCGAGTGCACGGAAATCGCCGGAAGCGGCGCGTCCGCGGTCTGCACCTCGCCCAAGCGCTCGACGGCGGCACGCAGCATGGCCAATGGCTGGGTAATGGATTGACCCAGCAGGCGCCCGCCCAGTACGCCGAGCGCCAGCCCCCCGGCGAGCGCCCCCAGCAGGCCCCAAAAGGTCACCTGGGTGACGCCTTCTTGGTCGGCGGTCAGGCGGGCCAGTTCGCGGTCAAGATAGCCCTCCAGGGTCCGCAGGTCCTGCCGTACGCGATCCGACAACGTGAGCCCTTGCCCCGAGCGCACGTAGGCCAACACTTCCTCTCGATGCCCCTGCTGGAGCCGTTGAAGCAGGGAGGCCTTGGACTCGGTCAGGGCTTGCAGTTGTCGGCCGGCCCGGCGCACCGCTTCGAGCGGCACTCCATCGACCTGCGCGACCAGGCGCAGCGTGCGCGCCAGCACCGGCTCCAGGTCCGCCTGCGCTTCCTTGAGAGAGGCAAGGAACGCCGGTTGCTGGGTGAGCAGGTAGCCGCGGAAGGCGTCTTCGGTGTCGACCGCCAGGCGACGAAGGACTTCGAGCTGCTCGCGCGCGAGGTGGACTTGATGCCGCTTCTCCTCGAGCTGCAGTAGATGACGCACGAAGGCGAGATGCACGGCCAGCGCGACGAGCACGGGGACAAAACACCCGAGGAGAATGAGCCAGAACTTCTGCTGGACGCTAAGTCGGCTCCACCACGATTTCAACGGCGAAGCAATTCGATTGAACATGGCATGCCGTGCAGAATTACAGAAATCGTATAAACCGCTTGAGTGGGGAGTCAAGCTGAGGTGGAAGGCAGGTCAGCAGACTGATCAGGCCGGTTGGGTTTCGCCGATGTCATCCCTTTGCACTGCCCGCGGTGAGACCGGTCACGACCTGGCGCTGGAAAACGAATGCGAGCAGGGCGATCGGCGCTGTTACGATGATGAGACGGCCCGCCATCTCGCCCCAGGGTGTTTCGGACAGGCCGGGAAAGAGCGCGGTGGCGACCGGCGCCGTGCGCAACGCCTCGGTCGCGGAGAACGTCAGGGCAAACATCGCGGAATGACCACGATTGCCTGAAGCCAGGGAAAGCGGGTCCCAATTCGATCCAACCGCAGCGCGATGCCCAACCCGAGCATTAGCTCGGCCGCGACCGACACGGCGGTAAAGTACAGCGTAACCCAGCAAGCGGACCAGAACCAGTCGTCTTCGATCAGTCGGAGGTAATTGGCGAAGCCGACGAACTCATGCAGACCGAAGATCGGGAGACGCCGCTGGAGGCTCAGCCCGCCAGCTGCGAGGATCGGGCCTAGGGCCAGCGCCATCAACAGCAGGAGGGCTGGGGCGGCGCACAGGTAGCCTCACATGGAATCCGGGATCGTTGCCCGCTCTCGGACCGAGCGCATCGCCATTACAACTTCCGTCGATCGCCGAGGGTTATGAAAGCGGAAACCGGCCAATCTGCCTCGAGGGACATCGAGGGACAGGATGTACGCGCTCTGCCGTCGCAGCGATGCAGCGCAGCCGTAGCTGACTTGGTGCCGACCAGAGCGGCGCTTGGTTCCGGTTGCCAGGCCTGGGACAACATCAAAGTAATAGGCCGTGACCGGGCGGGGCTTGGCCGCTTCCAACACGGGATACAGGGCTTCAAACCAGGGCGGTGACGAGCCAGGAGGTTGTTCCGTTACAAAGCCGGCCGGGTCAGGTTGTACCCGATCTCCTTCGCGATGGTCTCTTGCACCGCCGGGCTCGTGAGATACCTGAGCAGTGTCCCTGCTTCTTTTTTGGCATGGGCCGTCCGCGTCGGAATAGCCAGCGTCCATCCGCCCAAGACAGGTGATGAGGCCTGTCCCGGAGCGGAGGGGAGAGGCACCAAGCCGATCTTGCCGCGCACAGGCGAACCCTCGCGCTGGAGGATCGTCCAGGCATAAGGCCAGTTGCGCACATAAAGAGATTAAGATCGCATGGCCGGTGCCGAACTGGCGTCAGGAGGTTTCCTCATCCGCCGTCGCCACCGACTGTGGCGAGATCCCCTCGGTGATCAGCGAACGCAGGAAGGTCAGGGCTTCGACAATCGCGGTGTCATCGCCGGTCGGCAGGTCTCCGCCGTAGCTTCGGATCAATTCCAGGGCCGTGCAGACGAGACCTTCGTACTGTTTGCTCTGCCAGACGAATCCCTTTCACGCTGGGTCCCGTTCTTGGTCAAAAATCGCGCGGGCCGTGCGTGCCAGTTCCGGCCAGGTGCACGGGGGCGGGAAGCAACTCCCGGCGCTCCGTAGACGTGATGACGTCTTCCAGATCGCGAATCCAGCCGGCCCGTGCGAACTCCTGCGCCCAGATGAGGTCGGCAGCCAGAAGATCGACCCCGGGTTTCGGCTTTCAAGATTGACAGCGTAGAATTGATGCTGCTGATCCGACACCGTGAACCATCCGGTCTATCTGGTTTCCCAGGTCTGTCCGGGCTATCCAGTCCCGTCCCTGCAGCAGCCATCACGTCTTTGCGTGTCACGCTTCACGATTACAGATGTCTGAGGTCGTCCGGCGTCCGGTCTTTGCACCGGTTCGACAGGCGACGCTCTAAAAATTCCTTGGCCAGGTCCTTGGCGCCCAACCCGAAGGCGATCGCCGCGGCCATCACCACGCCGCCTAGCGTGATCCCGAAGCCCACCACCACGATGTTCTGGGCGATGCCCAGTTGCTCCAACGCCATGGCGACGGCGAGCAGTTGAATACCCCAACGGGAGCAGGCTGCTACCAGCCGCGCCGGCGGAAGTCCGGCGTTGACGGCGGCGATCAGCACGGCTTGCGAGATGAAATTGGACAAGAGATACCCGGCCACCAAGATCACCGCTGCCGTGAACAGATGCGGGATATAAGCCAGGAATGATTTGGCGAACTGGTTAATCGGTTGCAGGTTCAGGGCTCCCAACGCCGCCATGGTCGAGAAAATCACGATTAGCCAGTAGGCGGCGCGTCCGGCCAGGCGCGAAGGGTCCGTCTTTACGCCGCCGCGCAGCAAGGCCGCACTCACGCCAATCCGGTTACACAGGTGATCCAGCCCGACCATCCGCAGCACCCGTTCGATGAAATGACTGATGCCCCAAGCGACGAGCAAGCCTCCCAGCAGGATGATGGTCATCGCGAGGATGTTCGGAAGAATGCCCACCACCTGGCGGCCCAAGAGTTCCAGCGGCTGCAACAACGCCTTTTCCCAAAAGTCTTTCATCATGACTTTCATGATCGCCTCCCCGCCTCGGCGGATCCGGGCGAATAGCGAGCAGCAATCAGCTCGCCGCGATGTGAGCGTGCTATGAGCTGCTTGCGGTGTGTTTCCATCGCGCTACCAGGTACGGTTTGTGTTTCTCGAAGGCTTGACACAGGGCCTCAATGCGGCTCTCGGCTTCCGCCGAAGTCAAGGCTTGAGTTTCCAGCACGAACGTAGCGGTACGGCCCAGATAAAGTGGAGTAAACGCCTTGAGGCAATGGTCGCGGGGCATCACCCGTTCATGGTACGCCACGGCGGCGTCATAGACCACGTGCGCCCACAGATCGTCCGGGATGCGGAACTCTTGCGGCGAAGCGGTTCCCAGGGAGCGCAGCCGCTTCATCGTCTCGGGCGAAAGCATCTGATCCCAAATCGCACCTAGGTCCGTCAAGCCTTGCCGGAAAGTGGCGATCATCCGATCCACATTGACGTTGACGGGCTCGACGCCGACCTCGTACTGAAAGCCGAACAGCTTGACGGGATTCGATCCCTGGAGCGCGGACCAGATGGCGGCATGTTCCTCCATCAAGGCGAAAACGGCACCTAACACCTGAACCAGCATGGCGGGCAGGTCCGTGGCCGGATCCTTCGGGTTGTGGATCTTGGGACCCAGGAAGCTCTGGCACACGCGGGCACCGCTGGCGATGGCTTCTGTCGTCATCCAGATGTCGATGCCGAACTTGGCGAAGTCGGATTCCCAGACATGCTTGTCCAGATAATGATCGACCAAGCGACCAGAAAATCCGAAATCGCTCCCGATGGGCTGGCGGACCCGCTGTCCGTAGAGCGCGCGCGTCAGCGGATAGACGATGCTGTTGGTGATGGTGCCGTCGTACTTATGGCGGAGGTAGTACGGCGCCACGTAGTCATAGTGCTCATCCAGTATGGGGCGAATCAGTAGCTCGATCCATTCGGGCGTGATACTGCGCAGATCGGAATCCACCACAGCGCAGGCTTTCGCCTTCAGCCGGCGGGCAATCTCGAAGATGGTCCGGAACGCGCTGCCCTTTCCGGGAATGCCGTGGTAGGGTGTGATGATCTTGTGCAGCGGACTCTGGCGGTCGCCGATGAACAGGGCGTGGAGATCTGCAACCGTCTTGTTGACCACTTCCTGCGTCCCGTCCGACGAGCCTCCGTCCGAGTTGACCAGGACAGACCGGGCGCCGGGGAAATACTTCGCCAGGCCCGCGTTGACGGCTCGCACGACATGCCCGATCGTTTCGGCGTTGTTGTAACTGGGAATTCCGACCAGGATGTCGGCCTCGCCGAGTCGCCGAACTTTTTCCTCGGTCTCGGGTGTCAGGAGGGTGTCGTTGGCAGGCATCCTTTTATCCCTGTATGACAACTCTCGACTCTCCGCCATCAGTGGCCAGCGATCGGTTCCCGATGGACAGCCGCGCGACAGGCGAGACGAGTGGGGTGGGCGGAGCCGCCTTCTTCCGGCCGGGCATTTTGCGCGAGTCTCGCTCGTCGCCCTCTGCGTCTCACGCATGACGGTTCCAGCATCACCTCGTTCACCCGAATCGTGGCGGTTGGGTTCATTGTGCCCTTGGGATCATCGGGTTCCAACCAAGCATTGGGATGGATCGTCCCGGCTTGCCCGAAACAGAGGCTCGCGTACTGCTCCGGCTTGATTGTCACGAGATCCTGGATCGCGCCGAAGCTCATGAATCCCTTCTGGCAGGAGACCTGGTCCAGTTTCTTGTGTTCGAGGAGACCCACGTTGACGGGGCCCTCCTGCAGATTCTGCCAGCGGACTTCGTCGCCGACAGTAACGTACGGATCATCGGGCTGAGCTGGTCGCGGATCTGGACATCTTGCACGACGCCAGTGCGGCTGCTCTCGTGCAGACCGTCACAGCCGGACGTGGCGGCGAGGACGGCGCCGAGGACCGCCAACAGGCTGGGCGGTATCGGAACGCGCGTGTCCCTCATGACCCTTCTCTGGCTGATCTTCCGGGCCGGCGGGATTTTGGTTCTCCGCCGGGTTCCCACTCATGGTCTTCCTCGACTGCTTCGATCAGCCGGCCGAAGATGTCCGGCACCGCGGCGGTCACGCGGCTCCAATTGGAAATCATCGGCACGCCTAGAGGATCTTCCAGCAATCGGTCCGTCGCGAGCTTGATGTCTTTGAGGAACACCTCGAGGGCGGTCCGTTCCTCGTGGCGGTCGAATTTCAGGCTGTGATAGCCGCGTCGTTTTGGTAGCGGCTGATGGCCTTCTGGGCTGCCTGCAGAGAGGTCGCCCGCAGAGTCTTGAGCGTGCTCTCCGACAGGACGACTCCGCGCTGGCCAAGTTGCGGAACAGCGCCTTCGTGATGTCCACGCACATCTTGGGCAGGCCGCTTTCCGGGTTGTTCGCGGACAACGCTGATGTGTGTGTTCGTATGCGTCCGCGATATCAACCTGACAGATCCGGCGCAACGCACAGTTGCGATGCACCTCCGCCAACACCCCGATTTCCAAGCCCCAGTCGCCGGGGATACGGTTGATCCAGGCCAGGTCCCGCGCCATCGCAAACTCGCCGGCCAGCGGATAGCGGAAGCGGTCAAGAAACGTCAGCAGCGGCTGAGAACCCATAAGCTGCTGGAGGCTCCGCAGCAACGGGGCGATGAACAGTCAGTTACGCGGCCGTGCAACCGGTCGGTCACTCGGGCATAACCAAGGTTGGGGTTGGCGATCGGGTAACAGAGCCGGGCGAGATGTTTTTAAAATTGTAGCTAAGAATGTCGCAATCGTGCAAGGCGATCACCTTGCTCTGCCGCCGGGCCAACACATAGCCAAAGGGGGTCCAACAGCCTCGCCCTTTGCCCGGCAGGCCGATGTCGATCTCGTGGGAGACCAGCAGCTTGAGGATCTCCTGGATACGGGCCCCGTTGTTCCAGATGATCCGGACGCGCTGGGGGAGGGCGGAGAAAATATTGCTTGGCGAGGCGAAACTCCAGCGCGGAGGCTCGATCGAGCGAAGTCATGATCTTGTTCAGGTACCGGACGTGTTTCAACGTCTCCACGATGCCCTTCAATGCTGGCCGCTCGAGCTTTGCATAGAGCGAAGGCAGCACGAGCGCGATGGGATTCTCCGAGGCGTGAGGCTCGATTTCGATTTCCAGTTGTTCGATATTCGGGTGCTCCAACCGATGTAGCACCGTCACGACGCCGTTTTGATGAAAGTCCGCCATCTGTGATCTGCCCTGTCGCGTTTAGCGGTTTATGCAACCCAGTCTTCGATCCGGATACGGGAGATTGCGCGATAGCAGCGGGCTGAAATGAAGGAGGCCGTTGGGGATCGCGCGGGAAATACAGCGAAAAAGTCCTGGTCGAACGGTTTGACCAGATACTCGCCGGCGGCGAGCGTGATCGCTATTCTGAGTCGCTCCAACTCGGCTGCGGTGGACATCATGATTAGCGGGATCTCCAGGTGCCGACGGCGGATCTCCTGGAGCACGGCCAGTCTGTCCAGGCTCGGCGTGTGCAGGTCGAGCAGCACACCGTGGATCGGAGTCAGGTCCGTGGCAATCCGCGCCAGGCCCGCTCGGCTGTCCCGTTCTCCGACAACGTCGAACCCTATTGCCGACAACCGCTCGCAGACCAACGCACAAGACCGTTCATCACGTGATGCAGCGCCAGCCAGTGAAATACAAGGCTCCAGTGTCGGATTCCCAATCGACGAATGTCTCCTGCACCATCAAACTCTGGCAACGTGGGCATCCCCTCGTAGGCCCCGCGGTGCGTGATGTTTCAGGTGCCTCGATCATCATCCGGCCGTTGTTCTCCCGCCGTCATGCACCGGCAGCTGGGTGATAGCCGGCGGCGGTCGTCGAGAGCCTGATCGTCCCGTCCATAGCTCATGAGCTGCTGGTCGAACAGGCAGTACTCGGGGCAATAGGTATGGGAAAACACAAAATCCAAGGGGCGAACAAAGGAACCAACCTCGTCATCGATTGCCTCTCTGCCCAACACCGCTCGCGAGTTCTCGCGATGAACGCCGCTGGGGCTTTCACGAGGAAGCGTGAGCGTCCGCTCACACGTCCTTTCGAGACCCAAGCGAAGGGAAAAAGGGAACCCGTCATTTCCCTCGGAGCGGAGAGGAAAATCCCCAGGTATCTCGGCGATCGGCATGAGGGAGGTGATCGGGAGAGATCGCTGCGAGGTCGTGAGGCCGTGGGCGATCGCGTACTTGGTCAATTCCGCTGTCGTGTGAAGGTCGAGTTGCTCCATGATTTGGAGCCTTGTGGAATTCCACGGTTTTCGTCGAGATGTTGAGCACCGTGGTGATTTCCTTATTGGAGCGACCCTCGGCCACGAGTTGCACCACCTCGCGTTGGCGCAAGGTCAGTGAGTCGCGGCGGACGACCGGACCGGTCTCGCTCTCTAGCAGCGAAGAAATGAGGTCCTTGGTGATCAGGGGCGTGATGTAGAAGTGGCCGCCGAGCACGGAGTCGATCGCCTGGATGAGTTCTGCGCCGGCTGACCGTTTCAGTAGGTATCCGGATGCGCCGGCTTTGAAGGCCTCGTTCACGTAGGCCGGATCCGCGTGCATGGTAACGAAGATGAGCTTGATGTCCGGCATCTGCTTTTTCAAGTGGCGCGCCGCGTCGATCCCGTTCAGCAGCGGCATCGACATGTCCAGCGTCACGAGGTCGGGTTGAAGCCGGGGAGCGGCTTCGAGCAGCGTGCGGCCGTCCTCGACCGTGTCGACCACCTCGTATCGCTCGCTCAACAACTTGCGGAATCCTTCCAAGACCAGCGTGTGGTCGTCTGCCAACAGCACACGAGGCAATGGGCTCATGAGGACCTCCCGGGTATCGGGATCCAGGCGTGCACCGATGTGCTCAGGCCAGGACCCGACGTAATGTCGAACGTTCCGTTGACGAGGCGCACCCGTTCCTTCACGCTAACTATTCCCAGTCCGGTCTGTCGGCGCTTCACGAGCTGGAGGTCGAGCCCGCAGCCGTTGTCCTGCACGGTCAGGGTCACCCCCTGCTCGACGCTGGCCAGTTCCATGTCCACACAGGATGCCTTGACGTGCCGGCTGGCGTTGCTGAGGCTTTCCTGGGTGACCCGGTAAAGACAGTAGCGACTGCCTGCGGCAACGAGTCGGTGACGTTGCGCAAAACCACAGTGCCTTTGATCCCGGTCCGTGTGGAAAAATCGTCGATCAGCCGGTGCAGCGCGATCGGTAAGCCCAAGTCGTCCACGAGAGAAGGATGGAATTGATACGCCAGGTGTCTCACCTCATCGGAGAGTTCGGCCAGACGATTCTGAATCGTCCGCAGTCCCCGGCTGATCCGTTCCGGGAACAACGGCAGGCTTTGCTCTAGCGTCTCCACTTCCGCGATCAACATCGCCAGCCGCTGGTTGACATCGTCATGCAGATCGCGGGACAGTCGTTGCCGCTCTTCTTCCTGCACAGTCAACACCGGGCGGCTAAGGCCCTCAGTTCCTCGCGGCTCTGCCGCAGCGCGTGCTGGCTGGCTTCCAGCGCTTGCTGCACAGGTTTTCGTTCCGTGATGTTCGAATGCACGGCGACCCATACGGTCCCGTGCTCCGGATGTTCCAATGTGGAGATGCTGGCCCAAGACCAGAACGGCGTCCCGTCTTTTTTCCGATGGAGGATCTCCCCTTTCCATACGCCGACGGCGTCGAGCTGACGGATGATCTCGCCGGCCGCCTCGCCCGGCATGTTGATGATCCCGATTGGCTTGCCTGTCAGTCCATCGGGATTGTAGCCGAAGATGTGTTCGAACGTGGGATTAGCGTACACGGTGGTTGCATCGCTCTTGCGGACTAGACAGATCCCCCCGGCCATATTGGCAGCGATGACGCTCGGGAGACGGAGGGCTTCTTCAGCCTGCTTGTGCTCCGTGACGTCGCGCGTGATCTTGAGGAACCGCGGCAGCTGTCCCGACTCCTCCCGCAGCGACGTCAGCACCACATTGGCCCAGAAGCGGGAGCCGTCCTTGCGGACGCGCCAGCTCTCGTCCTCCACGCGCCCCTGGGCGGTGGCTCGCTCGAGTAGCCGGCGAGGTTTGCTGCTCCGCTTATCGACCGCCAGATACAACTGGGCGAAACTGCGGCCGATGCTTTCGTCCGCCTCGTAGCCGATGACGCGCGCGGCGCCGGCGTTCCAACTGGCTACCAGCCTCTCCCGGTCCAGAAGAAAAATCGCATAGTCCTGTGTGCCCTTCACCAGCAGGCGAAAGCGCTCCACGCTGGCGCGTAGAGATCGTTTGGTCTCCATCCGTTCCGCGATCTCGGCCACCAGCGCTTTGTTGACGCTTGCCAGTTCCGCCCTCCGTTCCTGGACGCAGATTTGCAGCTCATTGTAGGCGCGGCGGAGCGATTCTTCCGCCCGTCGGCATCCCGGCGATCGTCGGACTGAACCACGCACCCAGTCCGTTCAGCCCCGAACAGAGACCCGCCACGGAAATGGGAAACCGTCCGCTGGATGAGGCAAAGGCCAGGATCACGACGTCGCTGTACAAGACGCCGTCGGCCACTCCCAGCGGAAGCGAGAGATCAAGGAGAAACAGGCCGCAGTCCTGTGACTGCCAGGACGAGGGATGTGTCGTTGCGTGAGGTCATTCCGCCGGCATGCTCCAGTTGCGCGGAATCATCCTCTCTGGTCATTGGCCTCTTCAAGCGTGGAGCGTTCCGGATGGCCTGTCGGTTGAGCCGACTGAGCGCAGAACAGCCGGCGAGAAGCAGAATAGCCTGATCGACCGGCGCACTGGCCGGGGAGGTGCGAAAGGGTCGTTATTGGCCGGGCGCGGCGACGCGGCTCATGCTGACGGCCTTGACAATTTTGGCTTGCCGGACGGACTCGAGAAAACGGTCGGGCGGGCCAACCGGGCGCGGCACTTCCACTGGATACCAGCCAGCGTTGACGGAGCCCTTTCGGCCGTGGATCTCGTCGATCAAGTGCTGGATGCTCTCTTCCGACGTCCCTTCTTGGAACGTGACCCAGAAGGTGAAGGGCTGTGCCTGGGGATCGGGGCGTGCCTCGGCGATCTGTGTGGACGCGGCGGAGTCCTTGGGTATTCCGGCCACCGCTGGGGTCTCACCGGGTACCAACACGGCCTTGGACACATCCACACCTGCTGACTTCAGCTGATTTCTCAGCTCTTGGTTGCTGTGTTCTAGTCTCGCCATCTGCTTGCTCAATGCCTCGTTGGCCGCGGTTAGGGTTCTGAGCTCGTGGTGCAACTGTTCGCGCTCCAGATCGGCCCGGCTCAGGAGCAAGCGGGTGAGGTGTTCGACCTCTCGGCTGACGGCCTTGTTGCGGTCGCCGAGGTTCTGTTGCACGGTCAGCACGCTGTCGTTGAGTTTCTGCTGCGTATCCGCGACCGCGGCTAGTGTTCGTTGAAGCTGCTCCAACTCCTGCCGCTGACTCCGCACGGCCTGCGCAGCGTCGGTCTGAGCGTCGGCCAAGCGCGCGACGTCCTGCCGAAGGCGATCGACCTGAGCCTGTGTCGCCGAAACCAGCGCTGAGACCTGGCTGGCGGGCATGACCAGGGGTTCCGGTTTCAACCAACCGGCTATCCGATCCGTCCACAGCGCCACCACCGCGGCAACGAGCGCGACCTGGGTGAGGACTAACACGCGCGGCCATGCCGGTTCGCGAGGCCCGGCACCAAAGACCCCGGACACTAAGGAAACCGTCGCCTGCTGAACCCGATGCCACAGCGCCGGAGCGGTCTTGTACGTGACCCGGACCGATCCTCCGTCCATCCGGTTGTGAACGGTGATCTCGATCGCGTCGTGCAAAAGCGGGACACGTGTGGTGCGGAGGCCGAACTCCGGCGCACACAAGCCGCCAATGAGCGCGCCGTCTTCTGTCCGGATCTCCACAGTGTGAACGATCCGTTCGCGGCTGGCAAAGGCAAATGTCGGCTCGGTGGCCGTGCAGGCAACCGTGCCGACCCGCTCCTGATTGACGAACACCTGCAGCAGGTCGGGCTCCTCCCGGCGCCGCTGGGTTGAACGGCTCTTGAGCGCGTCAAGCAGACGTTGGCGATATTCGCTGAGCGGGCCGTTCTGTTCCATGTCTTCTCCCACCTCCTTGTTCCGGTAGGAAAAAGGCCACCACTCCGCCCCTCTGGCGTGGGCGAATATGGAGGTCGATGGGCGGTTTCAATGCGCCGTTGAGTTCAATATACCGAAGGTCGCAGACTTCAACAAAACAATCGCGACACATGGCCAGATGCCAGACCCGGTAGTCGTACCCGTAGTCCTGACCGAAGAGTTCATCCCACTTCTGTCGGGGCAGGCAAGGATAGTGCTCGGGTTCGCTCTTCCGATAATGGGTCTGGAGCAGACGAATGAGCCGTTCGGTCTCCGCGTTCACGCGTTCGGGATGCAGTTGTTTCTGCTCTTCCAGTTCGTGCAATTCGTCTTCGGTGAAGCCGATCTCCTCCATAGCCCGCTGCCAGCCGTTCTGGCGCCACCGTTCGAAGTTCTTGTAGACGCGCTGGCTTTCGGCCAAGCCGAGTCCCAGAATTTTCACCACCTGGCCCTGGCCGAATCCGTATAAATGGTAGAACAGCGCCATCAACGCATCGCGGCTGACCACGGCCCGTGATGTAAGTCCGTCAAGAAACCGGCCCAATGGCGACAGTAGATCCTTGTGATAACACAAGGGGGTCCGGTTGGCTGTAGTATTTCGCGATCAGGCTGTCCAATAAAAACAGTGGACGGCAAGGAACCTCACTCCGGCCATGGACCAAAAACCGCTCGACCAGTTCATACCCCCACCGCAAGGCCAGTTTCTCATGGGCGATATCGTTCTCCCACTGGCCCGTTTCTTTCAAAAAACGTTTGGTATGGCCGGTGGCGCGGTCCAGCAACTCGGGCATGGCTTCTGCCACAAAGAGATCGAATTCCTCCGCGCTGGCGACGATGCCGCTCAGTCTGCCTGCCACGTCACGGTCTTCGCCCATTAAGGCTCCTCGCAGTAAAATATCTTCTCTCTTACCGAGGTGGGAATGCAATTGGACATTTTTGTGGGGCATCCAGGCTTTTTGTCCATTGGGATCTCACAGGGATTTTTGTAAAAAGTCCTCGTGCGCCGTGCATGGGGTACGGTGCGACGCAAACCACTTTTATACTTAGGAGGGAGTTATATGAGGAGATTGGCTGGGCTGATCGCGATGGCTACCATGTTGGGGTTCGGGCTGGCGACAACCGTGACCTATGCAGGGAACGAACCGGCTCCGACGGAGCAGCAGGACAAGAAAGACACCAGCGGATCGAGGCTCTTGGCGGACGAAAAAAAGGACAAGGACGACAAGGGCGGCAAGTTGACGGACGAGAAAAAGGACGACAAGAAAGACAAAGGCGGCCATTGAGCGGTGCGGTTTGTCCGGGAAGGGACACGGCGTTCAAACGCCGTGTCCCTTCGTTGCTTTTGAATTCTTGAACTCCGTATCGGGAAGGGACCCATGAGTGCCATCCTCGGATTTACCCTGCTTTCACTCATCAGCAGGCCTAGTGAGGCCTGCCCCCGACCATGGCCGCGGACGCAAGCACGGCTCCGGTCACCGGCTCTCCCCAGTCGATCAAAGTTGAACTCCTCCAGATCGATGGCGAGTTCTACATTGTCAAAGACGAAACGGGCAAAGAACGGCGACTGCACGTCAGCGGGGACACGGAGGTGTATGGCCAGATCAAGCCTGGCGACCTGATCGAAGTCTGGGTGCAGCCCGACGGGCATGTCAAGACAATCATGATCGTCAAGAGCGCGCCTGCTGCCAACTGACCTGCCCCGGCGCCGGCCGCCCTTCGTAGGCTAACTGTCGCAATCGCTCCCACTGATGCCAGAAGGCGCGCACAGCCCTGCTGCCTCCTCTTTGTGATCTAGCCATGGGACCTTCACCTGCACCTTTTCGCCCTTTCGCCCTTGCTCATGCCTTGTGCGCGGACGTTTGGGGCTCGCTGACGCCAGGCGCGGCCTCTCCGGCCCGTGCCGTGCTCATTAACGTCGCCGGGTCGGCCCGGGGTGAAGGGGAAGAAGAAGGGGAAGAAATAGACAATGCGGACCGCAGTGTTGCGTAAGGGTGGCCGGGAGGGTATGCTCGTTTTGGAACTTGAAACAAGGAGGACCTGATGATGACACACACAATGCTGCTGGCTCTTGCCTTGTCCGTTTTGGTGGTAACCGGATGCGTCAGCAAGGGCACCCATACGCAGACGCTGGGCGAGTTGGACGAAGCCCGGAAAGTCTCGGCCCGGACCGCGGCCGAACTCGAGAAGCTGAAGAAAGAGTCGGCGGCTGAGTTGCAGGCGAGTCGGCAGGCCAATGCCAAATTGACGAGCGATCTGGAGGCCGCGCGGACCGAAATCGGCAAACTCAAGGAGAACGTCTCGGCGATCCAGAAGGGCTTGTATGAAGAGCGGGATGCGCGTCAGCAGGTGGAAGGCGAATTGAAGAAGCTGCGGGACGAATATCAGGCTGCGCAACAACAACTGGCCGACTTTCGGCGGGAGCGGGACCTGCTGCAGGCCAAGGTGGACGAGCTCAAACGAGACCTGGCTGCCGCGAACCAGGCGATGACGAACGCCGAGGCGCGCATCGCCGCGGTGCAAAAAGAAAAGCAGGAACTGACGGCCTCCCTTGGGGAGGCCCGGGATCGCGCGCGCGACCTCGAAACCAAGCTGGCGGCCGAATCGGCTCAAGCTGCCGCGCTGCGCGAGGACAAGCAACGGCTCATGAGCGGGACCACGACAGCCCAAGAAGAAATCGCCAAGCTCCAGAAGCGAGCCGCTGAACTGGAAACTCAAGCGGCGCTGGCAGCGGATTTGACCAGGCGGCTGGAGGAGCGGGATCAGGAAATCGGCAAACTCCGCCAAATGGCCGCCGACCGCGACGCCCTGGCCGCTAAGGTGGCGTCGCTGACGGAGGAATTGAACAAGACGAAGGAACGCGTGGTGAGCGTGACCAGCGATCTCGCTCGCCTGCGTGATGAAGAAGCCAAACTGAAACAGGAGCGTGATCGGTTGACGCAGGAATGGGAAAAGCTCCAAGCTAGCCTCCAGCGGGAGCAGGAGCGGCTGAAGGCGGTAGAAGCCGAGAAAGTGCGGCTGGAGCAGGAGCGGGACAAGCTGATGGCCGGTTTGCAGCAGGAGCAGGAGCGACTGAAAGCTGAGGCGGCCGAAAAAGCCAGGCTTGAACAAGAGCGGGCCGCCAAGGAAGCGGAGATCCAGCGGCTGACCAAGACGCAGGAAGAATTGAACAGGGCGTTGCAGGAAGAAATCGCCAAAGGCAACATCAAGATCAAGCAGATCGGGGACCGGCTGACCATCAACATGGTGGACAAAATTCTGTTCGATTCTGGTCAGGCTAGGGTAAAACCGGAAGGGCTCAAGGTGTTGAAGCAGGTCAGCGACATTCTCAAGACCGTGACGGACAAGCAGATCCGGATCGAAGGCCACACGGATAACGTGCCGATCGGGGTCAAGCTACGCGAAAAATTTCCGACCAACTGGGAACTCTCCACTGCGCGTGCCACCAGCGTCGTGCGTTATCTGATCGAAGAAGGCGGGGTGGATCGGAACAATATCTCGGCTGTCGGTTATGCGGATACGAGGCCGGTCGAAAGCAACGACACGGAGGAAGGGAAGGCCGCCAATCGGCGGATCGAAATCACGCTCTATCCGAAGGATCTGTCCGAGATCGTCAAGCAGGTGAAGCAGGCGCGCTAACCGGTCCGGATCAACCTTCGGTTCGCCTGTCGTGAGGAACAGAGCTGGGCAGGGGGCACGAGGCAAGGACCAGGGGCTTCAATTCGGCTTCGACGGATTAAGGGGAGCGAATCTCTCGGATAGCCGATACCGCCTGCGGGTTCTCCAGGCTGGAGAGATCGCCCGGGTCCTGACCAAGCAGCATCGACCGGATCACGCGGCGCAGAATTTTAGCATTCCGGGTTTTCGGCAGGTCCGGCACTGCGTAGACTGCGGTGGGCTTGAGGGGCTTCCCCAGCTGTTCCCCCACCAGACTTGCCAACTCCTCGGAGAGTGCCTCGCTCGCGTTCCATCCTGGGCGCAGCACCACGCAACACACTAAAGCTTCCCCTTTCACCGGATGGGGGACGCCGACCGCGGCGGCTTCGCTGACCGCCGGGTGACTGGTGAGAATCGCCTCCACTTCGGCTGGCCCCAGGCGTTTCCCGGCGATCTTGATCGTGTCGTCCGAGCGGCCCAAGATGTACCAGAATCCGTCTTCATCGGTGGCGGCCCAGTCACCGTGTACCCACACCTGCGGCCACCGGGACCAGTAAGTGTCCAGGTAGCGTTGCGGATCGCGCCAGAAGCCCTGGGTCATCCCGACCCAGGGCTTGGTGATTACCAACTCTCCAACCTGCCCGCGCACGGGCCGTCCGTCGGTGTCAAAGATCTCCGCGGCCATGCCCAGACAAGGGCCGGTAAAGGCGCAGGGCTTACAGGGCTGCAGGACCGTCCCGCCCACGATCCCGCCGGAGACTTCGGTGCCGCCTGAATAGTTGATGATCGGGCACCGCCCCCGGCCCACCTGCTGAAAGTACCAATGGTAGGCATCCGGGGTCCACGGCTCCCCGGTCGAACCCAGCACGCGCAGCGAGTCGAGAGCGTGCTCACGGACTGGAGCGTCGCCATGTTTCATGAGCGCGCGGATTACGGTGGGGGAGAGGCCCAGAATCGTCACGCGGTGACGGTCCACCAGTTCCCACAGCCGTCCCGGATGAGGCCAGTCCGGAGCGCCCTCGTAAAGCAGGCACGTCGCCCCCAACGAGAGCGCGCCCAAAATCTCCCACGGCCCCATCATCCAGCCCAGATCGGTGAACCAGAACAGCGTATCGTCGGGTTGCAAGTCGAAATGAAAAGCCAAGTCCTGCGCGGCCTTGATCGGAAAGCCGCTGTGGACGTGCACGGTGCCCTTGGGCCGTCCGGTAGTGCCCGAGGTGTAGAGGATCATGAACGGGGCGTCGGCTTCCATCTCCTCGGTTATCGGTGCTTCGCGCTCGCCAGGAGTCGGCTCGTGCCACCACACGTCGCGCCCGGCCTGCCAGGCAACTGGACAGGCGGCCCGCCGCACGACCAGCAGGTGCTGCACCGTGGGGCAACGCGACGCCGCCTCGTCCGCGACGTGTTTCAGCCTGACCAGCCCGCCGCGGCGGGAAAAGCCGTCGGCTGTGACCAGGAGTTTCGCCTCGCAGTCCTGCACCCGCGTTGCCACGGCCTCCGCCGCAAAGCCGGAAAAAATCGGCGTATAGATGGCGCCGATCTTGGAGCAGGCCAGCGTGACGATGGCCGCTTCGGGCACCATTGGCAAGAAGACCGCCACGCGATCGCCACGGCCCACCCCGAGGCGTCGAAGGATCGCCGCGGCGCGGGAAATTTCGTCCGCCAGTTGGCGGTAGGTGAGGGAGCGCTGCGTTCCATCTTCGCCTTCCCAGCGGATCGCCGCCGCGTCGGCCCGCGGGCCGGTGCGGTGTTTGTCCACGCAGTTGTGCGTCACATTCAGGCGTCCTCCCACGAACCACCGAGGCCACTGGATTCCGTTCGTCAAGTCCAGCACCTGTGAGTAAGGGCGAGCCCACTCGATTCCCAACTCCTGGATCGCCGCCTCCGCGAACCATTCGATCTCGGAGATTGATCGCTGGTGCAGGGAAGGATAATCGGAGATCCGGTGCTGTCGCATGAAGCGGGAAAGACGGCTTCGCCGGACATACTCCGCCGTGGGACGCCAGAGAATTGGCGGGGGCTGGTCAAGTCCGTTCGTCGATCGGGACATAGGCTCGCGGTGGCGGCCCCGTATAGAGCGCGCGGGGACGGATCAGCCGGTTGTGGTCCTGCTGTTCGATCACATGGGCGCACCAGCCGGTGATGCGTGAGCAGACGAACACCGGCGTGTAAAGGTTGCGGGGAATCTCCATCAGGAGGTAAACGACGGCGGTATAGAAGTCCAGATTTGGGTACAGGCCCTTCTCCTGCTGCATGGTCCGGTCGACGATCGTCGCGATCTCGTACCAGCGCAGGTCGCCGCACGCGTGGCTGAGCGCTTCGGCGTGTCGCTGGATGATCGCCGAGCGCGGATCGCCCTTTTTCAACACCCGATGTCCGAAGCCCATCACCCGCCGCTTGGCCGCCAGCGCGTCCCGCACCCAGCGCTCGGCCCGGTCGCGAGTTTTGATGTCCAGCAACATAGCCGCGACGGCTTCGTTCGCGCCACCGTGGAGCGGGCCTTTAAGCGTCCCGATCGCCGACGTGATCGCCGAGTGCAGGTCGGTCATGGTGGAGGCCGTGACACGTGCGGCGAACGTCGAGGCGTTGAACTCGTGCTCCGCGTAGAGAATGAGCGAGACGTCCAGCGCCCGGGCCATGGCCTGGGCCCCACTGTCGCCCTGATGGTCGGTCAGGAGATAAAGCAGATTCTCAGCGAAACGCAGGTCGGCGCGAGGCCAAACCTGCCGCTTACCATGCGCAAGGCGGTAGGCGGTGGCGATCAGAACCGGAATCTGGGCCAGCAACCGAACGGACTTGCGGACGTTCGCCTCGTGCGAGCAGTCGGCGGCATCGGGATCCGTTATGCCGAGCAATGACACGCCGGTGCGCAGCAGGTCCATCGGATGGGCTTCGCGGGGCGCCACGCCGATAAAGGCTTCCACCGGGCCGGGCAGTGCCCACTGGCTGTGCAACCGGCCAGCAAAGTCGTCCAGTTCCTTGCGGGTCGGCAGCTTGCCGAAGAGGAGGAGGTAGGCGACTTCTTCGAAAGTCGCCTGTTCCGCCAGGTCCCCAATCGCGTAGCCGCGATAGCGCAGTCCCAAGCCCTCTTCGTCCACTTGGCAAAGGGCCGTCTCGCCGGCCAACACGCCTTCGAGGCCGGGACTGTACGGCGTGAGCGGGGGAGCAGGTTGCGAGTCGTCAGCTTTAGGATTCATGATCACCAGGCCGGAATAACCGTTCCCGCTGTTCGTATTCGGAGTACCGCAGCAATTCGTACAGTTGCTGTCGTGTGTGCATCCGGTTCAACGAATCCCGCTGGGAACCGAGCGTTTTCAGCTCCCGCAGCAAGTTCTCGATCGCTTTGGTCGCCACACGGAGGGTGCTGACGGGAAACAGCACGAGGCGATAGCCCAGTTCCTCGAAGGCTCCGACACTCAGATACGGGGTCTTGCCGAACTCGGTCATATTGGCGACCAGCGGAACCTTGATCCCCGCCTTGGCCATCTGCTCAGCGAAACGGCGGAATTCATCCGCGGACTCGAGCGCCTCCGGGAAGATGGCGTCGGCTCCGGCCTCGACATAGGCACGCGCTCGTTGCACAGCCGCATCCAGGCCCTCGACCGCGCGAGCATCAGTGCGGGCGACAATTACAAAGTCCGGATCGCGCCGCGCTTCCACGGCGGCACGGACCTTCGCGACCATTTCCTGCGTGGAAACCAACCGCTTCCCCGGCAGATGCCCGCACTTCTTGGGAATCTCCTGATCTTCCAACTGAATCCCGGCCAAGCCCGCCTGCTCGAATTCGCGAATTGTCCGCATGACCGACAAGGGCGGACCGAAACCGGTGTCAACGTCGGCCACGGCCGGGATCGTCACCGCATTGGCGATCGTCGCGGCGTCGGCCAACACTTCCGTCATGGAAAGCAAGCCGAGGTCCGGCAAGCCCCGCGCCGCCGCCAGCGCGGCGCCGGACACGTAGCACGCATCAAAGCCGGCCCGTTCGATCTGGATCGCCGTGAGCGCATTGAACGCGCCGGGCAACACGACGGTCCGCTTGGCGACCAATTCGCGGAGCCGTTGCGGTTTCGTGTGCACCTTGTTACGCCTCACGCCTCATGCGTCGCGAATTCTGAGCAAAGGCATCAAGACGCCGATGTCTTTCACACGGTCGAGTTGCCGGATCAGCGTGATCACCTTCTGCGCTCGTGCATGTCCCAACGGCTTGGCGGCGAGGCTCAGAAACTTCTCCTCGACCTGGTGGTCCAACATCGGGTTGCGCGGATGGCCGAGCGGATCGTCCACTTGTTTTGTGTATTTTTTGCCGGACGCCATCGTGACCGTTACCCGCGTCGGCATTGACTCCGGGTAGCGGCCGGCGAACTCCGGTTGCGGCACCACGCGGATCTTCTGCATCAGGGTATGCACTGCTGGGTCGTCCAGCCGTTTCCGGTCGAACGAGGCGAGCGTCACAGTCCCGTCTAGCAAGGCCACAGCCACGCAATAAGGAAAACTATGGTCGGCCGTCTCTCTCGTACGAGGCCTCCACTTCTCTGGATCGCGGCCGATGATTTCGATTGCTATGTCGTAGCTGCCGAGTTCCACCTCTGCGATATCCGCCAGCGCCCGCGGGCCTTCCATTTCCAGCAGCTCCTGGCGCAACGCGAGGGCTGCCTCCACCGCCGTCTGGGCATGATACTCAACGGGGTAGTGCTTGATGTAGGTATCCAGAATCTTGAACGGCGTCCGGCCTCCTTCTTGGCCTGCCGGCGCGGAGCCTGCTCCCTTGCCCGGTGTTTCCCCCCCCAAGACCGACAACTCGAAGGGCCCCGATACCAACTTCATGAATCCTTTCTCGCCCTCGAAGATCGGTGCCGGCCCTGTCATGCCTTGTCGGGCCAGCATCGCCGCGAACACGCCGTTGCGCGCCGCGTTGGAGAAGGCGCACGCCTTCCACATTGACAGGTCTCCGACCCGTGTCTGCCGCAAGGCGATATTCGCGACGCCGGCCAGATTAATCGCCTGCGCCGTGCGTGCTGCCGGCAGCGCGAAGAGTTTGGCCGCCGCCGCCGCCGCGGTGAACGGGCCGTACGTCACGTGGTCCCAGCCGCGGGGGCGAAGCGCCGCTGCGTCACAGAACCGGCAATGCAGCTCATAGGCCAGAACCAGCGCTTCGATCACCTGTTTGCCCGATGCACGGACGACTTCGCCGACCGCCAGTACAGCCGAGAGGTTGTCAGAAGGATGGGCTGGTTCTTTGGAGAGATAGGTATCGTTGAAGTCCAAATAGCGGACCATCGCGCCGTTGGCGAATGTCGCCAAATCGGGTGTCGTCTTGCAATCGGTCCCCCAAAGGGTCGAGCCTCCCGAAACCTTCACCGACGCGGCCAATCGGCGGGCGATGCGGCAAGGTTCCGCACGCCATGCGCCGAACGCGCAGCCCAGACTATCAAGCACGCGACGTTTTGCTTCGTGCACGACCGCCTGCGGCAAATCCCTGTAAGAAAGCCGGTGGACGTAGTCAGCCAGCCGTTCCGCGAGCATGCTCGATCTCACGAAAAGCACGTCATCGGTTGAGGGTCATTGATCGCTGGTGGGACGCGGTCGCGACCGCACAAAGGACAGGTTCCGGCCATTGACCATCGGCTGGGGACCATGACCTTGAATACGACTTTCACTCCTCGCTGAATTTCGGCGGTCGTTTCTCCAAGAACGCTTGCACGCCTTCCTTCTTGTCCGCCGTCTCGCATAGCGCCCCAAACAATTCAGCCTCGCGGGCGAGTCCCTCCGCCATCGGACTGTCGAGCCCGGTGCGGATGGCGCGAAGCGCAGCCTGAACGGCATGGCGTCCCTTCGAAGCGATCTTGGCGGCGACGGCGGTCGCTTCCTTCACGACCTCGGTCGCCGGTACGATCCGATTCACCAATCCCAGGTCCAGCGCCTGCTCGGCTGTGACCGCCTCGCCCGTTAGAATCATCTCCGCCGCCCGCGAGGGACCGATGATGCGGGGCAGACGTTGAGTGCCGCCGAATCCCGGAATCAATCCCAACGTGATTTCCGGCAAGCCCAGCGTGGCGCCGGCCGCGGCGATCCGAATGTGGCAGGCCATGGCGAGTTCGAGCCCTCCGCCCAGGCACGGACCGTTGATCGCCGCGATGATCGGTTTGTCGAATCGCTCGATGCGGTTCAACAGGGCCTGGCCGCGGCCGGCGAGGTCAGACCCAGTATGCGCGCTGTTCACCTGCGCCAACTCCTTAATATCCGCTCCGGCACAAAAGAAACGACCTTCGCCAGTGAGCACCAGGGCGGCCACGCGTTTGTCCGCCTCCAGTTCCCCCAGTAGCCGATCCAGCCGTTCGAGCACCGATCGAGTGAGCACGTTGGCGGGCGGGTTATTCATGATGATCCGTCCGATCCGGTCCGCTACGGTCACAGCCACGCCTGGTTCAGCCATACCTTTCTCCCCTTGTCTGGGCCTGTTTCCTTGCCAGGCCGTTCCCACTAATGTTGTTACATCCCGAGATGCTTTTTCAGGATCGGCGAGTCCTTGATGGCGACATTGGTCGGGGCCAGTTCTGTCGCTTTCTTGAACTCGGCTGTTGCCTCCTCGTGTTTGCCCATCTTGTCGAGGGTCAACGCCAGATTGAAATGCGCCTCAGCCAGATTGGCGTCCTTCTTGATGGCCTTTTGAAACCATTCGGCCGCCACGTCCCAATGGCCTTGTCTGAAATGCCCCACGCCTTCATCATTGTCCTCGCGACCAGCCGAGCCAGCTGGAGACATGAGCGCTGTTTCCGCCCCGCCCGTGGGCTTGCCGGAATCGCAGGCCGGGAGCGACATGAACAATCCGACCGCAACCGCGATCAAGAGTGACACCCCTGCCATGGCATCCTCCCTCCCAAGCTTCGTGTGAGCCGCTCGCTCGTTTTCGGTCGCGTAACCGATACGAGCGGATGGAGTCTTCAACCCACTGGAATTTCTTGATCTCCCATCTCGAGGCTACGCATCCTTGCCCTGAAGATCGAGAATCCGCTGATGTTCGGCGATCGCCCGGATAAGGTCGGGAATGCCGTCGCCTTTCAACGCCGACACGCGCACCACGTGCGGGTGCCACTCCTGCAGATCCCGGACAGTCGACTCGGCGCCTTCCCGGTCCGCCTTGTTCACCACGATGAGGTCGGCGATCTCCAACAATCCCGCTTTCATGGCTTGCACGTCATCGCCCAGTCCTGGTGCCACTACGGCCACGACGGTCCGAGCGACCGTGGCGACATCCGTGTCATCCTGGCCGGCCCCGATCGTCTCGACTAAGATCACGTCGTAGCCCGCCGCGTCCAGCACGGTCACGGCGTCCCGCGTCGCCTCCGCCAGGCCGCCGTGCCGGCCCCGTGTGGCCATGCTGCGAATATAGACGCACGGATCGAGCGCATGGTCCTGCATGCGGATCCGGTCGCCGAGAATGGCGCCGCCACTGCGCGGACTGGTGATGTCCACTGCCAGTACCGCGACCGTCTTCTTCTGCAGGCGATAGGCCTGCACCAGTTGGTCGATCAACGTGCTCTTGCCGGCGCCGGGATAGCCGGTGATGCCGATCACGGCCGCGCGGTTTCGGCCGGGGAGCAGGGCAAGCGCCGCCGTTCCGGTGGGGTCGCCGTTCTCCAGCAGGGTGATCAGACGAGAGACAGCCCGAATGTCGCCGGTTTTCACACGCTCAGCCAACGCTGCGCTATCCAGCATAGGCCGTGCTTCTGACGTCATCATGGCTCCCGAGCCCCAGCCCCGCACTCCGTGTCTATTGTCAAAGCCGACAGCCGCGAGGTCAACCCATGGCGCAGATGCCGGGTGAGTCGCCGAGCAGCTGTCACCACTTGGGTTTCATCCACCGGCACCGTTGCGCCGGAGGCTTTCAACGCATACACCAAGTCTTCGGTGGCTACATTGCCGGATGCACCGGGGGCGTAGGGACAACCTCCCAAGCCTCCGGCAGAACTGTCGAATGCCTCGACCCCGTATTCCCACCAGGCGGTCAACGCGTTGGCAACCGCCATCCCGTGCGTGTCGTGAAAATGGAGTGTGAGGCGGTCCTTTGAAAGGCACGGCAGTGCCGCGTCCAGGAGCCGCCGCACATCGGGCGGCGCCGCCTTCCCGATCGTGTCCCCCAGCGAGATCTCGTCCACACCCAGGTCGAGGAGCTGTTTCATCACATCCGTCACCCGTGTCGGCGCGATCCGGCCTTCGTAGGGACAGAACACAGCGGTGGAGACATACCCCCGCACGACCATGCCGTCGCGTTTGGCGCCAGCCACCACGGGCCGGAATCGTTCCAGCGATTCGCGGATCGTCGCCTTGATGTTGCGCTGCGTGAAGGTCTCGGAAGCGGCGGTGAAGACCGCGATCTTCTGCGCCGAGACCGCCCGCGCCCGTTCCAGCCCGCGCTCGTTCGGCACCAGCGCCGAGTAGATAACGCCGGGCACCCGCTCGATCTTACGGAATACCTCGTCGGTGTCCGCCAGTTGCGGCACGGCCACAGGGGAGACGAACGAGCCGACTTCGATCTCGCCGACGCCGGTCCTCGACAACGCGTTGACAAAGGCGACCTTGTCGTCGGTCGGTACGATCTCCGGCTCGTTCTGCAGGCCGTCCCGTGGACTGACCTCGATGATCCGCACATGGGGCGAACGAGGATCAGGTTCGTCGGAACGCGCGTTCGGGTGCAAGGGACGATCCACGCTCGGTTCGTTCTTCGGCCCACGCCGGGGCACGTTTCTCCCAGAAGGCCCGGAGTCCTTCTTGGGCTTCCGTCGACAGTCTGGCCTCCGCGCTGGCGTGCGCGCACACTGTCCATTGATCCGCGTCGGGCAACCGAAGAATTCGGCGGAACAACGCTTTGGTGTGTTGCGCCGCTAGGGGTGCCAGGTGCAAGACCGCTTCGATCAGTTCGTCGGTTCGCTTGTCGAGTCCCTCTTGCGCGACGATGTCGTGAATTAGGTTGAACTGTTTAGCCACCGCAGCGGAAAAGGCTTCGCCGGTCAGACAGTAGCGGCGGACAAACGATTCGCCGGCTTTGCGCAACAGGAACGGCGCGATCACGGCTGGAACCAGTCCCAGCTTGACCTCGCTGAGCGCAAAGACTGCGTCCTGGGACGAGACGACGATGTCGCAGACCGCCAGCAAGCCGACTCCGCCCCCGAAGGCCGAGCCATGGATGCGGCCGATCACGGGACAGGAGCATTCATCGATCGCGCGATACATCCGCATCAGCCGTTCCGCGTCTTCACGCGCCTGCGCTACAGACACGGGCGGATCCGGTCTCATCCACCGAAGGTCCGCACCGGCGCAGAAAACCGGACCGGCTCCGGCCAGCACTACGCCTCGTACCGAGGGGTCGGCGCTCAGTTCCTCGAAAACCTTTCGCAGCTCATCGACCATTACGGCGTCAAACGCGTTCCGTTGTTCGGGTCGATTCAGGGTGACGCGCGCAATGCCATGCGAGAACTCGACCAAAAGAGTGTTGAATCGGGGCATGGGTTCATCCTTATTTTTTATTTAGCGGGGATCCCATACGAACAGCCGGCAACTGGCGGCTCTCAACCCAACTTACCTCATTCCAGAGGTGCGTTGGCAGGGGGTCACATCCGGAACACCGGCGCGCGGCTCTCGCGGATCGGAGACGTAGCGGCGAGATCGAGGCACAGGCCGAGGACGCGGCGCGTCTCCGCTGGGTCGATGATCCCATCGTCCCACAAGCGAGCGGTGCTGAAATAGGGGCTCCCCTCCCGCTCATATTGCTGCAGAATGGACTCGGTGATGCGCTGCCGCTCTTCGTCCGACAGGCTCTTACCCTCCCGTTCGAGCTGCTGCTGTTTCACCGTCACCAGCACCTGGGCCGCCTGCCAGGGGCCCATCACCGAGACCCGCGCATTGGGCCAGAGAAAGAGGAACCGAGGGTTGTAACCTCGCCCGCACATGGCATAGTTGCCGGCGCCGTGTGACGCGCCGATGATCACCGTGAATTTCGGCACCTCCGTCGTGGCCACGGCTTGCACCATCTTAGCGCCGTCTTTGATGATTCCCCGTGCTTCATACTCCCGACCGACCATAAAGCCGGTAATGTTCTGAAGGAAGATCAGCGGGATGCGCCGCTGACCGCAGAGTTGGACAAAGTGCGCTCCCTTCAGCGCGGCTTCAGACAGGAGCACGCCGTTGTTTGCCACGATGCCGACCTGATGGCCCATCCAATGGGCGAAGCCGCAGACCAGCGTCTGTCCGTACCGGGCCTTAAACTCGTGAAAGCGGCTGCCGTCCACCAGACGCGCGATGACCTCTCGCACCTCGAACGTCTGGCGTGGATTGCTCGGGATCAGTCCGTACAAGTCACTTGCTGGGTAGAGCGGCTCCTCGATCTCACCGCGGCGGGGCTTGGGAGGCTTCTTGCCCAGGGTGGCGACGATGGAACGGCAGATCTCCAGCGCGTCATGGTCGTCTTCCGCCAGGTGGTCGCTCACCCCGGAGAGCCGGGTATGGAGGTCGGCCCCGCCCAGCGCCTCCGGGGTCACGTCCTCGCCGGTGGCTGCTTTGACGAGTGGCGGTCCGGCAAGATAGATGGTGCCGGTCCCCTTAACGATCACGTTCTCATCGCACATGGCCGGGACATATGCGCCCCCGGCCGTGCACATGCCCATAACCACGGCGATCTGCGGAATGCCCAATGCCGAAAGGCGGGCCTGGTTATAAAAGATGCGCCCGAAGTGATCCCGATCCGCGAAGACTTCGGCCTGCAAGGGGAGAAACACGCCACCGGAATCCACCAAATAGATCGTCGGGAGGCGGTTCTCCAGCGCGATTTCCTGGGCCCGGAGATGCTTTTTGACCGTGAGGGGGAAGTAGGTACCGCCTTTGACGGTCGCATCGTTGGCGGCGATCACACAGGGACGTCCGCAGATGTATCCGATCCCCGTAATCAATCCGGCAGCGGGAACCTGATTGTCGTACAGGCCGAAGGCCGCCAGGGGACTAAGCTCAAGCCAAGCCGAATCGGGGTCAAGGAGGGCGGCGATCCGCTCGCGGGCGGTGAGTTTGCCCCGTTTCTTCTGCAACGCCACCGCATCGGCCGGTCCTCCGGCTTGGGCCTGAGCGAGGTGTTTCTTCAGGTCGGCCAGGAGGTTTTCGTAATGCCGCTGATTCTGTCGAAACTCATCCGAGGTCGCGACCACCGCCGTCTTGAGTACGCGCATAGCAGCCAGCCTCTCTACCGGTGCAGCTTGAGCCCTTTGACAAACTCCACGATCTCGTGCATCGGCGTGCCAGGCCGGAACAGTCCCCGCACGCCGGCCGCTTTCAGACGCGGCACGTCTTCGTCCGGGATGATTCCCCCGCCGAACACGGCAATGTCCTCTGCCCCCTGTTCCTTCAACAATTCCAACACGCGAATGAAGAGCGTGTTGTGGGCGCCGGAAAGAACGCTCAACCCGATCGCGTCGACGTCTTCCTGGATGGCGGCGCTTACGACTTGTTCCGGCGTCTGATGGAGGCCTGTGTAGATCACCTCCATGCCGGCGTCGCGGAGGGCTCGTGCGACTAGTTTGACGCCTCGGTCGTGGCCGTCGAGACCGACTTTGCCGATTAGTACGCGAATGGGCTTCACCGTGACAGTCATGGCTGTGCCTGAGGGAGCCGTGTGATCACGTCATCACGAAACCCTGACCGGCTCCACGAAATATTTCTCCTCCCTATCCAGCCGCACATACCCCATCACAATAGCTGGGTCATGTTCGAAGATCAGCAGCCAATTCTCGTCGCAGGCGCGCCGGAGCACCTTCCGTTTGGTCTCCAATGTCTGCAACGGATAGAGATCGTACCCCATGATATAGGGCAGAGGCAGATGCGAGACAGTGGGAATCAGGTCCCCGAGGAAGAAAGCCACCTGGCCTTCCGACTCGATCTTCACGCTTTGATGATGGGTCGTGTGGCCGTGCGTCACCACTACGGATACACCGGGCACGAGCTCGGCATCGCCGTTGAGGAATTCCCACCGGTGTTCCTGTGCGAGCGGAACGAAGTTCTCCTCGCGATAGCTGGCTTTCGTTCGCTCGTTAGCCGACATCGCGTCTTCGTATTCACCCCGCTGAACGGTGTAAGAAGCCTTGGGAAACGCAGGCACGACCTGCAGGCCCTGCCGCAACGTATTCCCGCCCGCATGGTCGAAGTGGAGGTGCGTATTGATGACGAGATGAATGTCCTCGGCCGCGACGCCATGCTCCTTCAGCGATTCGAGCAGGGTCGGCGTGCGGTCGATCGCGAACCGCTCGCGGTATTTGGCGTCCCACTTATCGCCGAGGCCCGTATCCACCAGGATGTTTTTCCCGTGTGCCCGGACTAACAGGCAGGTCACGCTCAACTGAATGCGGTTCTGCTCGTCCGCTGGACAACACTGTTCCCAGAGGACCTTCGGCACAACCCCGAACATCGCGCCGCCGTCCAACCGGAACCGGCCGTCGGCGACCGGGTAGATCTCAAATGCACCGAGCTTCATGTTGCTTGCAAGTGTTCAGCTCAAGCTGGAGGGTTCTATAGCACCACCGGCTCTCTATATGTCCCGAATACTTCCTTGAGCGCCGCACAAATCTCCCCCAAGGTCGCCTTCGCCTTCACCGCTTCGATCAGGTAGGGCATCACGTTCTCGTTGCAGGCGGCGGCCTGCTGCAACTCTTCCAACGCCCCAGCCATCTTATAGGGGTCTCGCGCCTTGCGGAGATCGGAAAGCCGTGCGACCTGCTCCCGCTCCACCTCCGGGCTGATCCGCAAGATGGGAATCGGACGGGACTCTTGTTCCACGTATTCGTTGACGCCGACGATCATTCGTTCTTTTTGCTCAACCTCGCGCTGATAGCGCTGCGAAGCTTCCAGAATTTCGCGCTGTGGGAACCCGCGTTCGATGGCCTTGACCATGCCGCCCATGGCATCGAGCTTGCGAAAGTACTCGCGCGCGCCTTCTTCCAAACGATTGGTAAGCGTCTCGATATAATACGAGCCGCCGAGAGGGTCCACGGTGTTTGTCACCTCGCTTTCATAGGCGATGATCTGCTGCGTCCGCAAGGCCAGCTTGACTGCCTCCTCGGTCGGCAAGGCTAGCGTTTCGTCCATGGAGTTGGTATGGAGCGATTGGGTTCCTCCCAACACCGCGGCGAGGGCCTGGAGCGTCGTCCTGACGACATTGTTCATCGGCTGTTGCGCGGTCAGGGAACAGCCGGCGGTTTGCGCGTGGCAGCGGAGTTGAAGCGAGCGAGGATCTTTGGGATGGTACCGGCGTTCCATCTCGCGTGCCCAGAGCCGCCGGGCCGCCCGAAACTTGGCGATCTCCTCGAAGAAGTCGTTGTGGACGTTGAAGAAGAACGACAACTGCGGCGCGAACTCGTCCACCGCCAGCCCGGCCTTCATCGCTTCCTCTACGTAGGTTAGGCCGTCGTACAGCGTGAAAGCCAACTCCTGGACCGCCGTCGAACCGGCTTCGCGGATGTGATAGCCGCTGATGCTGACCGGGTGCCATTTGGGAACGGATTTGGCGCAGTAGGCGATTATGTCCGTAATGAGCCGGAGCGACGGTTCGGGCGGGAACAACCATTCTTTCTGCGCGATGTACTCTTTCAGAATGTCATTCTGGAGGGTGCCATCCAGGCGCTCGAAGGGAATCCCCTGCTTTTCCGCTACCGCCAGGTACATGGCGAAGATGACGGCTGCCGGGCCGTTGATGGTCATCGATGTCGTGACCTGATCCAAGGGGATGTCCTCGAACAACCGTTCCATGTCGGCGAGGCAGGAGATCGCGACGCCGCAATAGCCCACCTCGCCGTGCGCGCGCGGATCGTCCGCGTCCAGCCCCATCAGGGTCGGCATGTCGAAGGCGACGCTCAACCCAGTCTGCCCGTGCTGAAGCAGGTATTTGAAACGGCGGTTGGTGTCCTCCGCGCTGCCGAAGCCGGCGAACTGACGCATGGTCCACAGCCGGCCGCGATACATCGTAGGATAGACGCCGCGGGTATAGGGAAATTCACCCGGCGCGCCGAGCTCGGTGTCGGGGGTCCAGCCCTTGAGGTCGTCGGCGGTGTAGACGCGCTGAATCTCCAACCCTGAGAGAGACGTGAATCGTGATTTGCGCTCTTGCATCGTTTCGTACCTTCAGCTCGGACCGGGCGGCCGCGAGCAAGAGATCAGACCTTCCTCGCCGTCGCCTCGCGTGGATCGCCGCTCGGCTCGTATACGTAGAATCCGCGTCCGCTCTTGCGTCCCAACCATCCCGCTTCAACGTACTTGCGTAGCAGGGGACAGGGCCGGAACTTGGGGTCGCCAAAATCCGCATGGAGGACCTCGCAGATCGCCAGCACGGTGTCTAAGCCGATCCGATCCGCCAGCGCGAGCGGTCCGAGGGGATGATTCGCGCCGGCGGTCAGGGCAAGATCGATGTCCTCGGCCGTACCAACCCCTTCTTCGAGCGCGAAGATGGCTTCGTTGATCATGGGGATGAGGACGCGATTGACAATGAACCCTGGCACGTCTTTGCAGACCACCGGCGTCTTGCCCAGGCGCCGCACCAGGTCGAGCGCGAGGTTGATCGTGTGCTCAGAAGTCTCCAGGCCGCGCACCACTTCGACCAGCCGCATCACCGGCGCTGGGTTCATGAAGTGCAATCCGACCACCCGGTCCGGCCTGCCCGCGGCTGCGCCAAGCTTCGTAATGGAGATGGACGAGGTATTGCTGGCCAGAACTGTGTCGCGCGGGCACACGCGATCCAAGCGTGTGAACAGTTCCTGTTTGAGCACAAGGTCCTCGGGAATCGCTTCGATGACGAGCTGGGCGTCGCGGAGCCGGTCGAGGTGGACCAGCGGGTGGATCAGCGTCATGACGCTGCCCGCCTGGTGCCGGCTGAGGGTGCCGCGCTCGACGGCCCGCTCAACTCCCTGACGGATCTTCTTGAGCGCTTCCTCTAGCGCCGGTTCGGCCACGTCGATGAGCAGGACCTGGTAGCCGGTCTCGGCGAAGACCTGGCTGATCCCACGCCCCATCTGCCCGGCGCCGACGACGCCGACTGTCTTGATGTCGTCAAGACGCATGGACCTGCAATCCGTTGCCTTCTTCAGCTTCAGCTTGGCCGTTCCACGATCATGGCCAGCGCTTCGCCGCCGCCGATACAGAGACCGGCCAGGCCGCGTCGAGCGCCACGGGCCTCCATGGCGTAGAGCAAGGTTGTGAGAATCCGCGCGCCTGTCGCGCCGATGGGATGGCCCAACGCCACGGCGCCGCCGTTCACGTTGACCTTGCGAGGATCCAGCCCCAATTCCCGATTGATCGCCACCGATACGGCGGAGAAAGCTTCGTTGATCTCAAATAAGTCGATATCGCTCACCGTCAGGCCAGTCTTCTTCAGTACAAGTTTGACGGCCTCGACCGGGGCGATAGTGAACCATTCGGGCGCCAACGCTGCCCCCGCGTAGCCGACGATCCTGGCCATCGGCTTGAGCCCCAGGGCGGCCGCTTCGTCCTCAGCCATTACGACGAGCGCCGCTGCGCCGTCGTTGCACGACGGCGAGTTCCCCACGGTGAGCACGCCGTCTTCCTGGAAGACCGGCTTCAAGCTTCGCAGCCTACTGAGGTCCACACGGTTAGGTTCTTCATCCTCCGTCACAATAAGCGGCGGCCCCTTTTTTTGGGGAACCTCGACTGCGACGATCTCTCGCTTGAAAGCTCCGGTGGCGATGGCCTCCCGCGCGCGACGGTAGCTTTCAAGCGCAAAGTCGTCCAACTCGGAGCGGGTCAGCCCGTACTTGGCGGCGCACAGCTCTCCCCCCTTGCCCATATGGAACTGGTTATAGACGTCCCACAGGCCGTCTTTGACCAGGCTGTCAATCAATTCGGCGTGGCCTAACCGGTAGCCTTGGCGGGCTTTTTCCAAAAGATAGGGCGCGCGTGTCATGCTTTCCATGCCCCCCGCCACCACGACATGAGCGTCACCCGCGGCGATGGCTTGGGCCGCCATGATGACGGTCTTTAAGCTCGACCCGCAGACCTTGTTCACAGTCGTCGCGCCGACAAAATTTGGAACCTTGGCGCCGATGGCAGCCTGTCTGGCCGGCGCCTGCCCCAATCCTGCGCTTAGGACACAGCCCATGAACACTTCGTCCACCCGCTCCGGTGGCAGGTCGATCCGCTTCAAGGCTTCGGCGATCACAATGCTGCCTAGCTTGGTGGCGGGGATGGGGCTAAACACACCGTTGAAACTCCCCATCGGAGTCCGCACTGCACTGACGATGACGGCTTGCCGTGTCTTCATCACACTCTCCCTGAACCTTCCTTCCACTTTCTACGCCGAACATGCGGATGACGCCGACTTCATCCCAGGAACTTCTCCCACTCGCTCTGTTCAAGGTACTGTTTCACTTTGGCCATAAACTGATCGGCCGTCGCGCCATCGATCACCCGGTGGTCGAACGACAGGCTCAGATAGCACATCGGTCGGATTGCGATGGCGTCGTTGATCACGACGACGCGTTTCTGCACCGCCCCAACGCCGAGAATCGCGATCTGCGGCTGATGGATGATCGGTGTGCTGAAAAGGCTGCCGAACCCGCCGTGATTGGTGATCGTGAATGTGCCGCTCTGCACCTCCTCGGGGGTCAGTTTCTTGGTCCTCGCCCGCTCTGCCAGATCGGCGACTTCCCGGCCTAATTGCAGGAGCCCCTTCTGGTCTGCGTGCCGCACGACCGGCACCAGGAGCCCGTCCTCCAGCGCGACTGCGATGCCGATATGGATGTCTTTTTTGATGATGATTCCCTGGTCCCCCCACGACGAGTTCAGGATGGGGACGTCTTTGATCGCGCGGGTAACCGCGATGATGACGAAAGGGAGGTAAGTCAACGAACGTCCTTCGCGGAATCTGGCGATGGCGCTAAAGTCCGCTTCGAAGAACGTGGTCACATGGGCCGAGGTTTGGCGGCTCTTGATCATCCGCTCGGCAATAGTCTTGCGCATCGGCGTCAGCGGCAGGATTTCTTCGCCTGCCGAAGGCGCCTCGGCGGGCCGCGGCCCGTGGGCCGCGGCCCGCCGGGCCACAAAGTTCAGGACGTCCTTCTTGGTCACCCGTCCCCCCGCGCCGGTGCCGGTGATCTGCGACAGGTCCACGCCATGCTCCTTCGCCAGTTGCCTGACGGCCGGGGAGTAGTGGTCCGGCCCGGCGGCGGATGGTTCCATCGGGCGGACGACCACGCCGCCGACACGGTTGATAACGCCGGTCGAGGGCTGCTCGCTTTCCAACCGCCCAAGTAACGTGCCGATCGGCACTGTCTGGCCGGCCTGCACCAGAACTTCGCTCAGCACTCCAGTGGCTGGGGAGGGGATTTCGAGCGAGACCTTGTCGGTTTCGACTTCCAACAACGGCTGGTCCTTCTCGATCCGGCCGCCGGGCGGAATCATCCATTTAATAATGGTCCCTTCGGCGATGCTTTCGCCAAGTTGGGGCATGAGAATATCAACCACGTCACCCTCCAGGTCCCATGAGGCACAAAGCTCAATACGCTGCTAACTTCTGTGCCGCGGCGACGAGGTCGCCGACCTTCGGGAGAAAATATTCCTCCAGCGGCGCGCTGAACGGCACGGGGGTATCGGGCGCAGCGATGCGCAGGATCGGCCCGTCCAGGCAATCGAAGCATTCTTCTGCCAGCAGCGCGGCGATTTCGGCGCCGATGCCGCCGGTCTTGTTGTCCTCATGGAGCATGATGGCCTTGCTGGTTTTGCGCACCGATGCGAAGATCGTTTCCTTGTCGAGCGGGATCAAGGTCCGCAGGTCCACGATTTCGAGCTCGATCCCTTCCTTGGTCAACAACTCAGCCGCCTCTAGCGCCAGGTGCACCATCGCTCCATAGGTCACGACCGTGATGTCTTGGCCGACCCGTTTCACCTCGGCTTTCCCAATCGGCACGATGAAGTCCTCGCGCGGCAGCACCCCCTTGATCCGGCGGTAAAGGAATTTGTGTTCGAAGTAAATGACCGGGTTGGGATCGCGAATCGCTGCCTTCAGCAAACCCTTGGCGTCGTACGGTGTCGAGGGAGCGACGATTTTCAGCCCCGGCGAGTGAAAGAACCAGGCCTCCGGGCACTCCGAGTGGAAGGGCCCGCCGTGCACGCCGCCGCCGAAGGGAGCCCGGATGACCATCGGCACTGCGGCGCCCCAGCGGTAGTGGTTCTTGGCCGCGACCTCCGTGATCTGATCGAACGCGCAGGAGATGAAATCGGCGAACTGCATTTCCACCACCGGCCGCATCCCCATCATCGCGGCGCCGATCGCTGCGCCGACGAAGCCGGACTCAGAGAGTGGTGTGTCCAGGACGCGCCACTCGCCGTATTTTTTCTGAAATCCCTCGGTAATGCGGAAGGCCCCGCCATACGGACCGATGTCCTCACCCAAAAGAAAGACTCGTTCGTCTCGGGCCATCTCTTCATCCAGCGCCTGCGAGATCGCCTCCAGGTATGTGACTTCCTGTGTGGTCGCCGTCGTCATGGCTGCACCTCGTCTTCCGTCGCGAACACCCCGTCCAGCACTTCCCGGCCCTCTGGCAGCGGGCTCTGTTCGGCGAACTCTACCCCGGCCTCGACTTCTTGCTTTACCCGGGCGTCGACTTCTCTGAACGTTGCGTCGTCCGCGTAGCCGAGTTGTTTGAGCATCTGCTCGGCCTTCATGATCGGATCCTTCTTCTTCCATTCCTCCAACAACTCGCGCGGCACGTACTTGGCCGAGTCATGCTCTGAATGGCCGTGCATCCGCATCGTCTTGGCTTCGATGAAGGTCGGCCCTTCCCCGGACCTGGCCCGCTGAATCGCGCGCTTGGCGGCCAGGTAGACCGCCGCCACGTCGTTGCCATCCACAATTTCGCCGGGCATGGCATAGGCCTTGGCGCGTTCGACGACGTCCCGAATCGCCATCTGCAGACGGAGCGGCGTCGAGTAGGCGTATTGATTGTTATTGCAGAAAAAGACGACCGGCAGCTTCCGCACGGAGGCGAAATTCAGGGCTTCGTGAAAATCGCCCCGGCTCGTCCCGCCGTCGCCGGTGTTGGTGATGACCACGCGCGACTCGCCGCGCAGCTTGAAGGCCAGCGCCGCGCCGGTCGCCACCGGTAGGTTGTCGGCCAGGTGACTCACGAAGCCGATCACGCCGCGTTTCAGGTCGCCAATATGCACGTTTCCGTCCTTCCCCCTGGTCGGTCCGGTGCGCTTGCCCAGATACTGCGCGATGATTTCGCCCGGGGTGATGCCGCGGATGAGAAATGCGCCCATATCCCGGTGATAGGGAGCGATGACGTCGTCTCGTTCCAAGGCGGAGGCATAGCCCACTGCGATCGCCTCCATGCCGTGACTGGTATAGACTCCGCCCATGATCCGGCCCTGTCGGTACAGCGCCGTGATCCGTTCCTCCAGCGTTCTGGTCAGCCGGAGGTAGTAATACATCTGGAGCAGATCGTCCTGTTTGATCTCTTTCGCGACCACGGCGAGATCCATCTTCTCCTCCATACCAGGCTTTGCTTGAGCCGCCGGTTCTTCGGCGCCTGAGCGTTCTCGACGCTAGGGAATAGAGTCTTCACCCTCCAGCGTTTCGTGGCAGTTGTTTTTTAGAAATCCATCTGCGTTGAACCAGCACTCCTTGAGCAGGTCGAATCGAATGCGCCGGTTCGGCCGATCGCTACAATTCCGGCATCTCCTTCCACGACAATAACGGCTGCTGGGCTCGGCACAGCGGACACTGATCCGGTTCCCACTGGGGCATGTCGAGGTCAGCCGCGTAGTAAAAGGGGTACTGCCGCACGAGTTCCTGCATGAGCGGGAATTGGCCGCTGTCCCGCCGCGCGAAAACCATCATGCCCGCCAGGCTGCCGCCGTGGTCCGTGATCACTTTCCCGAGTTTGCTGATGCAGTTCCCGCGCGTCGTCACGTCGTTCAGGGCGACGAACCGCTCCCCCATGCGAACGGCGCCGGTTCTGATCTCCGTGCCGATCTTGCCGGTTTCCGGGTTGTACGGCGTCAGGGTGACCCGTAGCCGCATTTTGTCGTGCAAGATGTCGGCAATCCCCTCCGCTAGGAGTTCAGCCGCCGACATCGGCGCGACGATGCCAGTGATCGGGTCGCGTTGAAACGTCAGCCGAATCCAGTCTGCCATATCGCGCGCGATCAGCCGGATCAGTTGGGGAATGCGTGCGATGGACTCGAACCGCAGATACGTTGCGGTGTGGTGTCCGGAGACCATCTCGACATGCGTGTCGAAGTACACGCAACGCGCGGTCCGCAACAACCGATGGATATCCCAGTCGGACAGTTTGGATTGGGGGCCATCGCGGATGATGTACTTCAGTTTGGCCTCAATTTCGGGTCCGTCGTACAGCGCACGATGGCGTTCGATCACGTCTCCAAGAATTCGGTCGTCTGTGACGTGTAGGCTCATGATGGATTCTCCCGCTCCGGTTGTTTCACGATGCGGGTCCGAAGCACGCCAATGGGCTGAATTTCCAGCTCGACTACATCCCCGGGATTCAAAAACCGATCTAGCTCCAGGCCGCAGCCGCCACCGACTGTGCCGGATCCGAACAGATCTCCCGGATAGATCGTTTCTCCCCGCGACACATGGGCGATCATCTGCGGGAACGTCCAGTGGATGGTGCCGAAGCGACCTCGTGACCAGACCTCTCCGTTGACCCGCGCGATCATGGTCAAGGCGTTGAGATCGGGAATTTCGTCGGGGGTCACCAGGCAGGGGCCGATGGCCGTCGCGAAGTCCTTGCCTTTTGCGGGACCCAGGCGGCAGGCCATCTCCTGAAACTGAATGTCGCGGGCGCTAAAATCGTTCATGATTGTGTAGCCGGCGATATAGTCCACTGCTTCCCGCTCGGACACGTCCCGTCCCTGGCGGCCGATCACGCAGGCCAACTCCAATTCATAGTCCAATTTTGTCGTCTGGAGCGGCCACGGAAGGTCTTCGTCCGGACCGATGATCGTTCGGTGATTGCCCTTGTAATAGACGGGGGCTTTGTACCACTCGGGCGGAATCGGTTGCCCCCGTTTCCTGGACGTGGCGGCGATGTGTTCTTCAAACGCGATGAAGTCGCGCAGCGACGGTGGATTGGGAAGGGGGGCGATGATACGCACGTTCGCGGGGAGATAGGTAATCGTTTCGCCCCCAGGCCCCGACGCCTGATCGCCCAACCGGCTCGCATAGTCGAGCGCCTGTCTCGCCGCAGCCATGGCCGATGGGCCGCCTTCGAGCAGTGCCAGCATGGTCGATGGAACCGCCGCGTCGGCGAGCCGATAGGGTTGCGCTTCGTTCCGGTCGGCGAGCATCCGGGCGTAAGCCATGTTCAAGTCCACCAGCTTGGAGCCGAGCAGTGCGCCGACACGGGTAAAGGTCCCCACCGGCGTGCGGACTTGAAAGCTGTACAGTTTCATGGGCGACTCCAGCTCAGCGCATAATCTTTGATTTCAACAGATTCTAGGGCCGGCGCGACGAGAAAGGGCCGGCGAGATTCGATCATGATGGCTATTTCATCGGTGTGGGTCTTGAGTTTGCTCGCCTCCACTGCCTGCGGTTGAGGCCCGTGGTGGATGCCTTGGGGGTGCAAAGTCAGCATGCCGGGTTCAATGCCGGATCGGCTGAAGAAGTGCCCTTGATGGTAGAACAAGATTTCATCATAGTCCATGTTCCGGTGGTAAAACGGCACACGCAGGGCCTGAGGATCGCTTTCCAGCGGACGCGGGGCGAATGTGGAAAACATTGCGCCGCCCGCCTGAAACGTGACATGCACGCTGGGCGGCAGGTGGTACCGCGCGCTCGTCACAGGGCGGAAGTCCCTGACATTGAGCTTGGCGACCCACAGATCACCTTTCCAGCCTACCACGTCCATGGGATAGAACGGATAAAAGACCTTCGTGTATTCCCCGTGGCATTTGATCCGCACTTCCCACTCGCGCGGCTCTCCACCGTCTCGAACCGAGCCCAGTTCCGGTGAGACCAACACGCCTTTGTCGAAGAGCGCATGCTGGCCAAGCATACCTCGGTCGGGCAGGGCGACAGGCTCCGGCGTTTCGACGATCAGGAACAAGGAGGGGCTTGAGTCGACAAGAGTCCGGTACGTCGTGCCCTTGGGAATCACGACGTAATCGCCGGGCTCGTACGAAAGCCAGCCGTAATCGGTCTCATAGCGACCGCGCCCGGTGTGCACGAAGTGGACTTCGTCGCCGTCGGAATTGCGGACGAAGTAGCTCATCGATTCGGATCGGCGGGAGAGGAAGATCGTGGCGTCCGGGCTGCGGAGGATCTCCAGCGGGCTCGCGTCTGCCGAACATTGGTCAGGAGTGGAGAGCGCTGCACAGATGAAGGCGCGGGGTCGAAGCGGACCTTCGATCCTCACCCATCCTGTTGGTGGATGGGTCCGATAGAGATGCGAGGACGGACCACTGAAGCCTTGGCGCCCGTGTTCTTCTTCGCACAGGCCCTCCGGAATGCCAACGTGCGCTTGATTCGGGACCTGCCCTTTCTTCACGAGATACATTGCGGCCTCCCCCTTCTCACCAGTGCTTCCGCTTGCGCTCGCCGACAGGACAGGCGCCCGGCGGCGCCGAGTGCGCTCAGGCGGACTTTTTGAACGGAACCGGACAGGATTCGTAGTCGATGATCGTTTGTTCGACGCCGCGGATCTGATCGCGCTCGATATCCCTATAGAGCGCTTCGACCGTGCTGCGCACGAACGTTCTCGACTGCTCATTCCCATGCTGGCGTTGGGTCAACTCGACGAAGAGGCCGCTGCCGGGGAACAACGGATACGTAAATCGTTGCTTCAGGGGACCGAAACCGTCCCGGCCTTCCTTCAGAGGACCGCTGAACTTGACGCCGTGCGTTTCCCATTCTCGACAGACCGCCTCGATGTCGTCCACTTCCATCGCGATGTGCTGGACCCCTTGCCCGTATTTCTCGATGAACTCGTTGATTTGGGATTTGACGATCTTGTCTCTCCCCTCCATAAGCGCGATCTTGACGTTGCCGCGCTGCACCACGACCGTATCCATACTGGATTTGTCGCTCCCAACATCCCGCGCCGACCAGATGACTTCGAAGCCCAGAATCTTGGTGAACAAGTATTCGGCGGCTTCCAGATTCTCCACGCACAGCGTGATGTGATCGATTCCCATTGATCCTTTCATACCGGCGCCTCCTCCTTAACCCGGCGGACCCGAAGCGTGATCCGCTCGACGGGTGTGATGATGATTGTGGATACAGGCGAAGTATAACATAGAAGCTATATTGTGCAATAGATATTTTATATCAATCTGGGTGCCATCGCGCCTGATGGCAAAGAAGGTTTCGTGCCGATGAACATCGGAAACGGCAGTCCAGACAAGTGGAAGAAGGGGATACATTTTGCATTGCGCAGATAATAGAAAAGGTATATCATTTGAAACAAGCCCGATCGGATGGAGAACGGGCGGGGCGCCCGGAGTCGTGGACGGAGTGGGAGGTGGGTTATGACGTTCTACGAGCAGATGCGCAGCGAAGTTCTCCGTCATGGCGCGATCAACAACTCGTACCTGGATCGCTTTCGACTTGGCGACGTGACGGATGAGGAGTTTCGGGAGTTCGCCGTCGAGTTCTACAACTTCGCACGGTTCTTTCCGAAGATCCTGGTCTCGCAACTGGTCAACACGGAAGACGAGAAGGTGGCGGACGAGTTGACGAAGCTCCTGTATTCGGAACTGGGTGATGGTCAGACCAGGAATCGGCATGAACTCCTCTATCGGGACTTTCTTCGCTCGGTCGGTATCGATGTGCATGAGGCGATGACCCGGCCGATGTTGCCGTCGACACGCGCCTACATCGAGGGCATGGAACGGCTCTACAGCGACGGCAATCACGCTAGGGCGCTCGGCGCCTCGTTCGGCTTGGAGAACATGGCGATCACAATGTGGGACCACCTCATCCCGGGTCTCACCCGGATCAAGCGGGAGCGGTATCCCGGAATGGACATGACGTACTTCACGTTCCATCGCCAGCTCGAGTCCGCCCACGAAGAGGCTATGGAACACGCCGTGGCGGCGGTGGAGGGAACGGCCGGCCCGGATAACGCCGGCATGTCCGACCAGGACAAGGAAGATTTCCGCAGAGGCATGAAGGCCGTGTTGGATTACCTCGAAGGATTTTGGATGGGGCTGGAGAACAGACGCCGGGCAGCTCGTCCGCCGTATCCCGCCCCCGCGCGGGGGACGGCCTAGTCCGGCGCGAACGCTGACGCCGCGACAAGGGGCCAGCGTCAGCGCCAACGATGAGGCAAATGCTGCAGCCTTGGTTCCGCCACTACGATCCCGGCGTTCCGCCCTTCTGCCGGTACCCCCAATGGACCGTGGGGGACCTGCCGCAGCGATCCGCGACGCGGTTTCCCGAACACCCGGCGCTGATCTTCTACGGCCGACGTGTGTCCTTCCGTCAATTCGACGAACTGAGCACGCGGTTTGCGCGGGCGTTGATCGCCCTGGCGGTGCGGCCGGGAGATCGCGTGGCCCTTATGTTGCCGAACATCCCGCAGTCGCTTATCGCGTATTACGGCGCGCTCAAGGCCGGAGCGATCGTCGTGCCCATCAATCCGCTCTATGTGTCGAGGGAAATCGAGGCGCAACTGGCCGACTCCGGCAGTGAGACCCTTGTCGTGTTGGACCAGTTTTTCCCGCGCCTCGAGGAGGTCCGACGGCATACGGGACTGCCGCTCCGCACGATCGTGACGAGCGTTCGGGATTTTCTCCCGCCGGGTCTGCGCCTCCTGTATCCCTTCAAAGCTATGCTCAGTCGTCGGTGGATCCGCATCGACGCACGACCGCCGGTCTATGAGTTCCTCACCCTGCTGGCAGGAACGTCCGCCTCGGGCCGAGCAGCGCTTCCGAAACCGAGACCGGACGACCTGGCGCAACTGCAATACACTGGCGGGACGACGGGCACACCCAAAGGCGTCATGCTGACTCACCGCCATCTCATCACCAACGCGTTCCAGTGCCGGTGTTGGGTATCCGATTTTCGAGAAGGAGGCGAAATCTTCTTGGGGGTGGTCCCGTTCTTCCATGCCTATGGATTGAGCACCTGTCAAAACCTGGCGGTGATGACCGGGTGTTCCATTGTGCTCCTTCCGCGCTTCCAGGTCCTCGAGGTGCTCCGCGCGATCCAGCGGTACCGGGTCACGGTCTTTTCCGGCATCCCGATGATGTTCTCGAAGATGAGCGAATTCCCGGAAGCCCACCGATACGATTTCCGGTCCCTACGCGTATGCCTGAGCGGAGGGAGCGGCCTGCCCGCTGACGTGCAGGAACGTTTCGAACGGCTCACCGGGGTGAGGATTTCCGAGGGCTATGGTCTGACGGAGGCGGGGCCCGTGACCCATTGCAACCCGATCTACGGTGAGCACCCGCGCGGCTCAATAGGGCTCCCATTTCCGGATACGGACGCCCGCCTTGTGGATCTGGAAACCGGCCGGCGGGATATGCCCGTTGGCGAAGTCGGCGAATTGCTGGTCCGCGGCCCGCAGGTGATGGAGGGGTACTGGAACAACGAAGCGGAAACCAAGGCCGTGCTGAGCGATGGCTGGCTCCGCACGGGCGATATCGCCAAGCGGGACGACCGAGGATTTTTCTTTGTCGTGGATCGGAAGAAGGATCTGATCATCTCCCGCGGCGAGAACGTATATCCGAGGGAAGTGGAAGAAGTGCTGCTCAAGCATCCAGCCGTCGGGGACGCCGTGGTGATTGGCATCCCCCATCCCCAGTATGGAGAGGCGGTCAAGGCCTACGTGGTTACCCGATCGGGACGGTCGGCGACCGCGCAGGAGCTGATCGAACATTGCAGTCGGTCGCTGGCCCGGTTCAAGGTCCCGGCGGCCGTCGAGTTCCGTGCCGAACTGCCGAGGACGGCGGTAGGAAAGGTTCTGCGGCGCATGCTGCGCGATGAACACCTCCGGGCGAGCGAGGCGACAGCTCAACGCAAGGTTGGCTGACAGCCGAGCACGCTGGGGGCGGAGGCCGTAAAGAAGATGAGATAAAGAAGATGAGAGAAGTTGTCATCGTCACCGGGGTCCGAACACCTATCGGGAGCTTCGGCGGAGCGCTCAAGGACATTCCCGCCCATAAGTTGGGTGAACTGGTCGTGCGCGAAACCCTCGCCCGCGCCGGCCTTGATCCGGCGCTGGTCGAGGATGTGATCATCGGGTGCGTCGGCCAGACCAGCGACGCCTACAACATCGCCCGGGTGATCGCGCTCATGGCCGGATTGCCGATACGTGTTCCGGCGTATTCGGTTCAGCGCAACTGCGCTTCGGGTCTGCAGCCGTTTGTAAACGCCTGCCAAAATATCCAGAGCGGCGATGCCGACGTGCAGGTGGTGGGCGGCGTGGAGAATATGAGCCGCGCGCCCTTTGTGTCGCGCGACATGCGATGGGGGAAACGCCTGCGGCATGCCGAATTCATCGACAGTATCTGGGAAGGGCTGACCGACGCGTTTTGCGGCCAACTCATGGGACGGACCGCCGAAAATTTGGCCGAAGAGTTCGGCATCAGCCGGGAGGAACAGGATCGGTTTGCCGTGGAGAGCCATCGCCGCGCGTTCAAGGCCGTCCGTGAAGGCAAGTTTAAAGATGAACTTCTTCCGGTTTCCGTGCCGAAAACCGTCGCCGGTCGCGAAGTGGCGCCGACCTTGTTTACGCAGGACGAAGGACCGAATCCTGGCTTGACGGAGCAGCAACTCGCGCTTTATCCACCCATGTTCAAGGAGGACGGGACGGTCACGGCGGGCAACAGCTGTCCGCTCAACGACGGGGCGGCGGCGGCGCTCGTGATGTCCGCCGAACGGGCTCGGGAGCTGGGACTCCAGCCGATGGGGCGGATCCGGGGGTACGCTTTCGTCGGGGTGGAGCCGACCCGGATGGGAATCGGGCCGGTGGAAGCATTGCCGTTGGCGCTCAAGCGGGCGGGCGTGAGTTTGGCTGATCTGGAATTGATCGAGGTCAACGAGGCCTTTGCGGCGCAGTACTTGGCGGTCGAGCGACTGTTGGGGCTGAAGCGGGAGATCGTCAACGTGAACGGCGGAGCCATCGCATTGGGCCACCCGGTCGGGATGACCGGGACGCGTCTGGTCATCACCCTCCTCTATGAGATGCGGCGCCGCGGCGCGGCCCTGGGTGCGGTGACGCTGTGCGTCGGCGGGGGCCAAGGCGCCGCGATGGTGCTGGAGCGCATCTGAGGTGCAGTGCTGAGCGTTGAGTGCTGAGTTGCAGGAGGAAACGAGGGCCGTCAAATCACAATCATCCTAATCTCTTCAACGTAGAATCCAGCACTCCTGACTCGAAGCTTAAGCGGAGCGCAGCATGTACATCTATACCGTCGGCGTGGTAGGAGCTGGAACGATGGGTGCGCAGATCGCGCAGGTTGTCAGCATGGCCGGCGTGCCGGTCGTGCTGGCCGATGTCAGCGAGGCGCTGGCCCAGCGAGGACGGGAATCCGTGCGGGCCCTGTACCAGGCGCGCGTCAACAAAGGCAAGATGACGCCCGAACAGCTCGAAGAGAAAATGCTGCTGGTCACGGCGGCGTCCGGTCTCGCCGGCCTTCATCAGGTGGATCTGGTCATTGAAGCGGTGCCGGAAGACTTGAAGCTGAAGAAACAGGTCTTTCATGAATTGGATCAGATCTGTCCACGCGGCACGATTCTGGCCAGCAACACGTCCGCGCTTTCTATTTCGGCGCTGGGCGCCGCCACAAGCCGGCCAGGCAAGGTGGTGGGCCTGCACTTCTTCAACCCGGCTTACGCCATGGCGCTCGTCGAGGTCATTCCCGGTCTCGCCACTGATCCCCAAACGGTGGATGACATGGTTGGCTTTGCGGAAAGCATCCGAAAAACGCCGGTGGTGGTGAAGGAATGTGCCGGCTTTCTCGTCAATCGCCTGCTGATGCCCTATCTGAATGAAGCAATTCTTTGCCTCCAGGAAGGCGCAGCGCCCGTCAAGGACATCGATCACGAAATGGTCGCCTTCGGGATGCCGGTCGGACCGTTCACCCTGCTGGATACCGTCGGATTGGATATTTCCCTGGAAGTCGCGCGGATTCTCCATCGCCATTACGGACCTCGCATGACCCCGGCTCCATTGCTGGAAACGCTGGTCAAGGCGGGTCGGTTGGGTGTGAAAGCCGGCCACGGGTTCTACGACTATGTGAGCGCGGAAGAAGGGGGACGCGAGCAGGGTCTCGATTCTGTGATCCGGCGGGTTCGGGAGGAAACGGGCGTGACGGGCACGCGATGGACGAGGTCACGGCTCCTGTTGGCGATGGTGAACGAGGCTGTGACTGCTCTGCAGGAAGGCGTCGCCTCCGCGCGCGACATCGACTTCGCGATGGTCGCCGGAATCGGCTTCCCGGTCGACAAGGAGGGGCCGCTCCATTTCGCCGACCGGCTTGGCGTCGATCAGGTGCTCCACGAGTTGGAGGATTTCGCGCACAGCCTCGGACCGCGGTTTTGGCCCGCGCCCATGCTGCGCCGGATGGTGGACGCCGGATTCACTGGCCAGATCGCCGGGCGGGGATTCTTCACGTACTGAGGCGAGGTCATGGATACGAGGCCCGACCACGTGCTGTCCTGCTCGGTGGAAGAGTCTGTCGCGACATTGACCATCACCCATCCTCCGGCCAGCACGCTGACGGTCCACATGTTGGACGAGTTGGAAGCCGCATTTGACGGACTGGCCAAGGACGACACAGTCAAGGCTGTGATCCCGACCGGTGCCGGCGATTTTTCATCGCCGGGGCCGACGTCCGTGCGCTGGCTGAGATTGCGTCGGCCCCGGAGGGCGAACGGATGGCGCGTCATGGGCAGGCGATGGCGGACAACATCGAGGCCTTCGAGAAGCCGGTCATCGCCGCCATCAACGGCGCCTGTCTCGGCGGAGGGCTCGAACTCGCGATGGCCTGTCACATCAGGCTGGAGGCAGAGAATGCGAGACTGGGCCAATCGGAAATCAATCTGGGCCTCATGCCGGGCATGGGCGGCACCCAGCGCCTGCCCCGGCTTATCGAACGATCCAGGGCGACGGAACTGATGCTGACCGGCGAGGTGATCTCCGCGCAGGAGGCGAAGGCGTTGGGATTAGGATCGCAAGTGATTCCACCGGACGATCTGCTCCGTCAGGCGCGGGGGCTGGCGCGCGAGATTGCGTCCAAAGGGCGGGCGGCCGTCAAAGCGGTGCTCCAGGCGATCAGGGAAGGGACCGAGCTGAACGTGCGCCAGGCTTTGGCTTTGCAGGCGCGCCTGTTCGGCCGACTCTGCGAGACGGAGGACAGAAAGGAAGGGCTTGCCGCTTGTTTGGAAAAGCGGCAGCCGCGTTTTGCGGATCAGTGAGGGCACGCGGCTCGCAGTCGGGGGAGGATTGGCAAGGGGACGGGGATTCAGAAAGGAAAGTGGATCATGGGATCGGACGGATCGAGCAAGCGGGCGTTGGCGTTGGCGGGAGGAGGATTTACCGGCTACCTCTTCGAAATCGGCGCCTTGACGGCGTTGGACGACCTCTTCGACGAGAGCTTCACGGTCAACGACTTCGAGGTGTACGTCGGTGTCAGCGCCGGCTCGGCGGCGGCCTCGCTGATCGCGAATGGCGTCAAGCCGCAAGAGATCCTGGAGACGAACTTGTCAAACACGCGGCCGTATTATTTCGACCACCGGGATATCTTCGCGCCAGCCTTCGGCGAAGGGCTCAAAACTTTCCCTCGCGCGATCCGACAACTCATCCCCTTGCTCAAACTGTATGTCCATCATTACCCGGAGATGACTCTGATCGATCTTTTGGACAAAGCCCAAGAGGCGCTACCGAGCGGGATCTACACGTTGAAGCCGTTCGCTCGGTACTTGGAGAAAACATTCCACGACAAGGGGCTGTCAGATTCGTTCGCGGAGTTGCGCTGCGAATTGTATGTTCCCGCGATCGATCTCGAAACGGGGGACAGCGTGATCTTCGGCGATGAGGGATGGAAGGATGTGCCGATCTCCAAAGCCATCACCGCCTCCTCGGCCGTGCCGATCTATTTTTGCCCTGTACGAATCGACGGGCGCGATTACATCGACGCCGGAATCGGCCGACTGACCTTTTTCGACCTGGCGGTCGCCAAACACATCGGTTTTATGGTCGTGATCAATCCGATGGTCCGGGTTCAGCCCCCGCGATCGTCTCGGTGTGCACCGGCGCATCCGTCGCACCAGGCCTCTCTGCGGGACAGAGGATTCCTGGCCATCGGCGAACAGGCTTCTCGTATCAACTTCGACGTGCGGTTTTCCCAAGCCCGAGAATTGTTCGAGCGCAGCCATCCCGACAAAGATCTGTTGGTCATGACTCCGACCCCTCACGACGCGCTCTTGTTCGAACGAAGCTTTTTGAGCTACCAGGACCGGATGCTATTGCTCGGCGCCGGGTATCGGTCGGTCGTGACGTTGGTGAGAGAGCGGGGCGACGAGTTGGTGGCGCAATTCGCCCGTCACGGGATTGCCTTGTCCCTCGCTCGATTCGACACCCTGGTAAAACAGCGCATGACGCAGCTCGGTCGGAGCGAGGCCACCGTCGGCATGCCGCCGCATCCGACCGGCATTGCGCCTGTCGGGGTCGGATCGGCGCGGACCGCGTGGTGCAAGGCCGATCCGCGATCCGGGAACAGATGACGAGGCGGAGGGAGGCCGCCACGGTGAATACCCTTCAGGTCAGTTCCGCCGGTTGGAGGATGAGGAATGTGGCTAGCGTGGTATGATCGGCGTTGGGTGAGGTTGGCATGACGGAAATTGCCAGTTATCTTGAAGCGGTCAAAGAACGATACGGATTGAGCAGTGATTACGCGCTTGCCGAGAAGCTCGGAATTGCCCAGCCCGAAGCGAATCTCATGCGCCGAGGGCTCAAAGTTCCGAAGCCGGAGGTCTGTATCACGATCGCCAAGCTGCTGGACAAGAATCCGGTGGAGTTGCTGTTGGTGGCCCAGAAGGACAAGGCGCCGGCGGCGGCCAAGGAATACTGGAATTTGGCCCTGACCGCCGTGGACGTGATGCTGAACGTCCCGAAGACCCCTCGGTATCTGCCGAAGAAGGTGGAAGCCATCGGGCGTGAGCTGCGTCAACTCGAATCCCAGACGTTGGTCTATGAAGGGGCAGCCGCCAACGCCGAAGCCGTCCGGCTGATGGAAACCGCCGAGCGGTCGGTGGATGCCATCATGGAGCGGTGGAACATTTGGAAAAAAGGCGAGGCGCTCTATCCCAGCTATCTCCTGGCCAACCAGGCTGCCGTGCGCCGCAACGTCACGATCCGGCGGTTGCTGATTCTCACCAAGGACCAGATGCAACGAGCTTCCCTGGTGGCGGACGCGATTGCAGTCATGGACGACCAACATCGGGCCGGCATCAAGATTTATTACGCCTTTCGCGAGGAGCTTGACCGGTCGCCGATGTTTCAGCGGCTCGAAAAGGATTATAGGAAACAAGGCGCCGCGCAGGATATCAATGCGGCTCTGTTCGACGGCGAAATCCTGATTTTCTCGCAGACCTATGGGCAAGTTCCGCTCGGAATGGTTGGCAAACCGACGCCGATCACGATGATCAGCAAGCTCCAGATCACCTGGAAGCCGGACCTCATCCGAGACCTCGATCCCGCGCCGCTGTTCGACATGACGCGTTACGTGTTCGAATACCAAGGGGCGAAGGCATTCAAAGCGCAGTTGGCGCGCTTCAAGAAGGCTGTCGCATGAAGTTCCCATCCGAGCCATTCAAGATCAAAGTCGTCGAACCGATCCGCCGAACCACGCGCGAAGAGCGGGACCGCCTGTTGCGCGAGGCCGGCTATAACCTCTTCAAGGTGCCCGCGGAAAGTGTGTATGTCGACCTGCTCACCGACAGCGGTACCTCGGCCATGAGCGACAATCAATGGGCGGGCCTGATGCTGGGTGACGAATCCTACGCTGGCAGCCGGAATTTCTATCATTTCGAAGAGACCGTGAAGTCCATTTTCGGCTACCGATACGTGATCCCCACCCATCAGGGCCGCATGGCCGAAAATCTGTTGTTCTCGACGGTGGTCAAGCCTGGCATGTGCGTCCCCAACAACATCCATTTCGACACCACCCGCGCGAACGTCGAGCATCAGGGGGCCGAAGCGCTCGATGTGGTCGTCAAGGAAGCCTACGATCCGCACTGTGACATGCCGTTCAAAGGCAACATGGATCTGGTGCGGCTGGAGGATGCGATCAATCGGGTGGGGCGCCACCGCATCCCGCTCGTGATGATCACCATCACTAACAACAGTGGGGGCGGTCAGCCAGTGTCGATGGCCAACATCCGCGCAACGAGCGAGCTGTGCCGGCGCTACGACATCCCGTTGTTCTTCGACGCCTGTCGCTTCGCGGAAAACTGTTTCTTCATCAAGGAGCGGGAGCCGGGGTATCAGGCTAAGTCGATTGCGGACATCGCACGCGAACTCTTCAGCTACGGGGACGGATGTACGATGTCTGCCAAGAAGGACGGGCTGGTAAACATCGGCGGATTCCTCAGCCTGAATAACGCGGAGTGGGTTCAGGACATCACCAACAGGTTGATCCTAGTCGAGGGGTTCCCGACTTACGGCGGATTGGCCGGCCGCGATCTCGAGGCCATGGCCAGAGGGTTGAAAGAGGTGCTGGACGAAGAGTACTTAGGATTTCGGATCGGTCAGGTGCGCTATCTGGGTGAACTGCTCGAACAGGGTGGCGTGCCGATTTTGAAGCCGGTGGGCGGGCATGCTGTCTACCTCAACGCCAAGGAATTCCTGCCGCACATTCCGCAATCGCAATTTCCCGCTCAGGCGTTGTGCGTGGCGCTCTATCGGGAATTCGGCATCCGCGGTGTCGAAATCGGTACTGTGATGTTTGGAAAGAAGGATCCGTCCACCGGCCGAACGATCTATCCCGAGTTGGAGATGGTCCGTCTCGCCATCCCGCGGCGCGTCTACACCAACATGCAGATCACGTACGTCGCGGAGTCTATCATTGAACTGTTTCGCAGGCGCGAGGCCATCCGCGGCCTCGCCATGACCTACGAAGCCCCGGTGCTTCGCCACTTCACCGCCCGGTTTGAGGAGCTGCCGGCCTCAACGCCCATGCGGGGCTATTGAAGGTGGGTAAGTCCTCGCACTGGCGAGGTCACAACGAAACCGTCAGAGCCCGGCAGGCATAGCAATCTCGTACAGAGCCTCGTGACATCGTGGATCGAGATGGTACGGCACGTAGAGCGAGCTGCCGTTCGCCCGTTTGCCCGGACCAGCCGTCGGTTCAGGCTTGAAGCCATCCGCCGTGGCGTCATGAAGCCCGTCATGAAGCCGGGGTTCGACTGAGTCGGTGCGATGAGACATGGGCGTCGCCGTCGCTGGTCCGGCGAACAAAAAAAAGCGCCACCGGGAACGGTGGCGCTCGGGGTCGGATAGACACCCGCCTCACTTGCACTCTTCGATGCAGATCCGACGCGGCTTGGCTTCCTCCTTCTTGGGGAAGGTGACGGTGAGAATCCCTTCCTTATAGGAGGCCTTGGCCTGTGAATGGTCCACGTAGGACGGGATCACAAAGGTTCGGGCGAAGGAGCCCTCTGCAATTTCGTGAACGAGCCATGAAGCTTGACCCGCTCCCGGGGCAGGGCCCTTTCGCTCACCTTTGATGGTGAGCATCCCATCCTCAGCGAGGACGTCAAGCTCCTTCGCATCCATGCCAGGGAGCACGGCCTGGACATAGAAGGCATGGTCATCCTCATACACATTGCAGGACGGGATCCAGGCGCTCGCCCGCGACGTCACTCCGCGGACCGCCTCTTCGAACAGCCGATCAATCTGGCTTTCGAAGGGAAGCTGCATCAGGTTCGCCACATACGGGACCAGCGTCATAGCGGTATCCCTCCTTTCTCGCGTGGAGATTTGGAAGCGGCGAGGTGGATCGCAACGGGAGGGATTCCCAGCGACAAGGAAGCAACGGATACGCGATGTCGCCGGTGATAGGCGGAGCAGCGCTCACCGCTCCGATCCAGCTCGCCAAATTTCGCTTTTTAACATAAGCACACCCAGTGACCGGTCAAGAGCGTGCTCGGCACGAGCGTGAACCTTGCATCAAGCAAGTTAAGATTAAGCCGGGGAGACCGGGTTCTTGACCGTCTGGCGAAGTCTGCTTACTTACAAACAAACAATTAGTATTGATAAACACTCCACGAACCGCCTCCAGCCGGTGTGTGCCGGCGTGTTGCTGCCGGGAGAATGACGAGCGGACACGGAATGGGGATGGAAGGTATGCAGGCGAGATTGGCGAGATTAGTGAACGAGTTCCGCCGGATCTTCGTCTTCCTGGGTCTCGGGCTAGTGGTCCAGACATGTGTCTGGTTGTCCGAGCCGGCCGGGATCGCAGGGACGGCCGGCGCCGTCGAGACGGCCGGAGCGGCCATCAACGAAGCGTTCATCGACGCAGCTGCTCGGGCCAAGGCGGCGGTGGTCAACATCTCTTCGACCTTCAGGCCGGTGACTCGCGGTAGACCGTTCGGAGATCCCTACTCGCGCCGGTTTTTCGGCGAAGAGTTCGAGCAGGGTTTCCCACCGCCTGAACAAGGGCAGGGCTCAGGCGTGATCGTCAGTCCGGACGGTTACATTGTCACCAACAGCCATGTGGTGCAGGACGCTGCAGAAGTGCAGGTCCTGCTGGCCGACAAGCGCACCTTCAGGGCGAAAGTCGTCGGCACCGACGTCCGTACGGACATCGCTGTCATCAAGATCGATGCGACAGATCTGCCGACGTTGCCTTGGGGAGATTCCAGCCGCCTGCGGGTCGGGGAAGTCGTGCTGGCCGTGGGGAATCCGTTCGGTCTGAGCGAGACCGTTACCATGGGCATCATCAGCGCGGTGGGACGGGCGAATGTCGGGATTGTCGATTACGAGGATTTCGTTCAGACCGACGCCGCGATCAACCCGGGCAATTCCGGCGGGGCGCTGGTCAACCTCAAGGGAGAACTGATCGGGATCAACACCGCGATCTTTTCCCAGACTGGCGGATTTATGGGCATTGGGTTCGCGATCCCCAGTAACATGGCCAGGAGCGTCATGACCAGCTTGCTTGAGCACGGCCGGGTGATCCGCGGGTGGATGGGACTGGGGGTTCAGGAGTTGACGCCGGAGTTGGTCCGCGCATTCGGTCTGTCGGAGACGGCGAAAGGCGCGCTGGTGTCTGATATTCTGGAAGATGGTCCTGCCGCCAAGGCGAAACTTCAACGCGGCGACGTGATTACTGCTTATAACGGAGTGCCGGTCAAGGACGCCACGCACCTGCGTATGCTGGTCGCTGAGACCAAACCGGGAACAACCGTGACGCTTTCCGTCCTGCGCGGGAACCGGACGCAGGCGATTCCGGTTACCGTTGCCGAGATGCCGGCCGAGCCAGTCGCTCGGCAGGGTCCCGAAAAAGAACAAGTCGAACATGCGCTGGAAGGCGTTGCGGTCGACGAAGTGCCGCCGACCATGCGTGGGCGATCGGGACGGAAAGAAGTTGGCGTGTTGGTCGTTGACGTGGAACCGGGCAGCCCGGCGGATCGAGCTGGCCTGCGGCCGGGAGATATTATTCGGGAGATCGACCGCAAACCGATCAAGTCTCTGCGCGACTTCGAGCGGCTGAGCAACGAGCTTGCGCCAGGCAAGCGTGTCCTCCTGCTGGTGAAACGCGACGGCGCGACCGTTTTCCTGTCCATCGTGCCGTGACGTGGCTGGTTTTAACCCGCTAACATCGTTGCAAAGCAGAGGCAGCGGCGGGTCAGCAGATGACCCTGCGGCCGAGGGTGCGGCACGGTTACGAGCAGGTTAACACTTCGCACACTTTGCGCGCCAGGATGGCGGGCGTAAAGGGCTTCTGCAGAAAATTGACGCTCGCTGGGAACACGCCGCGGGCCCCCAGGATCTCGTCTGCGTAAGCCGACATGTACAGTGTCTTCATGTCCGGCCGAAGCGCTTTGAGCTGCTGAGCGAGCTCGAGGCTGTTCATCCCGGGCATGATTACATCGTACGCTTGGACGAGTTGCATCGCCTGACGGCCGTTGGCAGCTTCGAGCACCCGATAGCCATGTCCGCTCAATGCTTCGCGTGCCAGAGTTCTCACCATCGCTTCGTCTTCCACGAGAAGGATGATCTCGGTCCCGCCGCTCGACGCCGCCACAAGCGGCATAGCCGGTGGCGTTTCCTCTCCCGCATTGCTGAACTGCGGGAGATAGATCCGGAATGTCGTCCCACGGCCGTGCGCACTCTCCACCGCAATGTAGCCTCCGCTTTGCTTGACGATCCCGAACCACGGTCGAGAGTCCTAGTCTGGTACCCTTCGCCGGCCCCTTGGTTGTAAAAAAGGGCTCGAAGATACGGGCTTGGGTCTCGGCCTCCATTCCGATCCCGGTGTCTTGAACAGACAGCAGGACATGCGGGCTGACCTCGCTCCCGGGATGACCGTGGGCGAACGCGGTGTCCAGGTCGACGTTGCGAGTCGCAATGGGGAGTACGCTGTGCTCGGGCATCGCGTCCCGAGCATTGAGAATGAGGTTCAGGAGGACTTGGTTCAATTGCGCGGGATCCATGAAGACATGTGCGGGGCTGGCGGTGAGATCCAGGCGTAACTCGATATGTTCCCCGATTACCCGCCGGAGCATCTCGGTGACCACGTGGTTCAGTTCGACGATGACAGGTGCAAGGGTCTGTTGCTTGCCGAAGGCGAGGAGCCTCCGGGTCAACGTCGCAGCCTGCTCCCTGCGGGCGGATCTGGGCGATTTGGGCTTGGGGAGGATCGTCGTGCTTCAACTCGGCCTAGAGGTCGTCGGAGTACCCATTGATGACGGTGAGCAGATTATTAAAGTTATGCGCAACTCCCCCGGCCAACTAGCCGATGCTTTCCAACTTCTGTATGTGGCGCAGTTGATCTTCCAACGCCGCCTCCCGTTGGTGGCGGCGGTAGCAATCGTAGAGGCCCCGATGGCATGAGTCAGCAATGCAAGCCGGGCCACTTCGGTTCCGGTGTATCCGCCCGGCCGATTCGCCACGCCGATCAGCCCACGACCTCTCCACCCTGCAACGTGGGGACACCGAGGAAATGCCGGAGAGGCGGATGCCCGGGTGGAAGCCCGCCAGCCCGCGGATCCCTCGGCGGATCATTTGCCAGCACGGGCTGGCCGCTGGTGGTGGCCCGGCCGAACAAATTCTCGAAGCGAGTGAACTCCAGATACCCGACTTCCTGATGCGTGCGGAGAGCCCTCTCGTAGAACTCTCGATGGATGGCCTGATCCCTGACGATCCTTCGTGCGCCAGGGTCCGTAAAGCCGGCCCCTCGACGACGACCCCGCCGTCGTCGTGGCCGGGGCGGATGATGTCCCCCACACCAGGCTCCGGGCCAGCGGTTTCTCCGGAGGTTGGAACTCACCCGTGGTCTGGGGATAAACAAGATGCTCAGCGAAGGCGGGAAGCGAGATAGGGAACGTGCCCGCCAAGAGGTACACCCCCGCCGCAACGATCGCAACTCGAGCCAGCATCCTCCCGTTTTTGCCGAATGCCGGCCCCGCTCGGTGGACTGGCCGCTGGGGCCGAGAATGAACCGGCGCGGAGCCGGCAAATCAGCTCGTGCCCAAGTGGTTCCAGAGTTCTGGCAGGATCGTGCCGGTGATGCGAAGGAAGGCCTTTCCTACGACGGCACAGGGGCCTCGGCCGGTGTCGGAGTCACTTCCGACGCTGGGGTGATAATCGGCAGATAGTCGTCGACGTTGAAGGCCATCTTCTCCGCCGAAACAGATTCAGAGAATCAGACACGCGAGCATCCATCCCCGCCAGCGCGCCCGATGCCAGGCTCAACTCGCCACGCAAGACGAACTCCGGAATTTTGTTTCTCACATGCGCATCCAAATCGATCAGGCGTCCCTAAAATCCATTCACCAGCGCTTGCCGGAGAGTGGAAAGCGGCCAGGCGCCGGTCTTCCGCGAAACGCCGGTGGCCATTTACGCTCCAGGTAGCTCGCTCCAGGCGACTCGATCACGAGCGTTTGCGACTTGAGCGCGTCGATCGTCCCGCCACACAAGGTCTGGCGCGAACCGTCTCGACCCGCATCGGCTTGTTGAAGAGCGATCCTACATGAGTTTTGTCGGCAGGGAATACGCCATTCCCTGCTCGGGAATCAACCCGACGTGCGTGGGAAGAGCGACAGAAATGGAGCGGAAAAGAGTGGGATGGTTTTAAGGAGACGGCTGGTGCGCGCCAAGCGAGCGATAGGACCAGGCGGGCCAGTGGATTGAGGACTCTATCCCGTCGCGTCAAGCTCGATAAACCTCAAACGAGCGGGCAGCACGTGCACGCGAGGTTTGGATGGAACCGAAGAACAATCAAATAGCCTCCGGGTCGGAGGGATGTATCCGCCCGCGCTCATTACGAAGCACCGAAGAAGAGTGGGCGGTTCGAGCAAGCTTGGTTTGGTGGGCCGTGCAGGGATCGAACCTGCGGCCCGCTGATTAAGAGTCAGCTGCTCTACCAGCTGAGCTAACGGCCCACCGCGTCTGAAACTCACCGGTCGTTAGGAATGGTTACTCTGTTACCAAAAGCGATCACCAGACTTTGGTCGACTCAACGGGGGTATGGCGCGCCTGACAGGATTTGAACCTGTGGCCCCTAGCTCCGGAGGCTAGTGCTCTATCCACTGAGCTACAGGCGCACCCGCCCACGAAGCAGAACTGAACTTATCACAGCGCTTCACATCCTGTCCAGGTGGACGTAGAGAGCCTCCGGTACTCGCTCAGGGAGAAATCCATAGGGCAGCAGCATTTCCTCCCCCGCGATCTGCCGCTCTCGGCGGACACGGTCCAGTTCGTCGGCTTCCTGCCGCGCCAGGAGTTCCTCTTCCAGGCGCAGTGAGCGGGACAGGCGGACGAGCGGGACGGATGCCTGCACCACGCAGGCGCCATGAACCATTCCCCGTTCTTCAACGGGAATGCCCATCATCCGGCAAGTGAGTGGCCGGAACGGATAGACGCCGCACCCGCCATCTGGTTGAAGCGCAGGACAGGGCAGCTCGGCGAATTCGGCGGCCAACTGATCGATCTCCGCATCAGGCCAGTCGTCGAGCCAAGGACATTCGGCGAGGCGGGGATACCGGGATTCGATCGTGGCGACGTATTGGCGGGCGAGGCCTTGAATCGTATCCCGGCGCGCAGACTCCATCAGCCCCAGCGCCCACTGTAATTCCACAATGTCGAGCACGGTGACAGGGAAGGGGCCGAAGCAGCACTGATAACACCCTTTGCGACAAGGGAGTTGGCCGAGCAGGGCGGCTCGCGCCCGATTGAACCACCGGTCGGCGAGGACCGGAAGGCGGCTCTGCGGCCTCTGTAACACAGGTATGACCGGAAGACCGATTGTGGTCAGACCATGTCGATCTCGGACGAGATCTCGTCCTGCAGTTCGACGATCAGCTCACCTTTCGGCGAAAAGAATCCCTTCCCATCCATCTGGACGATCCCGTTGCACTGCTCTTGGAAAAACTCCAGGATCCAGCCGTTGAAATCGTATCCGTCTTCCGTCACATCATCCTTGACCAATCGCGTGGTGGCGATGAACCGAGCCCGTCGCACATGCTCTCGCACGAGGTCGGCTTCAATGTTGTCGTAAACCGACAACTGTTCGAGAAATTGTTTCTGCTCCTGTTCGAACGCTTCCTTATAGGTCCCCCGGTCCCGCAGGCAAAAGAGTTGGATCGGTTTACGATCGCGGTTGTATCCCAGGGAGATATGGACCCAGGCCCATTCTTCGAGCGCCGCAGGATCCATTCGGGGAATCAAGGGAACTTGGCCGCGCGATTTAAGAAAATCCAGCAGCAGTTTGAGCGGGGGGGCATTCTCGCGGCCGCAGAAGACCCTGCAATAAATGTATGATTCTCCCTTCGCCCCCTCTCCCCCTTGCGGGGAAGTCGGCACAATCGGTAGTTCTTTGCCCATGAGGACCTCGTGCTCGTGAAATGGAATGATTTCGAGTTCTTGCAAACCGGCTGTAACTCTACTCTCACGTCGGTTGCCGATCAAGAGTGCGTGAGTATGCTTTTTGCCATGCCAGATGCACGTTTTTCCGGTTGACAGCCTCCAGGGCTTTGGCTACACTCTGCGCGCGGTTTGCGCGTCCTTCACAGGCTGCGACAAAGTTCCTACACAATAGACCTGGAATACGGGCAGTTCCAGATCGCCGCCACTGACTATTCACCATATGAGACACAAAGGAGGTACGTATGGCCAAATCGATGACGAAGTCCCAGATCGCCGATCACCTGGCAGGGAAGGTCGGGATCACCAAAAAGGCCGCCGTCCAGATGCTGGATGAGCTCGCTGCACTCGCATACAAGGAGGCGAAGAACACCTTCACTGTTCCCGGGATCGGCAAGCTGGTGTTATCGAATCGGAAGGCGCGCATGGGGCGCAACCCTCAGACTGGCGAGCCGATCAAGATTCCTGCCAAGCGCGTGGTCAAGTTTCGTGTTGCGAAAGCCGCCAAGGACGCCATCCTCGGGAAGAAGTGAGCGTGAGCGACCTGGTTGCACTGAGCTCAGCGATTCCGCCTGTTCAGGCTTCATAGGTTTCCCACATGCGAGGGCTGGTTCCCACGCGAACCGGCCCTTCTGCGTCCGTGATCGCCGTTTTTGCCAGCGTTGCCCCCTGCACGCCACTGTGCCGCGGTCAGATAAACGAAGGGCCTAACCCACTTCCTCCTGTGCCGTCATGGCCGACCAGCTTGATGGCGTCGCCGTCGTGCACCACCGTGTCCATGCTCGCGATCCGTTTGTTGACGGTCACCAGCACTTTCTTTTCCTTCATCAATTGCAGGATGTCCCGCAGGTTCCGGCCCTGGCGTTGGATGAGTTGTCGCACCGTGATGGGGGTGGTGACTTCACAAGCCAGATCGCGCTCACCGTCGGCAGCTTGGAGTTGTCCCATGAGCGTAATGGTCACCATCGACCTTCTCTCCACAAAAAATTATCATCTGCGCCAGATGATACTGAGCGCGGATTGGGCCTGTCTAGACGCTCCGTCGCCTGCCGTTGACTCCGCCCGATTGCGCTACTAAGGAACGCGAATGATGCCTTCGTTCGATATCCATCGACCCGGCATGGAGGATCTGCAGTTCGTGCTGTTTGTGGTGGCGCTCTGCACCTCAGAGGTGCGCACCGCGATTTTCGATCGGTGCTGGGCGGTGATTTCCACCGATCCTCCGCCGACGGAACCGACGAAGCGGGTGCACTCTCCGGTTCGGGACAGAAGTCACCCTGGAAGCCATGGTAGAGACGGTCTGGAGCCGCGTGACGGAAGCGGGCATTACCGTTCTGACAAGGGATCAGCCGCCTAGCGAGCCTACGCTTCCCAGTACACCCACCGCGCTGCCGCTGGTCGAGCGCCTCTGGCAACTCTACTCGCCGATGGATCCGAGCGACTGCCGCGATGAACTGTAACGCCTTGAAAAGCTCAGCAGCACCGAGCGGAGAGCAAGGAGATCCAGCTGGTCCTCATTTCTTCTCGCAGGGCATCAAATGCTTTGAAGAAGGCAATGGGTGCCCGGCAATAGGCTATTGGAGAGAGCTGCGTGAGGGGCATGGTCATCTTGCAGGGTGGCCCAAGACCATGAGAACTTTTGAAGATCGGCGCGACGCCGAACAGGGCAAGAGCGGGTTGCTCATTGGGGCCGTCAAACGGACCATCGATCGAGAATAGAGAGAATAGAGGAGGGAGCAGTGCGTGTGATAGCGACCGAACTGGAAGGGGTGGTGTTGATCGAGCCCGAGATCTTTCAAGATGCGCGCGGATTCTTCATGGAGACGTACCACGCAATGCGCTACGCCCAGGCGGGCATCGAAGGTCCGTTCGTGCAGGACAACTTGTCCTGGTCGGTGCGCGGAACCGTTCGTGGTCTGCACTACCAACTTAAGCAACCCCAAGGCAAGCTGGTAATGGTGCCGTATGGTGCGGTTTACGACGTGGTGCTCGATATCCGTAAGGGCTCTCCTACGTTCGGCAAATGGTACGGCGTCGAGCTATCCGCCGAGAACCGCCTCCAGCTCTATATCCCGCCGGGGTACGCGCATGGATTCTGTGTGACCAGTGACAGCGCGGCTTTCCTGTACAAGTGTACGCGGTTCTATTCCCCGTCCGACGAACGCGGCATTCTGTGGAACGACCGGAACTTGGGGATCGCCTGGCCGGTGGCCGAGCCGCTGCTGTCGGCGAAAGATCGCGCGTACAAGCCGCTCGCGGACATGGCCGACGAATTGCCGGTCTATGGCTGTACTTCTTGAAACACACCGACGGCTTCGGTCCTCTTGAATGTGTCGGTGTCCTATGATATGTAGGAATCATTCCTATCGAGGAATGATATGGCGCTCTGCCTCGACGAGATACGGAGACGGTTTCGGGAGCGCGGGGTGCGTATGACGCCTCAGCGGGCAGCGATCTACGGCGCCTTGGCTGGAACTGCCAACCATCCGACAGCCGAGGATCTGTATCGGGAGGTCAAAAAGGTCCATCCGATGATCTCTCAGAATACGGTGTACTACACGCTCGGCGTGCTACGCGAGGCTGGCCTCGTGCGAGAGGTCAATTACTGGCATGACCGATCTCGGTTCGACGCCAACATTGGTCTGCACCATCACCTGATCTGTCTGGGATGCCGAAAGATCGAAGACTTGATGGATGCGACGCTTGATCGACTGCCAATGCGGGTCGGCGGTCGGCTGGACTTCGAGGTGACTGGGCATCGGGTTGAGTTTTACGGCTACTGTGCGGTGTGTCGGCGCAGGAAAAGGCCGGACGCTGCGGCGCACCGCACGGGGCCTCATTCATCACAACACCTATCTGTTCAGAGGAGGAGGAAACAATGAGCAAGAGTCTCAAAGGTACCAAGAGCCATGAAAACTTGAAGCGCGCTTTCGCCGGCGAATCCCAGGCGAACCGGCGCTATCTCTATTTCGCACGGCGCGCGGATATTGAAGGCTATCCGGACATCGGCGGCCTGTTTCGTGATACATCGGAAGCGGAGACGGGCCATGCGTTCGGCCATCTGGATTTCTTGAAAGAGGTCGGCGATCCGGTGACCGATGTGCCGATCGGCAATACAGAAGCCAACTTGAAGTCGGCCATTGAAGGTGAGACCTACGAATACACTCAGATGTATCCGGGCATGGCCAAGACCGCCCGCGAGGAAGGTTTCCCCGAGTTGGCCGAATGGTTTGAAACCCTGGCGAAGGCGGAACGGTCCCACGCCAACCGCTTCACGAAGGGATTGGAAAGCTTGAAGCAGGGATAATCAGTTAAAAGCCATCGGCATTCAGCCGTCAGCTCGGGAGTTGACGGCTGACCGCCGGTGGCTAGACCTTTCATGACGCATGAAAGGCCTGCGCCTGATCAATCCGATCGAGCGGTCGCAGTTGGGTAAAGAAACCCGGCGCGTGTACGAGATCTGCGACGGCTGCCGCCGGTGCTTCAATCTCTGTCCGTCCTTCAACACGCTGTTCGACCGGATCGATGCGCAGGAAAGTGATGTGTCCAAGCTTACGCCGGCCGATTTCGAACAGATCGCCCACGCGTGCTACTACTGCAAGCTTTGCTTCAATCACTGCCCTTATACCCCGCCTCATCAATACGAGATCGATTTCCCCAGGTTGATGCTCGCGTGGAAGAAGCAACTTGCGGCGGAGAAGGGGGTGCGGTGGCGGGACCATCTCCTGACGAAAACCGACTTGATCGGCACCGCCGGCAGCCTAGCGGCGCCGATCGCCAACTGGATGATGGAGTGCCGGTGGATCCGCGCAGTGCTCGATCGGCTGCTTGGGTTGCACAGGGACCGGCAGATGCTACCCTTTGCGCGGGAGACGTTTGTGCGTTGGTGGAGACGGACACGGCGAGCGACCTCTTCCGGCTCCGGTGAACGCAAGGTCGTGCTGTTCGCGAGTTGTCTCGTGAACTACCAGGCGACGGATGTCGGCAAGGCGACGGTCCAAGTGCTGGAAAAAAACAAAATCCGCGTGGTGGTGCCGGAGCTGCGATGTTGCGGCATGCCGGCGTTCGACATCGGGGACACTGGGACGATCGTGAAGACCGCCAAGGCCATGATCCGTGGCCTCAGGCCCTGGCTGGATGACGGCTATGATGTCGTCGTGCCGGTACCGAGCTGCAGTTTAATGTTCAAGCGAGAGTATCCGTATCTGTTGCCGGGTGATGACACGGCACAACTGGCGCAACGGACCTTCGACGTGTGCGAGTACCTGATGAGGCTGAAGCGGGAAGGCAAGTTGGCGATGGATTTCCCGCGCAAGCCGGGCCGTGTGGCCTATCAGGTGCCTTGTCATCTGCGTGATCAGAATATCGGCTTGAAGTCCAAGGAATTGATGGAGTGCGCCGGCGCGCAGGTCGAGGTGATCGAACGCTGTTCCGGCCACGACGGGACCTGGGCGGCCAAGACGGAGTTCTTCGACTTGTCGATGTCGATTGCCGACAAGGCGGTGCGCGACATCAGAAAGGCACCGGCCGATCTTATTGCTTCCGATTGCCCCCTTGCCGGTCTTCAACTGGATCAGGCCGGCGCCTCCGCTCACGTCGGAGGAACGCGCACGCTTCATCCTATTCAAATCGTCCGCGATGCCTATGGGTTGCCGTCATCCGGGCGTGAGCGTGATCCGGATGCGTAATGGGGGATAACTCCCATCAGCAGGGGATCGGATGGAAGGCCTGACACTCGACGATGTGCTTTCCTACGCCGACTATGAACGGCAACGGGATGCGTTTCGTGCGCGCATCATCGCGCTGAAACGACGCCGACGCATCTCGGTTGGCGATCTCGTCACGTTGGTCTTTGAAAATCGCGACACGATCCAGTTTCAAATCCAGGAAATGCTCCGGGTGGAACACATCCTCGACCCCCAGAAGATCCAGGCTGAGCTGGACGTGTACAACGCACTGCTGCCAGCAAACGGAGAATTAAGCGCAACGCTGTTCATTGAAGTGACGGAACAGGAGCAGATTCGGCCCGTCCTGGATCTTTTCCAAGGCATCGATCGCGGAGAAACCGTCGCGATCACGGCCGGACCCCATGTTGTCTACGGGGAGTTCGAGGGGGGGCGCAGCAAGGAGGACAAAATCAGCGCCGTGCATTTCGTGCGGTTCCGGACGACGGCAGCGTTTGTGAAGGCTGTGGCCGATGAGCGGAGTCCGGTCACGCTCACAGTCCACCACGGCCGGTACCGGGCCCAAGCGGTTGTGTTGCCCGAGATGCGGCAGGAATGGTTGAAGGATCTCGGTCTCAATGCGGAAGCACTGCGGGGCGAGACTGGATGAGTCCGTTGACTTCGCGCGGGAGTGCCCTATACTCTGTCTGTATGTATCGGTAACCATAACCAGGGGATGCCGTAATCGTGTGGACGGCATCGCATCTGAATGATGAATGGAGGAGACCAATGATCACCATTACTGAGAAAGCGGAACAGAAAATTCTCGAACTCATGAAGGAAGAGCAGGACACAATCGGGCTGCGCATTTACGTGCGTGGCGGCGGATGCCACGGCTATCAGTACGGGATGGCTTTTGAGTCCAAGCTCTCCGATGACGACACGGTCATTGAGAAAGGCGGTGTGAAAGTGATCCTGGACTCGCAGAGTGCTCCACTGCTGAACGGCGCGGAAGTCGATTACGTGGACAGCCTCCAAGGATCCGGGTTTTCGATCAAGAATCCGCAGGCGAAGACGACTTGCGGGTGCGGCAGCTCATTCAGTGCATGATCCCTGCGGACGTGAGAGTCGATTGTATGGATGATGGATAGAAGGGTCGGGATCGCCACCGTCGCGGTGAACAAAGATTCCGGCCCTTTTCCTTTTCTCTCGTTGAGCAAGAACACGCGATGCCCTCCGTCCTGTTGACCAAGCGCATCGAATTCGCCGCTGCCCACCGCTACCACAAGCCGAACTGGGATGCCGCTCGCAACCGGGCGGTCTTCGGCGCCTGCCATAACGAGCCGGGGCACGGACACAACTATCTGCTGGAAGTGACCGTTGTGGGCGAAGTCGATCCGCGCACAGGTATGGTGGTGAATCTCTTCGACGTCAAACACGAATTGCAGGAGGTGCTCGAAGAGTTCGACCACAAGCATCTCAACGTCGATACGCCCTATTTCACCGATATAATCCCGACCACCGAGAATGTTGCGTGTGTCTTGTGGCGACGGCTGGAGACTCGTCCGCAAATCGGCGCCCTCCACACCGTCCGGCTGTACGAGGATGAAGACCTGTACGCCGAAGTGACAGCGGCGGCTGGGCTGGAGGTGGCCAACGTGACGAGGCGGTATGAGTTTACCGCTGTCTATGAACGGAGACCCGCGCCGCCGAACACGAGTGGGATATGGAGCGGCCATACCTGGGACCTCTTCGTGACCGTGCATGGGCCGATCGACCGGGAAACCGGCATGGTGACGGACATCGGCGCACTGGATCAGTTGGTGCATGAGCAGGTGATTCGCCCGTTCGACGGCCGAAACTTGCGGCAGGTCTTGGGCAGTCAGCCGATCACTGGCGAGAACCTGGTTCGCACCATCTGGGACCGCCTCGTCAAAATCATCTCCACCGGCACCCTGCATCGTATCCGCCTTGTCCAAACCAGAGATCTGGCGTTTGAGTACAGCGGCTAAGGGTCTAACAGGGTCGACGCCTTCACCCTGACGTTTACTTCAGCAGGTGGTCCGAAATAAGCGCGGCGAGTTCGTCGGCTTCCAACTTGCCTTCGCGCGTGAGGAGGAGTTTGCCCTTGGAGAACAAGTGGGTGGTCGGGTAGGTTTCAAACGAGTGGAGTTTCTTAATCTCGCGGCACCGGCCGGGGATGTGCATCTTGGCTTTGCCGATCCGGACGTCCGTGAAACGCGAGGCGACTTGCTCCAAAATTGGGTCGTATTCGTTACAAGGCTCGCAGGAAGCGATGCCGTAGACCACCACCGCGGCGGGCGAATCGATGAACTCTTTGTAATTCTCGTCGCTGATGTCTTCGACGGCCATGGTGGTGCCCAAGACCGAGCGGGCCGGCCGAACCGTCACCCGCTCAGTCCTTGACGCTCCGGTCTTGTGCGGATTAGTTCAGCCTCTTTAGCGCCTCGAGAATTTCCTTGTCATCGCGCGCCGTCTTGATCTCCTGCACCTTGACGTAGGCGACCTTGCCGTTCTTGTCCACGATCACGGTCGCGCGCTTTGCACAGTTCAGCGGCTCGAAGTACAGACCATATTTCTTGCAGACCTCTCGGTGCATATCAGCGAGCAGTCGGTGCTTGAGGCCCAACGCATCGGCCCAGGCCTTGTGTGAAAAGAAGCTGTCCGTGCTGATGCCGAAGACTTCCGCGTTGGCGCTTTGGAAACTAGGGAAATCGTCGGTCAGACACTTGTTTTCAGTGGTGCAGACTGGGCTCCAATCGAGGGGATAAAAACAGAGCACAACGTTTTTCTTGCCTCGATAGTCGCTTAGCCTCACGTCTTTCTGATCCTGATCTTTCAAGGTGAAGTCCGGCGCTGTATCTCCGACTTTGATTTCAGGTGCTACATCAGTAGTCATACCGACCTCCTCTTCAGGTTTAAAAGGCCCAACATCCCATCTTCGATGCTTGGTAACACGGGGCTGAAAAGTTTGTCAACGGGCCAAAAGCCCTAGCCAAAGAGGGAAAACTGTGTGCAAATGGGAAAGTCCGTCGAGAAACCGAGGGGTTAGAAGGTGCGCTCAAAGAAGCGGTTGTATTTCACGGAGAATCAGTAGCGTCCCGCCGAGCGAGGTGGTGCGATGTCGGACCACTCGAACGGCGCGGGAGAGAAACGGGCCCTCGATGACCTCGCCGACCTTAGGGCTGCGGCCGCGCCGGATCAGTTCGTCGGCGAGTTCCCTCAGCAATTCCATCACCGGTGCGTCGGGAAGACCGAGGGGCTGGAGTAGTTCGATTTCGTCCAGACCAAATTTGCTGAGTCCGAGCGTGTGGAACCAGTCGAGCCCTGGGTGCCCCCCCTCCGCCTGCACGACGCGGACATGATGGTCGTAGTGGAAGGAGGTCAGGTCGAGATCCTTCCAATCGGAAGGATTCAAATACGCCTGAGCGACGATGTCGTAGGTCGTGCCGTCGGTCAGCAAGGTGAATTCCCGGGCCAGGCGAGCGGCCAACAAAACTGTGTCGGCTGCGTTGGCCGGTGTCAGGCTGCCGGTCATCACCAAGCCGATGCGCGAATGGTTCCAGACCAGTCGTTCCTTCCATTCGTTAGTTTCTTCGGTCGAAAGCGTGATCCGGACGTGAACATGCCATGGGCCGTGAGTGACGCGGAGGGTTTCGCCTTCGCGAGCGATCTGCGGCTTGGACGGTTCACGCGTGAACTGGAGCGGGCCTCCGTATTCCCTGTCGTATTGGCGTTGGAGGACATCAGTCGGCGGGGCCGGGAATGTGTAGCCGATCGCGTACAGCGGCCGGGCGGCGGAGGGCTTGGGGAACTTGCGTCGTATCTTCAACTCTTCTGATCCTTGCGAGCCTTTCGTCGATCTGCGGGATTGAGGAGTTGCTTGCGGATGCGGAGACTCGTCGGTGTCACCTCGACCAGTTCGTCTGGTCCGATGTATTCGAGCGCAAACTCCAACGTCATCTGCCTGGGCGGTGTAAGGGGCACGGCCTCGTCCGCACCCGCAGCCCGCATGTTCGTCAGGTGCTTGGTCTTGCACACGTTCACGTCAAGGTCCTCCTCGCGGCTGTTCTGGCCGACGACCATGCCTTGATAGACCTCGACGCCAGGCCCGATGAACAGGGTCCCTCGCTCCTGCACCATGGACAGTGCGTAGGCCGTGCTGACTCCGTCCTCGAAAGCGACCAGTGATCCGTGCGGAGGTGTCAGCGGTGCACGGTCGTCCATCGGTTCGTATCCCTTGAAGACATGGTGCAGGATCGCGGTGCCGCGGGTCCTGGTCAAAAGGGTGTGTTTGAGGCCTATGATCCCGCGCGTCGGAATGTCATAATCGAGATGCACCTCGCTCGCGGCGCCTTCGGAATGAACCAGCTTCATGTGGCGCAGTTGGCCGCGTCGCCGACCGATCTCTTCGATCACTGCCCCCTGGTACTCCGAGGGCACTTGCACGGTCAATTCTTCGTACGGCTCGAAGATCTGCCCGTTTTCATGGCGCAGGATCACCTCCGGTTGAGAGACCTGCAGTTCGTACCCTTCGCGGCGCATCTGCTCGATCAGGACAGCCAGATGCAACTCGCCGCGGCCGGCCACCAAGAACCGGTCCGGGCTTTGAGTTTCCTGCACACGCAGGGACACGTTGGTTTCTAGTTCCTTGAACAGTCGTTCCCGGAGATGGCGCGAGGTGAGGAACTTGCCCTCCCGTCCAGCGAAGGGGCTGTTGTTTACCGAGAAGGTCATCTGAACCGTCGGCGCGTCGATGGACACGGGCGGCAGTGCGATCGGGTGGTCGGGGTCGGCGATGGTGTCGCCGATGGCGATGTCGGACAGGCCGGCGACTGCGACAATTTCTCCCGCCTCGGCGCGCTCCACGTCTAGACGCTCGAGGCCGGAGAAGACCGAGAGATCCGAGACCTTGCCGGGCACAGGGGTTCCGTCGCGTGTGATCCGGACGACGCTCTGGCGCCGGGCGATGGATCCGGACTGGATTTTCCCGATCCCCAGCTTGCCCTTGTAGGTGTCGTAGGCCAGGGCAAGGACCAAGATCTGCAACGGCGCGTCAGGGCTGATCGGGGGAGCGGGGAGCTGCTCCAAGATCGTATCGAGCAGAGGCGTGATGTCCGTGCCCGGCTTGTGGATGTCCAGCGTCGCGATGCCTTTGATCGCAGCAGTGTAGACGATCGGGAAGTCGAGCTGTTCGTTGGTCGCACCCAGGTGGGCGAAGAGATCGAAGGTGCGGTTGAGCACGTCGTCCACGACGGCATCCGGCCGGTCGATCTTATTGATGACCACGATCGCTTTATGCCCCAGCGAGAGGGCCTTACGGAGCACGAAGGTGGTCTGCGGCATCGGTCCTTCCTTTGCATCCACCAAAAGCAGCACGCCGTCCACCATGCGCAGCGTCCGCTCCACTTCGCCGCCGAAGTCCGCGTGCCCCGGCGTGTCCACGAGGTTGATCTTGACACCCTTGTAGACGATGCTCGCGTTCTTGGCGCGGATCGTGATGCCGCGCTCGCGCTCCTGGTCCAGCGAATCAAGAATCCGTTCACCCATCTCGTCAATCTTGCGATGCGCGTGCGTCTGGCGGAGCAAAGCATCGATCAGAGTGGTTTTGCCGTGGTCCACATGGGCGATGACGGCGACGTTGCGGACGTCAGTCCGACGTCCATGGGGAGCGCGTCGAACGCCGGGCTGGAGGTTGGAGGTTGCATGTTGAGTCATAAATCGATCGGCCTCTCTTTTCAAAAAAAAGACGCCTTGGCGAAGGCGTCACCGCACTATAGCCGAAAGCCCGCCCGCCGAACAAGGCTGCTTTTCTCGATTCTTCGGGCAGACTCAACGCTTGGCACTCAGAACTCCAAGAACTTCCCGTGCTTGAGTTTTGAGCATACGCATTGTATGGTTGAGTATCGTTCACATCCCTCCGTGTTCATCTTCTCTGGAGACGCGTTCGCGTGCCTGACAGCGAGCGGTTTATTGAGGTTCGGGAACGGCCCCGGCGATGGGCGTGGTGGCACATTGTCTTGGCGGCGGGGACGTTCCTGGTGTTTTTAGCCGGCGGTTCCGCCGCCGGCGTGCTGTGGTATTTCTCGCAGGACCTGCCGCCGCTCGATCCGCTTCAGAATTACCAACCCAGCCTGGTCACCCGTGTCTATTCGGATGATCGCCAGCTCATCGGACAGTTCTTTATCGAGCGTCGCTTGCTGACACCGCTGCAGAAGATTCCCAAATCGCTGATCCAGGCCGTCATCGCCGTGGAGGATGCGCGCTTTTTCGAACATCCGGGCCTTGATATCGTCGGAATCTTGCGCGCGGCCTGGACCAATCTCCGGCGAGGCGGGCGTGTCGAAGGCGCCAGCACCATTACGCAGCAACTTGCGCGGTCCCTGTTTCTCTCGCCCGAACGGACGTTCGAGCGCAAGCTCAAGGAATTGATCCTCGCGTATAAGATGGAGTTGGTGCTGACCAAGGAGCAGATCTTGGAGATGTACTTGAACCAAATTTACTTTGGGCAGGGTGCGTATGGTGTTGCGGCCGCGGCACAGACGTATTTCGGAAAGGAGCTGCCGCAGTTGACGCTGGCGGAAGCGGCGTTTCTCGCTGGCATGCCCAAGTCGCCGAATGCCTATTCTCCGTTCAAAGCGCCGGAACGGGCAAAGAAGCGGCAAGAGCACGTGCTGGCCCGCATGGAGGAAGCAGGGTTCATCACGTCCGAAGAACGGGAACAGGCGGCGGCTGAGCCGCTAGTGTTCCGGCGGCCCGGTACGGAGCAGATCGCGCCCTATTTCATCGAACATGTCAGGCAGCTTCTGGTCGCCAAGTACGGGGAAGCGATGGTGTACAAAGGCGGGTTGGAAGTTTTCACGACCTTGAACGTGGAGATGCAGAAAGCCGCTGAAGCCGCCGTCCGCAACGGCCTCCGCGATCTGGATAAGCGGCAGGGCTGGCGCGGACCGCTCCGAACCGTCGATCCGGCGACGTTGACTGCGCCCCCTGCGGGGGCATCCCCGATGTGGAAAGAAGGAGACATCGTGGAAGGGGTGGTCATCAAGGTCGGTAAAGACCACGTGTTGGTCCACCTCGGAACGGGGATCGGGCGGCTCTCGTTCGACGATATGGCGTGGGCGAAACGGCGACTGAAGGGTCGGGATCCGATCAAGGACTTTGTGTGGGTGCACAATCCCAAGCAACTAGTAAAGCCCGGGGACGTGATCGAAGTCGCCGTCAAGAAGGTCGATCGCGACCTCGTGCATTTGCGGTTGGAGCAAACCCCGATCGTCGAAGGCGCGCTTGTGGCGATCGACCCCCAAACCGGCGCCATCCGCGCGATGGTCGGTGGATTCGACTTCAACCGGAGCGAGTATAACCGCGCGGTCATGGCCCATCGCCAACCTGGTTCAGCATTTAAGCCGATCATTTACGCGACGGCTCTCAGCCAAGGGATGAGCCCGGCGACCTTAGTGCTCGACGCGCCGGTGGTCTACGAACAGGAAGACGAAGAGAAGATCTGGAAGCCCGAGAATTACGAGCGGCGCTTCTTCGGCATGATCAGCTTGCGGGAGGCGCTCATCCATTCGCGCAACCTGGCGACGGTCCGTCTGTTGGAGAAAGTCGGCGTACGGAACGTCATTGAGTTCGCCCGGTCGGTCGGCATCGTCAGTCCCTTGACCCCGGACCTATCGCTCGCCTTGGGGTCCAGCAGCGTCAGCCTGGTGGAACTGGTATCGGCCTATGGCGTGTTCGTCAACCAAGGAGTGCGGGTCGAGCCGTATGCCGTCGCCAGCGTGAAAGACAACGCCGGTCTTACCCTGGAGGAGACCGTGCCCGAACCACGGCAGGCGATTCCCAAGGAGACCGCCTATCTCATCACGAACATGATGGAAGATGTGGTGCAACGGGGGACCGGTCAGCTTGCGAAGTCCATTGGCCGGCCGGTGGCGGGTAAAACCGGCACGACCAACGATTACACGGACGCGTGGTTCATCGGCGCCACGCCGAATCTGGTGGCAGGAACCTGGGTCGGCTTCGACGACCGGCGACCACTCGGCGAGACCGAATCCGGCGCCCACGCCGCCTTGCCGATTTGGATCAGTTTCATGAAGGAAGCGCTCAAACAACTGCCAGTCGTGCCGTTCACCATTCCCGATAACGTGGTCTTTGTGAAAGTGGATCCCTCAACCGGCCTGCTGACGTCCGACCAAGGGGAGCAGGGCACCGTGGAGTTGTTCGCGAAAGGAACGGAACCGACGCAGGTGGCGCCGCAGCGTCTCGATCCGACTGAGTTCTATAAGTTGGATCAAATTCCGGAGGGTCAACCGGGGGCCGAAGAAGGCGGTGGTCCGGAGAAAGCCAACTGAAGGGCGAGCGACTCGGACCGGTTTTTCAGGAAAGGCTAGGATTTGGCGTCTTGGTATTCCTCGTGCCAGGCCATCTGGATCGCTTCCAGAATTTGCTCGTTCGACTTCTTGGGATCGTCCTTGAATTCCGGCAAGGCAACGATCCAAGCGTGCAGGTCCGTGAAGCGAACCGTCAGCGGGTCAGTATCCGGGTGGGTTTCCAACAAACGAATTGCGATTTCCTCCGCATCTTGCCATTTCAGATCCATCGCGAACTCCTACTCAAGCTGTCAGCTCACAGCCTCCGGCGATCGACTTTCTCGCTTTCGCTGACCCAAGCCAACTGCTGAAGGCTGATTGCTCTTCTTATGGCAACTCCGACAGCTTCTTGTTTTCGAGCGCCTCTTTCAGCGCCGTGTCCATCAACACCTCCGCGAGGTGATGGGTGACCTTCTCGACCTCGGCGATCTGGGCGCGAATGGCTTTGTGGTCGTCCGTCGCCTTGGCGGCCTCCAAGGCGGCTGTCGCCGTTCCGATCGCGGCGATTTCCTCGGTGCTGATCAAATGTCCGCCTTGCTTGAGGGCCTTTTGGGTTGCCTTGAGAATGGCCTCGGCCTCCGTCCTGGCCTCGATCACCTGGCGCGCTTTCAGGTCTTCGGCCGCGAACTTGTACGATTCACCGATCATCCGCTCGATTTCTTCGTCGGTGAGTCCATAGGACGGTTTCACCTGGATTGACTGGGTTTCGCCGGTCCGTACGTCGCGCGCCGAGACGTTGAGAATCCCATTCGCGTCGATCAGGAACGTGACTTCGATGCGCGGAATGCCGGCGGGCAGCGGCGGCACTTTCAACTGAAAGCGTGCCAGGCTGCGGTTGTCTTTGGCCAGTTCCCGTTCCCCTTGCAGGATGTGGATGTCGACGGACGTCTGATTGTCCACATAGGTGGTGAACATTTCCTTGGCGCTGGCCGGGATCGTGGTGTTGCGGCGGATCAGCGTGCTCATCACCCCGCCCATCGTCTCGATCCCCAGCGACAGCGGCGTGACGTCCAGCAGCAACATATCCTGGGTGCCGCCGCTTAGGATGTCCGCCTGGACGGCAGCGCCCAGCGCAACCACCTCGTCGGGATTCAACTCGCTGTGTGGCATCTTGCCGAACAACGCTTGAACCCGCTGCCGCACCAACGGCATACGGGTTGCACCCCCGACCAGCACCACTTCATCGATGTCCGCCGGCGTGAGCCCCGCGTCCTTTAGCGCCTGCCGACAAGGCGCCAGTGTCCGCTCGACAAGATCGACTGTCAGCGATTCCAGTTGGTCGCGGGTCAGATCCAACACGAATGGTTCTCTGCCGTCTGGCAGATCGATTACCAGAGAGGTCTTGTACTCGTCAGATAACCGAATCTTGGTCCGTTCCGCCTCCAGCCGTACTGCTTGGATTGTCTCGGGGTAGGCATCCAGGTCCAGTCGACGCTGCTCCCGCACTTGCTTCAGGATCAGATCGGCGATACGGCGGTCGAAATCGTCTCCGCCCAGGTGAGTGTCGCCATTCGTCGCCAGCACTTCGAAGATCCCGTTCTTCAGTTTGAGGATCGAAATATCGAACGTGCCGCCGCCCAGATCGTACACGGCGATGAGTCCCTGGGTTCGTTTTTGAAGACCGTACGCAAGCGAGGCGGCTGTGGGTTCGTTGATGATCCGCAGGACTTCCAGCCCGGCGATCATGCCGGCGTCTTTTGTTGCCTGCCGCTGGCTGTCGTTGAAGTAGGCCGGTACGGTAATTACGGCCTTGGTGATGCTTTCGCCCAGGTAAGTTTCCGCCCGCTGCTTCAGTTCTTTCAGGATCATGGCGGAGATTTGCGGTGGGGAGTAACTTTTCTCGCCGATCTGGATGCGGATCACGCCGCCTTGTTCATGGAGTTTGTAGGGAAAGTAGGCGAGTTCTTCCCGGACATCAGCCAGCCCTTTCCCCATGAAGCGCTTTATCGAGTAGATCGTCCGCTCGGGATTGCGGATCAGGTGTTCCTTGGCCGGGTCGCCGACGATGAGCCCGTTGTCGGTGAGGGCTACGACTGAGGGCACGAGGGTGCGGCCGTTCTGACCGGGGATGACCTTGGGCTGGCCGGCGTCCATATAGGCGACCAGCGAGTTGGTCGTGCCGAGATCGATGCCGACAATACGCGCCATAGCGCAGTCTATCCAATGGTTGAGATGAGGTCGTTGACGATATTGCTGATGTAGGTGCGATTGGAGAGAATCGCCCGCATTTCTTGGAGGATCGCTTCCCGTTCCTTGCGGAGGGGATCGGTGGCTTCTCCGCGGTCCTGCAGCGCATCCCACGCGGTAAACAGCTCGAACAGCCGGGCTTCCATTTCGGTCAGGCGGCGCTCCAGTGTTAGCCGGTCCGCTTCCAGCTTGGCTCGTAAGGGCTGGAGTTCGTGGGGTGGTCGATCGGAGGAGGCGGATCGGAACTCTTCCAGGTCTTCCTGAAGCGCCAGAATCTCTTCGAATAGATCGGCCGGAGGAGAGGTGCGGATCTCTTTCGCGGAGCCTGCTTCCAAGCGCAGCAGATACTCGGCCCGAAGGAATGGATCCTTCAGCGTCCGGTAGGCAGTGTTCAACAACGCGGAATTATTGAGGCTGATCGCTTGCTCGGTTTCGGTCTTATTCTGGTAGAAATCCGGATGAAACATGCGGCTCAGTTCGTAAAACTTAGTTTCAAGCCGAGCAAGATCGATATTCAGACGACGTGGAAGGCCCAAACAGGTAAAGTAGTCCATCTCCTTGGAGACGGGTTGCACCTTGACGCACCGTTCACAAAAGTACTCTCCGCTGATCTCCGATTGACAGTGCCAGCACATGCTGCGCGCCATCTGGAACTCGGTGCGCGGGGTGGAAATCTTCTGACTTGGCAGCATAGGGTCCCTTCGACAAGCCCAGTTAACGACTCTGGCCAAAAACGCGAATAGCTAACAGCATGTAGCAGAGGTCGCACCCTCAGGTGCCGGTTCTTTCAACCCCAGGAGTAGCTACTTGCTATTAGCTATCCAATTAACAGCTTCCTGTCAGGCCGAGAAGGATTCCCCGCATCCACAGGTTTTCTGCGCATTGGGATTCACAAACTTGAACTGGCCGCCCATGAGGTCTTTCTTGAAATCCAGTTGCGTGCCCTGCAGATAAATGGCGCTCTTCGCGTCCACAATCACCTTGACGCCGTCGATCTCGTACACCGTGTCATACTGACCGATCTTGTCGTCAAAGTTGATCGTGTAGCTCAGTCCCGAGCACCCCCCGCCTCTGACGCCCAGCCTCAAACCGCCCTCCGTTACACCCTGGACGTTCATCAGCCGCTTCACTTCCTTCAACGCTGATTCGCTCAGCGTGACCACCGGGGTCTGGGCCGTTGTGTTGGTCGTCTCCATATCGTACTCCTTCGTCGCTCGATCCCCAAACAGGGCCGTCCTTATGCGGATGTCTTGCTCGTTCCTTCTGTTTTTTTCTTGTAGTCCGCCAGCGCGGCTTTGATGGCGTCTTCCGCCAAGACCGAGCAATGGATTTTCACCGGTGGCAGATTGAGTTCCTGCACGATGTCGGTGTTTTTGATCTTGGCCGCTTCTTCAAGCGTCTTGCCCTTGAGCCATTCGGTTGCCAGGCTCGAGCTGGCGATGGCCGATCCACAGCCGAATGTCTTGAACTTCGCATCCACAATCGTGTCGTTCTGCACTTTGATCTGCAATTTCATCACGTCCCCGCACTCCGGGGCACCGACGATGCCGGTTCCCACGTCCGGGTCGGTCTTGGGAAAACTCCCCATGTTGCGCGGGTTGTTAAAGTGATCGACGACCTTTTCGCTGTACGCCATCGTACCCTCCTTCGGATCTCGTCATCCGTGCAGCCTCTTTCGTTCAGTGCGCTTCATGCGCTTGCGTTTCACGCTTATCAGCTTATCAGTGGACAGCCCATTGGACGGATTTCAAGTCGATACCTTCCTTGGCCATTTCGTACAAAGGAGACATTTCGCGGAGCTTATTCACGACCTCGATAACCCGCTTGATCGTGTACTCAATCTCCTCTTCGGTATTGAACCGACCTAAGCCGAACCGGATCGAAGAATGCGCGAGGTCGGCCCCGACCCCCAGAGCCCGCAACACATGGGACGGCTCCAGGGTGGCCGAAGTGCAGGCCGAACCAGACGACAAGGCGATTTCCTTCATCCCCATCAACAGTGACTCTCCCTCGACGTACGCGAAGGAGAGGTTCAAATTATGCGGTAATCTCTGGGTGGGATGGCCGTTGAGATAGACGGCCTCCAACGCATTTACAATTCCCGAGTACAACCGATCGCGCAGGGTCGCGAGGCGCGAAGCTTCGGCCGCCATCTCCTGTTCGCACAGTTCGCAGGCCTTGCCGAATCCCACGATCAAAGGGACGGGTAAGGTACCCGACCGCATCCCGCGCTCATGCCCACCGCCATCCATCTGGGCCGCAATCCGAACGCGGGGAGCCTTTTTCCGGACGTACAGGGCTCCGACGCCTTTCGGTCCATAGATCTTGTGCGCGCTGAACGACATCAGATCGATTCCCATCTCCTGCACGTCCACGGGAATCTTGCCCACGCCCTGCGTGGCATCGCAGTGGAATAGCACGCCCTTTTCTTTCGCGATCTTGCCGATCTCCTTGATTGGATTGATCGTCCCGATCTCATTGTTGGCTAACATGATCGAGATGAGGATGGTTTTGTCGGTAATGGCGTTGCGCACGTCGTCCGGATTGACGAGACCCTGCTTGTCTACTGGCAGATAGGTGACCTTGACGCCGCGTTTCGCTTCAAGGGCTTTGGCAGTGTCCAGCACCGCGCGATGTTCCGTGGACGACGTAATGATGTGGTCGCCCTTTTCGTGGTACATCTCGACCACGCCCTTCAGGGCTAAGTTGTCGGACTCAGTGGCACCACTAGTAAAGACGATTTCTTTCGGGTCAGCATGGATCAGTTTCGCGATCTGTTTGCGGGCATTTTCCACCGCCTCCTCTGCCTCCCAGCCGAAGGAGTGATTGCGGCTAGCGGCGTTGCCGAATTTTTCGGTGAAGTACGGAAGCATGGCGTCCAACACCCGTGGGTCCACTGGGGTGGTCGCATGATTGTCCAAATAGATCGGAAACTTCATCGTTCGACTCCTTGTGCGGTAGTGATCGATTGAACAGTGATCAACGGCGTGCCGCTCATCATATCCTGCAGCGTCATGCTGTTGAGGAGTTGGTAGATGCTGTCCTGGACCTTGAGGAGGGGGGTTCTGATTGTGCAATGCTCGCGCTGCATACAGGGTTCACCCTCCTTTTCGTGATAACAATCGGTAATGCCAAGCGGCCCTTCGATGCTTTCCAAGATTTGGGCGATGGTGATGTCGCGCGCGCTTTTTGCCAATAAATATCCCCCTTTCGGTCCGTTATGGCTTTCGATCAGCCCGCTTTTAGCCAAGGTCTGGAGCACCTTGGCCAGCAGTTCGAGAGGAATGTTGTACTCCTCGGCAATTTCCTTTGTGTTGACGATCCTGGCACGGGTCACATCGCCGAATTGCACGGCCGCAATGTACTGCAACGCCATCAGCCCGTAGTCCGCTTTTTTTGAAAACTTCAACATGGCTATTGCCGATTGAATTAATCGGAGACTATAATGATCTCCGACTTATTCAGTCGTACTTAACCTAACACGCTGCAGACCGTACTGTCAATAGCCAATAGCCTTGATAAGGCGCAGAAGCGAAGATCTGCCCCACCGCTTTTAGCGGCCTTGAACCAAGGAGGAGGAAATCAAGACACATGGCAGGCATCAACCCCTATATTGAAAAGGCCGAAGTCGCGCTACCAACCAAACCGTACACGGTCACGTTCATCATGCCGAACAAAACTGAGACCAAAGTCGAGGTCCAGCCAGCTAAAATCCCTTATGGATCAACCGGGCTTCCCGGCAGCATTTTGGATATCGCCATGGGCAATGGAATCGATCTCGAACATGTCTGCGGTGGTGTCTGCGCGTGCTCTACTTGTCACGTCATTGTGCGGAAGGGATTAGAGTCCTGCAACGAGGGGACGGATGATGAATTCGATCAGCTCGAGGAGGCGCCTGTGACGACGTTGCAATCACGCTTGGGCTGCCAATGTGTTCCCAACGGCACGATGGACGTGGTGGTTGAGATACCCGCGGTGAACAAAAATCTGGTTAAAGAAGGACACTGAAACTGGAAAAGGGCTAAAGCGCTCTTGTCGACTGGCATTGCCCAATCGGCGTCATGGTCGTGCATTCCAACCTTTCGTTTGCCGAATGACGTGTGACAATAATTTTAATCGTATGTTTCTACTCGCACCTCCCGCCGGTCAAAGCCCAGTTCGGTAAAAAAGGTCCGCAACGGCCGAACAAAGGCCTTGATTCCGCAAATCATCGGGATCATCTGCCGTCCGTCGGCCACGATCGGCTTCAGCCGTTCGATCATGGCCTCAATTTCTGCGTCGGGCGGACTGTTGTGAGGAAGAACGACCGGTAAGTAACGAAAGTGTGCCTGCCGAGATGCGAGGGCGGCGAACTCGTCGTGATACACCATGTCCTCCCGATCAGGGGCGCTGTAGAGCAATGTGACTCTGTGATGCAACTGGTGCGAAGAGAGAAAGAAGTGGGTGAGCATGCAGCGGAATGGGACGATGCCCGAATAGCGCGCGATGAACAGCAACTCTTTCGTCGATGGATCCGGGAGGACGAAGTTCCCGTAAGGTCCCGAAAGTGGGATCCGATCGCCGGTTTTGAGAGTTGCGAGATAGTGGGAGCCGAGCCCGCCGGGTACAAGGTCATAGACTAGCGTGAGGCGGCCGGATGGCTGCTCCGGCTCGGCCATCGTATAGGCGCGGTTCAAGGGAGGGTGTGTACCGATCGGCAACTTCAAAGAGACCCATTGTCCCGGCTTGAATGAAATGCGGCGTTCCAGCGGAACGAGCACCAATTCCCGCACGCGCGGAGTGAGTGGGCGGGCATTCACGACTTGAGCCAGTTGTATCGGTTCCCCCATGAGATCCGCTGTCCGGGTGATCGAACTGTACTCGCAAGCGGGGAGCGTGGTATAGATACGCGGCCGATGACACGCCTTTCCTTATGCACATCGTAGTGCCAATGTCCGGACATTTTCAATGAGTCGGTTATGCTGAGAAACGTTCGAGTTCGATTCGCGCCCAGCCCGACCGGTTATCTGCACATCGGTGGGGTCCGCACCGCCCTGTTCAACTGGCTGTTCGCGCGCCAAAACAACGGAACCTTCATCCTGCGTATTGAAGACACGGACCAAAGTCGGTCGACGGAGGAATCCATCCAGGCCATCATTGAGGGCCTCCGGTGGGTCGGCCTGGACTGGGACGAGGGGCCTTATCGACAGACCGAGCGAATGGCTCTCTACCGACAGCATGCCATGAAGCTCTTTGAGCAAGGTCAAGCCTATTGGTGCGTCTGCCGAGCCGAGGAGTTGGAAGCTCGGCGTAAGGAAGCCGAAGCGAAAGGGCTTTCGCCGAAGTACGACGGCCGCTGCCGCGACCGCGGTATCACGACGCCGACCGGGGATGCGGCGTTGAGGTTCAGAGCTCCGCAGGAAGGGCAGACCGTCATCGACGATCTGATCAAGGGGCGCGTGGTCTTCGACAACAGCGTGCTGGACGACCTAATCATTCTTCGGTCCAATGGCTACCCAACGTATAACTTTTCGGTGGTTGTGGACGATGCGCTGATGAACATCACCTACGTCGTGCGCGGAGATGACCACCTCACCAACACACCCAGACAAATTCCCATATTTCAAGCGTTGGGCTATCCGGTGCCGCGGTTCGGCCATCTCCCAATGATCCTAGGATCGGATAAGACCAGGCTATCCAAGCGTCATGGAGCGACCTCGATCATGGCGTACAAAGAAATGGGCTATCTGCCCGAAGCCATGGTGAACTATCTGGCGCGGCTCGGCTGGTCGCACGGCGATCAGGAAATTTTCACGCGGGAGGAACTCATCGAAAAGTTTTCCTTCGATCATGTACAGAAGTCTTCGGCGGTGTTCAATCCAGACAAACTACTTTGGCTGAACGCCTATTACATTCAGCACGGAGCGCCGACGCGGATCGCGCAGGCGCTTGTCCCCTATCTGGAGCAGGCTGGCTTGAAAGAAGAGATCGCAGCCGTTTCAGCCGAGTGGCTGGAAAAACTGGTCGTCATGGTGCGGGAGCGGACCAAGACCCTCGTGGAAATGGTGACCTGGGTGATGCCATATTTTGGTCGGGATGTGGCTATCGACGAAGAGGCCGCCAAGAAGTTCCTGACGCCGGCCATCGTCCCCGCGCTCACTAAGCTCAAGGTCAGAATCGAAGGCGCCGCGGAGTTTTCCAAGGCCTGCCTGGAGGAGCTCTTCAAGGGCGTGCTCGAGGAAGAGGGTCTGAAGATGGGCCAATTGGCCCAACCGGCGAGGGTTGCGCTCACGGGTCGCACCGCCAGCCCAGGCCTGTTCGATGTGATGGAGCTGCTTGGCCGGGAACGGACCCTTTACCGTCTGCAAAGGGGGATTGAGCGTGCTCAATCTACCCCATCTTGACTCGCCGCCTTCGCTTATATTAGGTTGAGCTCACGGTTGGGGGATCGTCTAGTGGTAGGACGTCAGACTCTGGATCTGACTACCTAGGTTCGAATCCTAGTCCCCCAGCCAGTCTTTTTCTCCTCCCTCTGCAGGGCCCCTCACCGCCTGCCAGCCGGTCACCACGCCGCCTTCGAAGTACACCTGGAATTCCGGCGTCGTGCAGGGATTCTTGCCACCCGGCGGATAGAGCTCGACCTCTACCGGTCTGCTGTTATGCTGATGTTCTCAGGATACGTGGGATTCCGTGCGATCATCAGCCGCTCGCGCGTCGTGTCACACGATGAAAGGGTCGAGCAAGGCACAGCAAGCCAGAAGGTCGTCCGCACGAGGACCTCAAAGCTGTCGAGCGTGACCAGTCTTCTGCGTTTGTACGATCTTGGCCCAGGTGTCCTTGAGTGTGACGGTGCGGTTGAAGATGAGTCGGTTCGCGGTGGAGTCCGGATCAACGCAGAAGTAGCCCAGCCGTTCGAATTGGTATCGCGTGCCGGGCGCGGCACCTCGCAGGCTGGGTTCGACTCGGCATGAGGTGAGCTGTTCCAGAGAGTTCGGATTCAGGTTCGCCGTGTAATCCCGACCGTCCGGAACATCGGACGGATCAGGCTTCGAGAAAAGATGATCGTACAGCCGCACCTCCGCTTCGATTGCGTGGGCTGCTGAGACCCAGTGAATTGTCGCTTTGACCTTGCGCTGTTTCTGAGACGAACCACTCTTGGTCTCAGGATCGTATGTGCAGTGCAGTTCGATTGCTTGCCCCGTCCGTTCGTCTTTCACCACGCCTGTGCATTTGATGATATAGGCGTAGCGAAGGCGGACTTCGCGTCCAGGCGCGAGGCGAAAGAACTGCTTCGGCGGGTCTTCCCGGAAATCGTCCTGCTCGATATAGAGCACCCGCGAGAACGGCACCAGCCTCGTCCCGGCCGCAGGGTCTTCAGGATTATTGACCGCGTTCACGGTTTCAACCCGGTCTTCCGGGTAATTGTCGATGACCACCCGCAGGGGTCGCAACACGGCCATCACACGCGGAGCGCGTTTGTTCAAGTCCTCGCGAACAAAGTGTTCCAGTAATTCCACCTCCAGCGTAGCGTCCCGTTTCGACACGCCGATGTGTTCGCAAAACGCGCGGATCGCCTCGGGAGTATAACCGCGCCGCCGCAGTCCTTTGAGCGTGGGGAGGCGGGGATCGTCCCAGCCGTTCACGAATTTCCGCTCGACCAAGTCCAGCAGTTTGCGCTTGCTCATGACCGTGTGCGTGAGATTGAGACGCGCAAACTCGATCTGGCGCGGGCGGTGTGAGATCTCACATTGTTCCACGACCCAGTCATACAGTGGCCGATGGTCTTCGAACTCGAGCGTGCAAATGGAATGTGTAACGCCCTCGATCGCATCCGACAGCGGATGAGCATAGTCGTACGTTGGGTAGATGCACCAAGCGTCGCCGGTCCGGTAGTGTCTGGCGCGGCGGATGCGATAGAGCACCGGATCGCGCAAGTTGATGTTGGGCGACGCCATGTCGATCTTGGCCCGGAGCACATGAGCGCCATCGGGAAATTCTCCCGCGCGCATCCGTCGGAAAAGATCGAGGTTTTCCTCGACGGATCGATTCCGGTAGGGGCTGTCCTTGCCGGGCTCTGTCAGGGTGCCGCGGAACTGCCGAATTTCGTCCGCGCTGAGGCTGTCCACATAGGCCTTCCCTTTCTGGATCAAGCGGATGGCGTACTCGTAGAACTGCTCGAAGTAATCCGAGGCAAAGAACATCTTGTCCTGCCAGTCGAACCCCAGCCAGCGCACGTCTTCCTGAATGGCCTGGACATACTCGAGACTCTCAGTCGTCGGGTTCGTATCGTCGAACCGTAAGTGACAGACACCACCCGGGTTTTCGTTGGCAATGCCAAAGTTCAGGCAGATGGACTTGGCATGGCCGATGTGGAGATAACCGTTCGGCTCCGGCGGGAAACGCGTCACCACGCGTCCGCCGTGTTTTCCGGTTTTGAGATCCAGTGCGACAATGGTGCGCACGAAATCCAATGGCGCTGAAGCATTCGGCATATTCAGGTCATCGGGGCGCATGTCTTTCTTATACCATAAGAGCGCCGACCATGCGGCGATAACCCTTTCGCGCACAGTCTCTTGTACCACAAGAGAGGGCGGGAGGGAAAATGCCTGTCAGCCCCGCAGGGCTTTGGGACTCTCAGACGGTTTGAGGCAGGGGCATTTGGACAACGTGGAAGTCTTTCTGGGCGATGAGATGATTTTCCATGAGTAATCGGAACTCATAGCGGCCAGGCGCCGGAAAAACGAGCGAGGGGATGTTGATGCCGAAGTCTGAAATTTGGAGGCGATCCCCGATGTACACGTTCGGAAGCGCGGCGCGGCAGACAAGCTGTTCGGTATTGAGGCACACGAGCTCGATGTCGAAGTGATAAGTGCCCTCCGCATCGGTAAGGCAAAAGTAGAGACCTATCTGGTGGTGTTGGAACGGAAAGGCCACTGCCTGGAGATGAGTGAAAATACCGATCAAGCTCTTTTTCTTCGTCAGGCTGTCCTCAATCACGGTGTCGCACACCAGAAACGCCTGCACGCTGGGCTTCACGATCTCCCGCATGCGTGCTATTCTACGCCCCGCGTTCTCAAAGTCAAACGAGGCGTCTTGTCCAGCAAGGGGATGAAGAGCGCCGCCTTGTGCGCACTCTATCTGGTTCCGTGTGCGCAGATCACCCTGCGACAGACACAGCGATGATGGATCGGAAAGCTGCACGGTTCAAGACCCGAATCCACATCTTTTTTCCAGCGGAAAAATCGAAGGGAAGGCACTGTCCTTGGCTTGTCCAGAGGGACTATCGGGTGGAATGAAAAACCGAACTGTCAATCGGCGACGAAGTCGAGGCGTGGGTGTATCCAGCCGACCATGAGTGGCCACGCAAGACAAGATTAAGCGGGCGATTGTCAGGAAGACCTATCCGATCGACGCAGCCCCGCCGCGAGCTTCAAATACATCGCCAAACAGTGTTAGGCCGGGGACGACGCGACAGTAATGAGAAGTGATCTCAACAAGATGCCCTTTGTGGGTGTAAAACTTCCCATTCGGGATATGAATCTTCCCGCTCTGAGTCACTGTAATTTCCAGCACAACGTCGCCGCTGCTTCGGTCGGACACTTTCAGCCACAGCGGCCCGTTGAACAGGGACAGCGGGGCCGAACCAATGGTGAGCGCGAATCGGTTGGCCGTATTAAACGCCCACGCGTTTCGTCGCAGATGGGCGATATGGCTCCCCGCGCTGTCATAAAAATCCATGGTCAACAGCAGTTGACCTTCCTCTGGATGGAACTCCACGACCATTTGCTCCTTGCCCTGCAGCTTGATGACTCCATTTGTGTCGCGGAAGACGTTCGAGCCGATATTAAGCTCGAGCGAGGGCTTGGACTTGCCGGATTCAACGGCCTGAGTTGGTCGTACGGGGCTCGCTCCGCTCGGATCGGGTTTCTCGGCCACAAAACCTCCAGATTGTTTTGTTCTCAGATTGTTCTCGATGTCCGCCCGCGATAACCTGAGGCATGTCAGGTGCATGCAGCGGACCAGGCACGGCAAAGGCTAGGTCGTTCTCAAAGTGAAGTCAAGTCCGCGACAAGGGCTACGACCGGGCTTGAGGAAGCGTTTGTGTTTCGAGGCTTCGGGGAGAAGATTGCACGTTACGGAGAAGCAGGAGGACTTTCATTCCCCAGGCTATCGGTCGCGGTCACGCAGATCGACGCCATAACCTTCCGTTGCTTCAGCGGAATCGGAATGATCTGCGAAATTTGGCCGCCGCCGCGAGGGCTAGTGGCGGGGATTTTTTAGATGGTTGTTTTGGCTAACGACGTGAGAGGACGACTGTCCAGAGCGGTGGTCGGTTCGGTATAGAAGACGGAATCGGCTTAGCCGCCGTGACGTGAATCTTGGAAGAACTGCCCAGCGAAGCGATTCCTTGGCGGGAGAAATGCTCGAACAGCCAAACAGGATGAGGCACAGTGCCCACAAGCGAACTCCCGAGTCAGCCGCGGGATTAAACACCGGTTTCATCGATCAGCTTCTTGGCAGTTGCGATGGGGAATGGAGCCATACGTCGGTCCGGCCTTCCAGTGCTGAAGCCTATCGGGAGTGATCATGCATACACAATACCGCCGGCGGAGGGATCTTGCCCTAACAGGGGGCCTGATCGACGGCCGAACGCCGTAGCAGCGGTTTGCAATCGGCTTTCATCGTATGGTACTGTGCCTTCCCGTTGCGCGAGTGACAGGCAAACGCCTATTCACACCTCGTTCGTCATTCAACTCAGTCGATTCATGCGATTCATGGCTTCGCTGGTCCCATCGTCTAGCCTGGCCTAGGACGGAGCCCTCTCAAGGCTCAGACACGGGTTCGAATCCCGTTGGGACCACCAAACCGCACTTCGTGCGTGCCGCCCGCTCTCTATCGCTTTTGCGCGTTTGACGCGGGCGGATAAAACCTTCCAGTGGCTCTTGTTTCAAGCAAGAGTCCGTTCGCCGCTTGGCGGCTCGTGGCCGCGCCTGGAGCCGTCGCTTGCCTCCCTACCGACGAGGAGCTTCCTTTCCCCCAAGGCAGCATAGCGCTTCGTCGTTTGGCAGGCTACTTTTGCGGTGTGAGCTTATTTATCATGATCCCCTGCGCAAAGCTGTTTGGAGTAACCGCTATGTCTCTACTGGCTTTCGTCGTGTTCTTTGTGGCGTCCGTTCCAGAGGTGTTCGGCCAGCCGGTGTCGATTCTGAACGATGGTCACGATTCAGTGTCCAAAGCCGTCGAATCGACCATGGCTCAAACGTTGCGGCCCAAAGGGTATACCGCCAAGGCAAATTCTACGGATGGTTTTGTCCTGCTGCTCCATGTGCGCAGAGTCCAGACGAAAGCAGGAGCGAACGCCGGACTTGCGAGCAGTCTGGTGATTGTTTCGATGGAATGAATGCAACTCGCTGACTGTATCCTGTCCAAACCGTGTCAGGACGAACATGCTGCGCGACGACTCGAGAGTGACCTGGAGACTCGCCTGCCCCAGATCGACAGCACACTCGCCTTTGCTCCCACAGCGGAGGGGGTGGCGGGTCTGCCCGGCAGATTCTCCCATAAAACAGTGCAAGCCGCTTCCCATAAGGCGGATGTCTTAGCGCAGGAAGTTCACAAGAGGTGTGGGCAATCAAGCTGGCCATCGGCGGGCCTTCCATGACGGGCCGTTCTCACTCGCTAGCAGGTATGACTATGTATATGGTCGCGTGCGTCCGCGTCACTTAGTGGATTGCCTCGTTTCCTGTTCGGAGGTTGGATCACTGGAGGCTGAAGGCCGTGTGTTTGATGTGTCAGTGCCGGGCTGCTGGTGCCCCAGTCGCAAGGACTTGGTTCCGGCGCAGTATGTGCAAGCCCGTCTCCGCTTGCCGATCCCTGAAAAGGCGATCGCCGTACGCCTCGCGGCTGTGACCTGGATCCACGAAGCACGCTTCGGGTTGGAAATTCTGATAATCTGTCTGAATAGATGCCGAGGACAAGGCGCGCTTGATGCGGTATCTGGAAGCACGGCGCTTCCTGCCTCGATACATTCTCGTCCGTCTCCAGAAATTGGTCGTTGCGACGGGAACGGACGAAGCCATGCCACCCCTGCCTTGACACCGTCCATAGGGGATGGACTCGCGCAATTGGGGTCCGGGCCCCTTTCTGATCGATCCGCATTTTTCTCGAAGATTGATCCGATTTCCTCCGGGCACGCTGCCTGGCACTTCTCGCTCTCGTTCCGAACAAACACACGGAGCAGGGGGCGTCATGGACTTCACTTTTAGGCACCACGCGGTATAATCCGAAACAAAGACCGTCTGGGAGTGTTTCCCATGAGCGATCGGGGTTCTTCCAACAAACCGCTGTCCACGCAGAGGACTCGCCGCGGGGCTCTCAGGTTCGCACTATTTGCTGCGTCTTTCGTCGTGGCGGTTATGGTAATCAATTCACCCGCGCTGGCCCGGTCATTTCAGGAGGAAGTCCAACACCGAAAGCAAATCATTCCAATCTTGGGTACTACGTTCGACCGGGACAGAAAACCGATCGGGGTGGTCGCCCAACTCCAGGTTTCCGTGGCGAGCCGAAAGGACCGCGACGGGATGGAGGTGACCTTTGAGTCCAATCCGGGACGATTTTCGATCCAAGCACAGGTGGCCGTGGTGACCGCGATCAATCGAGCGGCCCGACTGGCCGGTCTGGATACGGATTCCTGGAGTGTGTCGTTGACCGTGCCGTATGAAGGAGTCACCATCTATGGCGAAAGTCTATCTGCCATGGTGGGCCTGACGGTCGTGGCCTTGGCAAAGGGCGATTTCATTAAGCCAGCCCGCGTGCTGACCGGTACCGTCACCCGAGACGGGCATATTGGCGCGGTCGGCGGCATTTCGCTCAAATTGGCCGCTGCGCGAGATCAGAATCTGCGCCGAGTCCTAGTGCCGGAGGAGTACGATATCGCAGATGGTGATTGGGAGACTCCTTTCCTGTTGCAGGTATCTCCCGTGGGAACCGTCACGGCCGCTTATGAGGCGTTGACGGACCGGCCGCTCGAAGCTGCAGGGCCTTCGGATCCTCCGCTTGCTAAAGACTAACCACGCCCTGTCTGGATCCGGTTCTTCGCGTTGAGTCCTGTGCTGTGGCGACGCCGCCTGGTTGTTTGTTTCGCTGTCGGCATAGGGTCGCGTCCGATTCGGTGCGCACGTGTCCATGGAGTCATCGATGATCTTCCTCTACTGGCGAAGCTAACGGGGAGAATCGTCTCTCTGTTGAGGTCTCGTGAATTGACGCCTATACGATCGGTTGTGTATAAGGGAGTCGCTTTTGTGTCGCGTTCGTTCGGCTTGAGTAGGAGTGAGTAGTATGCCCGCACGCGAATTCCACGACGGCGCAAAGGACGGGTTAGAGGCGCTAGAACCTCTTGATCCAGACAAGATCAATTCTTTTTCGGACCTCCTTGTGGCGATGCGCAAGACCGCTTTCGGAGGCCGGCGCTTAGGCGAAGCCTTCGAGGTGCTGGTAGCCATGATCGAGGATCCGGACTGTTCGGTCGTCTTGACACTGTCGGGCGCCATGACGATCGCTAAGATGGGCAAGATCATTAGCAGCATGATCGATCACGGGATGGTTCAGGTCGTCGTCTCAACCGGTGCACTGATCGCGCACGGGCTCAGCGAGTCTGTGGGGAAGGTGCACTATCGGCACAGACCGTCGATGAGCGACGAGGAGTTGTTCCGCAAGGGCTATAACCGGGTGTACGATACTTTGGAGATGGAAGCCAACCTCAATTACGTGGAATACGTGGTGTCGCAAGCGCTCAAGCGGATCAACACCGATCAGCCGTTGTCTTCGGAAATCTTGACGCGGGAATTGGGGCGGACATTGGCGGAGGAGTATGAAGGCAGCGGCATTTTGAAGAGCGCGTATCTCAAAAAAGTCCCCGTGTACATCCCGGCTTTCACCGATTCCGAAATGGGGCTGGATGTGGGCACCTGGGCGATGGGCAAGTCCGTGGACTTAGCTCGGGCTCAGGTTCAGGGACAAGCGGGGGGAGATCTTGCGGTGTTGCGGGCGCTTCATCGGTTCTGCCCGGCATTCAATCCTTATCTGGATTTGAACAGCTACACGGACCATGTCCTCTCGGCCAAGCGGTTGGGTATTTTCACGATCGGAGGCGGAGTGCCGCGGAACTGGGCGCAGCAAGTCGGGCCGTATATCGAGATCGGGAACTTGCGGCTGGGGTTGAACGTTAAACCGCCTCGCTTTCAGTACGGGGTGCGGATCTGCCCCGAACCCGATTACTGGGGAGGGCTGAGCGGGTGCACCTATCAGGAGGGGATCTCCTGGGGAAAGTTCGTACCTCCCAGCGAAGGCGGCCGATTTGCCGAGGTGTTGAGTGACGCGACGGTCGTCTGGCCTCTCCTGATGATGGGATTGCTGGAACGGTTCGGGCACAAAGGAAAGCCTGCATGACCGCGCGATTCTCGCCAGGATCGAGTGAACCGACCGTGCCGACGGGTGGACGGGCGGCGGCGCCCTTCCAGACGGCGCTGCTAGCTTGCGTGGCGCTACTGCTTTCATCGGGCGGCACCCAGGGGGCTGCGGACGCAGCGGATCTTCGGGTCCGCGGGAATTCGGATGCGCCGGTGACTTTGATTGAATACTCGGATTTTACCTGCGGGTATTGTCTGAAATTCTTCCGAGAGACCTGGCCCCGCATCCAGGCCAAGTATGTGGAGACCGGCAAGGTCCGATTCGTCTATCGGGACTATCCCCGCGCCGATCAGGGGCCGGGGGTGGATGCGGCGATCGCTGCGCGTTGTGCCGGCGACCAGGGCCGCTACTGGGCTATGCATGATCGTCTGTTTGCAGACGGCGGGCGGTTCGATGCGGCGACGTTCGACCGGCACGCCAAGGCACTGGGGTTGGATCCTGCGAGCTTCTCGGCCTGCATGCGCGACGGTCGGCACGTGGCTTCGATTTTCCACGATCGGCAGGAGGGAGCCCGCTGGGGATTCCGCGGGACGCCCGGATTCGTCCTGATGCCGACCGGGCGCGGTGGGGACACGGCTGTCACGATTCCAGGGGCGTTCCCTTATCAGGTATTTGAAGAAGAGATCGAGCGGCTGCTGGCGCGGGTCCGACCGCGAGGCAAAGGTGGTGCGTAACAGCACTGCGCCGTTCAGCCGTATTCGTCCACTTAAATTCCAATGTCTATGGTCGGTTAGGAACTGCGTATGTCATCCGCACAAGCGTTTTGGTCTGTACCCTGCGAAGACGGCGAACCGGACCTGTGGGTCTGTATGTCGTGCCTGAATGAAGTCTTCCGCCGCAAAGTTCCCAAGCCGGACTGTCCCACCTGCCACGGGGTGTCCACCTATGAGGCGTTCACGCTCGAGGCTATTCGGGATTGGGGGACAGAAGAACTGATCGCCAAGGCCGTCGCGGCTCAGGCTGAGGACGACGCGTCGCAGGCGACGCCCAGCGGTCTGTCCGCCGTCGAGTCCACGGACTAATCCTTCCGTCATCAGACACATGGGGGAATTGGCTTGGTGGAAGCGGCGCGCCCATTTCTCCTCGGCGGTCACTGGCAACGGTCGGCTTTGACCGCTAAGGTCGTCAATCCCTTCACCGGTGAGACGATCGCCGAAATTTGTCGGGCCGGACAGACGGAAGCAGCGGCGGCGGTCCAGGCGGCTGAGGTGGCGACGGTCCCCATGCGCGAGCTGCCCGCTTACGTCCGCGCCGATGCGTTGCTTCGGATCGCCGCCGCGTTGCGTGCCCGACAGGAAGAGGTGGCCCGGACCATTACCGCTGAGGCGGGAAAGCCGATCACTGATTCCCGCCGCGAAGTCGCGCGCGCCATCCAGACGTTCAGTGTCGCCGCCGAGGAGGCTAAGCGGATTGCCGGCGAGATTGTCCCGATGGATTGGACACCGGGAACCGAGTGCTACCTCGGGATCATGCGCCGGTTCCCGATCGGCCCGATTCTGGGCATCACTCCGTTCAACTTCCCGCTCAATCTCGTTGCGCACAAGGTCGCTCCGGCTTTGGCGGCGGGTAATCCCATCGTGATCAAGCCGGCGCCGCAGACGCCGTTGACGGCGTTGCTGTTGGGGGAAATTGTGCTGGAATCCGGACTGCCCGCCGGCGCCTTGAGTATCGTGCCGTGCGACAACGCGGTGGCAGAGCGCCTGGTTGTCGATGACCGGTTTAAGCTGTTGAGCTTTACCGGCAGCGCCGCCGTGGGGTGGATGCTCAAAGGCAAGGCTGGAAAGAAGCGGGTGACGCTGGAACTAGGCGGCAACGCGGCGGTGATCGTGGAGCCGGATGCTGATCTGGATGTTGCAGCGCAACGATGCGCGGCGGGTGGCTATGCCTACGCGGGCCAGACCTGCATTTCGGTCCAGCGGATCTTCGTTCATCAGTCGGTGCTTCAGCCGTTCACCGAAAAGCTCCTGGCTCGGGTGGCTGCGTTGAAAGCCGGCGATCCGACCGAGGAGGATACGGTTATCGGCCCGTTGATTGATCAGGCCGCTGCCCGACGGGTAGAAGCCTGGATCGACGAGGCGGTGGCGCAGGGCGGGAGGTTGTTGCTCGGCGGCAAGCGGTCGGGCTCGGTGGTGGAGGCGACGGTCCTGAGCGAAGTGACGCCTACCATGAAAGTGTCCTGCCAAGAAGTATTCGGGCCCGTTGTGACCATTTCGCCGTATCAACGCTTCGAAGACGCGTTGACGGCCGTGAACGATTCGCCCTACGGTTTGCAGGCCGGGGTGTTCACCCGAGATGTGGGCCGGATCTTTCATGCTTTTCGAAATCTGGAGGTGGGCGCAGTCTTGGCGAACGAAATTCCGACATTCCGGGCGGATCACATGCCTTACGGCGGCGTCAAGGATTCTGGCCTTGGTCGAGAAGGGGTACGCTACGCCATCGAAGAGATGACGGAACCCCGGCTGCTCGTCCTCAACCTTCGCCAGTGAACCGCCTTCCTCCTAAAAAGCCCTCCCGCCATATTGCGGAATCGTCTTCAACTTGGTACAACACCGGCCTTGTGCACCGGTTGTCCGAACCGGTGCGTGAGTGAAATCCGGTGGGCAGCGGACGCGGCTGATGCGTTCGCACGGATGGAGGGGGAAGCGCAACGATGGTTCCGACTCATATGTTCTTGACTAGAGGCGTCGGGGTGCACAAGGAAAAGTTAGCGTCCTTCGAGCAGGCCCTTCGTAGCGCGGGCGTGGCGTACTGTAATCTTGTCAGCGTGTCCTCGATTCTTCCGCCCAATTGCAAGATCATCCCGCGCAAACGCGGGGAAAAGCTGCTCAACCCGGGCGAGATCACCTTCTGCGTGATGGCCCGTTCGGAGACCAACGAGCGGAATCGGTTGATCTCCGCTTCTATCGGTCTCGCGATTCCGACGGACCGCCGTACTTACGGGTATCTGTCGGAACACCATGCGTACGGCGAGACGGACGAGGAAGCCGGTGAGTATACGGAAGATCTGGCGGCCCAGATGCTCGCCACGACGTTGGGGATCGAGTTCGATGCCAATCAGGCTTGGAAGGAGCGAGAGCAGGTCTTTAAAATGGGCGGCAAGATCGTCAGGACATTGAACATCACCCAGTCTGCGATCGGGCGGCCCAACCGATGGACGACGGTGGTAGCTTTGGCCGTCTTCATTCCGCCAGAGAATCTACCCAAGAAGGTCCGCCGCCGTACATAAGCGTCGACGCGCATCGGCCTGCGTGCCGCCCAGCGTTTAGATCAGCGGCTATACCATGACCCTTCCGCACGGTTGGCTCGGCCAGGAGCGGAATTTTCTCGGCATCGGCGAACCCTGGTGCCATCCGGATCACGCCGGAGTTTACGTGCTTCTGGCGCCCTACGAACATACCTCCAGCTACGTTCGCGGTTCCGCCCGAGGGCCATCGGCGATCATTGAGGCCTCTCATCAGGTCGAGTTGTATGACGAAACTCTGCATTGTGAACCTTACCGGGAATGGGGGGGAATTGCGACTGCCGCCCCGCTGGCGCTTGAGGGGAAAGTCGACCGGGAAGCTGTGGAGGCCATCGAAGCCTACGTCCGTCCCTACGTGCAACCGGGGCGGTTCCTCCTAACCTTGACCGGAGAGCATACAGGCGCGCTCGGCGCAATCCGTGCCCATGCGAACCGTTATCCCGATCTCTGCGTGGTCCAGGTCGATGCTCACGGGGATCTGCGCAAGGCCTATCAGGGCAACCCATACAGCCATGCGAGTGTCATGGCCCGCGTGGTCGACGACGGGTTGCCGCTGGTGCAGGTCGGGATCCGGTCGATCTCCCCAGAAGAAATTGACTTGATCAATCGGACTTCTTCCGTGACCACGTTTTTTGCGTCCCAGATTCTGGATCCCGCCGGTCCTTATGGAGGGCGCGCCGCGCGGTGGGTGCCGGATGTGGTGAAGGCTTGCAAGGGGCCGGTCTATCTGACGTTCGACTGCGATGGACTGGATTCCTCGCTCGTGCCGGCGCTGGGCACGCCGGAGCCTGGCGGGCTCGGGTGGTACGACACATTGGCTTTGGTCACGGCGCTGGCTCAGGGGCCTGGCATCGTCGGCATGGACGTCAGCGAGCTTGCTCCGATCGAAGGGTTTGTGGTGCCGCAGTTCACCGTCGCGCGCCTGCTCTACCGCATCCTCGGCCGTGTTCGCGCAGGACGCCGCGTGACGTAGCCCGGTTCTTTCCCTTTTCTCCCCGCCGATCTTTGTTTCTTGGTACACTGCGAAACCGCAGCAAGTATCACAAGCCGATCGGCGTCACCACGACTAGTGAATCCCATGTGAAGCGCAACGTCGTCGCCGAAATCGGGCATCCCGCGCGCATCTTTCCGGTCGGGCGGCTGGAGAAGGACTCCTCCGGCTTGATCCTCTTGACCAACGACGGCGACATTGTGAATAAGATTCTCAGGACCGAACACGGTCATGAGCGGGAGTACGTGGTCCAAGTCAACTGGGAGTTTGATGAGCGATTCCTGGAACGCATGGCCGGCGGAGTGGTGGTGCTCGGGAAGCGGACCAGGCCATGCACTGTGGCGAGGCTTGATCCGCGCCGTTTCCGCATTGTGCTGACGGAGAGACGCAATCGGTAGATTCGGCGCATGGGCCAAGCCCTCGCGGTATCGAGTCGTGAGCCTCCAGCGCGTCCGGATTATGCACATCACGCTCGACAGCCTGCGACCGGGCCAATGGAAAAACCTCACCGAGCAAGAACGGTTGAAACTGTTTCGCGCACTGGGAAAGCCTGAGACCGGAGGCATGCGATCGTGAACGCCCAAGGAACTCGGCAACGCGAAGAAGCCCCTTGTCAGTCGCTTTGGGAGACTGAGCTGGGGCTTTCCGCGGAGACGGTGATCGGCGAAACGGTTGGTTCCTGCTCTTCGTGTCGAGCGGGCGAAAGGGGGGTCTGAAGCTGCGGTCCCGGCGACCGCGGGAGGAACAAGTTCAGCAACGCGATGAAAAAACTCCCACCGACCAGCATCGCGCTGGTGGTACGGATGGTTCTGGTTCCCTCGTCGCGCATATCTTTGGCGACCTCCCCGACGGTTTCGATGAGTCGATCCAACGCCAGGCTGACCTGGATCATCTTGGGACCAGCATTATCCGCAGCGTGGATTTCGGCTTTACGGTGGAGCTCGGCCGCTTCCTTGGCGGAGGGGGCGTTCCATTCCTGCGTCAGCAGTTGAATCGTCAAGCTGGCTGCGGAGAAATATTGGTCGAGACTGTCGCGGACCGCTTGGAGGTCACGAGGCTCGCTGCGGCCGCTACGTGAGACCCGCAAGCTCGCGGCGGCGTAACGGTCGATAGCGTGTTGGATGCGGGCCCGTTGATACGGCAGGAACTCAGTAATGCGCTCGAATTCCTTCTTGTTGGGGGCTTCGAGGGCGCGAATGATCGTATTCCGGTACCGCATCACATCGGCAGAGATGTGAGCCAGGTCGGCTGCGCCGAGTGTGTATTCGGTGTACATGACGCGCAAGTCTTGGTCGACCTGGCTCAACGCCTGGCCGCTGACCCAGCCAAGCGTCGCGATCAACGCGCTGATCAAAAGTTGCGACCCGCGGGGCCATGTGATGCGAAGCTGACCGAGCACGGTTCGTCTTCCTCTCCCGCAAGGCAGCCTCTTTGAGGCTGGGAACGCGTGCGAGCCAGTCTAGCAAATTCGCTCCGGGAAAGGAATCACCGTGTGCCACCCTTTGGCCCGTTGTCGGACAGTATGATACGGTGCCCGCCCGTTCGGCCAATGTGGAGGCTGACGACGTGTTTCCGGCGCTGTTGCCGGAGAAGCTGATGATGTTCTCGCCGGGAGCCACCCCGCGCCGACCACCACCGCAGCTTCGACGAACTGACCGAGCGTGACGCCCACGGCCTCAGTCCAGCACGATGCGGCGATCCACGTAGGGGGTGAGGTCGGGATCGTTGGAGACAAAGATAACCGACCAGGGTTCTTCCTTTGAGCACAACCGCCGCAGAATCGTTTCCCGGATAGCTGGTTGCATGTTGTGCAGCATCCCGTCGAAAATTAAAAGTTGCGGCCTCGACAGGATCGCGCGGGCGACCAGGATACGGAGAATGTGGGTCGGAGCGAGGATCATGCCAGGATCCCGAACGTGGGTCTTGAGCCCCAGCGGGAGGGCGTCCACTTCTTCTTCCAGCTCGGCGAACCGCAGGGCCCACCGCACATCGCTGTAGGGAATACCGGTGCGGCCCAAAACGATGTTCTCTTCCAGAGTCCCTTCGAACAGCGAGAGTTGGGAATCGAGCACGAACCCGCGGCATTTGTTGATCGTCTCCAAATCAAGGTGGCGCAGATCGATGCCGTTGTAACGGATTACGCCGGTGGTCGGGGGGTCGAGACCGGCGAGAACCCGCGCCAGCGTTATCTTGGCGATAGTGCTCGTTGCGTAGATGCCGACCTTCTCTCCCGGCGTCACCTCGAGGTTGAAACCTTGGAAGATCGGGGCAGCGTCCGTGTGATGGACGTAAGTCAAATCCTTGCAGGTCACCCGAACGCCGTGAATCGTCGGATCGGGCAGTGGCACGGACAACATCGCCGTGCTGGAGTCCTTGGGTAAGGAGAAGAGAAAGTCCAGCTCGTGCAGGGCGGTGAAAAAGTAGAAGATGTGGCCCATGCGTTTGACGATGGCGTCGAAGTTCAGCAGCAACGTGCCGACGACGACCTCGGCGGCGACCAACTGGCCCAACGTCAGTTGACCGATCGAGAGCAACCAGCCAGCTGTAGCAATGAGCCCGCTGTGTCCCAACGCTTGCCACCCGACGGAGCTGAGATACTGCCGCATCAGAACATGAAAGCGCGTGCGTCTTGCGGCGACATAGGCGTTGACCAGTTCATCGGTTTTCTTAATCAGCAACGGTTCGCTGATGGTCGATTTGAAATGCAGCAAGTTGTAGGCGATCTCCTGGATCCAATGCAGCGTGTCGTATTTGGCGTGGGACATCTGGATCGTCGCCCGCAGGCCTCCGTGGCTGAGCAGGAACATGATCACACAGAAACCGGCGAGGAGCACGGCGTTAAACAGCAAAAAGTACGGGTGGTAGAAGACCAGGATCGTCATGCCGATGGCGCCTCCGACGACGACGTTGACGACGTCGATCAGGAGCACCGAAAGAGCGCGCTGCATCAGCACCGTCTCTAGAAAATAGTTCGCGTACCGCGGCTGGAAGCCCTGGGATTTGAGGCGAGGCAGGTGCTCGGTCATCGCCAAAGCAACGCGCGCAAAAATTCGACGCTCCAAAATCTCGACGGCGAAAAACTGCAATGCGCGAAAGGCGCCGACAAACAACAGCACCAGCACCATAATGGCGGCTAGTGTCACGATCGTGATCGGCTGAATCGCGAACGCGAAGGTGTTGACCAGCTCTTGGACGGTTAACGGGACGATGAGCGAGAAGAGCCCGATCGCCAGCGAATAGGATCCGAGCAGGCCGAGCACCCGGCGTTCCAGGCGTAAGAGCAGTCCGAGACGGCCGAGCATCGACTGGAGCGTGACAGGATGGCTGTCGGAGCGGTTGGGATCCATGCCCTCGCTCGTTGGCAGGTATTCACCAGGCCGGAAGGCCGATTGCCAGCAAATGCCGGATCATCCGGCCCTTTCGCCTGGTTGGGCAGCCGGACAGTTCCTCTAACCGTATCAAAGCACGAAGGAAAATGCCACTGCCTTCGGCGATCATTCCCGAGCCCGGTAGGTCACCGGCACGGCCGACGGTTCGCTCTTGGCCCATGCGCCGATCGCCCATTGATAGAAGGCCAAGGCCTTCTGGTAATCCGCCTTAGCGCGGACGAGTTGATTTTCCGAGTCCACGGAGTTGCGCTCCCGCAGGTTCACGAACAGCACGCTGGTGGCCCCCAAGCTGAAACGGAAGCGTTCTCCCTCCTCGAGGGTCTTGGCGAGCCGCAACGACTCGGCGGCAACAGCGATGCGTTCCCTCGCCCGCTCGATGGCAGACAGCGCGTTATCCACATCCACCACGACCTGCTGTTCGCGGAACTTCTGGACAAGCGCGAGGCGATCCGCCTTCGCTTGCGCTTCCAGTACCTCGCCACGGCTTCGCCGTTGGAAAATGGGGATGCGGAATTCTGCGCCGAACCTGTACCCGAGGCCGAGGACGAATTTTTCCGGGGCACGCGCCGGCTCGGCCGACAGGTCTAAACTGGGCAACAAATTGTTTTTGGCCAGTTCCAGATCGATGTTGTTGAGTTTCGCCTCGATCCCCACTTCCCGGACTTCGGGGCGATCGGCCTTGGCCTGCAATTTATGGGCCTGCACCGTTTCTGGCGATGGCACGGTAACCTGCGACGGAAAGTCCGGTGCACGCTCGGCTGGCGGCGTTACGGGGGCGTGATTTTCCCAGAGAAACATGGACAATCGATATTGTTCCTGCTCGACGGCGCGCTGGGCGGCGATCCAGGTTTCCCTGCGGCGCTGTACCTCCTGATTCGCCTCGACGACGTCGAGTGGCGCAACGGCGCCGGCCTTGGCACGTCCCTCCACCTGCTTCGCTCGATCCTCTGCGACGCTCAGCGCGCGCTTCTGAATGTCGGCCAGTTTCACGGCGGCGACCCAGTCCCAGTATTGCGTGGCGGCGGCTAGGAACAGGTCCTGACGGGTCTGCGAAATCTTGACGTCCGCCATCGGGTCAGCCAACTGCGACCGCTGAAGTTCGGCTGCATCGGGATTGATCATCAGGCCGCGCAGCAATGGGATGAATCCGCCAAGAACGACCTGGTTCCTGCCGTTGTTAAACCCGAGGTCAGGGATTTTCGCCGCGGCCGTGCCGATGACATCCCGAATACCGGTTTGGGCCCGGACCCCGGATTGATGCCGGAATTCCATGACTGTGTCGTTGAAGCCGGAGGTTCGGGTGTCGGTTCTCCCGCTGGGAATGAACCGTTCGATCTCCATATCATTGATGAGGACGGGCTCGAAAGCACCCAGTGCTTTGAGCAACTTGCCTCTGGCAGTCATCTTCTCGGTGCCAGCGCCTTTAAGCAGGGGATGCGAACGGTCTACCCAGGCCAACACTTCGTCTAACGAGAGCGGAATGGGGGGCAACGGCTTTGACTTAGCCGCGTCGGCGGCGAACGCATGGCTTGCGGCGGAGCAGGCCGCCACGATGAAGCAGGCGATAACAGCAAACAGATGATTCATCGTGCACACTCCTTTCTATTCGGTCTTCACGCATCGGCGCGTCCGACCTGTATTGCTCTGACGGATCGCCAAGAGAGGCAAAGCGACGCGAATGTCGTGACGGCGAGAGTCGGGGCCGGCGCTTATTTGGCACCGCGGCCTGCTTTGGGTAGAAGCGTATCGATGAGCGTAGGCGGCCGTTCCTGATAATCGGGCGGGAAGAGGTTAAACCGGCGCCACAACTCATACCACAACGGTACCCGGTTGCAAATCACCCAGCCCATGACCTTGGTGCCGAGACGGACATGTTCCTGCGGGGGCCAGGCGCGATCTTCAGGATCTGGAACAACCCAGAAACGATAGTTCCCTTTTCCATCGTCCACCTGGTCGATCACTTTGATGATACCCCCATAGGTGCCAGCCATGAGTTCTGGCCAAGCTGGAAGCGGAATGGCGGGGATTCCGTAAAACAGGAGCCGCACCTTGCGACCGACATTGAGCAACGGAGCGTCCAGCCCGTCCGCCCATAGTTCGACTGCCCGGTCTGCAAAGGGCGCAATCCGCACCAATTTGTCGCCCTGTTTGACTGTTTCGCCGGGTCCCACCTCCGCCATCCGGACGACCGTCCCATCAATTGGCGCAAGAATCCGGCTGGCGATTCTGCGTTGCGTGGCATTGGAGAGCCGAAGCGTGACATCGGCCAGTTCATTGGCCGCCTTCGCGGCGTCAGCGAAAGCGCCGTCACGGGCTGCCTCGGCCTCGAGGAGGCGTTGAAGCACTTCGGCGCTGACCTGGTCTCGGCCGAAGCTCAACGCTCTCATCGCCTGCTGGGCCGCTTTCAACGACGCCTGCGCGGCTTGCAGCTCGGCTTTGCTCGCAATGGCCGCTTGGATTGTCAGTTCGAGCTCTCGCTGGGAGACCAGACCTTTTTCGACGAGCTGGCGATGGCGGTCCACGTTCAGCTCAGCCGTGTCGACGGCGATCTTGGCGGCAGTCACCTTCTGTTGGGCTTCCCGTACTTTGTTTTCAGCCTCCACCACGCGGGCCTCCGCCGATGGCACCGCCGCCTTGACCAGGTTTTGCATTTCCTTGATGCGCTTGTCCAACTGCTCGGCCCGTTCCAGTGCGGCCTTACGGGTTTGCTCCAGCGCGACCTTCCGCTGTTCGAGGAGGGCGAGGAGGTCCGGCGCCATAAAATTCGGGTCCCAGTCGTCCAGCTCGAGAATCAAATCCCCCTGTTTGACGCGCACTCCCTCAAGGACGTGCCATTTTTTGATACGTCCTGTGATCTGCGCCTCGATATCCTGCGGCCGTTCATACGGCGAATAGGCGGAGAGCTGGCCGGTGGCTGTGATGGTCTGCGTCCAGGGAACGAACGCGATGAGCAGGGCAAAGAGCAAGACCAGCTTGACGGCGAGTCGCGAGGAGAACTTCAGTCGTTCGGGAATCTGAACCGCCTCCCAGGATTGGAGTCTGGAAGAGGTGGCGAGATCGTCGACGGTGATTTCGTCCAAACCGGTGGGGTGATTGACTATCCACTGGCCCCTGGATTTTAATTCCTCTCCCAGGCGCTGCATCGCGACTCCGATGATCGGGATGAAAGGCAAGTGTATCATAAAGGAATCCGGTTCATGGGGTCAAACAGCGTCGGCGTTCTTCCCCTTCACGTCCACCTCGCGCGTATCTTGACCCTCTCTCTTGGAACGGCTAATGTGGCCATGGCTTAGCCGTTGCGGGTTGCGACATTCCGGTGAGACAAAGGGGGAATGGTCGCGCACACATTCACGGCTTGGTTGAGAGTGAGGGAGGAAAACCTATGGGGGGCTCGCGCGAACGCCTGTCGGGGAACGGCAAAGGACGCATCCGCCCGTTGGTCGGGGTGCTCGGAGGAAGTAAGAGCGACTTTCCGATCCTGGAAAAGGCCGTCGCGGTCCTCACCGAGTTGGGTGTGCCGAACGAGTTGCTGGTCGTTTCGGCTCACCGCACGCCCGATCGCCTCTTCGCCTATGCCGAACAGGCGGCGAGCCGCGGCATCGAGGTGATCATCGCCGGCGCAGGAGGTGCCGCCCATCTGCCGGGGATGCTGGCGGCCAAAACTCACCTGCCGGTCATCGGCGTGCCGATTCCCACCGAACATTTGGGAGGTCTGGACTCGCTCCTCTCCATCGTGCAAATGCCGCGAGGAGTGCCGGTCGCGACCGTGGCCATTGGTGGGGCCGAAAATGCGGGTCTCCTGGCTGCACAGATCCTCGCGGGGCGGTATCCGGCTATCCGCCAACGCCTGCAACGGTTCCGCGCCGAACAGACGCGCGCGGTCCTCGCATCCCAGGGGCCCTTACCGACTCCGTCGACGCGGACGGCGAAAACACGCAAGACGTGACTGTGGTGCCGATCGAATCCGGTTCTGTGTTGGGGGTTCTCGGCGGAGGGCAACTGGGCACTATGTTCGCCCAGGCCGCTCGTCGTCTCGGTTATCATGTCGCCGTTTGGGACCCGGATACCGAGGCCCCTGCCCATCGGAACGCCGACCACATCTTTGCCACCCCGTTTACCGATCTTCTCACCCCGGTGCGGTTTTCCGATCTGGTCCGCGCGGCCACGTATGAGTGGGAAAACGTGCCGGCGACTCTGTGCGAGGTTTTGGAACACAAGATCCCGGTTCGGCCGTGCAGTCGGATCTTGCGGTTGATCCAGGATCGATTGACGCAAAAAGAATTTTTGGCCGCCCGCGGACTTCCCGTGCCGGCGTTTCGCCCGATCTCATCGCCCGACGAATTGCCATTGGCGGCGGAAGAGGTGGGCTTTCCCTGTCTCTGCAAGATGGCGACGTTCGGCTACGATGGGAAAGGCCAATGGCAGATTCAGAATCGGGACGAATTGGAGATGCTGCGCCAGAGGCTCCGGGAGACCGCGCGAGACGGCAGCCGATGGATTGTCGAACCATTTCTGCGTTTCGAACGGGAACTATCGGTGCTGGTTGTGCGCGGAGCGGATGGAGGCCGCCGTCTCTATCCAGTCGTGGAGAACATCCACGAAGCCGGCATCCTGCGGACCACCCGCGTGCCGGCCTCGGTGGAACACGGGATTGCGGAGCGTGCTGCAGCGCTGGCCGAAAAGGTCGTTGAAACTCTCGACGGAATCGGTGTGTTCTGTACAGAGCTCTTCCTCATGCCGGACGGCCGACTCCTGATCAACGAAGTGGCGCCGCGGCCGCACAACTCCGGCCATTACACGCTCGACGCGTGCACGGTGTCGCAGTTCGAACAGCAGGTGCGCGCGCTGTGCGGTCTGCCGCTGGGAGAAGTCCGTCTGCTGAGCCCCGCCGTGATGGTCAATCTCATTGGTGACGATGTGCTACAGGTCGGCGCAGGAACGGGACAAGTGGAGTTGTTCGGGACGGCAGGCGCGGCGCTGCATCTCTACGGGAAGCGAGTGGTCCGTCCCGGCCGCAAGATGGGCCATGTCACGTTTCTGGCTGAAAAGCCGGAGGAGGCGTGGAAAGCCGCCGTGGCGTTTCGCCGCAAACTCGCTAGCCGTCCCCTGCCATCGCCGTTTTGACCTTAGCGAGCAGACGACGCCGCTATCGATTGCAGGATTGTTTGCAGGCGCTGAGCGCGAAAGCCACTAGAACGATCCACCAACCGGACGAAGACGACGGCGTGCGGAAGACGCTTGCGTTCGCGACCTGAGCCAACCTCGCGCTCGTGCTTGGTCGTCGGCGCCCCAGCAAGCGTTATCGGCGGCTGGAAACTCGCGGGAGCTGCCTATCCGGATTTCTCCGCCGCTTACCAGTCTTCGTATCGCCAGGATCGATGCCGGCGTGGAGCAAACAACCGGACATTCCGACGTTTGAAAATTCCGATCAGAGCCATGCCCGCGAGAAACCCGCCGATGTGTGCGAAAAAAGCGACCCCGCCGCCCTGCCGTCCGAGGCTGAGCCAGCCGCTCAGCGCCTGCAGCACAAACCAAAAGCCAAGGACGAACCCCGCCGGCACATACATCATGCGTGAGAACAACCCCAGCGGAATGAGCACCAGCACCTGTGCGCGGGGAAACAAGAGCAGATAGGCGCCCAGCACACCGGAGATCGCCCCGCTCGCGCCGACCATAGGGATGGTGGAAGACGGATCAGTCAGGGCGTGGCTCACGGCGGCGAGAACTCCGCAGGTCACGTAGAAGATCGCGAACCGGACGTGTCCCATGACGTCTTCGACGTTATTGCCGAAGATCCACAGATACAGCATGTTGCCGATCAGGTGCATCCATCCTCCGTGCAGGAACATGCTGGTCAGCAGCGAGAGCGAAGGAGGGACGGCCGTCACCTCCTGCGGAAGCGACGCACGGCCGAACACCACGGCCGGAATGGCGCCGTACGCGTAAATAAAAGCCTCGCCCGGGCCGGCCGGCAGGGAGGCTTGGTAGAGGAACACCACGATACAGGCGGCGATAAGCGACACCGTGACGATCGGCGTGATTTCGGTGGGATTGTCGTCGTGCAGCGGGATCATGGTTGCGTGTTAGAGACGAAAGCGCAAGGCGAGGGGGTGATCCAGGGCGGTCATGGGTTCAGGTTATCCCGTCCGTGGAGCGGGGTCCCTCATTGCCGGGCTCTCGCCTCTCTCCTGCGGCACGTTCGAGCGGAGCGAGCGGCGATGGGGTGTCTGGCGGCAAAGGGACCGAAAACCCGGCGGCGTGGGTATGGCCGCCTCCTCCAAACTCGGCCGCGATGCTGCCGACATCGGTGCCGCCTTCGCGAGAGCGCAGGCTGTAGTAACGGCGGCCGTTCTTGTCGTGCCAGATGATGCAAAACGGATAGTCAGGCGAAAGCCGTTCGCCGAGCTGACTGGTCAAGACCGGGCTCTGTACGGCGGGGACGACCTCACCCTGGAACGAGACCAGGGTCGCGTGCGCCGCGAGCTTGCCGACCAGCTCATTTTCGTACCGGAGAATTGCGCGCCCCTCCTGTTCGAGTTCTTTCTGTCGAAATGAATCCCAGAGTTTGAAATCAAAGGGATACGATGCGAGCGCGGCGTTGATTTCCCGGCTGCCCGGCAGCACCCATTGCCACAGGTCCTTGTCCTGGATGTATTGCAACAGCCACGGGGCCGGCTCGTCATGGGCCCACTCCCATGCCAGCATCGCGCCCGACTTCTTCAGGTCAAAGTATGCATAGGGCAGCCCGGCCAGCGCGTTCTGGGCAGTGATATGGTGGTCAAGCACCAGCAAACAGGACGCTTGGCGGGCCATGTGCTCGAGGATCGGTCTCGAGTAGCTAAAATCCACGATGACGATCCGCTGGCCGGCTAAGTCGGCGGGCGGCGGATCGCCGTGCTTGACGGCGACGAATTGCGCCGAGGGGAAGCGTTTCCAAATGGCCCAGGCCGCACCGAATCCGTCCGCGCATTCCGCATGATAGAGCACAAGGCTGGGTGGTTGGTCCGATTTGTAGCGAGACAGGCCCGACATGTCGCGCCACAGAATACCATGTCTGGTGACAGAGGCCAAAGGGTCTTTTGACGGAATCGGGAGGAAATGCGGGGCTCAAACGGGTGGGAGCACCGGATCCGGCAGCGTGTTCAGATGGTCGATGAGCTGGCGAAGCCGGCCGGCGCTTTTTCGGTTGAAGAGGAACACCAGGCGAGGGAGGTCCTTCAGGGCTGGCTCGTCGAGTTCCTCCGGAAGAGGACCCCGCTGTTCGAATACGCCTTCGCTCAGCAAGTCTTTGAAGCGGTCGTTCACGTCGGCCACTTGCGCATCGGAGAGCGGATGTTTCAGGCGCATGGCTAACTGTCGACCCACGAACCGGATGGAATGGTAGCGGCGATAGAAGGTCAGGATTTCCGCCACCGCTTGCTGCTCGCTGTCGAGGATTTTGAACAGGCTCAGATCCTCCTGGTTGATGAGGCCGCGTCCCAACAACTGGTCGGTGATGAAGTTGTACCAATGATTCCAGTAGTCGCACCCAGGTGCCTGCAGGCAGACGATCGGCTGCGGGTCGCTTTTTCCGGTCTGCGTCAAGGTCAGGATTTCGAACCCTTCATCGTGCGTGCCGAAGCCGCCAGGGAACAACGCAATCGCGTTAGCTTCTTTCTGAAAGGTAAGTTTCCGTGTAAAGAAATATTTGAACGTGATGAGCTTCGGGTCATCGGCGATCACAGCGTTGGGACCCTGCTCAAACGGCAACAGGATGTTGACCCCGAAACTGTTCTCCCGGCCGGCTCCTTCTTGGCAGGCTCGCATGATGCCGTCCGCCCCTCCAGTGATCACCATGAACCCGTGTTGCACGATCAGGCGGGCGAACCGGTACGCCAGTTGGTAGTTGGGATCGTCCGGTTGGGTACGGGCTGAGCCGAAGATGCTGATCTTCGGACGGCCGCGATAGGCCTGGAACACGCCGAAGGCGTGGCGAAGTTCTTTTATCGTCCGGTTGACAATCTTGAGGTCGAGCAAGTCCAAGCGGGATTCGCGCAGCCGCAAGACGCCGACCAGGATTTCTTTCATCAAAACGCTGGACAGGTCATCATCCGGTCCGTCCAGCAGGCTGTGCACCTGGGCCAGGATCTCTTCTTTAGTTGGAGTCGGGCGGCTGCGAGTTTGTGCCATGGGATCTGTTCCTTGTCCTTGGGGACCCGTTGGAGAAGATGGCCAGACCGACACAGTGGCCGAATTCTACCAGGCAAGCGCCGGCTGGTCAAAAGGCCGACGCGGAGAGAACCGCGGCCCTACGAGGATTTCTTGTAAAGATTCTGGATAGCCCATGCGCTGATACGCGATTGGTCTTCGTTAGACAGATCGGTAAACTGAACTTCCACCCCGGGCGTCCGACGGTGGTGTTCGCCCTCGGATCGGCGAGGGGAGTGATAGCTCGCGATGATCATGCCGTGCACGTGGATAGAAACCGTTGAGCCCGGCAGGGTGAACGAAAGTGTCACGCGGGTTCCGGGCAACAGCAGATTCGGGGTTTCGACGAACGCGCCCGCGTGGCTTAACTGGGTGATCGTGACCTTATGGTCGATGCCCCGCTCGCGACCGTCGGAGATACGAACGGACGCTGGAATTTGCGCGTGGCGTCGCTGAGGCGGGGAGACAAGGTCGCGGGCCGTCAAAATTCCCACCGGTTGATTCCGGTGGGTGACGATTAGCAGCGGGACCCCGGTCGAAACCATGAGCGTCGTGGCCTCTTCGATAGGGCGGTCGAATTCAATTGAGTGGACCGGCCTGGACATGATCGCGCGGGCCTCGATGTTGTGGGGTTCCAGCCCCTGCGCGACGACCTTCTTGACGATATCGCTATGGGTCATGATGCCGATAAGGGTCTCGGTGTCTTTGACCAGAAGACACGGCACCTGTTCCCGTTGCATGACCAGCGCGGCTTCGCTGACCAGCACGTCGCCCGGAATTTGAATGACGCCGGGTCTCATCATCTGGGCCACCATTGCGGATGGAGAGTCGAACGCGGTGTTGCGATCCTTGTTCCCGGTGCCCCTCATTGCAACCTCGATCAATCAGGCGGTTGATGCGGTGTTCGAGGTCCCGGGATCACGATGTAGAAGAAGTATAGCAGACGGCAACTCCGCGGAATGCCGTCTGTTCCCTTGCCAAGCAGACCCTCGGCCAATTAGACTGGCCCCGCGGCTTCGCGCTCCCGGTTCTGTCGAGTATAGGGGCAATGGCGACGGTTGACCAGGAATTCTTGAAACGCATCGACGCGATCCCGATGCATGGGTTCGGGTTGTCGACGGATGTGTATTGTCCCGAGGTAGGCGAACTGCTCGGAGCTTTGGGCGACGAGGCGTCGAACGTGGACTATGTGGAGCTCTTCAAAGCGAATAATGCAGCGCTTGCCGCGGTCAGACGCCAGCTCCCGTCGATCGCTCTGGCCTATCACGGGGAAGGGTTGTGGATCACGCAGCCGGATTGGTGCGAACAGTATCCCTACAGGTTGGAATTGGAGACGGCGGCGACGCATCTGCGGGTGCTGCGCAGCCATTGGATGACTCACGAATGTGCGAGCAAGCAGATGGCCGGTTATACCTTCGGCAGGTATCTGCCGCCGCTGTTCACCGAGACCAGCGCGGCAGTGGTTGCCGAGCATATCACGCTGGTGCAGCACCACCTCGACCAGCGCTGCGAGATGGCGAACGGCCTGGGACCGCTTTTTCTGCTAGAGATGCCTCCGCTCACCTATTTCGGATTCGGGACCGTTCCGATTGCGCGGTTCTTTCGACTAATCGCTGATCGCACGGCCTGCGGCCTGGTGCTCGACCTCGGCCATCTCTGGACGGTCTACCGGTATTCGAACGAGGGAGGGCGTTCCAGCATGGAGCGCTTCGTAGAGAACTTTCTGGATGTGTTCCCGGTCGAGCGGGTGGTGGAGATTCATGTGGCCGGTCTGTCGGCGGAGGGAGACGGGGAAGAAGCGACCGACGATACAACCCCTCCTCGCCTCCTCGACGACCATGCGGCGCCGATCCCGGACATGCTGTTCGACTTGCTCGCGCAGGTGCTGGCCCGTCCGGACTTGGTCCATCTCAGAGGAGTCGCCTTGGAAGTCGACAATAAACCGATTCCACAGATCGTCCAGGAATATCGACGGTTCCGCAGAGAGTTCGCCAGCGCCTTTGATCGGCGGGGCACGCCGCCTTCGGAGAAGGTGCACGCGGCGAAGTTCGATCGTAAAGGTCAGGGGGCCTCGTGCAGCCGCATCGACAAGATGCGCCTTCAACGCGACTATGCGCGATATGCCGAGCTTGTCTCCGGAGTCTCGCATCCACTGGCGACGGAATCACTCGGGCTGATTGGAAATCGTGATGGCGTGGATCGCTATCGTCGCCACTATCTGCCGAACGAGCTTCTTCATTGGGGGGGAGACCTACGCGACATGTTTCCGGAAACGTGCCGATTGTTGGAGGGGCACGGCGTCGAGCTTGAGAAGTTCGTAGACCATTGGTTTCGCATGCCTCATCCGACGACGGCCCCGTATGATTTCTTTCTGCTGAAGATCGAGCGGTTTGTCGAATTTGTCCGCAACTGGCTTCCCTCAGCGGTTCCAGCCGCAGAGCGCGAGGCTGCGATGCTGCGGACCGCTTACCAAGTGGCCAATGAGCCGGCGGCGGGAGTCGAGGTGACGGCATGAGCTTCTGGGATTCGCTTCCCCGGCTGGTCATCAGGCTGGCTCCCATGGACGGCGCCACAGATGCGGAGTTCAGGAAACCGGTGGCGGAACAGGGGTGTCCTGATGCTCTGTTCACGGAGTTCACGCATGTCAATCACATCTGCCGGGGCCCTGATTCGTGGTGGAGACGCTTCGGTACAGCGGAGTCGAACGAGCGATCGTTGCGCAACTGTCCGGCAAGGACCCCATGCGGTGTGCGAGCTCGGATTCGACGGGCTTGCCATCAACATGGGCTGTCCTTCGCGCAACGTCGCCTCCTCGGTTGCGGCGCAGGCTTGATCCGAACGCCGGCCCTCGCCCGCGCCATTATTGCGCCACGCGGCAAGGTATTCTGGATTAGTCGGCGGGACAGACGCCTGAGCAGGCTGGCCTCAGGCCGGCGCACGCGGATTTACTGAAAGCGATGAATATCGCCCGGAACGGACACCCGACGGTGCCGCACCGGGTCATTCCGCTCTCGGTCAAGACGCGTGAGGGTATGACTGCGTCATGGTTTGAAGAGTGGATTGCTCACTTGGTGGAGGAGCGGCCGGTGGTCATTTCTGTTCACAGTCAGACGCTGCGGCAGATGTGCCAGGGTGAAGCAAATTCGAACGCCATCGCGCAGGCCGAGCGGATCGTGTCCGGAAGCGGAACATTGCTGTGGGGAAACGGCGATGTCATGTCCATGCGGCAGGTCGTCCGATGCGTGCTTGAGAGCGGAGTGCATGGCGTGATCGTCGGAAGAGGAGCTTTGGGTGCGCCCTGGGTGTTCCGCACCAAGGACCTTGCGAAGCGCGAGGTCTGATCGAAGCAGAATGGAGCTGACCGGCTCTCCGGCCCGCTCGATGTCGCGGTGAGCCTGGGCGAGCGGTTTCAGGTGATGATGGCCCATGCTCGCCAGTTCTATGCGTTGTGCGGGCCCGAACGGTTTCTACGCATGCGCAAGCACTTGGGCTGGTATTACAAGGGCTTTCCCCGCCGCCGCCGCGATGCGGGCGAAAATGTTCCAGGTGTCCAGTCCCGCCGATGTCGAGCGGATTATCACGGAGTTCGCCCCACTGGCTGGCGTCGGCCGGACGAGCGGTCCACTTCTTCAGCGCACGGACGATCGTCTTCCGTCCTTTCAGCCTACTGACTCATGCCGCTGATCCTCGCGTCAACCTCTCCCCGCAGGATCGAACTTTTGGGCCTTCTCCAAGTCCCGTTCAGGGTCGAGAGACCGTTGTATCAGGAGCAGGTGCGCCCCGGCGTACCCGCCGCGACTCTGGCAGCGGAATTCGCTCGGGGCAAGGCGGACTCTTGCGCTGCGCGCTTTCCCGACTCGCTGGTTCTCGGCAGCGACACGCTGATCGTTCTGGACGGTGCGGTGCTGGGCAAGCCAGTTGATCTGCCGGGGGCTCGCGCCATGCTCCGGCGCCTCTCCGGCCGAGACCACGTGGTCCATACCGCGGTCGCCTGCAGGCGGCTCCTCGACGACGTTGATGATGTGGCTGAAACGAGCGTGCGGGTCTGGATGAGGAATTTCGGACCCGACGAGATCGAACGCTCTCTCGACACCGGCGAAAGTTTGGGAAAGGCCGGCGCCTACGCCATTCAGGGCCTAGGAGGCCAACTGATTGCCAAGATCTCTGGTGATTATACGGCCGCGGTGGGGTTGCCGATACGGCTGGTGGCCGATCGTCTCCAAGCCTATGGGATCGAAGTGCCGGTGGATGTGGAGGCCTTGTACCGGACGAAACCGTATCCCAATTGGGCGCGCTTCGCGAGCTAGATTGCAAAACGCTTTGGCCATCCTTACAATGCCATCCACACGAGGCGCGTTCCGCGCAAGGAGGGGGGACATGCGGTCGGAGGGCGAATCTGGAAAACGGAGGGGAGGGCGAGTGTCGGCGGCGCTTGCAGCTGTGACATTAGGCGGATGGGCTATGGCGGCCGATCCGGCTGCCGCGATCGATGTGAAACTGACGATGGAGGAAGCCAAGAAGGCTCTCGAAGCAGGTCGGGTGCCGATGGAAAGGGCGAATACTCCGGAAGAGGTCAAAAAGGTTTTGCAGCAAGCATCCTTGGCGACTCGCGTCGGTGCCGATCCGGAAAAGGACCCATGCGGTGCCAGCGCCATTTTGCGAACCAAGCGGTATCGGTTGGAAGCGTTCGGCCGACAAGAAGCCACCGAATCCAAGAAGCAAAAGAAAGACGTTCGGATGCCGGAGGAATTCATCCAGAAAGTCATCGACATGCCGAACATGGAGATCGAGGTGCAACTCTGCGGAGACGATGAGTATTTCGCCGAGGGGGCTCAGGTGGTGTTTCAGCAGAACGGCAAGACCATCAAGCCCATTGATGTGAGTCCGGCCGAACGCGGCCGCAAGAACGATGGCCAGGGACCTGCTTACCGTTCCCGCTTCACCGCCCGATTCGCCTATGAGAGCTTTGACCCGAACGCCAAAACCAAAGTGATCATTTTCTACCCGGATGGGAAGATGGTCGATTTTGACGCGGATTTCTCGAAGGTGAAATAAAGCGAACAGCGATCAGCGGGCAACTCACAACGGTAGCGGGTCTTCGAGGGGGAAGACTTCCCGATGTGTTATTGGCTGTTCGTTCATTGCTCTTGCAGGCGGAGCGTATATAGATAGTGATAAAAACCTCGTCGTTCCATCAATGAGGCGTGGGTCCCTTCTTCCACAATCCTGCCCTTATTGAGTACCAGAATCCGGTCGGCCTGCTGGACGGTGGTGAGCCGGTGCGCGACTACAAAGGTTGTCCGGCCGGCCATCAACCGTTCGAGCGCATCCTGGATGAGTCGCTCGGATTCGCTGTCCAGCGAAGAGGTTGCTTCATCGAGGAGAAGGATTCTCGGATTTTTGAGAATTGCCCGGGCGATCGCCACCCGTTGTCGCTGGCCACCTGAGAGATTCACGCCCTTTTCGCCGACGATGGTCTGGTACCCGTCGGGCAATGCGCTGATGAATTCATGGGCGTGGGCCGCTCGGCTAGCGACGAGGACTTCCTCTTCTGTCGCATCCTCTCGACCGTACCGGATGTTGTCGAGAATCGTCCCCCCGAACAAGATGGTCTCCTGGGGGACCAAGGCAATCTGCCGATAGAGGCTGTCGAGCTTCACCCGACGGAGATCGTATCCATCGATCGTAATCCGCCCTTCGAGGGGATCGTAGAAGCGATGGAGGAGATTGACGACCGTGGTTTTGCCCGCGCCGGTCGGTCCTACCAGCGCGATCCGCTCTCCCGGCTTAGCCTCGAAAGAGACGTCTGTCAATACCGGGACACGTGTGTCATACGCGAAGGAAATCCGCTCGGCCCGCACGTGGCCAGCAATCGGCGGCAAGTCCACGGCGTCGGGCTGATCACGAATGTCCGGTTCGGTGTCGAGAATCTCAAAGACCCGCTGCAAGGAGCCCTGGGCTTCTTTGACTTGCGCGAACACGCGAGCGGCCGAACTGAAGGGGCCGATCAGGATGCCGGCGAACAGCACGAAGGCAAACAGGTCTCCCGGCGTCACGATCCCTTCGATCACCTGGAGACCACCATACCATAGAACCGCCGCTGCAGCTGAGAAGGTTAGCAGGCTGATGGTGGGGATAAAGACAGCAAGCACCGCCGCCCGGCGGAGTGAGATGGCCAGGGCGGCCTGGATGTGTGAGGCGAACCGCCGCTCCTCATCGGCCGTCCGGACGAATGACTTCACGATGCGGATACCGGAGATCACTTCCTCTACGAGCGTGCTGATCGAGGCGGTCTGGTCCTGAATCGAGGTGGAGAGCGCTTTGAGCCGCCGGCCGAAGAGGCGGGCGACGAGCACCAAAATGGGCAGGAGAAGCAGAATCAGCAGGCAGAGGCGCCAATTCATTACGAACAGAAAGACAGTGCCGCCGACGAAGGTGACCAACTGTTTGGCTGAATCGATAGGCGTCTCGGTCATGACGGTCTGGACAATGTTGACGTCGTTCATGAGCCGGGAGAGTAGCTCCCCGGTCCGACGTTTCGCGAAGAAGCTGACTGACAATCTTTGGAGATGGGCGAACAGATGCATGCGAAAATCCGCCACGGCCCGCTGCGAGACCCAGGCTGTCAAATAGCTGTGCCCCATAGAAAAGAGCCCTTGCAGCGCGATAAGCCCGATGAACAGTCCGATTGCGTCGGTCATGCGTTGCGGGTCCCGTTGCACGGTGATGATGTCCCAGAGGCTGCCGGCCAGTCTCAACAAGGCGAGGTTGAAGGCTGCGACTGCCATGGTCATGACCGCCGCGGCCGCCATGCGCGGCAGATAAGGTCTGAGAAAGGGATACAAGCGGGCGTAATGCGACATGAAGCGGTCTCTTAGGCACGGATGACTGCCGAAGAAAGCGCCCCGAAAGCGGGCGACGGGGAGCGAGGTCGAGAAGACAGGAGGCCGAGGGGGAGCAATCTACAACTGGGTGATCGACTCGATGAGATTTTTATTGAGAGCGACGAAGTCGGATCGATCTTTGTCGTTGATGAGTACATCCGTCAGGCTGATGAAAAGCCGTTTTTCTTCGTTGATCGCGTCAGTGATACGGTTGCGCATTGGGGGGATGAGAAAATCCCCGACGTACGTGCAGTTGACCGTTCGAACGCGGATGCGAACTTTTTTGCCCTCTGGCACGATGGCCTCCGTCCCTCACATGAGAGGGACTCAGCTCTTCCGGCGCAGGAACTTCTGGCGCCGGCGCAGCTTTTTATACTTGTGCTTGCGCATCTTCTTCCGGCGTTTCTTCAGCACGCTCGACATACGCGATCTCCTCGCAGGAGCGAGTCTAAAGTCTCCCCGCGCAAAATGCAAGCACGATGCGGTGCCTTACGCAAAGCCTCTGACCCGAAGGCGGCAGTCTCGTACCATAGCGTTTGCGACGCTGTCAAGCAATCGACCAGGAGAATTGTGCCCGCTGCGCCGAGCCGGTCGCTTGACCCGCTTCAACGCGGATTCCTATACTGCGGCATGCTCACGCCGGAACGTCGCCTGGCAAGACTCCTCGCGCTCTCGCTCCCCCTCGTCATGGTGCTGTTCGCCTGTTCGTCGAAAGGCCCACTGTATCCGGAAGATCATGAGCGGTTTCGGCGAATCGATGCGGCGGTCGAATCGCTGCGCAGGGCGTACGTCAATAGAGATGCTTCGGCGTTAGAGTCATTGATGTTGCCGCTGGATGCGTTGGAGCGGCTGCACCGCGACGCCCGGCGCGACTTCGACAGCTTCCAGGAGATCACCCTGGACTGGACGATCGAGCGCATCGTGATCGATGGAGACACTATCGATGTCTTTGTGCATTGGCAGGGGCAGTGGAAGCAGAAGCCTGGTGAACCCGGTATCCGCCAGCGCGGACACGGCCGCCTTCAGTGGGTCGGAGTCCAGTCGATTCTCCTCAAGGGATTCGAGGGAGACTTACCGTTCGGGATGACGGCCCGCCAAGCGGGATCCGAACAAGCGAGCGGCGAAGTGGAGAAGGGGGACCGATGAGGTCGGCGACTCGAAATCACACGACGGAGGCGGATTTTTTGGTCATCGGGAGCGGGGTCGCGGGCTTGCGCGCTGCGATCGAGCTGTCTTCGCATGGCCGCGTCTTGATCCTGACGAAAGGTCACCCGCTCGAAAGCAGTTCGATCTATGCGCAAGGCGGCGTCGCGGTGGCGTTGAGCGAGGAAGACGATGTGGCCATCCATCTAAACGACACGCTGAAGGCGGGCCATGGGCTGTGTCGGGAAGAGGCCGTGCGGGTGTTGGTGGAAGAGGGGCCGGAACGCATTCACGAACTCATTGCCTGGGGAGCCGAATTCGATAAGGTCGATGGAAAGTTCGCCTTTGCCCGGGAGGCGGCGCATAGCCGCAGCCGCATCCTCCGGGCGCGCGGGGACGCAACCGGTAACGAGATGGTTCGGGTGTTGCTGGCTCAGGCAAGTCGGCACAAGCAGATCCGGCAACTTGAGCGCCATTTCACGGTTGACTTGGTCGTCGTCGATGGACGGTGCTGCGGCGCGCTGGTGCTGGATGAGCTGTCGGGGCAGCGGATCGTGATCCCCGCTAAGGCGGTGGTGTTGGCAACTGGAGGGGCGGGACAGATCTATGCGCGGACTACAAATCCGCCCAACGCCACTGGGGACGGGATGGCGATGGCTTTGCGGGCTGGAGCGGTGCTAGAGGATATGGAGTTCGTGCAGTTCCATCCCACGTCGCTTTATTTGCCGTCCAGTCCGCCGTTCCTCCTTTCCGAGGCGATGCGCGGGGAAGGCGGCCGCCTCCGCAACAGCAAGGGCGAACTTTTCATGCATAAGTATCATCCGGCGGGCGACCTGGCGCCGCGCGATATCGTCGCCCGCGCGATTTGGTCCGAGATGGCGGCAACCCGCTCTCGCCACGTCTATCTGGACGTTACGCACCTGGACGCGTCGTTCATCAGACGACGGTTTCCAACCATCTATGCCACCTGCCTGCGCTACGACATCGATATCACGGAGGAGTGGATTCCGGTCTCGCCCAGCGCCCATTACATGATGGGAGGGGTGCGGACCGACCTGTCGGGCGCGACAAGCCTACCCGGCCTGTTCGCGGCTGGAGAAGTTGCCTGCAGCGGAGTTCACGGCGCTAATCGCCTGGCCAGCAACTCGCTGTTGGAAGGGCTGGTGTTTGGGACTCGGGCGGCGAGGGCGGCGACAGCGTTCGCTTCGCGCCTGCCAGACGTTCCGGCGGTTCCGTCCGCGAGAGAACTGGAAAGCGGCGGATTGTGCGAGCTGGAGGATGCCGAGAAACTGCGGAGTTCGTTGCGTCGACTGATGTGGGGAAAAGTCGGATTGGTCAGGACGCGGGATTCCCTTGCCAGCGCGACGGCGCAATTGTCGCGCTGGGCGCACTTGGTGTCACGGTCCTTCAGGACGAGGACGGCGTTGGAAGTGAAGAATATGATTCAGGTCGCACAGTGCATCGCCGAATCGGCGCTATGGCGAGAGAACAGCGTCGGTGCGCATTACCGGGCGGACTTCCCCGGAAAAACGCGACCGGATTGGCGCCAACATAGCCAGGTGGCGCAGGTCAACGAGCGCGTCATGGCCGTGGAAACGACGAAAACGCGAGGTCAGGTGGTTGAGTGGCGTGGGCGCGTGCGGTAACGGTCTTGAGTCCGGAACCGGCATTGACGAACAGGAACTGCCGGTAATAACGGAGGACTTTGAAGACATACCGGCGCGTTTCATCAATCGGTGGCAGCGCCCAGTATCGCTTCACCAGGGTTTCACCTGCATTGTAGGCTGCGAGGGCGAGGGGAAGGTTGCCGTGGAAGCGGTCGAGCAGGTAGCGCAGGTGCCTGGCTCCTCCACCGATGTTTTCGTCGGGATCATAAATGTCTTGCACATTCCATTGCATGGCTGTTTGCGGCATCAACTGCATGAGCCCCACAGCTCCCGCTCGCGAGACCGCCCTGGGGTCGAAATCCGACTCTGCTTTGATCACCGCCCGTAGCAGCGCCGGGTGAAGGCGATGCCGCCGGGAGTGCCGTGCGATCATGCATTCCAACTCTTTTTCGGACAAGGTGTTACGAAGGCTCGTCGAATCCAGGTCGATTCTCCGATAGCGGGGATCAGACGGCACATTGGTCAGCGAGATGGTGCCGTTCGCGTCGATAAACTGGTAGATTTCGGCCCGAGTGAGGACTGGGAAGGGTAGGATCGTCATCAGAGCAAAGAACACCATGCCGATCGTAGGCCGGAAGCTGACGTCGCGCAGTTGCAGGGTGATCGTTGCTCGGCTCGACAATGGAAACATGGTGTTGACCATAGCATCGCGCTCAGGATCTGTCAAAAAATAAGCAAGTCCTGTGCTGGCATTGAGTTCCGCTGCCGTCAAGCCTGCCCGAATGGTCACGGTGAGTCTTCCCCAAAGCGGCGGCGCTGGTCGACAAAAATCGTGTGCAACCGTTGGGTCGTCGGACCCGGTCGTCCTGATCCAAGTGGGGATCCGTTCACCCGCGTGACGGGCATCAGTTCCATGCTGGTGTTGGTGAGGAAACACTCTTCTGCTTCCAGCAAAGCCGGGACGTTGTAGTGGCCTTCTTCCGTCGGGATCCCATGCTCGCGAGCCAAGAGGAGGACCAGATCCCGGGTGACCCCATCCAGGATGCCGCACTCGACTGCCGGCGTGCAGAGCCGGCCACGGCGAACGAAAAAGAGGTTGCTGGTCGTGCACTCGGTCAAGTGTTCCTGCCAATTCAGCATAACGCTGTCGAAAGCTCCTGCTCGAATCGCTTCCTGCTTCGCCAGGATGTTGTTCAGGAAGTTCAGCGATTTGATGTGTGGGGATAAAGCCGCAGGCAGGTTGCGCCGGGTGCGTGCGATGATCACATGGACGCCGTCGCGATAGAAATGCGCCGGATAGGCGGTGAGAGCTTTCGCCACAATGACCACCGTTGGATGCCGACAGAGCGAAGGGTCCAGCCCGATCTCGCCTTCGCCGCGGGTGACTGTGATGCGGAGATAGGCATCAGTTTTTTCGTTACCGACGGCGTTGCGTGCCATGGCCTCGTGCAACAATCCAGGCCAGTCCTTCGAAGGAATCGGAATCTCGATTCCGATGGCCTCCGCTGAGCGACGCAATCGGGCCAGGTGGCGGTCCCGCATGAAGATTTGAGGACCATACGATCGGAGGGTTTCATAGACTCCATCACCATAGAGAAAACCATGGTCGAAGACTGAAACCACGGCTTCCTCCGCTCGAACGAAACGATCGTTCAAAAAGATCCACATGGTCAGGCTTCCTGCAAGGCTTTGAAAAAGGCGAGGGCCTTAAACAACGTTTCGTCGTACTCCCGGGCGGGATCGGAGTCCGCCACGATGCCAGCTCCGACCTGCAGATACCCGTGTTCGCCAGTCAAGACCAACGTGCGGATCACGATGCTGAGGTCCAAGTCTCCGCTCCAGCTCAAATAGCCGAGCGAACCTGTATACGGTCCGCGCCGGACGGGTTCCAAGCTTTCGATGATTTCCATACACCGGATCTTAGGTACGCCGGTAATGGTGCCGCCGGGGAACACCGCCTTGATCAGATCGCCTGCGTTCATGGCGGGACGCAATGTGCCGACAATGTTGGACACAAGATGGCTCACATGGGAGTACTGCTCGACAAGCATAAACTCGTCGACGCGTACGGAACCGAATTCGCAGACGCGACCCAGATCATTGCGCTCGAGATCGACCAACATCAGGTGTTCGGCACGTTCCTTGGGGCTGGTGAGGAGTTCGTCGATGAGTCGCTGATCCTCGGTGCGGTTCCGGCCCCGCGGTCTTGTGCCGGCAATCGGACGGGTTTCCACATGGCGGCCTTGTCGTCTGACGAGTCGTTCGGGCGAACAGCTTACGAGGCAAACATCGTCAAAGGTCAAGAGCGCCGAAAACGGAGCGGGATTCACGCGGCGGAGCCGATCGTAGAGGGTCACAGCCAACGGCTGCCAGGCCGCGGAACGGCCGGGGCCGGGCCTCACAGCAGCGTCTTTCCAGGTGAGCGTGAATCGATGAGAAAGGTTGGCCTGATAAATGTCTCCTGCGGCGATGTATTCTTGGCATTGCCGCACGCGATCCATGTAGGCCTGGCGGGTTTGGTCCGGATGCATCTCCAGCGCGCTCCAGGGTTCCGCATCGTCCGCATGGACAGACCGGCTTGTCAGTCTTGACTCCAGCTCCGCCAAGCGATCGTACCCTTCCCGATAGAGCTTCTCTCTGGGTTCGCTCAGCATCCGCGCTAAGGGCGGACAGAAGATCAAGTGGAGCGTCCGGGTTCCGTGATCTAAGGCGGCGAGCAGATCGACAAAGACAAAACAGAGATCGGGCAGGTCGAGATCATCCTTGACCAGTGAAGGGAGCGTCTCGAAGGAGCGGGCGAGGTCGTAGCTCAAGAACCCGATGGCCCCTCCGAAAAAAGGTGGGACCCCGTCGGGTCTGGAGATTTTGCCATCTAGCAAGATCCGTTGAAAGCAATCAAAGGGCGTTTGCGCCAAGACCACTTTCCGGTCCGACGTGTTCACGACACAGGCCCCGTTTTTGCCCGTAAGCGTCATATACGGGTTGCTGCCCATGAATGAGTAACGCGCGGTCGAGTCATTACCCTTGCCGCTTTCCAGGAGGAACGACGGTCGGTGGGGGCTGGCGATGCGGCGGTAAAGCTCGAAGGGGTCGGCTGCCGGTTGTGGAAGGGAAAGCACCAGCGGCTGCGGAGGGCCGTTCAGAAAAGACGCGCGCGAAAGATGAGCCATATCCTGAAATGGACCGGTTATGGGACTGAGCAGCGGAATCGCGGTATGGTTGTACCATAGGGCAAGGGAACCAAGCCAGTTGCGCAACCCCCCGGCGCATCGACGGAATCCGCCGCTCCGGCGACCCGTGGTATCGCGACGACCCTCGCCTTTACTTGACAACGCTCGTGCGTTTTTGCTTGAATGGCGCGCCCGCGCGCCGGCAGAGTGCCGACTTGCGGAGCGGTGCTCGCCCGAAGGTGCACTCATGGCTCCCTCCAGCGATCCGTTTTACACGGGTCTGGGACAAGCCGTTCGGATCGGAACCGAGTTACTGGCGGCCTTGATCGTGGGAGGGGGGCTCGGCTGGCTTGCCGATGCCTATCTGTTTGCCTCCAGTCCATGGGGAACGGTGATCGGACTCGGGTTTGGTGCTGCTGCTGGAGTGCTGAATGCCTACCGAGCAGCCCAGCGGTGGCCGCAATCGTAACATCAGAATAACGCAACAGCTGCAGGAAGGGAGGAGTCTTGGACAATCCGCTTCATCCGTTCGAGCTGCACGAGTGGATTCCCATCTCGCTGTTTGGGTTCGATATTTCCATCAACAAAGCCGTGGTGATGATGTGGATGGTGGCTGGATTGGTTGCTGGCCTCTTTCTGGCTGCGGGTTCATCGCGGAAATTGGTTCCCTCCAAACTTCAGGCGGTGGCCGAACTGTTCGTGGAATTCATCCGCAACATGATCTTGGACACGATGGGAAGGGACGGGATGCGATTTTTCCCGTTTATTGCCACCCTGTTCTTGTTCATTCTGTTCTGTAATTTGCTCGGACTGATCCCCGGTGCCTATACCGTGACCAGTCAGATTGCCGTCACCGCGGCTTTTGCCTTTTTCGTTTTCGTCATGAGCATTGTAGTGGGGATTGTGCTCCATGGCGCAAGGTTTCTACGCATCCTTATCCCCGCGGGCACACCCAAGCTATTGCTCCCGCTCATGATTCCCATCGAGTTGATCAGTCAACTGGCAAGACCGGTCTCGCTATCCGTCCGGTTGTTTGCGAATATGACAGCCGGGCATACGATCCTGTCCGTCTTGTTCGGTCTGGCTATCGCTGGTGGTCTGTTGATCGGCTGGCTGCCGTTCGCGTTTACGATCGCAATGAATGTCTTGGAAGTCGGCATCGCACTGATCCAAGCCTACATTTTCACGATCTTGACCTGCGTCTATCTGGGGGATGTGATTCATTTGCACGGGCAGGAAGAGCCTGGTCATTATGGGCCTTAAGGTGTAAAAGGGGGCAAGGCTGCACCGTTTTGTGTCCCTAAGATAGCTCATCGCCTATCGCCTGTGGCCGTTTAACAGGTGGGATCATGCCGCAATTCGAGACTCACTTTTTCTCCTCGTTGATCTTCTGGGAGATCGTTTCATTCGTAGTGCTGCTTTGGGTGCTCTACAAGTTCGCCTTTCCGCCGATTTTGGAGGCGCTGGAAACCCGGGAGCGCAAGATTCGAGAAAGTCTGGAACAGGCCGAGCGGCATCGGATGGAGGCCGAACGGAAGCTGCATGAATACGAAGCCAAGCTGAATGCCGCTTCCCAGGAGGCGGAAGCCATCTTAGCTCAGGCGAAGGAGCGTGCCCAACGACTGTTGGAAGAGAATGAGCAGCGGTTGACGGCCGAGGCGGAGCGGATCAAAACTGAAGCCGCCCGCGAGATCGAACACGAACGCCGCAAGGCCATCGAGGAGATCCGTAACCGGGCGACCGAACTGGCCTTAATGATTGCGGAAAAGGTGGTGGAGAGAAGCCTCACGGAGGCCGACCACCGGCGATTGGCCGACGAAGCGCTCGCAGCCTTGGCGAAGACCGCCACAGAGCTGAGGTTCGAGCGATGACTACCGACTCGACTGCTCTGTGAACACCCCGCACTCAGCGATTTGCGCCTCCCTGCTGGTAGCCCTCCAAGTCCAGCGTGACAAAACGGAATCCCAAGTTCTTCAAGTGCGCGGCAAGGCGGCTGCGCCGTTCATCCGTCAGGATCCGGGAGAACTCCTCGACCGCAAGCTCGATCCTCGCGATGTCCCCGTGATCCCTTACCCGGACGTGCGAGAACCCCTCTTCTCTCAGCGCCGCTTCGGCCCGTTCGATCCGTGACAAGGTCTCCCTCGTGATCGGAATTCCTCTGGGAATGCGGGAGGAAAGGCAGGCTGCAGCCGGTTTGTCCCAGTTGGAAAGACCCAGCTCTCGAGCAAGCGCACGAATATCGGCCTTGGTCAGACCGGCCTCGACGAGGGGACTCCGCACACCCCATTCGCGTGCGGCCGAGATGCCAGGCCGGTCGTCACCAAGATCGTCGAGGTGAGTCCCATCCACGATCTGAGCCAGCCGTAAATCATCGCGCATCCGGCTGAGCAAGGAATAGAGATCGGTCTTGCAATGATAACAACGGCGGTCGTCGTTGCGGACGAAGTCGGGGATCCGCAGTTGGTCCGTCTCGACGATCAGGTGCCGCGCACCGATTTCCATCGCCACCCGACGGGCTATCATCAGCTCGTGTTCCGGAAGCGTCGGAGAGACGGCGGTGACGGCCACGGCGAGGGAGCCGAGTCGGTCGTAGGCGACCTTTAGCACGACCGTGCTGTCGATACCTCCGGAAAACGCCACAAGAACGGACTGCATCCCGTCCAGGATGGTTCGCATCGTCGCAAGCTTGCTCGATAGGGCGGGTTGCATCACTCTCCAGGTGCAGGTTTTGGACCGGGGATCGAGGCGACCGCGCGGCACCCTCCCCGCTACTGACGCACTTTTGCTTTCGCCTGGTTGCCTACGACGACCAGGACGTAGTGCTGAGGATCGAGGTACTGCTGTGCGACGCGCAGGACGTCCTCTTTGGTGACCTTCTCAATCCATTTCGGATAGTGCGTGAAATAATCGAGACCCAGACCGTAAAATTCCACTTGAGCCAACACCTGGGCGAGTTTGGCGGTGGAGTCGAGCCGCAACGGGAAGCTCCCAATGAGAAAGGCCTTGGCATCCGCCAACTCCTGATCCGACACCGGAGATTCGCGGAGGGTCTTGATCTCATTTAAGACTCCAGTGATGGCCTCGTTCGTGGCCTCGCTTCGCGTCTGCAGGTTCACCATGAATGCGCCGGGCATCAGGCGGGCGTCGAAGTGACTCATGATCCCGTAAGCCAATCCCTGTTTGTCGCGGATCGAATCCATCAAGCGGGAAGCGAATCCACCGGCCCCCAAAATGTGATTCATCACGGTCACCGCGTAGTAGTCGGGATTGGTCCGGCTGATGCCCGTATGGCCCAGGATAATGGTCGATTGCGTGAGATCTTTCTCGATCAGATGGACCGTTGTACGCTCGATGGGGGCCGGCTTGCGCGTTGTTCGCGGCGGCGGTGAGCCGCGCTTCCACGAGCCGAAATGAGTCTGGACGAGGGAGGCTGCCTGGTCGTGCGTCAAATCGCCAACGATCGCCAGGATGGTTTGGTTCGGGAGATATTCCTTCGCGAAAAACGTCTGAACGTCGGCCAGTGTGATCCTGCTCACCGTTTCCTCGGTGCCGTGCACCGGCCACTGATACGGATGGTCGTGGAAGACCAACTGGTGAAACGCCTTCAGCGCCACTTGGCCCGGATCGTCGTTGTCGCTCACGATCTCGCCCAGGATCTGGGTCCGCACCCGCTCAAATTCCTGTTTCGGGAAGGCCGGACGGATCAGGATATCGGCCAACAGTGAAAAGCCCAGATCGACGTCCTTTTTCAACACGCGAACCGACGCCGTGGTGAAGTCCTCGAAGGCTTTGGCTTCCAGCAAGCCGCCGACGAAGTCGATTTGTTCCGCAATCTGCTTGCTGCTGCGCGTCGCGGTTCCTTCGTCCAGCAAGCTGGCGACGAGATTGGCCAACCCCGCTTTTCCCGGGGGGTCCTGCGCCGAACCCACCTTGACAAGAGCGTGAATTTCTACGATGGGCAAATAGTGCTGCTCCAGGAATAATACTGTGAGACCATTCTGAGTTACGAAACGAACAGGATTGAGTTCGGCCGCGACTGCTTGTGGAGACCAGGCGGCTGAAACTGTCAGCGCGAGCATGAGCAGGACGAGAAGACGTGCGGCCGGGTCGCAAGGCCCGGTGCTCGCTTGGAAACCGCTGGGACTGTCTGGTCTAAGGCGCATCGCTGGTCCTTTATCGCGTGAGCGCCGATGCCGATGCGGGTTGCTGATTCCGCGGAGGAAGAGGAATCAGCGTGCCGACGGTCCTGGCGTCTTCAGTCAGATATTGCCGCGCAACGCGTTGGACGTCCTTCGCGGTGACGGCCCGGATGCGGTCGACGAACTGTCCGACCTTCCGCCAACCGGCACCGATTGTCTCTGCCTCGCCGAGCAACATGGCGTGACGGAAGTTGGAGTCCTGCTGAAAAATGTATGCGGCTTCGATCTGGTTCTTGGCGCGTTTGAGTTCCTGCTCCGTCGGCGGCTCGGCCTGCAACCGTTTGATCTCCCGGTTCAGCGCCTCTTCCACGGCCTCCACCTTTTGTCCCGGTTTCACCAGGGCGTACACATAGAACAGGCCGGGGTCAGCCTGCATGAGGCCATACTCGGCGCCAATCGCCAGGGCTAGTTTCTGCTCGTAGATCAGGCTTCGGTAAAGCCGTGAGCTCTTGCCGTGCTGCAAAATCGACTCGAGAATGTCGAGCGCGTACGAATCCTCGCTCGTGTAGTTGGGCACGCGGTACCCCATGATCACAAACGGCGCCTGCGCCTCGCGCTTGAGGACGAAGCGTCGCTCTCCCCGCTGTTCCGGTTCCATGACAGTGACCGGCGGCGGATTCGGACCTCGCGGAATCGGCTCAAACAACCGTTTGATCGTCGGCAACAATGCATCGGCTTTGATGTCTCCGACGACCACCAGAGTTGCGTTGTTCGGTGAGTAGTAGGTGTCATAGTGGCGTTGGAGGTCTTCCAGCGTCATGGCGTCGAGATCGGAGAACCAACCGATGATCGGCCAGTGGTAGGGATGGCTCATGAAAGCCTGGGCGAAGAGCATTTCGATGAGGGAACTTTGGGGATCGTCCTCGATCCGCAGGCGACGCTCCTCCTTGACAACCTCCCGTTCGGGTTGAAACTCCTTCGCGTCGAGCGACAAGCCTTGCATCCGATCCGCTTCCAGCTCCAGGGCCAGCTCGACCCGATCGGCCGCCAAGTTTTCGAAGTACGAAGTGAAATCCTGACTGGTGAAGGCATTGCTGATCCCGCCGTTCTTTCGGATCAATCGATCGAAAGCGCCTTTAGGGTACTTGGCCGTTCCTTTGAACATCATGTGTTCCAGCATGTGCGACAGCCCGGCCCGTCCCATCACTTCGTTGCGCGAGCCGACTTTGTACCAGACCTGCACGGTCGCCACCGGCGCCTTCGGCACCTCCACGAGCAGCACCTTCAAGCCGTTTGACAACACGTGCTCGCGTGGCTCGGGCAAGGCCGCGCCCACAGCGTGTCCGGTCAGCAATCCTGACGCCAGGGCTACAGCGCACAGCGATGTATGTCGTGCGATGGGTTTCACCGAGATCATGACCCAACGTGCATCGGGCGCGCATGCTAACAACGGGGTTGAACGGGTGTCAAGGCAAGGCTCTGCAAGCCGGCAGCCGATCCGCCGAGTTGGCCGCATGCGCCCAACACGTCTCTTCCTTTGCTTTTGCGCACGAACACTGCAAGCCCGGCGCGCTTAAGGACGGATTGAAAAATCAGGATGGCCTCTTCGCTCGGCCGTCTGAACTTGCTCCCCGGAAATTCATTGAAGGGGATCAAATTGACCTTGCACCGGATTCCACGAACCAACGCTGCCAGTCGCGTGGCATCCTCTCGGCTGTCGTTGACGCCAGCGAGCAGGACGTATTCAAAGGTCAGCCGGCGGCGCACGGGCAGGGGGTAGTCGCGGCAGGCCGCGATCAATTCGCGGAGGGAGCAGATCCGGTTCGCGGTTGGCATGAGCTGATCGCGCTGTTCGTCTGTCGTTGCGTTTAGCGAGATGGCCAGGTTGACGCCTAACGAAGCTACATCTTTCAAGCGTGACGCCAGTCCGGCGGTCGACACGGTGATGCGCCGGGACGAAAACCCCGCACCCCAGGTTCGGTTGGTCAAGCGGCTGATCGCATCGGAGACCGCCTCGAAGTTGGCGAGCGGCTCCCCCATCCCCATGAAGACCAGATTGGTCAGTGTCTCGTGGGTGCCCAGATGGTCTTGCACGGTCAACACCTGATCAACGATTTCGTGCGCTTTCAGGTTCCGATGTAGTCCCATTGTCCCGGTCAAGCAGAAGCCACAGTCCAGGGTGCAGCCGATCTGGGTGGAGACGCACAAGGTGAGTCGTCCTTCATTGGGAATCAGCACGCTCTCCAAAAGGCGATCGTCTTGCAGCCGGAATAGGAATTTCTTCGTTCCGTCGTCGGAGACCAGCACGCTGACATGCTCGATTCGCCGGATATCGGCGCAACCGCTCAGGATGGTCCGCTCCTGTTTCGACAGGTCAGTCATGGATTGGATGTCCCGAGTACGGTTTTGGTAGAGCCACCTAAGGATCTGGCGAGCCCGATATGGAGGCCACCCGAGGCTCCGAACGAATTCCTCCATCGCCTGGCTGCTGAAAGCCAGCAGATTGGAGACGGCCGATGGCGACGAGGGATGATACGACACTGGCATCAGTGACGCTCCGCTGAACGGAGCCTAACACACAGAAAATTGCCGCGACAAGGACGGCCGGCGAAGATCCGTCCTCTCCGGTGGAAGCGACACGTCCTTGTCCTGCTTGGTTACAGCAATGCTTTGCGGTGCTACTTTGTCAGTTTGTTATTTTATAATGTGTCGCGCCATGCTCTCTTCACTTTTCCGCACACGACGTTGGTTCATACGTCTGGGACTGCGTGGTCACACCGTCTTGTGGCTCTCTCTGGCCTGCCTGCCGACGCTTGACGGGTTCTCTCTTGCCCTGGAGACACGGGTGCAAGAGTCGGCTTCCCCGTTCCCGTGCGAAACCGCCGAAGACTGTTTTCGATCCGCGGTCGCTGTCAACGAAAACGCCGACGTGTTACTCAGTCGAGACCAACAGCTCTCGGCCAAGATCGATCGGCTGCGCGCGGTTATGGAGCGACATCCCGCTTCCTTGTGGGCGAAGCGAGCCGGCCTGCTGATCGGTGTGCTGTTGAGCGAGCACGAGCCTGCCGCCGCACTGCGATTTCTTCGGGCGGCCCAACGGGACTTTCCTGTTCTGGATGATTATGTGCGGTTCTGGTTGGGAGAAACGTTGTTGCGAGCGGGCGATGCGCGGCCTGCGGCGGTGCTGCTTGACTCCATCGTTTCGACCGTGCCGGACACGTTGCTCGCCGGCCGCGCGGCCTTTCGCGCCGGGGAGGCGTGGTATCGGGCCGGGTCCTGTGAAGAAGCAACCGTTCGGTTTCTCAACGGCCTTGCGCTCAACGACAAAGATCCCGACGCGCCGTCGGCACTGCTGCGTTTGGCCGATTGTGCCGTTCGAGGCGGGCGATTCGCCGAGGGCCGGGCGTACTTGCGGCAAGTATGGAGCCGGTATCCTCAAATGCTTGAGGCCCGCGAGGCACAATCGCGACTGAGCTCCGGGATCGGCGGTGAGCCCTGGTCGCCCCAGGCCGATGACGTGTACGCTCGCGCCCTGGCGTTTCTGGAGCTTTCGCTGCATGCCGAAGCGATCGAGGAACTGCGCGCCTTCCTGGCGATGGCCCCGCAACACCCTCGACGGCACGAGGCTCGGCTCAAACTCGCGATCGCCTACGTGCGACTCAAGCAGTATGACCAGGCGAAAACCGTGTTCCGGGAGTTGGGGGCGGAGCGGGTTCCCGAATCGAACGAGGCGATCGTGTGGTTGGCCAGGATTTATCTACGGGAAGGAGAGGGAGAAAAATTGCTCGGCTTGGCTCAGTCGCTGGCCGAGTCGTCGCTGTCCGCCGAACAGAAAGCGACCGTGCAGTTCTTTACGGGGATCTGGTTGGAGGATCAGGCTCGGTACGCTGAGGCGATCGAACGGTATCGTCGAGCGGCGAAGACCAGCGAATCGATGTCGCAACGTCTCGAGGCTCTCTGGCGGATCGGATGGATGCAATATCGGATCGGCCGGTTCCGCGACGCCAGTGACACGTTTCACGCGGTGGCCGCCGCAAAAGACAGGGAATGGGAACCACAGGCCCTGTATTGGGCGGCGAGGGCGTTGGAACACGAGGAACGCTCCAAGAATCAGGCGAAGGAGCTGTATCAGCAAGTATGCCAGCGGTATGTGTTTACTTATTACTGCCAGTTGGCACGGAAACGGGCCGAGGTGCCTGCTCCCCAACCGGTGTCGATAGATTCCCCATCCGATGGCCTCGGTCTGCTGCCTTTCGACAGGCGCATGGAGATCGAGCGGGCAGCCAGGTACCGGCGGGCGGTCGAGTTGAAAATTCTAGGCTTGGATCAGGATGCTGCGAGGGAGTTGGCCGCTCTGACCGAACGATTTGGACGGACTCAGGAAGTGGTGTTGGCTCTCGCCACGCTGTTGAGCGAAGCGGGCGCTCATCATCAAGCGTTACGGCTTGCTCGACTGCATTTTCGGGAGGAATTGGAACGAGGTGGCGGTGCCGTTTCTTCCGCACTTTGGAATCTCGCCTATCCCACCGCGTTTCTGCCCATTATTCAAGCGCAAGCCGCGAAGGGGGTCGATCCGTATCTCGTGGCCGCTATCATTCGGGAGGAAAGCCAATACGACCGGCAAGCGGTCTCGCGTGTGGGCGCGATCGGGCTCATGCAAGTGATGCCAACCACCGCTAACCAGGTGGCTCGGCGTCTGGGGGTTCCCGGTTTGAAACGGGAAGATCTCTTTGATCAGGAGACCAATATTCGGATCGGCGTCCGATACCTCGAGCAACTCATGGAGCAGTTTTCGGGGAATCCGATCTACGCCATCGCCGCCTACAATGCCGGGCCTGCGGCGGTCAACGCCTGGATCGGGATGAACCGAGGCCGGGAGGCAGACGAATTTGTCGAATCGATTCCTTACCAAGAAACCCGGCAATACGTGAAACGAGTCCTCCGCAGTTACCACGAATACCTCCGCCTCAACAACGGCGCGTTCTGAACCGGTGTTGCTTTCTTGACAAGCGCTGGTGAAGTTTTTATAGTGCCCGCGATTTGCAGTTCCGCAACGAGAAGTCCGCCTATGTCGTTGGAGAGCTTGGACGCGCTCGAAACTCGCATTCGCGATCTGGTCAAGTTAGTTCAGGAACTGAAACGGAAAAACGCCGTGCTCGAGGAGGAACTGCGAACGACACGAGAACGGCTGGCCATCCAAGAGGATCTGAATCGCCGGTGGGAACGCGAGCGGAACGATATCCGGACGAGAATCGAGAAGGTTTTGGACGAGATGGACGCGCTCGAGTGCCTGGAGGATTCAAGGGAGGTGGCGCTTGACTAAGACCATCGAAGTGGAAATCTACGGTCAGCGATACAGTATTCGCGGGGACGCCGACGAGCAGTATGTGCGCCGACTTGCCAGTTTCGTTGATGAACATATGCGGACCCTGGCGAAAGGGATGAAGACGGCAACGCTTGCCAGGCTGGCGATCCTTGCTGCCATCAATATTGCCCATCAACTGTTCCAATCCGAACAGTTGCGGCAACAGGGAGAAGCGGCTGTCGAACGGCGTATGCTCTCGCTCATGGAGTGCATCGAAGAAGAGATGCCGTCGCTCCTCTCGCAGGAAGTTTCATCTTGAATTCCACGTAGTCCTTTGCTATCGTCTTCCGTGGAGAAGACGGTGCGTCGGCCGCAAAGGCATCAGGGATGTGGCGGCCGGTAAGAAACGAGAGACTGGACTGGAAAGTCGGGAATTGGGACGACGAACACGACGATCGCGAACATGATGCTGTGCTGTGCGGTAATCCTGGAGATGCTTGGAAAAGGGTTCATGCGGATGGCACTGCCTTCCCTTCCGTTATGGACGGTATCAGGCTTCCACTTTTTCCTGCCTGAACCACAGCCCGTGGATGAGCGGGTTCCCGTCGCGGTGTCTGATCGGTCTACCGCGATGTGGAACGGGGTGAGACGTGCCCGAAGGGGCGGCGCTTCATTTTGTGCCAGAGGACGTCCCCGGGATCACCGCAAGTCGACCGTCCTTCTCCTCCCATAAAGCCCGTCCGGCCCTGGCCGGCCTTTCCCATCGGTCGGTTTCGTTTCTTCTGTCGGTTGTCCGTCCGATCCGATCCTGCCTATCTGCGGCCGCTCTGGCTGACGAGCGTTGCGGAGCCGTCCTCTTCTCCGATTTCAATGGCTGACACCTCCGTGCGTCAGCGAGAAGGGGGTGAACGTTATTTCTCTCACCGTACTAGCATACGTGGCGACGGTGCTGTTAAGCGCTCTCGCGGGAGCCGGATTGTATGCACTGGTCCGACGGAAGTCATTGATGGCCAAGCAGGCCGAGAGCGAGGAACAAGCTCGGCAGATTGTGCTGGGCGCGCAACGTGAGGCGGAAAACCTGATCAAGGAAGCCAAGCTCGAGGCCAAAGACTGGGTGTTCCAAGCCAAAACGGAGTTCGAGCGGGAACAGAAAGCCCGGTCGGCCGAGATTCTTACTCTGGAGAAGCGTCTGGTCCAGCGGGAGGAGATCCTCGACCGGAAGCTCGGCATGCTGGAAAAACGCGAGCAGGAAGTCCAGAAGCGCGAGCAAGAGTTGCTCAGGCGCGAGGAAGGCCTGGTTCAGAGAGAACGGGCGTGTGCGCAGGCCGCCAAGGAACATCAAGAAGCGCTGGAACGGGTCGCGGGGATGACAGCGGAAGAGGCTAAACGGCAATTGTTGCAGGATCTCGAGAGCCAGGTTCGCCTGGAAGCCACCGGCATCGCGAAGCGAATGATTGAGGAAGCGAAAGAGAACGCAGAACGGGAAGCCAGGGAGATCATCGCCCGATCGATTCAGCGGGTGACCAGGGACTACGTCTCGGAGGCGACGATCTCCATAGTGCCGATTCCCAACGACGCCATGAAAGGCCGCATCATTGGCCGTGAAGGCCGGAACATCCGCGCGATCGAGGCGGCCACCGGCATCGATCTTATCATCGACGAAACGCCGGAAGCAGTAATCATTTCCGGATTTGATCCGCTGCGTCGCGAGATCGCCAAGGTGTCGTTGGAGCGGTTGATGCAGGACGGACGCATCCACCCCACCAGAATTGAAGAGATCGTGGAGAAAGTGAAGGCCGATATCGACAAGCTGATGATCGAAGAAGCCGAACGGATCATTTTCGAACTCGGCCTGTCGGGTGTTCATCCGGAGTTGGTCAGGCTCCTGGGCCGATTGAAGTATCGAACGAGCTACGGACAGAACAACCTCTATCATGCACGGGAAGCGGCCTACATTTGCGGGATCATGGCCGCTGAACTGGGTCTCGACGTGAAGCTGGCGAAGCGAGGTGCGCTCCTACACGACATCGGCAAAGCGGTGAGCCACGAGGAAGAAGGGCCCCACGCTATGCTGGGCGCCGACATCGCCAAGCGTTACGGTGAAGATCCCAAGGTGGTCAATGCGATCGCGGCGCATCATGAACAAGTGGAGGCGATCTGTCCGGAAACTGTGCTGGTCGCGTCGGCCGAGGCCCTGTCGGCCGCCAGGCCAGGTGCTAGACGGGAGGCGCTCGAGTCGTATGTGAAGCGATTGGAAAGGCTGGAAGCGCTGGCGGTTGGGATGAAAGGCGTGCAGAAGGCGTACGCGATTCAGGCGGGGCGAGAGATCCGGGTGATTGTGAAACAGGAAGATCTCACGGATGCGGAAGCCTTTCAGTTGTCCCGCGATCTGGCCAGGAAGATCGAGCAGGAGCTGACCTATCCCGGTCAGATCAAAGTAACCGTGATCAGGGAAAGCCGATTCGTGGAATATGCGAAGTAAACACGAAAGGCCATGAAAGTCCTCTTCATCGGCGACATCATGGGAGAACCCGGACGGCGGGCCATTTCGCGGACGTTGCCCCGCGTCATGAGCGAGCATAATGTGGATGTGGTGGTCGGTAACGGGGAAAACGTTGCCGGCGGCTTCGGGATCACGCCGGACCTCGTCCATGAGCTGTTTGACATGGGGCTTGCGGTCATCACGACCGGCAACCACGCCTGGGACAAGAAGGAAATTGTGGGGTTCTTTCCTCATGAGCCCCGGCTTCTGCGTCCGGCCAATTATCCCGACGGCGTGCCGGGTGGGGGCAGTATCGTAGTCGATACGCCGAAGGGGGAACGGCTTGCGGTTCTCCATCTGATGGGGCGCGTCTACATGCCCGCGCTGGATTGCCCCTTTCAAGTCGCCCGCCGGGAAGTCGGCAGGTTGAAGCGTGAGACTCCGGCCATACTCGTCGATATGCATGCGGAGGCCACCTCGGAGAAAATGGCGATGGGATACTTCCTGGACGGCGAGGTGACGGCGGTGGTGGGCACCCACACACACGTTCAAACGGCGGATGAGCAGATTTTGCCCAAAGGGACGGCCTATATCACGGACATTGGGATGACCGGCCCGATCCATTCCGTGATTGGCATCAAGAAAGAACTCGCGATCGAAAAATTTCTCACAGGGATGCCTCGCCGGTTCGAGGTCGCCTCGGGGCCTGCCCTGTTGTGCGCGGTCCTGATCGAGCTTGACGCTCGGCTCGGCAAGGCTGTTTCCATTCATCGCGTCAGGATCGCCGAATAGCGCCTGCGCGGATTCGGCGCCACCGAACCGGCCTCTATGTATCCGGGTGAACCTCCCAGACGGGTTCTCACGGTTTCCGAACTGACGATCCTTGTCAGAGACCTCCTCGAGGTTCGTTTTTCTGATCTGTGGGTCGAGGGCGAAGTCTCCAATCTCCGTGCACCGGGATCCGGCCATCTCTACTTCACTTTGAAAGATCACAGCAGCCAAATCCGGGCCGTCCTGTTTCGCTCCGCCTCGCTGCGCCTGCGTTTTGCGCTGAGAGATGGCATGCAGGTGATTGCCCGGGGCCGCCTCACAGTCTACGAGCCGCGTGGAGAGTACCAGCTCGTGATCGAATCTCTCGAGCCCAAAGGGCTCGGAGCGCTGCAATTGGCCTTTGAACAGTTGAAGGAACGCCTTGCGCGGGAAGGATTGTTCAGTCCGGACAGAAAGCGGCCTCTGCCGGCTTTCCCGGGAAGGGTGGGTGTGGTGACCTCGCTGGATGGAGCTGCTGTGCGCGACATCGTGTCCGTGTTGCGCAGGCGCTGTCCGATTCTGAACGTGCTCATCGCTCCTGTACCGGTCCAAGGAGAAGGGGCGGCAGCGCGGATTGCGGAAGCGATTCGCATGCTCAGCCTGTCCGGTCTGGTCGATGTCATGATCGTGGGACGGGGTGGTGGCTCGTTGGAAGATCTCTGGTCTTTTAACGAGGAAGTGGTTGTCCGGGCGATTGCGGAGTCCAAAGTGCCGGTAGTGTCCGCTGTGGGACATGAGATCGATTATACGTTGGCCGATTTTGCGGCCGACTACCGGGCGGCAACCCCTTCTGCGGCGGCCGAAGCCGTCGCACCGGTCCTTGACGAGGTCCTTGAGCGGCTGCACGAATTAATGGAACGCGCCCGCCGTGCTATGCGGTTGCGTCTTACCGCTGCGGCAAATCGTCTGCAAAGCTGCCGGAGCGGCTTTGCGAGCGGGCGATTACGAGTGCAGCGCGAGAGTCAGCGCCTGGACGACATGAGAGTCCGTCTGATGATGGGGATGAGGAAGACCCTCGCCGGAATGCGTCAACAGGTGTCAGCCTTCCGCCACGCCTTGCTGGTGCAGAGTCCGCTTGCGCCTCTCAAGGAAGTGTGCGCGCTGGTGTTCCAACTGCTCAAGCGTCTGAAGCAACAGATGGATACCGTACTCCGTACAAAGCGGCAGGTGCTTCAATCTCGCCTAATGTTGCTGGAGAGTGTCAGCCCGCTCGCGATCTTGAAGCGTGGGTATAGTATTGTACACACAGTCCCCGACGGACGCCTTGTGCGACGGGCTGACGACGTGGCTACGGGCGACGAGGTTCAAATCACGTTGTCGGTCGGCCGGTTGTTGTGCGCTGTGCAGGAAACGTGGCCTGATTCTTCGGCTTGACCTCCTCCAACGGAATTGTATAATGCTGCTCATTCTCGTGGAGGAGTTTTGAGGAGAACCTCATGGCTGCGGTCAAGTTCGAACAAGCCATGGCCAGACTCGAAGCCATCGTGTCCGAGCTGGAGAAAGGCGATCTGCCACTCGATGAGTCGCTGAAGATCTTCGAAGAGGGAATTCGTCTTTCCAAAACCTGTCTGAAAATGTTGGATGAAGCCGAACGCAAGGTGGAAATCTTAGTCCAGGAAAAGGACGGGAAAAAGCGGCTCCACGCATTCACCTTGGAAGACGACGAGAACGAGGACTCCTCCTCAGCCTCCTAGCTCCTCGGCGCTGGCGAGGTGCCATTGCCCTCCGGATTCTCCGCCTGTTGTTTCATGACCCAGAAGCTGACTCCAGCCCGGGAACGTCTGGATCGCATGCTTGTGACGCGAGGGTTTGTAGAAAGCCGCGAACTGGCCAGCCGCCTTATTTTGGCGGGAGCGGTCAGGGTGGACGGCGTTCCTGTCAACAAACAAGCCAAACTGGTTCCGATCGATGCGAAGATCGAGCTGACGCAGCGTAGGGGACCTTTTGTGAGCCGAGGCGGAGACAAGCTCGTCGCGGCGCTGGACGCGTTTCAGATCGATCCTCGAGGACTCATTGCATTGGATGTGGGATGCTCGACCGGAGGCTTCACCGATTGCCTCCTTCAGCGAGGAGCGAGACGGGTGTATGCTGTCGATGTCGGATATGGGCAGCTGGCTTGGCGGCTTCGCCAAGACCCGCGAGTCGTCGTGTTGGAACGGCACAATATCCGCCACCTGCCGCTCGCCTTGGTGCCCGATCTCATCGACTTGGCGGTCATCGATGTATCGTTCATCTCGCTCACTTTGGTGCTGCCGTGCGTCCTCCGCTTTCTGGCAAGTGAGGCGTCCGTCGTTGCCTTGGTCAAACCGCAGTTTGAAGTAGGGCGCGGACAGGTCGGCCGCGGGGGCGTCGTCAGGGACGACGGGCGGCGACGCGCGGCCGCGGAGAAAATCATCGCGCTTGCTAGAGAGTTAGGTTTGACGCCGCTGGGAACTCTTGACTCCCCGGTCTTAGGGCAGAAGGGGAACCGCGAGATTTTGCTGGGGCTTAAGCGGCTAGTGAGCCCGGCGTTGGAGATCCCTGGTAGTTGACGGGTTAGCGCATGAGGTGCCGTGACCCGAGGTTTAGGAGCGGGGCTGGTGCTATCTGAGCGGTAACCATAGCCACGGCGGGCGCAAAACTCGACGCCGAAAGGCGGCGACAGATATCTTTCATGAGAGGAGCGGCATGAAAGTCTTGGTGACGGGGGGAGCTGGGTTTATCGGGTCGCATCTCGTGGATCGCCTCATTCAGGAGGGGCATGAGGTGACCGTCGTTGATAACCTTTCGACTGGCAAGCGCCGGAACCTCAACCGGCGAGCGCGCTTCTACAAGCTCGATATTCAAAGTTGGCGCCTGGAGCGAGTGTTTCGGAACGAACGCCCTGCTCTTGTCATGCACCTGGCGGCACAGATGAACGTACGACGTTCGGTGGAAGATCCGGTCTTCGACGCCCGGGTCAATATCTTGGGAACCTTGAACGTCTTGGAGCAATCGGTCAGGCACGGGGTCAGAAAAATCGTTTTCTCGTCGTCGGGCGGAGCGATCTACGGAGAACAGTATCTTTTCCCTGCACCAGAGACTCATCCCACTCAGCCGTTGTCACCCTACGGCATCAGCAAGCTGAGCGGTGAGCATTACTTGGCCTATTACCAACGTATCAGCGGGATCCGCTATGTCAGTCTCCGGTACGCGAACGTTTATGGGCCGCGGCAGGATCCCGAAGGAGAGGCGGGGGTGGTCGCCATTTTTATTCAGAAGATGCTGAACAGCGAACAACCGATCATCAATGGGAATGGACGCCAAACCCGAGATTTCGTCTACGTGGACGACGTGGTCGAGGCGAATTTGGCGGCCATGGCCCAGGAAGTGCAGGGGACTTATAATGTGGGAACCGGCGTCGAGACCTCGATCAATGACCTCTTTCGCATGCTCGTCGAACTCACTAAAGCTTCCTGCAAAGAGGTGCATGGGCCGGCAAAAAAGGGCGAACAAGCCAGAAGCGTGATCGACTCCAGCAGGATCAGGCAAGAGCTAGGTTGGGAACCGCGCGTCGAATTGCCCGAAGGCCTGAGAAGAACGGTCGACTACTTCCGCGAAACGAAAGCGATAGGGTGAAGAGGAGAACTGTTGCGCGGCCGATCATTCCCTATCGATATCGGGGTACCGACGGATCGACCTGAACGGACCAGGCGTCGATTCCTCCGACTAAGTTTTTGACATTCGTGAACCCCTGCTGAAGGAGAAAACTGGTGGCATCGGCGCTTCTCATCCCATGATGGCAATAGGCGATGATTTCCGCTTGCCGGTCCAGTCTGTCCAAAGCGTGCGGAAGCGTCCCTAGAGGAATCAAGATCGATCCCTCGATCTTTGCCAGAGAATGTTCCCACGGTTCACGGACATCGAGTAAAACAAGCTTGTCGCCTTTGTCCAGGCGAGCCTTCAAGTCTCGAGGCGTAATCGTGAAACTCATCGCATCACCTCCGCGTTCCTCACTCGGGACTCATCTTAGGTGACGGCGGGAAAAAGAGTCAATCGAGAAGATTCCTGTTCTCAGTCCGCTGCTTCGAGAATCGAAACGAAAGGATGAACGCACAAAACGGGCGGTCCACGGGGAAGCAGGGTGGCTTCCTGAAATTCCTTTAATTTGGGTCGGGAATCCCCCAAAATGCCGTTGATGGACATTTTTTGTTGATATCTAACGAGCCGTGTAGAGTTTTGCATGCACTTTTAGGCGGCGTCATTTTCCAACCTGACAACCATTTTGTCGCCTAACAGGTTGAATCCAAAAGATTTTGGTCATCTTGTCGTTTTTGACAGGTACAAGACTTGCTTGTACTCGGTATGGAATATCGGCTTTCGGGAATCGATTAGGTTATTAGGCCGCTTATAGGGAGCTGATGACCAATCAGGTGTCCGAGGTTGTTGTTCTGGTGACGGCATCGTCCACGGGGGAAGCGGTTAAGCTGGCCAACCTGATGGTGGAGGCAAAACTTGCCGCCTGCGCCACGGTTATCCCTCAAGTTCGATCTATCTATAGATGGGAAGGGAAGATTCATGACGAACAGGAGGCGATGATTGTTTTCAAGACCGCGTCCAGGTCCTTTCCAGTACTGGAGGAGGCTATTAAGCGCCATCATAGCTACAGCGTCCCCGAGATCATTGCGCTTCCGATCGTCCTCGGCTCTCAGCCATACCTGGAGTGGTTGAGGGGTGAACTTCTTAAGTAGTTGAAAAGATTAAGTATTAAGTCATAAAAAGAGAGTTGACCCTCAATAAGGGGGTCAGGTAAACTCGCGGAGAGCAGTTAAATCAAGGAATACGGAGATCCAAGAAGGAGACACGGGCATGCGCCAGCATACGGAACAGAGCGACGCTTATACCGTTGTTATTTTTCGAGGATCGAGAGCCAAGCCCCTACGCTTTAGTTTTCCTCGGAAGTTTGTTCGTAAGCTATTGATTCTATTGGCCGTATTAGTTTTTGCCGATCTTTTGGTTATCTCCCACTACGTGATCCGGACGGGAGAAGTGTGGGAGCTTTCTGCCTTTCGAGCCGAGGCAATGAGTGCCCGAGAGCAAACCGCCGCTTTCTCGGCGGCAGTGGATGACCTCAAACGGCGGTTAACGGCTATGAAAGAGGTCAATCAGCGACTCCGAGTCATGTTGGGGATTGAGTCGGTAAAGCCAGGAGACCTGCTCAACGGGCGGGGGGGTGAAGATACTCCTCTTCCGGAAGGGAAGGACATTGGCTTTGAACAATCTTCCGTTCCGTCTCGCCGAAGTTCAGATGACTTAGAAGGGCAGGTGAGTGGTCGTGTCGAAAGGCTGCAAGTTCAGGAGAATGTGGCTGACACGCGCACACAGGCTGAACAGGAAGTTTTAGCGCAGCGTGTCAAAGAACAATTAGCATGGCTAGCCAAAGAAGCCACCCGGCAAGAGCAGACTTTGCAAGAACTGACAGCGGTGGCTGAACAGCGTTCATCTCGATGGGCGGCAACCCCGTCTATCTGGCCGGTGAGAGGGTGGGTAACGTCAGGGTTCGGACCGAGGATCTCTCCTTTCACTGAAAAGCCAGCCTGGCATGATGGATTGGATATCGGTGCCGCACCGAACGCGCCGGTTCAGGCTCCGGCTCAGGGACGGGTCACGGCGATTGGATTCGACCCGAAGCTGGGAAACCTTGTCCGCATTGATCATGGCTATGGGATCGAGACGCTCTACGGCCACTTGGCCAAGCCGATGGTGCGAGAAGGCCAACGAGTCAAACGGGGAGATATTGTGGGGTTGGTTGGCAGCAGTGGGCTCGCGACCGGACCCCATCTCCACTACACGGTCAAGGTGAACGGACAAGCGATCGACCCGATGCGATACATTTTGGAATAGATTTCATCCTCACCTTCCATCCTTTCTTCTTTTTCCCATTGGTCGCCTCCCATGATTCACGGGGGCAGTCTGTCTGCACTCAGGCGCGTTTCCGGTTCATTCGTTTTTCCTTATACTTTCCTTATACGTGGCCAAGGCCGGTGAAACGAACGCTCCGGTGACACGTCCGTTCGAGGTGCCGGGCTCGCTCATTGCAAGATTGGCGGGAATCCTTATACTCCGGCGACTGTGAATTTTGCCGGAATGATCAGTTCAAAAGAGAATCGGTATGAGCGACTTGGAGATTGCACGGTCCGTGAAACCTCGCCCGATAGAAGCTGTCGGTCAAGACGTCGATTTGACACGAGACGAACTGATTCCTTATGGGAAATTCAAGGCCAAAGTCGAGTTGTCAGTGCTCGATCGGCTCGCCCATCGGCCTCAAGGACGCTATGTCCTGGTTACGGCCATCAACCCGACACCGATGGGAGAGGGAAAAACGGCGACCGCGATCGGGCTTGCGATGGGGCTGTGGCGACTCGGGCATCGGGCGATTGTGACCTTGCGCCAGCCGTCCTTGGGGCCGGTGTTTGGGATCAAAGGGGGAGGAACCGGCGGGGGTAAGGCGCAGGTGATCCCCATGGAGGATATCAACCTCCACCTGACCGGGGATGCGCATGCCGTAGCCGCAAGCCACAACCTCTTATCGGCGTTTCTCGACAACCATGTGCACCACGGCAACGCCCTTGGTCTTGACCTGACTCAACTCTTCTGGCCGCGAGCAATAGGGATCAGTGACCGGGCTTTACGGAAGATTGTTCTCGGAAGCTCAGATGGGAAAGTCGGCCGAGAAGCTCAATTTGTCATCACCGAGGCGTCAGAGGTGATGGCGGTGCTGGCGTTGGCGTCCGGCCGGCAGGATTTGCGGCGCCGCCTCGGCCGAATCCTGGTGGGACTTACGAAAGAGGGACGGCCCGTGACGGCAGAAGATTTACGTTGTGCCGGGGCTATGGCTGTTCTTCTAAAAGACGCGCTGCTGCCCAATCTTGTACAGACCCTGGAAGGAACGCCCGCGCTGATCCATGCGGGCCCGTTCGGCAATATTGCGCATGGCAACTGCTCGATTCTTGCCGATGCAATCGCGCTACGCTGCGCCGACTATGTCGTGACGGAAGCCGGGTTCGGCAGCGAACTGGGAGCCGAAAAATTTTTTGACATCAAATGCCGGATATCGGGTCTCCAGCCCCATGCGGCGGTTGTGGTTGTTACCCTCCGGGCGCTCAAGCTTCACGGCGGAGGCGGAGTGGTCAAACTGGGCGCCCCGCTTCCCACAGGCCTGATGGGCCCGAACAAGGAAGCCTTGACTCGCGGTCTGGAAAACCTGGAGCAGCACATCGCTAACGTCCGCGCCTTCGGCATTCCGGCCGTGGTGGCTGTCAACGCGTTTCGGGAAGACCGAGAGGACGAGCTGGAACTGGTCTGCAATCGAGCGTTGGAAGTGGGTGCGGTGCGTGCGGCGGTCTCGACTCATTGGGCGGACGGTGGAAAAGGCGCCGAGGAGTTGGCTAGAGCCGTCGTGGCCGTCTGTCAGCAACCATCCAACTTTGCGGTGTTGTACGAGGACGGCTGGCCGATCCACCTCAAGATCGAAACCATCGCCACTCGCATGTACGGAGCGGCCGGCGTCTCGTACAGTGAGCAAGCCGAGCGTCAGATCGAGCGGGCGGCGCAACTGGGTTTTGGAAGGGTTCCCGTCTGCATGGCCAAGACCCCTCTTTCTCTCTCGCATGACCCGACGCTAAAGGGGCGGCCTTCGAAGTTCACACTCCCGATCGACGAGCTACGCATTTTCGCCGGCGCCGGATTCTTGACGGCGATCTGCTCTGGCATTCAACTCATGCCTGGCCTCCCCAGACGGCCCGCAGGGGAGAGAATCGATCTTGATGCGGAAACCGGAGAAATCACGGGATTAGCTTGACGCTGATCAGCGTTGTTTGAGGTACTTGAAGAATTCCGAGTCCGGGCTCATAACCACAGTAGACTTGCCGTTGAAGATTTTCTTGTAGGCTTCCATTGAACGGGTGAATTCGAAGAACCGTGGATCTTGCCTGTACGCCTCCGCATAAATTTTAAAGGCCCTGGCATCGCCTTCGCCGCGTAGTTCCTCCGCTTCTCGATAGGCTTCCGCCAGAATAATTTCGCGGTCCTTCTCCGCCTCGGAGCGGATCTTCTGCGCTTCCTCCGCCCCTTCCGCGCGATATTGCTTGGCCTGGCGTTCACGCTCGGCCTGCATGCGGGCGAACACCGCTTTCTCGTTCTGTTCCGGCAGGTCAGCCCGCTTGATCCGGACGTCCTGGATTTCAATGCCGTAGGCCGACGCTTTTTCGTTGGAACGCTCCGTCACCACCTTCATGATTTCCGCGCGTGTCTTGGAGACGATCTCGGACAGGTCGTGGCGGCCCAACTCGACCCGCAGCTCGGAATAGATGATGTCGTGGAGACGCTGCAGCGCGCCCTGTTGGCTCTGGAACGCTTGATACACCTTCAAGGGATCGACGATGCGCCACTTGGCGAAGTTATCGATCAGAATCGTTTTCTTGTCCTGGGTGATCACGTCCTGGGCGGATGAATCATAATCCAGCAGGCGCTTGTCGAAGTAAGTGACTTCCTGGATGAACGGAACCTTGACGTACAGTCCCGGCTTCGTTACATTGCGAACCGGCTTACCAAGCTGGACGACAATCGCCGTTTGCGTGACGTCGACAATGAAAAATGGCGAAGCGCCAAGCAGGAACAGAAGAACGGCGACAGCGATCAACGCCACAAGAAGAGTTTGCTTGGTCACGGCTTCTTCTCCTCGCTGGCGGATGCCCCCGAAGACTTTGGTAAACGATCGAGCGGCAAATACGGAATCACCCGATCGCCCGCCTTTCCGTCGATGATGACCTTCTCCATGTTGGGCATGATCTCTTCGAGCGTCTCGATGTAGAGACGCTTGCTGATGATGTCCTTCGCCTGGTTGTATTCCTTCAACATCTTCAGAAAGCGATTCGCTTCACCCTGGGCACGATTCACACGGGCCTGAGCGTAGCCTTTCGCCTGGTTGATCAGTTGCGCTGCTTCTCCCTTTGCCTTGGGGATGATATCGTTCCGGTATCCCTGCGCCTGGTTGATCAGCTTCTCTCGGTCTTCTTTGGCACTCGCGACGTCCTTGAACGCCGCGACGACCGCCTCAGGCGGGTCAACGTCCTGCAACTGAACCGCGGCGATCTGGATGCCTGCCCGATACTGGTCGAGGATGCCCTGCAAAAGCGCCTGCGTCTCCTGCTGGATCTGCGCTTTTCCCGTGGTCAACGCCTCATCGATCTTGCTTTTCCCGATCACCTCCCGCATCGAGGCTTCCGCGGCCTTGCTGATTGTCTCCTCGATGTCGGCGACATTGAAGAGATATTCTCGCGCGTTCTTGATCTTGTACTGAACGATGAATTCGATCGCGAGAATGTTCTCGTCGCCTGTGAGCATCAAGGCTTCCTGGGGCAGCATTTGCTGACGGCCCTGACGGTCCGTGCGGAAACCGACTTCGATGCGGTGGAGCTTGGCGACCTTCGGTTGCAGGACCGTCTCGATGAAAGGGATCTTCAGATGAGGGCCAGGACCGACCACCCGGACCACATCGCCGAACCGTTTCACCACCCCTTCCTCGTCCGGTGCGACGATGAACGCCGCCTGCCACACAAGCACGATCAGCAGGATAATCAGGAAGACCGAGCGCAGGCCGCGCGACGGCATCACCTGCCCCAGACGTGCCTGCGCTTGGCGAAGTGCGTCTCCGAGCGGGTCGCTTCGCTTGGTCCAGGGGTCTTTCGGATCCCATACCATAAGTGCCCTCAACTTAGCAGACTGCGGGAGAGGGCGGCAACCGGATGTCGGCCTCAGCGCAAGATGAGGTTCCGGTTCTTGCTCTGTTGGTGGTCGATGGAAGAATCTCGGAGAGACGGCATCGCGCGTGACTCGTGCTGGACACGGGGAACACACAGCCGGGGTCTCCGGCCTGCGTTAGGTGACGGCACCACCGCATGACGAGCCAGCTCCGGCTGTGCAGCCGTAACAGTGGTTGCCGGTCATGATGCGGCGGGTGTGAAGGCGCACGGGGTCGAAGTCGCGAATGTGCCGAGGAGCATCGTGGTTCACGGGCAGGTCGAGCATCTGGTTGAAGTCGCAGTCGTAGAGCGTTCCGTCCCAGCCGACGGAGATCGTGTACCGGCACATGACGCCGGCCGCCGCCGCCGGGTTGAAGGCGTTGGCCAACCGCTCCATGTACCCGGCGTAGTTGCCGCTCTCGATGAGAAACTCCAGAAACCGGCTGATCGGCATGTTCGTGATCGTGTAGAGGCGGTTGAAGACGATACCGTACGCACGCTGTAACTCACGGCGGAAGTGCATTTCGACCGCCTCCTGTCGGGGTGGCAAGAAGGCGCCGACCGGATTGTGCACGAGATTGAGCACCAGCCCGCTGTCCCTCTGCCCGTAGCCGATCCGGTTGAGCAACCGCAGGGCTTCGATGGATTTCTGGAAGACGCCGTTGCCTCGCTGGGCGTCGGTCTGTGCGGCCCGAAAGTAGGGGAGCGAGGCAATGATTTCAACCCGGTGGCGTGCGAGGAAATCGGCGAGATCGGCCTGTGAGGGCAGCAGCAGCACGCTCAGATTGCACCGGTCCATCACGTGGCGGCCGAGGGCCCGTGCCCGCTCGACCAGCCAGCGGAAATTCGGGTTGAGCTCCGGCGCGCCGCCGGTGATGTCTACGGTGGGAATGTCCGTCTTCGCCAGAACTGCCATGCACAACTCGGCTGTCTCCCGCGACATGATTTCCTGGCGATCCGGTCCGGCGTCTACGTGGCAGTGCCGGCAGGTCTGGTTGCACAGCTTGCCGAGGTTGATCTGGAACACGGTGATGCCGGTGGCATGGAGGGGATGGAGGTTGACGGCTGCCATCCGTTGTTCGAAGGGCGGGATCGCTGTGGAATTGGCAAGAATGGAACGTTGTTCCGCGGTGGATGCGAGCGGATGCTGCCTAGCGAGCAAGCTGAGGGGCATGACTCAACAACAGCTTCCGGCCGGGTCGCAGGAAACAGCGGCTCCGGTCACAGGCGTGCTGGCCCGGTTGATGATGGCGAAATGGGGGCGGTACGCCTCGGTTCCAAGCACCTTCAGTGTCTTGGAGCAGATTTCCACCGGCACGCCACGCCGGTAGCGATGGTTGTCGTCATCGCACACTTCCGTGAAGGGACCGGTCAGCAGCGCGAAGTGGCCCTGCCACACGCAGGGAGCTTGCTCGGGAAGAATCGCAACGAGACGCGGGTCATCAGGCGAAAGCGGCGTCGGTGTTTCCGAGAGAAGGAACAGTGGCTCATAGGGCGGCTGTTGCAGTAATCGGGCACTCCGGGCGTCCACGGCCTGGGGTTCTCCACGCCGAAAGACCTGCCCCAGTTCATCTACGGCTCTCGTGAACGGCCCCAAGAGCGTGGCGAAGCGAGCCCCGTTGAGTTCCTCCGCCGGGAGCTTATAGCCGGTCAAGGTGAGAGAGAGGAAGTGGATGCCGTCAATGACCCGCCACGGCGCGAACTTGACCTGGTGGACGCCCAAGAATCCGGCTTCGTTAAGCCCACCCATGTAATCCGTCACGGTCAGCGCACCAGACAGGCAGTCGCCCCATTTCTCCGTATCATGCACGAGGTACTGCGGCACGGGTTGATCCGACACGATGTCCGAGATCGTGAAGCGCCCGCCCGGTTTGAGCACGCGGAACATCTCGCGGAAGACCTTCCGCTTGTCCGGGGTGAGGTTGATCACGCAATTGGAAATGATCAGGTCCACGCTGCCGTCCTCTACCGGCATGGATTCGGCCATCCCCTTGCGGAATTCCACGTTGGAGGAGGGGTAGCCGAGGTTCCGCGCCACGATCGGCGCGTGGCGCCGGGCGATCTCCAGCATCGTGTCGGTCATGTCGATGCCGATCACGTGTCCGGTCGGCCCGACACGGCGGGAAGCCTCGAAGCAGTCAATCCCGCCTCCGGAGCCGATATCCAGCACGGTCTCGCCGGGCCGCACCGTGTCCAGCCCGGCCGGCGTGCCACAGCCGTAGGAAATCCTCAGAACCTCCTCCGGAATGAACGTCTTGAGGTCGGTGAAGTCGTAGCCGGACGGACAGCACATCTGCTCGCCGGTCGCGGCGGCCCTTGCGTAACGCTCGCTCACCTTTTGCGCGATCTCGTCGATCATGCCGGCCTCTTGTGCGAATTCTCCGTGCGCGAGCGGTCGAGACCATACCGGATCAGCCGGGCTCTGTCAACGCCGTTGGGGACGATCTCGTGAGTTGGTTGATGGAGCACCATGGTTTACATGTTCGTCGTTCGAAACCCGGGCATCTTACACGGGACTCTCGTGGCTAGAACGTGATGACCTGGTAGCAATGAGACCCCAGTTTCTTGAAGCGCGGATGGCTGTCGTATTCTCCCGTCAGCTTCACACCGCAGGCCGTCACCTTGTCCTTCACGCCGAAGGCGCTGGGGCAGAACTCGCAGGTGCCCGCAATCCGATCTTTCACCGCCTCGAAGAGGCCGTGGATCTTGTGACCCGGCTTGGACAGCTCGGGAATCCACTTCGTACCAGCCCTGTCGAAGATAAGCTGCACGTCGTCCCTGGCTTCCTTGAACTCTTTCACCGCTTCCAACGCGTTCACCACACGGCCGAGATCGCCGTGCGACTCCGTATCCGCGAGCACGATGATTGCCACCTTAAGACATGGTTTGTTTTTCTCCCTGCAACACGTGATAGATGGAACGAGCGCGTGCTCGTGAGAGCCAGCGGGTTGGGGTTACATTCGCCCTCACGAGCTGCGCTCCGCTGCTCACGCCCCGCACTTGGGTGCCGGTGTCGGCATAAAGTTCATGGCCGTGCCCGGCGTGAAATGCATCCCCATCATGTCGAATTCCGCGACGGCGATGTGCTTGAGCCAGTACCCCTCCTCCGCCGGCTTTCCGCCATGACCATGGGCCGCCATGCCAGTTTCCCCGGCAGGCGTACGGGACCGATGGAAATGGACGAAGCCAGTCTTGCCGCCATCGGGCTGGTCTTCGGCGCAGAACCGGCCTTTCACCCCTTCGCCCACAAAAATCACCATGGCGGTAGGATCTGTGACCGGCTTGTTGAAGTGAAGAAAGACTCCGCGTCCGTTGCCGGCATCCATCCAGAGATGGTCAGGCATCCCCGGGTGGAACGGCTCGAAGGTGTATGCTCGGGCTAATGTTGGCCCGACGTTTTTCAAGGCCTCGGCGGCCGGCGCGTTTTTCCCCTCTCCGGCGGTCCCGCTGGTCTGCCAGGCGCACCCGATGAAAAATCCTGCGACGCTCGCGATCACGATGCGTGTGCTCCACATACTCCACCTCCTGGTTGACGAGTGTTTTATTAAAAAGCTATCGCGAGAGCTGTGCGGAGTCTGTAAGCTGGATGACAAGGGCGAGCCAGTCGCAGAATTGCGCGTGCGCTCATTCTTCGATGGGCTAGGCGTATTCGCGCTGGAGTCCCGGCATGGTGCAACCCCGACCCTCGACAACCAAACTCTGGTATCTGAAGCATATCCGCTTGTTCGATGATCTCAGTCCGGTTGAGATGCAGGAAATGGAGCGGATCACTCGCATGGAGCAGGTCAAGAAACACCAGCCCTTGTACCTTACAGGCGATCCGAGCAACAACGTGTACCTGCTCAAGCAGGGGCGGGTCAAAATTTCCAATACGGCGCCCAGCGGGAAAGAAGTCACCTTTGACATCATAGAACCCGGAGAAGTCTTCGGAGAGCTGGAAGTGCTGGAAGACGCCCCTCGCTCGACATCGGCCGAGGCCCTTGATGATGCGCTCATTTGCGTGATTCCGCGGAAGGATTTCGAACGGTACCTGGCCAGGCACCCCAACATCACGGTCAAGCTGACCAAGCTCATTGGCCTCCGGCTCAAAAAGATCCAAAGTCGAGTCGAGGACTTGGTCTTCCGGGACGTCCCGGCGCGGCTGGCGCACCTGCTACTGGAACTCTGCAAGAGCGACGGCGTGGCGGAGGGAAGCGGGGTCCGCCTCCGCGTCAAGCTGACCCATCAGGAGATGGCCAATCTCGTCGGTTGCAGCCGTGAGACCGTGAGCACGATTCTCGGGCAGTTTCGGGACGGCGGTCTCATTCGCACGGACGGCCGCATCATCATGATTGTGAACGAGAAAGGGTTGTCTCGCCTGCTTTCCTAGCTTCCCGCCGAAGCATCAACCAGCGGGTCGAGCGAAAGTTGTACTTCCCGAGGAAATATCCGCCGCCGGGGTGATTACCGTGCTCTGATTGGCTGACTGAGCATGACCGACCGCGCCTCGTGTCATCACGTCGCGGGTCTCGAACGAAGACTCGGCCAGTGTCGCACTGCCATTGCTCCGACGCGATGCACCAGGATGACTGTGACGACCAGCCTGCAGGCAGGGAGGGCAACGATCTCGCCGTGGTTGCACGATCTCGATCGTTTCAGGCATTCAAGGAGTCGTGAAGATCTGTGTGCCGGGATGAAACGCGTACCACGCGAACCAAAAGGCCATGACGGAAGCCAGTGGGCGTCCCTGGTCATCCGTGACCGTGGCGCTTCGAGCCCCGTCGTTGTACCGAATCCGGACAAGTCGTCCGTGAACCCAGTCGATCAGCGGAGTGGGAGCCTTCTTGAGTTCGGAAAAGGGGTAGGCTTTGAAGACCCCGTTGATCTCGATCCCTATGACCCATTCTTTCGGATGGTAACGCCGGTCCGTTCGGGATACCTCGAACATCAAATCGGGGCGCTGAGCGTAGCCAAGGTACGGGTCGCGGTTATAGTCTCGCTGATGGCCGGTCCGCAGGGAGAGCACGAGCGTGGTGGGATGAGCCGAGCGCCATTCGTGCCACGTGGTGTGTTCCAGATAAATCGGTGTGAGCCGTGCGCCGGTTCGCGGCCCGGCGATGGCCTCCATGGCGATCTGCGACCAAAGGCTGTTGGTCTGATGGTCATACATGAGCAGGTCGCTTTGGTAGAGGAGGCCTGACACGCCAAATGTGTAGCGACCTCCTTGCTGCTGGGCGTCGAAGGCGATCCCGGTCCCGCAGAGCGGGCAGTAGGTGACCGCGACAGGCTTTCCTCCGATCGTATCGTTGACGATCTCATGCCAGTTCAAGATTTTGATCGGATAGGCCTTCGCTTCCTGTCCCCGAGCGATTCCAAGAATCCGGTCTTCATCCGCCAGGAAGGTTGCCTCCGAAGCCGAAACGAAGGAGGGCCTCAGGATTGCTGGAATGCCGTCTTTCCCGGGCCCACCCTGGACGATTTGATCTACCGAACACTGTGGATTGATAAGTCGAAGTCGCGTGACGGCAACCGGCATGGATGGGCCACATCATGATCATGGCAAGCACCGCTGCGCCTGCCAGACTGGCCCCTAACCGTTTTCCGGGATGCATAGTTGTTCACCAGTCCATCGAGGGACGCGCTCGATCCACTCGCGCAGTGTCCTCAGCAGCCACTCGGTGCGCGGAATTCCCACGGCCACCATCCGCCCATCCAGCACGAACGTCGGCGCAGCGATGACGCCCGGCGCGTCCGCGCGTGTTGCCCAGTTGCTGCATAGCGATCGTCCATGTCGGACATTCCCGCTGGATTTCGGCGGCGACGCGCCGAGCCGAGTGCTCGGACGCGCAGCCCTCATGAATGAAGATATCCAGTAACGCCACACACGCATCGTATGTCGTGACGCATCGTGTCTCTGTGAGCCAGCTTACAGATGGGTATGGGGCAACATTCCGCTTGACTCGATACTCTGGTACAGGGTGTAACGTAATGAACGAGGTGGAAGCGTGACTCCTGAATTGACCATCGGGCGGCTAGCCAAGTCGGCCGGCGTCAATATCCAGACGATCCGTTACTACGAGCGGCTTGGCCTCTTGAACCCGACCGCGCGGCGTCCGTCGGGATATCGCCTCTATGGCGATGAAGAGATTCGACGGTTGCGCTTCATCAAGAACGCACAGGCTTTGGGTTTCACGCTCCATGAGATTGAAGAACTCCTCGCTCTTCGGGTGAATTCGAAGGCCCGCTGTAGGGATGTCAAACGAAAAGCGGAGGCAAAGTTGAAACACGTGGAGGCCAAAGTGCGTGACCTGCAATCGCTTGCGACGGCGCTGCGACGTTTGATCCGCGCCTGCCAGGAAGGGCAGCTTACTAATCAGTGTCCGATACTACAGGTGCTGGAGCAGAAAGGAAGGAGGGGTAACAATGGTACCCGCAACACGACGCGTTGAGGTGTTCACGGCCGGCTGTCCATTCTGTGAAGAGGCAGTCGGGTTGGTCCGGTCGCTAGCCTGCCCAAACTGTGAGGTCCAGGTATACGACCTGCGGGAAGGCTGTGCGACCGACGAGCGCCGGGAGAAGGCGAAGTGGTACGGGATCACTGCGGTCCCGGCCGTCGCGGTCAACGGCGTGTTGCTGGACTGCTGCCGGCGAGAACCAATCACGGCCGATCGGTTGAGAAGTGCCGGTATTGGCCAACCCTGACGGAGGTGGTCGGAAGCCATGGCAACGCAGCAACCGCCGAATGGGTCCGTGGCTGAGCCCAAGAAAACCGTGATCACGGCCGCATCGCTGGGCGGGCTCATCACGGCCTTCCTCGCGTCGATCTGCTGCATTGGGCCGGTGGTATTCGCAGCTCTTGGCGTGGGCGTGGGGGCCACAGGCTTCCTGGCCGGCACGGCCGGATTCCTGAAGGTACTCTTGCCCTACCGGCTGTGGTTTATCGGCCTGACGGTTCTGTTGCTGGGCCTCAGCTTTTATCTGGCCTACCGGAAACCAAAGTCCGCCGTGTGCGCGCCGGGGCAAGTGTGTGCTCCGGGAGCGACGAGCGGGACAAATCGGACACTACTGTGGGTCCTGGCAGTCCTCGCGCTGGGGCTGCTCCTGGCCCCGTATTGGTTGGGGCTGTGATCAATCGTAGCCCTCTCCCCTTGTAGGAGAGGGAAGGGTGAGGGGTGGAAAGGAGGAGATCGGGAATGTGGAGACTCATTCAGCAGACGGCGAGCCTGGTCGGGATCATGATGCTGAGCCTGGTCGGATTCCGGGGATTTGCGGCTGAGAGCCAGGGGCTTCAGACGGTGACCTTGCAGATTGACGGCATGACCTGCGGGGCCTGCGTCAAGGACGTGAAAGCCGCCCTCGCTAAGGTGCCCGGTGTCAGCACGGTCGAGATCAGGGTGGGAAAGAGGTGGATCTTTTTCTCCGATTATGCGGACGCGCGCGCCTCGGTGACGTTCGATCCGGAGAAGACAGGTGTGGAAGCACTGGTCAAGGCTATCGAAGCGGCCGGCAGTCCGCTATCGGCGTATAATGCTCGGCAGGTCAAGCCATAGCTGGCAGCTCACGGCCAATTGCCAGGTGCGCTGAGCTACTCGCTGCGAGCAATTCGCGACACGCTGGACAAAATGGCAGAGATGAGAAGAGGGAGACAGCATCATGGATCAAATAGCCAATGTGGAGACTGGACTATTTGCCGAATTGAGAAGGTTGAGCCCGAAAGTCACCGGCGGGCTGCTCCGGATGCGCCAGGACGCCTATCGCGACGCGACAGTGCCGGCCAAGTATAAGCTGCTTGCGGCCATGGCCATCTCCATCGCGATCCGCTGCGAACCCTGCATCCGGGCCTATGTGCAGATGGCTTGCGAGAAAGGCATCACGCAGGAGGAATTGATTGAGTTCCTCGAAGTGGCCATGACCATGCAGGGCTGTCCGGGCGAAGAGTGGGCGCTCAAAGCGTACGCGGCGTACAAGGAGGTCATCCGCGGCGAGCAGTCGGCCTCCTCGGTCCAGTGTTGTGCGCATTGAGCCGGCCAACAAACGGGTGCCATGGTGAACGGATTGTGCAGAGCCGATTGCGGAACTGACTGGCGGCTTGGGGGGACGGTTGGAATTGGCCTCCTGCTGGCTCTCCTAGGGCTATTCCCACCGTCGGCCAAGGGTGAAGACCTCGCAGCAGTGCTGGCAGAAGCCGAAGACTTTGTGCATCAGAACACGCTGTATCTGGCGCTTGATCGGCTGAGAGAAGCGGCGCGCCTTGCGCCGAGTGACTATCGGATCCCGAAGCTGCGCGGGGATGTTCTGATGTCCTTCCGGCGCAATGAGGAAGCAATAGCGGCCTACCGCGAAGCAGCGGTCCTTGCGCCTGAGGCGCTGGACGTGCATTGGTCCCTGTGGGCGCTGCTGGATCGGATGGGGGCGCACCATCAAGCCCTCGCGAGCCTCAGGGACATCGCCCGGCTGGACCCCGACAATCCGCTGGCGCATCTCCGACTGGCGCAAGGGCTCAGCCAGGTGGATCGTCTGGAGGAAGCGGTCGTGAGCTATCGACGGGCCGTTGAGCTGGCTCCCGATCATCTGGGCATTCGCCTGCAGTTCGCCCGGGCCTTGTATGACGTGCTCGATTACACGGAGGCCCGTCAACAACTCGATCTCGTCCTCACGCGTACGGAAGTCGGATCACCTGAGTGGGCATCGGCAAAGGACCTGCTCTCCCATCTGCGAGGAGAAAGCTATGACAAAGGCCGCCGGTTTGATCCGTCGCAGACGCTTCGGAAACTCCCGTGGTACACGGAGCGAAATCTGAAGGAGGCCGTCTTGGCCCGAGGCGAAGCCTGGCAGTTGATGGAGCAGGGCCGCTATGCGGACGCCGAGGTTGCCTTGAGAAAGGCCCTCGGATTCAATCCGGAAGACCATCGGGCTCTCTACGATCTGGGACGAGTCCTGATGGAGCTGGGCCGCTATGAAGACGCCATCACAGCATTTCAGCAGGGCATCGATCTGACCAAGTTCGCCGAGTTTTATCCGGATTCGGTCTTCCAAATCGGCCGCTGTCTGGCCAAACTCGGCCGGTGGCAAGAGGCGATCGCTCGGTTCGAGCGCGTCCTGGAGATCCGGGACTGGCGCCACGAAGACTTCTATGCCTTAAATTTCCCGGACCTGGCACAAGTGCAACAGGCGCTGGATGAAGCCCGGCAGCATGTCCCCGTGGTTGAGCCGGACACCCAGGCCGAGAAGCCTCTCGGAGGCGAGCGGCTCGGTCCGGAACCGTATGAATATCCGATCCCGCCCTTGGCCAACGGCCATCAGCTCATCGAGCCCATCCCGATTAGCGGGCAGCTTGCCCCGATCAACACCGAGACAGTGCGAGGAGCTTTTCGCCAGGTGATGACGGCGCGCGACATGATCCAGGACGACCTCCAGACCGGGCTGCACGAGTTCATCCCGGTCAATCCGACGGATACGTTCCGTTCAGACGAGCCGGAAATCTATGTGGTCTTCCAATTGACGACCAATCAGGAAAACTTCGATCTCAAGCTCACCAGCCGCTGGATCGCCGAGCGGACCACTGGGCTGCCGCCCAACACGGTGGTAGGGACCGATCAGGTCCTGCTCGGTTTGAATGAACGGTCCGGCTATTTCCGGTTGTCCCGGCCAGAAGGGGGCTGGTCGCCGGGCCTCTACCGAGTAGACCTGTACCTGGGGCCTCAGGTCTCAGCCTCCACACACGCCGGGGATGTCCGATTTCGGATTGTCACGGATTCCCGCCCGCCGCAGATCAAACGGTAATGAGGCGTTTCACCGGCTCATGACTGATCAAACAACGACACGCGTCAGTGCCGGAATACAGGAGGACATTCCATGGAACAGGAATCCAGAAAACGGTGGGTGTGGATCGGTAGTATCGGGGCAGGCGTGGCCGCGCTCTGCTGTTTCACGCCGATTCTCGTTCTGTTACTCGGGGCAGCCGGACTGGCCGCGCTGACCGGGTACCTCGATTATGTTCTGCTTCCGGCCTTGCTCGTCTTTCTCGGGATCTTGGTGTACGGGTTGTCCGGACCGCGTGCGGGCACCGGCCATCAGTGCTGTGCTGGCGATGCAAACATAGCTGCTGGTGCCGATAAGACAGGAGGGGTGAAGTATGAGTGATTGCTGCCGGAACTTCCCGCCGGGGCCTGAGCAGAAACAGCCGGAGGCTTGCCACTCCTGCAACCAGCCTGGAAAGCCGGTGGCTCACGAGACGGTCCAAGCCCTCATTAGGCCGGAGTTTCGTAACACCGTCAACGGAAGGGCCTACGCCTTCTGCGAAACCCAGACCTGTCCGGTGGTGTACTACACGGGGGACGGCTCGCAGGTGCTGAAAACCCAACTTCGGGTGCGGGTGGGACTCAAGGAGACTGAGGATCCGATCCCCGTGTGCTATTGCTTCAACGTAACCGAGCGCATGATCCGCGAGGAGGTTGCGCAAACCGGGCGCTCGACCGCCTCCGCTCGGATTCGGGCCGAGGTCAAGGCCGGGAACTGCCGCTGTGAGGTGGAAAACCCATCCGGCCGCTGTTGCCTGGGTGACGTGCTCGCGGCTGAGAAACGGGCATCCCACACGCGCTGAGTCACGTCTCAATCCCAACCGGTCGAACCTGTTTCGTTCATGAGAGATGCAGACTGGGAATATCTGCGACTGATTGAGGTGTGAACGAAACTCCTTTGTTGAGGAGGGGTCAACGTGAGAGACCGGGTTCAGATCATATTGCGAATCGAGGGCATGACCTGTGATGGCTGTGCCCGGCATGTGATCGAAGCGCTCAAGGCTGTGCCAGGCGTGGAACGGGCCACAGTGGGTTCCTGGCGGACGGGACAGGCAACGGTGGTTGCCAAGACGGGAGTGACAAACGCCGACCTGGTAGGCGCAGTCCAAAAGGCGGGCTATCGCGCCGTGCTTGCTGAACGCCGCGAAGTGGAACTTCCGCACAACGTGCCTGTCTCTGGAGGGAAGGGATACGACCTGCTGACGATCGGCGGCGGGTCAGCGGCCTTTGCCGCGGCGATCAAGGGGGCGGAGCTCGGAGCACGGGTGGCTATCGTGGAGAAAGGGACGATCGGCGGCACTTGCGTCAACATCGGCTGCGTGCCGTCGAAGACGCTGATCAAAGCCGCCGAGCTCTGCTACCACTCAGCCTACCCGCAATTCGAGGGACTCACGGCCTGTCCGCCTCCCTCCGACTGGCAGCGGGTGGTCCGGCAGAAGGATGAACTGGTCGCCGCCTTGCGCCAAGGGAAGTATGTCGATGTCGCCGCCGTCTATCCGAACATCACGATCATCCGGGGCGAAGCTCAGCTCTTAGGCGGACGACGGGTGCGCGTCGATGGCACTGTCTATGAGCCGGAGAAGATCCTCGTCGCGACCGGCTCTTCGCCTTGGGTGCCGCCGATACCGGGACTTCACGAAGCGGGCTTTCTCGACAGTGAGCAGGCCCTCAGCCTGGATGCGCTGCCGGCGTCGATGATCATCATCGGAGGCGGCAGTATCGGTCTGGAGTTCGCGCAGCTCTTTACCCGGTTCGGGGTCCGGGTGATGGTGCTGGAATCCGGGCCGCATGTGGCGAGAGCAGAGGAGCCGGAGATCGGGCAGGCGCTCGTTCGCTATCTGGAAGACGAAAAAGTCCGAATCTGCACGAACGTCCGAATCACTCGGGTCGAGCGCCAAGAGGGAGAATACCTCGTGCACACCGAAACGAACGGGAAGGCGGAGATCTGCCGGGCGGAGCGTCTCTTGGTCGCGACCGGCCGACGCCCGAACACCAGCGGATACGGGCTGGAAGCGGCAGGTGTGAAGGTGGGAGCGAAAGCCGAGATCGTAGTGAACGACTATTTACAGACCACCAACCCGGACATCTATGCGGCCGGCGACTGCATCGGCGATCCCATGTACGTGTACGTGGCCGCCTATGCTGGTGGACTGGCGGCCGAGAACGCCCTCACCGGCGTCGCCAGAATCTTCGATCTCACCGCCTTGCCGCACGTCACGTTCACTGATCCGCAGATCGCCAGTGTGGGCCTCACCGAACGTCAGGCCAAGGAACAAGGTCTCCGTGTGCAGACTGCCGTCCTCTCTCTTCAGCATGTCCCGCGCGCGTTGGCCGCTCGGAACACCAAAGGCCTGATCAAACTGGTGGCCGAAGAAGGCACCGGCCGGTTGCTCGGCGCACATGTGCTCGCGGCGGAGGCGGGAGAAGTGATCCAGGAGGCGACGCTGGCGATCCGCTTCGGGCTGAGCGTGCAGGATCTCGCCGACACGTTTCATCCCTATCTGACCATGGCAGAAGGACTCAAACTGGCCGCGCTGACCTTCAAAAAGGATGTGAGCAAGCTGTCTTGCTGCGCGGCTTGACACCATCCAACAGTTCAACACCAACCAGGAGATTGAACCATGAGGCGATCGCTTGTCACCGTGATGGTCCTCGCCCTCGGCAGTGTCTTGCTCGAAGCCGCGACAGTCGAAGCTCAAGAAGCCGCTGCAAAGCGAGTTCTGATCCACATGAAAACCTCACTCGCCCTGGACGATGCCCAGATCTGTGCGGTCCCTAACGTGGCGTGGGCGGCGGTCAAGGCGGGCCACAAAGTCACGATCCTGGTGGATGCCAGTGCTGTGACGTCAGTGACGAAAGGATTTGGGTGGTTCAGAGGGTTGATCGGATCAGACTCAACCGCGCTCGATCGCGCTGGTCTGCCCGAGCGAGAACGGCAAAGTCTCTCCGAACAGATGGGTGTGCCGCTGGAGCAGATCCCGCACAATTACGGCGAGTATTTCGACTTTCTCAAGAACAAGCTGGGCGTCGAAATCTATGGGAATCAGACCATGATGCTGCTGTATAAGATCGATCCGACTCGGGTCGCCTCTGCAGTGACTCCGGTCCCGCTGGACCGGATGGTGCAACTTATGACTTCAGCCGATACAGTGATCGTGTATTGACGGACCGGCTGGCACGTCGGCTCATCTCCTGACTTTCGCTGTGCTCGCGGCGGCCGTCGAGTTGGATCGGGCGGCTTGCATTGCCCACTCAGTGAGTCGCTCCTGATCCTCGATGATATCCACCGGCACTTCGTAGTAGGTCTTGAGCGTCTGCTTGGCGCTGGGCCGGAACGGTTTCATGCCCTGTTCGATATAGGCCTCACGGCTTGCCTCGTCCGTGTTGAAGAAGAGCCGGCCCTTGTGGATGATGCCGAAGAAGACGCCATCTTGATAAAGCCCGTAGCCGCCGAACATGGAACGGCAGGTGACGCCGCGCAGGCCTGATAACTGATCGAGCACGAAATCCTTGAAGTCGTCCTGCTTCGCGGGCACGGATTTTCTCAGAGCGGCTTGCGCGCCGACACGAACCGGACGGCGAAGGGAAAGACGATCCGGTCGCCCCGCCGGTACTGCAACGCGGCCTGGATGATCAGGCGCCTGACTTCCTGCTTTTGCGCATCCGAAAGCTTCGTCATGAGGTTCTGGATCGGCGCTGCGACTTCCAGAAGGCTCGTGTAATACTCCTCGGCGGAGGCGTAGGACCATTCGGCGAGAAACTCCTGCTCCGCCACGTCGGTCAATCCGGCCTGCTGCAACATCCCGGCAAGATCTCCCGGCTTGGCAAGCCGGAAGATGCCGGGCGCGGTCGGGTCGGGCGGCGGCAGCTCGACGACCTGCCGGATCGCAGCCATCGAGAGCGCGATCGAGGGATTCTTCTCCGGCGCGGACCAGACGGCGGACGCCAGCCAGCCACTAGGCTTCAGAACGCGGGAGATCTCGGAAGTGGCTTGAGGAATATCCGGCAGGAACATCAGGCAGAAGCGGCTCGTCACGGCGTCGAACGAGTTCGCGTCGAACGGGAGCGCGGTCGCGTCGCCGGTCTGAAAGGCAGCGTTCGCGAGGCCCAGCGACGAGGCCTTGCGGCGCGCCACGTCCAGCATCCGCTCGGCGAGATCAATACCCATCACGGCGCCGTCCGGCCCGACTATCTGCGCGGCCAGCAGTGCGGGATAGCCGGTGCCGGACCCGAGATCGAGCACGCGCATCCCCGGTCGGAGCCGCGCGTCGGCCACCAGCCGATGGTTCAGAAACGCCATCTGCTCGTCGAACAGCCGGTCCCACTTTTCCCAGCCGCTGGCCACACGATTCCAGTCCTGCCGTTGGCTTTCGATTACCTGCTGCGGTGTCTGGGGCTGCGTCATGCGAAATGTCTCCCCTGTGGATCAAGAGTTGATGACCAGTGGCTCCGGGATGTCACTTCAGCGTTTGCAAGGTTTCGCGCAGTTCTTTCAGCTCGGCGACGAGCAGATCGAGATGCTGGTCCCGCTGCGGCTGGTCGTCCTTGAATTTCCACAGCCGTCCGAAAACCGCGCCGAGTTCCTTCTTGTGCGTCACGGCCAGCGTATAGGCCGGCGTCTTCGACTGGGCCTCCGTCACGTCGCAGAACGAATCCATCAGCGCGTGGAGCTGATTGTGGAGATCGTCGAGGGGTTGATCGTATCCCTTGCCACCCTTCGCAGCCTTGGCGCTGGTCTCCATCATGGCGGACAGGTTGATCAGCGTGTCCACGCCGGTGTCGCCCTTCGCCTTGGCCGCGAACTCCTTCGCGCGGGGATAGAAGAGATAACTGCAGCCGGAGAGTCCAATCAGCAGCATCGAGAGGGTCAGCAATCCGATCGTCCGCAGCATGCGAGCCTCCTTGGTGGTCTTTAGGCAATTGACAGGGGCTGATTATCAACCACGTCGCCCGCTCAACGTCAATCCTCCGGCACGAGATTCTGGCACGACTGGACAGGAAACGGGGAACAGGGGTATGCGAGTATCTCCAGAGGCTGCATCATGCCCTTGAAGACCTATAACAACGTGTTGCTTCCGTCCTGGATGTACGGCACCGCGTGGAAGAAGGAGGCCACGACGCACCTCGTCCAACTGGCCGTGGAGGCGGGCTTCCGGGCCCTCGACACGGCCAACCAGTTGATTCACTACGAAGAGGCGCTGGTCGGAGACGCGTTGCTGGCCCTGGCGCGGTGGGGGATCGCGCGGGAGTCGCTGTTCCTCCAGACCAAGTTCACCCCGGCCAGCGGTCAGGACCGCCGCACGCCTTATGATCCCAAGGCCGATCTCACGACGCGGTGAGGCAGTCCTTCGACAGCTCGCTGGCGCACCTCCACACGGACTACCTCGATTCATATCTCTTGCACGGACCCTATTCGCGTCATGGATTGGGAGCCGCAGATGGGAGGTCTGGGCAGCCATCGAAGGGCTCTATGACGAGGGGAAGACCCGACTGATCGGGATCAGCAACGTGACGGCCGACCAGCTTGCGCTCCTCTGCGAGCGGGCCCGGCACAGGCCGATGGTCGTGCAGAACCGCTGTTACGCCGCGCTCGGATGGGATCGGGCGGTGTGAGACAACTGCCGGGCGCGCGGCATCGTCTACCAGGGATTTTCCCTGTTGACTGCCAATCGTCAGGTGCTAGCCGACCCGGCGGTACGGGCTATCGCCGAACGGTTCAACGTCGGTGTCGCGCAGGTCGTGTTTCGATTCGCCATGCAAATCGGGATGCTGCCGTTGACGGGCACCACGAACCCCCAGCACATGAGAGAGGATCTCAACTGCGAGCAGTTCACGCTGTCCCCAGACGATCTCCGGCTGATCGAAACGATCGGGCTGTAACACTCACTTCAGCGACGGCAGATCGATGACGAACCGATACCGCACGTCTCCGCGGAACACGCGCTCGTAGGCGGCGTTGACTTCCTGGATGGGAATCACTTCGACATCGGCGGACAGGCGATGCCGGGCGCAGAAATCAAGCATCTCCTGTGTCTCCGAGATGCCGCCGATGCACGAGCCGACGAGCCGTCTGCGGCGCACGACGAGGGGGAGTCCGTTGAGCGCGAGGGGTTTGTCGGGCGCGCCCACGAGGGTCATCGTGCCGTCGGTCTTGAGCGTCTCCAGGTAGGCGTTGACGTCGTGGAAGGCCGAGACCGTGTCGAGGATGAAATCGAACCGCCGGTCGAGCGCAGCGAGCGAGGCCGGATCGGACACGACGACGAACTCGGCGGCGCCGAGCCGCTTCGCGTCCTGCCGTTTCTTTTCCGGGTGACTCAGGACCGTCACCGTCGCGCCCAGGGCGGCGCCGATCTTCACGGCCATGTGGCCGAGGCCGCCGAGGCCGACGACGGCCAGCGTGTGGCGGCGGCCCGCCTTCCAGCGCCGAAGCGGCGAGTAGGTGGTGATGCCGGCGCAGAGCAGGGGCGCGGCCTGCTCCGGCGGCAACGCCTTCGGCATGCGCAGCACGTAACGCTCATCCACGACGACCTGCGTCGAATAGCCGCCGTAGGTCGGTGTCTTCCGGTCCATCTCCGTGCCGTTATAGGTCCAGGCCGTGTGCGTCTCGCAGTACTGCTCCTCGCCCCGCCTGCACGAGGGGCAGGTCCGGCAGGAGTCCACGAAGCAGCCGACCCCGACTAGGTCGCCGGGCCTGAATCGCTTCACCTTCGCGCCCACTTGCGCGACCGTTCCCCTGATTTCGAGGACGTCGTGCGGACCTGGGTCCCGGCGGAAAAAAAAGGTGAAGGGTGCCAGGGGCGCCCCGGCGCTCATGGCGCATAGCCACGTGTCTCTCGCATGGTCTGCCTCCTGGTCGGCGAATGGGTCCGCACCGGACTGGTGCGGGCCGTCATCTCGGCGACTATTGTGGCGGGGAGGGCCGTCTCCGCGCAAGCCCGCCTTGACAGGCTTCCACTACCGTCCTAGCCTACAGCCATGAATCGGGCCGAGCGGAGAAAACAGGACAAGCGGCAGGGACCGCAGGCTCTGGGTCCGCTGCAGCCGATCTTCTCCCAGGCCCTGGCCCACCATCAGGCCGGCCGCCTGCAACAGGCGGCGGAACTCTACCGGCAGATCCTCGTCCACCAGCCCCGTCACGCCGATTCGCTGCACCTGCTGGGGTTGATCGCCTACAAGACCGGCCGCCTCGACGAGGCGGCCGGCCTCATCGCCGACGCCATTCGAGAGGATTCCGCGAAGGCGCCCTACTGCTTCAATCTGGGCGTCGTGCTGCAGAAGCAGGGGAAACTCGATGAGGCTGGGGACGCCTACCGGCGCGCCGTGAAGCTGAACCCTGCCTATGTGGAAGCCTGGGGGAACCTCGGCAACGTGCTGCTGGAGCAAGGGCGCCCAGACCGGGCCGAGGAGGCCTACCGGCAGGCGATCAAGCTGAACCCGTCCTCTCCCGAAGCCCACAATAACCTCGGCGTTGCTCTGGAAAGAGCAGGGACATGTTGCGCAGGCGATTGCAGAGTATGAGCAGGCGCTGCGGTACAACCCCCAGCATCTCGAGGCCCGGAACAATCTGGGCGTGGCGCTGAGGGGCCAGGGGAAGCTGGAGGAAGCCATCGCGGCCTTCACGGACACGTTGGCTCTCAGACCGGGCCATGTGAAGGCCCACTATGACCGGGCGTTCGCCTATCTCTGGCAGGGCGATCTGGAACGCGCCGTCGAAGATTTTCGGGCATCGGCGGAGATCAAGCATAACCACGGCCGGCCGATCCAGGAGGCGACGGTCTCGAAGGCGCGTGTGAAGCACGATGCCGAACAGGTCGAGTACTTGATGGCGCGCGGGCGGCTGGGTGAGGAGCACCGGGAGTACCTCGAAATGCTCCAGCGCCTCCGTGCGCGGGCGGCGCAGGACCGGGAGGCTTCCTGGCGGATGCCGCTCAGTCGGGAGGAAGCCGAAGCCATCGCGCCGTCGTTCAACCGAATCCTCTACGTTGCCGACTGTGCTCGCATCCCCGGTGGCGCGGTCAACCCTGCGCTGGACGCGGCGGCGATCGAAGCGCGCTACCTCGCCGGCAAGCCAGAGATCGTGGTCGTCGACAATTTGTTGAAGGCCGACGCGCTGGCGTCCCTGCGCCGGTTCTGCCTGGAGTCCACCATCTGGAAACAGGATTACCCGAACGGCTACCTCGGCACCTTCCTTGGTGACGGTTTTGCCTGCCCGCTGCTCCTCCAGATTGCCGAAGAATTGCGCCTGAAGCTGCCTGGCGTGTTCAAGCAGCATCGGCTCATGCAGGCCTGGTCGTTCAAGCAGGACAACGCTTTGAAAGCGCTGGCCATGCATGCGGACGCGGCGGCGGTGAACGTCAACTTCTGGCTGACGCCGGATGAGGCCAACCTCGACCCCGACCATGGCGGGCTTGTGGTCTGGGACAAGGAGGCCCCGCGGGAGTGGAACTTCAAGGAGTATAACGACCAGCGCAAGGAGCCCGAGGTCCTGGCCTGGCTGGAGAAGCAGGGGGCGCGGGCGGTGACGGTTCCGCACCGGCAGAACCGGGCCGTGATCTTCAATTCTGATTTGTTCCACAAGAGCGATGCGTGCTGCTTCAGGGACGACTACGAGAGCCGGCGCCTCAACGTGACACTCCTCTACGGCCGGCGGGGCGACGCCTGAACGGCCCTGTTGCGGAAGGCGCCGGCCCTGCGCTAACGTAACCGGCAGTCAGCCGAGGCCGGTTCTCCATGATCAGCAGCGATGCGCTCGTCGCCTACATCCGGCGGGTCCTGCCGGATGCGCAGGTCTTCGAAGGCATGAAAAGGGGTCGGGAGTCTTTTCTTCACCGAACCTGCTTCAGGGTTGTCAAGGGGCCGGAGTGAGAAAAAGGTTCCGGGAGTCGTTTCGGGCGAGAAATGACGGAAACAGCACAACGGGCTGATGCGCTGAGATAGGGGCGGGGGCTCCTCGGCGTCCCGTGCCGCACACGAGGAAATCCGGCCGAGTTGAACGTTGGGGAAGCAGAAAAGATAGATGATCCGCTAAGGAACACAGGCAACTGCAGCAATATCTCGGAATGGTCGCAAACCGGCTCGAGGAGACGATTTTGAGGGATGGGGGACAGGAGATAAGAAAGGCCAGACGCGGAGATCTGAGCAGTGAGCGGTCGACGAGCATCGAAGACCGCGCAAGGCCGTGTTCTTTTCCGTCACTGGAATGAAGGAAAATCCATGCGACAAGCCTATGCCGATTTTTTGTCCTCCCAGCCAGTTGCGTTCGCTGCCCGGATGACCAGGCCCTTCCGATTTTTCGTATCAAGACCGAGCGCTTGACCACTTGCTCCCTCGGGTGGGCCTATTTCTTGCCAGGCACCTCCTGGCCCGCCTCTTGCCCTCTTCCCTTCTGAGCTTCGTTCCCGCAGGGAGACCGAGGTCGGAGCCATGGAGCGGTGTCAATTTCCGCGGGTGCTGGTTTGCTCCCTTGGGCACATCTCTACGGGCGACAAGGCGGCGCTCGATGTCGTCATGCTGGGACCTCTTTAACAAAACACGAGGTGACCGCGATGCAAATGGAACACCCCGCATCGCTGATCAGTTCTCCGCCTCGATTGGGCACCATCCTTTTTGTCGAAGACAACAAGACCTTGCACGAGCTCGCACGGATCGCGCTGCTCAAACCTTAGTTATACCGTGCTGTTCGTGGTGGACGGCGATTCTGCTATGAAGGTTATTGGCCTTCTCATCGCCGATGTCGTCCTGCCTGAAATGTGAACGGGTGTCGGCTGACCGAGCGACTCCGGACTTCTCGACCGAACCCACGGGTCCTGTTCATGTTGGGGATGGTGCCGGAAGTCAGCCTTCGAGTCTCAGCAGTTTCGGGTTCGGGATTTCTCTAGAAACCGGTCGGCCCAACATTCCAACCGGCAAGGTTGGGAGGTGCTGGCGGACACCTGAAAGACACACTGCCAGTTGTGTAGTGTGACATCGGCCTTGCGTGCTATTTCTTGAAGAGATTCTGCAGGGCGCGCCGCGCGGCTTCAGGGTCCGTTGAACCTGACGACGTTTCCCGCTCGACCGTGACGCGCAGCGAAAAGAAGGTACACTCGTTGCGAGCACGCTTGTTGGTGACGCGCTCCGGGATCGGCTGCGTGCATTCGAACCGCTGGCCCGGAGCGAAGTGGGTGCACTGCTGGCAGGCATGCAGGTCTGCTTTGCACTTGGGACACTGGGCCTGCGCATCGGTCAGCGAGGGAAGCAGCGTCCCGCAGTCGGCGCAGCGAACGACGGTTCGGCTCAGAAGCATCGCGGGCGCACGCGAGCCTGATGGGCCTTTTGATGTTGCTCGTTCCGGCTTTTCGTAGTCCCGGTACCCCCGCTGACTGTATTTTCTGTCCGCCATACTGCCGCTCTCGGGTTATTTAATTTTTAATTTACTCCAAGGAGCCGCCGGTGTCATCCAGCATGCGCTCATGGTGCCGGATCTGTCACGGTCACGTCTTTCATCGTCATAGGGCACGACTTGCGCTGCTCCTTTTTTTCGGTCGCCTGCTCCACAGCGTGGAGGTGTAGAATACCCATGGTGGAGCAATCTGCCTTGGCGAGAAGTCGTTCCTGGAAGGAGGGAGAACATGAAGCGGAGCACGTGGGACCGCGACCAGGGAGACAGGGATGATACCGGTCGTTGGATCAGGCGCGGAGTGGTGTTGGGCCTGTTGACCTTTCTCGCGCTGCCGGCGCACGCCAGCCATCAGGGCCATGCGGGTCATGTGGAGGAAGAGAGCCACGAGCCAACCGGGCCAGGATATGTGATCCCGGGCGCATCATTTCGGATCTTCCTGGGCACGGGAAACGCGACGCCGGCAGACCGGGGGCTTGACCAAACCCACGTCGAAGCTGCTGTCCAGACAGTCATCGATGCCCTCACCATCATGCCGCAACATCGGACCGACTATGCGCGATTCGATGAAGCCTTGAAGAAAGACGCGCTTGGCAAAGTCGTCGTTGAGCCCACCGTGGTGAATCGGGACGGGAAAGAGTTTTCATTTTTGGTCGCCCGCACGAAAGATCCAGGGCGGGTCAAGCTGCTGATCAGTGCGTCGTCACTCAAGGACAAGGGCTATCTGGGGCATCCCGACAAACTGGTTCCGGTTCTGGCCAGGGAGTTCCAATGGGTCGTCAGCAAAGCGGATACCGCCCCCAAGCCCAAAACCGTGTCGGTCGAACGCGACCTCCAACACGCTCCGATTCGCACGGACAAAGAGATTCGAGAGATGTCGGGGGAGGAGCGGGAACGTCTCCTTCGCCAACTGTTCGACACGTATCTGAGAACCGTGGACGACTTGAAGAGCTTGCAGGGGCAACCGTTTTACGAAATTGGCACCACCACACTGGTTCCGCCGACCCACGTGGATTCCACGATCAAGCTCTATGACATTCGAGTCCGTGAGGCTCTGCAGAAGATCGTGCGGGATCCCTATTTTGCGGAACACACGCCGAAGGCGGTCCGCAGTCTGCTAAACGGAAAAATTTGGAGCGTCGCGTTTGTCAAAATCGATCAGCGAGATTGGGCCACGCGCACCCGGGTGCTTCCGGAAGACAAGGCCGTGCTGGTGGGGAACAGCGAACATCCGATTCAACCGGCTGCGGTGTTGATCAACACGTACCGAACGGCGGCTCCGGACGACCCGTTTTATGCGGACACCAAGGGCCTGCCGATGGGGGCGCTCTCGACAGATCAGCTCGCCCGCGTCATCGCTCTCGAAATTCAGCACAACATTGTCGAGAAGTCCATGCGTGGTCACGTGGTCCAGGACGCGAGCACCGCTCCCAAGTGAGGGAAGGGGGCGATCGCGCGAAACACGGTTGCCCTTTCCGAATTACTGCACCAGTCAGCACAGCCGGGCACGAGAGACAGGAAGAGGCTGCCGGCGTCCGGCATCTCGATTACTGCGGAGAGACAGCGGCGAACTGATAAGGATTCCACATGTCGGTGCACTGCGGCATCGCGGGAGGCGGTCCGGCCGGAATGATGCTGGGATTGCGGCTGGCTCGCGCCGGCGTTGATGTGCTTGTCCTGGAGAAGCACGCCGACTTCCTGCGGGATTTTCGCGGGGACACGATTCATCCCTCCACGCTCGAAGTTCTGCACGAACTTGGGCTGCTGGAAGATCTGCTGAAGCTGCCCCACCAGAAGGTGCCCCGGATCAATGTGCGGTTCGGCGACCTGGCGCTGACGGTGGCGGACGTCACCCATCTGCCGACCCGGTGTCGTTTCATCGCGTTCATGCCGCAGGGGGATTTTCTCGACTTCCTCGCCCGAAAGGGAGCGCGGTATTCCGGCTTTCAGTTGAGGATGCGGGCCGAAGTGACCGGCCTAATCGAGGAGGCAGGTCATATAGTCGGATTTCACCCGCAGACTGCGGATGGCCCGTTGGAGGTGCGCGCGAACCTGGTCGTTTCCGCTGACGGCCGGCATTCGGTCGTTCGGGTACAGGCCGGCTTGTCGGTGGAAGAGTTCGGCGCGCCGCTGGGTGTGTTGTGGTTCCGGCTGTCGCGTCGAGCGGTCGATGCCCGAGGATCCGATCAGGCGCTTCGATACCGGGCGGATTTTCATCATGCTGAACCGCGGCGACTACTGGCAATGCGGCTTTGTCATTCCCAAAGGCTCACGCAATCAGCTCCAGGCTCGAGGGTTGTCGCCGTTTCGCGACAGTGTGGCGCAGCTCGCGCCGTTTGTGGCCGATCGCGTCGGCGAACTGCAAGACTGAGAAACAATCAAACTGCTCACCGTTCAGGTCGATCGGTTGCGTCAATGGTACCGCCCCGGACTCCTGTGCATCAGTGATGCGGCGCACGCCATGTCGCCCATCGGCGGCGTCGGCATCAACCTCGCCATCCAGGCCGCAGTCGCGGCCGCGAATCTCTTGGCCGCTCCGTTGCGGGAGCAGCGGCTGATGACCGACGATCTGCGCTGCGTCCAGCAACGGCGGGACTGGCCGACGCGCGTGACCCAGCGCGTGCAGCTCTTCATCCAGAATCGTGTCATCACACGTGTGTTCGGAGAGGCGGGTCCGCTTGCGTCTCCGTTTCTTCTTCGCCTCCTCGCGCGACTTCCGTCTCTTCGCCGGATTCCTGCCAGGCTGATCGGGATTGGCGTCCGCCCCAAGCATGTGCGGGCGCCCGCGGTTTCGAAAGTGAAACCCTAACGTGTCGTCCCGGTCGGTGCGCTTGGGCGAGGCATAGTGGAATACCGTAGTCCCGCGTCCATGCGGATAGAATCTGGTCCGGCGACGCATCCGCGGCGAGCCAGAAAAAGACTGACCTCTTGCGGTTGACCTCCGCGATTGACGGTAGACCTGAGACGTTCCACGATGTCAAATTGGAAATCGCGCAGCGCCAGATGGGAATGCTCCGAAAAGGTCGGTTTCGACGCTGTCTCTTTGACCACCTGCAACAACCTCCGCAGGCCCAGCGCAGCGTGCGGTCTCCCATCGCGCGGCTGGGATCGTGCAAATGAGGACGTAAGAACCCTGAGCTAGAGAGACCACGGCTTTCCCCTCTTCCTCGGGTTCGACTCGATTCGGCCCCTCTTCGCTTTGCCCAAGAGGGCGAAGGCCAGCAGGGGCTCCCGACGCACCGCAGCGAGGTCTTCCGGACGGTTGCTCTCTTCCAGGCGAAGCAATTGAATGCGGTGCGGTTCACGGCTGTGATTGAGGAGCTGGACGGTTGTCATACCGGAGGGAAGAACGGAGTGGCCGTCGAACCCATCATCGAATATCCACCGACCCTAGCGGGTTGCACAATGCACGTTTCGTCCACTCCCGTTGCCCGGAGGCCATCCGGAAGGTCGAAAAGGGTACCATGTTGCTCGCTCCTGCCGATTGCGTCAATGATGAAATATATAAAGGAGGCACGAAACCTTGACTGTCGGTCCTCTTGGCCGTCATTTGAAAAATTTGTCGGCTGAGGGGCGGAAATCCCTTTGCAGGTCAAGGGACCGCCCGGCCGGCGGTGAACCGAGACCCTCGGGTGCGCGCCTGCCGAGTTCCTTGTCGAGGTTTTTCACAATCTCCTCCGGCGGTTTGACGCCGATGAGGTCGCGAAAGAGCGTCGGCCCTGGAGGCGGACTCGGCCCTCCAGGCGGCCCGACCGTGGGGGCCGTTCCCGGCCGGTCGTTGACCCGGAAGTCGCCGGTAGGACCCAGTTGAGCCGGTTGCGCGAGCGCGGAGACGTTGATGACCATACCAAGGAGAAGCAGAGGCACAAGCCATCTCATGGTCGCCTCCATTGAGGCTCTGTAAGGGCAGGAACGACAATTTACTTTACCACATCGAAGCATACCGCATACAGGCCGAGAATCCCTTTCAAGACGATCGAAGCGGTGAACGAAACCGGCAAATCCGACTGGCCAAGGGCAGGGTATTGGCCGCATGGGAATGGGAGATCCTTGAGCCGGCGCGCGTGACCGTTGCCGTCCATACCCGATACAATGGACCTCGGTCTTGCTCGCCGGATGAACGTGCTCAACGGAGGCCCATCATGCAACTGATGTTGGAACCGCAAGAACGAGAAATCTTGGTGTGGGCGCTGAACGGCGCGGTTTCCGATCTGGGCGCCGAGATTGCCGATACGGAGAATCAGGAGTTTCGAGAGGACCTGAAGAAGCGAAAGGCGATCTTGCTGGGGATTCTCGACCGTCTGAAATAGACAAGGACGGGTGGCTGCACCTAGCCTGATGGCCGAGAATTGCACCGAACGGCTTGGTCAAGCGCGGTGCGGGGTGGAGGCGTTTGATCCCAGGAAGGAGGGGCGAGCGTCACGCACAGGTTGCGTTCGATGTCATGAGGGGGTTTATCGTCATGGCCGACAAGGACATCATCGCGGTGGTAGGAGCGACAGGGATGCAGGGCGGCGGGCGGATCCGCGCGGATCGTCAACGACAAGGATGGAGGGTTTGCGGCGCGGGCGCTGACGCGCAAGGTGGGCTCGGACAAGGCCAAAGAGCTGGCGCAACTGGGAGCACAGGTGGTCGCTGCCGATCTCGATGAGGTTGAGAGTCTTAGGCGGGTGTTCGCAGGCGCCTACGGGGTGTTCTGCGTCACCAACTTCTGGGAACATTGCTCGCCCGAAAAAGAATTCGCCTGGACACGGAACATGGCGGAAGCGGCCAAGCACGTGGCGGGATGGGTCCCAAGAAAGGTCCGGACGGTACGCTGACGTTCACGCTCCCGATGGGCGACAAGAAATTACCGGGCATCGCCGCGGAAGATATCGGGAGATGCGCTCTCGGCATCTTAAAAAGCGGGGAGTACGTCGGCAGGACGGTCGGTGTCGCCGGCCAACATCTGACCGGCGCGGAGATGGCTGCAAAGCTTACCCAGCGCCGAATCCCTTGTCTAATCCCTTCTTCAAGGACCGCCTGCAAAAGACGAGGTGCCGCGACCGCGCACGAGAACAATTTGGTAGTACGGGCGACAAAATGTGTCAGAGAAAGACCGAGCCGGTCAAACGGGGATGCTTCGATCCGGCTCAGCTATCCGGCTTCGGGCGTGTATCTGAACATCAGCATGGGAACCGACTTTTACCTGAGCGGCGGGACGGGGCAGGTATCTGCGAGGTTGCCGTCTTCTGTGGTGATCGACACGGCTGATTACGTCAGCCTCGAACTCGATACGGACAAGCTGTATCTCTTCTACGACGAGCACAGGGTCAAATTTAAAGGCAAGAAGGGCCATCCGAAAGACAAAGGGAAGTGGAAGGACGGCGGACTGCCTTTCTGACGCCGGTATCCACTACTCGCGCTTCCGGTCTTGATCTGGGACATTTCGGTGGCGGCACGTCCTGATAGCCGGCCGGGTATAGATCATCCTGTCAAGAGCCTTCATCGCGATGTGATAGCTCCCGCCGACACGCGGAAGCCACGTCAGCGGGCAAAGTGGAGCAGTCGTCCGACGGGGCAAACCACTGCGTCAGCGCATGCGGGTCCGTCCAGGCCCGGAAGACTTTTTCCTGCGGTGCCGTGCACCTGCCTGCGGGTGATCCGGAGCATAGTGTGTAAGGGCGGTGAGCCGGTCGGCCATAGCGATTCCTTCGCTGGCCGAGGAGCAGCGGGCGAAGCACGTGAGAAGGCATCCGGGCGCGCGGCGCCGGGCTACTCGCCTTGCCTTATCCAGGAGAAATGGACAGGAAGATGGTCGCGTTGCCGCGGCTGAGCAAGAGCAGAACCGGTGAGTTGGGCGAGAGCTGGCTGGTCAACCGCTCGAAGTCCTGGACGTTTTTCACTGGCTTGCGATTGATCTCGCGGATGATGTCGCCAGACCGCAGGCCAGCACGCTCGGCCGGGCTGTCCGGTTCGACGTCCGTGACCAGCACCCCGCTCTTGGAACGGCCGGAGCCGGAGGGGACCGGTTCTACGGTCACGCCGGCGAGTGCGTGCTCGCCTTTCGCGCCTTCCGAGGAGCTGCGCGAGGCCTTCGCGAGATCCTTGGGCAGTTCCCCGATTGTCACCTTGATGTCTTTCTCCTGTTTGTCGCGGAGCACTTTGATCGTCACCTGCGTGCCCGGGGCGGTTTCGGCGACCAGGGCGCGCAGATGAGCCGGGTCGTTGATTGGCGTCCCGTTGTATTGCAGGATCACGTCGCCGCGCTCGAGCTTGGCCTTGGATGCCGGGCTGTCTTCCATCACGTCGGCTACCAGCGCCCCCTTCGTGTCGGAGACGCCAAATTGTTTCGCCAGGTCCTGATTGAGTTCCTGAATTGACACGCCGATCCAGCCGCGCACGACCTTGCCGTGCTTGATGAGGCTGTTCATGACACTTTTCGCCATGTTGCTGGGAATGGCGAACCCGATACCCATGTACCCGCCGGTGCGGCTGAAGATGGCCGTATTGATCCCGATCAACTCGCCCTTCAAATTGACCAACGCGCCGCCGGAGTTGCCAGGATTGATGGCAGCGTCGGTCTGGATGAAGTCTTCATAATCGACAATGCCGACATTGGCCCGTCCGACCGCGCTGATGATGCCCATTGTGACAGTCTGGTTCAAGCCGAAGGGGTTGCCGATGGCGAGCACGAGTTCGCCGACCTGCAACTGACTCGAGTCGCCCCATGGCAGCGTGGGCAAATCGGTCGCGTCGATCTTGATGACCGCGATATCCGTCTTGGGATCGGTGCCGACCAGCTTGGCTTTGAAGCTGCGTTTGTCGGCCAGCAGGACTTTGATCTCATCGGCTTTTTCCACGACATGGTTGTTGGTGACAATGTACCCGTCCGGAGACACCAACACGCCGGAGCCCATGCCCTGTTCGCGTCGTTCCCTGGGAATGTGGAAGCGCCGCTCGAATTCCTCCCCGAAGAAGCGCCGGAAGAAGGGATCCTCGAAAAACGGATTGGAGAATTGCTCGCCGCCGTCGCCTTTCCGTACGGCCGAGATATTGACAACGGAAGCGCGGGCAGCTTTGGCGACTGCGATGAAGGTTTCGTTGGACGGAATCCCCGCGGTCGGGACTGCAGTGGCGACGGGGGTCGGCGTGGGAGCCGGGGCGGCCACCGCTGCGGGAGGGTTCGAAGGCAGGGGTGGCGGTGCTTGTTCTTGCGAGCAGCCGATCACCGCCACCAGGGCTGCAGAAAGCCCGAAAAACAAGAGCCTGGCTGGCTTCCACCAACTCGACCGATCCACAACCCCGCCTCCCCTCACAACCATGCGTTTCCTGCTCTCACTTGAACAGATATCCGGCCTGTCTGTCAGTTTATTAACCTTCTAGGGGTCTTAGTCAAGATGCAAATCCTGCCTCTTGGCCTCCATGACAAAGGTGAACTGCCGCGCAGTCCCGTCCGGCATGAGGTCCGTATAGGGCGACGTCTCTTCACGGGTCATGAACGGTGCGGTGCCCAGTTTCAGGCGACGCTGCCACTTGATGCCGGTGTTGCCTTCCCAACTGGAAGGACCAGACGGAGCGGAAGCCCTGCTCGGCTCGCCACGCTTCGCCGTTCTGCGCATAGCACAGCAGGGTTTCTTCCAGGACGGCCGGAAGCGGCAGGTTGCGTGTCATGGCGGCGGCCTCGCTGCCTTCGGCAAGCATCCAGGCCGCTTCCGGCTTGATGCCGGTCTCGGCCAACACCGTTGCCAAGGGCACGCCGGTCCATTCGCTGGCGCTCGGCAGCCCATGGGCTTCCTGAACAGTGCGGCCGGTCAGCACCGTGCCATTTGGCGCGGAGTTCCCGGAGCATTCGATGAAGACGACTCGAGAGGTGGACGGAAACCGTACCAGATCGTCCATGGTGAAGATCGAGGGGCGTTCCACCATGGCCGGGCACGAGCAACCGGTGTCTGGCTGGATCGATTGCAGGAACACCATTGTGGTGCCGCTCGAAGTACAGTGAGTTGGGGGTGATGCTCTCATGGAGCGACTGGTGCGGTGTCAAGGACATGGCGGATCTGACCAGTCGACCCGTCTGCTCGAACGGGACCGGCGGCCGTAGCCGCTGGGCGGCGCTCCGGCACCTTGGTCGGGTCGGCGGGGACCGCCGATTTCGCGTGCGCCGGGGTCAGAAGGGAGTGGGCCGCCGCTGTTCCTGCGAACGTCGCTGCGCTGGCGATGAAGGCCCGGCGGCTGAGCGGCCGCGTAAAGCGGCCGGCACGCGGAATGTCCTCCTCCGGGAAGCGTCTCATCGATCACCTTACGTCGGTTGGTGGTAACCAATTATGGATTGCCGCGGAGCAACGGGTCAATCGTCCGTTCCGAGGACGATGCCGATCCCGTACCGATCGAAGAGGGCAGAGAGGAGCGCGAAGTCGTCGCGATAGAGCATCACGCCGAGCACAGCAGTTAGAAACAGTCCGCTGAGGGGCGAGATGACGCCGAGGTACGCTCGGGTTTGTTTGAAGGCGTCGAAGAAACGGTCCAATCCGATCGCCGTGGCGAGGAGGGGCATCCCAGCCCAAGGGAATAGAATCCCAGCAGCACCACGCGGTCCGTCACGGTGTCGGCTGCTTCACCGCGACGGGATGCAAGGTGGCGATGAATCCCTTGGCCAGGTTGTCCAGTGTCTTACCGAACACCTTCATCGACACCTGGCACATCTCCACGCGCATGCCTTTCTCGATGATCTGGTCGAATCGCTTCTGCATTTCCGGGACCATCTCTCTTCAACTCCAGCGCCGGTCCGTGCACGACCAACTCCACGTCGATGTGCTCCGACCCGCCCTCCGCTGCTTGCGCCGCGTCGGGGACCGCCATTCAGCCACCAGCGCAAACATGTGTTCCTCCTGCGGGGAGAGCGCGGCCAGGACCGCGTCATCGTCGGCGTAGGAGGTGAGAAAGAGTACCGGGTCTCAGGACGCGCCGCCCGGATCTCGCGACAGGCCTCGATTCCGCTGCCGTCTGGGCGCCGGATGTCCATCAATGCGACATCGGGCTTGAGGCGCGCCGCTTTCGTGCCGGCTTCACCAACCACCTGGAATCCGCCGGCTTCGGCGAACCACGTGCGTAGGCTCAGCCGGAGCACCTGGTGGTCGTCCCCCAACAGCAGCCGGATCGGCTTGGTGTCAGGTCGAGGCATGGGATACCTCCTGGGGTGCGGCGCAGACGATCCGCGTGCTGCGCCCCGGCTCAGAATGCCCAACTAGCCGGCCGCCGAGTTTCCTGGCGCGGGTGTCCATGTTCTGCAAGCCGTGCCCTTGTTCGTGAGCTGCGTCCGTTTGAAACCCCACGCCGTCGTCCTCCACGACCAACCTCACGTTCCCGTCATGCAGGCGCAGTGACACCGTCCCGGTACAGGCGACGGAATGCCGAAGGTAGTTGCTCATCGCTTCCCGTGCGATTGCGGGCAAATGCGCGGCCTGTTCCGGCGCACCCTGTCTGCGGCGGCCGGGCTGACCCGCAAGTCGAAATGGACCGGTGCGGCCCTTTTTGAGGTCGGCAATGGCCGAAACCAGTTGGCGGGCCGATTCGGTCGGATCGATCGCCGCCTGCCGCCGGGACCGTCCAGGCTGAGCGTGGTCGCAAAGAGCGATTGGATGGCCCCATCGTGCAGGTCCTGGGCCATCCGCTCCCGGTCCTCCAGCGCCTGGCGAGGCCGTCCCTCGCTCCGGCGCAGGGGCTCTTCGGCGCGTTTCGTTTGGACCAGGGAGGCTTCCAAATCGGAGATCGTGCGGAGATACTGGCAGGTCACGTCGCCCAACGTCAGGGCACAGGCGCTCAGATGCAACTGCAACCGGTGCCAGAACCATGAGCGGGCATCCCAGGGCATCAAGTCCATGAAGACCAACTCGGCCAGAGCGAACAAGAGCGCGAAGCCGGCAAACGGATAGTCTTCCGGTTCGCGGGAGCGCCGGTAATCCAAGACAGACGCAGGGTCGCTGCGAAGAAGAACAGGCAGGCCAGGCTCTGAGGCGCGACCGCCATCGGAGTGAACTCGCCGTGGTGAAGCATGTCCGGAATCCGGTCGGGCTAGGCCAGAATCGACAGCCCAGAATCAGCGCGCCGACCGCGACGGCCCACGGCAGCCGCAAGCGTCGCGCCCAGAGGCGGTCGCAGGTCTGAGCCCACACGAACGCGAATCCGGCGCCGCCGACCAGGCTGGCCACATTCCGCAGCAGGACAAACGCGTTTCCCGGCCGGACCATAGCATGAAATGTGTCCAGCATCCCCATTCCCCGGAAGCCGACCACTCAGGCTTGGAATTGTGCCCTCTCCGCTCCTTGCGCCGTCGCAGCAAGACTGTCACCATGGCCATAGCGGCCAATCCCCCAACGTTTCCATCGGCGCGTGCAGCGACTCGTGATGCCAGCGCCAGTCGGGCCAGCGCGCGGACAGGGCTGTGCTCGCCAGCAACGCGGCGATGGCGCCGAGTCCGAGGAGTGCGTGCGGGAGGATCGAGCGGCCGGTCATGGGGATTACAGATCTCTGTACCAGGGAACGCGCCCAGTGTACGCTGATCACTATACGACCTCTTGCCATGGACTGGAAGCCTTCTGCCTCTGCCGGCTCTAGACCCTGTGACAACCGGCAGGAGACTGACTCGTTGATGGTGTCGGCCGCCTCAAAAACGAGAGGCATGACGAGTGGTCCGGCCTTGCGAAGCGGAGGGAGCTTCATATGAGAGCGAACCGTTTACATGGAAGCAGGTATGCGACATGGGGAGCGGTCGTCTTGTTGCTCATTTTCAGGTCCGGTCCGGCTGTCTCACACGCGAAGGAGGACAGGCAGCCGCCGGTTCCGCTGTCCGGGATCACGGCCGAGGAGCGGGCGAGGTTTGAGGAAGGACGAAGACTGTTCGAATTCGAGTTCACCCCCCGGGATGGCCTGGGGCCGATCTTTAACGCGCGGGCCTGCGCGGCCTGCCACCACATCCCCACGATCGGCGGACACGGGCCAGGCTATCGCAGCAATATTCGTTACCTGGATGGGCACGGGACTCAAGGCAAGTTTTTCCATGACAAAGCCGTCGGCGGGATGCCGGTACCGACCTTGCCCGATGGCGCGGTGATCTCGAAACGGAAACCGCCATCGCTGTTGGGGCTGGGGCTCATCGAAGCCATCCCTGAAGAGGCGATCCTCGCGCACGCCGATCCGGGGGATCGGGACGGGGACGGCATCAGCGGGCGACCCGCGATCGGGAAGGATGGACATCTGATGCGGTTCGGATCGCAGGCTCACGTCGGCAGCCTCGTGGAATTTGTGGCCGATGCGTTGCGACAGGAAATGGGATTAACGTCGCCGATGACCGGATTTGAAGAGGAGACCGCTCCGCTGCCGTTCCCTGCGCCGCCGCGTCTCCAACGGGTGCCGAGTCCCAACGTGACGTTGGAGACCGTGCAGAAGCTCGTTGACTTCATTGCTCTGCTTGCGCCGCCGTTGCGTGGGACGAGCGAGTTCGGCGAGGCAGGATTGGCTCGCGGAGAGAAGCTGTTCAGAGAACTGGCTTGCGCGACGTGTCATGTCCCCTCGTTCCGCACCGCTGTGCGACCGGTCGCGCGTCCGGGCATGCCGCAGCCGTCTTCAGTCCGCGCGTTGCTGGATCGAGACATCGCGCCCTACTCCGACTTTCTCCTGCACGACATGGGGCCAACGTTGGACGACAAGGTATCGTTAGGCGTGGCCCAGACATCGGAATACCGGACGCCGCCGCTCTGGGGCCTGCGCTTCCGCCAACATCTGTTACTCCACGATGGACGGGCAAACAACATCGAACAGGCGATCGTCTTCCACGACGGCGAGGCCGCCGCCTCGCGCAAACGATATCTGGGCCTGTCGGCGGAAGACCGGAAGGCGTTAATCGAGTTCTTGAAAACGCTATAGCGTGAGGACACAACCCGTTTCGATAGGATGTTCAAAAAGGTCGACGTTAGCACCACCCCGATCCTGGCGCGCCAAAGCGCGCCTCGTCCCAGGCGAGGCCGGACAGCCTTCTTCCTACGGGTGTGGCAGCGGTCGGCTCTATTGCGCGCGTTCGGCGAGCATATTCTGATCGTGCGCGCTGCGCGAGCATGGAGACGTGCCCTGCCATGGCAGGGCTCCCTTTTCAACCTTTTCAACATCCTGTCAGTCGCATCCGATGCGGCGGCCAGTGGTAACGATCCCTTCGCGATCGGCAAAGAACACCAGTCGGCAACTCATGCCTCCAACTCATGCCTCCGTAGAGCGGCAAGGTGTGATACTCGTCGGTTTGGCCGGGCATCCGATCAATCGTCATGTTCCTTACCATCTCGATCGTTCCCTTGTCCAACCCCTTCGGATGGAGGTCTGGAGGCCCGAGTTCGTAGTACAACTCGGTCTTCCGTTTCCCGATCCATCGATCAATCACGTCGTCCCGGGTTCGATAGATCCTCGTGACGCAGGGATCGCGGTTCGCCGCGTAGCCGGCGAAACCCGCCAGCCGGTCCAGGACGCGGCACCGATACGAGCGTCGGCCGCATGGTCGCTCCTTCCGGTGATTTTCGACAGTGTTTGGCGTATTCTGTCCATCGAGCTGGCTATAGTGTATGGACTGTGCGGCGGTGTAGCAGGTTCTGGAATCGAGACAAGAGGCAGGCAGGGCTCTTGGTTCAAGGGGATCGTGAGGTTGTGAAACGCCGATGAAAGTCGCCGGCTGGATGCGTTGGATCACGCGGGGAATCACGCTGCTGGCATGGAGCGGGATCGCGGCCGGTCTAGGTCTCGGCCTTTACGGATTTTATCTCTCGACCAGTCTGAGCCTGCCGAAAAGCGAAGACCATACGCCGCTGCTCATCTACGGCGCTCCGTTTCTGTTGAAGCCGGATCAAAATATCGACGAAGTCCGGCTGCTCGAACGCCTCCATCGGCTGGGCTACCGTCCGGCCTCCTCGGAGGTCCTTGCGCCAGGCGAGTACCGCATCACCGAGCAGACCCTCGACATCTACCTCCACGATCAGCCCGACGTGCACGCTCGAGCCCTGCCTATCCGTCTGACGCTGGACGGCCGCCGCGTGGTTGAGATCCTCTCGCTTGTGGACGGAAGACCGATTTCCCCGGTGTCGCTCGAGCCGCAGCTCATCAGCGGCGTCCGCGGCGAGTCCCGCCAAGTGCGCGAATGGCTTCCGTTTGCGTCAATCCCGAAACCGATGATCGATGCGGTGCTGGCCGTCGAGGACCACCGCTTTTACTCCCATCCTGGCATCGATCTGGTGGCGGTGGGACGGGCCGTGTGGGCCAATCTCGTGCAGGGCGAGGTCGTGCAGGGCGGCAGCACCATCACGCAGCAACTCGCCAAGAACCTCTTCTATACGCCGCAGCGGACCATCGTGCGCAAGATCAAGGAGTCGATCGCCGCCTTGGTCTTGGAAGCCAAGTATCGAAAAGAGGAGATCCTCGAGAGTTATCTGAATGAAATCTACCTGGGGCAAGCCGGTTCCGTTGCTATCTACGGGGTGGCCGAGGCGGCGCATCGATACTTCGGCAAATCACTCCATGATCTATCGATTGAGGAAACGGCGCTGATCGCCGGCATGATCAAAGGCCCCAATACCTATTCGCCGGTGCGGGACCCGCAGCTCGCCAAACAACGGCGAGACGTGGTGTTGCGCCGGCTGCGGGACGCGGGCCAGATCACCGAGGAGCAGTGGAGGGCCGCCGTCAATGCGCCGGTACGCGTGTCGCCTCTGCAGGCCGGCCTGGCCGATGCGCCGTACTTCGTCGATTACGTGCTCCGGCAGTCCGAGGAAGCGGTCGATGCGTCGCTGCCCGACGGAACGAAGATCTATACGACGCTCGATCCCATCTTGCAGCACATCGCTAGCGAAGTCCTGCAGAACGGCCTCGCGCGACTGGAGGAGACCTATCCCAAGTTACGACGCGCGGATCAGCCGCTGCAGGGTGCCTTGGTGGCGCTGGATCCCAAGACCGGCGGCATTCTGGCGATGGTCGGCGGGCGGGACTATCGGAGCAGCCAGTTCAATCGAGCCGTGCAGGCCAAGCGGCAACCGGGCTCGCTCTTCAAACCGCTGGTGTACTTGGCCGCGTTCGAGGCGACCAAGGACGCCGGGTCGAGTGCCGTCACGCCAGCCAGCCTCATCCTCGATGCGCCGATGACGTTCGAATCGCCGGCCGGGCCGTGGTCGCCTCAGAATTATGACCGCCGGTTCCGCGGCATGGTGACGATACGGGCTGCGCTGGAACAATCCCTCAATGTGCCGGCGGTGCGGGTCGCGCAGACGGTTGGCGTCAAGCGCATCGTCCGGCTCGCGCATGAACTGGGGATCAAGAGCCCGCTGGATGACAACCTGTCGCTCGCGCTAGGCAGTTCCGCCGTGTCGCTGCTGGAAATCACGGCGGCCTTTGGCGTGCTGGCGCACAACGGGCTGGCGGTGGCGCCGTCGGCGATCAGGTCTGTCGCGGCGCTGAGCGGTGATCTGCTGTGGCACGCGCTGCCCGAGCGGCGTCAGGTTGTGTCGCCCCAGGCGGCCTATGTGGTCACCTCGCTGCTCAAAGGTGTGATCGACCACGGCACTGCGGCCCACGCGAGGGCGCTGGGGCTCAAGAGCGTCGCGGCTGGCAAGACCGGCACGACCGACGGGTATCGCGACGCCTGGTTCGTCGGATATACGCCGGAGATCGTGATCGGGGTGTGGATCGGGTTCGACGACGAGCAGCCGCTTGGCCTCTCGGGAGCGCAGGCCGCATTGCCGATCTGGACAGAGTTTGCCCGCCGGGTGATTCCGTCGAATTCCCCCGACTTCATCGCACCGTCCGGCGTGGTGAGCCTCGAGATTGATCCGCAAACCGGCCAGCTTGCCACCTCGAAGTGCCCGGAGCGGAGGCCGGAAGTGTTCATCGAGGGCACCGAGCCGACGGTCTACTGCGAAGTGCACGGCGAAGGCTTCTGGGACCGGATCAAGCGAACCTTCGGCTTCTTCTGATCCTTCCGCTGCTGGCACGCTTCTCGTTTTTGCCGCGCGCGATGCGGTGCGAAGCCGTCGGAAAACGAGTGAATTGTTGTCGAACCGGCAAGGTTGTCGTATCTTCAGAACACATTTGAGAAGGGCACTTCCGTGGGACCCGCATGATGCCTCCACTGATTCCTCCCGGTGAAGCCCAACGCCTGGCCGCGCTGCATTCGCTCCACATCCTTGACACCCCGCCCGAAGAGCGGTTCGATCGCATCACGCGGCTCGCGCAACGCCTCTTTGATGTGCCGATCGCCTTAATCTCGTTGGTGGATGCGTCGCGGGTGTGGTTCAAATCCCGCGCCGGCCTCGATCTTGAGCAAATCCCTCGGGCAAGGTCCTTTTGCGAGCACGCGATCCTCGGCCGCGGACCGTTTGTCGTTCAGGACGCGCGAACGGATCCTCGCTTCTCCGACAATCCGCTGGTGACCGGCGAGCCCGCGATTCGTTTCTACGCCGGATGGCCACTGGCCGATCACGACGGCCATCAATTGGGTGCGCTCTGCCTCGTCGATCGCTGGCCTCGACGGTTGAGCGAAACCGATCTGCAGGTCTTGTGCGATCTGGCCTCCTTGGCGGAGCGGGAACTAACCAACCGCGAACTCCTCGAGGCGTTTGCCCGCCTGCGCGCAAGCGAGGAACGGTACGCGCTAGCGGTGCGCGGCACCTCCGACGGGTTGTGGGATCGCGACATCCTGACGAACGCCGAATATTGGTCTCCGCGCTTCAGGGAGTTGGTGGGCTATCACGAGTCCGAACTGCCGAGCACGTTCGAATCGTTCGTCTCCCTCTTGCATCCCGACGACGTGGACCGGGTCACCTTGGCCATCCGTGCGCACCTGGAACGCCGGGAACCGTACGATATCGAATATCGCCTGCGGACGAAGAACGGCATGTACCGGTGGTTTCGGTCTCGCGGCCAAGCCGTGTGGAACGAAGCCGGCCGGCCAGTCCGCATGGCCGGCACCATCACGGACATCACGGATCGGAAGTTGACCGAGGAGGAACTGCGCGCCACCAAGAAGCTGCTGCGGGCGATGCTGGATCATACGCCGGCCATCGTCTACGCCAAGGATCTGAACGGCCGATATCTCCTCGTCAACCGACGTCACGAGCAGGTGTTCGGCCGGACGAACGAAGAAACGGTCGGCAAAAGCGATGACGAGTTGTTCCCGGGCCAGCAGATCGCGGTTCATCGAGCGCACGACCGCGAAGTGCTCGCGTCCCTCAAGGCGACCGAATACGAGGAAACCGTCGTCCAGGAAGGTCGGCTTCATACCTATCTGTCGGTGAAGTTCCCATTGCTGGACTCCTCCGGCCGGCCGTTCGGCGTCTGCAGCATTTCCACCGACATCTCCGATCGCAAGGAGGCGGAAGAAGAACGCCGGGAACTCACAGATCGGCTCCAAGCGATCGTGCAGGCTTCGCCGGTTCCGGTCATCGCCATCGATCCCGATGGCATCGTGACCATGTGGAATCCGGCCGCGGAGCGCATCTTCGGCTGGAGCGAAGATGAAGTCGTCGGCCGCCCGGTCCCCTTTGTGCCCGACGACAAACGGGAGGAATTCCGGGCCCTGCGCGAACGGGTGCTGCGCGGCGAATCGCTGTTCCAATTGGAATTGCAACGGCGGAGAAAAGACTGGACGCCGATCGTGGTGAACCTGTCCGCCGCACCCCTGCGGGATCGAGGAGGGCGCATCCACGGCATCATGGCCGTCTTGGAGGACGTCACGGAACGAAAACGGTTGGAAGAACAACTGCGGCAGGCGACCAAAATGGAGGCGATCGGGCGGTTGGCCGGCGGGGTGGCGCATGACTTTAACAACGTGCTGACTGCGATCCGCGGCTACAGTGAACTGTTGATTCAGGATTTACCAAGGGGCGATCGGAAGCGGCGCCAGGCGGAAGAAATTCTCAAAGCGGCGGAGCGGGCGGCGTCGTTGACGCAGCAGTTGCTGGCATTCAGTCGGCGACAGGTCATTCAGCCGAAAACCGTGGACCTCAATGCGTTGCTCACGAACCTGATGGGCATGCTGCAGCGGGTGATCGGCGAGGATATCCGGTTGGTGGCCCATTTGGACCCCGGACTATGGCCGGTCATGGCCGATCCGGGACAACTGGAGCAGGTGGTGCTGAATTTGGCGGTGAACGCGCGGGACGCGATGCCCCAAGGCGGCGTGCTGACGATCGAGACGGCCAACGTGCGGGAAGAAGCGTCGGACCAGAGCGAACCTGCCGCCAGAAGCCCGGGCGTCGTCCAGCTCACAGTCCGCGACACCGGGTTGGGCATGGACGCCGGGACCTTGGCCCGCATCTTCGAACCGTTCTTCACCACGAAGGAGTTGGGAAGGGGTACTGGCTTGGGGCTCGCCACGGTATATGGGATTGTGCAGCAGAGCGGCGGCACGATCAGCGCGGACAGCGCGCCGGGCCGGGGCACGATCTTCACCGTCCGGTTCCCGCGCGCGCAGGCGCCGGTCGCGGACATCCGGACGCACGATGACCAAGCCGAGGTTTTCACGGGGTCCGAGACAATCCTGGTGGTGGAGGACGAGCCCTTCGTCCGCCAGTTTTTGAAAGAGTTATTGGCGAGCCGGGGCTACGACGTGCTCGAAGCCGCATCGGGCGCCGAAGCCCTGGCCTGCTGCGAGGCGTATAGCCGGCCGATCCATCTGTTGCTGACTGATGTCGTGATGCCCGAGATCAACGGGCGGCAACTGGCGCAGATGCTCGTTGTCAAGCGGCCGGAGATGCGGGTCCTCTTCATGTCCGGTTACACGGATGACGCGGTCCTGCGGAACGGCGTGCAGAACCACGGCGCGGCGTTTATCCAGAAGCCTTATGCGCCGGAAGCGCTGCTGAGAAAAATTCGAGAAGTGCTGTCGGCAGAGGGCTAAGGCTTGGGCCGCTTGCGACCTTACATCAGCTCGATCGCGCTGGTGTCGCTGGGGCTGCGGGTGCTCCTGCGCGAACGGGCCTTTTGGCGTTACCAACTCGTCGATCTCACGCCGGCGTTCGCGGCCGATCAGATCATCCGGACGGTAGCGGACCCGTTGTTGGTGCTTGATCAGGAGGGCGGAGTGCAGGTTGCCCAGTAGGCGATGTGCCGCCTGTTCGGCCGTACGGAGGCGCAGATCGTCGGGGTGCCCGTCGCCGCGATCAGCCCTGGCTTCCTGCCTTGCGACCGGTTCGAGATGCTGCACCGCACCGGGCAGCACGTGAGCTACGAAGTCGCCTATCGCGAGGGATGGGACGAGCCGGTGGTCCTCGACGTGTCCGCGTCCATGAAACGCGGCCGGATCCAATTCTGGAACAAGGGTGCCGCGATCATTTTCGGCTATGCCGAAGACGAAGTGATGAGGCATCCGTTGACGATGCTGATGCGCAAGAGAGTAGCGGGTTGCCGGAAAGACGATCGAGCTGAACGGCTTGCGGGAAAACGGACGGGAGTTTCCCATAGCGCTTTCGCTGTCAATGTGGAAAGCGGGAGGGGACACGTTTTTAGCGGCATCATCCACGACAGCACCGAGCGGAAACAGGCAAAAGCCCGGCTCACGGAGGCCACGTAGCACGATTTTCTCATCGGTCTGCCGAACCGGCGCCTGTTCGTGGAACTCCTTGTGCAGGTGATCACGCGCCCGCTGCCTCAAGCTGATGGTGAGTGCCGAAGGGGTGGCGACAGAGGCGCAGGTGGCATTCTTATGCGACCAGCAGTGCGACGAATTACAGGGTTATACTTCTACCTTATCTACCAACCGATTCCGCGGAGGCGATGACGGGCATTCTGAAAGCTGAAGGCAGGGCAGAGAGCTCGGGCTGAGTTCCGCGTGGTGTGGATCGGGAACGACGGCGCGTTATCGTTCAGGAACGGCGGCCGTCGTTTTCGCCTGGTGCGACCGAATGGGTGTGGCGCGGAGAAGGTGACCGTTGCGATGAGGACGGACCGAGCGGTCACAACGGACCGGCTCCTGGCTCGGATCGTGATCCGGATGCGGGTGCGTTGGGAGGGTTCGCCCGGCGTAGGGGTGCTCGACCGGACGCGCCGCCGCGCCAGCCTCGGCCGTCCGTTGTTCGGTCAACATTCTCAGGCGAGCGGTGTTCCTGGCCAGTCCGACGATGAGGAATGCCAACGAGACGAAGAACAGCAGGCGCCACGGCGAAGGATTGTTCCACAGGTCCAGCAGCGTGATCATGAGTTCGCGATCCATGAACAGCGAGAACATGACGCAGGGAAAGACCACGCCCAGACTTCGCAGCCAGAACGTCTCCTGATTCCATCGCCCCACCGTGATACCTCCCAGGTTCTCAATCACAAGGCAAATTGGGGGGCAACGATAGCAGAAACGAGGCGTCGGTGTCACGCGATTTTTCTCGCCGGCTGTGCGCGCGACGGCGGCCACGTTTCATTCCCTTAACATAAGGGTGGCGACGGAGCATCGAGACTCGACGACTGTGTCTCGGATCCAACAGATGTAGAGGCGATTGCATACAGTCGTCGCCGCGGCACCGCGATGGACCCGGGCTTCCTGCCGCGTTACCCACCCCATGTTGGGTTACGGAACCGCTCGTCTTCTAAAGCGGATGATGGTGCTCGCCAACGGGGTGTTGCACAAAGGTGGGCCGGCGATGCGGGTGGCATCCACTTTGCCAGGTAAGACGAGGATGCCCCGTTGTCCCGATGGGAGACGGGCATGACGTGTCGGCGCTTTTTATCACAAGTTCATCCCGAAAGGAGGTCTTCGATGCTTACGAACCGAGTCGGGCTTGTCAGCCTCATCGCACTGGCGATACTCATTCCTGTCGCGGCTACCTCGCCCGCGTCGGCTGAGCTATACGTCGGCGGACAGTTGGGGTTCACGATTCCGGAGGATTTAGGCGGGGTGAGGGAAGTGGGAGGAGGTAGCCGTCTCACCGACCTCGATCTCAACAATTCGTTCACCTACGGTGCCAAGGTCGGCTATTTTCTGGAGCGGGCCAAGTGGCTGGGATTTGAAACCGATCTCTACACTACGACACCGCATCTCGAAGGCCAGGACGCAACGCGGACGCCTGCGGCCGGCGTCTCGTCGAATTCTCGGGTTGTGGGGGCGCTGACCAGAGTGACGACCCTGGCGTTCAGTCTCGTCGGTCGCTATCCGGGCGAGCGGTTCCAGCCCTATGCCGGCCTGGGCATGGGGATCTACTTCGCTAAAGCGACCCAGGCCTTCGCCCGCGACACCGATTCGGCTCCGGGGTTTCATCTACTGGGCGGGGCGCGGTTGTTCGTGAGCAGGGAGGTCGCATTGTTCGGCGAATACAAGTACGACCGCGCGACGTTCCGATTCCGCGATCTGGATACAAACGGGCCAGGCTCTGGGAACGGGCTGATCGGCGATTACCAGGCGCATACCCTCGTGATCGGGATTTCCTATCACTTCTTCTAGAAAATCGTGCTAGGATTAAGCCCGTCAGCGGCCGGTCGAGGGCGTGCCTGAAGCACCGGAAACCTAACATGGACCTCATCAGGAAGAAGAAGAATGCCTCTTCTCCGTCCGAGGAAACCATCACGTTCCTCGCGCATGGCGTGGAACTGAGGGGCACGATCCGCGTGGACGGCACGGTGCGGATCGACGGGCTTCTCGAAGGCGAGATTCACACCAAGGGCACGGTGGTGGTCGGCGACGAAGGCGTCGTGCGGGGCACGGTCAACACCGGCACCTTTGTGAGCAGCGGCAAAGTCAAGGCGAACATCAACGCGACAGAGAAGGTGCAACTGCTGAAGCCGGGTGTGTTGATCGGCGAGGTGCGTGCGCCTGTCTTTTCCATCGAGGAAGGCGCGTATTTCCAAGGGATTTCGGATATGGGGCCCTGCCCCTGGACCGACCAGGCGCCGCAATCCTCCGGCAACGTACGCGACCTCGCCGCGCACCGCGGCAAAACCTCTGCCTTATCCGAGAGACGGTCCGACCTCTGACACGCACCCTCCCCACCGCTCCCGCTTACCGTCGATTCTTCCGGACGCGGCCATTCTGTCCAAGCCCGCGGCCTGTCCAGCGCGCGCCGGGCGGAACACGGAGTTGGTCCGATTCCCCTTCAACCGGCGAAGGTCCTCCAGGACCGGCATTTCCCTCGGAGTCCTTCGCGGTCAGTCGATCCCAGGCGATGCCCGCTGGCGGAGGCGGCGGGTTCCTGACAAGAAGCGTCCGCGTCGGGGTGACGACGGCCGAGAGCGGAAGATCGGTCTCGTCCCGAGGAAACTCATCGACGAGCTGGAGGTCGTGGACGGTGGTTGGGACTGGCACCGGCGGATGGCCGAGTCCGCGGAGAATCGCATATTCGGGGTCGCTGTGGCCTTCGCCTTTCCCGCAGCGACGCCTGTCGCGCGTGACAGCCACCGATCCGCACACGATCGCATCCAGCCTGGGCAAGTCTCTCAGCGGCACTTCTTCCGTCCACGCCTGGCTTGGGGAGAGTGCCGCTGCCTTGGCGATCTTCTCTTCCGGAATCGTGGCGGGATCCAGGAAGCCGGCCCGCAGACGCGGCGTCGGGACGAACACGGCGATGCCCCAGCGCAGCGATTGCCGCTGCGGCGCATTAGGGTTCACCTTGATCCGCTTGGCCGTCTTCCACGGCTCCAGCTCGAACGGGCGCCGCGTCCCGGGCGCCGGCGAAGTTGGGGATACGCCTGTGCGGAGGAAACGGGAGGCAGGCCGTATCCTCCTGCTGCAGCCGGTCCCAGACCGCTCGCCACGCGTCGGCTTTCGTGGTAACCCGCTGCGCGCTCAAGGTTCGTGACAAGGCCGGACCTTTCTGCTATCTAGCTACGGGCTCTCCCTGTCTTGCGTAAAACGGATATGACCCGCCAACAACTCTTCTCGCTCACCTTCTTCGCGATGCTGGTGCTGTTGCTGTACCAGATCGGGCTGATGTTTCGCCCGTTCCTCTTTCCGATCCTGTGGGCGATCATTCTGGCACACCTGACCTTTCCGATTCACGCAAGGCTGTCGCGTTGGCTGGACGGTCGAGAGACGCTCTCCGCGGCGCTGCTCACATTCGCCATCATCGCGCTGGTCGTCGTGCCGTTGCTGCTGTTGGGCGTGATGCTGGTGAAGGAAGCGCGCGACACCGAACAGGCGGTGCGGGGCTGGATCGTGTCCGGCGGCATCGAACGGCTGCCCGACCAGTTGGCGCGGTTGCCGATCGGAGGGGAACTGCTCAGGGACGCGATCCGGCAGGCCGAAGCGAAGCCGGGCAACCTGGAGTCGTTCTTTCTGTCCAGCGCGAGGACGGTGAGCGAGTTCCTGGTGAACGAAGTCAGTGACCTTATCCGCAATGTCTTCCTCTTTGTGTCGGATTTTCTGGTCATGGTCGTCACCCTGTTTTTCTTCTTCAAGGACGGCCGGCGATGGTTGAACTTGGTGTACGAGCTTATCCCGCTCGACACTGTGCACAAGGACAAGATCTTCCGCCGATTGGATCAAACGGTGCGGGCGGTGGTGAAGGGGGTGTTGGTGACCGCCATCGCCCAGGGACTCCTGGCCGGCGCGGCGTACTGGGCGCTCGACGTCCCGTTCCCGGTCGTGCTCACGGCGCTGACGATGCTGCTCGCGCCGTTGCCGTTCGGAGGAACGGCGTTGGTGTGGGTGCCGGTGGCGCTGTATCTCTTCTGGGCTGGGCCAGTTGGGAAAGCGCTGGCCATGCTGGCCTGGGGCGCCGGCGTGGTCACCATGGTGGATAACATCCTCAAGCCCGTGTTGATCGGGCAGGGCGCGCAGATTCCGGTCTTTCTTTTGATGTTCAGCGTGCTCGGCGGGCTCGCGTTGTACGGCGTGATCGGCATTTTCCTCGGCCCGATCCTAGCCGGCCTGCTGATCACCACGCTCCAGATCTACCGCGAGGAATACTACGGTCAGACCGCTCCGGTCTCCGAGTCAGAAACAGGCTGATGGGCGAGCCGTACCTCGGTACGCCTCTCTCTTACTCCTCTTATTCGAGCGGGATTGTGATGACGATGCCGCCCATGACATCATTCAACTTGAAGTCGCGTTTGGGGCTCAACGGGTGACTGTTGTGACAACTCACGCAGGCCTTCGACACGGCACGGTCGGCGTACACGGCCTGAAAATATCGTTTGCGGCCGCTCGTGACGACGCCGGTGAACGGACGACCCGGTTGAGCGCTGACCGTTTCCAACGCCTGGCGTTCCAACGGGGTCGCCGGCGCGTTGCGTTGGTAGATCGGCCATAGACTGATCAACCGATAGCGGATCCCGCCGCCGCCCTCGGCGACCAATTTGCCGGAGTGCTGGAGGAACTGGGCGGGCAAGGGCAGCGCGTTGTTCTGTTCCCAATGTTCTTCGGCGGAGACGATGCCTTTCTCCTGCATGCGATTGACGACCACCGTCGTGTACACGGTGCGATCTGCCTCGATCACTGCGTGGACATAATCCGCGACCTTCTCCGGCGGGATGCCGGCCGGCAGACTGCCGGCATCTTTGGCATGCAACGCAACGGCGGTGACGCTGAGCCCCGCCGCGATGACCCCGGCGAGCACGCAGCAGCCGCCCACTCTCCTGAACCCGTTCATGGCATCCGGTCCTCCTTGTGCGAGGCGGCGACGGCGGGGAAGGTGATCCAGCAGGTAACGCCCTGCCCTTCCACGCTTTCCAAGCGGATGTCGCCGCCGAACTTGACGATGATGCGTTTCGCGATTGTGAGGCCGAGTCCGGACCCTTCTCCCTGCGGTTTGGTGGTAAAGAAGGGATCGAAGACTTTGGTTAGGTGCTCTGGTGGGATGCCCGGGCCGGTGTCGCGGATCATGATGGTGACTGCCGACCCGTCCCGTTCCGTCCGCAGCACCAGCGAGCCCTTGCCGCGCATGGCTTGGACGGCGTTGGCCAGGATGTTGACGAATGCCTGGCGGAGCTCGTCGGGTAGGGCGCTGACGCGCAGGTTCGGCTGGTAGTATGTCTGCATCTCGATGCCGAGGGTGTCGAATCCGCTCTGCACGATCGCCCAGGCCTGGTCGAGCTGTGCGTTTACATCGACGGGCGCGCGTTGATCCTTGGCCTCCCGAAACGCCTGGCTGGCGAAATCGCGGATGACAGCGGCCATCCGCCGGCCGTGCTCGACAATGTCTCTGGCGTAGGATTTGATCCGCCCCAGGTCCGTCTCTTCCTGAATAGCTTCGCCGAGTCCGAGAATGCTGAACAACGGGTTGTTCAATTCGTGTCCAATACCGGCGGTCAGTACGCCGAGGCTGCCGGATTTCTCCGCCTGAATGAGCTGCTCCTGTAGCCGGCTCTCTTCGGTCGCGTCCCGCAAAACGAGTCCGATTCGCCGGCCTTCGCCAGGGCGGCTCCCCAAACTGAACCATTCATAGCGATAGAGCTGCCGGCCGAGTTGGAGTTCGCGTCGCCCGCCTCGCACCGCATGAGCCGGCGCGGGATCGAGCGGATCGCGGGCCAGTAACGGGGAAGTGTCCGCCGCGCTGGTCTTCTGTAGCGCTCCGTTGCCAGCGCTCAGGAGATCCTGCCGAAGCTGTTGCTGCACGGACGGGTTGACGCGCAGCAGGTCGAACAGCATAAGCGGCCGCGGTGCCTCGTCGAGCTCGAGCTTGAATGCGTCCTTGCAGGCCCGGTTCATGTATTGGACCTGCTCGGTCTGGTCGACCATGATGATGGGAGTCGGCACGGCGTCGAGGATCTGGTCTGTCGATTGCTGGAGGTACTGCACTTCCTGACTTTTCAATTCCACCTGGCTGGTCAATCCGGCGAAGGCGGCTTCCAGTTGGGCGTTCATCCGATTGATCTCTTCGGCTAGCTCTTCTAGTTCATCGCCGGTCCGGATGGTGAGCCGGTCGCGCAATTCGCCCCGACCGATCGCCCGCGCTGCCTCCTGCAATTGGCGGATCGGCGTGACGATCCGGCCGGCTGCAAAGGAGCCCAGCATGATCAGGAGCCCGATGGCGATCAGGCCGAACACCGACAGCCACGTGAACAGATGACGGATGGGTGCGAACAGCTCGCTGGAGGATTGCCAGACGAACGTGTGCCAGGCGGTGTCGGAGGACCCGTTGGTCACCCGGCTGGTCTCCGGCAGCGGCGCGAAACCGATGATGGATGGTGTCCGGCCGCCGTGTCCGTCGCTGGGGGCGTTCACCCAGCCGGGCTCCAGTGGTGTGACCAGCGAAACCAAATCCGCGTCCGCCAGCCGCGCACCGGTCGGCAGGATCGGGCAGCTCATCACGACGCCGCGGCTGTCGATCAGCATCACGTGACCGGTTCTGCCGAACCGAATGGGCGCGATAGCAGGCGAAAAGAATTCTTTTGCGTCCAGGATGCGGTGGAGGACGCCGATGGCTTCGTAGCGGATGCTGTCCATCACCGGCACCGACAGGGTGAAGACGTAGCCCCCCACGCGGTCGTCGAATGCCACGTCTTCGATGTACATGGAGCCGATACCCTTGTTAAAGGCGCCTTGCCACCATGCGGTTCCGCCGTGGGCGTAGGGAACATCTGAGTTCAGGCTCGCCACCAGCGCGCCCATCTTGTCTGTCAGGAACAGTGCCTTGGTGGCGGAGCGCACCACTTGCGGCGGGGGTTGGCCGGGCTCGCCATTGGAGCCGGTATAGTACTGGCGCAGCAGCCGCGCGAGCGTGTTGTCGGTGATCTCTTTGATCAAGGCCGGATCACGGGCCTGCCAGCGGGATGCCTGCGCTGCGAGCGCCGCCTGTGCCTGCGCTTCCGAAAGGGCTTCGATCCGGTCCCGCCGTTTCTCCAATTCGGCGACGATGACGGGGTCGATCGCGATGCGCGAGGCGCGGCCGATCTCTTCGCCGACGACGAGGTCGAGCTTGCGGGCCGTCTCGGTTGCGAGAGCCTTGAAGCTTTCGCCGCTGACTTCGCGGATCTCACGCGACCCTTGCAGGAACGCCAAGAGCAGGCCGGCGAACAGTGGCGCCACGCCCACCAACAGCATGGACAGGATCAGTTTGCCCTTTAGCCCCCAATGGGACAGGCGTCCTATGAACGGCCCGGCACGGATCATGATTCGTGCTCCGGCGGAATCGGTTCGGCCAGCGGGAACTCGATGCGGAATGTGGAACCCGCTCCCACTCGGCTCTCCACGCAGATCTTGCCGTGCCACTTGGCGACGACGGACTTCACGTTATAAAGCCCCAGGCCTGTGCCTTTTCCCGGCGGCTTGGTCGTAAAGAACGGCTCAAAAATCCGCCCGATCAGATCCTGCGGGATGCCGCAGCCGGTGTCCGACACACTGGCGATCACGGTTCCGCCCTCGACGTGGGTGTGGAGGGTGAGTGTGCCGCCCTGCTCCATCGCCTGGACCGCGTTGGAGATCAAGTTCACGAAAACGTGCAACAATTCGTCCGGGTTGCCCTTCACGATTGGCTCGGGCGCGTAGTGCCTCACCACCGCGATCTCCTGAAACTCGACCGCGTATCGCGCGATCTTCAACGCTTCGTCCAGCTTGACGTTCAGGTCTACCCGCGCGGATTCCTCGCCGAGGGATCGCCTCGCATAGCGTGTGAGGTCGCGGCAGATCGCACTGGTGCGGTGCACAGCCTGGACGATGTCCCGCGCGTACTCCCGCACGACCGCCGGATCTTGTTCCTCGGCCAGGTACTCGGCAAGGCCCAGGATCAGTTGCAGGGGATTGTTGATATCGTGCGCGATGCCGGCGGCGAACAAACCCAGCCCAGCCAGTTTCTCGGCATGGAAGAGTTCGGCCTGCAGTTTGGTCTGGTGTTGGATCAGATTCCAGAGCAGCCGTGTGGCGGCGCCGCTCAGTACCTCGGCGCCGGGCCCCTTGTGGGCGAGGACGAACCGTTCCATGTCAGGATCCCCTGTGACGTCCAGGATCAGGCTGACGCCGTGGTTGGCGATGAGATCGCAAACTTTATCGGTGACTGGAACGTTCAGGTCCCTCGCCCGTTGCAGGCCGGGCGCCGAAGGATTTTTGTCGGTGATGCCGACGATCACAATGCCTGGAATCTGGTGCAGCAGATCCAGGAGGGCGGTTCCGCCCCTGCCGGCGCCCAGTATGGCCACCTTGGTGGTGTGGGGTTGAGCCATCGCGTGCGCCCGTTTGCTGCCCCGGCGACGTGTCGGGGACGCGGAATATCCCGCGCCGGGGTGGGATCGACTCCTCTAGAGGTGCGCGATCTCCCGATATTCCATGGCGCGCGCGACGGCGGCCCGCAGTTTGTCGCCTTCCACCGGTTTGACCAGGTAGTCCACCACACCGTCACGCAAGAATGATGCCGCCATGTCGGCGTCGGGGAAGCCAGTTAGCACGATCACGGGAACACGCGGATAGGCGTTGCGGAAATACGCGATGGCTTCCACACCGTTGATCTTGGGCATGCGGATGTCGCAGATCACGACGTCAAGCATCACGCGGTTCTCGCCCGTGTTGATGATCTCGATGGCTTTCTCGCCGTTCTCCGCCTCGAGCACATCGTAGCCGGCCTTCTGGAGCGTCAAACGCACCACCTTGCGAATGTCCGGTTCGTCGTCGACCACGAGGACGCGGCCGTTGCCGGTTGAGGAGCCGAAGAAGAGATCCGTTTTGTATTCCGTCATGTGACCCTCCTTGTCCGTTGAGGTGCACTGCACCGTGGCCCAACTCGATTCGATCGTCATCGATCTGTTTGCAACAGGAATGCCGTTGCGTGCTTGGGCGAGTGGATTCGGGTTTTCCGCAAGTTACGGTGAGAGACGAGGGCAGCGATTGCGACCGTTGGTTGAGATCGGCCAGGCGCGTGCGAAAAGCACCACCGCCGAGCGAATTGAAGACTACGCGACGTCTCATCATCAGCCAGGTGGTCGTCCTGTTCTCATGATCATTACCGAGTCCAGGGGCTTCGGATGACTCACAGCATTCCGCTTGCGATGACTCCGATCGCCACGACGATTGTGAACGTCATGCTCCCACCCTTCTGCCGTAGGCTCATGTCCCTTGTTGCGGCTCGACCACCACAACCATCCGGACCAGCGCCGCTCGATGGGGTATCATGACCGGAGCACCTGGAAACTTGCCGGCTTTTAAAATGGTTCGAAGGGAGTCACGAGTGCTTTCTCCGCGCGCCGTTTTGCGGAATGCGCGGCGAGGCGCATCGCCACCGATACCCTGCATATACGATTCGATGACAGTGAAGAGCGGTTTTCGGACTGTCGGCGGCATGAAACGAGCCACGAGCAAGCCGCGAATAGCTCGGAGCAACTTGCTTTGCGGCTTGCTGTTTCCAGGGAATTGCGTTTGCCGTGGGGAGTGGGGTATTTTTACGTCGTTCTTTCGGGCACGATGATCACGCAGGATGCGCTGACGGACTATATCCGGCAGGTTATGCCGGATGCGAAGGTCTCGGTGACCGATCGTACGGGGACGATGGATCATCTCATTGTCACGGTCGTGTCGGATCACTTTAAAGGCAAGAACCTGCTGGACCGGCACCGCATGGTCTACCAGGCCCTGGCGGCACCGATGAAGGATGGCCGGATCCATGCATTGGAGATCACGACGAAAACGAGTGAGGAAGAATTACTCGATGTTGGCAAGGGGTAAGGCATGAGAGGCGAGCGGGTCGGACGGGCAGTTTTCGCCAGGCGTAGTCCGTCGCCTCATGCCATGTGCTGTGCGCCCGTGTTTTTTAGTTTTTTATCGCGAGGAGGCCGGAGCTATGGGCGACCCAATCGAAGAGGAAATCCAGCGCGAAATCAGAACCCACAAGATTCTGATCTACGGCAAGGGTACCAAGCAGATGCCCCTGTGCGGGTTCACCCGCGAAACGATGCAATTTTTCGACAAGTACGGCTATCCCTACGAAGTCATCGATGTACTGTCGAATCCCGCCAAGCGCGAGGCCCTGACCCGTATGACCAATTGGCCGACGCTGCCCAAGGTCTTCATTGACGGCCAGTTCTACGGCGACACGGACATTCTCGATCCGATGGAGAAGAAAGGGGAAATCGAGCCACTGCTTAAGAAAGCCTTCGGCGAACAGTAGGCGGAATTTGCCCAATAGGGTTCTTCCCTCAGCTGCCACACTTGCAGCCGTCGCCTGCCGCGTACCTTCTTTCTTTGAAGAGACAGCGACGACACCCGGATTGTTCAGGAGCTCTTGGGGCATACCGACGCCCGAAGGACCATGCTCGATACGCACGTGCTAAGGCGGGGCGGAAACGATGTCCGCAGCCTCGCAGATATGCTGCGACGGAGGGGTAAGCCCTTCGCCCCTCGAAAGGACCGAGCCGATCCGTAGAGCGCGCCGTTCCCGTGCGGCTGAGAGCGTTGGCGAGTGGTGGATGATGCACAGTCTTTCCGGGTAGGCTAAGCCGGTCGATGTGCGCGGGGGTGGCCGCACAGGGTAGCGGGTGGACTGGACAGCTTTCGAGGCCTTCGCGCGGGATCGGAGGTCGAAACACCTGAGCGTCACGTTGGCTGAGTGGCAGCCTCTTGGTGTGCCGAAGAAGTTTGACATGGTCTCGGCAGAAGGCGCGGTCGTCGGTGACGCCAAGTTCATCACCTTTGTGCACAGTCCAGCGGTGGGTAAAGGGGTCGGGAGTCTTTTCAGGTCATGGAGCTTTTTCTTTCCGAAAAAGTCTCGTTTGGTGGACGGTGACGGTGAGAGGGTTGACAGATGCCCGAAACATGTGGCCAAGAGATTCGGGATGAATACCTTGCTCTTAGCGTGAGGAAGCGTTCGGAGTTCTCGGCAAAAGACTCCCGACCCCTTTTGTGCAGTCCCAACGCAAGGCTGGCGACAATCCAGTGGTGTGTTGGTACCGCTGATACGTTGCTGCATCGGCCGCCGCTAGCGCGGCGCCGCTGAGCAGCAACCCGTTAGGCGACAGCACAAGTGGCTGGGCCAAGGAAGCTTTCACGGGCCCCCTTTTATGGTGGACAAGGCGGATAGTAGGACTCGGCACGGAGGTCAGCGCCATAGCGAGTGACACGGACATGGCAGCGGAAAACGGCGCTGCTGCGAGACGTTCTCGTCAATGGCACTCGAGTTCTGTGTCTTGATCGGCTGGGCTGATCTGCTGGCGCGGGCATCAGAGTTGTTTTGTGCTCCGGCGTTGCCGAAACGGAGCGGCCCGCTCAGAGCAGGTGGCGAGAGCACGCGATGCGAGGAATAACGAGTATCACGTTTGCGCGCCGCCGAGTCGGTGAGACAGCCGGGATCGTGTGAAGTTCCGTTCGATGCCAGTGCGAACGGAACGAGTTCCACAGCCATGTGAAGGAGAGGCTTACGACGGACTAAACCGGATCCGGTCTTGAACATGAGCGGTTCAGGCTGGCTTCTCACAATAATTCCTCATTCGCCGTGTCCCGTGCGGCGTTAGATGCCCCATCCTCCGCTCACCTGAATATTCGCGCCGTTTACGTAGCGCGCGTCGTCCGATAAGAGAAATCGCACAATGGCTACGGTATCACCGACATTGCCGACGTAGCCGGCGGGGATGCGCTTGACCATGCCGGCCAGTTCCTCCGGTGGAGCGCTGCCGGAATCGATGAAGCCGGGCGAGATGGCATTGACCGTGATGCCGTACGGCGCCAGCAGCTTGGCCAATGTTCTGGTCAGGATGAGGACGCCCGCCTTGGCGATGTAATGCGCCGTCACCTCCGGTTGCGCCACCATCTGGTCAGCGTTCGCCATGCTGAAATTGATGATGCGGCCCGATTGTCTCGCCTTCATGCCGGGTGCCACGGCTTGCGCCAGATAGAAGATCGGATGCAGATTGCTGGCGAACATCTCTTCCCACCCGGCCGGGGTTTCCTCAAACAGGTTCACGCGATGATACGGGCCGGCGCAGTTGATCAATGCATCGATCCGTCCCCAGTGCTGTTCGACCTGCGCGGCGAAGTGCTTGGCGGCGACCGGGTCTGACACATCACACTGGACGGCTAACGCCTGGCCCCCCCGTTCGACGATGCCAGCGCGGGTCTTGTCGGCCTCGGCTGCGCTGGTCCGGTAGCAAATGGCGACGGCCCAGTGTTGAGCGGCCAGGTCCAGGGCGATAGCGCGGCCGATGCCCTTCGCGCCTCCGGTGATCAGTGCAACACGGGTACTCATAACACATCCTCCCTTCGGGATACGGGTTGGTCAGGGACGGCGCAGAGTCCGGCCGTCGCGCAGACGACCCGGTTCCGCCCCGTTGCCTTGGCCTGATAGAGCATCTCGTCGGCTGTGCGGATTAAGTCCGGCACGGACCGCGCGTGTGTCGGATAGGTGGCGACGCCGACGCTGACGGTGATGTGATCGGGAGCTGCCGGCGCCACTTGGCGGAGCGACAAACCGGCGACCGCGATTCGCAAGCGTTCGGCAACGGCCGCGGCACCTTGGGTGTCCGTCTGGGGCAGGACCACCGTGAACTCTTCGCCCCCATATCGGGCCAGCACGTCGCTTTCCTTCAGCGTGCGGTTGAGCGTCGTCGCCACGGCCTTCAACACCAGGTCGCCGACCTGGTGCCCGTATGTATCGTTCACTTGCTTGAAATGGTCGAGGTCCAGCATCAGCAGGCTGACGAGTTGCCCTTTGCGGCGTTCGTCCGGCAGGATCATTTTGGCCAGGAATTCTTCCAAGAACCGACGGTTATAGGCACCGGTGAGTTCGTCGATCAACGCCCGCCGTTTGGCGCGTTCCAAGTGTTGGATATGTCCGATCATCGGGGCCGCGACGCTCACCAGCGCTTCCACCCATTGACGGGTCTCGTCCGTCCAGCAATGGGGGGCCGAACTCGCCAAGTGCACCACACCGATGGTGTGGCCGCCTATGACCAGCGGAATGCACCAGTAGGAACCAGGCCCGTGGTTCGACAGACTGAACGAACAGGTCAGCCCCTGCGTTACGTCCTCGACCTTGTATTCACGTCCTGCCCGGATGACCGGACAGTGCGATGGGCGATCCCACACGGGATAGGAATCCACGCGCAGGTCGTCTCGTTTGGGCGATGACCAGACCAGTTCCAAGTGATCCTCCGAGCGATTCAGCCGCAGAATAAAAATTTGGCGCAGCGGCAGCGCCTGATGCAAGGTATGGCTCAGCGTCCGGTAGACCTCTTCCTCCGAAATAGCCTGCTGAATCATCTGGGTTTTTTCATGGAGGTCCATCCACCGGCGGTTCAGCGATGTCAAAGCATCGGTCTGGCGCTGCAACTCCTGCGCCCGCGCCCGCTGGTTGGCGCCGATGGTTTCGTGCATGCGCCGAAGCTCGCGCCAGACGGTGCGCACTTCTTCTCCCATGGCGGTGTCGGACCATTCCGTCAGCGGCGGAGGCTCGCGGACGTCGCCTTGGTCCCCGGCAAGGTCGCGCATGCTGGCGGCCAAGTGCTGCAGGGGCCTTGTCACCACGTGACGCGTAGCGAATACCACGAGGCCGAGGATGATAACTCCGACGCTGAGACCGGCGCCGAGCAGGATCCACTGGTCGCGCTTCACCGCCCGTAGCGGCGCGTCGATGGGGATGACCAATTCGATCCCGCCGATCACACCGTTCAGGCGGAAGTCGCGTTTGGGACTGGCCTCATGGCTGTTATGGCAAGCGACGCAAGTCGGGAGGACGGCGCGGTCGGCCACCAGAAACCGGACGACTTCCGAGCCGCCGACGGTATCGCGTCGGCTGTAAATGCGGTCGCCGTGCTCGGCCAGGAACCGGAATCCCTCTTGGTGAAATGGGTCGGTCGCGGCATGCTCTTTGTTGATTGGCCAGAGGCTGATCAGTCGGAGGCGATAGGACTGTGGCGTCAGGATCATCAGGTCCGTGACATCCTGCGTCAGTGCGGAGGGAAGCGGCGGTGCGGAGGCCAGCCGGTGATAGTCGGCTGGGACCTGCGCGCCGACCTTGAGCAGACGTGGAAGGACCTCGGTGAGATATGCCTGGCGATCCCTCTGCACCTGCGTGAGCAGCGCCTCTCCAGCCGCCATCGCCTGCTGTTCCAGCAACCGGACCTTCTGCCGTCCGGGCAGATACCAGGTGATGATCACGAGGAGAAGAATCAAGACGGGGGTCAGAAGCAGGAGCAGTTTGGCGGCGACCGACCAGTGACGCGAACGGAAGGGATCCGGCGTGGCGGGAATGTCGAGGGGTTGGGGCGGCGGCGCGACAGGCGTCATGGCGGGTTCACCCCCGATCCGGGGCCGGCCTGTCCTTGCGCCTCAGGGAGGCGACACCGAAGGCGGCCCTCAATTAACCGGAGCGCACCGGTGGTGCGTGGCGAGAGCAAGGAGACCGCTTTGCCGGATTCTTCGATCAGCGCCAGCAGGTCGTCGAGCGTATCGATGTCCCGCTGGACGGGTAACAGCCCGGTCTTGAATCCCAGGCTATCGGCCTTCAGTCGCGTGAGTTCGAACACCCGGTCAGTGGACCAGGGAATGTGTGCGAACAGTTCGGGCGCCGGTCGCTTCAATCCGATCAAATAATAGCCTCCGTCGCAGGCTGGTCCCAGCACCAGATCATGGTCCGCGAGCAGCGCGAGCGCGTCGCGGTAGGTGTCCAGCGGAAGCGAGGGAACGTCCGTCCCGACGAGCAGCGCGTTCTTGTATCCCGACGAGAATATCGTCGAAAACGCGCAGGTCATGCGGGTGCCGAGGTCTTCTCCTACCTGATCCAACAGCTTCACCCCGTGCCGTTCCTCCAAAATCTGAAAGAAGACGTGCCGGGCGGACGGCGTGCAGGCCAGGTAGCGGTCCAACGGGAGGCGGTGTTTGGCGATCGCGGTCTTGCTGCGCTCAAGGACATCGAGGACGAAGCTCCCGTGCAGGCTGGCGGCCTCGTCGGGCGTCAGCGGTGGACAGAGGCGTGTCTTGACCTGACCCGCGATCGGAGCCTTGGCGAAGATGATCAGGGCGCTGTCCGAAGCGCGGCGAGAGGCGGACGCGTGGGGACTGACTCGTTCTGTCTTGCCCTTCTCCATACCTACCAAGTACCTACCTATAACCTTTAACCTTTAACCTTGTGCCGCTCGCCTCTCGCCGGCTCACGCACCGCCGCATAGAAGCGCGCGAGCCGCTCGGGGCGGATCCCAAGCCAATACAGCAACCGCAGGGTCCACATCAGGAGGATCGTCCGCACAGGGCCGCAGAGGGCCCACCGCCGATAGGAGGTCACGACCGTTGCGGACAACGCCGCGACCCGGCCCATGCGCCTGAGCCGCTTGGTGAAGTCGATATCCTCCATAAGCGGAATGTCCGCGTACCCGCCCATCCGCTCGAAGACCGTCTTTCTGACGAAGATCGCCTGATCGCCTGTTGCAATGCCGGTCAGACGGGACCGCAGGTTCATCATCGCGCCGATGACGCGGCTCAGGCGCGAGTCGTGGTCGAACCGGACGTCGAACCGGCCGCCGACGCACGTCGGATCGCGCAGCGCGCTCAGGATCGCGTCTTTGGCTTCGCGCGGCAATAGGGTATCGGCGTGCAGGAACAGCAAGACGTCGCTGTTCGCCTCCGCCGCTCCGCGATTCATTTGCCGCGCGCGGCCCGAAGGCGAGGTCAGAACGGCGAGAGGCGTCGTTTGCGGTTCGAGGGCCGACGTGGCGACCTGGAACTTCGAACGTCGAACTTCGAACCGGCTGACAATCTCCCGCGTGCGGTCGTTGCTGCCGCCGTCGACCACGATGATCTCGTCAAACCCGAGGCCGATGGTGTGGGAGAGCGTGTGAGGAAGTGCCTGTTCTTCGTTCAAGGTTGGAATGACGACGGCGATGGTCATCGGCTGCCTGGTCGGAGGCCGGGAAGTCAATGGTCAACCGTCAATGGTGATCAACATGGTTCCTCCGATATCCGTTGTCCTTGACCAATGACCGTTGACCCGTGTTACCGCTTATCCGGCGGAGCGGTCTTGAACATGAAGAACGTGACGATGGCGACAGTGGACCAGAACACGACTTGTTTGTGCCAAAACAGCACTTCACCGTAATGGAGAAACGCCAAGCCGGCCGCGACAGCCGCAGTGACGACGGTGTAGCGGATTGTCGGATTTTCAATGACGGAGCCGGCCCAGATGGCGAGGCCGCCGAAGTAGATGATCATCGGCACGATGTTGATCTCGAACCCTCCGCTGATGGAGAGGAACACATTCAGGAACCCGATGAACATGAGGGCGGTGCCGGTCATCATGCCGGCCACGTTGGTCGGATGCTCGCCTCCGGATTCCTTGTCGGGATCGCGCCTCGGCTGAGTCGGCGTCGCGGAGGAAGGCTCGTCGGGGCGGTGTTCGGAGGTCATGGACGCCGCCTTTACGATTTGAAGTGCTTGCTTAACGTCAGCCCTTGCCACTGGTACGACGAACCGAGGGCCGACCCGTAAACTTGCGTCGGAAACTCCAGCATCCTGTCATATACAACCTTAAAGAAGGTTTGTCCATCGTGGATCAGGAAGGGCACGTCGTGCGGGCGCACTTCCAGCACCACCTGGGTCCCGTGCAATTCACCTCGGCCATACCCGAATCCCGGATCGAAGAATCCGGCGTAATGGGTGCGCAGCTCCCCGCAGGCGGCTTCATAAGCCATCATCTCCGCTGCGTAGCCGGGCGGCACCCGGATCCGTTCTTTGGACGCCAGAATGTAGAATTCTTCAGGTTCAAGCAACAGACTGTCTTGCCGGTGGCGGCGGATCGGCTCCCAAAAGTCCAGCGCGGCGTAATAGCCGATCTTGGACAGGTCGATGACATGACTGTTTTTCTTGGCCCGGTAGCCGATGATCGCGTCGTCGCCGCGGTCCGCCCCTTTCAGATCGATCCGCAGGAAGAGCCCCCGGTCGATCCGCAAGTCGCGGCTGGCGATGGGCTTGGCCGCCGGCCGGTTGTGATAAAGCAACGGCTCGGAGTTGTGGAGCTTCCTCAGCGCCGCGTCCGAGACCGCCGGCTGCCCGCGAACGAACCGGATCTGGTTGAGGGAATCGCCGGTTCTGACCTTGATGGCGAAGGAGCGTGGCACTACTTCCAGATAGAGCGGCCCGTGGTATCCCGGCCGGATCTCGTCGAAGCCGGCGGTCAGGTCCGTCACGACACGGGTGAAGACATCCAGCCGGCCGGTGGTGCTCTTGGGATTGGCTTTGGCCCTCAAGTCTTTCGGCAACTTCAGACTTTCCAGCAGCGGGACCAGGTAAACATGGCCCTTTTCAAGAATGGCGCCCCCTGTCAAGTCCATCTCGTACATCACAAGATCCGACTGGTAGAAGTCCAGCACGTTGAGCCGGCTAGTGATCTCAGACAACTCCGGCAGAAAACTACTGATAAGCCGATAGGCCTTGCGACCTAGCCGCAGGTCCAGGCTGGCCGGCTGAATCTGCCGGTCTTCGATCGGCGCCTCCGAGCGGATCGCTTGGTGGCCGATCAGCACTTTGATCTGTTGGTAGGGCAGAATACCGTTCAGGCGGGCGGGTCGGTTCACAGGTCGTCAAGACCTCCCTCGGTTCCTTCGCCGCAAGCGGCAAACGATGGATGCGCACCGACCATCGGCAGTTCACGGCGGACTTCCTCGCCCTTTCCTCCGCCCTTGGGGGCGAGGGCCACAGAGAGGGGGGGCTGCGGATAATGAAACAGTTTCCGCTCATAGTTTTTCAGAATCGCGCCGTCTTCGTCCAGATGGACCAAGTAGTCGCCTGGCAGTAACGGAATCTTGCCGCCGCCGCCGGGCGCGTCGATGACGAAGTGGGGCACCGCCATCCCACTCGTGTGCCCTTGCAGCGCCCGGATAATGTTCAGCCCGGTCTCTACGCTTGTCCGGAAGTGGTTAGTGCCCTTCGTGAGATCGGCCTGATAGAGGTAGTACGGCTTGACGCGGGCCAGCAGGAGCTGGTGCACGAGGCGTTTCATAACCTCCGGATCGTCGTTGACACCTTTCAACAGCACGGTCTGCGCGCCGAGCGGCACGCCGGCATCGGCCAGCATGCCGCAGGCGGCCTTGACTTCGGGTGTCAGTTCGTCGGGGTGATTGAAGTGCAGATTCATATAGATCGGATGATATTTCTTGATCATGTCGCAGAGCTTGGGCGTGATCCGCTGTGGCAGCGTCCCCGGCACCCGCGAGCCAATCCGGATGATCTCCAAATGCGGAATCGTGCGCAGGGCTTTCAGGATGCGCTCCAGCAGATGATCGGGCAAAAGCAACGGGTCGCCGCCGGAAAGGATGACGTCTCGGACTTTGGGGTGCTCACGCAGATAGGCGATCGCCCGATCCAGTTCGCCTTTCTTGAGGAATCCCGGTTTGCCCACTAGGCGCTTTCTGGTGCAAAAGCGGCAGTAGATCGGACACTGATTCGTGACCATCAGGAGTACGCGGTCAGGATACCGATGCACCAGGTGGGGTACCGGACTCATCAGATCCTCTTCCAGCGGATCGTCTTCCGCGTCCACGTCGGCTATCTCGGCGATGTCCGGCACGACCTGCTTCCAGATCGCGTCCCCCTTTTCCTTGATCATCGCCATGACCGTCGGCGTGATGCGCATCGGATACTCTCCGACCACGGCCTCGATTTCTTTCTCATCGACGCCGAGCCGTTCCGCCAGGTCTCTGGGCTTCACCACGCTCTCGGCGAGGATCTTTCTCCAATCTTCCATCGATGACCCCATGAGCAAATAGCAAATGGCTGATGCGAATTGCGTATGGATCGGAGCGATAGCCAATCGGCTATCCGCCGCCAGCTATCCGCCGCTTGCTGTACTTGGTTTCCAGATATGCCAGGATGTCCTGGGTTTCGGTCAGCACCGTGTCGCCGTCTTTGAGCACCGGCACATAATATTGGCCGGAGATGTCATAAACCTGTTTGCGCAGGGGCCGGAAATCCGGCACCACGACGTCTTCATAGTCCACACCCAACTCGGCCAACTTCTGCCGGACCACCGCGCATTCCGGGCACCAGTGAACGTGGTAAAGGGTCATAGCGCCACCGCGCACGGCAGCATGATCGCATCCCGCATGCCGTGGATCAGTTTTTTGTCAGGCGGACACATGGTCGCCAGGATGCCGGCCAGTTCCGCCTTTTCGCCAGTGACGAAGTAGTATGGTGACAACCGCACGCGTCCTGACATGGGGACGACATCGGCCGTGGCGGGATCGAAATACGACGATTCGAAGAGCCGCCCTTTGTGGAATTCCTGCAGAACGTAGGGCGTCGCCGGAAACGCAGCGAGCGCGCGGTCCAGCGTCGCCGCCCATTCCGACTGCGGCAGGTCATGGCCCACGGACACGCCTCGGCTGCCCCAGGCCAGTTCCGAGAAACCGGACGGCTTGACGACATACTGCCGCTCTTTCTGGCCTGCGCAGGCCAGTTCACGCCAGTCGTTCACCGGTCGACCGTCCAGTACAAGGCCGGGAATCACAGCGGTCGGCGGCACTGGCGCCGGGTCCAGGATCCAGGTGCGCGGCATCAGCGCCGCGAGAAAGGCGAAGGTCTCTTCGCCCAGCTCCCTCCGCCAAAACGGCGCGAGCACCGGGTGATGCAGGAGGGCGAAAGCGAGCTTCTCCTCCAGTGCCGGCTTGAAAGGCGGCGTGACAAGCACCCGGCCTTTCTTCGCGCTGTACATGATGAGTTCGGCTTTCGGGATGTTTTTGAGGTCGAATAGTTCGAAGAACCGATAAACCACCGCGATCGGGCGCCCTCCGGCCTCATCGGCCAGCCGTAAGCCCTCTTCTGTGAACCGCACCTGGCGTGGCTCAATGCATTCGATATCCAGGCCGCGTTCGCGCAGCCGTGCGGCGATCCATCGCATCTCCGGCCGGTAATCGCGCGCTTCTTCGGAAACCACGATCGCGATGCAACCGGGTGTATCGCCTTGCAGCGCCCGCAGCATCGCCCCGAACCCGTCGAGCATTCCGTCTCGCCCGCCGACGATCTCGTACGCACGACGCGGAGAGGATTCGATTGCAAGCTGATCGGGTCCGGCATCGGCGGTTGCCGAACGACGGTTCACGTCCGCGTACGTTCTGGCCAGCGCTCCGGTCAGCCCGATTCCGCCGGGCACGGAATCCAGTTCGGTGATGACAAGGCCGTCTGGGGTCGGAATGATATCGGGACGGATCACCCTCGGCAGCGAGTCGCGAAAGCGCTTCATGCGGCTAAAGGCGATCAGCGCTTCCGGCTTTCCTTGGTCGAGATAGCCCGCCACCCAGGCGGGCTGCGTTCCCCGGACGCTGTCGAAATAGAGACGGTTCAACGCCCGATAGAAGGCCAGAAGCCGGTTGCCCAGCGAGCGGAAGACGGCCACCTGTTCGGAAGAGAGGAAAAACGGCGCCGGGCTTACGCGCCATGTGGTCGGGGCTGCGTCCTTCCGGCCGGAGGCATCGACGCCGTCGTTCGGCGCGGGGTCATACAGCCCTTCACGGATCAGCGTGTCGCGAATGACGGAACAGCGACGGGAGGCGGTGTCAGAAGCGGCGGAATCAAAGAGATTTCGCGTCGGCGTCAGAGGTGCAGCGGATCCGGTGAGCATGCGCAGCCCCGGTTGATAGCGGCAAATCGTAACACGCCCTCTTCAAATCAGACAAGAGCGGGGCCGGAAGCCATGCGGCCCGCCATGGGGCTGCATCGCCGCCGAACTGCGAGGAGCCAAGCACCTCAGCCCGGGGCGACCGAGTGTCGAAGAGGGCGGCTCTGTGCAGGTCCGGTGAGCCCCGGAAACCGGCAGGTTCCTTGCTCCCCTCCGCATTGCGTCGTATGATGATCGGCACCTGCTTCAGGAGCGGTGCTTTGTCATGCCCGAGCTTCGTCACCTGCCGATGATTGCCCTTCCGCAGTTTGTCCCGAACCGGACTTGCCTGAGTTGCGAGATCTGCTGCCGCTTCCCCGAACCGAATAGCCTGCTTCGGCCCTACTTCACGGATCAGGAAATCAATCGAGCTGTCGAACGGGGGATCGATCCTGCGCATTTCCCCGCCAAAGACGGATGCCAAATCAACGTTGTGCCCGATCCTGCCGGCGAAGGTTATCTCTGTCCGGCCTTCGATCCGGTTACTTCGGAATGCCGGATTTACGAGATACGGCCGTTGGACTGTCAGATCTATCCCCTCGCGGTCATGTGGAATAGAGAGCAGCGCGAGGTGGTCCTGGGATGGGATAGGAAGTGCCCCTTTGTCTCGGGCGAGAGACGAGAGGTCCCAGACCCATTGCCTCCCGCCCTCCATCGCCTCTTGCCCGATCTCGAAGCCTACGGCGCCCGCATCGCGTCATTGCTCGAGCGTGACGACATCCTTGACACCTTCGTCCGACATCCTCGCCTGATCGGTCCCTTCCAAGAGGATGTTGTGATCCTTCGTTCCGTGCCGCGACTGACGGCGCGCCTTGCCGTGAAGCGTAATGCGTCGACCGTAAAGCCCGGTGAAACGAGTGACAGGGTGTTCGGGTTCAGTCCATCCGCTTCCCGCTTCCCGCTTCACCCGCTTACGCTCGCGGACCGTCCGCGCGTCGAGCGGGCCCTCGCGTCGTCCGACCTGTCGGCGGACGACGCGCCCCTGGCGGCGTGCTCGTTTGCCTATCATTTCGTCTGGCGTGGCGTGCTTCCTTATTACTGGGCGGAACTGGAGGGACAACTGTGCCTGTTCGCCGAATCGCCGGACGGGCTCTTTCTGGCCCTGCCGCCGCTCGGACCGGGTCCGCTTAGGCCGGCGCTGGATGCGGCGTTCGAGTTCATGCGGGCGCGCAATGGCGGGTCGCCGGTATCCCGCGTCGAGAATGTGCCGTCGAGCCTTGTGCCATGCCTGGAGGCGTGGGGGTATCGCCTGCGGGCGAAGCCTCCGGATTATCTCTACCGGGTGTCGGACCTGGTGCGCCTGGCGGGTAATCGTTACAAATCGCAGCGGGCCGCCTGCAACCGCTTCGAACGGGAGCATCGGGGGCGAGTCCGCTTCGATCCCTATCGCGCGGACGATCGAGCAACCTGCGAGGCGTTGTTCCGCCACTGGAGCCGGCAAAAACAGCGCGGCGGGCTCGATGGAGCGGCGAAACAGATGCTGATGGATTCGGAGTCCGCTCATCGGGATATGCTCACCCATTCCGAGGCCTTGGGCCTGTCTGGCGCGGTGGTTCGGATCGACGGGACGGTTCGCGCTTACACATTCGGCTATCGTCTCGCTCCGGCCGTCTTCTGCGTGTGCGCCGAAGTAACCGATCGAGAAGTTCCTGGGTTGGCGGCCTGGGTGTTCCGCGAGTTTTGTCGTCAGGCGTTGCAGCAGGAGTATGAGTTTGTCAACACCATGGACGACGCCGACCTCTCCGGTCTTGCTCGATCCAAGCGTGCGTACCACCCCGATCGGTTGATCCCCAACTGGATGGCAAGCGTTCGATGACATCTGCTCCGCTTCGTGTTGCCGACACGTACAGGCCGTATTCCTGGTTGCCGGTGCTTGTTCTTGTCATGGTCGCGGTGGCGCTGGCGATCGCGGCGATGGCCCTGCATGTTCTGGAAACGCGGCTGGTCGCGACGACCGGCGAGAGTTTGCGTTTGGCTGCCACCTGGATCTCCGACCAAGTGGATCGTTTGGTGTTCGAACGGTCCGCGGACGTCGAGCTCATGGCGCGTGCATTGAGCGATCAGGCACGGCGATCAGAGGATGTCAATCAGTATCTGCGTTGGATGAAGACCCAATACCCCGTGTACCTTTGGTTGGGCGTCGTTGACGAGCACGGTCGGCTGGTGGCTTCTACGGCACCTGGCATGGCTGGGCGGGAGTATGCCCGGAGCGGCTGGTTTCGCGCCGCCCGGGAACGGCATGAACCGGTGGTGGGCAATGCGGAGTCGGATGACTCGGTCGGTGGAGCCGAAGCAATCGTCTTCTCTGCCCCGATTCTCGCCCCGACCGGGGAGTTCCGCGGCGCGGTGGCAGCACAAGTCGGATTGGCGGCTCTCGAAGAAATCGCGGCCAAGACAGTGATGGCTCTTCAAGTTGGCGATGGCAGGTTAGGCCAGATCGAATATCAGTTTCTGAACGCGCGGGGCGAAGCCTTTATCGACTCCGATCTCTCGTACAAAGGGCGGGTCAACCTGCGGCGGCTCGGTTTGCCCTCTGTCCGGCTCAGCGAGTCGGGCGGATCGGGATATGTCGAGGAGGAGCATCTGCGTCGACGCGTCCCAGTCGTCACTGGCTATGCCCGGATGAGAGGGAAGAAGGATGGGGGAGGACCGCAGTGGACGGTGTTGCTGCGCGTCGATCGGGACCGCATCCTGGGGCCGATCCGTAGGTTGTGCTGGACATTGGGAGGGGCAGGATTGGCTGTATGGCTTCCGATGGTGGGCCTGCTGCTGTGGGCGACCCGCCGCCTGCGGACTGAATGCGAACAGGCGCGGCGGGAGAGCGAGTGGGCCCGGGCAGCGGAGACGGCGTTGTTGCAAAGCCTGGAGCGGAACCGGGTGATCGTGGATACGGCGCTCGATGCGGTGATCACCACGGACGCCGGCGGCGTCATCACGGATTGGAACGCGCAGGCCTCGCATCTCTTCGGGTGGACGCGAGAGGAAGCTGTCGGCCGGCGGTTGTCCGCTACGATTTTCCCCGAACGGGAGCGGGCGGCGCATGAACAGGAGCTGGAACAGTTCCTGTCCACGGGAGAAAGCCGATTCTTGAACCGGCGGGTAGAGGTCACGGCGTGCCACCGCGACGGTCATGAGTTTCCGGTCGAATTAGCGATCGCGCCGGCGCAGGTCGGGAACGCCACCATCTTTAGCGCCTTCGTCCGCGACATCACGGCCCGAAAGCGCGCAGACCGTCGACTGGCTTCGCAGTACGCCGTGACGCGGGTGCTGTCCGAATGCCGCGCTCTGACGGATGCCGCTCCGAAGATCCTGCAGGCGCTCTGCGAGAACCTGGAATGGGAAGTGGGGGTGTTGTGGCAGGTCGACCGGACCGCCGACGAGCTGCGCTGTCTTGATCTCTGGGTCTCGCCGGCTTTGCCGACCGATGAGTTCGTAACGGCCACTGTCCCGTACACCTTCAAGCGGGGAGTCGGACTCCCGGGCCGGGTCTGGGCCGCCGGCGACGCGGTGTGGATCGCGGACGTGCTGGCCGACGCCAACTTTCCGCTTGCCCTATCGGCCCAGGCCGTTGGTTTGCACGGAGCGTTCGGATTCCCCGTTCGCGTCGGCGGTGAGGTCGAGGCCGTTGTCGAACTCTACAGCCGGCAGGTGCGGGAGCTGGATGAAGAATTGCTTAAGATGGCGGCCGATCTCGGGCTGAAGATCGGCCAGTTCGTCGAGCGGTCGCGCACCCAGGAGGCGCTACGGCAAGCGGAAGCCCAGTTGCGGCAATCGCAGAAGATGGAAGCGATCGGCCGGCTGGCCGGCGGCGTGGCGCACGATTTCAACAATCTATTGACCGTCATCCGAGGCTACAGCGATCTGATCTTGGCGCGCTTGCCTCCAACGGAGCCGCTGCGCAAAGATGTCGAGGAAGTGAAGAAGGCCGCCGATCGCGCTGCGAGTCTCACCGCGCAGTTGCTGGCTTTCAGCCGCCGTCAGTTCGTCTCGCCGAAGCTAGTGGATCTCAACGTGGTCGTCTCGGGCATGGCAACCATGTTGCGACGGCTGATCGGCGAAGACCTAATTCAGCTCTGCACGGTGCTCGATCCGCAAGCTGGCCTGATCAAGGCCGATCCTGGACAGATCGAGCAGGTCGTGATGAATCTGGCTGTAAATGCGCACGACGCCATGCCGACCGGCGGAACCCTGACCATTGAAACCCGTAGCGTCCAGATCGCCGAATCCCCCGGGCGGGATGCCCAGTCGGTGGCCCCCGGTTCGTACGTGATGTTGGCGGTCAGAGATACCGGCTGCGGCATGGACGAGGAGACGCAATCGCATCTGTTCGAACCCTTCTTCACGACGAAAGAGAAGGGGAAAGGGACGGGACTCGGACTGTCGACGGTCTACGGCATCGTCAAACAGTGTGGCGGTCATATCACCGTCGAGAGCAAGCTGGGTTATGGGACCACGTTCACGATCCTTTTCCCACGTGCCGATGAGACTGCGGAGACGACAGAGGCCGGCGCCATGGCGTCCGGCGAGTCCCGCGGCAAGGAAACCGTCTTGCTGGTGGAAGATGAACCGGGCGTGAGGGGGTTAGTGCACAACATATTAAAGCTGCATGGGTATACTGTGCTGGAAGCGCGGCACGGTATCGAAGCGTTGCTGACCGGCGCTCAGTATATGGGGCCGATCCATCTGTTGCTGACAGACGTGGTCATGCCACAGATGAGCGGGCCGGAGGTTGCCGAACGGCTTGCAGCCGTCCGTCCCGGGCTGAAAGTGCTGTACATGTCCGGCTATCCGGACCATCCGATTTTCTCGCGAACGGGCGTGACCGCCCATGCTGCCTTCCTGCTGAAGCCCTTCACCCCGAACGCCCTCGCGCGCAAGGTGCGCGAAGTGTTGGACGGCGCGGCTTGATCTTCCCCCTGCTTTCCGCTTATGGTGACGCCTGGTTGGATGGCGAAGAGCGGGCAACTGGCGGCCAATAGCGCAGAACCATTCGCGCTTGGGCGACAGCCGGTGAGGTGCGCAACGCGGTAAGCATTCAGGAACTCTGGATCGAATCATGCTCAAAGGCCAAGAGGTGGAAATCGACCAGTACCGAGTGCGGGAGGAGCCCTTCTACGCGGAGGTGCGCGGAGAAATCGGGCTGTTCACGATTGCGGCTCGCAATCGGATGCCGGTCATGCTCAAAGGGCCGACTGGCTGCGGCAAGACGCGCTTCGTCCAGCATATGGCGTACCGCCTGAACCGCCCGCTCATCACTGTTGCCTGTCACGAGGACCTTACCGCTTCGGACCTGGTCGGGCGGTATCTTTTAAAAGGCCAGGAGACGGTGTGGGTGGACGGCCCTCTGACACTCGGCGTCAAGCACGGCGCCATCGTCTATTTGGATGAAATCGTCGAAGCGCGCAAGGATACGACGGTGATCATCCATCCGTTGAGCGACGACCGCCGGCTGTTGCCGATTGAGAAAAAAGGCCAGATCATCGAGGCCGTCGACGACTTCATGCTGGTGGTCTCGTACAACCCCGGCTACCAAAGCGTGCTCAAGGAATTGAAACAAAGCACGAAACAGCGGTTCCTGGCCATCGAGTTCGACTATCCAACCCGCGACATCGAAATCCGGGTAATCGAGCGCGAGGCCGGCGTGAACCAGGAGACAGCGGAACGGCTGGTGACGCTCGGCGCGAAGGTCCGTAATCTCAAGAATCATGGGCTGGAAGAAGGGGTCAGCACGCGGCTCCTCATCTACGCCGGGACGCTGATCCGACAAGGCGTGCCGCCCGAGCAGGCCTGCGATGCAGCTGTGATTCGCCCGATCACCGACGATCCGGATATGCAGCGGAGCATTCAGGAAGTGGTGAAAGCGATCTTTTGAAAAGCCGCGCAGTAAGTGGCGCGGCGCAAGGGAACGACGCTGCTATTCCAGTGAGTTCTCCCCCAATCGTCCAAGACAGCCCTGCCGGGGCGATTCTTTTCGTGCACGTGCAGCCCAAGGCGGCGTGGACCGAGTACGTGGGGCTCCACGGGGAGGCGTTGAAGTTCCGAGTCGCCGCGCCGCCGACCGAAGGTGCGGCCAATGAAGAACTGTGCCGGTTCCTCGCCGCGACGTTCGGTCTCCCAAGGCGTGCGGTCGAAATCGGTTCCGGGGCGACCGGGCGGCGCAAACGCGTTCTGTTAAGAGGAGTCAGCGCGGTGCACGTGTGTCAAGTGTTCGGGGTGTCGGCGTCGCTGCGGAAAGAACGGACATGAACCGCTGCCTGTTCGGCACTAGGTTTTCCTGCGAGCGAGGTCTGGGTCTGGTGGTTGCCTTTGCAATCTTTGGCCTCGCCGGTTGCTCCGGTCCTCACCCGGTGCTTTACCCCAATGCCCATTTCACCGCCGTCGGCCAGGAAGCGGCCGAACGGGACGTGGCCGCGTGCAAACAAATGGCGAAGGCGGCGGGCGCCGAACCGAGAACCGGTCAAATCGGGGAAGTGGCCGGCAGTACAGCGGTCGGTTCCGGGATCGGGGCAGCCGGGGGCGCGGTCGGAGGAGCGGTGATCGGCGCGGCGGGAAGCGGGTCCGCCATCGGCGCGGCAAGCGGGGCGGTGTGGGGCCTGATCACTGGGCTGTGGCGCATGTTCACGGGCGACGGCGAACGGAAGCAGACATTTCGTCGCTTCATCGAGCGGTGTCTCACGGAAAAGGGGTACGAGGTCGTTGGATGGGAGTAGCCGGCGTCGTGCGCATCAACGTACCCCTTCAGCCTCGCGCGGTCACAACAAAAAGCAGCCGGGAAAGTTGGCCAGCAGGCATTGGAGGCGGATGGAGATCCGCTCCAGCCGCGTGATGTCGTGCTTGGACGGTTTGTCGGGGTTCACCCGTTCTACCCATTCGAGGTCCCGCTTCAATTTCCAGAGCGAGAGGGCTGACGTGCCGGGAATCTTGCTTTGCTCGTCCGCGGCGAGAGCGAGCAGCGGCCGCAAGCTCGCCAGTTCGTCACCGAAGACCAGCCGATCATTATCGAATCCATATGGCCCTTGGTCCTGATCGATCAATTGGACGAGGTCTTGTAACCACGCCACCGTCGCGGCCATCCGTTCGTAGTGCAGCGTGTCGGGCAAGTCGGAGGGCTGGTGATAACGCGGCGTCCGGCCCGCCGAGAGAAACAGGAACGGGACTCGGGCGTTCCGGAATGCGGCATAGTCGCTGAACGCGACTTGGCCTAGCAGGGGGATCGCTTCGACCAGATGTAGGCCGACGGGAAGTACAGTAAGGGGTGGGTGGCCGGAGGCGAGAGGCGGGAGGGTCGAAGCCACGGCCTCACGCCTGGCGCCTCGCATCTGGGGCCTGCTCGCCTGTGTGAGGCGAGCGTACAGCTCCGGACTCTTTTCCGCTCCCGCTGCAAAGATTGTCTCCCGCAAGGGCTCCCAATGAACCCCGCCCATGAGATCCATGATGACCGCGGCTTGGATGTCAGACGGCGCGCCGATCTCCGCCGGGAGGTGGTCGACGAAGTGTTGCGATCCCATGAGCGATGTGCGGATATAAGGCGGCTCTTCCGTATTGAATGCGGCGAACAGCGCCCGATGTGCTCGGAGAGGCGGCAGGATTCGGGCGGTTTCAATCAGGATCGCGACCGCAGACGCGTTGTCGTCGGCGCCCAGGTATCGGCCGCCCAAATGATCGTAATGCGCCCCGATGATAATCCACCGTGAAGCCGGATCGGGCGGGGCCGAAGGATGCCTGCCAAGGAGGTTGTCTCCCAGCGCCGTCGAGACCGATTGCCGGTATCCCTTTAACGAGGCCAACGGGACAAGCCCGGCTTCCTGGAATCGGGCCTCGATGTAGGCGGCTGCCTTCCGATGACCGGGGGTGCCCGGTTTGCGTCCTGCGAGGTCAGGGCTGGCCAGGAAGTCGACGTGGGCTTTCAACCGCTTGGCGAGGTCGCTGGTGACGGGGAGGGTCGTGGGATCAACAGCGGCCATAATGAACCTGCACAGAATGAACCTGGCGAAGATGAGGTGCAGCGAGATGGGGAGCCACGGTCGCCGCCGGATGTTACCCTGTGCGAAGGGATGGGCTGGCCGATCAAGAGGTCAGCCCTGGCTCGATGGCGGCGGGCACTTGCACCCGGCCGGGCTCGCTTGGTGTGTGCGCCCTATGACGAAGCGCACGACCTTTATCCGGAGTCGGGTCGGTGATCAGACCGTAGACCTGCCGGCCTTCGTGGTCCTCCGGGAGGTACTCGGTGATTGGCATGCCGTCCTCCCGCACGAACAGGAGGCAATGGCAATACTTGTAGATCTGCATTTCGTCGCAGGCGCAAATCCATCGCCGCAGTTTGGCCTCCGCGTGCTTGTCCTGGTAGAAATTGCACGGGCAAAGTGGCCTTCCCAGTTCGTCCACGTGCGCGGCCAGGCCCTTGACGACCGCTTCGGTCACGGCGGGGTTGGGATGAAACGTCGTGCCGCTCTTTTCCGCGAATCCCCGCACGAACTTCCATATCTTCTCTATACTCTCTGGACGGGGTTCGGACATGCTGATCCTCCTACAATCTACATCTACAATGGCGCATCCAACCGATGTTGGCAAAGCGAGTTCGGCCGCAGTTTACAAGCAGAAGGGCCTCCTTTACAATCACGACCCTCCGTGGAAGAAGGTGAGGGGCGAGGGACGGTCCAGCAAGCTCTTCCGCTCGTGCCCGCACTTGCAGTCGGCTGTGATGGCATCGAATGAGCAATTAACTGCGCGCTTGTCCGAGCACCTTGGCCGGGTGACCGCCGTGGAGTTGGTCGAGGCCCTCGCGAAGACTGCCGGGCGTCCCGATTCAGTGCAGGCGGCTCTGATCCTGCTGGATGAACTGGAAGAGGTTTCCTCCAAGTCCGCGCGGTGCGCGATCGAGGCGTTTCCCGAACTGATGCGCCGCGGCTGCCTTGCCCATGCCGTGCCGTGGCTGGATCTCGGGATCGCCATCGCCGGATCCTCTGGTGCGGCGGCGATGAAGTACTTCAAGGAAAGTCCCCTGTTGCTTTGCGCCGTTGAATCGGACTCCGAGCGCGCGCAAATGCTCGAGCTCGCGTTGGAGTGGGCCGAACAGGATCCGAACGTGACGCTGGAATTGTTCAGGGTCGCACCGGAACTGACGAGGATGTTGCCGGTGGCTCAGTTGCGCGCCTGGGGCGAGATCGGCGCCGAGTTGGCCCGCGTGGATTATGTCGTGGGGGTCGAATTTATCCGGCAGAGCCCGCAGGTCATCCGCGTGCTCCGGCCCGACGATCTCCGGGCGTGGGCTGCCTTCGGAATGAAGCTGGTCGCGCAGAACAGCCTCGGCAAGACCGACTACCTGGGCACGCTGGAATTCTTCCGGACCAGTCCGGCCATCCTTGGCGATCTCGACGACGATGCAGTCCGACAGGCTGTGGTTACGCTCGGTTCGCTGCTTGCCGACCGCTCGCCCGATGCGGCGATCGCGTTTTTGGCGGAAGCGCCGACTATCATGCGGCGCCTGCCCGGCCTGGATTGGCGCCTGCGAGTCTTGCGGTACGGCGCGTTGGTCGGGGAACGGGATGCCGAAGCAGCGCTGGCCTATCTGCGTCGTGTACCCGAGTTGGTGGCGCTGATTGGCGATGTTGCCGACGCTGGGAGCAAGTTCGAGACCTGGTTCAGAGCCGGCATGGAGACCTTGGCCTACAGGGTGGAAGGAGGGCGGGCCTACTTCGCCCTGGAGTCGGTCAAGGCGCTAGCCTCGGCGGAGCAGGCAATGAGCGGGGTGCCGCTTCGGTTCGTCGCTCGATCCCTCAAGTTGTTCGCGGAAGCGCTCTGCGGGACCAACGTGACAATCCGTGCTCTGCCGGAATTCGGCGGAGCCGACCAAGAACCGGTTCGCGCCACTGTAGGGGACGATGGGCGCAGCATCGCCTTGCCGGCAATCCTGCGACGCTACCCAACACGGGAGGAGAACATCCGGCTCTATCACGTGATGACGGCGCACGAGGCGGGGCATCTGGAATTTGGGACCTATCATCTGAATGCTCAAACGCTGGCCGACCTGGTTGAGCAAGTCCGTCGACGAACCGGGAGAGGCCAGCGAGACGAACAGGACGTGTCGGGAAAGCCCGTCGCGCCCGTCATGCAGACCCTTGGGCAGTTCTTCAATCTTTATCCGCAGCCGGGGCTCATCCGGGACTTGTGGACGATTTTGGAGGATGCCCGGGTTGACTATTTGCTGCAGCGGGAATATCCGGGACTCAGCCGTGACCTCGCGCGCCTGGCCCGTGACGCGGCGACGACTCGCTCGCTCAGGCACGGATTGTCGGTCTGCGAGTTGGTCGTCGATACGCTACTCTTACTCACCACCACTGGACCCGGTACCGTGCGGATTCCCGGTCCGGTGGCAGAAATCGTCGAGCGGGCCTGGCGGCTCTGCCAACGCGTGCTCAGGCCAGAAGCGACGGCGGAGGACGCCATCCGGGTCGCGCATCAAGTGTACGGGCTGTTGGAGGAGATAGGGGGCGCGTCTTCTCAATGCGAGGCCAGTGGAGGATCCACTCAAGAGCCGGATCAGGGCGTGGGACCACGATCGTCCGAAGATCTCACGGGCGACTATCGGCCTGTGCCCAACTGGGCCTACCGGGGTGCCATGAATCCAGACCAAGTACGGGATCGAAGCTGGACGGGCGAAGAATCCGTTGGATCCCCAGGCGGCTCCGAAGGCGACCGGGAAACGGCAGGAGGCGGAATCGGCGGGTCAGCCAGCCCCGCGGGTGCGGTCAAACGGGATCGCTTCGCGGAAGCGCCGCATCGGGAAGTTCCTGGAGAAGGATTGAGGGCTGGCGCGGTCTGGCCAACCGTGCTGGAGGAGTGGCTGCTGGCCGAGAACGAGCAGAGGGAGCTTGCGGGCGGTCATGCGGCCGGTGCTCGCGTGTTTCGGTATCATGAATGGGACACCACGATTCAAGACTATCGGACGAATTGGTGTCAGGTCGTGGAGCGGGCGGCCGCCGAAGGTCCCTCCGATTTCATCGAAGAGACGCTGGCCGCCCATCGCGCGGGCATTAGGCTGCTGCGACGTTATTTTGAAAGCCTGCGACCGCCGGGATTGCGGCGCGTGCCTGGCCGGTCGGACGGTGACGAAGTCGATCTGGACGCGGTAGTGCGGAGCAGGGCCGACGCTGCCGCGGGCGTGGAACCCTCGGATCGCCTCTATGTGCGACGCGAAAAACGAGAACGGCGGGTCGCTGCCGCGTTTCTGATTGACATGAGCGGGTCGACCAGCCGACAACTCTCGGACGGGCGTCGCATTATCGATGTGGAGAAGGAAAGCCTCGTGCTCCTGTGCGAAGCACTGGAGGCGGTGGGCGACCACTATGCCGTGTACGGCTATTCCGGTCGCGGACGGTTTCAAGTCGAGTTCTTCGTCCTTAAGGAGTTCGGTGAGTCAATCGGTGGACGGGCGGCGTATCGTCTCGGTGGGATCGCGCCGCTCCATCAGAATCGAGACGGCGCGGCCATTCGGCATGCCACGCGGAAGCTGCTGGCGCAAGCCGCCAAGACCCGCCTGCTGGTTCTCCTCACCGACGGCCGACCGCTGGATGACGGCTACCGGGACGACTATTCGCTGGAAGATACCAGGGCAGCGCTCCGGGAAGCGCGTCTTCGCGGGGTCGAACCGTTTTGCATTACGGTCGATCGGGAAGCCGATGACTACGTGCGCCGTCTGTACGGCGACGTGCGGTTTCTGGTCATCGACCGCGTGGAAACGCTGCCCGAACGGCTGCCGATGGTCTATCGACGCCTGACATTGAGCTAGCAGTGCCACCAACTCGTTGCCAAGCGCGATGACAAATCAAAGCGTGCCGCCCTGGCTCTACAAACTGTTTACCGGTCACCAGTATCCCTATGTGCGGCGACAGGCCAAGTTTGCGAACCGGGGCATCACACCCAACGAGGAACGGCCGGAACCGACCCCTGAAGAAATCGACGCGAAGTTCTGGGAAATTTATCCGCGGTGTTCGGTCAAAATTCTGCAGGAGGTGAAAACCGGCATGATCGTCAGCTTCGTGGAATTGGACGAGTATGCGCCCGGCACGTATCAGGAACTGATCGATCATCCGGAGGATTTTCTGGCCAAGAAATACGGCAAGAAAAAGATTAAGGTGAACTTCTACGACGGCGAAAATTTCGTTTGCACGATCAATTTCAAAGTCGGGGGCTGGACAGGGCACGAGCACTGAGGATCATTATGACTGATGAGTTCGGGGTGCTTGGAGCGAGCCCACAACTTGGAACCCAGCGCTCTTCACTCAGAACTCGACCGGAGGGGACATGAGCAGGCCGAAGGTTACCGTGGTCGGGGCGGGGAACGTCGGAGGGACGGTCGCTCAACGGCTGGCGGAGAAGAATTGTTACGACATCGTGCTGGTGGACATCGTCGAAGGCGTTCCTCAGGGCAAGGCGCTGGACCTCACCCAGGCAGGTCCGGTGTGCGGCTACAGTTCCCGCGTCGTCGGCACCAACGGCTATGAAGAAACAGCCGGCTCCTCCCTCGCTGTGATCACCTCGGGCATTCCGCGCAGACCTGGGATGAGCCGGGATGAATTGCTGGCGACCAACGCCAAGATCGTGCAATCGGTCGTACGCGAGGTTGCGTCTCGATCTCCCGATGCGATTCTGGTCATGGTCACCAATCCGCTGGATGTGATGGTGCATGTGGCTCGGCGGGTCAGCGGGTTTCCCAAAGGCCGCGTTCTGGGCATGGCTGGTGTGCTGGACGCAGCGCGGTTACGGGCGTTCATCGCCCAAGAACTGGGCGTCGCTGGAACGGACGTGCAGGCGATGGTCCTCGGCGGGCACGGCGATACGATGGTACCGTTGCTGCGGTATACGACGGTGGCTGGACGTCCGGTCACCGAGCAGTTGCCCAAAGAGCGGTGGGACGCGTTGATTCAACGCACGCGCGAGGGTGGCGCCGAGATCGTCAATTTGCTGAAGGCCGGCAGCGCCTATTATGCGCCGTCGGCGTCCGTCGTCGAAATGGTCGAAGCGATTCTGAAGGACCAAAAGCGCATCCTACCCTGCGCCGTGCTGTGTGAAGGCGAATACGGCCTGAACAATGTGGTGGTCGGGGTGCCGGTCAAGCTCGGCCGAAACGGAGCCGAAGCCATCGTGGAATACGAACTGACCGCCGAGGAACGCGCGGCGCTGCACGCCTCTGCGGCTGCTGTGCGGGACCTCTGCACGGTCGTCGATCGTCTGATGGCGTGAACGAATCATCAACCGTCACGCGCCAATCGCCAGTTGTGACGTCTTGTCGATCCTCCGATGGCGCTTGATGAACGAGCATTGGCAATGACGAGTCTGTATGCTTGACATTGCGGCACGGCTTGCAGTAGACACTCCGGCCTAGCAGTTAACCGAGAGGTGGTGACACGATGGCATTCCTCGAAAATCCTTACCAAACGATGGCGGCAGGATTCGTGCTCACGATCGTGTTGGTCGGCCTATGGCTGGCGATGGTTGGCATGCCGGAGGGCGGAGCCTGGTTTGAGCAGATTTTCCGCTGGATCCATTTTCTGGCCGGCATCATGTGGATCGGGCTTCTGTATTTCTTCAACTTCATCAATGCCGGCTTCCTGAAATCGCTGGACGCCGGCCAAAAAGGGGTCGTGATTCCGCGCTTGATGCCAGTCGCGCTGAATTGGTTCCGTCACGGCGCGACCGTGACCGTGTTAGCGGGGTTGGTGTTGATCTTTTACCTGCACCCCTCGCTTCAGGGCACCGGCGACAAGGCGATATGGATCGGCGGTCTTCTGGGATTGATCATGATGACGAATGTCCATGCGATAATCTGGCCCTGTCAGAAGAAGATCATCCAGTGGACGAAGGAGTCCGCAGAGACCGGCAAGCCGACCCCTCCGGAAATGGCGGCTGTAGCCAAGAAGGCGCTCTATGCCTCGCGCATCAATATGATGCTGTCGATTCCGATGCTGTTCTTCATGGCGGCTGCCAGTCATCTCAAATAAGAAGTCCCGCGCGATCCTCCCCGCTGTGCGGTGTGGAGTGGGAAGGGTCGAATCCCCGCTGTCAGGTTCTCCCGCCGTCGGGCCTCGCGCGGAATCCCCTGACAAGTTCAGGGGTCGTAGCGGATCCCACGACAGCCGTCCGGCGAACCGGTGCCGCGTGGACGACGGATATGCCCATCGGGATCTATGGCCCCTTGGCCCTAACTCCTTGGAGAATCTGGCCCATTCGCCGGAACTTGACTTGACGAGCGAGGTAAGCGGGCCGTATAGTTAGTCCCTCCGCTGGCTTTTTCCGGAGAAACCTGGTGACGGTTGTGGAACCGCGTGTGCTGCAGCAACTCGATGGGCCACCGTGGAAGATCGACCCCTATTTGAAAGTCGGCGGGTATGAGGCCTGGCGCAAGTGTGTGACCGAGCTGCAACCGGAGGACATTGTCAGCGAAATTAAACGGTCCGGACTGCGCGGGCGGGGCGGCGCCGGTTTTCCGACCGGGACCAAGTGGGACAAAGTTCTTCACCACCGCGTCAAGGAGCGCTATTTCGTCTGTAACGCCGGGGAACATGAGCCTGGAACGTTCAAGGACCGGTATCTCCTCCAACACGCGCCCCATCAATTGCTCGAGGGATGCTTGATCGCGTCATACGCGGTCAATGCCAAGGCTTCGTTCATCTATATCAATCATGAGTATCGCGAAGAGCAGGAAAACCTGAAAAAGGCCCTCGCTCAGGCCAGGGAGCGGGGCTTTGTGGGTAAGAACATCTTCGGCAAAGGCATCGATATCGAGATCGAACTGTTTGCCGGTCAGGGGAGCTATGTCGCTGGGGAAGAGACGGCCATGTTGGAGTCGATGCAAGGACGACCGGCGATGCCCAGGCAAAAGCCGCCGTTTTATCCCACCGACTTCGGCCTTTACGGCAAGCCGACGCTGGTGAACAACGTGGAGACGCTCTGCAATGTTCCGCGCATTCTCCGAAACGGCGCCGACTGGTTTACCCAGGTGGGTACAGAAAAATGTCCGGGCACGATGCTGTTCTCGCTCAGTGGAGCCGTGAACCGGCCGGGTGTGTATGAGATGCCGATGGGGACGACGATCCGCCAACTGATCGAGGAGTGCGGAGGCGGGGTCTCGGGCGGGAGGAAGGTGAAAGCTGTGTTTCCAGGCGGTCCGGCGTTCGCGATGGTCACGCAAGACCAACTGGATCTGCCGATGGACTTCGATTCTCTCAAGAAAGCCGGAACGGGACTCGGCTCGGCCGGAGTTATCGTCGTGGACGACGCGACCTGCATGGTGGCCCAGACACTGAAATTTTCCAATTTTTTTAAGACCGAGAGTTGCGGACAGTGCCCCCCCTGCCGCATGGGGACGATCAACCTCGCGACGCTGGTCGACAAAGTGGAGCGGGGCGAAGGGACTCAGAAAGATCTCGACAGTCTGTTGCAGCTCTGCGGATTCGTGAAAGGGACCGGGTATTGCACCTTGGTGACCGGGGCAGCGGTGTTGGTGCAGAGCAGCTTGCGGTTGTTCCGACATGAATACGAGGAGCATATCCGGCTGCGACGGTGCCCCTATCATCCTGTGGCGGCCGGGATGGACTCTTGTGCGTGAGGAAAGCCGGCGATGCCGCGCGTGACGTTCCTGCATCCTCAAGGAAAGAGTGGCGAGGTGGAACCCAATGTGACGCTGCTGGAGGCGGCTCAGAGGCTCGGGTTTCCTCTGAATCATGACTGCGGAGGGAATGCCTCCTGCACGACCTGCCGGGTTGAGGTGCAGGCGGGCGGCGAAAACCTCTCGGAGATCGATTTTGACGAGCAAGACCTTTTGGATCGGGAAGCGCTGTTGGAACCATGGCATCGCCTTGGGTGCCAGGCCCGGGTCTTGGGCGATGTGATCGTGCGGGTGCCAGAATCGAAATGGGAGTCGCCCTCGTCTCCGGAACGGGACACTCGGGCCAGCGACCATGAGTGTAGCCTTTCATAAGGGAAGTGGTGTGATAGCCTACAAGAAGGGAGGAAAATAAATAATGATCACCATTACGCCGGTAGCCGAGCAGAAGATCAAGGAACTAATGGCCGAAGAGAAGGATACGGTCGGTCTGCGGATTTACGTCCGCGGTGGTGGGTGTCACGGGTATCAGTACGGGATGGCTTTTGAATCCAAACTGTCCGATGACGATACAGTCATCGAGAAGGGGGGCGTGAAGGTCATTCTGGATTCGCAGAGCGCGCCGCTGCTGAGCGGGGCGGAAGTGGATTACGTTGACAGCCTGCAGGGGTCTGGCTTCGCCATCAAAAATCCACAGGCGAAGACAACCTGCGGGTGCGGCAGCTCGTTCAGCGCCTAAACTGGGGCATCAGCCTTCAGCCTTCGGGCGAAAGCTCCGAAGTGCGGATGAAGTCGAGCGAGGGGCCGGAGTTGCCTTTCCGCAGGAAGCGCAATTCCGGCCCGATTTGTTTTGTCTTCCGAACGATCGGAAGGGGCTGTCTTCGAGCAACTTGAAATCATGGATCAGGTCAGCGTCACACGGCGGTATCGGTTCTGCGCACAGCATCGGCTGCATACCGAGCAGCTCTCCGAGGAGGAGAACTGGGCCGTGTTCGGGAAGTGCAATAACCCCAACGGCCACGGGCATAACTACGTGGTGCTGGTCACGGTGACGGGCGAGATCGATCCTCGGAGCGGCAGCGTGATCGATCTGCAGGAGTTGGACTGCCTAGTGGACGAGGCGATCGTGAAGCGCTTCGACCACCGGGATTTGAATCAGGACCCCGGTTTCGCCGGCCGAACCACGACCGGCGAAAATCTGGCCATGCTAATTTGGGATCTCCTTGTCGCGCGTATCCCGCGGGGCCGGCTTGAGAAAGTTGGGGTGATCGAAACCCGGGACAACTATTTCGAATATGCCGGATCGAGCCCGTGCCGAGTGACGATAGCTGGAGCGTCCCATGGGTGATCGTCTACCGACAGCGAAACGAGTGGGGCGGCACCGGGTCGTTCGTGCTGACGGCCGTCCGGCCGAGGTTGAGGACCTCCAGGGCCTGATCGCCGATCTCTTGGCCATGCTTGGCGAGCAACCGAGGAGGGACGGGCTCCTCAAAACGCCAGAACGTGTGGCGAAGGCCCTGCGGTTCATGACCCAGGGCTATCAGCAGGACATCGAGCGATTGCTCAACGGCGCTCTGTTCCCGATCGACTACGACGAGATGGTGATTGTAAAGGATATCGATTTCTTCAGTCTTTGCGAGCACCATCTGTTGCCGTTCTTCGGTAAGTGCCACGTGGGGTATATCCCCAACAAGAAAGTGGTCGGGCTGAGCAAAATCCCGCGTGTGGTGGACGCCTTCAGCCGGCGGCTCCAGGTGCAGGAACGGTTGACGGTCCAGATTGCGGAGACCCTGCAGTCGAAACTCAATGCCCACGGCGTCGGGGTCGTGATCGAGGCCCGCCATCTCTGCATGATGATGCGCGGCGTTGAGAAGCAGAACACCATCGCGGTGACCAGCTCCATGCTGGGGGTGTTCAGAAGCCAGCAACAGACGCGGGACGAATTCCTCAAGCTGATTCGGCAGGGTAGTGTTGGGGATCCGGATTAAGTGGCATTGTGTGATCGATACCGAATTGGTGCACCGCGAATTCAAACTTTCTCTCCCTCGAGGCTTTCCAGAAACGTGCTCACCGCTTGATTGAAGAGTTCCGGTTGCTCCATGTTGCTGAGGTGACCGGCGCCGGGAATGACCTCCAGCCGAGCACCGGGGATGCCATTAGCAAGGCGTTGGTTCTCTTCGGGCGTGGTCAGCCTGTCTTGATCGCCGACCAGAACCAGGGTCGGGATGGAGATCGTCTTCAGAAGCGACGTCGAATCGGGTCGTTCCGCGATGGCCATGAGATCGCCGACAATTCCGCTGATCGGTGTACTCAAGATGATGGCCCGCACCCGCTCGGCCAAGGCGGGGTTCTTCTGCATGGTGGACGGGGAGAAGAGTTTGGGAACCATCTCGTCAGCGACCGCCTTCGGTCCTTCCTGGTGGACCTTCTGTGCCAAATTGAACCGCCAGGTTGCTTGGGCTGGCTGGTCAGCTTCGGCCCGGGTATCTGCGAAGATCAACCCGCGAATTCGATCGCTATGGCGGCGATACATGGCAAACAGGATATACCCTCCCATCGACAACCCAGCCATGACCGCCCGTTGGATCGAGAGGCGGTCCAAGAGCGCATTCACATCGTCCGCATGCTGGTCCAACGTATACCGCCACAGCGGGGCGTCCGATTCGCCGTGTCCACGCAAGTCCACGGTGATGACCCGAAACCGCTGCGACAGGGTGCGTTCTTGAGCCGCCCACATGGTCCGGTTCAAGGGGAAGGCATGGAGGAATACAATGGGTGTTCCCGCGCCTCGGTCATCATAGGCGAGACGAACACCATTGACTTCAGCAATCATTGGCCCGCTCTTACGTCGGTCCCGAACGGTTGCATTTATGCGGTGTTCCTCTATCAAGAGCAGGCAAATTCGTCAAGGGGCTCCAACCGTCCAGAGGTTTTGAGGCTGTGCGCGCCATTTACGGGTGTGCGTCCAGCGGTATACAATCCCGTCGCGCATCGCGTGAGGCTATGGCCGATCCACGACAGTACGAAGGCGATCTCTTTTCGAGTCCGGGAGAGTGGAAGGCTGAGCAGATCCCTCTCGCTGAGCGGATGCGCCCGCAAAGCTTTTCGGACTTCGTCGGTCAGGAGGAGATCGTGGCGCCTGATCGGCCGCTGCGGCGTGCGATCGAAATGGATCGTCTCTCGTCGGTCATTTTCTGGGGACCGCCGGGGTCCGGAAAAACCACACTTGCGTATCTCGTCGCGCGGCACACGAAGGCGGAATTCGTGCCATTTTCCGCCGTCACCGGGGGGATTCCGGAATTGCGCGACATCATCCGCGGCGCCGAGCAACGGCGCGCGCTTCACGGCCGGCGCACGATTCTGTTCGTCGATGAAATTCATCGCTTCAACAAGGCCCAGCAGGATGCTTTTCTTCCGCACGTAGAGCGGGGGACAATCGTTCTGGTCGGCGCAACCACGGAGAACCCATCGTTCGAAGTGACCGCCCCTTTGCTTTCGCGCTCCCTGGTTGTCGTCCTCAAACCGCTGTCGGATGACGCGATGAGCCGGATCCTGGAACGAGCCCTGGCGGATAAGGAACGGGGTCTCGGAACGCTCCAGATCGACATGACGCCAGAAGCCAAGCGCCGATTGATCGGGTTCGGAAACGGCGACGCTCGGGCCCTGCTTACGGCGCTGGAATTCGTGGCGACCCACACACCGGCCGGCCAGGACGGACGTCGACTGCTCGATGAGCGGGTATTAGAAACGGCGCTGCTCAAGAAATCGCTCCGTTACGATAAGTCCGAGGAAGAACACTACAATCTGATCTCGGCCTTCATCAAAAGCTTGCGGGATTCGAACCCGGACGGAGCCCTCTACTGGTTGGCGCGAATGCTGGAAGGCGGTGAAGATCCCAAGTTTATTGCCCGGCGCCTGGTCATTTTCGCTTCGGAGGACATCGGCAACGCTAACCCGCTTGCCCTGGTGGTCGCCACCGCAGTCTTTCAGGCTGTCGAGTTTGTCGGATTGCCGGAAGCCCAGATCAACTTGGCCCAGGGGACTGCTTACCTGGCTTCCTGCCCGAAGGACAATGCCTCGTATATCGGCCTGCTCGAAGCGCTTCGAGACGCACGTGAGTTCGGCAACTTAAGTGTTCCCCTCCACTTGCGGAACGCGGTGACCTCGCTGATGCGGGATCTCGGGTATGGGCAGGGATATCGGTACGCGCACGAGGACCCCATGGCGAAAGACAAGCAGACCCATCTGCCGGAGCGACTCAGCGGCAGGCGCTACTATCGACCCAAAACGCTGTGACCGCGGCCTGAAAATTGATTATGGACAAACGATCCTGTTCGGTTATACTTAAGGGCAAAGCCGAGGATGCGGGCAATGGGATCGGTCGCAACGCCCAATGAACGTCGGAAATACGTCCGGGCCACGCTGGTAGGGTCCGCCCACATCGTGCCCAAGAGCGGAAGCAAAGGGATTACCGCCGTCCTGGACAATGTCAACAAGATCGGTGCCGGCCTGCATGCCAAGGAAAAATTGCCGGTCAATGAGAAAGTGACCGTCTCCCTGGCGTTTCTAGACCCTGAGGGAGTGGAGCAGCAGGAGAAGCTCTCCGGAAGCGTGGCATGGGTCAAGCCGTGGGAAAAAGGCTTTTTGATCGGAGTCGTGTGGGATGAATTGGTGACCAAAGAGAAGAACCGCTGGCTCTACTACTACCTGGAAGAAACCCTCAAGGAAGCGCCGTAGCCTTATGCTCCCAGCGACTGTTTGATGCTGTTGAGTTCCTCCGCCAAGTGTTCCCACCGAGCTGTCAGTCGCTCCAGATCCTTCTTCCAGGTTTCCTGTTCTAAGTGAAGAGCGTGCCATCTGGCGAAATCCTGATAGAGGGCTGGATCGGCGAGTTCCTGATCGCGTGCCCGGATCTTCCGCTCGATCTCGGCGATCTCCGCCTCTGCGCGCGCAACCTGCTTTTCCAGTCTGGCCTGAGTCTTGGACAGCTCACGCCGGTCCCTGGCGTTGGATTTCGATGCCGGGGAAGCCATGAGAGTGGCCGCTCCCGCTCCACGCGGTCCCGTATCCTGCGCTTCAAGTTCCTCGCACGGTTCCTTGATCGACTCCAGTTCCTGCGCTTTTTTCCAGAGGTAGTACTCGTAGTCGCCCAAATAGTTCTTCACTTGACCGTCTTCGATCTCCACCACGCGCGTGGCGATGCGCGTCAGGAATGTCGGGTCATGGGAGATGAAGATGATGGTGCCGGGGAACTCCGCGAGCGCGTCGGTCAGCACGTCCACTGAGGCCGGATCTAAATGGTTTGTCGGTTCGTCCAACAATAATGTGTTGGCCGGCTCGACGAGCATCCGCGCGAGGGCAACACGGTTGCGCTCGCCGCCGCTCAGCGCCTTGATGGGCTTCTTCTGGTCAGGACCCGAGAACAAGAACGCACCCGCAATCCCACGCAAGAAATTCATCTCGGCTTGCTTCGAGACCTCGGCCAATGAGTCGAGAACAGTCTGCTCTGGGTTGAGCGCCTCGGCCTGATGCTGTGCGAAATAATGCAACGTCACACCGTGTCCGACGGTTCTGACGCCTTTGTCGAACGGCAGGACCCCGGCCAATATCTTAAGCAGAGTGCTTTTGCCCACTCCATTCTCGCCGACCAGCGCCACTCGTTCTCCGCGCTCGACGGAGAAGTCGAGCGACTCATAGACCACCTTGGTTCCGTAACTCTTCGCGACCCCTTTCAGTTCGAGGACCTGCCGACCGCTTGCCGGGGGGACAGGAAAGGTGAAGCGCACACGCTTGGGGTCGCGCGTCCGCTCGATCAGTTTGATCTTTTCCAGTTGCTTGATGCGGGACTGCACCTGGCTGGCTTTGTTGGCCTGGTAGCGGAAGCGGTCGATGAATTTCCGGATGCGGGCGATCTCCTTCTCTTGCTGTTTAGCTGAAGACTCCCGTTGGGCGTCGCGTGCCGCCCGCTGTTCGCGGAACGCGGTGTAGTTGCCGCGGTACTCCTGGATCGTGTGGTCACGGATCTCCCAGATATGCGTCGCAATCCGGTCCAGGAATCCCGTGTCGTGGCTGATGACCAGAATGGTCATCCTTGTGCGCAACAGAAAGCTTTCGAGCCATGCTTGCGTCGGTTTGTCGAGATGGTTGGTCGGCTCGTCGAGCAGCAGGACGTCGGGATTCGACAACAAGAGATGCGCTAGCGCAATGCGCATGCGATACCCGCCCGAGAAGGCTTCAACCGGCCGGTTGAAGTCCGCCTCCCCGAAACCGAGTCCGGACAAGATCCGCTTGGCCTCGTACTCAGGATAGTGGTCGCGGTGGGCAGCGTCCAAGACCGTTTTGCCTGCGATCGTTTCGAGGTCCTGCGGCAGGTATCCAATCCGTAATCGTGGTCGCCTCCGAATGATGCCTTTGTCCGGAGACTCCTCTCCAAGGATCATCCGGAAGAGCGTGGTTTTCCCGACTCCATTCGGGCCGACTAAACCGACCCGCGTGCCTGGCCGCAAGTGCGCTGACGCGTCCTTCAGCAGGATCTTTGCGGCATATTGCTTGCTGACACACTCGATCTGGAGCATGAATCAAACAGGGCGGGTCTTTCCTGCGCAGCAACGACGATAGAGTCTGGTGAGTTCTGGCTCAACCGGACGTTGGTTGGCGCGTAAAACACTCGCAATGAAGGGTCTGATCTGTCGGCACCAGGAGCAACCGAAGAGCGGCCAACAGGGGGAGCCCGCGCGGTTTGGTGGAGCTGGCCGGGATTGAACCGGCGACCTCGTGAATGCCATTCACGCGCGCTCCCAACTGCGCCACAGCCCCACCCCTTCTCCGTGCCGAGTGTGTGAGTGATAAGTTCCGAGTGACGTGAAAGACTGGCGCATGCTAACACGTGGTTTCGGGGCAGTCAAGGAAAGGGGGAGCGGGGAACGAGGCTGGCGCTATGCGCCGCGAGAGAGCCGGACGCGTCGTCACGCTTCGACTTCACGCCGGTTGTGCAAAAGCAGCTGTGTGCACGCAGCTTGACAAACGAGGAGAAGCATCCATAGGATGAGCCGTTTTGGGCTCTGCGAGAAACAGAGCGCAAGCCGGGGGAAGGATGAGTAATCTGGTTGTCGTCGGAACCCAATGGGGAGATGAAGGCAAGGGCAAGATTGTGGACATCCTGGCTCGCGATGCCGACGTTGTGGTACGGTACCAGGGAGGATCCAATGCCGGCCATACTGTCGTCAACCAGGGGGCCACGTTTGTCTTTCATTTGATTCCTTCCGGTATCCTCTACCGGGGAACGCTGTGCATCATCGGCAACGGGGTGGTGGTTGATCCGGAAGCGCTGATCGCGGAGATGGATCGACTTCAAGCCAAGGGCGTCAAAATCGGCAAGAATTTTGTGATCAGCCATCGGGCCCATTTGATCCTGCCCTATCATAAGGCCATTGAAAAGGCCTCGGAACAATCGAGAGGCTCGCGGCGCATCGGGACCACGGGAAGGGGAATCGGGCCCTCTTACGCGGATAAAATGGCCCGCATCGGCATCCGGGTGGGAGACCTGTTGAATCCTTCGCTGTTCCGGCGCAAGCTGGAGGAAAACCTGGTCGAAATCAACTGGTTTCTCGAACGACTCTACAAGGTCGACGGTTTTCAACTCGAGAAGGTGTTCCAACAATACATGGGCTATGCGGAACGGCTGAAAGGCTACATCGCCGATACCGTCACACTTCTGAACAAGGCGATCGACGAGAAACGCACCGTGTTGTTTGAAGGCGCTCAGGGAACGCATCTCGATGTCGACTTCGGTACCTATCCCTACGTCACTTCGTCCAGCGCTGCGGCGGGCGGCGCCTGCACCGGCACAGGTGTCGGACCGACGAAGATCGATGCCGTTCTCGGGGTCGCCAAAGCCTATACGACGCGTGTCGGAAGTGGGCCGTTCCCGACCGAGCTGACGGATGCTGTCGGATCCGGGCTGCAAGAGCGGGGCAGGGAGTTTGGTGCGACAACCGGGCGGCCGCGCCGGTGCGGATGGTTTGATGGTGTCTTGGTCCGATACGCGACCAAAGTCAACGGCCTTGCCTCTTTGGCGGTGACCAAGCTCGACGTGCTGGATGGGTGTAAGGAGTTGAGGGTATGTACGGGTTACAGGCATGAGGGCAGGCTGTATCGTGAAATGCCGGCTGATCTACAGGTTTTGACGGAGTGCCAACCAGTTTATGAAACTCTTCGTGGTTGGAGCAGTTCCACGACTGGTATGACGAGTTATAAGAAGTTGCCGGCAGAGGCCAAGCGCTATTTGAATCGGGTGGAGGAGCTGGCGGGCTGCCCGATTGACATTATCTCCACCGGCTCGAAGCGAGACCAGACGATCATTCTCCGCAATCCGTTGACCGTCCGAAGCCGGAAACGGCAGTGCTAGTCTTATTGATCCGTTACTGGTCAGATGCAGCCGCGCCGCCCTTCGATGGCGTGAGTGCCCAGTAACGGCGGACGTTTCCAACAGGTGAGCCGCTAGCTCAGTCGGTAGAGCATCGCCCTTTTAAGGCGAGGGCCCTGGGTTCGAATCCCAGGCGGCTCACCAGTTTCAACGATTTCTGCTCGCCACCGGCGATCGTTTCAATTCCCGGCCGCCTTCCGCCCAACCGTTGCAAACCGCTCGATCTGCGTGACCTCGGCGACGCACATGGTACGAGCAAGAGAAAGAGAGGGACGAGCCGGAGTCTGGCTGGCCCGCGGAAGAAGCGACACGGGGAGATCCGGACGCTCATCTTACGGTCGGATTCATCTGCTGATTACGGACATGCTTATGCTGGCCATGAACGGTCTGGAACTCGCCACCACGGTTTATGCCCTCAGTCCGGAGACACGTATCCTCTATCATCTGTCCGAAAACGATATCGTGAAAGGCGCCTTTGCTGAGGAATCTCAGGTGGCCTTCCTGCCGAAGCTATTCACCGGCGCAAGAGCGAGTGCGCAAAGTCCGTGAGGTTTTACGGATTTTCCGATCGTTAGCGGAGCCGAGAAGGGTTCTGATGGGGTAACTCCCGGTCCCCCGATTCCTCGCAACACAAGGGGGCAGCCGCTGAGCATCGGCGAAGCAGCATCGATCTGGAATTCAAACAAAACGGAAAGGATAAGGTTGGAGGCAATTCTTCAGGGCTTGGACGGCCGCCCGAAGCCGGTTGTTCTCATGAGAGGTTATCTCGTGAATTGCACGCCGAATTCCTCTCCACGGCACCAGCAGACCGTCCTTTGGGCGCACGAAGAGGAGGGCCCGTCCCGGCAGATGAAGGCGCAATCCGAGTTGCGTGCCCGTAAACACGGACAGACGGCTGTTTACACGACATCCGCTTGATGAGAGAGCCAGAACCATCCTGGCATGTTCAGGCGTCTTGATGCTGGTCAAGTCTGCGTGAAACGGGACCGGAAATCGCTGTTCTTTTCGTGAAACCAGCTGGCGCTATTCTGGCCGTTGTCGAATGGATGACAAGCTCTTTCCTAGAATCAGAACCGGGTGGGACGAGAGGAGGAGGGACGCACGGCTAAAAGCGACTTTTGTCGCCGGTGTGATCCGAGACCAAGCGGGACAAACAGGCCTGTTCCTTTTCTGAGAGGCGTAAAAATTCCACGCCGAATCGCCGTCCCTGGGCCCACCGGACAGCGGCACGGACGTTTCGCAACAGGCGTTCGTCAGGGAGATAAACGTTGGGACGAATATAGTCGCCGACCCGCAAGGCTTTCTCGCTCTCGATCGCACAGCCGGGCGTGGAAATATTGACGACCGTTCCTTCACCCAGGCCATATCCGCTCGAAAAGATTGCGGGGATTCGGATCGGAATTCTCAGGGCCTGACGCCCTTGCCGGGACCGCTCTCCAGTCGTGTCGGTATCTTTCGACATAAGTCCTGCCTGCGACCGTGCTTGAACCCCTAAGCTAGGGCGGGTTTTCCAGTAAGTCAAGCCCGATATACGGGAGACCGAACAAATCGGGGGATCAACCCGGCTGGCAGTCGTGTCTAGGGCGCGACATGGCCGACCGTGCTGTCCCTTGAGCCATGCGGCAGCTAGGGGTATGGGAAAACCGTCGAAACAGCAACAAGAGGAGGCCGCTGGTCACCACGCTCGCCACGAAGATGTCGCACTCAGCGAACAACAGACCTCGCACCATCTGATTTTGGAACTCCTCGTCTTTCAATTCGGCATCCAGAAACTTGTAAGTGGTTCTAGATTCAAACTCGCGCAAGACGTTCTCGATCGCGAGGAGAAGAGCCAATGCGTTTCGCCAGCGCTAAATCAATTCAGCCCGGCCGGCGATACCGAGACAAGTAACGGGACCGCTCCGAGCAGGAGGATCAGATCCCGCTCATCCCACCATTCTGGTTCCGGACTTCCAGCTTCGCTCGGGCCCTGCCGCCTTCACGGCGGAGGCAAGGAGTTCGAGCAGTGCCTCTGCTTCGTAAGGCTTTTGAACCCAGGCAACGGCGCCCCGTTCAACCGCTTGAGGACCAAGGGCCGATAAGTCACCGGAGACTATGATGACCGGGGTCTCCGGCCATGCCACCCGGCTTAACGCGAGCAATTCCAACCCGTTCAGTTTCGGGAGACGGTCGTCGGTAATGACGGTGTCGAACCGCCGTGTCTTCATTTCGCTCAAGGCTTCGAGCCCGTCCCCGGCGGTGTAGACATTGTAGCCCTTGCTTTCCAGCAGGCACGACAACAGGTGTCGTGAACGTTCATCGCCGTCCGCGATCAAGATTCTTTTGCCGTAACCATCCATGACACCCTCCTTTTTTCGCGGCTCTTACGCTTACTCCGCCTTAGGGGTTGAAGGAACTGGACAAGATTCGGCCGCCGATCAGGTTTTTGTCTATTGGTCCAAGCCCGGCGAAGGGGTATTTCTAACCCAACGACAAGGATGGGACGGCTTATCATCCGAGTCACCTTTCCCGGGGCGAGGGGAGGGAGAGCGGCCCATGAAAGGGTTGGGGCGGTGGTTGCTGGCGCTGATCTTCGTGATAGGCGCGAGAATCTCTCCGGGCATGCCCATGGCGGCTGCGCAACCGGCAGCTTCCCCTCAGGTTATCAAAGGAGAACTCTTGTCCATCAAGGGAGAAGTGTATCTGGTGCGGGATGTGTTTGGGCGGCTGGTGCGATTGCGGGTCAACAAGGATACCAAGCGAGAGCGGTTGGTCGTTCCGGGCGAGAAAGTGGAAGTAGAAATGATGCCGGACGGGCGCGCCCTTTCGATCAAGCCGGTGCAGTAACGTGCGGCGGTGGTGAACTGAGTTGAAAGGAGCCGGAGCATGAGAATCGCGCAGGTGGCACCGTTGTGGGAAAGCGTGCCTCCAAAGCTGTACGGGGGGACCGAACGTGTTGTGTCGTATCTCACGGAGGAATTGGTCAGGTTAGGGCACGAGGTCACCCTGTTTGCCAGCGGAGATTCCCACACGGCGGCCAAGCTGGAGCCGATCTGCCGTCAGGCCCTGCGCCTGAATACCGGTGTCTTTAACCGTGACGCGCCGCTGATTCTCCAGTTGGAGAGGGTCTTCGGCTCTCCAGGCGATTTCGATCTGATTCATTCGCATCTTGATTTTCTAGGGTTCCCGTTGGCCCGGCGCTGTCCGGTGCCGGTGGTCACGACGCTCCACGGGCGGCTCGATCTGCCGGAGCTCGAACCGGTATTCCGTGAGTACGCCGAAATGTCCTTGATTTCGATCTCTGATGCCCAACGGCGGCCGTTGCCGTGGGCTAACTGGCAGGCGACGGTCTACCACGGTTTGCCGCGCAATTTGTATCACTATCATTCCCAGCCGGGGCGTTACCTGGCATTCCTGGGACGCATTGCACCGGAAAAGCGCCCGGACCACGCGATCGAGGTTGCCAAGCGTGTTGGCATGCCGTTGAAGATCGCGGCAAAGATCGATCGAGCGGATCGCGAGTATTTCCACGCCGAAATCGAACCGTTACTGTCGCATCCGCTGATCGAGTTCATCGGAGAGATCACAGACGATCAGAAAGATGATTTTCTCGGCGGGGCGTACGCGCTGCTGGCGCCCTATGATTGGCCCGAACCATTCGGATTGGTCCTGATTGAAGCGTTGGCTTGCGGCACGCCGGTGCTGGCGTACCGGCGAGGCTCCATCCCGGAAATCATTCAGGACAGCCTGACCGGATTCGTCTGCGAGTCCCTGGACGAGATGGTTTCCAGGGTGGAACACGTTCGATTCCTCGATCGCCGACAGTGCCGGCAGGTATTCGAGGAACGGTTCACGGCAGACCGGATGACGCAAGATTATCTCAATGTGTATGAGCAGATCCTCAGCGAGGAAGTGAGATTGACTTTTCTGGAATCGGAATTCGACTCTCGCTCGACGTCGCGGATGAACCGAAAGACTCCTCTGTCCTTCCATCCCCGAGTGCAGCCATGACGCGCAGAAGGAGCATCACTTCACGCGATCCTCAGAACGATTCTCATCCTGATCCGCAAGGTTTTTCCGGTTGGCACCTGTTAAGGACCAAGGACTTCGCACTTCTGTTCGCCGGGCAGGCAATCTCACAGATCGGCGACAGCCTCAACAAGGTCGCGCTGCTGTGGTTCGTGTACACGTTGACCGGCTCGGCGCTGAAGATAACGGTTGTGGGGTTGCTGCAAACGGTCCCGCCGTTGATCTTCGGTCCGCTGATCGGGGTCTACCTGGATCGATGGCCTAAAAAACCGGTCATGATCGCGGTGGATTTGGTGCGTACCGTGATGATTCTGCTGATCCCGCTGCTCTATGCATTTGACGCGCTGACGTTGGAACGCTTGTACCTGCTGGTGTTTCTCACTGCGGTTGTGTCCACAATCTTCGGCCCTGCGCTGGCCTCCTCGATTCCTATGATCGTGCCCCGGTCCCGGTTTACGGCAGCCAATGCCTTACTGCAAAGTACGACGAATGTCGGTCTGCTGGTCGGGCCAGCGGTCAGCGGCGTTGGGATCGCGCTCATCGGCGCGCAGAACGTGCTGTATGTCGATGCCGCGACGTTCTTGATTTCGGCGTTATGTCTGATACCGATTCGCATGCGGGAATCATGGAGACGGAAAGAGAGAGAAGCTGAGACCCTGCAGATGCTGCAGGATCTCCGGGTCGGCTTTCGGTTTGTGTTCCTGCAACATCGGACGGTGTTTTTCCTCATGGTGACCGCCGCCCTTTTCACTCTCGGGTCGAGTGCGTTCGTCTTCCTGCTTCCAGTGGTCGCGAAGCAATTGCTCAAAGTCGGCCCTATGGAGATGGGATGGCTCTGGTCGGCTCTGGGGGTCGGCATGTTGGCGGCATCGGTCTCATTGGCCTGGCTGAAACAGGGCGAACTGCGCGAGCGTCTGCGTATGATTGCCGGCTCATTGGCCGTCGCGGGTCTGGCGGTCTGCGGACTGGGCTTGGTCAATCGGCCCGTGGTCTCGGCCGTCTTGGTCGTGGTCTTCGGCGGAAGCACCGCGCTGTTTACACCGATCGTCTGGGCGATGCTCCAGGAGTTGACGCCGGAACGGCTGCTTGGGCGGGTCTTTACCACGTTCAGCACCGGGGGGATGTCAACCGCAATGGCAGGCATGGCCGGCTTCGGATGGGTGGCCGATTCCCTGGGCCCTGTGGCCAGCTTAATAGGTATCGGCGTGACTTTGCTTCTAACGGGCGCGGTAGCTGAAGTGTTCAGCCGTCGGTCGCAGACCGCGGCTCCCGTTTCATCTACCCCGGTGCCTCTTCTTGTGCGGTAAGCAGCGGACCCTTCAGCACGCTGCCATTGTGATTCTCTCGATGGGCTGTCCACCGCGCTCCTCTTGGTTGCTCGTGCCGTGGCGGTTATGCATCGTGATCGCGCTCTGTTGCTGGCCGCCGCTCTTGGCCGGTGTTCTTTCAGCTGAGGAACCGTCGGGTGAGCCGCCAGCCAAGGTTCAGAAGCCGGCGGCCGAGGGATCGAAGGAACAACCTCTACCGGCCAAGCCTGCTGACTCACCGCGACCCAGGGATCAAGAGGAACGACCGACCAAGAAGAAGGATGTGCCGGCGCAGGAATCTTCCGCAAAGGAACCTTCCAAACCCTCCCGAACATCGCTGATCCTGACGGTCAAACTGGCGCTGATGGCGACGCCGCAATTGTTTCCGTACGACATCGAAGTGGAACAGAGTGATCATCAAGTCATCCTCGTGGGAAAGGTGGCGAGCGAGAATGAGAAGATAGCGGCCACTGAGGTTGCCAAATCGGTGGACGGTGTTGCGTCCGTGAACAACAAGTTGGAAGTGGTGCCGGAGCTCAAACAAGCGCTCGCTCACAAGCAGGACGAAGTGATCTCCCAGTACGTGAAGGAACGTTTTGCCAAGAGTACGACGCTGAAATCCGCCAACTTTGATGTCAAAACGGAAAACGGTATCGTAACCTTGGGCGGCGTGGTACGATACCAAGTAATCATTCTCGAAGCGGCCGAGGCGGCCAGGCTGGTACCCGGCGTCAAGGCCGTGCGGACGGACAAGGTCCGTGTCGAAGACAAAGAGTGATGCCCGGGCACAGTCTCACGCCGGCGACCTACGCGTCTTGTGCCGTTCTCTCCGCCGACCACGCCGCCGGCGTTCCGCGGCTCCTGTTCGCGCGGGACTTCGGCCTGGTGTGGCTGAGCCAACTGGTTTCGCAAGTCGGTGACGGCGTTTCCAAGTTGGCGCTGATCTGGTTTGTGTATTCGATCACTGGGTCGCCGATCAAAACGACGGTGATCGGCTTGCTGCAGACCATCCCCCCGATCATTCTGGGGCCGGTCATCGGCGTCCTTGTGGATCGCTGGTCCAAGAAACTCCTCCTTGTTTCCTCCGATATCGCGCGCGCACTGTTGATTGGAGTGATTCCCTGCCTGATTTCGGCCGAATCGTTCACGCTCGAGATGCTCTATCTGCTGGTGCTGCTGCACGCCATCGCGACGGCGATCTTCGGTCCGGCCCTTATCGCGGCGGTGCCCGTAATCGTAGCCAAGCGGCAGTTCACAGCGGCCAACGCGCTGCTGCAAGGCACCACAAGCCTCGGGATCGTGATGGGGCCGGCGCTCAGTGGGATCGGGATCGCGTTGTCGAGTTCGCAGGAAGTCCTATGCATCAACGCCGTCACGTATCTGCTGTCCGCCGCGTGCCTCCTGCCGGTCCGCCTGCTGCACTCGTCCACCGTGACAATCGAAAGGTCGTCCGCGGCGCCGCTGCTGCGAGACTTGATGGAAGGCGTGCAATTTCTCCTTCGCCGGCAACCGGCGTTGTTGTGGCTTATTGCGACGGCGGCGCTCTATACGTTTGGGACCAGCGCCTTGACCACGCTGTTTCCGGTGTTTGGTCGAAAGCTGCTCGACTTGGGACCTGTCGAGGTCGGCTATCTGTGGTCGGCGCTGGGCATCGGTCTGCTTACGATGTCGATAGTGTTGGTCCGCTTCACGGAGTGGGACCTTCCACGTCGGACCGCGCTGATCACGGCGACCAGCGCGGTCAGCGGGACGGCGATTTGCGGGTTGGCGTGGATCCGCAATCCTTTGGCGGCGGCCGCGCTGATGGCTGCGATAGGGTGCGGCATGGGCGCGCTCACACCAATCGCGTGGGCAGCGGTGCAAGAGTTGTCGCCGCGCGAGATCGTCGGGCGGGTTCTGGCCCTCTACGGCACGGCTGCAATGGTGGCTGCAATCGCCGGGATCAGTGCGTTCGGATGGATCAGTGAGAAACTTGGTGAGTCGACCAGCGTGAACGGCATCGGTCTTGCCCTGCTCCTCACCGCGCTGTTCGCAAGCCGGTTCAGGCGTCTGTTGACTCGGTTGCTCATGAATGGACATGGGCGGTATGCAGGCTGAGACGATCGTCCGTGCCAGATGGCCGTCACCGATGTCTCTAGGATTCCGGCTCTCCCGATCGCGGTCGCCCAATAATCCGGTCATCAAGTGCAATCCGGTTCAATTGTTCTGACAGCCCGGGAATGTCTTTCGGTCTCAGCCTGGGCGCTTCTGACCCGCCGCCGGTCTGCTGTTTTCTCCCTCCGCCGGAGGGCGACAGAAAGGGCCAGCCCCTGATAGACCCGGTGCACTTGCCTGCCTGCGGCAAGGCACGCGTCGGTGGAACGCGGCAAACTTGATAAGTTATGTGCGCTAGCGGTCCCGCCGGCCTGTTTGCCGAAAAAGCTCGCAGACTCGGAACGGGCCTGACCATAGCGGAGACTAAGTGCATAAATGTGGCTATATGGTCATGTTAGATTTTCTAGTCGCTTATGGGTCAAAGGTCGTAAGAGGGCGGAGGGGGCGTGGCGCCTTAGGGGGAAAACTCGCAAGCGCAGGACTTCGCTTGGAAGCACTCGATGGAACAGGGTTCACCCACGACGGGGCAAGGCCCTCCGGTTCGCGGGCCGTCCGACAAGAACGGTGTTACGCACCTGGAGTGGAAAGAAAAGTGGCGGTTGGGTGGTGCGCAGGTCTGCCGTTGACAGCAAGACAGCACCGAGGTCTGTTCAACTACCCGATTGGTCCCGATGCATGCAGCAGGAACGTGCGATTCGCGAAAATCATGTCCCTACTCGAGGGTCGGCCATGTCCTTAGGAGTCGGCCGTCCCTGAAGGCACCGGAAGGCAAGCCTTATTCGGTGTGGATGGCCCAGCTATCACTTGGTCCTTTGTTCGCGCGCGGCCGGGCCGAGCAGACCTTTGGAAGTGCGGTGTAGCCGTTCGGTGGATGGAAAGCGCTCACGCCTGAAGAGTTCGAGCACGAGACGGGTCGCCTTCTGTTAAGTAAGGAGGCTCGCGCAAGCTGCGCGATCACGACGGCGATACCGGTTAACACCGAACGAAAAAGGGAGAGATAAGCATGACGGTGCAGCCGGCGGTGTGGCGTTCGTCACCGGACTGTGGGTCGATGTCGGAGCCGGTCTGTTACTGGCTCCGCAATCTGGATCGAGAACACGTCGGCAACTGCGGTCGTTGGTGAAAGACGTGCGTGAGCGTGCCGGATGCATGGCGATCGGTGCGGGAGAAGCTCTCGGACGGGTCGTCGAATCCGGCAGCCGCCTGATCGTGAGAGCTGTAGCGGGAAAGCCGACCTGATCTCCATCAGGGCGGGTTTTGTCCGGATGAGTACCTCTCATCAGGAAAGCCATTTATTTCACCAGTGGTGAACCCGATTTCCGAGGATGGCGGTGTGTCAACGGCAGAGCTGGGGCCGATCCTGGTTATTCTGCGTCCTCGGGCAATCGGGGCATGTGAACCGCTGAAGTCCAAGCGTCGCTGGCGGCAGTATGTGACCGCATATTCATCAGGGCGGAACTGGAGGCCCAGAAATGACACCCTCGACCTCGTCACGAGGTGGAGCGTCGGTGGACAAAGATCGAAGATATCACCGAACGCGCCGATATCGGCAAGGGGACCTTTTACAAGTACTTCGAGATCAAAGAGGCGATGCTTCGGACCTGAGAATCAAAGACGCCGCGCATGGCGCCAAGCCGGGACCGAAACTTATCGACAAGATCATCGCGGTAAGGGTGGATTTTTTCCTGGAACATCCGGAATACCTGTTGCTGTTCCATCAGGTCCCATGATTGCTCCAGCTCAAGACGGAGTCGGCCAAGGATCTGCGCCGGTCTATAATGTAATGAGCATTTGGATCGTCTTGGGGATCTGCTGCGTCCGGCGTTGGCTGGCAACGGCGCCGCGAAGCGCACGCTCGCCACAGCCCTGCCGGCTTATACCTCCGGCTTGTTGACCTATTACCTCTTGTTCGACAAGGCGGACGAGTTGAAACGGCGGAGCGGAGAGATTCAAGCCCAACTCGAGCGTAGCCTGCAAACGTTGTTGTAACGTCAAGCGTATGAGCGATGCTCCCCAATCCAGATTGAGCGATCAAGGCAATCCGCTCGAAGACTCATCGTGCGGCATGTGGCTGGGCGGAGAAGCACACGTCGGCTCGCCAGTCTCTTCCCCGAGGCGACGGCGGCGCCTGTCGTTATCCGGTGGGCTGGAACCGCTTGCCCTCGTCGCTGTCTTTGTCGCAGGTCTGGCGCTCGGCATCAGCCTGGCCGCGATGTGCCCTTCCTCCGCAACCAGAAAGCCTTAACAGACATAGCTGTGGTCGTCAGATTGCCTGGTGCTCCAGGGCGGATCTTCCAACCTCGCCATGTAGGGGGGAACCCGATCACGCGGAGAGCGGCTGTTGCGGTTCGTCGGGGGCCGGCGGTTTGATTAGCCGACGTGTCGTGTGCGCCGTTCACACCAACGGATCGGTTGCGTAATGGTGGAACAGGCAGCCAGAAGACAAATCACGGTCAAAATAATCACGCTGATCAACAAAAAGAATCCGGCTCGGACGTCCTGCAGGGAGATGCCTATCATGATGATGTGGATAGCTCAGCGGCCCAAAGATTCTCTCACCAGCTTTTCCAACCGCAGACGCACGTCCATGGAGCTTGGGGGTCGTCCTTCCGGAGCCAACGGCCGCATGCGGGGCAGTGCCGCGTCCAGGCTTGGCGGGGAGCTGGACAGATGAGGGCGAATCCCTCCGGCGTCCCGCGTCGCTGTGGAAGGTGCGTCCCCATCTGTACGCTCCCCATCAATTTCGTGGACATTAGCGGCCCGTTCGGCGGCCGGGTGCGTCAGTTTCATGCAAGGGGATGAGGAACCGTTTCATCGCTGGTCTTGCCAGCGACCGAAGCTAACCGATCACCGAAGGACAAATCTACTCCGCAAAGGAGGGGAGTCTATCCTTTTTGGGGGAGCGCTCGAGTTGGGAAAACGGGCGGACTTGCTGAAAGAATTTTGCCTACAGTACCTAGGTCCGAACGTCGGGTGCGGCAGCCGCGCTCACGGTATTCGCAACCGGCGAGTTGCCCGGGTCCTGCAGCCGGTCAACCTTGCTTGCTGCTGTAGGCCGGCAAAAAGTGGTGCGTTGGGAGCGAGCCAGCATCACGCTCTATCGTCCGGAGACGGATTTTTTTCGCTTTTACGACGTGGAGACCGACGTGCTGATCCGCATACTGCAGCGCGACGCCGTCATTTCCCGGGAGGGGAGCGCAGTCGGATGGGTGTACGACCACCGCAAGATGCATGTCAGGCCAGACCTGCGGCGCGAGCGGCGATTCCTGGAAGACCACGGAAAGAGGCATCATCTCGGCGCGTCGCTTGCTTCACCGTGCCCAGCCGATCGCTGGGTTTTTGTCTTCAGGTAGCAGCGGATACAGATAGCGGAGCGGTCCCGAGCGATCCGGGGGAACGAGATGCCGAAACAACTTGGCAGGGTTGGGCAAGATGGCGGCGGGAGAAATTCGCTGAACGGCGAGATCGGATCGACGCACTGGCGTGGCTGGAAAGAGCGACCCTTCGCGTACATTCCATTGACTTCTACGTCACCAGGATGCCCTGGGACAAACATTTCCAGGTTCCAGGGCATCGCGTCCGGAACCGAAACGACCTGGAAGGCCGAATATCTCGATCGCTGCGGGACCGACCCGATGATTCAGCCCATCGCCAATGGCATGTTCGGCGCCGTGATCGTGGAACTGCGGAACCCTCTGGTCAAGGCGGACCGCGAGTATGTGATCGTGCAGAGCGAAGTCTATTCCTCGCCCTTCGACGTGGATGCCATAATGGCGGGCAAGCCGAAGTTTGTCGTCTTCAACGGCCGCGACAACCGAGACCTCGACGAGCCGCTGGTTGCCAAACCGGGCGAACTGATCCGGCTGCACGTCATCAAGCCGGCCCGAACCATTACTCCGCGTTCCATGTGATCGGCACGGGGTTCGACCGCGTCTATGCAAGCGGCAATCCCAAGAACGTCGAGTACGGCATCTACCTACTATGTGTTGCTGCCCGGCGGCGGCACGAGGTTCGATCTGATCATTCCGGAGGAGAGTGCGGCGGGCCACGCGGCCAAGGAGGCGGGTTTGGATCGCAAGACTATCGAGCGCATGATCAAACGGCACGGCCTCCGCGGCCTGTATTGAAGGCGGTATCCGATCATCGGGTTTCCCAGTAGCATCTGACAAATCCCGCCGCGAGGTCTCCTCCGCCTCGAGTACTCGGGGCCGATCCCTTCAGCGCTTCTCTCATGCGTTTCTCAAGTTCATGCCGTCCTATTCATAGTTAAGTGTGAGGGCTTCGGATGACTTGTGGGGAACGTGAGAAGGCGCAATCCTTGCTCGCGTTTATACCGATTTGCTCCTCATGTGTGAATCCGGTTGTCGCTCATCCGGTGGGGAGAAAAGGGAATGCCGAGACCGGCTCTCCGGCGTTTCCTCCTTCCAAGGTGAGGTTTCCCCGGATCCTTAGCGCACGACCGAGAGGGGTTCGCTGATCTTTGTTTTTTGTGAAAGGGAGGAGTTGTCGATGCGGAAGACCAGAGATTGCCAGGATATGTGGAGATTTCGGGGACTGGCGCTGGTATTGGCGGCTGTACGGGTCGCCTCCGGCGTGGAGGCGGGAACTACCAGTTCTCGTCGCGAAGACGCGGACACTCGCGATGCCTCACTCCACGCGCACGTCATGGCCCATCCGACCGCGTCCTGGGCAGAACGGCTGAAGGGGTATATTATGGGGTGGGAGGCCAGGACATTCTGCTCATGTCGCGGACCGGTGACGAGCCGGTGACTGGCCTCGGTGGATGTTGCCCGGTCGCCCGTGCGCTGACTTATCGCAGCGAGCCCTTCGGCGTGGACAACATGGAGACCCAGCACGCGCACTTCGGGTTCGAGGACGGGTCCATGGCCTACAGCGCCTATACGTTCGGCGATCCGGCCACGACCATCCCGCGGAGCTATCGGGGCGATCCCGCCAAGTTCCGCCTGGTCCACGGCGGATCGGAAGTGTTCCATTCTCACCATCCGCATGGCGGGGCGTGTGAACTGGCTGTAACCACAGCGCTAGGCCGCCTATCGAAGGGAGGGGCCGGCTAAGGCCCCTCCCCATGCAACAGCAGAGAACGATCGGCTTCGATCTTCGTCAGCAATTCATCAAGAGCTTCCTGCAAAGCCCGGTTGATCGGGTCCCGATCCGAGGCGGTAATCCAGCGTACGAATGAGCCAACGGCCCGCGTTTCGATCACATAGGATGCAATGGCGGGGTTCTTGGCGGACGAGAGTGCAGCTTCCAACCGCAGAATGTAAAGGTATCGGTCGCGGGAACGCATGACAAGAGCCGCCTTCAGGGACAGGGTTACGTCGGCCGGCTCGGTCCCGACACTGCGGAAGCTGCGTCGCTTCTCGATGTAAGAAATCACCCCTTGCCGGAAATCCTGCCAAGTCCATTCCAACAGTCCGATCCCCGGCATATGGTCCGCGCCTTCCAGAGCGAATCCTGTGACATCGACCTTCATCGAGAGTGGAATCGGGTCGCTCGCAACGGTTTTCGGCTCCGGTGTCACGTGGATAGTATGGAGACAGCCGAAGAGGCTGAGCGAGAGCCAGGCGAAGAAGAGGGGGAGAATCACGCGCATCGGTGTGTCAGCCGCTCCGATCCATCCAATCTGCCGATAGCGGTGGCGGTCGGCCTCATGGTTGTTTGGACGGCGGGCTCATGATGTCCAGATCGAGAAGCGCCCTGGCGGCCTGTTCTCGGTAAAGGCGCTCGCTTGATCCAGTATAGGTATCGACGACTCGCTGGTAAGCCTTACGCGCCTGATCGTAACGCTGTTTGATGGCGAAGTATTGTCCAAGGGCCAGCCAATTCTGGGCGGCTGCCTCGTTCGCGCTCTTGACGAGCGCCCATTCGCGGTCCACCCGATTCATTCCCGGTTGCCGCGCTTGTCTCCGAATCGCCTCTCCCAGTTGACCCGCCAGTGTTTCAATCTCTTCGTTCTCGTGGATGGCGGCCTCAACGCGGTCGGCCTTCAAGTGGGTGTAAAACGCTTCCACGTGCGCTTTGATCTGGTCAATGCGCGCCTGATATGGGTCGTGCGCGCAACCAGAGAGGGTAAAACAGATGCTCAGCCACCAGGCGAAGGAGGATAAGCGGGAATTTGCGCGTCTCATAGAGGATCCTTTCGACTTGTCGGCCCCTGGCCGCGGCGCGTTCGGCCGCGAGGGAAGCGCTTGACACATCCTACTCGATTCGCATGCGTGAAGGCGAGCATGCCTGGGCCGCTCCATGATCCATCTGGACCTTTTCTCTCCGTTCTGCTTTACTTCCCGGAGCATCGAAACGACTATGATCCATGAAACCAGTTCTCCTGTTCGGATCGGCCGGCGTGGCATGGTGGTGGATCGTCCTGTCCATCGCATGGACGGTTCCGTCGCTTGCGGCTTCTCCGGTGCCCATCGATGTCGTGCTGGGAAATCTCGACGCGTTTCACCTTCACAAGGTGACCGTGCGGGGGACCGTACGGGAGTTCCACGCTCTTCCTCCCTATCTCGGGCGCGCCGGCCCCGTCTACGATGCGTGTGTCTTTACGCTGGATGACGGCACCGGCGTCCTTCCTGTGCATGTGGCTCGCGGCTGCCCGCGAGCGGATTGGCCGGCGTTGAACGGCAAGGAAGGCGACGAGATACAGGCCACACTGCTGGTGACGATCATCAAGGGGCGCGATCGATCGACATCGTACGCCCTCGCTGCGGAGATCAAACATCTCGGTCCTTGACTAACCGACGGGGTCGTGGGAGTTCTTCGAGCGAAGGGACGCGGGTCAAGGGGCCAGCACCGGCAGCACAACGTGGACGTCAAGATAGGCCTCGGCGGCGTCCGCAGGAAAGGGCGGAAAGGGATGGGCATCGATGACCGCCAGCATGGCGGATTCGTCGATCCGCGGATCGTCGGAACTCCGTTCCAGGTGGATCAATTGGGCTTCGCCGTTGGCGAACAGCCGAAACCCCACTGCCGGATTGCGTCGCGCCCGTGAGGGCGGTTGCATGGACAGCCGCTCGCGCAGACTGCGGCCGATACGATCATTCACTCGTTTCCAGTATGCCTGACCGCCGTTCAGCGGTGACGGGTGCAAGAGATCTTCTTCCTGTATAGTTTCGTCTGCAAGCGCGATCTGAGTCGCTGGCTCGCCGCGCGAATCCGCAGGATGGCCGCGAGGTGGCATCGAGGCCGATTCAGATGGCGGCTCGCCGGCGATGGGGGCGCTCAAGGTCACGTAGACCGTGTGTTTTCCCATGCGGAGCAATTCCGTTCCCTGTATGCGCGCGATCACGACAGACACGGGCATCGCTTTCGGTGCTGCGCTCATCGCGCCGGAGGGAGCTGCCTCAACCTCCACGGTGGTCGACAAGTCACCCTGCGGTCCGTCCGGTACGAGCGGATAAAGGCGTCGGGGAAAAGATGGACCTTCAACGAGAGCCACCAAGTTGTCCTGTCGCGCTCGTGCTTCACGGCTGATGCGCAGGAGAAGAGTCAAGCGGCTTCCCGCCGGGAGAGATCCTTGGGCGTCCGGAGCTTGGATCTCAATCCGCCAATGACGCGATGGTTGAGAGTTATCGTCTTGCGCCCGCGCCGAGACGATCCAGAAAGAAACGAGGGCGCTTACCGCGAACCCGAGCGCAAGGATCCAACGCCGATGCGGGAGAGGATCCAACCCGGGATCACAGAATTGTCGATTTTCGAAAGGTAGCATTGAAGCGTAAAATTTGAACGAATTGCCGATGAAGATCAAGTAGGGCAACGGGCCGGAAGCCATTTCCTGTGCGATTTCCCCTTCAGGGTGCGGTAAAAAACAAGCTGGGCGAAGCCGAACGTGGCACGATGGTTGCCGAATTTGAACGCGGGCGAGCCACAATCCCCTTCGACAGGGATGGCGTGCGGCTTGGCATTCATTTTCACTGTCGGAGCGGGAACCGCTTGGCTGGATGTTCCGGGCAACTGCCTGCATCGGTCCCGGCCGTTGAGCAGAATACCGCCATGGGGCAGCGCACGAGCGGGGTTCCTTCTTTGCAGAAGTCGAGAGGCGAGGCGCCGGCGACGCGGCGGCCATCGAAGCGGAAGAATTTCGGCTCCTCGACAGGAAGGCGAGGAGCCGCGGACTGGTGCGGGTCGATGATACCGGTGCGTCCAGCCTGATTCTCTACGACAGCAAGGGGGAAGCCCGCGCACTCTTGCGCGTGCCTAAGAGTGGCCCGTCGAGCCTGTCATTCCTCGACGAACACGGCAACGCCCCGACGACGAGGCATTCCTTGCCTTAAAAAACCAAGAAGCAGGCCAGGATGCGCAGACGGGGCGATGCTCGGCCCTGTCGTCAATCCTTTTAATTCTTCCGATCACTCCCAACACGAAGTGGACTGGCCAGCGGTGTGTTCCCGTCGGGAAAGCATGTCGGCGAGACAGGGATGGGGTGAAAAACGCTCCCCGCCGCGCGAGGAACCGGGTATCCCCAAAGGCGTTTAATGTCCGGATGTGTCGAGCGTCCTCGATGGTGGCAAAGCTCGTTGCGCGCCAGAGTGCCTTCATCCGGCCCGTGCGTCTGATCCGGTGCACAGAGTCTTCCGGCGTGCGGGGCAGGTCGTAATTTGACATGACCGATTTTCGCCACATCGAGGTCACGGGCCACGCTGTCAGTTGCCACAAGAATCCGATAGCGCCCGCGGCGGAATTCCTCCAATGCCGAGCGGCGTTGGGACAACCGCCGATCCCTATACAGAGGATGGCCACCCGACGGCCGACTTGCTCCAAGGTTCGCCCCAACCGATCGGCGCGATGTTTGGTTCTGGTAAAGACCAACACGGATTCATCTTGGTCCTTGGGCAAGGTTAGGAGAAGCCGCGCCTTCTCCTCCGGCGCCGTATGGTACAGCGTTTGCCTCACACTGGCCGCTGGAGTGGCCGACTTGGCGACCCTCATGTGTTCGGGAGTCCTCAGAGACATCTGTGCAAGGTTGTCCAGGTTGCCGGGCATCGTGGTGGAAAACAGCTACCATCTGGAGAGGCGAGGGCTGGACAGTTCCGTTCCATAAGTGGTCCAACAACCGACTTGGTGTCGCCACGAGAATATCGGGGCATTGACGCAAGCCGCGTACTTGGGCCTGCCTGTCGCTGCCGCCGACGATGGGTGCGGCGAAGATGCGGCTGGACCGGCCGAGCCGATCTACGGTCGCCTGAATCTGAAAGGCCAGTTCCCTGGTCAGTGCCAAATTAACCCGCGGGGTGGCCCCTTCGGCCCGTCGGCCAACCGCGCGATCATCGGCACGCCAAACGCGGAGGTCTTGCCTGTGCCGGTCTGCGCACAGCCAAGGACATCGCGGCCCTGTAGTGCCGGCGGGATGACCCGCGCTTGATCGGGGTTGGTTCGGTCATGCCTGCGCTGCGCAAGTCCCGCGGCAGCGAGGTAGGCGACCCTAGAGATATCCCTTTTCGGTTGGATCACATAAGCACAGAATCAGAAGACGAGGGAAGCAGAACCGGGAAGGAGTCCGCTTCGGAGAGGATCTGAGCGCGATGCGATCACGGTCCAAATCTTCGTCGGTGTCACGAGCGCGGACCGTTTTGGCCGTACTGTCAAATGTTTCGCCAGTCCGGCCAGGCGGCGGCGACCAAGTCGGCCGAGCCTCCAGTGGTTGAGGGTGACGAGCCCGGCCACTGGTGGCACCCACGACAAATGAACGAGTTGATCCTTGACACGGCTTCTCTAGAGGCCTAGCCTTGCCGTGACGTAGGCTTTCGCCACCCCGGTCTGCCACGGTGTTCTTCGACGAAGGCTGGGCCAATGAAGCGTCGTTGACAGTTGGGCGACGGCACGAGATGCTCATGGGCGAACGGGAGAACCCCCGTTTCGAGGTGCAATGGCCGGTGTCCTTTTCCGGGCCGGGTGTAGCCGGAGGCGGATTGGTCTCCTGCCTGTCAGTCAGCGGCTGCACCGTGGTCAGCGAGGAACCCGTGACGCCGGGGACGTTCCTTTCGCTGCACATCCATTTACCCGAGCAGTATGTGCCGCTCGCGATCGATGTGGCTGAAGTCCGCTGGGCGACGGATACGCAATTCGGCGTGGAGTTCAGAACCCTGCGCGCGCAAGAACAAGAGCGGCTGCGTCGTATTGTGGATGTGCTCAAGCGGTCCCATTAACAGCGGCGCTTCGGGTTAGGTGAGGACAGGGTAAGAGTTCAGCGAGGCGGTCGACGGATTGGGGAATTGTGGAACTGAACATGGTTGAGGGACGAGTTTCGCCCGGAAAGGAAGTCGCCACGCTGGCTGGAGGGTGCTTTTGGTGTCTGGAAGCGGTGTACGACCAACTGCAAGGCGTCGAGTCGGTCGAGTCGGGTTACATCGGAGGCAGCGTCCCGAACCCGACCTACGAAGCGGTGTGCACGGGCCACACCGGACATGCCGAGGCAGTGCGGATTACGTTTGCCCCCCAGGTTGTGTCGTATCGCGATCTGCTCGAGATCTTTTTCGCCATCCACGATCCGACCACTCTCAACCGCCAAGGCAACGATATCGGGACGCAATACCGGTCCGCGATCTTTTACCACTCGCCCCATCAGAAGGCGATTGCCGAAGAGGTGATCGCAACGCTGACCAAAGAGAAGGTGTTCGATCGTCCCATCGTCACCGAGGTCGTGCCGGCTTCAACCTTTTATGCGGCGGAGCCCTACCATCAGAAGTATTTCGTCCGCAACCCTTTCCAAGGTTATTGTCAGTACGTCATCGGGCCGAAGGTCGCCAAATTCCGCAAACGGTTCGCGGCCAAACTGAAGAGCTGATCCGTCATGCAGGACCTCACGCGCCACGCCGTGTGCCATGAGCCCTGTCCCTTCGGCCGTCTACCGGGCGAACAGTTCGACCAGGCTGTCCTTGAGATCGCTCAGTATCTCAGGCTTCTGAAATACCTGCTGCGGTGCGAGGATGATTTCCGCTTGCGGGGGACAGAATGGAAATTCCAGTTTGGTCTTGCCCTGCACCCGAGCGCGGATCGTGCCGTCCGGCTGGCTGTACACAACCACGAGAGGATCGCGTCGTTCGATCACGCATGAGCTGTCGTAACCGGCCTGTCGATACGGAACAGGGTCCGCGAGCATCACCCTGTATCGCCCGCTTGCGAACACGGTGTCGCCTTCGCGGATGGGACCTTCCGGCGCGATCGAGTAGAGGATAAGGGGCACGATGAGTATGATCGTGGCGGCCAGGCCAATCGACCACAACGGCGGCCAAGATCGGTCCGTCTGTTGGCTTTGATCCGGGAGGCTCATGGACCGGCAAGCTTGCCATATCCGCCCGGGGTCCCGCCAGGTCTGTCGAAGACGCGGGAGGGACTGGACTTTCTCCGACTGGGAGAGGTACATTTTCGCCCGCCGGGCCGTGTGGCGGCCCGAGCGGGCGTGGTCTTGCGCCTCTGTTCTCCAGCATTGGGTGATCGGCTAGCTTGACGAAAGGAGGAGTGCATGGTCAGAAAGGGAAAGGGACAATTGCTCGTCGTGGCGGCTGTGATCGGATGGTTGTCCGTCGGGACCGCCTTCGCTGATGAACTCAAAGTTGACAATCTCCCTGCCGATCCGAAGGCCTACCGGACGCAGGTCGATCAAATCATCCGCAAGGTGGATGACCTTATCAACAAGCTTAAAGACAAAGGATTCTCGCCGTCGTTGCTGGATCTCATGCAGACCCGCGACAACATCGTGCGTGAAATCTATAAGGTCGAGAATGCGCCCGACGGGGCCAAGTGGATGCCCAACGAAGCGCGCGCGAGCGTCGATGCCATGCTGCGTCTACTTAAAGAACAGTACGAAAAGGTTTCCGGCTGAGCCCATCGCTCGGCGTTCTGCCAAGCTTATTGCGAGTTCCCGTCAAACCGTCAGGGCGTAGGCGTATGGGCGGGGACCGGATCTCACCGGCGTCTGCGCCCTGCGTTCTTTTTTCTTCGCTTCCCAGGACCAACGTCCTATCTGCTATCCGGGACAACATCGGGACGAGGTATACCAACCGCGAGGCTTCCGTTGGTGGCGAGGAGTGCTGGGTTACTCTTCGTCGAGCGCGAGGCTCTTGCCTTCTGGCGTTCCGGCGCGCAGGGCGGAAAAGTCGAACAGCCGACGATCCAGCAGGTGGGAGGGCTGCACATTGGCCAGCGCGGCAAAGAGGCTCTCCTTGCAGCCAGGAAATCGTTGCTCCCAGTCACGCAGCATCATCTTGACCCGTTTGCGCTTCAAGTCTTCCTGCGAACCGCATAGATCACAGGCAATGATGGGGAATTGCCGCAATTCGGCGTACCGGGCGAGATCCGCTTCCTTCACATAGGCCAGCGGGCGGATCACGATATGACGACCGTTCTGGGAACGAAGCTTCGGCGGCATGGCCTTGAGCTTCCCGTTGTAGAAGAGATTCAGAAACAGTGTCTCCAAAATATCGTCGCGGTGATGGCCGAGAGCGATCTTGGTCGCGCCGAGTTCGGCGGCGAGGCGGTAGAGATGGCCCCGCCGGAGCCGCGAGCACAGCGAACAAGTGGTCTGGCCTTCCGGGATCAGGCGCTTGACGATCGAATAGGTGTCCCGTTCCTCGATGTGATAAGGTATGCCAAGACTGCTAAGGTACTCCGGCAACACGTGGGCGGGGAACCCTGGTTGCTTCTGGTCGAGGTTGACCGCCACGAGTTCGAAGCGGATGGGAGCCCGGCTGCGCAGCCCCAGCAGGACATCGAGCAGACCGTAACTATCCTTGCCGCCCGAGACGCAGACCATGACCCTGTCGCCATCTTCGATCATTGCGTAATCGGCGATGGCCCGGCCTGCCAGCCGGCAGAGGCGAAGGTGCAACTTCTCGGCTTCGCCGGTCAGTTCGTCGAAAGAAGCGACAGCCCGTCCGTTCCGTTTCGCCGGGGTCAGCATAACTGATGAATCGGCGCTATTGTACCCGTCTCTGATGGGAAAAGGGAGAGGATGTGAAGTCGATTTTGTTCGTGTGCACTGGAAACATCTTTCGCAGCGTGGTCGCGGAATATGCCGTAAAGGCCAGGATTGAGCCGGACCTGCGCGCCATGATCGGCTCGGCCGGGATCGAGGCCCAACCTCAACCGTTGCATCCGTTGATCCGTGCTCGGTTGTTGGAAAAGGGTGTCGATCCCTCTGCGCACAGGCAACGGAGGGTTACGCGTGCGTTGCTTGATCGCGCGGACCTGGTGGTGGCGATGGGGTTCGATCACCGGGACGCGCTCCGCCGGTCCTTCGGGCGAGAGGCGTTGCTCTTCAATCAGGTATGCTACCAGCGGGAAGAGCCGATTCTTGACCTGCATGAGGCGATTCCGGATTGGCAACAGCACCTCGATGCCGCCCGCGCCTACGTCCTCTCGGTCGTGGATTATATTTGGGACGCCATCCCGGCATTTCTCTCCCGCGTCGGCCGGTTCTGACGAGTGCTTCCTCGCATCGAAAGGAGATCGGCGCGGCGGCGCCGCGGATCGGCGTTCAAGCGGTGGACTTGAAAAAAAGCGCCGAAAGCGGTGGCAGGGTAAGCGCGAGCGAATACGGACGACCATGGATCGGCGACGGATCGGCCTCGATCCCGCCGAGGTTTCCCATCCCGCTTCCGCCGTACTCTCGTGCGTCGCTGTTCAACAGTTCTTTCCAGAATCCTCCGCGCGGCGCGCCGACTCGATAGTGAATCCGCGGCACCGGCGTGAAATTGCACACGACCAGGATCAGCTCATCGGTGGAGGTCCCGCGCCGCAGCAGGCTGATCACGCTGGCATCCGCATCATGACAATCAATCCACTCAAACCCGGCCGGATCGAAGTCACGTTCGTGCAGCGCCGGCTCGCGCCGATACACGGCGTTCAGATCCGCCACCCATTTCTGTATTCCTTGATGCGGTGCGTACTGGAGCAAATGCCAATCTAGACTCTCGTCGTGCGCCCACTCGCGCCACTGGCCGAATTCGCCGCCCATAAATAAGAGCTTCTTGGCGGCTTGGGCGAACATGTAGCCGAACAGCAGACGCAGGTTGGCAAATTTTTGCCAATCGCCACCCGGCATTCTGCCGAGCAACGAGCCTTTCCCGTGCACGACTTCGTCGTGGGAGAGCGGAAGCACAAAGTTTTCGTGGAACGCATAGAGCATGCGGAAGGTCAGGTTGTTGTGATGATATTTCCGGTAGATCGGGTCCAGGGCCATGTATTCGAGCGTATCGTGCATCCAGCCCATGTCCCACTTCATGCCGAAACCAAGCCCGCCGGCGTAGGTCGGTCGCGACACCGCCGGCCACGCCGTCGATTCTTCGGCGTAGGTCTGGACGTCTGGAAAACGCCGATAGACCTCTTCGTTCAGACGGCGGAGAAACGTGATCGCATCCAGATTTTCCCGTCCCCCGTACGGATTGGGGATCCACTCGCCCGCGTTTCGCGAATAGTCCAGATACAGCATGGACGCCACGGCATCCACGCGAAGTCCGTCGACGTGATATTTCTCCAGCCAAAACAGTGCGCTGCTGATCAGGAAGCTCCTGACTTCATTGCGGCCGTAATTGAAAATGCAGGTGTTCCAGTCGGGATGAAACCCCTGACGCGGATCGGCGTGTTCGTACAGATGGCTGCCGTCGAAATAGACAAGTCCGTGTTCGTCGGTCGGAAAGTGTGACGGCACCCAGTCGAGGATGACGCCGATCCCATGCCGGTGCAGTTCGTCGATCAAGAACATGAGGTCCTGCGGCGTTCCGAAACGAGCGGACGGGGCGAAATAGCCGGTGGTCTGATAGCCCCAGGACCCGAAAAACGGGTGATCCATCAGCGGAAGGAACTCGACGTGTGTGAACCCCATCCGCTGCACATAGTCGGCGAGCTTGACGGCCGCTTCACGATAGCTCAACGAACGGTTGCCTTCTTCGGGAACGCGCATCCAGGAGCCAAGATGCACTTCATAGATGCTGATCGGCGCGTCCAGGGCGTTGCGGCGGGCTCGAATCCGCAGCCATTCCTCGTCACGCCAGGCATAATCGAGGTCCCACACAATCGAAGCGGTCTTGGGCGGGACTTCGTTGAACCACGAAAAGGGATCCGCCTTGTCAACTTGATACCCATGGTGCCGGGAATGGATGTGGTACTTGTACAGCGTGCCTTTGCCGACATGCGGGATAAAGCCTTCCCAGATGCCGGATCTGCCTCGCGGATGCAGAACGTGACTAGCTGGGTTCCAGTCGTTGAAGGTTCCGATCACTGAAACTCGCTCTGCGTCCGGAGCCCAAACCGCAAAATACGTTCCGGCGACGCCGTCGACCATGGCGGGATGCGCGCCGAGCTTGTCGTAGAGGTGGAAGTGCGAGCCTTCGTTGAACAGGTACAAGTCGTCATCGGTAAGGAGCGTAAACGGGGCTGTGGTTATGCGCGGTTGGTGGGTCACTGTTCGACCTCGAATCTTGGGTGTCGATGCGTGGCGTTCTTCCATACCTAGCCTATCGTCGCAGCTGTCGCTCGTCAATCCGAGCACTGTTTGCGCACCCTCCGCGGTCATGGTAGTGGTTCTGTCGTGGTCGGAGCGGAAGCTGGGCTATGGCGCTAGTGACACCCGAGTCTTGATTGTGATAAACAGATAGCCGATTGTTGTTGCAAGGCTTGTGTGCGTGCGTCCCCATCGTCTAGCCTGGCCTAGGACGCCGGCCTTTCAAGCCGGCAACACGGGTTCAAATCCCGTTGGGGACGCCATACCGTGCGTGCCCTGCACGGACGAGCGATCGATGCTCGTCCCCGCCGGGAGTACGCGGGAGAGATGATTGGAGCTGAATCATACTCAAGGGGGTCGGAAAGCCGCATCATGGCGGTTCGCGAGAGGATGGAGATGCATCCAGAGTGGAGCAGCGGGTTGATTCCGGCCGTACTGGTCGCCGGTGTTTTGGCCATGGGTGCCGGCCCTTCGCCGGAGGCGCAGACAACAAAGAGCGACGAAACCATTACGTTCCCGGAGCCGGTGCCCAAGGGGAAGGACAACGCGCCGATGGTGTTGATCCCGGCAGGGTGTTTCCCTATGGGGACGAACAACATCGGTGCGGACCCGACCCAAGGTTTTCCGAATGAGAGTCCCGAACATGAGGTGTGCCTTCCTGCGTACTACATTGATCAATTCGAGGTTACGATCGAGCGTTACGCAAAGTTTCTCCAGGATACCAATCACGATCCGCCCTCGCTGTGGGACGAGGACGCGGTGACGGCGGCGCCGGACCGGCCGGTGATCGATGTGACATGGCATGATGCGGAGGCGTACTGCAAATGGGCCGGCAAGCGGTTGCCGACCGAAGCCGAATGGGAAAAGGCGGCGCGCGGGACCGATCGACGCCGTTACCCGTGGGGCGAAGTGCATACGTTTCCTGATTTGGCGAATTACAACCGAGGGGATTGGGTGAGTTACCCGGTGACGTTGGCGCCGGTGACCTATGGAGTTGAAGGATTCAACATTCGCACAGGTCTGGTTCCCAAAACTGGGGGCCGGAGTCCATATGGCATCTACAATATGGCTGGGAATGCCTCGGAGTGGGTCGCCGATTGGTATGACCGTGAATACTATTCCAAGAGTCCGAAGGACAATCCGACGGGGCCACCGTCGGGAGATAGAAAAGTCTACCGCGGCGGGAGTTGGTACGACATCCCGCGCAAGCTCCGCACGACCGCGCGCTTTTCTGCCGAGCCGGACTTTCATGATCGCACGACGGGATTTCGCTGCGCCATGGACGCGGGGAAACAATAGGAACGGAAGCAGGCCGTCCTCTGGCCCAACCGCTGACATCTGATCTCCGTGATCGAAAGAGTCGGGAGGCCGAGCAGACGCCTTGATCACGGCAACCAGCCGGCGAGTTTATCCCTTCGTTCACACCTGTCTCTTCAGCATCATGTCGAATTCCGAATCGAATCAGGATCCTTCGGGGCCGTCTTCCTCCAAGGCCGAGACGGCGGAATCACGGGTCCTCTCCAACGAAAGGGCCTGGACCGCCATCATCGTCGGCGTAGTCTTGCTGACCGCGGTCTTCGCGCTCGGACGTTCCGGTCCGTCTCCGTCGAAATCCAAATCCGAGCCCCAACGAGCCAAGGCTGCGCCTCTGCTCTCGCCGGAGGCCGTACCCTTGGTAACTGGAGAGGAGCCCGTACAGGATTTGTTTGTCAAAGCGGGTTGCGTAGTCTGCCACACGATTCCCGGTATCGCAGGGGCGAACGGCCGGGTCGGGCCTGAGTTGCTGCTACGGATTACGGGTCCCGACCGGCTGGCGGATCCGAAATATCGCGGCAAGGCCAAGACGGTGCGGGAATACATTGTCGAGTCGATTCTCTCGCCGAGTGCCTATGTGGTGCCTGGATATCCCGATCGGACGATGCCGAACTGGTATGGGCAGAAACTGAGCGCCGGGGCGGTGGAGAAAATCGCGACCTACCTGGAGCACATTCCAGTGCCCGACCGGTCTAGTGGTGGGTGAGAGTAACTCATCCGTCAAACCAGCGGGGATTGCCATCTTCCCCTCAGCGTTTGCGGAAAGGGGGTGGCGGAGGCGGGGACATGCCTTGAATCTGGAAGGTTTTTTCTTTCCCCGCTTTGTCTTTGTCCAGTAGCGTGGCGAGCGCCTCTTCGCCCTTCAACCCTTCCAATTTGATCTTCAGCCGCAGATTGTTGGCGCTGTCGGCGTTGATCAACGCCTGTTCGATGCTGATCTTGCCGGACTTGTAGAGATTGAACAGGACGTGATCGAAGGTCTGGCAGCCTTCCTCGATCCCCTGTTCCATCGCCTCCTTGAGCGTGTCGACCTGCGCTTTCTTGATCAGATCCTTGACGCGCGGGGTGTCCAGCATGATCTCCAGCGCGGGCACTCGTTTGCCGTCCAGTGACGGGATCAATCGCTGCGAAATGATGGCGCGGAGATTGAGCGAAAGCTGGAGATAGATTTGGGCATGCCGTTCGACGGGAAAGAAGTTCATGATGCGCTCGATGGCCTGGTTGGCGTTGTTCGAGTGCAATGTGCCCAGGCAAAGATGGCCGGTTTCGGCGAAGGTAATCGCCGCTTCCATGGTCTCCGTGTCCCGGATTTCTCCGATCAGAATGACGTCTGGCGCCTGCCGCAACGCGTTCTTAAGCGCATTCTGGAACGAATGCGTGTCGAAGCCGACCTCCCGCTGGGTGATGATGCATTTCTTGTGCTGATGGACGAATTCGATCGGGTCCTCCACGGTCACAATGTGACCGGGCGCGACCGTATTTCGATGGTCGATCATTGCCGCCAGCGTGGTTGATTTGCCGGAACCGGTGGCGCCGACCACCAAGACGAGGCCGCGCTTGGTCATGGCGATATCCTTGATGATCGGCGGGAGCTGCAGTTCCTCGACGGTTTGAATTTGCGCCTTGATCATCCGGAAGACGAGACCGACGTTCCCTTTCTGGCGGAAGATATTGACCCGGAAACGCCCCAATTCTTTGTAGTAGAGCGCCAGGTTCATCTCCAGCCTTTCCTCGAACTCGTTCCGCTGTTGTCCGCGCATCAAGGCCAGCGCCAAGGCTTCGAGTTGTTCGTTCGTGAGAGGCGGGGCGTCGGTCCGTTGGATGATGCCGTGAATGCGATACACCGGCGGCGCGTCGACCGTGAGGTACAAGTCCGACGCGTCCTGATCCACCATCACCTTCAGCAAACTCCGAATATCCATGCTCTACCTCCGAGCTCCTCCGTCGTGTGCGAACGGCTGCCGAGCCGATCGCAGGTTCGTCACGAACCTGCGTGAATCATGCAGGCTAAGGGGTCGTCCCGACTTGGTTGAACAGATTCGGGTTCGTGCTCCGCGCCAGAGCCTCACCTTTCGTCACCAACCCCCGGTTCACCAGCTCGATCAGGGCCATGTCCATCGTCTGCATTCCGTCCTTCTGGCTGGCCTGCATTATGCCGGGGATTTGATGGAGCTTGGCCTCACGAATCAGGTTCCGCACCGCGGTCGTCCCGACCATGATTTCGACCGCTGCGACCCGGCCGCCCGTCCGTTTCTTGACCAACGTCTGCGTCAGCACGCCTTCCAAGGTTTCGGCGAGCTGAGCGCGGACCTGCGCTTGTTGGTTCGGCGGGAACGCGTCAATGATCCGGTCGACGGTCTTGGGTGCGCTCGACGTATGGAGGGTTGCCAGCACCAGGTGGCCCGTTTCGGCTGCGGTCAGAGCGAGTTGGATGGTTTCCAGGTCCCGCATTTCACCCACCAGGATGATGTCCGGGTCTTCGCGGAGAGCCGAGCGAAGGGCGTTGGCGAACGAGAGCGTATGCACACCCAATTCCCGTTGATTGATCAGGCACTTTTTGGACTTGTGGACGAACTCGATAGGATCTTCGATCGTGATGACATGCCCTTCAAATGTGTTGTTGAGGTAATCAATCATCGCCGCCAGCGTGGTCGATTTGCCGGATCCGGTCGGACCGGTGACGAGGATCAGCCCTTTCTCGCGGTCGCAGAGTTGCCGAATGATCGGGGGCATGCCGAGCTTTTCAAGCGGGATGATCTCCGTCGGAATGGTGCGAAAAACGGCTCCTAAACCGCGATTCTGCAGGAACACGTTGACGCGGAAGCGCGCAATGTCGCCCATCGTGAAGGAGAAGTCGCATTCACGATGCTCTTCGAAGATCTTGCGCTGCACGTCGTTCATCATGTCGTAGACGAGCGCGTGGACTTCCTCCCTGCTCAACGGCGGATGGTCCAGTTTCTTCAAGTCTCCATGAATCCGGACCATCGGCGGCTCGCCGGCGCTCAGATGGCAGTCCGAGGCGCCTTCCTTGACGGCAAACGTCAGCAACTGGGAAATATCCATGAACCAAACCCTCCTCCGTGGCGGGTCACGTGCAGAACGACGACCGCACGAGACAAGACATGGACGGACAATGACCGATCAATGTTGAGAACAGGTAGCCTTCAAATGGCAAATGGGCGGAACCTTTGGCCATCATGCCACATCGATGCGAGAAAGCAAGAAAATACCTGCAAGCCGATGCTCCTCCCGTGGAGCATATGGAGGGGCCATCGGCGGATGACCCTGTGACCGATGGGGAAACAAGACTGTGTGGGCTTGACGAGGCGAGTGGCGGGAAGCGGTGGTCAGATCAACCCTAGGTCCTTTCCGGCTTTCCGAAAGGCCTCCAGCGCGGCGTCAAGTTGCTCGCTGGTATGTTCGGAGGTCACCGTGACCCTGATGCGGCTTGTTCCTTTCGGAACGGTCGGAGGCCGAATCGCCGGAGCGTAGACGCCGTACTCGAAAAGTTTCTCGGCCATCGCGAGGGCTCGTTCGGCTTCGCCGATGAGCACCGGGATGATCGGACTGAGGCTGTCGGTCGTGGTGAAGCCAAGTGTCCGCAACCCGGAAAAGAGATGTCGGCGGTTGGCCCACAGGCGCGCGCGTCGTTCCGGCTCCGTCTCGAGGATCGCCAATGCGGCTACTGAAGCAGCCGCACTGGCGGGCGGCAGCGCGGTGGTAAATATGAACGACCGAGCCGTATTGATCAGATACTCGATGAACGAAGCGGGACCGACGACGTAGGCGCCGATTCCGCCCAGCGCTTTTCCGAGCGTGCCCATATGGAAGGGGATGCGTGATTCGACGCCCCAGTGTTCGAGCGTGCCCCGACCGCGTTCGCCCATCACGCCGGTCCCGTGTGCGTCATCGACAAGGACCTGGGCATCGTACCGTTCCGCCAGCATGGCGATGTCGGATAGCGGAGCTGCGTCGCCGTCCATGCTGAACAGCCCGTCGGTGACGATCAACGTCCGGCGTCTTGCTGGCCGACGACGAAGCAGCGATTCGAGATGGTTCGCGTCGCAGTGGCGGAACACGCGAAACTCGGCCCCGCTCAAACGGCATCCATCGATGAGGCTGGCGTGACACAATCGGTCAGCGAAAATCATCCCGCCGGATCCGATCAATGCGGGGATCAATCCGAGATTGGCGAGATATCCCGAACCAAACACCAGGGCCCCCTCCGTGCCCTTGAAGCGCGCCAATGCCGACTCCAACTCCTTGTGGGGTGGAAGCGTTCCGGAGACCAGGCGAGACGCTCCGGCGCCGACGCCGAATGTCTCAGTGGCCTGGACGGCAGCTTGAATGACCCGAAGATGGGTGGCCAGGCCGAGATAGTCGTTCGATGCCAACAGGATGACTTGACGCCCCTCGATGGAGACGACCGGGCCGGTTGCGGACTCCAGTGATTTCGGTTGGCGCAGGAGGTGATGCCGCTCCAGATGTCGGAGCCGCGCGGTGAACTGCCCATCCCGATCGGTGTCGTCCGTCAATGCCATCGTGTCGTGCCGGCATCGGTACGGTACGCTATACCTGCTGATTCCCGATGTCAACGGCGAGTCAGGACGTCGGAATCACGAGCGCGATTGACAATCGGCGGGAAACCTGAGTATAAGGCCCGTCACCGTTGAGTCGGCAAGTCGTCGCCGGCCATTGGCACAGGCGCAAAGGGATGTCTTACCGCATCAGAGTTCCCTCAAAAAGTGAACCGGTGAGCGAGCCCCAGTTGCTCAGCGGAATGGAACGCCTGCTGCTCACGATACAGGAATATCGCCGAGCCGTGCTGGCGGGGGGCGGAGTCTTACTCGCGGCGGTGGCGATTGTCGCCGGTGTGCTGTGGTATGACCACCGTATGGCGGAGGCGGCGCTCAATCTCTACCGCGAAGCCACCCGCCACTATTTGACGCGTCCCGTCGACAAACCGGAACAGGCTGACGCCAATCTCAAGGAGGCGATCAAGAAGTTTCGCCAAGTGGTGGAACAGTATCCGCGCACCCCCAGTGCGCCACTTGCCCAGTATCACCTGGGAAACGCGTTGGTGCAGGCTAATGAGATCGATGCGGCGATCGAGACCTACAAGCGGTATATCCTGCTGTATGGTTCCCATTCCGTCTTGCTCGGCCTGGTTCAGCAACGATTGGGCTATGCCTATCTCCTGAAGGGAGATCGGGATCAGGCGGCCCAAGCGTTTTCGGCTGTTCTCCAACTGCCTTCCGCCTTGAATAAAGACAACGCGCTCTTTGAATTGGGCAAGCTCGAAGAGGCGCAATCACGGCCGGAAGGCGCGTTGAGCTATTATCAGCAATTGATCAAGGAACATCCTAACTCTCCTTTCGCCAGCGAGGCGGCGGTCCGCATCAAGGTGCTGGAAACGAAGAAAGGGCCGGAAGGCAGTCTTTCCGGAGCCGCAACGGCTGAATCGCCACCCGGCGGGTCCGCTACGAATCCAGCCGTCCACTCGTCTCCTTCATCATCAAGCGCGGGACAACGCTAACTCGATCGTTTCGGCCACGCGGTGCTCAGCGAAGGAGCGCGTCAGTCAGGACAAGGCCACAACGCTCATCTGATCGCGAGCACGTCGCCCGGCTTAATCAAGGCACTGGTGAGGTGATTTCTGACTTTGAGCGCTTTGACCGAGATTCGGAAGCGCGTGGCGATCTTTTCAAGCGTATCGCCCACCCGCACGCGATACACTTTCGCGCTTTCAAAAGCTAGGTGGTTGCGCTTAGATTTCGCGATGATCGGGGCGTGTTTATAGGTGGGAATACGGTCCAGCAGCCGCTCGACTTTCTCTTTCATTCCGGCTGGAACCTTGAGATGATACTCGGCGTCGTCGGGCGGCGTGGCGTCCCGGCGAAGCTCCGGGTTTAGGTTCTTCAGCTCCTGATAAGGAATGCCGGTGACGTTCGAGATCGCCCGGAAATGGATCGGGCGGCGGACGACCACTTCTTCAAAGCGGTGAGGCGTCACCTCTCCCAGAGGAAACCCATAACGATCCGGATTCTTTGCGATGATGGTGGCGGCCATAAACCGGGGAACATACTCTTTGGTTTCCCGACGGATCAGCGTGGTGCGGGAAATTTCCTTGAAACTTTCAGCTTGGGCCTTCTGCAGCGCTCGCAGCACTTTCCCTTCGCCGGCGTTGTAGGCGGCCATGGCCAATGGCCAACTGCCGAAGAGATCGTAGAGATCCCTCAGATATCGGGCCGCCGCGACCGTTGACTTGATGGGGTCGCGGCGCTCGTCTACGTATTGATCGACCCGCAGCCCGTAGAGTTTCGCCGTGCCTTTCATAAACTGCCAAGGGCCGGTGGCCCGAGCGCGTGAGTAAGCATGCGGGTTGAAGCCACTTTCGATCAGGGAGAGGTACACTAAGTCGCTCGGCAAATTGAATTCAGAGAAAATACGTTCTACCAAGGGCTTGTACTTGCCCAGTCGGAGCAGCCATTTCTCGAACCGATCACGAATGGCGGTGTTGAAGTACCGAATGTGGCTCTGGACGGAAGAATCCAATACGATAGGGACGTTATACGTGACGTGACCGTTCTTCTTTTCCTCAGTGGCCTTTGCCGACCTTTCGGACTTGCTGACCTCCGAATCGGTGGCCTGCGGAGGTCGGGTGGTTTTCTCCCCACCCGAAACCGACTCCGTCTCCGCCTGATCGGCAGGAGAATCGCTCAGGGAAAACCGTTCCGAGGCCTCCACTGGACTTGGCGTTTCGTCAACGGCTTGTAAAGCAGCGATATCGGACGTGGTCGATGAGGATTCATCGACCGAAGCGGGAGCCTGGACTGCAGAGGTCTCTACCCGCGATTGTTCAGCCGTTGCCGATGTGGCCAAGGTCACCGCAATCAGCACCATGAGTGACAAGAACATCACAGCAAAGCCCTTCATCTGCCCACCTTCTCGCCTCTGCCTCCGCGCCGAGCCGTTCATTCGGTTGTCGAACGCGCAACGGAAAACGGAATTTTGAGCTACCCTAGCGAGTGTTTCCGCTGTTGTCAAGGAAAAGAACGCCGACGGGCGCTGCCTTGACTCGCTGACAAGGGCTGTGATAGCGTAGCCCCCCTCCCGAGTGACCCCCAAGTCTTACAAACAAAGGAGAACGGGTTCATGTTGAAACGGTATCTACTTGCTCCCGGGCCGACCCCTGTGCCGCCAGAAGTCCTCCTGGCGATGGCACGGCCGATTATTCACCATCGTGCGCCCGAATTCGCCCAGGTGTTCGCCGAAGTGCGTGAGGACCTCAAATGGCTCTTCCAAACCCGCAATGATGTCTTGATTCTTGCCTCCTCGGGGACCGGAGGGATGGAAGGTGCGGTGTCGAATTTTCTATCTCCTGGTGACAAAGCGCTTTGCGTGAACGCGGGAAAGTTCGGAGAACGGTGGGGAAAGTTGTGCAAAACCTTCGGTGCCCAAGTCACGGAAATCAAGGTTGAATGGGGACGGGCTGTCGATCCGCAGGCGGTCGCCGATGTGCTCAAGAAAGATCCGTCGATCAAGGCCGTGTACGTGCAGGCGAGTGAGACCTCGACCGGCGTCGCACACGACGTGAAAACCTTGGCGGAGATTGTGAGACCATACGAGGGCACCATCCTGGTGGTGGATGCGATCACCGCGTTGGGCGTGTTTGATATCAAGACCGACGAGTGGGGGTTGGACGTGGTCATCGCTGGATCGCAGAAGGCGCTGATGCTGCCGCCCGGATTGGCCTTCGTCAGCGTGAGCGAGAAGGCCTGGCAATTGGCTCAGAAAGCCCAAAACGGCGCGTTCTATTTCAATTTCAAGAAAGAACGGGAGGCTCAGAGCAAAAACCAAACGGCGTATACCCCAGCGGTCTCCCTCATCCTTGGGCTTCAGGAAGTGCTCAAGATGCTGAAGGCGGAGGGACTGAAAGCGGTGTTTGCCCGTCAAGCGGCGTTGGCTCGGGCCATGCGGGAGGGCATCAAGGCGGCTGGGCTCTCCCTCTTTCCGAAAGAATCCCCCAGCGACGCGGTGACGGCGGTTTCCGCTCCCGATGGGATCGACGGTCAGGCGATCTACAAGAATCTCAGGGTACACTACGGAATCACCGCTGCTGGTGGCCAGGACCACTTGAAGGGGAAGATTTTCCGGCTTTCCCACATGGGGTATATAGACCGATTCGATATCATCACGGCCTTGGCGGCCGTTGAAATGGTCCTGAAAGGCCTCGGTCATCCGATTACGTTGGGTAGCGGTGTGGCGAGGGCGCAAGAATTGCTGATGGCCGAGGTTTGACGGAAACGATCAGGCGAGACGGCGATGAAAATTCTGGTCAGCGACAGCTTGTCAAAGCACGGAATCGAGGTCCTCGAAAAGGCCGGATTCACCGTGGTTGTCAAGACCAAGCTCGCTCGGGACGAGCTGCTCAAGGAGATTAAGGATTGTGACGGTCTGATTGTCCGCTCGGGGACGAAAGTCACCGCCGAGGTGATTGCCGCCGGGGAGCGTCTCAAGGTCATCGGGCGAGCCGGCTCCGGGTTGGACAATGTGGATACCCAAGCCGCGACCCGTCGCGGCATTGTGGTGATGAACACCCCTGGCGGCAACACCGTGACGACCGCCGAACACACCTTGGCGATGATCTTCGCGATGACCCGCCGGATTCCCCAGGCGACCGCATCGATGAAGGCCGGGAAGTGGGAGAAAGAACGGTTCATGGGTGTTGAGTTGTACAACAAAATTCTGGGGATCATCGGTGTCGGGCAGATCGGCGGCTATTTGGCCAAGCTGGCGCAAGGAATCGGCATGAATGTCATCGCCTATGATCCCTATCTGGCCGAAGAACGCGCACACAAGATGGGGGTCGAGATGGTGGATCTCGATGAACTGTTCCGCCGGAGTGACATCATCTCGGTCCATACGCCCTTGACGCCGGAAACCAGGTCGCTGATCGACGCCAACGCGATCGCCAAGATGAAACCCGGTGTGATGATCGTCAACTGCGCGCGGGGCGGGATCGTCAACGAGGCCGATCTCTATGAAGCGCTCAAGAGCAACCGAGTGGCCGCAGCGGCGTTCGACGTGTTCGATCAAGAACCGATCAAGCCGGATCATCCCCTGCTGACTGTGGACACCTTCATCTGCACGCCGCACATCGGCGCGGCGACGACGGAAGCGCAGGAGAACGTCGCCATCGGCATCGCAGAGCAGATCGTCGATTACTTTACCAAGGGGATCGCGCGTGGAGCCGTCAACGTTCCCTCGGTGCCGCCGGAGCTGCTTCCGCAGCTTCAGCCGTATTTGGCACTGGCCGAAAAAGTCGGCCTCCTGCAGGCTCAGCTGTACGAGGGCGGACTTGAGCGGGTCACGGTTGAATACAACGGGGAGGTCGCTTCGCTTGCGGTGGCGCCGTTGACGGTCGCGGTTTTAAAAGGGCTCCTCACCCCGATTCTCGAAAACGCGGTGAATTTCGTGAACGCGCCGCTCGTCGCCAAGGAACGGGGGATCGAAGTGAAGGAGGTCAAGAGCGGAGACGCCGGCGACTTCACGAGTGTCATCCGAGTCCGGGTTGAAGCAGGCAGACGCGCGCACCATGTGGCTGGGACCTTGCACAATCGCAAGGAACCTCGTATTGTCGAAATCGACACGTTCCAAGTCGAAGTGGTGCCCGAAGGACACCTCCTGCTGATTCTCAACGTCGATCGCCCGGGCGTGATCGGTGAGGTCGGGAAAGTGCTGGGCGATCACGACATCAACATCGCCCGCATGCAGTGTTCCCGCGAGGAACGTGGCGGCAACGCCTTATTGATCATTGGGACTGACGTTCCCCTATCCCGCGAGGTGCTGGACCACATTAAGTCTGCGAAAAACATTCTCTCAGTCAAGGTCGCCGACCTCTCCATGAGTTTGTAACCGTCCCTTCCACTGGTCATGGCTCGCCCGCCGAGCACACCATCTGCGCAGTTGTCCCGTCCGCTCGCTTCACAGGAGCGCTCGCTCGTGCCCGCGGGGATGACGACCATTTTGCCCCATGTCGCGATGCAGGTCCGGCGGCTGGAAGGCATTCTTCTCACTCAGTTGAGTCGTTGGGGCTATGAAGAAATTATCCTGCCCACATTCGAATACCTGGACGTGCTGGCGCCCGGCCTTGAGCAGGATCTCCTCGAGAAATGTTACCAACTTGCCGACCGGACGACCGGCCGTATCTTGCTCCTGCGGCCAGACGCCACAGCGCAGATCGCCCGGACCGTGGCGATGGGAATGATCAACCGGCAGATCCCCCTGCGCCTGTCCTACCGGACTTCTGTCTTCCGGTATGAGCCGGAACATGCCGGCCGGGATCGGGAGATTTTTCAAGTCGGGGCGGAGCTGATCGGACGGGACGATGGCGCCGCTGACGCCGAAATCATCGCGCTCATGGCGGAATGCCTGAAACAGGTCGGGCTTCGTGCGTTCAAAGTCTCTCTGGGGCATGTTGGGTTTTTTAAGGGTCTGCTGGCCCGAACGGGGATGTCCGCGGAGGGACGAAAGCGGGCTGAAGAGGCCGCTGCGCGCAAAGATCTGCCACGTCTCGAGGAAATTCTTGCATCCGAGCGAGTGCCGCTCGCCCAGGCTCGCGCCATCCTCGAAGCGCCTGGATTGTACGGAGGGGACGAAGTGTTAAATCGAGGACGTCGGCTTGCCGGACGAGACCGTACGCTGCATTCGACGCTCGATCGGCTCACGCACGTGTATGAATTGCTGGAGTCCGCAGGTCTCGGCGGATGTCTCTTGCTCGACCTCGGCGAATTCCGCGGCTTCGAGTATTACGACGGGCTCGTATTCGATGTGTTTGCAGACGGAGTGGGATGTGAACTCGGCGGCGGCGGCCGCTATGATCATTTAATCGGACGCTTCGGTCGAGATCTCCCGTCCACCGGCTTTGCGGTGGATGTCGATCGGCTTTTCCGCGCGTTAAAGAGTGTGGACAGCGCTGGCGAGTCTTCCCAACCGGGGCCTGACTATGTCGTCTGTGCGCCCATCCACCTGTCTCAACGCCTGTTTGAGTTGACGAGCCTGTTAAGGGCGCGCGGGTGCCGGGTCGTTCATGGAGAGGGGCGGCTACGGCCTGCCGAAACTATCCGAGCGGCTGTCGAAGAGGCGCGTCGGTATCAGGCCACGGCGGCTCTGGTACTGGGCGCCCCTGGGCTCTCCGCCGATGAGGTGCTGATAATTGAGAACATCTCATCCGGTCCCGCTGCAAAACGGTCGGGGAAACGCCGCTCCCGGAGGTACTCGGTTAAGCGGGTCAAGATTCAAGCGCTTGCCGATTGGGCTGGCGGCACGACGAACTCCTGACAGGAACAGCGACGATGGATCTCTCCCAACCGAAACTCCCTCCTCAAAACCTGGAAGCCGAGCAATCGGTGCTGGGCGCCATTCTGCTCGATAACGGGGCGCTCGCCAAGGCGATGGAGCTGTTGAACGAAGAAGATTTCTATCGGACCGCGCACCGGAAGATCTACCGCGCGATGCTCGAGCTCTCCGAGACCGGCGAGGTGATCGATCACATTACTCTGACCGAGCGGCTCAAAGCGCGAGGCGAGCTGGAAGCGGTGGGAGGTGCTGCGTATCTGGCGGAACTTGTCCAGGCGGTGCCGAGCGCGGCGAATATCCGCTACCACTGCAAGATCGTGCGGGACAAAGCGCTCCTCCGGGGGTTGATCAGCATGGCCACCGACGTCATCACCCGCGGGTACGAGGGCCTGGCCCCGATCGACGAGCTGTTGGAGTTTGCCGAGCAATCGGTCTTCAGTCTCGCTCAGGGGAAACTCGGTCGCTCCTTCACCCCGATCAATCAGATTATCAAGGAAAGTCTCGAACTCGTCGACCGTCTCTCCAAACGGAAAGAGCGAGTTACAGGGGTGCCGACCGGATTTTACGATCTCGATGATCTGACGGCCGGCCTGCAGGCATCGGATCTCATCGTGATCGCCGGACGCCCTAGCATGGGCAAGACCAGCCTGGCGCTGGGGATCGCCCAGCATGCCGCCATCCACGCCGGAGCCGTCGTCGGGATTTTCAGTCTGGAAATGTCCAAGCCGCAATTGGTGCTCCGCATGCTCAGCTCAGAAGCCCGCGTGGATTCGCACGCGTTGCGAACTGGGAGGCTGCAGAAGGAGGACTGGTGGCGGCTGGCCGAGGCAGCCGGTCGCCTCGAACAGGCGCCGATCTTTATCGACGATACAGGGACGCTCACGGTTCAACAGATGCGCGGCAAGGCGAGGCGGCTCAAGGCGGAGCGGGGGCTTGACCTGTTGATCGTGGATTATCTCCAGTTGATGCAGGGCCCCAGCGACGCCGAGTCCCGGCAACAGGAGATTTCTGACATTTCCCGATCGTTGAAAGGATTGGCCAAGGAACTGAACATCCCGGTCGTCGCCTTGTCGCAGTTGAGCCGCAACGTCGAAAACCGCAAACCGCCGATTCCGATGTTGGCGGATCTGCGTGAGAGCGGCGCCATCGAGCAGGATGCGGATGTGGTGATTTTCATTTACCGCGAAGAGGTCTACGATCCGAACTCGGAGAAGAAGGGGATCGCGGATATTCTCGTGCGAAAGCACCGCAACGGTCCGATCGGGGACAAGCAACTGTTCTTCCACGACAAGTTCGCGAAGTTTGAAAGCCTCGACATCCGTGAAGCGGTTTGACGCTGGATGAGGAGCGTCGGTATAATCCGACGGCGACGCGTTCGGCGTCTCTCCCGCCACTGCTGACATGGTTGGGTGACAAGCTATGCGATCGGTGGTTTCGATTGCCGGTCTTGCCGTGAGAGGAGTGGGACTCAGCGCCCTGGTCATGACGGCGATCCTTTCGAGCATTGCCGCCTGTGCCGCCGCGCCCCGGACCGACGTCGTGTCGCCTCCCGATGCATCGCCGTCAGGGGTTAAATCGGCTTCAGCCGTCGATGCCCGGTCTTCTTACCATTTCATGCTGGGCTATCAAGCTGAACTGGCGCAGGATACCGACCGTGCGATCCAAGAGTATCAGGCCGCGTTGCGAACCGATCCCGGCTCTCGCTTCCTGAAGGCTCGTTTGGCCACGCTGTTGTTTTCTGTAGGAGATCTTGCCTCGGCCATGCGCTACGCGGACGAAGTGGCCGAGGCCGCGGATCAGGATGCGCAACTGCTGGGACAGATCGCCGGAATTTACGCCGGGGCCGGCCAGGTGGAAAAGGCCCTCGCGCTGTTCGATCGCGCGATCCGGATTGACCCCTCCAAAAGCGAATCGTATTTCTCGAGGGGGTTGTTGCTGTTGAATCTGAAGCGGTTCGACGAGGCGGCACAGAGTATCGAACAGGGCATCAAGATCGCGCCGGACTCACCGGTGGGCTATTACTACCTCGGTCGCGTGGCGATGGAAGCGAAACAGCCGGACAAGGCGATTGCCAATTTCGAGCGGGCCATGGCTGTCAATCCAGCCTTCGAGCCCGCCTACACGGCGTTGGCGTCGGCCTATGAGGCTCAGCAGAACCGCGAAAAGGCCATCGCGGTCTATCGCAAATATTTGCAGCTCGTCAACCCCCACGGCAGAGAAATTCGCCAGCATCTGATTCGATTGCATATCAATGGGAAAGAATACAGAGAGGCGATGGCGGAGTTGGAAAAGGTCCTGGCCGACGATCCCTCCGATTTCGATGCGCAACTTCGACTGAGTTTGCTTTACGGCGAATTGAAGGAGTATCCGAAAGCGATCGAACGGTTAACCCAAATTTTGGCCGCCCATCCGGCTGAGCTGAAGATCCGGGATTACCTGGGATTCATGTTTGAAGAAACCAAGCAATACGACAAGGCCGTGGAGGCCTATACCGACAATCTCAAGCTGGAGCCGAACTATTTCGATAGTCATCTGCATCTGGGCGTCTTGCTGTATCGCTTGAAGCGCTTCCCGGAAGCCGTGACGCACCTCTCTCAGGCCGTGAAGTTGAATCCCAAGCAGCCTGAGGGGTATCTGGTACTTGGGCTGACCTATTTGCAAACCGAACAGTACGAGTTAGCCTTGCAAACTTTTGAAGAGGGGATCCGGTATCACCCGACCAATCCGGATCTGCATTTCAATCTTGGGACGGCCTACGACAAATTGAACCGGTTCGACGATGTAGTCCGCGCTATGGAGACGACGCTGAAGCTCGATCCCAAGCATGCGGACGCGCTGAACTATCTTGGCTACAGTTACGCGGAACGAGGAATCAAGATCGAGGAAGCCGTCGCGCTGACCAAGCAGGCGGTCGCGTTGAAACCGGACAACGGCTATTATGTGGACAGTCTCGGCTGGGCGTTCTTCAAGATGGGGTTGATCAACGAAGCGCTCGCCGAGATCAAGCGCGCGGTCGATCTGGTCGGCGACGACCCCGTCATTTTTGAACACTTGGGCGAAATCTACCTCAAGCAAGATCTAATTGCGGAAGCGCGGGAAGCCTGGTTGCACGCGCTGGAGCTGGATCCCTCCAACGTCAAATTGATCGAGCGTTTTCGCGAACGTGGGATGGGTGATCCAACTCAAGAAGAACGCATCCGCCAAGCTCAGCGAAGGGTTTCAGAGAACAAGTCCCTCCAACACGCGACGCCGTGAGCGGCGAGGTCCGTGCATGTGCACGGATCGGTCCTCCCGCTTTTGGGGCTGTCGATGACGGCGTGTAAAAGGCACTGGTTTCGACTCGCCGCCCTCCTCTCTCGCGGTCCAGTCGCGGCAAAAGCAGCCGCGGGGTTAGCCATTCGGATACAGGCTGTATCGGTTTTGATTCAGCTCGATTTCATCATCTAGCCCCACTCCCCTCTTTCCAACACCCGCTCTTCAGGGAGGCTGTCCATTTTTTTCTTTTCTCCTGCCATTTTTTGGTCATTCCACGCGCTAAACAAGCTTTCCATCCTGAACGTCTGAAAAATGTCCACCGTGTGAATTTCAGAAAAACCTTTCCTTTCAACAAATTCTCGGTAGGCTTAAGCGAAGGAATACCTCTGGCATGGTCTCTGCTCAGAGTGAATCGCCGCTGGCCGAGGAGATGATGGGCACGGAGATGAGACAATCCGCTCGGCGACAACAGGGCTTTACCTTGATCGAGCTGATGATCGTAGTCGCGGTGTTGAGCATCGTGGCTGCCATCGCGATTCCCAATTACCTCCGGTATCAAATGCAGACCAGACAGAGTGAAGCCAAGGCGAACTTAGCGGGAATTTTCGTGGCAGAGAACGCGCATTTCGGTGAGCAGTCGAGGTTTGGCACGTTTGATCAGATCGGCTTTGGAGTCGCCGGATCAGGCAATCGCTATGCGTATCGGGTGGGTGCGGGCACCACGGCGGGAAGCGATCTGGTGCTTCCGCAAATGGGGAACGACCCAGGGCCCAACACCATTGTGCCGTCCGGCCTGACGGATCAGCCGGCTCCAGGATTTACCGCCACCGCTACCGCGAACTTGGATGCGGATACGACCATCGACATGTGGCATGTCAACGATCTGAAACAAGGGTTACAAATTGCCGATCTCAGTGACGTGAATTGAGGGATACGGAAGAGGCCACGTCGAGGGGCACAGTACGAGAAAAACTAGAAGTGGTGGAAAAAAAGAATGAAACGGTCAAGATGCTGAAAAAGACGTCAAAGGTTCAGAGCACACCGGTTTGGCACAGAAAATGCTGAGATTCTTGGGACAGCTGAGGGAACTTGAACTGCGAGGAGGAAGACCGCGCAACTGGCGTGTTGGTTAACTCAATCAAACAAGGGAGGAGGACAATGTTCAAGCCATTACGAAGTCAAAAGGGCTTTACCTTGATCGAGTTGATGATCGTGGTAGCCATCATCGGGATTTTGGCGGCTATCGCGATCCCCAACTTCCTGAAGTACCAGGCGAAGTCCCGTCAGTCGGAAGCGAAGACTAATCTAGGGGCGATTTTTGTTGCGGAGAGCGCCTTCTTTGGAGAACGGTCGTTCTTCGGAGCCTTCAATGAAATTGGGTGGACGCTGACGGGTACATCCAATCGGTATACCTATGTGGGGCCAGCCGCAGGCGGAAATGTGGGTGTCAACACCAGTGCTGGTACCACGCAAGGCGTGGACATCTGTTATACCAACGCTGGGTGTGCTACAACCGGAGGCACACTGGTTGTGTATAACGCGGGAAGTACCGGCGCTCCAGCCGCAGCAACGAACACAGGGGGAGCATATGGTTTTACTGCCACTGCTGCGGCCAATCTGGATAATGATGCTGATGTTGACTCTTGGCATGTGAATGACATCAAGCAAAATCTCCAAGTGCCTGATGTGAATGATGTGTAGTGAAGTGGGATCATCTCGATTTCTCTCGGCGTGAAAGGCGGGGTGGGGACAGCCCACCCCGCTTGCTTTTTTCTTTCCTCGCCTGAGCCCCACCCTTTGCCAATGGTCCTGTCTCGCTTATGGGTTTCAGAGGTCATGGGACCAGAAGCCGAGTGAACCCTGCGCTGGACGCCGTGAAGATGCTGCAGGGTGGTGTACCGGCCTGGCTGCTCCTGCTCTGCGGGCTTGTGGTCTTTGCGCCGTTGCTCGATGGCGGCACGACTCATGTGGCCGCCATGATCATTCGGTTGCTCGTGCTCTTGATGGCGGCAACCGTTCTCGTCGACGGCCTTCGCCGCGGTCAGTTTGACTGGCCGGGTGGCCGAGTGGGAGTGCCCCTCTTAGGTTTTCTCGGTATCGCCGCTGTGTCCACGATACTGTCCGCGTATCCAGCCCAAAGTCGGCAGTGGCTGATCGTGCTCTGCACCTATGCAGGATTGCTCTATTTGGTTGTGTTTTTTGTGCGTCGATGGAATCATGTGCTTGTCCTGCTTGGCACTCTCGCCGTCATGGGGTGGCTGGAAGCCGGATGGGCGCTCATTCAAGGTGGGTGGTTCGGAAAACTCCGGCCGACAGGGACGTTTTTCAACCCGAATTTCCTGGCTGGCTATCTGGCAGCCATTCTTTCGACATTGCTCGGCATGGTGACCTTTTGCTGGAAGGGGCAGCAAGTGTGTCGGGGGCTCGCACCGAGGTTCGTGACGCTGGTTCGCGATCGCTGGAGAGCCCTCTGTTGCTGTGGGCCAGAACGGAAGTCTGCCGAGGCGTCCGATCCAATGACTCAACGAGTCGGCGTGCCCAATGGTCGGCCGCGGCACCCTTCAGCGGGCATGGTCGGCGTCACGGTTCTGCTGTGCGGCACGATGGTTGCGGCGCTGATCGCGACGGGTTCGCGCGGCGGAATGCTCGCACTGGTGGCTGGCGCAGGAACGGTCTTTGCGCTGCGCTGGGGAAGGCGCGGCCTCTTTGCCATTGGAGCGATCATGGTGATCGTGATGCTTTTGCCGACTCCTTGGCGGGACCGCGTGCTCGCTGAGCACCGGCAGAATCCGGTGGCCTATGCGCGACTCCAGATGTGGCAACAAGCGGCTCGCATGATGATGGAGCATCCCTTCGGGGTCGGGCTGGGGCTGTACCAATATATCGCGCCTCGCTATGCCTTTCCTGTTGAACAGCAGGTCGCCCGGTATGCCCAAGTTGCTCGGACGCCGCATAGTGAGATTGCGCAGATTGGAGCTGAGCTCGGAGTGCTCGGACTGGTGCTCTTTGTGTGGGGGGGGCTTGAAGTGGTGCGCCGGGCCAGGGCAGCCCTCCGCTTACGCCTTGTGCGGTGGCAACGCGGGATACTCGTCGGGGCCATTGGTGCGGTGGCGAGTATCCTTGCCCATGCAGCCACCGACTCGAATTTGCACGAGCCGCCGATCGCGATTCTGCTAGTGCTCTCGGTCGCCGTGATCCTGGTGGCCCCGAGACTAGCGGACAAGAACGCTCATCCTGAGCCGGCGCTGATGGTCCGTCGTCCGTGGCTGTGGAGATGGGCGGGCGGCGGCGCGCTCATCGTGCTGGCGTCCATTGTCGTGATGCTGGGAACGGCATGGCTATTCTATCAAGCCGGCGGACGAGCGCTGGATCGAGGGGACCTCAACCGTGCGATGGCACACTTTCACCGAGCTGCGGAGCTCGATCCAGGGAAGGCGCTCTATCACAGTGCTCTCGGCGCCGTGTCCTTTCGCGTCTTTGAACAAACGCATGATTCAACGGCCTTGGCAATGTCGCTTGCCGAAGTGAGGCAGGCGACGGTCTGTAACCCGCTTGATGGACGATTGTGGGCGATCTCCGGGGAGATGGCAGTAGCGATCGCTTCACGCAATGAATTGATCCGCACATCAGAAGACAAGCGGTCATGGCTTCTCGTTGCGAAGGAGGCGTACGAGGAGGCACTGCGCATGATGCCCTATGCCGTGTTCGAGCGGTTGGCCTTGGGACAAGTCTTGTGGGCCTTAGGGGAGGGCGCCGTGGCCGAGCGGCTGATCCGCGAGGCGGTGGAGCTCGAACCAAATTTTTTGCCCGGCCGGGCTTGGCTGGTCCAGCTGTATCTCAACCGTCAAGACGAGCACCAGAAAGCCAAACACGAATACCAGGAGATTGTGGATCGGCAGAGGCGATACTCGCTCTCGGGGTTGTCCCCTGTTGAGCGTAGGTATCTTGAGGTTGATGTGGCGATGCTGACCAGCGCGTTACAAGAGGCGGGGATTGAGCTGTCATGACAGGATCGAATGCGCGGTCCCTCGGGCAGACCATTGCAATGATCGGTTTCTTTGTCGGCCTAGGTGTCATGGTGACGAGTCTTCTCATGATCATGGAACAGCAGCGGCCGGCGACCGCCCGGGCTGCCGAGTTGTCATATTTGCCGAGAGGTGAGTATCTCAAGGTGGCCGTGTTGGGCTATCGACAGATTGTGGCCGACCTCATCTGGCTGAAGGCCATCCAACATTTTGGTGGAAGGGATGCCACCTTGGCAGATTATCGCTGGGCGTACCATGCCGCCGATGTCTTAACAGATCTCGATCCCCAATTCGTCATGGCTTATCACGCGACGGGCACGATTCTGGGGGTGTGGGCGGGATTGGTGCAGGAGAGCATCGCGCTCTTAAAGAAAGGCCACGTACACAATCCAGATGTATGGCAACTGCCGTTCACAATCGGCTACGACTATTTCTATGAGCTCTGCGATCCGGCGAACGCGGCGATCTATTTCCGCCAAGCGTCCCTCCTGCCCGGAGCCCCCGAGTACCTCCCGCGGTTGGCGGCGCGGATGACCGTTGAAGGTGGCGATCCGGATGCAGCCCTCGAATTCCTCCAGCGGTTCTCCCAGCAGACCAACGACGAGCGGATGCGTGAAGCGTTGGCGCAGCGGATAAAAGAAGTCCTCGCCGAGCGGGACATCCGGTTTTTGGAAGCAGCGGTGCGTCGCTACCAGCACCGGTACCGCAAGCTGCCGAAGGCGCTGACCGATCTGGTCGCTGGCGACATTATTGACCGCGTGCCGCAGGAACCCTTTGGGAATGCGTACCAGTTGAATGCAGCGAACGGGACCATCACCAGTCCAGGCCTGAAGGAACGCTTGCGCGTACACCGGCATATGGGGTGCGAGTCGGCCTCACGCGGAACGGCCCCGCCTTCCTCCCCCTTGCACTAGGCAATGAACGGAGAAGCGCTAGAGCCGGTCGTGATGTGATCGTTCGTTGGGGAGAAACCCGGTGGATGTGATTCTGGTCGATAACTTGACCAAGGTCTATACACCCAATTGGCCGTGGCAAAAGCCGGTGATGGGGCTGGATGGCTTATCGCTTTCGGTCAACCCAGGTGAGATTTATGGGTTTCTGGGGCCGAACGGCGCGGGCAAGACGACGACCTTGAAAATCCTTATGGGGCTCATGCGGCCGACCAGCGGAACAGCCGAATTGCTCGGTCAACCAGCCGGCGACATCCGCACGCGTCGGAGAATCGGCTTCTTGCCCGAGGCTCCGTATTTTTATGACTATCTGACGGCAGAAGAGTTTCTCGGCTTCTACGGACGCCTCGCCGGGCTGGATCGGGGAACACTCGCTCGCCGCATCACGGAGTTGCTCGAGCTTGTGGGATTGACCGAGGCCCGGACTCGGCAGCTTCGAAAATTTTCGAAGGGGATGTTGCAGCGGATCGGGTTGGCCCAGGCCCTAATCCACGATCCTGAGCTCGTCATTCTCGATGAGCCGATGTCCGGTCTGGACCCGATCGGACGGAAACAAGTTCGCGACCTGATTCTGAATTTACGGGAACAGGGCAAGACCGTATTTTTCAGTACGCACATTATTCCCGATGTCGAGATGATCTGTGATCGCGTCGGCATCGTCGTCAAAGGCAAACTGCTGGCCAGCGGGCGGGTGGACGAATTGGTCAGCCGACATGCCGGTCCGGTGGAGATCGTGTGTAACGGACTTTCCCCAGAACGCGTCGCCGAGATCGTACCCGATGCCGCCAAAGTACTCTGGCGAGGCTCACAGTGCATGATCGTATTGCCGCATTCCGATCTAGTGGATGACACTGTGGAAAGCATCCGGAGGCACCGAGGGCGATTGATCTCCGTTACGCCGCAGAAAGGCTCGCTGGAAGAACTGTTTGTGGCGCAAGCCGATGGCTGCCCCTTAGCACGAGCAGGAAGATAGGTTCGCGGATGAGATCCATCCTAGTCATTGCGCTCAACACCTTCCGGGAAACGTTACGCGACAAGATTCTGTACAACCTGTTGATTTTTGCTGTGCTGCTCATCGGTGCGTCGGTCTTGCTCGGCGAACTCACCATTGCCGAACACAAAAAAGTAGTGACCGATATGGGACTGGCTGCGATCAATCTGATCGGCATTCTCATTGCTGTGTTTGTCGGGATCGGGCTGGTCAGCAAAGAAATCGAACGGCGAACCGTCTATACCATCATGGCTCGACCCATCAGCCGGACTCAATTTCTCTTAGGCAAATATGCCGGCTTGGTGCTGACCTTGTCGGTCAATGTGCTGATCATGATGGCGGTGTTCATTGTGACGCTTCTTCTGAGCGGAGCACCCGTGCATTTCGCTTTGTTCCAGGCGGTCGCGCTGATTTTTGTGGAGTTGCTGGTGGTGACAGCCGTAGCGCTCTTGTTTTCCACGTTCAGTTCGGCCACGCTGAGTGCGATTCTTACACTGGCCATCTACGTGATCGGCCATCTGACGGCTGATCTCAGGGGTATTGCTGCAAAAACCGAAAGTGTTGTCCTTAAGTGGTTGACGGAGGGACTGTACTACGTTTTCCCCAATCTGGAGATGTTGAACGTGAAGGGACAGGGCGCGTCGGGAGTCTCGATCCCGTTATCGTATCAGGTGGTGGCATCGGCGTACGGAATACTGTACGCAACCTTACTCCTTCTGGTGGCCTGTCTCGTCTTCCAGAGGAGAGATTTTTGACGACAGTCCAGCCGATTGAGTGTTCAGACTCCTGCGCCGATCGGGAAACGTCGCTCCTCGAAGGGGGAGGGCCAGTTAGCAGGGAGAGAGGGCAGGTGGAGGAACGGGTTCGTCACGTCGTGTTTCCGAGGGAAGGACAATGAAAATCGAAGGCCATCACTTTCTCGTGACAGGAGGCAGCGGATTTATTGGGTCCCATCTGGTCGAGGCGTTGGTCCAGCGAGGTGCAGCACGGGTCGTGGTCTTTGACAGAATGATCAACGATCGGAACTTGGCCGGCGTGCGTGCCGCTCGCGGCGTCGAAGTGATTGAAGGCGATCTGCTTCAGCGCGACAAATTAGATGAGGCTCTCCGAGGAATTCATGGAGTGTTTCATTTGGCAGTTCTCCCACTCGGGGCCTGCGAAAAAGATCCTCGGCTTGCGTTCGAAGTCAATATCCGCGGCACATTCAATGTGATCGAAGGTGCGCTCCAACAGGGAGTGAAGAAGTTGGTCTATTCCTCGGCTTCGTCGGTATACGGGGATACCACGGAGGTGATGGACGAACATCATCCTTTTAATCCATGGACGATGTACGGAGTCAGCAAGCTGTGCGGCGAATTTCTTTTTCGGCCGTTCCGATCGAAGTTGCCTTATGTGATTCTGCGTTACATGAACGTCTATGGCCCCCGGCAAGAGGGAGGGCTCATTCCGGCCGTGCTGACGAAAATTCGAGCTGGCGAACCGCCTGTGATCAACGGGGACGGAACCGCTTCCTTTGACTTCGTACACGTGCGTGATGTGGTGCACTGCAATCTCCTCGCAATGGCCAGCGAAATAGAGGCTGAAGCCTTCAATGTTGGAAGTGGAACTACGGCGACCGTACGAGAGGTCGTGAACCAGTTGCTTCAATTGACCGGGTCTTCTTTGCAACCGGTATACCGACGGGATGTCGACGTTCCGATGACGAGGCGAGTGGGGAGCAGCGAAAAGGCAAGGCGACTGTTGGGTTACCGGACGTCCATAGCCCTCAACGAGGGATTGGCAGAACTCGCGAAAGGACACTGAGGGCATGTGCGGTATCGCCGGGATTTACAACCTGCGCGAGCGGCCGATCGAGCCGTTTGCGATTACAAAGCTCTGTGACGCCCAGGCCCATCGCGGGCCTGACGATGTAGGGTACGTTCTGCTGAGTCCCGTGGATCAGTCTAGAGGACCGAGATGGTGCGAACTCACGAACGCGGATCGTCTTCGCTCTTTACCCGATCCCCACGCAAGCTGGTTGGGCTGCGGGTCTGATCAGGCCGAACTGCCGCGCCGACTACCTCCGTTTCGACTGGCCCTCGGTCACCGTCGGTTAGCGATTCTTGATCTGTCGATTGCCGGGCACCAGCCCATGGCCAACGAAACGCGCACGGTGTGGATCACCTACAACGGGGAGATCTACAACTACGTCGAACTCAAAAAAGAACTGGTTGGACTGGGCTATCGGTTTTTGTCTGGTACGGATACAGAAGTTATCTTGCACCTGTATGAGGCATTCGGGCCAGCTTGTGTCGAGCGGCTGAACGGAATGTTTGCATTCGCCATCTGGGATGACCCAGCCGAGACGCTGTGGCTGGTTCGAGACCGTTTTGGAATCAAACCAGTTTACTACACCGAAGTCGACGGGACGTTTGCCTTTGCCTCGGAAGTGAAGGCGCTGTTAGCGCTTGAGTCCGTGCGTCGGGAAGTAAACGTCCCGGCCCTAGTGGATTACTTCACGTTCCAAAACACGTTTGGAGAAGAAACCCTGTTTAAAGGGATTCGTTTACTTGAACCCGGACAGACGCTCACGATCAGACGTGGCGAAATTATACGGCGGCGCTATTGGGATATCTGTTTCGAACCAGATAACAGTCTGCAGGAAGGGCAGTGTATAGAACGGTTGCGATTTCTGCTGGAGGATACGATTGGGCGGCAACTCATCAGCGATGTTCCGGTAGGAACCTATTTGAGCGGAGGAATGGATTCGGGATCGATCACAGCGCTGGCGGCTTCCCGGATCCCCAGGCTCATGACCTTTACGGGCGGCTTTGATCTCACGAACGTGTCAGGATTTGAAGCCGGATTCGATGAACGCAAAGATGCCGAAGTGTTGTCCGCTCTATTCGGCACGGAACATTATCAGATGGTTTTTCATGCCGGGGACTTAGAATGGGCGTTGCCGCGGGTTATCTGGGCCATCGAGGATCTTCGTGTAGGCATGTGCTACCCCTACTATTACACCGCCCGGCTCGCCAGTCGTTTTGTCAAAGTGGTGCTTGCCGGGACAGGGGGCGACGAAATCTTTGCTGGGTACCCCTGGCGATACAAGATGGTAGAAGGGGTGCACGATCAGGCTGTCTTTCTCAGTCGTTACTACCGCTACTGGAATCGACTCATCCCCGCGGACCGGCGAGTGTCATTCTTTTCCGCTGAGACATTGGCAGCAGCGCAGGCGCATGATCCGTATGATTCCTTCTCTTCCATCTTCAAAGGCTGTGCGGACGATTGGGGCGATCCTCTGCGACGAGCGCTCTACTTTGAGGCCAAGACGTTTCTGCACGGACTGCTCGTGATCGAGGACAAACTAAGTATGGCGCACTCGATGGAATCGCGGGTCCCACTTTTGGATCATACACTGGTGGATTTCGTGACGAGGCTGCCAACCCGGTTTCTGGTCAATTACGAGTGGGACAAGAATCCGGGGAGAGATGAGAATCTTGCAGGAAAGTATCTCTTTCGGCGGGCGATGGAAGGTCTTCTTCCGGATCATATCCTGCTCAAGCGGAAGCAAGGTTTCAGCGCTCCCGACCAATCGTGGTACCAGGGACCGTTGATGAACTACATCAAAGGGGTGTTGCTCGACCGTCGCACGCTGGCCAGAGGCTATTTTCGCGAGCAGGCAATCAGGCAAGTGCTGGAGGAACATCTTACGGGACGGGTCAATCACCGCTTGCTAATCTGGAGCCTACTGAGTTTCGAGTTCTGGAACCGTTTGTTCCTGGATGGGGACAGGTCTGCCATGGATGGCAGAGCGTCTCGGCGATGAAACAGGGTAAGAATCCCGGCTCTCAGTGCTAACACGGGTTCTCATGGCCTGCACCGGGTACAGAATGGCCGGATCTTTCCCGGAATGTCTGATGGGACTCCTGCGTTATCTGGGGCTCATCCGCGTCTTGACGGCCGACGATTTACGGCGCACATACGCCGGATCCGTGGCGGGACTCTCCTGGATCCTGATCAAACCGCTGCTTCTAGTGGGTCTGTACGGCCTGCTCTTTGGGATAGTGTTTCAAGCCAGGGGAAGGCCGAGCCAGACGGCGTCGGAGTACCTGCTTTTGCTCCTGACTGGGTTGCTCCCCTGGCTCGTCTTCTCGGAGGCGGTCTCGGCGGCAGTAGGATCCATCACCAGCAACATCTCCCTCGTGACGAAGATCGTGTTTCCTATCGAAGTTCTCCCGATGAGCAGGGTGCTGGCCACGTCGCTGTCTGGGCTCGTCAGCCTAGCCCTGCTTGTGGTCCTTCTGTTGTTTCTGCATCAGGTTGGGTGGACGCTTGTGCTGCTTCCCCTGCTGTTTCTAGCCCAGCTGTGCTTTACGATCGGGCTGGCGTGGCTGCTGTCGGCTATGAATGCCGTGGTTCGCGACACCAGCCAGGTCCTGCCGCTTGCCCTGATGGTCTGGATGTTTCTGAGCCCGGTTGTCTACACGAGCGAGATGGTACCTCAGGCCATGGCCCTCGTCTTTTCGTTCAATCCGATGACGTATTTTCTTGAAGGCTATCGGATGATTCTGCTCACCAATCAGTCGCCCACGGCGCTGATCTGGATGGTGGTGACCGTTCTTTCGCTTGTGCTCTTTCTTTCCGGACTTTGGGTGCTGTGCCGCATGCGTGCAATGATCGCGGATGTGATCGGATGATCGCTATTCAAGCCAAACATCTGACCAAGATCTATTACTGGTATCCCAAGCGAGCCGATCTGCTCAAGGAAATGTTCTGCCTTAACAGGAAGACGTACCATGAACAGCGACTGGCGCTCGACGATGTTTCCTTCGAGGTGAGGACCGGAGAGAGCGTCGGGGTCATTGGGCAGAATGGGGCTGGGAAGAGTACGTTGCTGAAGATGCTTGCGGGAGTGTCCGTCCCTACGAGTGGGTCCTACGAAGTGAACGGCAAGGTCGCAGCGCTCCTCGAGCTCGGTACAGGGTTCCACCCTGACTATTCCGGTGTTGAGAACGTCAGGATCAACGGGATGCTGATGGGACTGAGCCGGCGAGAAGTGGAGCGGAAGCTGCCGGATATTGTCGAATTTGCGGAATTGAAGGAGGTCATCCATCAACCCCTGAGGACCTACTCGACCGGGATGCAGGCGCGCCTGGCCTTCGCGATTGCTGCGGCCTTGGAGCCGGACATCCTGCTCATCGATGAGGTGCTTGCGGTCGGTGATGCCTATTTCGTGAACAAGTGCATTCAGTATCTGCAGCGTTTCCTCAGTGCCGGCGGCACCGCGTTGGTCGTCTCGCACAACTCATTCCTACTCGGCCGATTGTGTCACAGGATCCTTTGGCTGGAGAACGGCAAACTCCGCCAGCTCGATGCGGCTCAGACGGTTTGCCGTGCGTACGAGCAGCACGTGCGGCGACTGGAAAGCATCCGACACGGGCAGTCAAGCCGGTCTGCGGCTGGCTTGCACTGGGGATCGGGCGAGATTCGCATCCAGTCCGTGTTCCTGCTGGATCGAGATGAGCGACCAGAGCACGTCTATTTTCGCGGGGAGCGGATGGTGGTGCGTGTGCAATACGAAGCCGAGGGCAGTTATGACAATCCGTCCGTGTTTGTGTTGGTGGCCAGAGAGGATGGAACGTTGGCGACAAGTTGTTTCTCGGGAGAGGAGCCAGTCGACTTAGGTCGGTTCCAGGGGAGGGGGGTCGTGGATGTCGTCTTTGATCCGCTCCTTCTTGGGGATGGGCTCTACTGGTTGTCAGTCGGAATCTTCCCCCACAAGCAAGGGCCCGAATCAATCTACCGGCTCGATCCGTTTGATTATCACGAGCGAGTCTGTGAATTCGCAGTCAAGCGGCCGATCCGACCCTTGCAAACTGTCTTTGATCATCCGGTGGCATGGTCTCACCGAAGCGCGCACTGACTGTGGAGGAATCGGCCTCTATGGAGCCATGGAAACAAGCTGAAATGGCCTATGAGAACACCATGGCTGGAAGCTATGACTCCCATTATTACAGCTCGCCCATTTCCAAAGCGCATTTTCGTGAGTTCTTTAACCTTGTCCGACGGTACACCGCGCCGGATCGATTGGTGCTGGACGTGGGCGGTGGCACAGGGGTCATGGCGGAACGGCTGTTGAGCTGCGGGTATCGGCGCCTCGTCACCGTTGATATCTCGTTTGCCATGCTGCGCGAGGCAAAGAAAAAAGTACCATCATTGACCGCGATCGTCTGCGATGGAGAGCGCCTTCCATTTAAGGATGAGACGTTTTGGACGGTCATTTGTTCATCGGTTCTCCATCATCTGCCGTTCCCGGAACGCATGCTCGGTGAAATCAAACGAGCGCTGGCTCCTTATGGTGTCGTAGTCGCCCAAGAGCCCAATCAAAACCATTTTCTCAGCAAGCCGCGATTCGGCCCGGTGGGCGGCATCAGTATGGGGTTCATGCATTACCTGTATCGCATCGAACATTACGAGCCGGTGCAAGAACCGCCCATTCACGAATATCATCGGGCCTTTAGCAGAGAAGAGCTGGTCAGGCTGTTCTCCGACCAGTTCTTCATTCTAGAGTTCCGGTCTCGGTTTGCGTTTTCCTGCCTATTTACCAAGCTTCGCAGTCCCGTGATGTCCCGCATTATCCTCGCCGCGGATCGACTCGTGCGCAGGAATGAAGGGTCGGTCTTTCACATTGTCTGCAGCAAGTCGGAGATGGGGCATCGTAACCTCCTGAAATATTACTTTCGATTCCTCGAGCAATTACGACACGATCCGGACCAGCGGATGCCCAGTGTATTTCTTCTGAGCCTCCCGGTCTTGATTATGCTGGGGAGGCTCTATGAGCTTTATGAGCGAATTCGGATGAGACTCGGAAGGTCGGTTTATTAGCTGAGTATGAATCAATGGGTGCAAACAAGAGACATTTTGGATGGTCTTCTCGTCTGTCTTTACTGCTGAGAGGATCTGACAAGTACGGAGGGGCAGGACATCTGCCCGAACTGCTACAGGGGTATCCGCTCATTGAGCACATCCCTTGGTTTCTGACAGGCTCGTCCGAACGCGAGCGACAAGTCAAGCGAAGTTTTGACCTAGAGCATGCCAGGTATGTGGCAGGTGCTGTATCACCCTCTCAGCACGAAAACCGCCTTGGCGCAATCCTCTCGAGATATCAACACTGCGACTAGGTCTTTACGATGCCTATGCCCCGGTGTGTAACCATCTGCATTCGCGACGAGAAGTGGAAGCCTGGTTCCGAGAACACGGCTTCGACAAATCTGTTTAACCAAACCGGTGCGCTTTCGTTCAAAGAGGGACATTCGGCTATACGGTGAGTGTGGCGGAGCCATCAATATGAAGGGAGTGCGCTTGTGAGAATCCTCCACATCGGCAACATCGCGAACAATGCCTACAACAACGCAAAGTTCCTTCGCCGGAAAGGTATCGAAGCCGACGTGCTTACGTACGATTACTTTCATGTCATGGGACAGCCAGAGTGGGAGGATGCCGAGTTCGACTGCGTGGTGGACGAATTCAATCCGCAATGGGACCAGGTGGATCTCCATGGGTTCCGCTGCCCTCCCTGGTTCATCCGCGAAGAATTGGCTCCTCGTGTGCCTGGGCGACGGAAACAGTGGTTTCGGGGGCAGTTCCGTCTGGAGCATCTAGCCCGTGATCCGGTTCGTTGGCTCCAAGTGTTTGTGAAACATCGCCTGTCATGCGCCAACGGAGATGACGAACACAGCCCGCGGTTGGGCGATTTCTTCAAGATTTATCCGTTCCGAAAGTGGTTCCAGCGGTGGTTTCGCCACTACGACTTGATCCAAGCCTACGCCACCGAACCAATTCATGCCATGCTTTTCGCGCCAGATCGCCCCTTCATAGCCTATGAGCACGGAACCATGCGGGAAATTCCCTTCGAGAATAGCACGACAGGGCGCCTGCTGGCGTTGGCCTACCGAAAGGCCGGGAAGGTGATCATCACCAATCCCGATGTCATCGGATCGGCGCGACGCCTTGGGCTGAAGAACTTTCGGTTCATCCCTCACCCTGTCGATGAGACCAAGTATCGACCTAAGCCTACTTTGCTGCGAGACCAGTTGGTCGATCGCTATCAAACTGATCTGATTCTGTTCGCTCCATCGCGGCACAACTGGGCGTTGAAGGGCAACGACAGGCTCATCAGAGCGTTCGCTCGGCTTCGCAGGGAAACGTACTCGAAGCCCATTCTCATCCTGTGTGAGTGGGGACAGGAGTTGGATCGTTCTCGCACGTTAGTTCGCGAACTCGGTCTTGAACAGGCGGTCGTCTGGACTCCGCCTCTCAACAAGATGAAGTTGATCGAGTACTACAATGCTGCTGATGTGGTGCTTGATCAGTTTACGATAGGTACCTTTGGGACTGTCACGCCCGAAGCCATGTCGTGCGGTAAGCCTGTAGTCCTCCACTTTGACCGGACCGTGCATGAGTGGTGTTACGCCGAGATGCCGCCCGTTCTCTGCGCAAAAGCAGAAGAGGAAATCTTCGGATGGATGGTGGAACTCGGTAAAAGCTCAGAGGCACGTGAGCGAATCGGCCAGGCCTCGCGCGAATGGATTGAGAAATATCACGGGTGGCAGCTCGTAGCCGATCGGCAGATCGAGATATATCGTGAATTATTGCAACGATGAGCAAAAAGATCAAGCGCATGTTGAAGGTAGCTGGAGAATCCGCGATCGTGCCGCTGTTCGTGTTCCTGGTGTTGGGCATCTGTTTGCCACTCCTCATCGTTCGGCGCCTATGGTTAGGGCCGCGGGCAAAGCCGCGTGTTATTTGGGGACCCACACCGATCATCAATATCAGCACGAACGCGGCCGCGGACAGGTTGTATGGGTATCGCAGCGATACCCTGGTCTACCGCCCCTATTACGTCACCCAAGATTTCACCTACAACTTGGAACGGTGGTGGCGCTATCCGTGGCTGGCGCTGTTTATTCCATGGGCGGTATTTCTCTGGGCGGTGATCCGTTACGACATTTTTCAATTCTACTTTGACGGAGGCTTTCTCAACCGCACGCTTGGGAAGCGGCTTGAACTGCCACTGCTCAAGTTGTTGGGGAAAAAAATTGTGGTTTCGGCCTATGGTGCCGATGTGCGGACGGAACGAATCACCCGGTCTCTGGGATCGTACAATTGCTGTATGGATTGTCCGCAGCGCCTCGCATTCTGTATTTGCGACGAGAAACGAGCAGCGCGCAATCAGAAGCATGTCAGCCGCTACGCCGATGTCACGCTTTCAATGGGGGACATGATCGAATACACCCCGGGCAGCCGGAATGACATGTTCTACTGGGCCATTGATTTGAAAAAATGGCCGTTTGTCGGTGTCTCGTTGTCTAGTCATCCGGTCAAAGTGGTGCACGCTCCCAATCATCCCCAGTTCAAAGGGACACGTTTTTTGCAACAGGCGATCGCAGAACTGCAGGCTGAAGGATATGCCGTCGAGTTGATCATGGTCACCGGTGTGAGTAATGACCAAGCCCGCGATTTCTATGCCCAGGCGGATATTGTGGCTGATCAGTTCATCATCGGCTGGTACGGGAATTTCGCGGTCGAGGCAATGGCGTTGGGCAAGCCGGTCATTGCGTATGTGCGCAAGCCGGAACGCTACTTGCCTCGAGGCGTGGACTGCCCGATCGTCAATGCCTCACCCGACACGCTGAAGGCGGCTTTAGTCCGCCTGCTGGTGGATGCTCAACTGCGCTTCGAGCTCGGGGTTAGAGGCCGGCGCTATGTCGAAGAAGTCCATGCCCTTGAGCGAGTGGGAGCTCGGATGGACATTCTGTATCGAAACTTGTGGTCAGGACTGTATCGGGAGACTGGCCACTCATGTAACGGAGAGATGCGCGTGGTATGAACATTCTGGTGACTGGAGCGACCGGTTTTGTCGGGGCTTGGCTTGTCAGGCGGTTAATGACCGAGCACGAGGTGTTCTGTGTGGCTAGAAACAGCGGCATGCTTCCACGGGATGCCCGTGTGCAGGTTATCCACCAGGATCTGACCGTTCCGCTCGATCACGCTCGTTTGCCGGGCACAATGGATGTCATCGTTCATCTCGCCCAATCTCGGCAATTCCGAAACTTTCCCGATCGAGCACTCGACATTTTCCGGGTGAATACCGACTCCACCTTGCAGTTATTGGAATACGGTCGACGGGCCAGGATCAAAACCTTCGTCTTAGCCTCTTCCGGTGGGGTGTGCGGGTATCAATCAAGGCCAATCCTTGAGACTGATCCGCCAGCAATCATCAATTTCTATCTCGCTTCCAAGTACTCGGCGGAATGTTTGGTGAAGGCCTATGCCGACTACTTCTCCACCGTTACGCTCCGATATTTTTTCGTCTACGGTGAAGGCCAGCGCAACATGTTCATGCCGTCTTTAGTCGAGCGGGTGCTGCAAGGCACGCCGGTGGTCGTTGCTGGAAAGACCGGCGTCTCGATGAATCCCGTTCATGTTGCCGATGCGGTAGAGGCCACGGCGCGCGCCATCCAGATTGAGGGCCAGGAGACGATCAACGTGGCGGGTTCCGAAGTGACGACAATTTTCGACCTGGCGGAGTTGATCGGGCGATTGACTGGGAAAAAACCCGTGTATCAGTTTGAACCTGAAAAAGGGCCAATGGCCATGGTCGCCAATATCGAGAAGATGAAGCTCAAACTCGGTGTGGTGCCGAAGGTCTCGCTCCAGGAAGGTCTCGGCCAGCTGATCCGGGATATGACAGGGGAAAGGTAGCGTACCCCGATGCGAGTGCTGCACTGTCCGACTGATACGGGTGGCCATGCGTGGGGGCTATCCCGTGCGGAACGAAAATACGGGATCGAAAGCGATGTGATGGTGCGCCGTTCGAGCCGCCAGTGGTTTCCCGCTGATATCAACCTGCGGCTGAGGGAGGGAAGTCTTGCATCGCAACTCCTTAGAGTGACGAACTTTCTCGTGCGAGCTATCAGACAGTATGACGTCTTCCATTTCAACTGGGGCATGTCGATCCTGGATCACCGTTCCTGGAACATCAATTATCTGGAGTTGCCGCTGTTGAAACGGCTGGGCAAGCGAATTGTGATCACGTTTCAGGGGTGTGATGTCCGCATGAAGACCGAGAGCCGACGGCGCTTCAGTCCGTCTGCGTGTGCGGAATGCGATGTTGCCTGGTGTACGGAACGGTTGGATCGCATCCGCCGTCGCCGCATACGGAAGGCGTTTCGCTACGCTGATCAGATTTTTGTCTTAAACCCGGACTTGCTGCATTTTTTGCCGGGCGGAGACTTTCTTCCGTATGCGAGTGTGAATCCGGCTGAATGGAAACCGGACGGAGGTCTCTACGCAAGGCGACCGTCGGGGCCGATCCGCATCCTTCATATGCCTACGAACCGAAGTATCAAGGGCACACGTTACGTGGAACAAGCGTGCGCCGATCTGGCAGCGCGGGGGCTTTCAGTGGAATTGATGATTGTCGAGGAGGTCCCTCATGCCCGGGTCGAAGAATTGATTCGACAGTCTGACCTGGTCGTGGATCAGTTGCTGATCGGGTGGTATGGCGCGTTTGCTGTTGAGGCGATGGCGCTCGGGAAACCGGTGCTGTGCTACCTTCGGGAGGACGATGTCAAACAGTTCGTTCCGTTTGGTGACCGGATTCCGATCGTTCGCACGACCAAGGAGACCCTTGCCGACGACCTTGCCCAGTTGTTGAAAGACATTGCTTCATGGGACGCGATCGGCGGTGCTGGACGTCGTTTTGTCGAAGAATGGCATGACCCACTTCGTATTGCGCATCAGACGATCGCAGCGTATGAGGGAAACCGTTAGGCGTAGCTTACTTGTCCAGTGATGCAGCATCCTTTGCCATGTGCGCCATCGCAGGCATGTTCCACGTCATGGGTGAACCGGTCGATCTTGGACTGCTCGGGCGGATGATCGAGCGACAGGCGCATCGGGGGCCCGACGGCGAGGGGTATGCGTTGCTGTCCGCTTCAGGGCGCGAGCCGCCATATGTCACCGGACGGGCTGCGGCGAGCGCGATCCTTGGTGAGCGCCGTTATCACATTGGCCTCGGGCATCGCCGGTTGGCGATTATCGATCTCTCCGAGGGCGGGCACCAGCCAATGACGACCGAGGATGGGCATTGTTGGATCACTTACAACGGGGAAATTTACAACTACCTCGAGCTGCGGGCCGAGCTGAAGAGCCTGGGCCATCGCTTCCGGTCGGAATCCGACACGGAGGTCCTGCTTGCGGCCTATCGGCAATGGGGGACATCCTGTCTGAAACGATTCAACGGGATGTTCGCCTTTGCCCTGTGGGACGGCCAAAACAGGCGGCTGTTTTGCGCCCGCGACCGGTTCGGCGAGAAACCCTTCTATTACGTCTGGGACGGAGCGCGGTTTGCCTTCGCGTCCGAGATTAAGGGGCTCCTACCGTTTATCGAGCGACCCCGACCGAATCACCGAGCGGTGTATGCGTACCTCGACGGCGGGTATCTGGACTATGCCGACAGCACGTTTTTCGAGGACATTCGACAACTGCCGCCGGCGCATTATCTGCTCATCGCTGAAGGGAGGCTGACAACGCACCGATACTGGAGTCTGCCGGAGTCAGAGAGTACGCCGCGGAGTGCGCAGACGGAGGATGTCGAGCAGTTCCGGTATCTTTTCCAGGACGCGGTGCGCCTGCGGTTACGCTGCGACGTGCCGGTCGGAAGCTGTCTGAGCGGAGGGCTGGATTCGTCGTCGATCGTCTGCGTGGCCAACGCGTTGCTGCGAAACGATGCGGGGGTCCCGTCCCACCTCATCGGTGTGCGGCAGAAGACCTTTTCCTCGTGCTTCGAGGATCCCGCCTATGACGAGCGTCACTTCATCCGATTCGTTGTGGATCGCACCGGCGCGGAGCCGCACTATGCCTTTCCCGATCCGAAAGAGTTCATCGACACGGTGGCGCGGGTCGTTCGCCAACAGGAGGAGCCGTTTGGATCGACCAGTATTTTCGCGCAATGGACCGTCATGCGTCTGGCTGCTCAGCACGGCATCCGGGTGCTCCTGGACGGGCAAGGGGCCGACGAGGTGTTGGTCGGCTATCACGGGTTTTTCGGCGCGTGGTTTGCCGATTTCCTGAGGCAGGGCCAGTGGCGGCGACTTCGGGAGGAGTGGCGCGCGTACCGGCAACGACACGGAGCGTTGCCACCTCAGGCGATAGCGAATGTCGCCCGCGCGCTGCTTCCACACCTCGTGGTGCAAAAGCTTCGGCCACTGATGACAGGCAGCGTAGTCTGGTTGGCCCCAGAGTTTCGGCGGCGCTGGAAGGAGGAAAGCGAGGCGGATCAGCCGGAGGAGTCTCATCTCCAGGCTATGCAACGGCGGCTGCTTGAACGCTATGGGCTGCGCGCGTTGCTCCATTACGAGGACCGCAACGCCATGGCGTTCGGGATCGAGCCCCGTCTGCCTTTTCTGGATCACCGGTTGGTGGAATATGTCTTCGCGCTGCCATCAGAGCTCAAGCTACACGATGGATGGACCAAAGTGCTGCTGCGAAAAGCAATGGACGGGATCCTGCCGGACCCGGTGCGGTGGCGGACGGACAAGCTGGGGTTTGTCACACCCGAAGACGAATGGTTCAGAACCACCTTGCGGGAGATGGCCCAGGATATTCTGTTCGACTCGCGGACCCGTTCGCGCGGCTATTTCAATGTCGATGCGGTGCGGCGCGAGTTCGAGGCGCACCAGGCCGGGCGCAAGAACCTCGGGTGCGTGCTCTGGCGGTGGCTGAACGTTGAACTCTGGTGCCGTGAATTTCTCGATGTTCCCTCATGCGTCGCACCCTTGTGCTGATCAACAACGCGGGCATCGGCGGGACCGAGCGCCGGTTGGGCCGGCTGTTCGCCCGCCTGGCGACGGAAGACCGGGAGACGGAACTGATCGTCAACAGCAGTCTGTGGGAGAAGCTTCTCGCGGGCGGCGTCGTGACCGGCCGGCAACCGCGTGTCCGGGTGCTGGCGGAACCATTCGGATGGTTGTCAAATCGGCTTCGGCGGATCAGCCCCGGTGTGCGCTTCTGGCTCTCGAAGGTGGACTATCTGCTGATGGCCGTCCGGCTGCTCGGGCGGTACGGATTCGCAAACCGGCGCCTATTCCACCTGGCGCTGGGCGGCGCCTATGTAGCGTTGCCGCTGATGGTCGTGCGACCGGGGCACCGTTTCGTGGTGTCGATCACCAATCCCAATCTGGCAGCCCACGTGGGCACGCCCATGGCCTTGCCGCTGTATCGGGCGGCCGTGTGGCGTTGCGCGCGGGTTGACGCGCTGACGGTCCAGGTGCGTGAGGATTTGATCCGGCGCGGAGTCGCGGCGGAGAAGATCGCGGTCTCGCCGGGGAGCGTGGTCGATCTCGAGCGCTTTCGTCCCGCTGCGGTAAAGGAGCCATGGGTGATTTTTGCCGGCCGGTTGATCGAGGAGAAAAACCCCCTGCTGTTCGTTGAAGCGGCGGCGTTGATCCGCCGGAGCGTCCCCGAGGCGCGCTTTTTCCTATGTGGTGACGGCCCGCTTGTCTCTGAGGTCGAAGCGGCCGTCATGCGTTTGGGCTTGCATGGAGCGATGGTCCGGGGCTTTCATGCTGACATCGCGCCGGTCATGGCCCAAGGGGCGGTGTTCGTCTCGCTACAACGGCAGGACAACTACCCCTCGCAAAGTCTCCTCGAGGCGATGGCGTCGGGCCTGGCCTGCGTCGCAACGGATGTGGGGTTGACCTGGCGTCTGGTGGATGAAACGACCGGCGTGCGGGTCAAGCCGGAGGCGGCATCGGTGGCCGAAGCGGTCGTGACCTTGTTGCGGGACTCTGACCGGCGGCGCCGCATGGGCGAAGCGGCGCGGCGGCGCGTGAGCGAAGAGCATTCGGAAGAACGATACCGGGCCTATGTGGAGCGCCTTCATACCTATGCTGGCAAGGCAAGTGGTTGGAGTGAAGGATCGGTGATTCGATGAAGGACCGATGAACGCGGGGTGGTGACGCGATGATCCTGCTGGGGTTCACCCTGACGCTGGCCTTCGGCTTGTCGCTCTACGGCGTGCCGTTGGCGCGCCGGGCGGCGCTGAAGTACGGGATCGTGGACAGTCCGGACGGGCGCCTGAAACACCAGCGCGAGCCGGTGCCCTATTTGGGTGGCCTTGCCATCTATCTGGCGTTCCTGATCAGCCTCGCCTTCACCTTTGAGTTCCGCCAGGATGTGCTCGGCATCATCTTGGCCGGAACGTTGGTGATGATGCTCGGGTTGGTAGATGACTTCGGCGTGTTGTCGCCGGGCACGAAGCTGGCCGGACAGTTGCTCGCCGTCTTCGTCCTGATTAAAAGCGGGATCCGTATCGAGATCGCTGCGCTGCCGGACTGGCTGGCGATCGCGCTAACCGTGGTCTGGATGGTCGGGATCATCAACGCCTTCAATCTTCTGGACATCATGGACGGGCTCTCTGCTGGCGTGGGCGTGATCAGCGCGACCTTCCTCTGCGCAATCGCCTTGCTCAACGGCGATCAGACGATCGCGTTTCTGCTGGCGGCGTTGATCGGTAGCCTGTTGGGGTTCCTGCGGTACAACTGGCATCCGGCGACGATTTACATGGGCGACGCCGGCGCGATGTTCATCGGGCTCATGCTTGGCGCCTCGTGCATGATTGGCCAATACACCGGCGGCCATTCGGTCTCGCTGCTGACGCCGTTGATGATTCTCGGTGTGCCGATCTTCGATACCTTGTTCGTCATGTACATTCGATTCCTCCGCGGCCTCCCTATTTTCCTAGGCAGTCCCGATCATATGGCGATCCGACTCAGGCACTGGGGCCTGTCGGTGCCGCAGGTCGTGGGCATCAGCTATGGCGCGGCTGCGGTTCTGGGTGGCATCGGTCTGTTGGTCATGGCGGTGCCGCAGGACCTGGCGCTGCTCTTCAGCGTGCTGACGCTGGTGTCTCTGGGCCTCGCTGCCTATGCGCTGACCCGGGTGAACGTAGAAAGCGGAAAGGGAGTCGGCCTCCAAGGTCCATTGCCAGCCGGACAACCGGGGAGAAGGACGTCTGGATGATCCTCATCGTCGGTGCCGGCTTGGCCGGTCTCAGCACCGCCTATCATCTGAAAGATATCCCCTATCGGGTTTTCGAGAAAGAGAAAGAAGCGGGAGGGCTCTGCCGCTCGTATCAGAAAGACGGGTTTACCTTCGATATAACGGGCCATCTGCTCCACTTTCGCCAGCCGGAGATCAAGGCGCTGGTGGAGCAGTTGCTCGCCGGTCGTCTGGAGCAACATCAGCGGCGCTCTTTCATCTACTCTCACCGGACCTATACCGAGTACCCGTTTCAGGTGAACACCTATGGCCTTCCTCCCGAAGTGATCCGGGAATGCCTGCTCGGATTCATTGCCACCTTGACCAATCCGGCTCCCCCCCTGCCGCCCGACCAGCGGTCCTTCAAGGCGTGGATCTTGGAAAATCTCGGCGAGGGCATGGCGAAACACTTCATGGTGCCGTTCAATGAAAAGCTGTGGCGGGTGCCGCTGGAGGAGCTGACATCCGACTGGGTCTCCTGGTTGATACCGAAGCCGGAGTTGAAAGACGTGATCAACGGCGCCCTTGGCATCAAGGACAAGGCGTTCGGCTACAACGCGACGTTTCTGTATCCGTCGACCGGCGGGATCAACGTGTTGCCGCAGTCCTTCCTGCCCGCCGTCCGCGGGATCGCCTACGACACAGAACTGGTCGAAGTCGAAACGGCGAGGCGGCGGGCCGTCTTCCGCGACGGGCGCCAGGGAACCAGGGTCGAGGAATATGAGGCCTTGGTCTCGACGATCCCGATTCCGGAACTGATACGCCGCTGCGTCGATTTGCCGCAGGACCTCAAGGACGCCGCAGCCGGGCTGCGCTGGGTGTCGGTGTACAATGTGAACCTGGGGATCGCCCGGGAACGGGTGTCGGACAAGCATTGGATCTATTTTCCCGAACCCGAGTACCCGTTCTATCGAGTCGGCTTTCCGATGAACTTTGCGCCGGCCTTGGGGCGGCCGGGTACGAGTTCGCTGTATGTTGAAATCTCGCATCGCCCGGATGAGACGATGCCGCCCGCACGGGTGCTCGACCTGGTTCGTCAAGGATTGGAACGAGCCGGCATTGTTCGGCAAGACGACGAGATTCTCGTCGCGGACGTGAAAGACATTCACTACGCCTATGTCCTGTATGACCGGCATCGGGCGAAGGTCCTGCCGGCGATGCTCCGGGAACTGGAGCATCGTGGCATTCATTCCATTGGCCGGTACGGCCGATGGGAACATACCTCCATGGAAGACGCGATTGCCCAAGGCAAACGCCTGGCAGAGAAGCTGGTCGCCGAAGCAAACGGCGCTGCCGGCCGAGGCTGAGCTCCGTGGACACGGTCTGCCATGTCATCACGAAGTTGGAACTGGGCGGAGCCCAGGAAGTCGCGTTGTTCACCGTCTCGCATCTCGATCGGGCGCGATTCAGGCCGGTACTGGTGACGGGGCCGGACGGCTTGCTCACCGAGGAAGCCAAGGCCTTGCCCGGCGTCGAGGTGCAGGTGCTGCCTCCGCTGCGCCGGGAGATCCGGCCGGTGCATGACCTGCTTGCCTTGATCCAGCTTGTCCGGCTGCTCCGGAGGCTTCGCCCGACCATCGTCCATACCCACAGTTCCAAGGCCGGCATTCTCGGTCGCTGGGCGGCGTGGTTCGCGCGCGTGCCGGTCATCATGCACACCGTGCACGGCTATGGCATCACGCCGCGGCAGCCTCCGTGGCTGCGAGCCTTGTTGGTCGGAGTGGAACGACTCACCGGCCTGGTGACGACACACTGGGTGGTGGTATCCCATGCGGACCTTGAGCGGGGACTGCGGTGGGGCTTGTTTTCTCGGGAGCGCGTCTCGCTGGTCCGTCCCGGCATCGACCCTGGACCGTTCTCCACCACGTTGTCCGAGGCACGACGGGCCCGTCTACGCGCCGAGCTAGGCGTCTGCGACGGAGAGCTGGTGGTAGGCACCGTCGCGTGCCTCAAGCCGCAGAAGGCGCCATTGGACTTTGTCGCGGTCGCGGCGAGGGTCTGCCGCCGCCTTCCTTCAGTCCGCTTCGTGCTGGTCGGAGATGGCGAGTTGCGAGAATCGGTTGAAGTGGCCATCCGCCAAGCCGGCTTGCAGGAACGCCTGCGGCTGCTCGGCTGGAGGCGGGACATTCCGGCTCTGCTGCAGGCACTGGATGTGTTCTTGTTGACATCCCATTGGGAAGGGTTACCCCGCGTGCTCTTAGAAGCGCGGGCCAGTGGCCTCCCTGTGGTGGCGACGCGGGTGGGAGGGGCGGCCGAGGCCATTGTCGAGGGTGAACACGGGTGGCTGTGTCCCCCAGGGGATGTGGAGGGATTGGCGGAACGGGTCTGCCGTGTGCTGGAAGATGCCGGGCAACGGGCCAGGTTCCGGGCCTCCCGAGATCCGCTGCCAAAAGAATTTGAGATTCGCGAAATGGTCAGGCAGTATGAAGCACTGTACGAACGATTGCGACTCGGCCTGCAGTCGCCGGGCTTCCAGGCGTGGAGAGGAGACATGCAAGAGGCGGATCGCGCAAGGAGGAAGCTGTGAAGGTTCCCTTATTGGATCTGAAGGCGCAGTATCGGTCGATTCGGTCGGAAATCCTGGCGGCTATCGAGGCCACATGCGAGGAGCAGGGGTTCGTGCTGGGTCCCCGCGTCGCTGCGCTGGAGCAGGCGTTGGCCACCTACGTCGGCAGCGCCTATGCAGTTGGCGTGGCGTCTGGCAGCGATGCGCTTCTGCTCTCATTGATGGCGATGGGCGTCAAAGCCGGCGACGAGGTGATCACCGTCCCGTTCACCTTTTTCGCCACCGCCGGAGCCATATCCCGGCTCGGCGCCAAGCCAGTCTTCGTGGACATCAAAGCTGAGACCTTTACCATGGATCCCGAGTTGATTGAACGAGCGATCACGCCGCGGACCAAGGCCATCATTCCAGTGCATCTGTTCGGGCAATGCGCGGAGATGGAGGCTATCAACGAGATCGCCAAGCGGCGGGGGCTGCGGGTCATCGAAGATGCCTGCCAGGCTATCGGGGCTGCGCGGCATCACATCCGGGCCGGTGCGCTTGGTGACCTCGGCTGTTTCAGCTTTTTCCCCTCGAAAAATTTAGGCGGTTTCGGCGACGGGGGCATGGTCACCACCAACGACCAGGCCTTCGCGGACTCTATCGCCATGTTGCGGGTCCACGGCAGCAAAGTCCGGTATGTGCATGAGGCCGTGGGGATCAACAGCCGCCTGGATGCGCTGCAGGCGGCTGTCCTGTCAGTCAAGCTCAGATATCTGGATCGGTGGACCGAGGGGCGGAGAAAAAACGCCGCCCGTTATGCACAGTTGTTCAAAGAAGCGGGGCTCGACGACCGCGTGGTGTTGCCCAAGACGGAGACCGGTAATTTCCACGTGTTCAACCAGTTCACGATTCGCGCACAGAAACGCGACGAACTGCGTGCCTACCTGAAAGACAGGGAGGTCGGGACAGAAGTGTATTATCCCCTGCCGCTGCACTTGCAGAACTGTTATCGGGACCTCGGCTATCGAAAAGGCGCGTTCCCGGTTGCCGAACGGGCTTCCGAGGAAGTCGTGTCACTGCCCATCTACGCGGAGTTGACTGATGACCAACTCTCCTACGTCGTGCAGACGATCGTGGAGTTTTATCGTCGGCACTGAACCGCGCCCTGGTTTGCCTCCGCCTGTACCCCCTCCCCTTCGTTGCGATGGGGGAGGAAGGGAGAGGCAAGCGATCGGCTGTTCGCTGGTGTAGCGGGCTGGTGTCCAAGCCGCAGGACCAGGGCCGCTGGTTTCGTCGGACAGGCCGTTGTATCCTTAAGAGGTGCCCGGAGACTGACTCGTGTCGAAAGAGCAAAGAGGAGGGATGTGGATGAAGCCGGCTATGCTGGCCATCGCAGTCGCGGCAGGTCAGCCGTTGTGGGCGGGCAGCGTCCTTCCGGCCGAACTGACGCCGCGCGAAATTTACGAACAGCGTTCGCCAGCCGTCGTGCTGGTCATGGGCCACTCCAGCGAGGGCCGGCGTGGTAGCGGCGGCACCGGCTCCATTATCCGGCAAGATGGGCTCGTGCTGACGAACGCCCATGTGGTGCTCGAGGAAGGCACTGGCAAGCCCTATCCCCGTTTGACAGTGTACCTGAAACCGGACCGGGTGACTGGCGATCTGAAGGTGGATTTGTCGCGAGGCGTCAAGGCCCGCGTCGTGGCCATGTCGCAACCGCTGGACCTGGCGGTGCTTCAGCTCGAGGGGACGACCGGACCGCTTCCGGTGCTCGAACTGGCCGACTCCGAGGGGACCAAGATCGGTGATCGGGTGGTGGCGATTGGGCATCCCGAACAGGGCGGGCTGTGGACCTTGACCACCGGCACCATCAGCGCGGAATTCGAGAACTTTCAAGGCACCCAGGGCAAGTCCGTGTTTCAGACGGAAACGGGATTAAACCGCGGCAACTCTGGCGGCCCGTTATTGGACACCTCCGGTCGCATGATCGGCGTCAACACCGCGATCGCGCGTGTCGCGCCGGATGGGCTGCCGATCACCAACATCAGTTTTTCGCTCAAGTCCAGCGTGGCGAAGCGGTGGCTGCGCGAGCAGGGAATCGGGCTGCCACCGGCGCTGGCTCCATCCCAGGCATTGGACAAAGCCGGTGGGCGCTCAGTTCCTTTGCCCAGCGGGCAACCAGTTCTGCCTGCATACCCGCCCGTCGCCTCCAAGGCCGCTCCCTCTCCGCCATCCACTCAGTCGGCGCCAGAGCCCGTGCCCCCGTCTCGGCCGTACAATCTGGACCGACTCATCAACGAACGGAGCCAGGCCGAGGCTGATCTGGAGGACATGATCAAGGACATGCGGAGCAAGCTGGGCGGACGATAAGGGCGGTGCAGTTCACGGTTCAACCAACCCCGATCAAGACTGTTCGTCCGACAGAGCCGGCTCCGACGGGTTTCCCCGTTTGTCTCTGCTCTCGTGCCTCGCCATCGTGGGGACCCGGGGCGGTCACGGGGGAAAAATTGGACGCCGCTCTTCTCACCGAGGGAGGAACCGGTCGGAGACGCGCGGGCTTGTGCACTCCGCTCCGCGACAGAAATTGAGAAATCACGGTTGTAATGAGGCTCCCAGTGCGGCCGCCGAAAGTCGGCGCGGCTGTGCGACGTGCCCCACCCCCTTCATTCCCACTCTCTCCGCCGTCCAGAGGCTGAGCCACGGGACGAGGGAAATGCCCAGTGTCCCCGTTGGTCCGGTCGTGCACCTCTCCACTTGGGAAGTTTCCGCCACCCGCAACCTCGTTCAAACCTGAACAGCGATGCAGGAACCTCGCTACTGGTTGGAGGGCCTTTCGGCGTGGCGACTTCGCTTGCCACTTACGCATGTGAACGCAGACACGTGCGAACGTCACGGCCGTTGGCTGGTGTGACGTTGTCACCGCCCCTGAACTCCTTAAGGCTGGCGATCCCCCACGCCCAGTGCACCTTCGTCAACAGGCGGTGGCTGGAGTTTACCGGGCGGACCATGGAGCAGGAATTGGGGGACGCCTGGATCAGCGGCGTCCCCCCGAGCGACATGCGCCGTTGCTTGGACACGTATGTGTCCGCGTTCCAGACCGAGCAGCCGTTCACGATGGAGTACCGCCTGCGCCGGGCTGACGGCCAGTACCGTTGGGTGCTGGACACGGGCATTCCGCTCTTTGAGGCGGACGGCACCTTTGCCGGCTTCATTGGGTCATGCATGGACCTAGTGGAACGCAAAGAAATGGAAGACCAGCTCCGGAAAGCTTTGAAGGAGAAAGAAAACCTCTTGCGCGAGGTGCCCCACCGCGTCAAGAACAACCTGCAGGTCCTCGCCAGCCTGCTCAATCGGCAGTCGGCCAGCATCAAGGATCCGCAGGATGAGACCTCCACCCTGCGGGTCAGCAACGACGGAACCGGACGCCGAAGGATGGGGTTTTGCGGAACCCGGACTCGTTGGGACTCGAATTGGTCGGACTGTTGGCGGAAAAGTTGGAAGGGACCGTCGCATTGCAATGCGGCAAGGAAACCGAGGGGCAGATCTGGTTTCGGGCGCTCCATTATCAAGAACGACTGTGAGGAAGTTTAGGGAACAGGCCAAAATTCTCGTGGTGAACGATGAGCCGATCGTCGCAAGGGACCATCCAGCTCAGCCTCCAACGGCTGGGAGCTGAGGTGCCAGCCACGGCGGCGTCGGGAGAGGAGGCGATCCGGTCATGAATTGCGGGCCAGTATCGAGATTGCGCTTTATCGAAGCCAGTCGAAGCGGAGTCTGCGCGAGAGTCTGCGTTGGCGGGCGACCACTGTGCGCGTGATGGGCGACGCCGTGTTGCCCACCAGCCGAGGCGGCCGTGTCACGTACATGAGCCTGGCCGCAGAGGTGCTCACGGGACGGACTCAAAAGGAGGTTTTGGGCGCCGGTCTGCGGGCGATCCTGTGTATTACGAATGCCGCATCGTTGCGCTGCGGTCACGCTGGTGACCAAACACCTTCGGAAGCGGCCGATTGAAGGCCGTGTCGCCCCGGTGGCGGACGACGCCGGGATCGTGATCGGCGCAGTGGTGGTGTTCCGGGACGCGCGTGTGCCCGACTATTCGGAGCAGGAGCAGGACATCGACGATCATCTCAGCCGGCCAAACGGGATCATCAACCTTAGAGGCATTTATCACGAACCACTCGTGTATCCGGTTCAACGGGGGCCTGTGTCCGGACTGTAAGAAGCAGTGCTTTCCGCAAGAGAGGTAATCGCCATGCCGTTTTCGGTGGTTGACAACCGCGACCGGAAAGAGCCACCATACAATCAACCGGGAGGCCTGCGATGAGACCGGGGTAGGCAAGCTCGGGAAAAGAATTCCGCACACGACGCAACACACGACGCCGTCCGCGAGCGCCTGGGGGGACTGTGTAGCCTCCCGGGCGCTTTGCGTTTGCGGGTAAGAAGGAAAACCGTTTACCAAGGAGGTGGACGATGAAGCGAGTGGTTGGGTTCTTTTCGCTTCTCCTTTTGCTCTTCACTCCCGTGCTGGCGTTGGCCGAAGGCGTCAGCGGGTATTCCAGAGGCAACGCAATTCTGTACTATTCCGCCATTGCGGCGGTGCTGATTTACGGCATCTATGACATCTTCCACAAAAAATGGCTGACGTGGATCAGTGCGATAGTGATCCCCCTCGTGCTGTATCTAAATTTGCCGGCGAAATAACCTCGAGGAAAGGCGAGTTGAGGCCCGGGGAGGGGAAGGCCGCGCGTCTTCCCGCTCCCCGCGCTCGCCCCATCAGACCCATCAGAAAAGGGGTCGGGAGTCTTTAGCAGTCCGCCATCGCACAACGCGGCCACATCGATCCCTTTTCTTGCCTTCAAGCTGCGAGAGCCTGCCGGATATCTTGCCCGGCATCCAGAAAAGGGGTCGGGAGTCATTGTTGATCGGAGTTGATTTGTCTGCCGGCAAGGAAATCGCTCGGCGGGCGACATGGGGAGCCTTGCTGGATCCGGATACCAGCGGCAATATATCCAAGTCCCCACCGTACGAGTGAATGATCGAGGTCGCACGTCTACAGATGGTCTATCGCAATCATCACAGTGAAGTTGCCGACCGGGGTGACCAAGAGTATGAGGGGAGGCGGAACTGACCGACAGGACCTCGGCTGACCAAAGGTCTGCAAGGGGCCAGGCTCCTAGGCCTCTCACTGTAAGTGAGAGGCCGGAGTTGTTTCTACTCTGCCTTCGCTAACATCCAGAGAACAGGTACAGGCGCGGGGAAGAAACGACACGCCACTGTGGCGGCTCAACGTCGAGATCGCCCTTTCCCTTGTTCTGTTGCTGTCGGTTGCTTCTATCTAGGCAGAGCAAGACCCGTACCTGCTCGCAGCAAGCGATGCCGGGCATCTTCATCTCAGATGCCTTACGGTTCACGTTGTCTGACGCATCGGAGAGTCTTGACGGTTGCGTGCAGCAGACGGAGCAAGGCACGATATCAAAGTCGTGTCCGCGCCACCAACACAAGTCAGGCTATGGACGCCGTACAGAAGAGACGCGGTTTGATCACTGGCACCACTGGCCAGTGACGGCTCGTATCTCGCGGAGCTTTTGCTCAGGAAGGGCCACGAGGTCCATGGCCTCATCCGCCGCGCCTCCCCCTTCAACACGGCCCGTATAGACCCACTCCTACCAGGCCCCAGGCACCTCGGGTGCGCGTGTTCCCGCACTACGGCGATCTCGCCACGATGGAATAGCTCACCCGCCTCGAGAGGCCTTGACGCAGGCCAGCAGGGAGGCCACTAGGAGTCCATGTGCGGATCGCCGGCATCTCCGCCTACGGCGATTGACAGCCCACCGGTCGACCGCGCGGAGCCGCTGCGGATCCGCGAGCGTATGGCTGCGCGCGGCCCGGATGGAGCCGGTGAGTGGCTGGCACCCGACTGCCGCGTCGGCCTCGCCCACCGGCGGCTGGCGATTATCGACCTGTCGGACGCCCATGCCCAGCCGATGCAGGACCCCATCACCGGGAAAGTCATCGTCTTTAACGGCGATGATCGATAACTACCGGGAACTAAGACACACGTTAGAAGCCAAGGGCGCGGTCCTCCGCACACAATCCGATACTGAGGTGCTGCTGCACCTGGACCGTCAGCATGGCGAGCGCATGGGCAAGCATCTGCGGGACATGTTCGCCTTCGCCATTTGGCGATACGCGCGCACCAGCGCCCTTTCTTGCATACGATCCGTTTGGCATCAAACCCTTGTACTACAGCGATGATGACAGGACGCGGCGTTTCGCCTCCCAGGTCAAGACGCATGTCGCTGGCGGCGTCGTTTCGAACGAACCCAAGCGCCGCCGGCATGGAGGGTTGTTCCTCTGGGGGTATGTTTCTGAACCGTGGACCTGGCTTGCTGCGGTCAAGGCTCTACCTGCCGGTGCGACGCTGGCTGTGCGCCGAGACCGCCCGATGCCGCAACTGCTGCACTATTTCGACCTGCGTGAAGAGATCACGACGTGGCGAAGAAGCCGATGCACCTGCGCGCGAAGCGGTCGAAGGAGCGCTGGCTGCGGTGGAGGACTATGTCGACCGCCTCAAGGACCGCGTCGCGTCCAAAGCAACGCCCGTCATAAGGCTCAACAGGTCACCGCGCCTTCCGCCGCCGACGAGACGTGCCGCGCGTACTTGGCCAGCACGCCAGTAGTGTAGCGGGGCGCCGGGTGTTTCACCTTCTTTAGACGAGCCCGGAGTTCCTTCTGCGACAGTTCTACGTCCAGCCGGCGGTTCGGAATGTCGAAGACGATCATGTCGCCGTTCTTCACGGCGGCGATAGGCCCGCCCTTGATGGCTTCCGGCGAGACATGGCCAGCCATCAACCCGTGGGTGGCGCCAGAGAAGCGACCGTCGGTGAGGAGCGCGACGGAGTCGCCGAGCCCTTCGCCTACAAGCGCGGCGGTCACGCTCAACATCTCGCGCATCCCTGGCCCGCCGGCCGGGCCTTCGTAGCGGATCACCATGACGTCTCCAGCCTTGATCCGACAGGCTTTCACCGCAGCGAAGGCGTCTTCCTCGCAATCGAAGACCTTGGCCGGCCCGCGAAAGGTCAGCCGCGAATGCCCCGCGACTTTCACCACGCAGCCCTCCGGCGCCAGATTGCCTTTCAGAATAACCAATCCGCCGGTCGGTTTGATCGGATCGGACAGCGGGCGCACCACTTCTTGCCCCGGCGTTTCCTTCGCCTGGCTAGCTTCTTCCCCGATCGTCCGGCCTGTCACGGTCAGCTGGTCGGGGTGGAGCAGGCCTGCATCCAGCAACCGCTTGGCGACCAGCGTCGTGCCGCCTGCCGCAAAGAGGTCGGCGGCCATGAACCGACCACCCGGCTTGAGATCGGCCAGGAGCGGCACTTTCCGGTTGATCCGGTCGAAGTCGTCAAGGGTCAGCCGCACGCCGGCTTCCCGCGCGACGGCGAGGAGGTGCAGCACCGCATTGGTCGAGCCGCCTGTCGTAGCGACGGCGGTGATCGCGTTCTCCAAGGATTTGCGGGTGATGAGCCGGCGCGGCCGCAGGTCCTGTTTTAGCAATTCCATCACCAGCTTGCCGCAGGCAAAGGCCACGTCGTCCTTGCGTGGGTCCATGGCGGGGATGCCGTTCCAGCCCATCGGCGAGATGCCGAGGAACTCGAACGCGATCGCCATCGTGTTGGCCGTGAATTGGCCGCCGCAGGCGCCGGAACCGGGACAGGCGTGGTCTTCCAGTTCCTTGAGTTCGGCGTCGGTCATCTTCTGGGCGGCATGCTGGCCTACCGCTTCGAACACGTCCTGAATGGTTACGGCGCGACCCCTGAACGTGCCAGGCATGATCGAGCCACCGTAGAGCATCAGCGACGGCAGATTCAACCGCGCCAGCGCCATGACGGTACCGGGGATGGTCTTGTCGCAGCCCGACAGGGCCACCACCGCGTCGAAGAGGTGTCCGCGCGCGACCAATTCCACCGAGTCGGCGATAACCTCGCGGCTGACGAGCGAGGCCTTCATCCCCTCTGTCCCCATGGCGATGCCGTCGGAGATGGCGATGGTGTTGTATTCGATCGGCGTTCCGCCGGCCGCGCGGATGCCGGCTTTCACCCGCTCGGACAGCCGGCGCAGATGGTAGTTGCACGGCATCACTTCGATCCAGGTGTTGGCGACACCGACCAGCGGACGGGCCAGATCGTCGTCAGTGAAGCCCACAGCCTTCAGCATCGCCCGAGCTGGCGCTCGGGCGGGGCCTTGGAGTAGGGCAAGACTTCTCCGTGTTCGTTCGGAAGGCATAGGACTCCTTTTCATTCGCGATATGCATGGCCGACCGACCGTGGACGGAGCAGCAGGCCGGCTGTATCCGGGAAATGTCTCACAGAAGACGATTGCCGGTCAATCGGGGAGAGGAACGTAGCGGGATGACCTGTTCGCCTGGTCGGACTTGCTTTAATTTGTCCTGGACGAACGGCCGGACTTCATAGAACTTCTCCTCGCCGCGAGTGGTCCGAACCGCTATCCAGTTCGTGGGCTTCATGATCGTCTCCTCCATCCGCTGATAGGCAGCCTTGGGCAGAGATTTTCGCCATGCTGTCGCCGCCTGTTGCAAGACCTGGTCGCTACCGCACGTGGCGTCGATTAGCTTATTCGATTGGTCGATCAGGAACACCGCCTGAGCATGAAGAGGAAGAGCCGCGACCTTACTCCGCGCCAAGGGACGAATTTCGGTGTGCTCCGTCCCATCCTCGGACTTGATGACCGCTCATTCGTGGCCGATCGGAAGCGGTTGGGCCAATTGCCCTTTCACGATCCGATACCAGGTCGGCTGGCCGAGCAGATGATGATAATCGATGGCCAAGTTTTGGTCATTGACCACGATCTCCAGCCGGTCGCCTTTCTTCAGTGACGGCGATCCCTTTCTTCATCGCCTCTTTAAGGCGGGAGGAACCGCGGCTCGACTTCGCCGGTATTCATGTTGCCGATCACCTGCTCAACGGTTCCTTGCAGAATCCGATCGCCTGCAACAGGATTATTGGGGGAAGCGGTTCGGTGTTACGGGGAGCCGAGTTGCCGGAAGATGGCGCAGTCGCGCCCGCGTTCGGAACAGAGGTCGACGCGCCAAAGAGAAACGCCATCATTACGGCGAGGACACACTCGGCTGCGAATGACGGTGCTGACTCTCTGCATGTGCAACCTCCTTTCCTGAACGAAAGCGGAGTGGCAGGTAACGCAGCATGTCGGCAAGTCAAGGGACGCCAAAACGGGCAAGCAGATCAGATGGACGAGGGCAATGGGACCAAAGACTCAGTCGTCAGGAGGCTCGCCGCGGTCGTCGTAATACTTTTCGCGGTAAATGGGGCAGAGACCTTTCCTGTTGACGAGGGCGGAAACGTCACGAATCATGCCGCTGTTGCCGCACAGGTAGACGGCCAGATTCTTGACCGAGGTCAGCCGTTCTTCAACGAGCGTCGTCACGCGTCCGACCGGACCGGTCCATCGCTCCTGTGGACGGGACAGTGTGATGACATAGCTGAAGTGAGGGTGGCGCTTGGCCACGGCGCTCAGTTCCTCCTGGTAGTATATGTCGCGTTCGCTTCGCAGCCCCCAATACAGGGTAACGCGTCGCTCGAAGCCGCGTTCGAGTCGATCTTCGATCATGGACCGAATCGGCGCGATGCCAGTGCCAGTCGCGACGAAGAGCAGATCCCGGGCCGGATCGTCTCGCACGTAAAACGCGCCGGCGGGACCTTTGAAGCGCGTCTCATCGCCCAGGCGGAGACTGAAGAGGTAGGTGGAGCCAGGACCGCCGGGAACGAGGTTGAACAGCAGCGTGATCAGATCCGGCCGACTCGGTGGGGAAACGATGGAGTATGGCCTGGTTACTGGCCGATGGAGTGTCGGATGCATAATCTCGAACGATACGAACTGTCCCGCCTTGAAGTCGATCTTGGGCGGGGCGAGTAGGCGGAGTACCAGTTCCCGCACATCGTGGGTCAGGTCCCGGACCTGCTCGACACGGGCCTGGAATAGTTGAATAGCCATGGGGATGCATTCCTCATTCAATCAAAAACGAAGACCGGCTCCAGTCGGAGACATAACTTGATTTTCGTCCGAGGCGGGTTATTGATCCAAACAGTTGGAGGACCCTCGATGCGGAAAGAGATGTCGCAACGTTGGCTGGCGTGGGCGGTGGCCTTCGCGTGGTTCGGCGCCGCGCAGGCCTGGGCAGCGGGGTGGACGTCGGACGCGGATGCTTTCTCCGCGGTGGTCGCTGGCCTGGTGTTGGTCGTCTTTTGTCTCAGCGCGGCGTACTCGTTCTGGGAGGAGCGGAGACAGGCGCCGGTTTCCAAGGTCATCCGTGATCGGCTCCGCAAAGCGGCCTGAGCCAACAGGGAGCGCCGCTTGCGCGGCGCAAGCCCTGTCCCCGGCAATTCCCGTTATTGGCTCTTCTGCTTGCCTTTCTTCTTCTCGCCTTTCCGCTCTTCTTTCTGGTCTTCGGTATCGATCACGTCCCCGGTGGCGGCGTCGATATGGACTTCGGTGACTTTGTTATCGGCGCCGAGGATCTCCACCTCCCAGATTGTCTTGCCATGCTTCTTCTCCAATTCGGCTTCGACCACTGTGCCCTGCACCTTCTCCGAAGCCGTCTTGATCGCCTGATCGATGGTGACCTTGGTGTCTTTCACCAGTTCCGAGACTTTGCCCTTGTCATCGCTCCACGCCGGCGCGTAGAACGCCAGCAGTGAGCCCATGGCGGTCACCGCCATGATGCCGTACCTGTGCATCGTGCACCTCCTGTCGGATGATCAGTTGACCTTCCCGTCGTCTTTCTCGGGTTCGCCTGTGGGATTCCCGTGACGGCGGCTGGTGCTCTTGTGCTCCCGCATCATCTTTTCGTGTATCCCCTTTTGTTTTTCCCGTTGCTCGGGCGTCAACAGCGCGAGCGCCTCCCGGCGGGCCTTGATGGCGGCCAAGCGAAGCCCGACCTGCAGCTCTTCGCTGTGCTTCAGCTTGGCCTCGATGGTAGTAAGGTCGGACTTGTCGTCTTCGACCAGAGCGCGCAGTTCGCGCTCAGCGATCTGAATGTCCGCCTCGCCCTTGATACGGGTCTTGTCCAGGTTAAGTTGCAACTCCTTGAGCTTGCCAACCTGCTCGTCGGTCAGTCCGATGTCTTTCTGGTGCCTCAACAGGTGGCGGATCAGGTGGGATGTGCTGCCATGCAGCATCATGCCCATCCCCATGCCGTGACCGCCGTAGCCTTCTTTGCCATACCCGTTCCTGCTGTGTTGGTCAGCCGGCGGATCGGCCCATACGGGTTGCAAGCTGAACGCTACCAAAACCAGGGTTGCCACGCCTATCGAGCAAACAGTGACCGCGGGTCTTTTCATCACGCCCTCCTTGTTCAGTGAAGTGCCGACGTCCATTTTATCTTATTCTTATTTGCCGAGCAGTCCGTCCTCGTGCTTGAGCGCGTTGAACATGAACTGTACGGCGACTACCGCCAGGATCAATCCCATGAGCCGGGCGATGATGCGTTCAGCGATGGGGTTCAGCCGGCGTGCGCCGGCTGCCGGCTGACGCCAGTGTTGCGTGGCGGGTCATTCCGACCAGCATCAAGCAGCCCAGCAATACCGCTCGTTGCGACCAGTTCCTCGCCTGCGTTCCAACAAGATCACCCGTGGAGATGACGCCTGGTTCGGCCAGCACGGGCATGGCCAGCGGGCTGACCGCGATGTCGTCCTTGTCCCGCCCGGCCGCTCGCTCGACTTCCGTCTCCTGCACCGCCGATCGTTGCGCGCGGAGCATCGCGGAACCGGCTAGCAAGCCGACGGCGACCGTGCGGTGCGAAGCCGCTCTGCCAGGGAGTGCGCGCGCTGTCATCGCCAGGAAAACCGGCACCGTTGCGATCGGATCGACAATGACGAAGAGCGAGCTGAATGCGAACAAGGTGTCTTCCACCAGCGTCAGCGGATGGAGAGGGCACCTGGTCATCGGCTCCCTTGGCGCTCAGACTCGGCGAGCCGCCGCGAGCAGGTCCGCGCGCGGATCGGGATGTGGGAATCGGCCGAGTTGCTCGTACAGTTTGCGCTCTTCTTCCGTCAGCGTCGGCGGCATCACGATCTGCAGCGTCAAAAACAGATCACCATGGCCGCCTGACGCGGTGGGAAGGCCTTTGCCTTTGAGCCGGAGCTTGGCGCCGGCTTTGCTACCCGGCGGAACTTTGACTTTGACCGGCTCCGTCAGGGTCGGGACCAGCACGTCTGCCCCCAACGCCGCTTCCCACGGCCACACCGGCAGTGTCACGTGTACGTCGCTGCCTTGCCGGCGAAACACGCCGTCGTCCTCGAGGTGGACCCGTAGATAGAGGTCACCTGGCTTGCCGCCGTTCATCCCTGGATGGCCTTTCCCCGCCACCCGGACTCTGGTGCCCTCCTGCACGCCAGCCGGAATTCTCACTTCGATGGTGCGAGTCTCTTGACGTGTGCCGGATCCCAGGCAGGTCGGGCAGGACCGCCCCCGTGTGATCCCTGTTCCGCCGCAGGCGGAGCACGGAATCGTCTCGGACAGCGTTAGCCGCCGGGTGACGCCGGTCAGGACTTCGCGGAGCGAAAGATGGATGTCGGTTTCCAGGTCCTCGCCCTGGACCGCAAATCCGCGAGCGGTGCTCGCATCCCGCCCCCGCCGGCCGAAAAAGGTCTCGAAGATGTCGCTGAACGCCTCGGCGTCGCCAAACGAGAAGGCAGTCCCTGCTCCGGCCCGCGCTTGCGCCTCTTGTCTGGCCTTTTCGTAGGCTTCCGCCTGTTCCCAGTTGTGTCCGTACCGATCGTATTTTTTGCGCTTGTCTGGATCGGAGAGGACCTCGTGTGCCTCGTTCAGTTCTTTGAACTTCCTTTCCATCTCCGTCTTGCGGCTCCCGCTGTGCAGGTCAGGATGATACACGCGCGCGAGCCGGCGGTAGGCTTTCTTGATGTCCTCTTGGGTGGCTGTGCGCGGCACACCGAGCACTTCGTAATAGTCCCTTTGAATCGTTGCCATGTTCAGGCGCGACGAGAAAACGTTGCGATTTGGTGATTAGGGGTGCCCGCGTAATTGGGCCACGGCTGAAGCGCCGTCTGCATTCATTGATACGAATGCCCCCATTATATTGATGGCACTACTCCCTCTCCCAGACCTTCCCTCCCTGGAAAAGGGGGAAGAGAGGGTGGGAGGGATAGCCCATGGCCTTGGACTGCCCGCAGTTGCCTCTCCGGACAGCAGCTTACGGGGTCGTGCGGTTCTCTTCAAGAGGGGCACACATCCACAGTGATGTGTGGGCTCCGAACAGCCCGGAGCCCTTCGCTTTGTGCTGTCCGCTTCAGTGATTAACTGCCGGCTGTTCGCGAGGGGCTGACCTTCGCGCGTGCCATCATCTTGCAATAGGAGCACATCTCGGCTGTCGTGGGCTGGCCGCAGGCGGCACAAGGATGGAGCAAGGTCCGGTCTTTTTCCGTCATGGAGGACGCCGGTCGCTCTTTCGCTTGCCGTTCCAGAAAGCCCCAATAGAATCGCTGCTTCGTGCCGGGAGATTCCGTCTCCAGCCGGTTCAAGACCTCCTTGTAGAGGAGCATTTTGGAGCCCTTAGCCATCGGGCATTCCTCGACGATGTAGTCGATCTTGTTCAGCACCGCATAGGCGGCCACCTCGCGTTCAGCCAGGCGGTACAGCGGCTTCACCTTTTTGGCAAAGCCTTCTACCGATGCGGGCAGGCTGGGCCCCTGCTTGTCCAAATAGTCGTCCTGCCAGTGGAGGACGTTGCCGAGCAGCCGAGCGGCTTCGTCGTCGAGGTTGTGGCCGGTCGCCATCACGTCGTACTCTCGCTCGATCGCCGCGCGGTTGAACTGATAGCGTTTGATTGTCCCGCACGTTGAGCACGTCGGACGATGAACCAGATCGGCCAGTTCGCGGATGCCCGCCCCTTCTTCCTGTTCGACCTTATGGATATGGAGCGTCGCGCCGTACGCGGCGGCGACAGTGTTGGCGAAGGTCTGCACCTTTTGCTGCGACCGCTCCGAATAACTCCCGATCCCAAGATTAACGTAGAGCGCATCGGCGCGGTAGCCGAGCTTGAGTAGGATATCCCACAGTGCGAGACTATCCTTCCCGCCGGAAACGGCGACCAGGATGCGGTCCTGCTTGCCGAACATCCGCTCGGCCTTGATCGCGCGCGCGACCTGGTCGTGGACGAACTCAGTGAAGCAGGGGTTGCAGAACGCCGCGTTGTGCCGCGGCAGCCCGATGACCGCTTTCGTGTGACATTTGATGCAGCGCATACCTCGGAGTTAACTCGTTTATTTTTAGTGTATCTAGTGAGTTGGTGGAGTCCGCGCACGAGATCCACCAAACGAACCCACCAAACAAAGCGTCCCGGTTCAGCCTCCCGAAATGACGGGCCGCACTTCTATGCTATCCGTGTCGGCCAGCAGCTCATCTTCGGTAACCAGGTCGTCGCCGCGGATGACCAGGTGCGCCTCGGCAATGAGATTCAACTCGCGCAGCAACTCACGGACGCGCTTGGGCCCTTTGATTTCCACAGAGCGTTCTGGATGACTAAGCCGAACCTGCATGCCCCCATGATACGGGGAGAAAGAGAGGCGAGGCAATACCGCTTTACAACTCCGCGTCCCGCAGAAACTTCGCGGATTCTTCCGGAGAGACGGGGTTGATGTAGAAGCCGGTGCCCCACTCGAAGCCGGCGACCTGCGTGAGCTTGGGCATGAGTTCCAGGTGCCAGTGGTAAAACTCACCGGTCTTCTCGTGCTGGGGAGAGCTGTGCAGGACGAAATTATACGCCGGCCGTGATAGAACCTTGTCCATCCGTCGCAGGGCCTCGGACAGAATGGGCGCCAGAAATTCGAATTGGCTTTTCTGGCTTTCTTCGAAGTGGCCCGCATGCCGTTTCGGCAGGATCCACATTTCGAACGGAAACCGCGCGGCGAAGGGGGTGATGCAGAGAAATTCCGGGTTCTCGGCGACGATGCGCGTCCCGTCGCTTAACTCCTGACGGAGGATGTCGCAATACATGCATCGCTCCTTTTGTTGATAGTGGGTCCGGCACCCTTCGATTTCGTTGACGACGCTGGTGGGCACGATCGGCAGGGCGATCAGTTGCGAATGCGTGTGTTCCAGGGTCGCCCCGGCCGCCGCGCCGTGATTTTTGAAGATGAGGATATAGCGCAGCCGCACGTCTTTCTTGAGATCGACGATCCGGTCGCGAAAGGCCCACAGGACGTCCTCGATCCGCTTAATCGGCATGTCAGCTAAGGTGTCCTTGTGGTTCGGCGTTTCGATGATGACTTCGTGCGCGCCGATGCCGTTCATGCGGTCGTACAGGCCGACCCCTTCGCGGCCCAGTTCGCCTTCCACCTGCAGCGCAGGAAACTTGTTCGGGATGACGCGGATCGTCCACCCCGGCATATTGGGCTCGCTGGGCTGCGGACGGTAGGCCAGAATCTCTTTGGGCGTGAGGCGCTCCTGTCCAGGACAAAACGGACAGAGGGCCGTCGACGGCGGCCGCGCCGGCTGGTTGCGAAGAAAATCCTGTGGGCGGGCGCGGCGTTCCGTCGAAATGATGACCCACCGGCCGACAATCGGATCACGTCGTAACTCAGTCATGGCTCCTCCAGGAAATGTGGAATGAGGAATGCAGAATTGTGAAGAACAACCATATGCCTTTTCGCGACCTCATGCAGTCGGCATGTCTCCATTCCACCTTGCTCGTTCGGCACGCAGCGTCGTTATACCCTCCACATCATGGCTTCAAAATCCCGATCTGGCACCGCGAAGATGACTGGTTGGTGGAACGGATAGCGGGCAATCTCCAGGCCGTGCTCCGTGACGACGACGCTGAGCCGCCATTGCTGCCCGGGTTCGGCCCGCAAATCCTTGAAGGGCACGGCCAGTTCGATGATCTTGCGACGGCGCATCGATGGGGAACTTCCGATCTCGGCGTAGGGCCCTCCGTCGGCCGCTAGTAGGGTACATGACTCGGCGCCGGCCGGCGCGAGCGAAGCGACAAGCTTGTACACACGCTCTCCGTGGGCCAGGTGGATCTCCGCCGCCGGCTCGGCCAGGCGTTTCAGCGCGCGGTCGTCTGGGTCCAGCCGAACGAACAATTGCTCGAGGCTGAAGCCGAACCGGATGGCCTGAAAAAAACCCTCCGACTTCCACATGGCGCCGAGCGGTGGGTTGGGGTCGATCGAGCCCGCGCCCAGCCACTCGAAGAAATCCGTCACCGCTCCGTCGATGACCGGATTCAGCAAACCGGTTGGTTGGCGAAACGCGTCCGCGTCCGGCCGGACTCCGTTCCTGAGAATCGATTGGTCCAGCAATTCCGGCGGCGGCAGCCCGGCCCGCGTCCAGACGTTCCGCAGGTGTGCGCGGAAGAGCCGGTCGAATTCGACTTTGTAATCTGTCTCGAAGTCGTCGCCGTACCACCAGAACCAATCGCTCCCTTCCGCTGCGTACAGCTCTTCCCAGGCGAGGCGCGCCGGTTCCGCCGCGAGGGTTCCGCTGACTTCGGCCAGCCGGGACCTGGTGTGTCGGAGAAGCTCCCAGGCGTGGTTGTCTTCGGGGTGGCCGATCCAAATCTTGTAGTCCTGATTGATCCAGGAACCCGAATGCAGGTGTTCGAGCCGCATCATCGGCGGGCAAACGGCCAGGGCCTCGCTCACGGTGGCTGTGGCCACCTGGTCTCGTCCGTTGCGGTTCAGGACTCCGTCGGCCAAGGCCTTGTAGAACAACGACAGGAAGCGTTCGCCGCCGTCGTGGTAATGTTCCCACGGGTTTTCCCCGTCGAGGATCACGGCGATCAACGCGCGATCGGCCGGCACGTCCTCGATGATCGCCCTGAGACGGCGCAATATGTCCTCTGTTGCTGTCTCCGGGGTGGTCTTGTGGTAGACGAACCCGAAGGCGTCGGACAGCTCGCGGTCGCGGAAGACGATCGCCAGTTCCTCTCCCGGCTGCCCGATCAGGTACGGTCTGTAGAGCGCGGCGCGGCGGTCCCAGGGATGAGACCGGGCTTCCAGCGATCGGGCCAGGATGCCTTCGTCCGTGGCAATCCAGTGGATTCCGGCTGCGCGCAACAACGAGATCATCTCGGGACACACCGCGCCTTCCGATGGCCAGAGCCCCGCAGGGGCCCGCCCGAACGTCTCGGTATGAAAGGCGACAGCCCTGCGGACCTGGGTCTCCGCATCGGCCTTGGCTTGGAACCGTGACGGCAGAGGGAGATCGGGCCGCGCGCGGCGGGCGAAGTCCGTATCGATGATCAGGGGCAGAATCGGGTGGTAGAACGGCGTCGTCGTCAATTCGATCTGACGGCGATCGGCCAGTCGTCGGTACATCGGGATGATTTCCTGCACGGCAGTCCGTTGGAGCGCAAGCACTTCCTGCTTCTCTTCCTCTGTGAACCCGCGGCCTTTCGCCCGGAGCTCGGCTAGGCGGGGGAATCGGCTCACCATGCCATATCCAAACCACGCCAGGTTGTGCCACACCTGGAGATCCAACAACTCCTGCGTGGAAAATTGGCGGGCTAGCCGTTCCAGGTTGCGCCCGCGCACGTCCATGCCGCGCTTCACCAGCAGCTCATGGTAGCGCGGGAAGGGCCGGACCATCGTGGGCCAGTTTGCAGAGAAGAAGTGCCGGATGATAAACGCCTTCTCGGCCAAAGTCAGGTCAGCCGCCGGCCGTTCGGCGTGCTCCCAAAACAGATCGCGCACCGAGCCTGCACCGATCTCCTGCAATTGGCGCAGCAACGAGGGCGTGAAATTGAATGTCGCCGTGATGTCTGGGAACCGGTCCAGCAGGTAGGCCATGTCAAAATAGGCCTTGGTGGCGTGCAAACGGACCCACGGCATGGTGGCGCATCTGGCTACCGGATCGGTGTAAGCGGGCTGGTGCATGTGCCAGAGAAAGCAGAGCCGGACGGTTTTCATGAAGTGATGAATTCGCAGGACGCGCTTGCAGTTCCACGCGCAGTATGTCACAGGGATAGATGGGTTGCAAACGGTCCTGCGAATTGCGAGCCGGCGGAGCGGTTGTGGAAACGGGGCAGCCGGCCATCGGGGAGGCGACGTGCACGTCAACGGCATTCAGAACGGGTCTCGAGTCGAGCGCCTTTGGTTCCTCTGCTGGTACTGGGCGCCGCCGCTGGTCTATGCGGTGCTGATCTTCGCGTTTTCTTCGCTCTCCCACCCCGAAGAGACACTGCCGTCGCTTCTGACGGATCTGCAAGACAAGACACTGCACGTGGTGGAGTACGGAGTCTTGAGCGCGCTGTGCTACCGGGCCTTCCGCTCCGCCGCCGGAGTTTGGGGAGCGCGGTACAGGTTGCCGCTTGCGATCCTGGCCGCTGCGCTGTACGGGATAACGGATGAGGTGCACCAGGCATTCGTTCCGCTGCGGGAAGCGAGCGGATGGGATTGGCTGGCCGATACGGTCGGCGCGATGGTTGGGGGCATCGGCTGGCGGTATTGCTGCGAGCCATGGCGAACCGCACGGGCTTGTGGGACAGGCCAGAGCAGCGGGGACGGGCACGACTCGCGAACTTGTCACCAGGCGTAGGCTTCCGGTGCGGGACCGCCCGGGCCGGGGAAGATTTCATCGAGGCGCCTGAGGGTCTCGGCGCTCAGCTTGAGGTCCAACGCCCGCACGGATCCGTTCAATTGGTCCAACGTTCGAGGGCCAATGATGGGAGCGGTGACCGCCTTCTGGTGCAGCAGCCAGGCGATCGCGACGTCGGCCGGCTGCTCGCCCAGGTCGGCGCAGAGTTTCTCATAGGCTTCAAGCCTCGCGCGGTGGGTGTCCGCTTTTTTTCTGACTTCTTCGTCGGCGCGTCGCCCAACCCGCGCCGCTCTCAGCGATCCCGCCAAGAGGCCGCCCGCTAGTGGGCTCCATGGAATCAGTCCGATCCCATAGGCTTCGCAAGCCGGGATCACCTCCAGCTCGATCATCCGCTGGGTCAGGTTGTAAAGGCTCTGCTCGGACACCAGGCCGAGAAACCGGTGGTTTCTGGCTGTCTCCTGGGCCTGCGCGAGGTGCCAACCGGCGAAGTTGCTACTGCCGACGTAGATGACCTTCCCGTCGCGGACGAGTCGTTCCATCGCTTGCCAGACTTCATCCCAGGGCGTGTCGCGATCGACGTGGTGCATCTGATACAGGTCGATATAATCCGTCCGCAGCCGGCGCAAACTGTCTTCGCAGGCCCGCGTGATGTGCAGCGCTGACAGTTTGGATTGATTGGGCCAGTCGCCCATGCGGCCGTAGACTTTGGTCGCCAGCACGACCTTGTCGCGCCGCCCACCGCCCTGGGCGAACCAGCGGCCAATGATCTGCTCCGTCAGCCCGTCGCCCCGTTTGCCGCCGTACACGTTCGCCGTGTCGAAAAAGTTGATCCCCACTTCCAGCGCCCGGTCCATGATCCGAAAGCTAGACGGCTCATCGGTGTGGGGTCCGAAGTTCATCGTGCCGAGGCAGAGTCGGCTGACGATCACCCCTGAACGGCCGAGGTGCACGTACTGCATAAAATCATCTTACAGGGTCGGGCGTCGCAAGGACACTCCACCGAGGCATGGCCCTGCCATACCCCGGATCGCATGTTTCCATCGCAATCTGCGATGACTCGGAGTATAATGCGCTGCCGATGGCTACGGTCAATCCGGTTGTTCCCAAGACCCCGCTCGCACCGCCCGATCCCGATCATGTCGCCTACACTGTCCGGACTAAACTGCCCTTCAGCGCGGACTTGAGCGCGCTCGTCCCGCTCGCCGGCGATGCGTCCAATCGACGCTACTTTCGCGTCACCTTGTGCAACGGACCGCCGGCGTCGCTGATCCTCATGCAGCTTGCCGAGCCTGAAGCGTTCAAGCACTCCGAAGAGGCGGTCAGCGGGGCTACCGTCCAGATTGCAGAGCTGCCGTTCCTCAATATTCATGCCCATCTGGAACGAGCCGGAATTCCGGTGCCCGGATTGTACTACTACGACCGGGAAGCGGGTCTCCTGTATTTGGAAGACTTCGGCGACCTCACGTTACTGGAGGCGTGTCGCGAGGCCTCCTCGGCAGAGGTCTCCGCGCTCTATCGGCAAGCGATCGACATCCTGGTGCGGATGCAGTTCAAGGCTACCTCTCCGGCCGATCCCGGCTGTCTCGCGTTTCACCGCAGCTTCGATGTGCCGTTGTTGATGTGGGAATTCGACCATTTTCTGGAGTATGGGATCGTAACCCGGCGGGGGAAGCCCATGTGTGCGGACGACTGGGAGGTGATCAGGGCCGAGTTCCTGAAGATCGCGGAGTTGTTGGCTGGCTTGCCGCGCGTCTTTACCCATCGCGATTATCATTCCCGCAACCTCATGGTCGAGAATTCGCGGTTGGGGGTGATCGATTTCCAGGACGCGCTCATGGGACCGGCCACCTATGACCTGGCCTCGTTGCTGCGCGATGCTTACATTGCGCTGGACGAGGACCTCGTAGAGGACCTGATTGCCTACTATCTGGAGCGACTCGCGGCACTCAAGCATATCTGGACCGATCGCGACGCATTTCAGCGGCTGTTCGATTGGACGAGCATTCAGCGGAATCTCAAAGCGGCTGGCCGCTTCGTCTATATCGACCAGGTGAAGAAAAACCCGAAATTCCTGTCGGATGTCCCTCGAGTCTTGGGCTACGTGCGACGCACTTTGGAGAAATATCCCGAGTTGGCGACGCTGAGGAAACACCTGTCGCCGTATGTGCCGGAACTCCAGTAGCCGAATACTGAGAAATGGGGAATGCGGAAGGAGGAATGATGGTGTGCAGACATGTTCCGGCCATTCCACATTGCTCATTCCTCCTTTCTCATTGGCTGTATGAAGGCCATGATTCTCGCGGCGGGGTTAGGTACCCGCTTGCGGCCCCTCACCAACACGATTCCGAAACCGCTACTGCCCGTCGCGGGCACGCCGATCATCGTCTGGAATCTTCTGCTGTTGAGGCGGCATGGCTTCCGCGAGGTGGTTATCAATCTGCATCACCTGGGACCGATGATCGAGCAGACATTGGGCGGCGGAGAGCAGTACGGGCTGCGGATCTCGTACTCCCGCGAGCCGGTCATTTTGGGCACTGGAGGCGGGATCAAGCAGGTTGAGCCGTTCTTCTCCGGCGAGCCGTTCCTGGTGGTGAACGGAGACACGCTCTTCGAACTGGACCTCGACGCGCTGATCGCGTTTCACCGCCGGCACGCCGCTGCCGCGACGCTGGTGCTGCGTAAAGACCCAGAGGCTGAACGGTGGGGGCTCGTGGAAGTAGGGTCCGGGTACCGGATTGTCAGGATCGCCGGACGGGGGGTGCCGGATACAGCTCCGACCGAGCCGCGCATGTTCACGGGCGTGCACATCCTGCATCCTCGGTTGCTGCGGGATGTGCCCAAGGGCCGAGCCTCATCTATCATCGACGCCTATGTCACGGCGATCCAGAGCGGCGAGGCGGTGCTGGGCTACGATGCGGAAGGGTACTGGTCCGATGTGGGTACGCCGGAGCGGTACGCGCAGACCGAACGGGACGCGGAGGCTGGCCTGATCAACCTGGAGGCGCGGAAGTGCTGGTGTGCCTCTGTCCCTGCGACCAAGGGGAGCGGGTAGCAGCATCCACCGTCGTGCCCCCCTGGTTTACTCTTCCGTTGCGTTCTCCGGCCGTATGTGTTTTTGCTTGATCAGCCTTGCCAGGTACGTGCGCTGTAACCCCAGGCGTTCAGCCGCTTTGGTCTGATTCCCTTCCGCCTCGCGCAGCGCCTGTTGGATGATGAAACGGCTGTGTGCCTCTATGGATTCGTGGTAGGGAAGGCGCAAATACGCGAGCGCCGAATGGTGTGCGCCAGGCGCCGCTGCGTCCTGGAACGATAGCGCCAGCATGTCCGGCTCGATCGTCTCCGTTGGGTTCAGCACGATGGCGCGCTGGATGGCGTTCTCCAGTTCGCGGATGTTGCCCGGCCAAACATACCGCTTCATGGCTTCGATCGCGGCGGGGCTGAATTTCATGCCCGGCCGTTTGGTCTCCCGCATGTGCCGCTCCAGGAAAAACTCGGCAAGCGCGGGAATGTCTTCGGTTCGCTCGCGGAGGGGCGGCAGGGTGAGATTGATGACGCTCAACCGGAAGTACAGGTCTTCGCGGAATTGGCCGGCTTTGACGGCCTGCTTCAGGTCGCGGTTGGTCGCTGCGATCACACGGATATTGACAGAGACGAGCCGCGTGCCCCCGATGCGATAGAATTCGCGGTCCTGCAAGACGCGCAGGAGCTTGGCCTGGAGGCTCAGGGGCATGTCGCCGATCTCATCGAGGAAGACGGTCCCGCCGTCCGCCATCTCGATCTGCCCCTTCTTTTGCCGATTCGCGCCGGTGAACGCTCCTTTCTCGTACCCGAACAATTCGCTTTCCAACAGGGCTTCGGGAAGCGCACTGCAGTTGATCGACACCATCGGCATGGCTTGGCGCGGGCTCCAGGCATGGATGGAACGGGCGAAGAGCTCTTTGCCGGTGCCGGTCTCCCCCAACAACAGAATGCCGGCATCCGATTTGGCCGCCCGCCGAGCCGCTTCAAGCAGCGATTGCATTTTGGGACTGTCGCCGACGATTCTGGCGTACTTACTCTGAAGCTCCGACTCAAGCACGGCGATGCGGCGTTTCGCCGCCACCCAGTCAAGCGCCTTGCGGATGACGATCAGCAGGTGGTCCTTGTCTAAGGGCTTGGTCAGAAAATCATAGGCGCCTAGCTTCATGGCTTCGACCGCGGTCGGGATGGTGCCGTACGCGGTCATCATGATGATCGGGGTTTCTGCCAGCAGTCCTTGGCGGGTGGTCGAGAGGTGCTTCAACACCTCCAGCCCGGACAGACGGGGCAATTCCAAGTCGAGCAGTGCGAGATTGGGAGATTCCTGGTCGAGCAGCGCCAGCGCGCGTTCCCCGTCTCCCGCCGTGACAACCCGATAGCCGAGCGACTCTAACCGATCGGTGAGCATCGTGAGAATATCCGAGTTGTCGTCGACAACCAGAATTTTGGCGTTCATCTTCGCGGGCCGCAGCTAACCGCGCACAGCATACAGCTTCCGGCCGTCAGCGGTTGACTTCTTCGAACACATTGATCACCAACCCTGTCAGTGGCTTGGGGAAAAAATATGTCGACTTGTGCGGCATGCGTTCTCCAGCGGCCGCGACGGCCCGGACTTCGTCGACCTTCGTCGGATTGAGCAGAAGTGCGGCCTCTCCTGTCCCTTGTCGAACCCAATCGAGTGCCTCGTCGTCGTCCTTGGTGTACAGGACGGCCTCCTGTTCGCGCGGCGTTGGGCAGAGCTTGGCGATCACTTGCTGCTGGAGGATGGCGACGTCCAACCGATCCCGCGGGGAAGCAGGAGGCGATGGCCGATGCTGGGGACGGAGGGCGAGGAGGACATAGGCATCGGCGTCCCGGCAGGCGAGACCGAAAACCGTGGTGGATTGTCCCCACTCCCGAAGCGTCTGCAGGAAGCGTCGCCTGACAGCCGGTTCGTCGGCGCCGCTGACAGGGAACGGATGGAATTCGAACGCTTCGCCCAGCAGGCTCCGAAGGCGTGGAAGCGGTGGGACGGCGGTGGTCAGCACGCGGTGCGTCGGTAGGATCGTGAGACCGGGATCCTCTAGGGCGGCAAACAACATCAGCACGCTGTCATACGGCTGGCGGGTGCGGGATGCGGAGGCGCCAGCCCGCTCGCGGCAAAGCCGCCGATACGTCAGCGCCGTCTCATACCGATGATGCCCGTCCGCGATGAACAATGGTTTCGGTTTCATGGCGGCGATGAGCCGATCGAGCACGCCAGGGTCGGTGACTGCCCACAAGCGCTGGCGAAAGCCCGCGTCGTCGTGAAACTCGATCCGCGGTTTGTTGGTCCGAACGGCCTGTTCCAACAAGTCGATGATCGAACCCTCCGGATCTGAATAGAGCGACCAGATCGGGCTGAAATTGGCCCGGCAGGCTTCCAACAAGTTGAGACGGTCCGTCTTGGCCGCGGCGTGGGTGTTTTCGTGCGGGTAGATGCGGCCGGTGCCGAACTCTTCCAACTCGGCCGCCGCAAGAAAACCTTTGAGCATGCGCACGGGACTGCTAGGTTCGCCAGACGGCAGTCGATACTCAACGGTGTGGTAGTACACAGCCGGTTGCGAATCGCGGCGCAGTGCCCCGGTCCGCAGCCACTCCTGAAGCCACGCGGCCGCGCGCATGTACTTGTTGGCGGTTGGCCCGTCCCCTGGCTCCTCGAGTCCCAGTTCCAGTCTGATGATGTTCTGCGGGTGCCGCTCGTAGAGCGCGCGCTGCGTGGCGGCGTCGATCACGTCGTAGGGCGGGGCGACGACGTGGCGAATATCGCCTACGACGGCCGGGTTGTACAGCGTGCCTCGCAACGGAACGATAGTCGCCATAATGACTCCGATTGGCTGATGAACGTAAATGGAGAAACGGTGACAGCGGGTGACTCTGTCGCCCCGGCTACCGGTCGCGGTTCACTACGTAGTCGGCGACGACCGACAGCGCTCGCCTTGGTGGGCAGTCGTCGAACAACTCCAAATCGCGTTTCGCCGCATTCACGAATGCACGGGCCCGGTCCATCGCGTACACGATCGATCCGTACTCCTGCATCAGCGCGATGATGCGCAGCAGATCCGATTCAGTCAGGGTCCGCGTTTCCATGCGGTCTTTGATCATCCGCTTGTCTTCATCCGAACAATGCTGGAGGAGATGCAGCAGCGGCAAGGTCGCCTTTCCCTGCCGCAGGTCCTGCCCCAGTGATTTACCCAATCGGTCCCCGTCAGCCGTATAATCCAATGTGTCGTCCGCTACCTGAAACGCGATACCGAGGTGCTGCCCGAAGCGGAACAGGGCTTGCTGTTTCTCCTCGGACGCGCCGCCGATGATCGCACCGATGCAGCACGAAGCGGCCATAAGACCGGCGGTCTTATGTTCGGCGATGCGCAGGTACTCCGATTCGGGCATCGCCGGATTGCCGTTGTAGTAAAGCTGAAGGACCTCGCCTTCCGCCATTTTCCGGCAGGCTTTCGACAGCACTTCGTTGATCGTCTGACTGCGGAATTCGACGATCTGGCAGATGGCTTTCGAATAGAGGTAATCCCCGACCAGGATGCTGATCTGGTTGCCCCAGACTTTGCGGGCCGTCTGGCGTCCACGCCGCAGTTCCGCGTCGTCCACGACGTCGTCGTGGAGCAGGGTGGCGGTGTGGATGTATTCCACCAGGCTCGCTAGCAACAGATCGGCTTTGTCCGCATATCCGCAGAGGCGGGCGGAGAGCAGCAGCAGGAGAGGCCGAATACGCTTGCCACCGCTGCTCAGGATGTGGGAGGCAACGGTGTTGACGAGCGCGACTTTCGAATCGAGGTTCTTGCGGACCTGATCTTCGACGCCTTGGAGTTCCTCGCGATAGGCCTCCCACACATCGGCCATCGTCTGAATCGTCGATGTCACGGGGCTGTGAGACATGCGGCGGATAGTAGGGCAGCGGAGCAAACAAAGTCAAGCAAATCGGCCCCGGTCGCGGGTCGGCACTGTACCACACATAGGGGCCACCCGAAGGACCACCCTTCAAGCGGCCATCTTCCTTGTGAGGGCGCGGTCGCTATACCACGTCGGGATACAGGAAATCTGCCCCGACGGGAAGAGCGGCCAGCCATTGGAGGAAACGGGAAGCTTCCTCGCCCCGAAAGACACAGCCGTGCTGGGGAAGGATCGCGTTAATCGAGCGCCCCTTCAACTGTTTGATCATACCGGCCACCGCCCGATTGCACGCCATATAGCGCTGGTGAAACCCCTTCATGGCCTGTGTGTGTGTGTTCCAATCGTCGATGACGAGTCGAAACCTCCTATCCTTGTACATGGCGGCGCCAATGTCTCCGGAGAAGAGGAAGCCGCTGACCGTATCGAATACGAGAATGTTTCCTGGGGAATGGAGATAAGGCGCCGAGATACATTCCAACCGGCCACCGCTTTGCAGCGAAACGGAAGCCCCTTCATCGGGGACCTTCAAGAAATTGAGTACGTAATTTTTCCCCGAGAAGTCTTTGGACTCATAGTGCAGCATGAAGCGCAGCCATAGAGTGGAGATGACCAACTTGATCTTTTCATTCCATTTGATCCAGCTAGGGAACGAAGCGCAGATGTCCGGATCCTGGTGGCTGAAAAAAAGATGAGAAATGGAGCCGGGACTAGTGAGCTGACACACCTTCTTGAACACGGGACCGAATCGGTCAAAGCCTCCCGGCTCGAGAAGGTATCCCTCTGTTCCGTCGAGAATCAGATAGGAATTGCACTCGATCTCATCGCCTCCCGTATGGGCGCCGACCCAGTACACTTTGTGGTCGCCCTGCTCGAATAGCAAGATGGGCTCTTCGGAATTCAACTTCGCGTTCGTCAGCTCCAGTAAGGGAATGGTGGTCATCGACTACCTCCAGGTTAGGAATAGTGTCCGGCCTCCCGCTCGGGCAATGATAACCCGGCGCTTTTGAATTCACCTAGCCAAAAGCGTTTTCTTTGATTGTTCTTCATCAGGTCAAAGCGATAGTTGCAACCAGGCTCAAAAGGCCGGATCACTCCAAATCTTATCTTTTCTTCTTATCTTTGCCGGCACCAGGCCGTGGCAATCTTGACAGGGCCGGAGCCTATCCAGTAAGGTGCGGGGCACAACTGAGCATGAGCGAGACTAGAAAACACCAAGATATCGCGTGCTTGCCTCTTCACACGAGTGGCCTCTGACCGCGACGTAATTCCCTGCCCCTCACACGAGTATTGAAATGATGATACCCGGGCTACCCCCCAGACAAGGCCTTTACGACCCTGAACGAGAAAAAGACTCCTGCGGAATCGGGTTCGTCGTCAACATCAAGGGACAGAAGTCTCACAGCATCGTGCAGAAGGGCCTGCAAGTGCTGGAGAATTTGTTCCATCGCGGCGCTCAGGGCTGCGACCCCTGCACGGGCGATGGTGCCGGCATTCTGCTCCAGGTGCCGCATGAGTTTCTCAAACGGGCGACGGCGGATGTGGGGATCAGACTTCCGGGGCCAGGCGAATACGGCGTCGGGATGGTGTTCCTGCCGCGGGAGGCCGCTGCCCGCAAACAATGCGAGGTCTTGGTCGAAAAGGTGATCGCCGAGGAACGTGCGCGGTTCCTTGGGTGGCGGGACGTGCCGGTCAAAAGCGAGGCGATCGGCACGGTGGCGCGCCGAACGGAGCCGGTGATCCGGCAGATCTTCATCGCTCGCGACATCCTCAACGAAGGCCAGTTCGAGCGCAAGCTCTACGTCATTCGCAAACGGGTGGAAAAGGCGGTCCGGGAATCGGCCATTGAGGGCCGAGAACACTTCTACATCCCAAGCCTGTCCAGCAACACGATTGTCTATAAGGGTCTGCTGCTGCCCCGCCAGATCCCGCAATATTACCAGGACCTGACGGACCCGAGCGTCGTGAGCGCGCTGGCGTTGGTCCATTCGCGGTTTAGCACGAATACGTTCCCCACGTGGCCTTTGGCGCATCCGTACCGCTACATCTGCCACAACGGCGAGATCAACACGCTCAAGGGCAACGTCAACTGGATGCGGGCCAGACAGGGCCGGTTGAAGTCGGAGCTGTTCGGCGACGACCTGCCGAAGCTGTTCCCCATTGTCTACGAGCACCAGAGCGACTCGGCGTGCCTCGACAACGCGGTGGAGTTCCTGGTGTTGGGCGGTCGTTCGCTGCCGCATGCGATGATGATGCTTATCCCGGAGCCCTGGGTCGGCAATCCGCACATGGACCTGGACCGGCGGGGCTTCTACGAGTACCACGCGGCGATGATGGAGCCCTGGGACGGTCCTGCGGCTGTCTGCTTCACGGACGGGAAGCTCATCGGCGCGACGCTGGACCGCAACGGCCTCCGCCCGTGCCGGTATCAGGTCATGACCGATGATCTGGTCGTGCTGGCCTCCGAGGCCGGCGTGCTGCCGGCGGACGTGAAGGAGATCCGCCAGAAAGGCCGCCTTCAACCCGGCCGTATGTTCCTCGTCGATACGGTGCAAGGGCGGATCATCGACGACGAAGAGATCAAGGCCGAGATCGTCGGCCGTAAGCCGTACCGCGCCTGGGTCACGCAATACCGCATCTCGCTCGATGAACTGCCGGATCCGTTGAACGTGCCGCAGCCGGATCACCCCACGATTCGCCAGCGTCAACAGGCGTTCGGGTACACGGTAGAAGAGTTAAAAATGGTCATTACGCCGATGGTGGTGACCGGCGAGGAGCCCGTCTCCTCCATGGGCACGGACACGCCGCTGGCCGTGCTGTCGGAGCGGCCGCAACTCTTGTTCAAGTACTTCAAGCAGCTGTTCGCTCAGGTGACCAACCCGCCGATCGATCCGATCCGCGAGGAATTGGTGATGTCGCTGGTGACGAACATCGGACCCAAGCCCAATCTGATGGAGGAGCATCCGGAATCCTGCCGCCGGATCCGCGTCAAACAGCCGATTCTAACCAATGCGGACCTGCAGAAGATTCGGGAACTCGAAGATCCGCATTTCCGGAGCAAGACGTTGCGTATGCTGTTCCGTGTGGCCGAGGGACCGGACGGACTCGGCGTGGCGGTGGAGGCGTTGTGTCAGCAGGCCTCCGAAGCGATCAGGGAAGGCTATCGGTTCCTGATTTTGAGTGACCGGGGCGTGAACGAAGAGTGGGCGCCGATCCCCAGTCTGCTGGGCATCGCCGCGGTGCACCATCATCTCGTGCGCGAATGCACGAGGACGGAGGTCGGGTTGATCCTCGAGACCGGCGAACCGCGCGACGTGCATCATTTCGCCTGTCTGATCGGGTACGGCGCGGGAACGATCAACCCCTATCTCGTGTTCGAGACGCTGGTGGACATGGAGCGCGACGGCTACTTGCCGGAAGGCTTGGACGCGCAGACGGCGGAAGGTAAGTTCATCAAGGCGATCAACAAGGGGCTGCTGAAGATCTTCTCCAAGATGGGCATTTCCACCGTGCAGTCCTACTGCGGGGCGCAGATCTTCGAAGCCATTGGCCTGAACCGCGAGCTGATCGATCGCTATTTCACCGGCACGGCCTCGCGGATCGGGGGCATTGGCCTCCGCGAGCTCGGAGAGGAGACGCTGCGGCGGCATGCATTGGCCTATGAGCCGACGCCGATCCGCCAGCTCGACTTCGGTGGGGAGATTCACTACCGGGCGCAGGGCGAGTATCACAACTGGAATCCAGAGACCATTTACAAACTGCAGCACGCCGCGCGCGCCAACGACCCCCAGGCCTACGCCGAGTTCGCCGCGCTGGTGAACGACGAGAGCAAGCGGCGTTCGAACTTGCGCGGGCTGCTGGATTTCAAATTTCTGCCGGAGCCGATCCCGCTGGAGGAAGTGGAGCCGGCCAAGGAAATCGTCAAACGGTTCACGACCGGGGCCATGTCGTTCGGCGCTATCAGCAAGGAAGCGCATGAAACCCTGGCCATCGCCATGAACCGGATTGGCGCCAAGAGCAACACCGGCGAGGGCGGCGAAGACCCCGACCGCTTTATTCCGCTTCCGAACGGCGACTCCAAGAACTCCGCGATCAAGCAAGTGGCGTCGGCACGCTTCGGCGTGACGTCCCACTATCTCGTCAACGCCAAGGAACTGCAGATCAAAATGGCACAGGGGGCCAAGCCTGGCGAAGGTGGACAGTTGCCCGGCCACAAGGTGGACGAGACCATCGCCAAGCTGCGGTATTCCACCCCGGGGGTCCAGTTGATCTCTCCGCCCCCGCACCACGATATTTATTCGATCGAGGATCTGGCGCAGTTGATCTTCGATCTGAAAAACGCCAATCCGGAAGCGGATGTGTCCGTGAAGCTGGTGGCGGAAGTCGGGGTCGGCACGATTGCGGCCGGGGTGGCTAAAGCCCATGCCGACAAGGTGCTGATCAGCGGCGATTCCGGCGGAACGGGTGCTTCGCCGCTCTCTTCCATTAAATATGCCGGTATCCCGTGGGAACTGGGACTGGCCGAGACGCATCAAACGTTGGTGCTTAACGATCTGCGCGGACGGATCCGGATCGAAACCGACGGCCAGTTGAAGACCGGGCGGGATGTCGTGATCGCGGCTCTGCTGGGCGCGGAGGAGTTCGGCTTTTCGACGGCGCCCTTAATCGTGGAAGGCTGCATCATGATGCGCAAGTGCCACCTGAACACCTGTCCGGTCGGGATTGCGACGCAGGACCCGGTGCTCCGCAAGAAATTCACGGGCCAGCCGGAACACGTGATCAACTACTTCTTCTTTGTGGCCGAGGAAGTGCGACAGCTCATGGCCAAGTTGGGCTTCCGCAAGATGGACGAAATGATCGGCCGCGTCGACAAGCTCAAAGCGCAGAAAGCAGTCGATCACTGGAAAGCCAAGGGGCTAGATCTGACGCCACTGCTCACGATGCCTGAGGTAGGGCCGGAAGTCGCCCGATACTGTGTCCAGAAGCAGGATCACGGCCTCGAGCATGTGCTGGATAAGCAGTTGATCGAGCTGTGCGCGCCGGCGATCGAGCGAGGCGAGAAAGTCACGCTCGATCTGCCGATTCGGAACGTCAACCGGACGACTGGCACCATGCTGTCCGGCCGGATCGCCAAGAAGTACGGGTTGGAGGGACTGCCGCCCGATACGATCACGATCAAGTTCACGGGCTCGGCGGGGCAGTCCTTCGGCGCGTTCCTCTCCCGCGGCATTACGTTGATCTTGGAGGGCGAGTCCAACGACTATTTGGGCAAGGGACTATCCGGCGGCAAGATCATCGTGTACCCGCCCAGAGGGTGCACCTATGTGCCGGAGGAGACGATCCTGATCGGCAACACTTCGCTCTATGGCGCCACCCAGGGCGAATGCTACTTCTATGGGACTGCGGGCGAGCGCTTTGCTGTCAGAAACAGTGGGGTCCGGGCGGTGATTGAAGGGACCGGCGATCACGGGTGCGAATACATGACTGGCGGGGTGGTCGTGGTCCTAGGGAAGACCGGGCGCAATTTCGCGGCCGGGATGTCTGGCGGCATCGCCTTTGTATTGAACGAGGACGGTAAGTTCGAGTCTCGCTGCAATATGGGCATGGTGGAGCTGGAGCCGGTCGTCGCCGCCGAGGACAAGCAGTTGTTGCGCGGCATGATCGAAGCGCACTTCCAGTACACGGGGAGCCGCAAGGCCAAGCTGGTGCTCGACACCTGGGAAGCGATGCTGCCAAAGTTCGTGAAGGTTATGCCGATCGACTACAAGCGGGTGCTGGCTGAACGGAAGGCGGTTGCTGCCAAGGAACAGGCGCTTCGCGAGAAAGAGATAGTGGCGCATTAGAAGACGTGAGACGCGCGATGTATCCTGTGAGGTGCGGGCGCGCGACGAAATGCGCGATACGAGTAGCGAATGGCTGACCCCAGAGGTTTTTTGAAATACCCCCGCGAGGGGCCCAAGCGCCGGCCGGTCGAGCTACGCGTGCTGGACTGGAAGGAATTTTACGAGCCGATGCCGGAGGAGAAACTTCAGATCCAGAGCGCGCGCTGCATGGACTGCGGCGTGCCGTTTTGCCAGAGCTCTAACGGCTGTCCGGTTGTCAACCTCATCCCGGAGTGGAACGACTTGGTCCATCGCGGGCGCTGGAAAGACGCGCTCAAGGCGCTCCACACCACGAACAACTTCCCGGAATTCACGGGTCGGCTCTGCCCCGCGCCCTGCGAGTCGGCCTGCGTGCTGGGGATCAACAGCGATCCGGTGTCGATCCGCGTCATCGAGTGGAACATCATCGACAAGGGCTTCGACGAGGGCTGGGTGCAGCCGGTTCTCCCAACGAGCCGCACCGGCAAAACCGTGGCCATCGTGGGTTCCGGCCCGGCTGGTCTGGCTGCCGCGCAGCAACTGGCGCGGGCCGGGCACAGCGTCACCGTGTTCGAGAAGGCCGATCGGATCGGCGGGTTGCTGCGCTACGGGATTCCCGATTTCAAGATGGAAAAATGGGTGCTTGACCGACGGTTGGAGCAACTAAAGGCCGAAGGCGTTGTGTTCAACACTGGCGTGCATGTTGGCAAGGACATTAGCGGAGAGGACCTCCGCCGGCGATTCGATGCGGTGTGTCTGGCCATGGGTGCGGAACAGGCGCGCGACCTGCTGGTGCCAGGCCGTGAGCTCAAGGGCATTCACCTGGCGATGGACTATCTGACCCAGCAGAACCGGCGCAACGCCGGCGATACGCTCACGGAGGAGCCGATCACCGCCAAGGGCAAGCGCGTGGTGATCATCGGTGGCGGCGACACTGGGTCGGACTGCCTGGGCACGGCGCACCGGCAAGGCTGCGTTGAAGCTCATCAGTTCGAGATCCTGCCTGAGCCGCCGCCGACCCGCGCGCCATCCACCCCCTGGCCGCTCTGGCCGATGCAGCTCAGGACCTCGCACGCGCATGAAGAAGGCTGCGACCGCCGGTGGAGCGTGTCCACCACCAAGTTCACCGGCCGCAACGGGCACGTTACCACACTGCACGCCCAACAGGTGAGGTTCGAGAACGGCCGGTTCGTTCCAATCCCCGGCACCGACTTCGAGCTGGCGGTGGACCTCGTACTGCTGGCGATGGGTTTCACTGGTCCGGTGAAAAACGGTTTGCTCGACAGCCTCGGCGTGAAGTACGATGCGCGCGGCAACGTGGCGGTGGACGAAAATTTCATGACCAGTGTGGATGGGGTGTTCGCGGGCGGCGACGTCCGGCGGGGCGCCTCGCTCATCGTCTGGGCCATTGCCGAAGGTCGCAAGATGGCCGCCGGCGTGGACAAGTATCTGCGGGCAGGCCGGAGCGCGAAGGCTGCCGTGAAATGAAAGAAGATCCCCAGGAAGGAAGCCCGGGAGTATATTAAGCGCTGGCAGTTGGTGAATCAGGTGCTCGATGAGGAACTGCGACACACTCCGGTCGAGATCAAATTCCAAAAGAGAGACACCGCTTACCGGATGGCTGTGGAATTGGGGTTTGCGTCAGCAGATGAAGCGTGAGAAGTGCAAAACCGAAAACGAGGTCAGCTGTCGATGGCTTCGACTGAGAGCAGCCATCCCCGTAGGGCCTTCCTCGCTCGTGTCGAGCGTTCCTATCCTCTGAGCTTCCCGCAAGTCCACAAAGCAGCTCCGAAAAGGGGGATGATGGGCCCTGCGTTGCTCAAGCGCTGCGGTTCGACCGCACGGAAGCCTTCCATCTGCTCGGCTGCGCAACGTGTTCCGTCCTGTCCACCCGTTGCAAATTGAACGCAACGGGTACGCGGCTCGAACGGAACTTCGGACAGTGCTCGCCATCGCGACGTGCGTCCGCATCCGCTCGACAAGTGCGAAATCACCCGGTCGCCTCACTATCTTAGCGGCGCGCACAAACATGGTCCCACTTACTCGTCGGAGTGAAATTCTCAGAGGAAGAAAAAAACCTCCCGCCCTTTGCTCCTTTATCCACCGTCCTGTCGACGAAGGATTGGTCGAAAAGGCAGTAGCCGAGTCAAGTCCAGCCAAGGAGGAGAGGAGCGTGCTTTCCAAGTCCCGCTTTGCTCAAAGCCGACCAGCCGAGTAAAGGGGCAATAGGCTGCCGGTGTTGTTCCGCAGGGGCGGCTGTCTTTATTATTGGAGCCTCCGCCACTGGCAAGACCAATATTCTGGAAGCCTTGAGTTTTCTTTCCTGACTTGATTGGGGCTGGTCGTTAGGCACATCTCTCCGCCTCCGACGGGAACTCGGCTTCGATCTGCTCTTCTACCGACAATTTTTCGACCAGCCGCTCCCGATAGGTTTGTCTCTCATTGCTTCGCCCGCCGAGCACCAAGTGCAGCAGGTGATGGTGAAGGCAACCATCGCAGGAGGGTATACTGACGCTCCCCTCTCAGACAAGGGCTTCCCGAACGCAGAGACCACCATCGCGCTCGAAGGGCGCCAGGGCAAACCCGTCACGGCCATGTGTCAGGACGACCACCTCGGCCAAGCGCCGTATGCCCCGTGGCGTGATCAATTTCTCTTAGGTTGCCCAGCCGACGGAACGCGAAGCGCGGCTCCAGCAGGGGAACGCCCGACTTAAGACGCTGGTCGGCGACCGCACCGGGGAACTCACACCAAGCGATGAGGTGGGGCTATGAGGCGCCGCCATTCGCCACCGCTCGCCCAGTGCCAGGCGCCGGTGCGGGAACGACTCCCGGCGCGGAAAGCATCGCCGGATCGGGCGCAAGGGCACTTGGCGGCGGGGCTAGCCGTCAACAAGGCGCCGCATCTTGCGGCTGAGGCGAGCGCCCGGGGTGCTCGGCAGCCGGGCCATTGCCGGCAACCGGCGACTCGGACGCCAACGCGGAGCAGGCCCTGGCCGACGGGGCCGACGCAGGGGGGCTTGACCTGACCCCGCTCAGGGGCAAGCCCCGCGGCGGGGTGTCTGTCGTCCTCGTGCTGGCCTGGGACCCGAAAAAGATCGTTGGCTCCTCCCTCGGCCTCCAGGCGCAGACGTCGCCGTGGCTGGCCGCGTGGGACGAGGCCGGGCAACGCCAGTTCCCACTCCAAGAACGGCGTATGCGGGCGCGCACAGCAGCACTCCTCGGGCTCCGCAACTGGACCCAGGCCGCTGGAATGGGAACAGGCGCTCGTCGCGTGGATCGCGTGGGCATGCCGCACTCGGGTATCGGTCCCCAGGCCAGGTCGAACAACCACTCAGCTACAACACTCTGACAAAAAGGGAGCACTACATTTCGACGAGCCGGATGTCTTCGCGTTCCCGCGTTATCCTATGGCCCTTGGATCGTGATCGGCGCGGATCGCTCGACCCAGTTCTTCCTGAGCACTCATAACCCGTACTTCTTAACTGGTATTGTCGAAAAGACGCCTGCCGAGGACCTCGCCCTTTTTGTCTGCTATCGTAACAAGGAAGGAAGTACCGGTGCGAAGCTGCTCTCTCACAAGAGGATACTGCCAGGGTCGTCGAACTCGGAGCGAACGTCTTCAATCTTGATGACTTCGTCGGATCGTGACGCTCACGTTCGCGTACGAGCGCTACGTCGATGAAGATGTTGTACTCTCTTGGTCACCATTGCCGTCTCCCACTTCGAAAACACCACAGTTTTGGCCAGGGTGAAGTGGTGAACGACTTGCTGAAAAAGGGTCAAGCTGATATCGGAATGGCGAACGAAGATCCGGGGAGTTCCCATCACCCGCTACGGGATCGAATAGAAGTTATACATAACGCCGCAAGTCGGGCCGGCACCTGATCATCTTGAAGCCGGAGTTAGAGAACTGTTTCCTTCGTTCGATGAGACGGGCTTCATTGAAGACGAACCCACCTTTAAATCCCAGGGCAGCTTCAAAAACTTCAGAACTTGTCGAAGCATCCGGCTCACAAAACCTTTCGCGAAGAGTTGAGCGACTTGTACAAGGTAGCGACTGCCCTGAGGTATCCACAGAAGGTGTGGAAAGAGGAAAAGGGCGGTGGCCACCTTTCGGGTGACCAAGCCCCCGGGCCGAGCCCCCGCCGTGAAGGAGCAGAGCTCAGGGACCGGAGTCGAGTCAAGGGGTCGGTGGAACCATCGGGAGGAATTTGTACCTGCCCACCTCCAGCAGCTCGGGCAGCGGCTATGAGTGGAAGTGGTCCGGTTCGGCTGGGCTGGGCGAAGTCGGCGCGGCGGGGTGTCACATTAGTCATCTGCTCCCGTTGTCCCAGCGCCGGAGCAAGCAGGGCAGCACGCTGGTGCCACAGTGGTATCGGCAGGGATTGGCGCTCGGCGAATGCGAGCTAGCGCGGCGGGGGCGGTTGGGTGAGGGGAGCCCTGGTTGCCCGCCTCACTCCCGCGGCGCAAGGCGCGGGGGCAGGATGAGGATGCCACGGGGAAGCAATGGCGCCTCGACACCCGGGAGATCGTCTTCGGGTAGGCCGATGGGCTGGATGTCAAAGCTAGGCTGGCGCAGACCAAGGCGGTGCTCCGCGTCGTGATTGGGGCGATCACGGATGGCCGCCAAGTGGCGGTGCGGCGGCGGACGACGGCGGGCAAGGGGGCAAGCGGGTCGAGTCCGCCACGGCGTTGATCGAGAACGTTCTGCAGATTGCGGGACGGCCGGTCCGGCGCCTGAATGCACCGGAGTTGTTGCCGGCCGTGTATGCCGGCGCGCCGGAGGGGGATGGCGTGCAGCAGCGAGCCGTCATCCGACTGGAGGTCGCCGCCTGATGCCCGTTTTACACACCTCTTGTCAAGACCACACTGCCCCAAAGTGATAAACACGTTCATAACCGACCTCGAACGCATCATTCCAACATCGCTCTCCGATAAGCTTTAGAGCAGTCCTGTAGCGGCGCCTACCTGCCGTTTTCTGGTCGAGATGATTTCCCTGGGCAGTTACGCAACCACCTTGGAAGGAAAACGCCGCACAGCGACAAGTAGGGTTCGTATACAATACATATCTGAACCGGTGACTCTAGCAGTGGATCAGTTATGCCCCGCGCTCTTATCGGGACGTCCGGGTGGACCTATCCGAGTTGGAAGGGAAAGTTCTATCCTGAGGACCTGCCCAGCGCTCGATTCCTGGAGTTCTACGCCAAGGAGTTTTCCACCACCGAGGTGAACTATTCCTTTTATCATCTGCCTCGGCCAGCGACCTATGAAAAATGGGCGGCGCAGGTACCTGAGGGGTTTATCTTCGCCGTCAAAGCCAGTCGGCTGATGACCCATACCAAGCGACTGGTCGATGTGGAAGAACCCTGGCGCGTCTTCGTGCAGAACGCCCGCTCGCTCGGCCCTCATTTGGGACCGATTCTGTTTCAGTTCCCCCCGTCTCTTCACCGCGACCGTTCCCGCCTGGAGAGCTTTCTGCAGATTGCCCAGCAGCCATCCCCTCAATCCCCTCCCTTGCGCCTCGTCTTCGAATTCCGGCACGACTCCTGGTTCACGGACGATACCTATCGTCTGCTGAGACAGTACGAGGCGGCCCTGTGTATCGCGGATTCGCCCCGCTACCCCAGGAAGGAGGTGCTGACCGCCGGATTCACCTATCTCCGGTTTCACGGGCGGACGAAGTTGTTTGTATCCTGCTATACGAAGAACGAGCTGGCCGAGGAGGCGAAGAAGATCAAGCGGTACCTGCGCGACGGGCTCGACGTGTACGCGTATTTCAATAATGATGCGGAGGGCCACGCCGTGGCCAACGCGCGAACGCTGCGAACCCTCACCGAAAGATGCCAAACCCGGTGATGCGAAGGGTTGCCAGAATCGCGCTTGTGGTGGCGCTGCTCCTCGGCTTGCCGCTGCTGGGCGTGATCCTCGCCGGCGAGTCGCTCGAGCGCTATCTGGAATTCCCCCCGCGCACCCGCTACGTCGAACACGAGCCGTTCTCTTGGTCAGTGTTTGTGGTGCTGGCGATTGCCATCCTCGGCACGATCTCTCCGTTCGTCGTTCGGATCGCCTCGTCCCTCGCGCGGATCTCGGATCTCGGATCTCATCGGTCCTCGGTGACGTTTCACGCTTCACGAGTGCCGCGTCACGTTTTCCCCTGGTGGGGCTGGCTAGGAGTCGGGTTGACGGCCGTTGCCTGGGTCTTGGCCTGGACCCGTTTCCCGTGGTTCGAAGTATGCCAACCGTTCACCTTCACGCCGCTCTGGCTCGGCTACATTCTGGTAGTCAACGCGTGGACATTCGCCCGGACCGGGCGCTGTATGATGCTGGACCAGCCCCGGTATTTCCTTTCGCTGTTTCCGCTCAGTTCGGCGTTCTGGTGGTTCTGTGAGTATCTCAATCGCTTCGTCCAGAATTGGTACTATGTGGGAGTCCAGGAGTTCACGCCGCTCGAGTACTTCGTTCACGGAACGATCCCGTTCGCCACGGTGCTGCCGGCTGTGCTCGGCACGACCGAGTTGCTGGCGTCGTATCCTCGGCTTAGTGCCGGGTTGGACAAGTGGCAGCCGATCCGGATGGTCAACGAGAAGTTGGTCGGCTGGCTGGTGTTGGTCGTAGGATCCGGTGGGCTGATCGGGATCGGTCTCTGGCCGAACTATCTGTTCCCGCTGGTCTGGGTTGCGCCGCTGCTATTGATCACCGCGTTGCAGACGGTATCGGGCGAGGAGACCATCTTCTCACCCCTCTCCCAGGGCGAGTGGCGGCCGATCTGGCTGCCTGCCCTTGCTGCGCTGGTATGCGGCTTTTTTTGGGAGATGTGGAATGTCAACAGTTTCGCCCACTGGGAATACGCGATCCCGTTCGTGCATCGGTTTCAGATTTTCCAGATGCCGATCCTCGGCTACGCGGGCTATTTCCCGTTCGGCCTGGAGTGCGTGGCACTTGTGCGATGGATCTTTCCACGTGAGCATGTCTTGGCTTGACGGCTCGGTCGGCAGCGCGATACAACCTCGCCTTGCGTGATCACAACTGTCGTCATCGTCTTCGTCCTCGTCTACCTTGGGATGATTCTCGGGGGCCTCCCGTTTTTCCAGCTCGACCGGACCGGAGTGGCGGTGCTGGGAGCGATCGCGCTGGTGGCGACGGGGGATGTGAGCCTCGAGGAGGCGGGCCGCTCGATCCACGCGCCGACCTTACTGCTGCTTTTCGCCTTCATGGTATTGTCGGCCCAATTGCGGTTGGGCGGCTTCTATACCTTTGTGACACTTTGGCTGGCGTCGCTGCCGCTTGCGCCACCGCAGTTGCTCGGCGCGTTGATCCTGGCGGTGGGCGGGTTGTCCGCCGTGTTCAGCAACGATATCGTCTGTCTCGCGATGGCGCCGGTGCTCGTCGATGCGTGTCTGAAGCGACAGCTTGATCCCGTACCCTATCTGCTCGCGCTGGCTTGCGCGGCCAACATCGGCTCGGCGCTGACCCTTATCGGGAACCCGCAGAACATGTTGATCGGCGAGTCACTCCGTCTCTCGTTCACCGGCTATGTCCGTGATGTCGCCGTGCCTGTGCTGCTGGGACTCATGACCACATGGGGGGTGATCGTGTTGCAGGTCCGTGGGCGGTGGACGCGCACGCCTCCCGTCGCCACGCGACCGGAGCCCGAGCGGCGCGCGGAGGGGTATCCCCAGTTCGACCGGTGGCAGACAGCGAAAGGGCTAACGGTGGCGGCCGTGCTCGTCGCAGTCTTTCTCGCCACCTCCTGGCCGCGCGAACTGGCAGCCCTCGCGGGCGCCGGCGTGCTGTTGCTGAGCCGCCGGTTGCACTCGCGCCATATGCTCGGGCTGGTCGACTGGGAATTGCTGGTCCTGTTCATCGGCCTCTTCGTCGTCAACCGCGCCTTCCAGGAGACAGGCGTGATGGCGGACGCCGTGCGGGCACTGGCGGATGCTGGGCTGCGCCTTGATCAGCCATGGCTCTTGTTCTTGGCGACCTTCGTGCTGAGCAATGTGGTCTCCAATGTGCCGGCGGTGATGCTCCTGCTTCCGCTCGCAAGCCATCCCCTGGCCGGGACTCTGCTGGCGCTGGCCAGCACGCTGGCGGGCAATCTCCTGATCGTCGGCAGCATCGCGAACATCATCGTGGTGGATGCGGCCGAGCGGCGCCACGTCTGCATCGACTGGCGGCAGCATGCCCGCGTCGGCGTGCCGGTTACGCTGGCGACGATGGCGATCTCAGGTGCCTACTTGTGGCTGCGCATCGGATAAACGCCGCTTCGCGCCGGCCCGGAGTAGGGCCAGACCTGCTTTCCGCAAATTTGGCTGGTCTCCGATCGGCCGCCGGCGCATCCGGGCAGTCGTCCTGCTACAGCCGGAAAGGAGAGAGCTTCCGGTGAATCTGCGCGTGGTCTTGATCTTTCTGGTCCTAGGCTTCATCGGGCTGCTGCTAGCGATGGGGGCGGTCAGCTTCGTTCGGTGGATCAAACTTTCCTCTCCTCGGCACTTCCGGCCGATTCTGACAGCGATCGGGCTCGCGGTCATCGGTCTGGGACTATGGGGCTATGAGGAGGCGACCAAACGCCCGGCCTTTCACCCCGGCGATCTCATCACGCTGGAGGCGCCGGTGGTTGCTCGTCTGATTCCGGCCGGACGCACTGCGCTCCAAACGAGTTGCATGGTGGAGATCTACGAGCACCTTGCGGTCGTGGAAGTAGAGAGTGGCACGCTTAAGGCTCGGGTAGAGAGCAATACTCGGTCGGGACCGAGTTTCTGCCCGATCGGGGCCGACGTGCAACTCGATCCCGCATGGCTGCACCGCTACACCCTCACGCATCGGCACTCCTGATCTCAATGCCGTCATAAATCTCGCGGTGCTCCTCCGTGATGGAACTCCAGGTTTAAGGCCGGTTGAGAGGAAGCCGGCACTGGACCCGGTATGCGCCGTGTTTGGACCTATTCGCGCTCCGGTTCGGAGGGTTCGGTCGGGACTCCGGGGCCGGGGACCCGGTAGCGCTCGGCGGCCCACGCGCCCAGATCGATCAGTTGACAGCGCTCGGAGCAGAACGGCCGCCAGGGATTTCCTTTCCAGCCAGTCGTTTTTCGACAGATAGGGCAAGTCATAAGCAAAATTATACTCCTTCGACGAGAAGGAATTTCTCCGAAAGTCGTGGGTGCGCATCAGCCGAGTGGCTTCGCGCAGCGGAAGCCGATCGTAGCAGAACGATGATCCGGGGGCGCCCCGCCGCGAGTGGCCGTGCGCAGCATGTGCGGTTTGCTTTTCCACGACCCGCCGCGCACGCTCTTGTAGCGGCTCGCAGAGGGGCCGGGCGGGTTGCGTTCCGGCATAATGGCATAGTAGTCGAATCCGAACCAATCCTGCACCCACTCAGCCACATTGCCCGCCATGTGCCGGAGTCCATAGGGACTTTGTCCGTCTTCTCCGCTGTCCACTGCTGCGACGAGCGGAATCTCGTGCACGTGGTACTGCCCGAACACCGCCAGTCCCGGTTCCGGGGCCTTGGATCCCCAAGGGAACACATTGCCCTCGCTGCCGCGGGCGGCCTTTTCCCATTCCGCTTCGGTTGGCAGCCGTTTGCCCCGTTGGCGGCAGAACTGATCGGCCTCCGTCCACGTGACATACATCGCTGGCCAGCGGGCCAGGACATCATCGGGCATGGCGTGGACCGTGATCACGTGCCAGATCAGCCGTTGCAGTTCCTCGGGGACGGGCCGGCGCCGCGACTGAAGGTCGGCGAGATATTCGGCCAGGCTGACTTCGTCGCGGTCTATCGCATAGGCGTCCAACCAGATGCGCCGCTGCGGCAGTTCGGTGTCGTCGAACTGGGTTTCCAGCCCGTAGGGGTCGTCGTCCTTGCGATTGGTCCCCATGAGGAACCATCCTGCCGGGATCATGACCGTCGGGGAAGGCCGTGCCGCTGCGGCGATCGTGTCCAGGTGTTGAGGCAACTCGGTCTTCATCTCCGGTCCGGCGGCCCGTATCGGTGCCGGCAGCAAGGCGGCGGTTGCTAGCAGGAGGAAAGCCAGCCAACGCCTGGTTGTCGCTCGGAGAGGCTCAAGGAGGAGGACGAGGTTCACAGTCTGTGTGGCAAGGAAAGGGCTTTGGAAATTTCCGCGATCAACCGCCGCTCGATCTCGGCGGTCTCCTCGGCGCTGACGGTCAACACCCGCCCGCCCTGCGCCATCTTTTCGAACTCCGCCTTCACGCTCAGACGGGTAACGTTGGAAGGAAGAGCTTGCAGTGAAACGAGGTACTGGTTCCGAAATCCGGAAACTTCCAGCGACGCGGGCGCCGAGACCTTTCGCTCCGTAACGTAGACGGCTTTCTGGTCGGTCTTGACGCTCACCTTGACGGTGTAGCCGTTGCGCGCCAACGCCTCTTCGGCGGCCTGAATGACCGCCGCCAGGGGGCGCGGCAGCTCTTCCACCTGCGCGCCTTTGTCGTCTACCCGGAGATTTTGCGCCATCTGCGCGTTGGTTGCGGCGGTCCGCTGGACCTGCGCGGCAAGCTTCCGCGCTTCCGCCGCCTGGGCCTCCAGCTTAGCCGTCAAGGCCTTCATCTCGGCTTCGGCTCGTTCCGCCTCTTTCTTAGCGTCGCGCAGTTCCCGATTGAGGAGGTCGATCTGTTGCTGCATGACCTTGTTGCCGTCCTGTAACGAGGCGACCACCGACTCTTGTTTCGCCACCTGCTTGCGCAAGTTCTCGTTCTCGGCCCTGAGCGGGGAGTCGTCCGGCGTGCAATCGGCGATCAAGCCGCCGATGATGAGCAGGAGCGCTGCGGAAAGCGCGCGGGACGATCGCCGGGACGGCTCGATGGCAACACTCCTTTGTTGCACCATGCTGACCCGATTATCCATGCTTCGGTGTCGCTAGTCTATCATGGTTTATGGCGGTTTGACCGTCGGCGCCGTGCGCGCTATGCTGCGCGCTATGCGGGCAAGAACGCTGCTGCCGTTCGTGCTGGCCGGTTTAGGATGGCTGATCGCGCCGGCGCCGGGGCCTGCTTCCGACCGGCCAGCGGAATCCCCCCTGCCGGTTCCCGCGGAGGAGTATCCGATCTACGAAGTCGTCGTGCGCTCCAAGTTCCTGACGTCTGCGACCCAACTCGTGATCGTCGAGCGGTTGACGGCCACGAGGCTGTATCCGGCGCAGGACCAACCGACGACCCGCGCGTTCTTCGAGCAACAGGGCTATTTTGAGGGGCGACTTCCTGCGGAGCTGAAACACGAGTTCGTGGCGAAGAATAGTCGTCCCTTCAAACTGGAGCCACGGTTCGACTTCGGCGTGCCTTACCGGTTCCTGTCCGCTGACGGAGCCGAGGAGCAGGAGGTCTCGCTCGTGCCGATCCCCGCGGCGCTTCCGCGCCGGTCGCTTGTGCAGGAGGGGCCTCCCCCGGTGATCGACCGACTGGCGTTCTCGCGCGTGGCGTTCACGTCACGCCGGGATCAGGCCCTCGTCTATGTGGCCAACAACCGTCCCGACGGTTCGGGCGCGGGCTTCCTCTTCTGGCTGCATAAATCCGTCGGGTCATGGGAGTTCCTCGACAGCGAAGTGCTGTGGATCGCGCGGGTTGACGGGCCACCTCAGGGAGAACGCTGACTTGAGATTCGGCACGGATGAGCGATAGCATCAAGCGGAATAAGGACCAGGCGAGGTGAGCAGGCGGAATAGGGATGGGCGCTGAACGATGGCTGGGATGATCCGCAGGACCTTCGCTGTCCCTCCGCTCGGCTGCAACTGTTCGATCATCGGTGATCCAGTCACCAAGCAGGCGGTCGTGGTCGATCCGGGAGGCGCGCCCGAGCGGATTCTCCGGGAGGTGCAGGATCTGGGATTGACCGTCGTGAGCGTGCTCCATACCCATGCCCATTTCGACCATTTCCTTGCATCAGGCGAGATCAAGAGGGCGACCGGGGCAATTATTTGTCTGCACCCTGACGATCGGGAGCTGTGGGGGATGCTCGAGGTTCAGTGCCGCATGTTCGGCGTGCCGTATGTGCCGGTGCCGGCGCCGGATTACTGGATGCAGGATGAGGAAAAGATCATCGTGGGTGGGATCGAAGGCCTGGCGCTGCATACACCCGGCCACACGCCCGGCTCGATGAGCTTGCATTTTCCCGCGGAAAAACTGTTGCTCGCCGGCGACACGCTGTTTCGAGGAGGAATTGGGCGGACGGACTTGTGGGGCGGAGACTTCAAGGCGATCGAACGGTCCATTCGGGAGCGGCTTTATACGCTGGATGAATCAACCCGTGTGATTACCGGTCACGGGCCGGAGACAGAGATCGGTCTGGAGCGGGAGTCCAACCCCTTTGTCCGCGCGTAAGCGGGAACCCTTTCCGCATCATGTGCGACTTCAGCCGAAGGAGGGAACCAATGAAACATCTCGGTCGATTGATGCAGATGTGGCTGGTCTTCAGTGTTGTTGTCGGTTTGCCGGGGACGGTGTCCCGCGCGCAGACCGAGTCGCCAGGTCCTCCGCCTTCTTCGCAGGTGACGATCTCTGACGTGCAAGTCCGGCTTTCGGATCATGGACCGGTCGTCCTTCTGAAGGCGGAAGGCAAGACCATTCCCATCTTCGTGGATATGACGGTTGCCAGCTCCATCTATGGCGCGCTCACGGGTGAGAAGATGCCGAGGCCCATGTCGCACGACCTCATGCACTCGATTCTCGAGGCCTTCGGCGGGAAGGTGACCCAAACCGTGATTACGTTGAAAGGCGGTACCTATTACGGGGCGCTCACGGTGGCGTTCAAGGATCAGGTGAAGGTGTTCGACAGCCGATCCTCCGATTCGATCGCGCTGGCTATTCATTTCAAAGCGCCGATTATCGTCAGCCGAGAGCTGTTAGATTCGGCGGGCAAGGTGTTGATGCCCGAGACCAAGGTGCAGACATTGTGATACGGATTCTTGTGCCGGCGGTCCGTCCTGCGGGCGGAGACGTTGTTCGACTGCCCTCTTGAGGAAGAGGGTGTGTTTCGGGGGGGTGCTCCGTCCAGTTCTTCCTCTCTCCTCGGCATTTCTGCTGCGCGATTCGAACCGCGCGACTTCCACCGCACCGTGATTGTTCGGTTTCTTTCGGATTGCCGTGCGCTGCGCCTGCGTGGGGATCGGATAGCGGATGAACGGCCGCGGATGCCGACTTAAGGCGAGCGCGGCGTAGGCGAGTCTTCCGACGCCCGTTTGGCCAGCGTTACGCGGATCTCGTCGTCGAAAGCATAGTACCCGCCATCACGGCGATCTTTCTGGATGCAGTTGACGATGAAGACGAGACAGACCACATTGCCCATCACCCACCAGGACATGCCGCGCTCGATTTTGACCGTCGCCGGTTCATACCCGTCTTTCTCTACAATTGCCACGTGGTCGGATTTGCGGTTCAAAGAAACTGTCCCCGGCGCGATGACATGCAGATAATCGTCGATGACGACGGTGGCTTCCGGTGGATCGGTGAAGATCGTCACAGACTGATGGTCAGAGTTGATGCTCGTGGCGCAGCCCGACAGCGCGAGCATGATCCCGGCCAGGCCAAGAAGGGGCAGCCGCAGCGACACGTTCCTCATCATATCTTCATGGCCTCCTTGACTTCTTCCAGCGTCTGATGCGCAACGTCCGCTGCACGGCGGCTGCCGTCTTGCACGATCTCGTCAAGCTGGCTCGGACGGTCGATCAGCGTCCGGCGCGCTTCCCAGATGGGCGCCATGCGTTCGACGATCCGATCCGCCACCAGTTTCTTGCAGTCGATGCAGCCGATCGCTGCGGTACGACATTCTCGGTTGACCTGGTCGATGACCGGCGGCGGCGAGAAAATTTTGTGGAAATCGAAGACCGGACAGACGTCCGGGTTGCCGGGATCGTGGCGGCGGACCCTGGCCGGATCCGTGACCATCGTCTTGAGTTTCTGGCGGACTACCGGCTCGGGATCCGACAGGTTGATCGTATTCCCGTAGCTTTTGCTCATTTTGCGGCCGTCGGTGCCGAGGACCTTCGGAAACCGGGTGAGATGCTCCATCGGCTCCGGGAAGACCGGCTTGTACAGGCTGTTGAACCGCCGCGCCAGTTCGCGGGTGAGTTCCAGGTGGGGCAACTGATCCTTGCCGACCGGGACGTAGTCGGGTTTGTACAGGAGAATGTCCGCCGCCTGGAGCACCGGGTAGCCGAGGAAGCCGTAGGTGCTCAGGTCGCGCTCCTTGAGCTCCGCTTGTTTTTCTTTGTAAGTCGGGTTGCGTTCCAACCACGAAATCGGAATGATCATCGAGAACAGGAGATGCAGGATTGCGTGCTCCGGTACGTGGGATTGGATGAAGACTGTGGATCGTTTCGGGTCGATGCCGGCCGCGAGCCAGTCGATCAGGAGTTCGCGGACGAATTCCCGAATCCGGCTGGTGTCGGCATAGTTGGTGGACAGCGCGTGCCAATCGGCAACGAAAAAATAGCATTCATACTGCTCTTGCAGAGCCTTCCAGTTGTCGAGGGCGCCCAACAGGTTCCCCAAATGCAATAGCCCGCTGGGCTGCATGCCGCTGAGAACGCGCTTTCGTGAGGTGGTCATGCTCCACTCAGCACGGTGGTGAGCAGTGTGCCGGCCATCACGTTGACGAGTGTGCCGGTGATCGTCCGAATGACGCGAATCTGCGGGTCGAATATAATCAGCGCGACGATGATCAACATCCCGTAGGGTTCCAGCCTGGCGAGGGCCAACGCGGGACGGGCAGGCAGCAGGCTCGTCAGAACGCGCCCACCGTCGAGCGGAGGAATCGGGATGAGATTGAAGACCATCAACAGAATGTTGATGAACACGGAATACAGCGCCATCGCCGCGACCGGCAGCAACAGCATGCCAAGCCAGTCGCGCCGCGGTTCTTGGCCCGGTTGCGGCGGCCAATATGCCATAAGCGTCGGATCGATTGTGATCAGGACGCTCAACAAGGCGGCGCTGGCGATCGCCAGCGCGAGATTCATCCCCGGTCCAGCTGCCGCGACCAACGCCATGTCGCGACGGGGCCGGCGGAGTCGTCTCGGGTCGATGGGTACCGGCTTCGCCCAACCGAGGAAGATCCCTCCTGGCAGCAGCAGGCACAGGAGCGGCAGCATGACGGTGCCGAAGGGATCGATGTGGGCGAGCGGATTGATAGTTAGCCGCCCCGCCAGCTTGGCGGTGGGGTCGCCGTAACGGTCGGCCACCCAACCGTGCGCGTACTCATGCAGCACCATGGCCAGCAACAACGGAAGGGCCATGTAGGAAAGGGTATGAAGAATCTGGGGGAGCGCGTTCATGAACCTTCACCCGATGAAGTTATTCTACTTGCACGAGCCGACCTTGCTTCACCTGGATCACGAACAGGCGCCGGTTGAGCGTCCCTCCCGCATCAAATCCGGCCGGTCCGGCCAACGCCGGCAGATCTTTGTGCATCGCCAGATACTCGCGCACGGTTTCGCCCGTTGTCGCCCCTTTCCGAATGGCTTCCAACACAAGGCGCGCAGCTTCGTAGGCTTGTGCCGCGAACAACGTGGGACTGGTCTGGAACCGCCGCTGATAGCGTTCGACGAAATCCTGCACGTTTGCGAGAGGACTGTCAACAAAGAATCCGTCCACAAAGACACTGCCCTCGACTGTGCGGTCGGCCAGGCGAGGAAAGTCGGGCGAGTTCCAGCCGTTCGTCCCCAGCAACGGAACCTTGATGTCGTGAAACACAAGCTGCGCCGCGATCAACGCCACTTCGATGGAACGGCCAGGAACAAACACGGCGTCAAACCCCGGCGTATACACGATGCGCTTGGCGCCTTTCACCGTCTTGCCATTTTCCACTGGAACGGCGATCCCATATTTCTTCAAGTCTTCCGCTTTGAGGCGTTTGATCTGCGGGCCGAAGTCCGTTTCGCCTTCTTTGTAGGATTCGACTGCGATGATCTCTCCGCTATGCCGACGCACCTCCTGCGCGAACAGCCGGGCCAGCTCGCGGCCGTAGACCGTGTCGGGATGAAGGATGCAGAACCGGCGGTATCCTGGCTCTCCGGTTGCGTAGTCGGCGATGCGCTTTGCTTGGAGCGGATAGGTCAGCGCCGTGCTGAACACGTAGGCGCCCAAGCGACGGACGTTCGGAAAGGTGGCGGCCGGCGTGATGACCGGGATTTTGGTCCGCTCGGCCAACTCCGCCATCACCGGAAGATTCTTCGAGAGCAACGGCCCGATGACAGCCAATGGCCGGTCTTCGAACAACAGATCGGTGAGCTCGTTGAGCAACGTCGCGCGATCGGCTTCGCTGTCCTTGACGATGAGTCCGACCGAGGTGAGCCCTAAACCGTCCTTGTCTTTCTCCAACGCCAGCTGAATCCCGTTGAGCACTTCGGTACCGAAGGGCGCGAGCTTGCCGGAGAGTGGGAGCACCGCGGCGATCAGGTGTTGATACGATTTGAGCTTGGCTTTAAAGGAGGCGAGCAAATCGGACGCCTTGGCCGCAAACTCGTGGTTCGGAAAATGGCGTAGGAAGAGCCGGATATTCCGTTCGGCCAGATGGTCTTCGCCCTTCGCCGTGTGCAGTTCGATGAGTCGGATCAACGCGATGTCGCCGGGAAACGACTTCGGGTAGGCGTCGCGCAGGCGAACGAGGGTTTTTCTGTCGAGCTGCTCCCTGATCAATTCTTGGATGCGGTTCTTGATGTCATCAGCCTGCTCTTCCGGGCTCAACTCGATTTCTTCCAGCCAAGCTTGAATGGCGCGCAGGTAATCTTTTTTTTGAAGCTGCAGCTCGCCCGTCAGCTGGAGCGCTTCGCGTTTCGTCTCGAGATCGGGGGAGAGACTCCGGATTTCGGCCAACACAGGTAACGCGAGATCGAGATTACCCGAGGCCGCCTGAACACGCGCCAGCATCAGGCGCGCACGGTCGGTCAGCTCGGACGTCGGAAACTCGGCGAGAAGCTGGTTCAAATATCTGACCGCTTCGCTGTATTCCTTCGTGTGGTACAACGCGGCGCCAAGCAGGAGATACGCGTCGTCCACGTGTTCGGGTTTCGGCGCGGTGCCGATGAAGCTCTTGAGCAGCGGTACGGCCGCGTCGGCCCGTTGAGTTTCAATGAGTCGTTTAGCTTGGTCCAGGACGACGGGGAGGGACTGGCTTCCCAGGGATCTACCCTGCTCAGCGCGCGACGTACGGGGTGAGGGCTCCGTTGAGGCGAGCGCCGTGGAGGCGTCACAAAGAGCGAATGAAGACAAGAGGACGGCAAACAGAGAAACGAACATTGGTCCGGCGGGGAGACGAAAACAAAGCGCGCTGGGCATCGTTTTCAATAGTCATCATGGCGGACACTTACCCTGCAATGCCGCTACTATAGGCAAGGCTCGGAGGGGTGTCAAGGTCAGGTCCCCGTCGACATTGTGTTCCGATCGGAGCTTGGCTATAGTCGCCGGCGAACCGCGACACAGAGGGACTTCACCGCGCAGGAGGAGCCTGGATGAGTGGAATGGGCCGAGGCGGGAAGCTGTCGATAGGCGTTGAGGCTCTACCGGATACGGTGCTGGCCGGCTTAATCGGGCGGTATCTCAGCTATCTTCGGATTGAAGGTGGCCTCTCGCCACAGACGCTGGAGGCCTATCGACGGGACTTGGAAAAGTTTATGTCCTTTCTACTCGCTCAAGGGATCCATCGCCCGGCGGACGTCACGCGACACACAATGGCGGATTTTTTCGTCCATCTGAAGCGGCTGCGGATGGCTCCGGCCTCGACGGCTCGTTGCTTGGCTGCGCTGCGGGGGTTTTTTCGGTTTCTCGTGCGGGAAGGGTTGGTACGGGAAAACCCTACGGTTGGGCTGAACAGTCCCCGCCAGGGGATGCGCCTGCCGGCCGTGCTGGCGCCGCGCGAAGTGACCGCATTGCTGGACTGGGAGGGCAAGTCAGGACCGGAGGGTGTACGTGATGCTGCGATGATTGAGTTGTTGTACGCGACGGGCATGCGGGTTTCGGAATTGGTTGGTCTCCGGATGACCGACCTTAACCTGGATGCGGGTTATGTGCTGGCAACCGGAAAGGGTTCCAAACAACGGTTGGTGCCGATGGGGGAAGTTGCCAAATGCAAGATCATGCGCTATTTGCGGAACGGGCGAGCCGAGTTGCTCAAGAACCGGGAGTCGGCCTACGTCTTTATCACGCGCCGGGGCCGGCCGCTGACCCGGCAAGGGTTTTGGAAGTTGTTGCGTCTCCGCGCCGCCGCCGCGGGCATCGCGAAAACGATTTCGCCGCACATGTTGCGGCACTCGTTCGCCACGCACCTGTTGGATCGCGGCGCCGATCTTCGCTCGGTCCAGGCGATGTTGGGTCATGCGAATATTGCGACGACGCAGATCTACACGCATGTCGAACGTGAGCGGTTGAAGCGTCTGCACGCCCAATATTTTCCCCGCAAGCAGCGACGCCGAACAGTGGGGCCGCCGGCATGACCGAGCTAAAACAGCCTGGTCGATTCGACACGAGTAGAGGTTTTGCAAGCAAGGTGCGTGATTCGGTTGACAAGGTATAGAGGACTTGATAGCATCCGCAACTATTCGGGCTATCGAGCAAATTAGGCGGATAGCTCAGTCGGCAGAGCGCTGCCCTTACAAGGCAGAGGTCACAGGTTCAATCCCTGTTCCGCCTACCAGTCAGGTGGAGAGAGCCTTAGCGGTAGGGGCGGAGCCTGAAAGACTTCAGCGCAGTCGAAACTCCCAGGACGTTGCAAGTCGACCGTTCCGGAGTTGTATCGAGAACCGGTCGAATCTGGAAGATAGCCTGTTTCGTCTCCACCTCTGAGTCTGCACGGGGCCGTCGTTCAGCTTGGTTTAGGACGCCAGATTGTCAATCTGGAGGTCGCGGGTTCAAATCCCGTCGGCCCCGCCATCTTTCCCCTGCGAGCAGGTGTGTGTGGTCGTTCATACTTTCTTTTGACAGAGGAGGAGAGGTTCTAACGTAATGGTGTTTCAATCAGACTTGACGGGCTTCATCGGTTCGCTCGGACTCGTCTCGAAGGTCATTTTGCTCCTGCTCTTGCTCTTCTCCGTTATTTCCTGGGCTGTGATTCTCTACAAGTGGCGCGTTTTCCACACAGTCGATCGCGAAGATCACCGCTTTCTGACCGCCTTTGCCAAGAGCAAAGATGCGGATGAACTACGGCGGCAGGCTCGCCGAGCAATCAGGAGTCCAAGCGCCAGTGTTTTCATGAGCTTAATGGATCGGCTGGATGCCGGACAGGGGGAGGAATCCGGCGACCGACTTTCTTATCTGCGAGGCCAGGAAAGCGGAGAGGGTCCGGCCAGCTTGGATCGGCAATATATCGAGCGGACTGTGGCATATATTGTGCAAAATCAGATCGCTCAGTTGGAGGCGTACTTGCCGTTTTTAGCCACCACGGGAAATATTACGCCGTTCATCGGCCTGCTCGGCACCGTCTTGGGGATTATTGATTCGTTCAGGGAAATCGGGCTCCAGGGAACCGCCAGCATCGCCGCCGTGGCGCCCGGGGTGGCGGAGGCGCTGGTCGCCACGGCGGCCGGACTGTTCACGGCTATTCCCGCGGTGATTGCGTATAATTATTACTTGGCGCGCATTCGCCGGACGGCATTCCGTCTCGAAACGTTTAGCGTCGATTTGCTGAACTTGGTCCAGATCCAAAGGAAACAGGCCGGTGTGGGGGTCCGATGACGCTCTTTGAGACCAGGCATCGGCGCTTCCTCGCCGAAATCAATGTCATTCCGTTGGTTGATGTTGTTCTGGTTTTGTTAGTGATCTTTATGGTGACAGCGCCCATGCTGTATCGCGGTATCGACATCAAGCTCCCGACTTCAGCCACCAATACGATCAAGCCGGAGGCGCGCGTCGTCTTAACGATCGAGAAGGATCAACGACTCTATCTCGACAAGGATGCGGTGAGCGTCGCGCAGCTTGAACGTCGTCTTAAGTCGCTGAAGGAACAGAACGCGGAGGTGTCGGTGTACCTGCGGGCCGATCGCGAGGTACCGTACGGGATCGTTGTGCAGGTGATGGACGGTGTGAAGCGGGCGGGGATCGAAAAACTCGGGATGGTGACCGATCCGGTCACCGGCGAGCGGGTGATGGAACAACAGGTCACACCGGCGGATCGCCGTCACAGTCCGCTCTGACCCACAGATCCTTATCCTTAATGGCGACGCATACGCTTCCCAGGCTGTTGCCCCTTACCCTTGACGCGGACCAGCGCGAGGCGTTGGGTGTGCGGTTCACATGGACCGTGATTGTCTCGCTGACGTTGCACGTGTGCGCGCTGCTTGTGATTTCAGGGGTGCGCTTGATGCAACACGATGAACGGCCTCTGGCGTCGGTGCAGGTCTCCTTGGTGACGATGTCGCTCCCCGTCCGGCCGACCGAAACGCCTGCCGCGCGGCAAGCCGATGTGATGAAACCGCACAAGGTTGTCCAGCCAGCCGTTCCGCCGCCGGTCAAACCGGCGCCGTTGCCTCCGATCGCGGCGGCCAAACCGGTCGCGTCTGCGCCGATCCCGCCGCCGGTGCGGAGCGATGCGCTCGGTGCCCGACGGTCTTCAGGGGACGTGATGCGCGATGTCTTGAAAGGTATCGAGTTGCCGCCCGAGGCGCCGAAATTCGGCGAACTGAGCCCGGCTAAACCTGTGACGCTGTCGCAGCGGGTGGATGTGCCGCGGACTGACCGCGCCCCGGAAAAAATCAGCAGTGACATCGATACGCTTTTAGGCAATTTGAAGGTTCCCGACATGACGCCCATGACTCCGGTGGCTCCCAGAGAACCGGTCAAGACGGCGCAGGCGCAACTGCGCCAGCCCTCCTTGGCTGAGCAGTTCGACCAGTTCGACCAGGAGTTGGAGGAAGAGCTCAAGAAGCTCCAGTCCATGCCGCGTTCCGTCAAGCCGGTCGAGCCGTCGCAACAGGCGAAACCTGTGTCGGAGCCGTCGATTAAACAGGTCCAGGTGGCTGTGGCCAAGGTACCGACCGTCCGGAGCCCCGAAACCTCCATGAGGGTCTCCTCGACAGGGCCTGGATCCAATCGCTACCTCGCTCGAGTGCAACAGAAGATCAGCAGCCTCTGGACGGCTCCTCCGGTCGATGTCCCGGAAAAGGCGCTTACCGTCGTGGTAAAATTTAGGCTGCATCGCAGCGGGTTGGTTAGCAATGTGATTATCGAACAGTCCTCCGGCAACGACTATTACGATCTTGCCGGAAAACGCGCAGTCTTGAGTGCCAATCCTCTACCCGCGTTTCCTCCGGAGATGACGGATTCGTATCTGGACGCTCATTTCAGCTTTACGGTCGGAGAGCAGGTCGGTTGAGTATCCCATGAAAGGGTTGAGCATTTTGATTCTAGCCCTCACCCTTGGGGTGGTGTTGGTGGGAATCCTAGAATCCAAGGCAACGGATGTCTTTCTCGAGGCGACCCGTCCAGACTTCGAGAAAATTCCGATCGGGGTGTTGGGCTTCCAAAATGGTGGCGGGCCTGAGTGGCTCGGCGGGCGAGTGGAGGAGGTGCTCAAGGCCGATCTTCGGCGCTCGTTGGTGTTTACCTTGGTCGACTTGCCCAGCCTCGGCATCAAGGTGCGGGATGTCGGGAATGCCGAAAAGGCTGTCCTCAAGCAGGCGACGGATCATGGCGTCGCTGTGCTGGTATGGGGGAGGGTGGGGCTCAAAGACAACGGCAAAGAGGCCGATGTCGTCGTCGATGGATACGTCTATGACGGCGGCAGCGACGAGATAGTGGGAGGGAAGCGATACGTCGGCTCGACCTCCGTTGTCAGGCTGATGGCGCACCGATTTGCCGACGAACTGGTCTACCGCTATACGGGTGAGCCGGGCATCGCGAGGACGAAAATCGCGTTCGTTTCTGAGGTTGGCGGTGCGCGCGAGCTGTTCGTGATGGATTACGACGGCTACGAGCCTCGGCAAATCACGGCCGACGGCTTTCTGAATTTGATGCCGCGATGGTCACCCGATCGGCGGTTTCTCGTGTTCACGACGTACCGGAGCCGAAATACCCAGGACATTGATTTGATCGAACTGGCGACGGGGAAACGGTGGACACTGGTATCGCTGGGAGGATTGAACATCACGCCGGCGCTCTCTCCGGACGGCAATTATCTGGCGTTCACGACGAGCCAGGACGGCAATGCGGAAATCTACCGACTCGATACGCGAACGAAGGCGCTGCAGCGGCTTACCGTCAACCCGGCTGCGGATCTTTCGCCGTCCTGGTCACCTTCCGGCCGGGAGATCGCGTTCACCTCCGATCGGGGCGGCGGGCCTCAGATTTACTTGATGAGTGCGGACGGGTCGAATGTCCGGCGACTCACCTTTGAAGGCGACTACAACGCCGCGCCCGCATGGTCTCCTCGCGGAAACTGGATCGCACATGTCTGCCGGACTCCTCGCAAGGAATACAAACTGTGCCTCATCAGTCCGGACGGGCAGAAGCGGATCCAGATCACGACTGGGCCAGGCGTGGACGACTCGCCATCGTGGTCTCCGGACGGCCGGCATTTGGTCTTCAGCTCGACGGCCGACGGGAAAAGCCATCTCTACATGATCAACGCCGACGGCAGAGATTTGGAACGGCTGACCTACGGGGGGACCTACTACGGTTCGCCTGCATGGTCGCCGGCCCTGTAAGCCAACCGCCGTCAGAAGGCTTCGGTGAGAGAGTGTGAGCGGACGGTCCATTTCGCACAGAAGAGGAGAGCAACCCATGAATGCACGATCCTTCGCAGCCTGCCTTGTCGTCATGCTGGGGGTGATGATGGTGACCGGGACCGGTTGCTCCAAAAAATCCGTGCAGGCCGGCTCGGGTTCGAAGTCCTCGGAGGAAAGATTGGCGAAATCCCGGAGTGGATCCCTGGCGTCTGGAGAAAGCTTGAACGAAGGGTCCTTGGGCATGTCAGGCGGAGCCGGCGATACCAAACAAGGTGCGGGGGCGAGCTCCAGTTTCCCCGATCTGACCGTCTCAGGCCGAGGGACAGATGCGGCAAGTGCTGGGTCCGAAGGCGGAGGCTTGAGGGGGCTGGAACCAGTCGGGCCGGGCAAAGGCGCCACCGAGGAGCGGGTCGGAGGCGGAACCTTGATGGCGAAGGTCCAGCCTTCGGACAGCGCCTCCAAGCAGATAGAGGAGATGCGTCGTGAGCAAGCCGCAGCCGCTGCGGCGGGGCTTCGAGACGTGTTCTTCGCCTTCGACAGTTGGACGATTACGGAAGAGGGACGAATGGCCTTGGCCCACGACGCCGAGTGGATCAAAGCCAATCCCGGTTCGCTGATCAAGATCGAAGGGCACTGTGATGAGCGCGGCACGTTGGCGTACAATTTGGTGTTGGGTGAGAAGCGCGCCAAGGCCGTCCGGAATTATTTGGTCGAGCTTGGCGTGAGTGCCAATCGGCTGACCGTCGTGTCGTACGGAAAGGAGCGACCGTTCTGCAGGGAGCGTACGGAGTCCTGTTACCAGCAGAACCGTCGAGGCCACCTCGTGCTTCGCACGAAGTGAAGGCGTGAAGCGGTGCGATGACTAAGCGTCCGATGAGCGGCCGTGACGGGGCCTCCATGAGCAGGCGTATGCCGAACGCACTCGGGTCATACAGGTATGGTCTGCCAATTTTCAGCTTGGTGGGGGGGGTAGTCATCTCCGGGTGCTTGGCCCAGCAGGCGGATTTGCGACAGACCAACCGGGAGTTGCAGAAGACTCAGCAGGAGTTGCAGCACAAGATCCAGAAGGCCAAAGAGGAAATCGATCGGATGGTAGGGGAAACGCGTGCGCGCCTGGCCGAAGAGATTCGGAGCGTGAAGGAGGAGCAGTTGCCCAGCCTTCGAGGAGACATCCAGATGACGGCACATCAGGCCATGCAGTTGGTCCGGTCTCAAGAGGACAAGCTCGCCAGGCTGGAGCAATTGGTGCACAAGCTGGAGAACGAGCAGAAAGCCCGGCTCGCGTCTTTGGAAAGCAAGTTCGACAAAGACCTGCGCGAGCATGCTGCGGCCTTGAAACAGGAATGGGGGGCGGAATCTACCAGGACATCGGCCCGTCTGGATGAAGTGGCAGCCCGCCTGGACGCCGTGCACAAGACCGTGCACAAGACCATTACCGAGTTGACCAAGGCGATCGACGCGCGGCTCGACGAGCAGCAGAAGTCGATCGCTGCCGTCGACGCTAGGGCTGGCGCATTGGCCCAGCAACTGGATGCGCAAAGTAAGGCATCGAGCGAACAGGCGGCGAAATTCAGTCACGCTTTGAGCGAGTTTAAGCAAGGCCTGGTCAAGTTGGGCGAAGAAGTGAAGCACCAGGAGCAAGCCGTCAAACAACTGTCGGCGTCTTTCGAGCAGCAGAATGCCGCATTCTCGAGGCGGACTGATGCCCTGGCGGCGAAGGTGGAGGCGGACATCAAGGCCGCGACCACTCACATCAACGAAGTGAACCGGATCATGACCGGTCATCTCAACGAGGTCAACCGGAGCGTTTCGTCTGTCGCCAAAGCGCTCGAAACCGCGGGCGAGAAATTCGCCGCGCGGTTGGACGAGCAGGATCGTCGCCTGGATGAAATCTCCAGGGCAGTGGGCGAGATGGCGCAGGTTCGTTCCCAGCCTGCTGCGGTCCAGCGGCAGCCGAGCCAACGGCCGGCTCAACGCTCGACGCTCAACCAGATGGTCGAACAGCCCAAAGCGCCCGCCGAGGAGCCGGGTGGGGCAGCTTCGTCGTCCGTGCAGGGGGACGCCGTCGGTTCCGTCGAGGCGATGTCCAGAATCGAATCCGACGCCGCGGACGCCAATCCCCGCGAGGTATACGAGCGCGTGCTCAACAAGTTCAAGGCGGGCGATCTGGAGGGAGCTCGTCAGGGGTTCGCCGCCTTTCTGGCTGAGTATCCCAATTCGGACCTCGCGCCGAACGCGCGGTTTTGGTTGGGAGAGACCTATTACGGCAAGAAGGATTTCAAGCGGGCGATCGAAGCGTACGATCAAGTACGATTGGATTATCCGAACAGCGAAAAGGTGCCGGCTGCGCTGCTCAAAAAAGGCTATGCCTATCTGGCCTTGAAGGATCGGAAGCGTGCGTCCACGACGCTGAAGCAGGTCATCGAGCTGTATCCCCGAACGCCCGAGGCCGGAAAGGCGCTTGACAAACTCAATCAACTGAAGGATTCCCGCTAGGCGGGAAGACATCCCTCATGTTCCGTCATGCTCAGATGCTTTCCGGATTGTTAACGTTGTCGTTAACCGCCTTCGGCTGCGCCAAGCACGCGGATTTCGTCGATCTGCGGGAGGAGCTACGCACCGTCGCCAAGACGCAGGAGCAGGAGCTGAAGCGGCAGGAAGCAATGCAACGGCGGCTGGAGTCTTTGGAAAAGAGCCGCGATGCCGACAGCTTCAAACAGCGGCTTGAAGACGTCGCTGCCCGACTGCAGAAACTGGAAACGCGCTTGGCCAAGTTGGAAGAAGGACAGATCAGCCAGGTGGCCGCTTCCAAAGCGGATGCCGCGGTGGCGGAATCCTCCCGTCTCTCCAAGCCACCGAAATCGCCGGTTGCGCCGGATCTCTCGCCGGTGCTGCCCGGCATGCCGGCGATCACGCCGACCTCGGCCTTCAACCTGGCGTACAACGACTACCTGAACGGCCGGTACGAGTTGGCCGTGACGGGATTCCAGCGGTTCATCAAAGACTTTCCCGCCACCTCGCTGACGCCCAACGCGTATTATTGGCTTGGCGAATCCTACTACAGCATGAAGGATTACGTGCGGGCGATCCAGTCGTTCGAGCACGTCGTGAACGAGTATCCTGGGAACGAGAAGGTGCCGTCGGCCTTGTTCAAATTGGGGTTGTCGACAGCCGAGACCGGCGATATCGCCAAATCCCGTAAGTACTTGAAGCGGGTGATCGAAGAGTTCTCTTCCTCCGACGAAGCGAAGCTGGCCAAAGCCAAGTTGGCCGAAATCCGATGACCACAGGTTTGCCGCGACAGTTTCCGTTCACCCGTGTTGTTCCCTCCGCTTCTCCTGGAGCGTGATCGATGAGTCCCGACGGCGGCGTCGGAAAGATCCGCGTGCTGCCCGTCGAAGTCGTCGGCCGCATCGCCGCCGGAGAGGTCATCGAGCGACCGGCGGCCGTCGTGAAAGAGTTGCTCGACAACAGTCTGGATGCCGGAAGCTCCACGATCACGGTCGAAGTCAGAGACGGAGGATTGGGGCTCATTCGTGTGACCGACGACGGCGAGGGCATGAGCCGCGCGGACGCGCCCCTCGCCTTCCAACGCCACGCCACGAGCAAGCTACGCTCGGATCAAGACCTCTGGTCTGTGCGGACGTTGGGGTTTCGCGGTGAAGCCCTGCCCAGCATCGCCGCCGTTTCGAAAGTCCGGCTGCTGACGAGCAGTCGGGATGAGCCGGTGGGCACGCAGGTGTCCGTTGTCGGAGGCTCGGTGATTAAGATTGAAGACGCCGCGGCGGTGCGTGGCACCCGCGTGGAGGTCACCGATCTGTTCTACAACACGCCGGCGCGCAAGAAATTTCTCAAGAGTCCGACTACTGAGTTCGCCCATATCACTCAGACGGTTCAGCAAGCCGGCCTGGCGTGGCCTTCCGTCCATTTCCGACTCTTCCACAACGGCCGTGTGGTGCTCAATCTCCCGGCTGTCTCTTCGGTGCGCGACCGGGTCCTGCAGATCTATCGCCTCTCCTTTCTCGACCGGGCGGTCGAAGTGAGCGGACAGTGGCCCGGCCTCAAAATCGGCGGCTTTGCGATCCAGCCGATTCACGCGCGCGCGTCCAGGACACCGCAGGATTTGTTTGTCAATCGGCGGCCGGTCCGCAATGCCACGGTCTTCCATGCGATCGCCGACGGCTATGCGTCCTTTCTCGCAAAGGGCCGTTATCCGGTGTTCGTGCTGTTTTTGGACGTGGATGCGAGCCGGGTGGATGTCAACGTCCATCCGACCAAGCGCGAGATCCGTTTCGTCGATCAGGAGACCGTGCACCACGCCGTCCGACAGGCGGTACGGGAGGCCCTGGGCGCCACGCCGCGCTTCGTTCCAGTAGGGGATGTCCAATTCGCAGGCTGGGACAGATCTGGGCCGAGGGAATCCACCGCCGCAGGCTCCGACCAGTCCATGTTGCGCCAGCCGGACGTCTGGTCCGGTCCGCGATCCGAGGTGGCGGTGGCGACTCCAAGGACGGCGATCCGGGACGTCTCAGACGGCGAGACCCTTCAAACCTCATTTGTTCATGAATCGGGGCAACCCTACGGGGTGGCGGGACTGGAGGTCCTCCCGCTTGGACAGATCAATCGGACCTTTCTCGTCGCGCAGGTCGGGTCGGAACTCCAAGTCGTCGATCAGCACACGGCTCATGAGCGGGTCTTGTTTGAACGATTGTGGCGGGCCTGGCAGAGACGAGCCGTTCAGTCGCAACCGCTGCTGCTTCCCGAGCCGATTGACGTACCGCCCGACAAGGCGATTCTGTTGGAACGACGTTTGGGCGATTTCGAACAACTGGGATTGGCGATCGAGCCCTTTGGCACGGGAACGTTCATCGTTCGAGCGGTTCCCGCGTTGTTGGGCCGTCTTGATGCGGCGTCTTTGATCCAGGACCTGATCGACGAACTGACTCAATGGGAGTCACTGTCGTCGCTAGAAGCGAAGATGCGTCCCATCATCGCCACCCTGGCCTGTCACGGGGCGGTTCGAGCGGGGCGCGTGATGAATCTGCCGGAGGTGAAGCAGTTGATCGAGGACTGGGTCAAGGAAGGGCTGATCATGACCTGTCCGCACGGTCGCCGAGTCGCCTTGCGTCTGCCGGCCGAGGAACTGGCGAAGATATTCGGTCGGACCTGAGGGTGTTGAGGCTGTTGTCGCGCGGTTTTCCCATGGGCGGCAGCGAGGAGATCATCGGGTTCAAGCCGGTTGTGGTCGTTGTGGGCCCGACCGCCGTCGGCAAAAGCCGGCTCGCCGTCAGACTGGCTAAGCGTCTCCAGACGGAAGTCCTGGCCGCGGATTCTAGACAGGTCTATCGAGGGATGGATATCGGGACGGACAAGCCGACTCCGGAAGAGCGGGATGGTGTGCCGCACCGGCTGATTGACTTGGTCGATCCCGACGAAACATTCAATGCGGGTATGTACCGGCAAGCGGCGTTGCCGGAGATCGAGCGACTGCACGGTGAAGGCCGTCTGCCGCTGGTCGTGGGAGGCACGGGTCTCTATGTCCGCACCCTGCTTCGTGGACTGTGTGAGGGGCCGAAGGCTGACCCGACGTTTCGAGCCCAACTCGAAGAGGAAGCAAGACAACGAGGGCCGGAGGCTCTGCATCGTGAGCTGACTCGTGTCGATCCGGAATCGGCCGCCCGGCTCCATCCGCATGACCAGGTCAAAGTCGTGCGGGCGTTGGAAGTCTATCATCTGCTGGGACGACCGCTCTCTGCAATCCATCAAAGCCATGGGTTCGGCGAGAGGCCGTTTACACCGCTTCTGATCGGCCTCACGCGAGAACGGGAGGCGCTGTACCGCCGCATCGAAGAGCGGGTGGACACGCAATTAGCCCGAGGGTTGGTTGACGAAGTTCGGGGTCTGTTGGCGAAAGGCTATGATCGGCGGTTGAGCTCGCTGAAGGGGCTCGGGTATCGGCAGATCGCCGCTTATCTCGACGGAGACTGCGGGTATGCGGAAGCCGTTCGGTTGTTGAAGCGGGATACACGGCGTTTCGCCAAACGGCAACTCACCTGGTTCCGGAAGGAACCCGGCATTCTCTGGTTGTCGCTCGCGGAAGATGAATCGGAGGAGCGGATCGTCGACACAATGATGACGATGATCGAGCATTTCCTTGCCGGTTTGGGTCGGCAAGTGCAGGCGAACACACCGAGCGGACGTCCAGTTGTAGCGGGAGTCACGGCGGGATGAAGACGGCAACAGACAAGGTTCAAGCACTGCTGGGAATTATTGGGGGGAGCGGTCTCTATGAAATGGACGGTCTGAGCCGGGTCCGCCGTGCGACCGTGCGGACTCCGTTCGGGCGGCCGTCGGACGACGTCGTGCTCGGGACGCTCGATGGAGTACAGGTGGCCTTTCTTTCCCGTCACGGCCGCGGTCATCGGTTCAACCCCAGCGAGATCAACTATCGCGCCAATATCTATGCGCTGAAGTGGCTCGGCGTGCGCCGCGTCATTTCAATCAGTGCGGTTGGGAGCATGAAGGAGGCGATCAAGCCGGGCGCGGTTGTCTTGCCGGACCAATTCATCGACTTGACCAGACAGCGCGCGTCCACCTTCTTTGAGGGCGGGCTCGTTGCGCATGTGGCCTTCGGCGATCCTGTATGCCGGTCGTTGGCCCGCTCCTTATCCAAAGCGGCCCATGAAGCAGGTGCCACTGTGCACGAGGGCGGTGTGTATCTCTGCATTGAAGGCCCGCAGTTTTCATCCCGTGGAGAATCCCTGCTCTACCGCACGTGGGGTGTGGATGTGATTGGAATGACCAACATGCCGGAAGCCAAGCTGGCGCGGGAAGCCGAGTTGTGCTATGCCACGGTTGCCCTCGTGACGGATTACGATTGTTGGCACGAGACCGAAGAAGCGGTCACGGTCGAAGCCATACTCACGACCTTACGCAACAATGTTGAGCTGGCCAAACGCCTGTTGCGGAAGGCGCTGCCGACGGCTGTCGAGCCGGCCAATTGCGGGTGTGGCCAGGCGCTGAAAGATGCCATCGTGACAGATCCGCGGATGATTTCCCAGGCGACGCGGAGACGGTTGGATCTCTTGATCGGCCGGTATTTGAACGTGAAGCGTCATGCGTGAAGCGGACCGTGAAAAACAGGTCGGGGAAACGAAGGTGAAGAGACAATGGGGAAATTGCTAGTTGTCGGGTCGGTGGCGCTCGATACGGTCAGAACGCCGTTCGGCGAGGCGACTGAAGTGCTGGGAGGGTCGGCGACCTACTTCGCCACCGCCGCGAGTTACTTCACCAGCGTCGATCTGATCGCCGTCGTCGGGGAGGATTTCCCGGAACACCATGTCAAGTTTCTCAAAAGCCGCGGAATCGATCTGGCGGGTCTGGAACGGCGGCCGGGGGCAACCTTTCGGTGGAAAGGCGAATATACTCATCAGCTCAATGAGGCCCATACGTTGGACACGCGGCTGAATGTCTTCGAGTCTTTCCGGCCGAAGATTCCCGCGCACTATCGAACGCCCGACGTGCTGTTCCTCGGTAATATCGATCCGGACCTGCAGTTGGACGTGCTGCGGCAGGTGGAGCGACCGTCGCTGATCGCTTGCGACACGATGAATTTCTGGATCACGGGCAAGCGCGAGGCTCTCTGGCGGGTTCTCGAGCACGTTGACATGCTGATCGTCAACGACGCCGAGGCCAGGGCTCTTGGTGATCATCCCAATCTCGTTCGGGTGGCGAAAACCATTTTGGCGAGAGGGCCAAAGCATCTGATCATCAAGCGCGGGGAATACGGGGTTCTGATGTTCAACGAAAAGCAGATGTTCGGCGCCCCGGCGTTTCCGTTGGAGGAAGTCCGTGATCCGACCGGAGCGGGCGACACGTTCGCCGGTGGGTTCCTGGGCTATCTGGCGGCGACGGGGAACCGGTCTCCCGAGGCTATCCGTCAGGCGGTCATCTTCGGCAGTGTGATGGCCTCCTTTACCGTTGAAGCCTTTAGCCTTGACCGCTTGCGCGCCCTGGATTACAAAGACATCGAGCGCCGATTCCGCGAGTTCAAGCGGTTGACGCATTTCGAGGATGTGCCGTGATGGTCGGAGCCAACAGCCGTTTCGCCTTGGGGAGACGTGATCGCCGCACTCTGTGCTTTTGGCTGCTGGCGTTCGCGGCGCTTGAGCCTTGGATGCTTGTCGGGTGCGCGACGGAAGAGATCATCAAAAAGTCCAACGGTTACTATCTGGAGGGGGTCGCCAACCTGAGCGTCGATCGCCAAAAAGCGTTCGTGTCCTTCCAGAAAGCGATTCAACTGAACCCCGACAACAAGCACGCCCATTACGGACTCGGCCACATTTACGCCTTGCAGGGCAAGTTGAAAGAGGCGGAAGAAGCGTTCCGTGAGGCGATCCGTCTCGATGACGACTATTCGGAGGCCCACACGTATCTCGGACAGGTGTTGGCTCAGCAGGGCCGGTGGGCCGATGCGATCGAGTCGTATAAGCGGGCGTTGAGTAATCCGCTCTACGCCACGCCTGATCTGGCACGCTATCACCTGGGACGAGCCTTGGCGCACGAAGGCGATATGCAGGCAGCCGTGGAGGCGTTCGAAGACGCGTTGTTGGTCACCCCTCCGAGCGTGCCGCCAGCCATGCTCCATCTGGAGTTGGGCCGTGCCTACTATAAGTTGGGTTACGACAGCAAGGCACGCGAAATCTTGGCGAAAGTCTCGACCTTCGACAAAGGAGGCGAGTATGCCGCCGCTGCTGAACAACTCCTGGATCGGCTGAAACGGTAGCCCTCGCATGGAATCGATCGGCGAATTTTTACGGCAAGTGCGGGAGACCAAAGGTCTGACAATCGACGAAGTGGCGTCCAAGACCCGCATCCGCTCTGACTTTGTCAAGGCGCTGGAAGAGGGCAACTTCGCCAAGTTGCCCGATCAGGTGTTTGTGAGAGGATTCGTCCGATCCTATGCCCGTTCGCTGGGGCTGGACGAGGAGGACGCGATTCACCGGTTCGTCCAGTCGGCTGGTGCCTTCTATGAAAAACAAGAGGAGCGGGAACGGTTACGGATACGCCAGGCGGAAGAAGAGCGACGCCGAAAAGCGAATCGGAAGGCGGTCGGCATCGCGATCGGCATTGCTGTGTTGGCCCTCGTCCTGCTCCTGAGTCGGGAGCAATCCTCGGTGATCCAGCGTTCTGTTCCGGAACCTTCCGCTGTCGTGTCGAAGAAAGCCGCGCTTGCGCCGAAGGACACGCGCGAAATCGCGCAGCGACAGATGCAGGAGCTGGCTGAGACGAGCGGCCTCTCCACGGCCGGCGAAGGATCGACCGGCAGAGCGGAGAGCCGGTCGTCCGAGTCGGCGTCTCAGTCGGCGACCGCGTCAGTGGCCGAGCCGGAACCGTCGAGCCCTCCGTCATCGGATTCGGACGGTCCTTTGGCCGGGTTGGCGCTCGACGGATCGGGCTCGGGGGACGAGCCGTTGGTTCTGGATCTCGAAGCCACAGAGTTAAGCTGGGTAGTCGTACAAGTCGACGGCGGCAGTCCGCAAGAGGCCCTCCTCAGGCCAGGCGAAAAAGCCCGCTGGAAGGCTCAGGACCAATTTACGCTGACGCTGGGGAATGCCGGCGGCGTTCGAGCCGAACTGAACGGGAAACCGCAGAAACCCTTCGGCCCCAGCGGCAAGGTCGTACGGGATATTGTGCTGAAGCGCTGAGCCGCGTTTCCCGCCCCTCTGTCATCCTTCTCTGCTACACTCCAGATGGAAGTCCCTTTGCCGGTGGGAGGGGCATGAAAGCTGAGGCGCAAAGGCGCCACACGTACCCGAATTGCGGGCGCCGTCCGAGGCGCGTCTCTTCGCTAAGCGGGTGACATGATGCGCTTCGTTCGGCGTTACCTTGGTGGCATAGTCCTTGGGTTCGAAACGGCTGGAAGGGTCAGTGGGTGTTACCTGAGGAGGTGGGAGCGGAAGCCGAAAGCCCGCGTAGCGGAGGGCTTGACGCGGCATCAAATTCTTGACAAGACGCGCGCTCGTTGCTATAGTGCCGCCGCTTCAGCGGCTGGGATGATTGCTGTCCACTCATCCGCTTCATCTGCTTCTGCTTTCTTCAGGGCGCAACATTAACCACGGAGTGGTTATTCTCTAAAAAGGAGGCGTCGTGATGGGGTATCTTTCGAGGTCACTTGGTATCTTGACTGCGCTCATATTCGTGACGGCCACTGTGGCGGTCGCGGAAGAACGCGATCCACTCAAACCCCGGGTTCCGCCGGATCAGATTGCTGAAGCCAGGGCGCTGAAGAACCCGATCCCCAAGACACCAGAAAACCTAGCTAAAGGCAAGGCCCTGTTTGAAGGAAAGGGCACCTGCTTCAACTGCCATGGTAAAGAAGGCAAAGGCGACGGCCCTGCCGGGCAGATTCTGAACCCCAGCCCGCGCAATTTCACGAATTGCAAGTTCCATAAGAAGCGGAAGGACGGAGAGCTGTTTTGGGTCATCAAGAACGGTAGCCCGGGTACAGGCATGGTGTCTTTGATCCCTGCTGCCATTACGGAAGAAGAAGCCTGGACGATTATCAACTACGAGCGGAGCTTCTGCAAGGAAGGCACCGAATAAGCAGTTCGGGCGTCTGCGCACGAAAGGCGGCGAGGGGCTCAAGCCCCGAGCTGCCTTTCGTGTTCTTTGTATTTTGAAAGCCCGGGCGGCTCTCTCACACGTCCACCGACTTACCGAATCTCCGACAGCGCTCCCGTAAGCCCGGGTTGGGTCAGAATCACGCCCGCAGCCGTATCCATTGACCGCAGAGGTGGGAGGATAAGTGGACGTTGCTCCTGGCTGAAGCCGGATTTGGCGGCAGCCGGCACCTTCTGATCCAGGAAACTGCTCAACTCACCCAACGTTACCGCTCCGTCATGGTTGGCGTCGGCGTCGCCTTGCAAGCCGCGGAGCAGGTAATGCGTGAACAGACCATGCCGGAACTTATCGGACTCTAGTCCCTTGCCGAATCCGTCGAGCCCGATAAGCCGAACGACTCCGTGGCCGGTAGTATCCCAGCGGGGAGCCTTGCTCTTCATGCGGGCGTCTCCGCCCAGCCTGGCGATCCCTCCGTCGAAGATAAAGAGGGTCTGTGCGGCCTTGAGCTTCCCTAACGCCGCCTCCAACTCTTTCACCGGGTAGAGTCGCGAAGTGGAGGAACTGCTGCCGTCATAGGGAACGAGAAAGGTTTCGCCGGTCGGCGTTGCGAAGGCCTGTCCGGCGAAGTAGATGACGACAAGGGCATTGCCGTGGACGCGGGTGGGTAACCAGTCGAGCAACGCTTCCTCGATGTCCGGCCGCAGGGCCTTGACATCTTGGAGGATTCGTATATTGGCAGCGGGCACGCCGCCCAGCGATCGGAACGAGGCGGCCACGTGCTCGGCATCCTCTGCCGCGTACTTGCGCCCCGGGATCTGTTGATCGCGATAGACGCTGAGTCCGATCGCGACAAGGTAGGTTTCGAGACGGTGGAACGCATTCGGAGCAGCGGTCGCTGCCTCGGCTGATTCCGGTTTCGAACCTCTTGAACGGACGAACGCGGTCAGAGTCTGAACCGGCGCGACCGGCGTGCCGGTTGCATCCGAAAGGGTCACCTGCAATTCGGCGCGTTGCGGCTGGATCGACGGCGGAAGCGTCGCGACGAATTCAATCGAGCGAGACTCCCCGGGTTGAAGCGTGTTGACCGGCAGCGTAGTGGCCGGAAATTGCGACACCACTGCCGGCGTGCCCGTTATCGATGCAGACACGCCGTGAACGGCCTGCCCGCCGCCGTTAGCCAGGTCGATACGAATCCGGATGCGTTCGCCTCCTTCCAGCAGCAGGTCGCCGTTCTCGTCCACCAATGTCGCTTTGAACGAGACAGCGGAGACTGGCGTTCTTGCTGCGGCAGATCCCGACAGCGGACCCGCTGGCTGGGTCACGGTGGCGGAAGGCGCAGGCAAAGCCTCTCGGGCGCCGGACTCATATTGGGCTCGGGCGGCCCGGATGAACTGGGTCGACAGCGCAACCGCCGCCTCGTAGATGAACTCGTCCATGTTGCCGTAGTTACATCGACGCTGCGTCGGTTCCAGGATCAATCGCTGCTTGTGCTGGACAGAGAGGGCTTGTTGCGACAGGACACTCCCGGACGCATCTTTAAAGGTCGCGACGGCTTCCAAGACCAGTTCGGCGGGCACGCGATCATAAATATTGTCTGTGAGCAGCTTGAGCCCCGACCGCTGCAAGTCGAGGTGTATTTCGTGGGTCGGCGAAGCCAGCTGGGGGGGCGCCCCAGAGGCTGAGACCAACTGGAAATTTTGCGCGGCTGCGTCGAGTAACACCGACTCCAGTTCGGCGCCGAGCGGGATTTCATATGGGCTATTGCAGGCGTCGATGTACTGCACCCGGGCGTTAGTTAGCGACGGATCGAATGTCAACCTCACGGCGACTGGAAGGCGAGGACCCATGTCCGGCAAGGGTGTGCGTCGAACCAGGCCGGCGAGTTTGTCGCAGGCTGTCAGCTCCAACGCGAGAAGCCCCAGCGCCATAAGGATCCAGGTTCGCATGGTAGGGTTCGCCGGCGACCGAGGATCGATGGAACGCACACCGCTGTGACCGAGCATCGACACCTCATCACCTCATCGGCAACAGGAAGGGAAACAGCGTGCTCACCGTACAGAAACTGGCGGACGATTGCAATACGCCCCTTAGGATTGCGCCTTGCCAGTGGAGGAGCGCTCGTTTATCCTTTATCCTTGCGTCGCCGGGAGAGGCGGTACGAGGGCCGGGCTGTGGAGGTAGTCCGTGTTGGTTCTAGGGTTCACGAATATGCGGGATGCGGCCGCCGCGCTCGTCCAGGGTGGGCGGATTGTGGCGGCGGCCGAAGAGGAACGCTTCGTCCGCATCAAACATGTGACCGCCTTGCCTCTCCACGCAATTCGCTATTGCCTGCGCGAGGCTGGGGTGCGGCTCGACGAGGTGGACGCGATCGCCGTCCCGTGGAAATACTGGGTTCTGGGACGCCGGGCAGTGCTGGCGCTCGGGGCGATGCTGCGATCCCCGCAACTCTTCCGGGTGAAGGGCCGGCGGAGCCTCGAACGGCTCGGTCAGGAATGGGCGGAGCTGGCGTTCCTGAGGGGCCGGTTGGGTCGAGATTTCGGCGCCATCCACCGCCGTCCGGTGTTTCTGGATCACCATCTCTGCCATGCCGCGAGCGCGTTTCTGGTGTCACCCTTCGAGCGGGCGGCGATTCTGGTGGTCGATGGGGCGTCCGAAGCGCATACGGCATTGTTGGCAATGGGAGAAGGCCGGGATATCCGTGTGCTGAAGCGGATCCCATTGCCGCATTCCCTTGGGCAATTCTATGCCGCCGTCACGTCGTTTTTGGGATTCCGTCCGGACTCCGACGAGTACATCGTCATGGGGCTTGCCGCCTATGGGGAGCCAACATTTGCGCCCGCGCTTCGCACGCATGTGCTGCCTCTGCGACCGGACGGCGAATTTCAGCTGAACACCAGGTTGCTGGATTTTCACCTGGCGCGGGTGCGGATCTTTTCACCCGAGTTGATCCGCTTGCTGGGGCCGAATCGGCAACCCGCCGACGAGATCACTCAGCGTCACCGTGACATCGCAGCCAGCGCGCAACGGGTGTTGGAAGACACGTTGCTGCATTTGGCTCGATCGCTGCATGCGCGCACCCGTGCCGAATCCCTCTGCCTGGCCGGAGGCGTCGCTTATAACTGCGTAGCCAACAGCCGGTTGCTCCGGGAAACGGAGTTCAGACGAATCTATGTCCAGCCGGCGGCGGGGGATTCGGGTGCGGCCTTGGGCGCCGCGCTGTGGTGGGCGTCCCGTTGCGGCGGGATGCCCGACCGGGAGGTGCTGCGGTCAGCATACCTAGGGCCCGCCTTTGACGAGCAGGAGTGCCGGCGTGCGCTGGATCGGGCTGGCTTGGTCGCCACTGCCTTGCCGGAGGAGGAACTCTGTACGCGCGCGGCGGAAGAACTGGCGAGGGGCCGTCTGGTGTTCTGGTTCCAAGGCCGGATGGAATGGGGGCCGCGCGCGTTAGGCAACCGCAGCCTTTTGGCCGATCCGCGGCGCGAAGACATGCGCGAACTGATCAATGCCAGGGTGAAGTTGCGGGAATGGTTTCGTCCGTTCGCACCGTCGGTCTTGGAAGAACGCGCCGGAGACTATTTCGATCCACCGTCGCCATCGCCCTTCATGCTTTTCACCGCGCGGGTGTTGCCGGCCGCGAAGGGTCTCATCCCTGCGGTCACCCATGTGGACGGGACCGCCCGGGTGCATACTGTCGATCGCGAGTCCAATCCGCGCTTCCGGAAATTGCTGGAAGCCTTCGAGCGTCGGACCGGGGTGCCGGTCTTACTCAACACCTCCTTTAACGTGAACGAGCCGATCGTGTGCACACCGGACGACGCAGTCCATTGTTTCCTCCGCACGGACGTCGACTGGCTAGTATTGGGCAATCTGTTGGTCAGGCGGCCGGTCGCTGCAGCGCAATGACCGCGACGGCTTGGCTCAGACGCGGTCCGTGACGACCCACGATCCACGCGGAACGAAGAATCCGGCTGCGGGGTTTCCTGCCCTCGATGGGCTGCTTTTGTTCTTCGTTGTGAATCTGAGCCTCCAACCCCTTGTCGATCCCGACTTTGGCTGGCACTTGAGGGCGGGGCTTGATCTGATCCGTCAGGGATGGCGCTTACCAGCTGTCGATCCGTATTCCCACACCATGCCCGATTGGCCCTGGGTGGAGCATGCGTGGCTTACGGATGAGCTCATCGCCGCCATCTATCAAGGATTGGGCCCGGTTGGCCCGTTGGGGGTCATCCTGTTGTTTGCCACGGTGACGCTCGGCGCTTGCTGGGCGGCGGTGGAACCAGCGGCGGCCGGGCGGACCCAGAAACTCCTCGCTGTCGCCGCCGCCCTCTGGGTGGCCTTGCCGTTCCTGGGTGCCAGGACGCAACTGGTGACGCTCCTAGGAATGGCGCTCACGCTCCGAGTCGTTCGCCATGCTTGCTCCACCGGACGAGGCCGCTGGTGGGTGTTGCCTCCGTTATTTCTGCTCTGGGCCAATCTCCATGGCGGGTTTACGGCAGGACTGTTCCTGCTGGGATTGACTTTGGTGGCCTCTGTGGTGATGCGATGGATCGTTTCCCGTCGGCCAGGGCTCGCCGATCGTCTCGACGAACCGGTTATGCCTGGGCGCGAGATCGGACGGTTCGCCGTCGCTCTGGCCGCATCGGCCTTGGTGACATTGGTCAATCCCTACGGCTGGCGGCTGTATGCGGAAATCTATGCGTCGCTGAGCGACCGCTTCATGATCGACGTGTTGCACGAGTGGCAGCCGGTCTCTCTCCAAAGCCGCGCCGGTCTTGTCTATGTTGCCTATCTCCTAGGATTCAGCTTGACTGGGTTCTACTGCTATCGCCGAGTCGAACCGGTTCGCTGGACGGTCCTCCTCGTCTTTCTCCTCCTTTCCCTGCGGCATTGGCGGAATGTGCCGCTGTTGCTCGTCGTGAGCCTGCCGTGGTGCGCGGAACTGGTGGCGGCGGCGATGGAGCAGGCGACACGACTCGTGCTCGCAGCGGGTTTCCGGCCCAAAGCTTGGCTGTTGGCCGCGACGGCGGCGATGGGCCTCATGATGGGGCTGGCCGGACCGGATCATCTCCAGCGGGTGGCGCTCTCGGGACTCCATCCCGGCGAATTCTTCCGCCAAACCGACTATCCCATCGAAGCGGTGCAGTGGGTGCACACGCATCGCGACCAGGTAGGGACCAGAATGTACAACGATTACGGCTATGGAGGATTTCTGCTCTGGTGGCTCCCGGAAGAGAAGATTTTTATCGACGGCCGCATGCCGGCCTGGCGGATCGGCGATCGATGGATCTTCTATGACTACGTCGCGTTGACCAACTGGGATCCTCCAGCGCTGGGCGTGCTCGATAAGTATGGGGTCGATTGGGCGCTCGTTCGCCGCGGAAGTCCGCTGGATCAAGCCCTTCGACGGGAAGCCGGTTGGCGCACTGTTTACGAAGACGCCAAGGTCGTCATTTACGTGAGACGCTGAGGAATGAACTCAGGAAGGCGGGGAGCCGGGCTGGCTCAACACTACATCGGCGGCGTGCGGCAAAGACTCGGCGGGGGCGTACCGTCCCTGCGCGTCATTGCGTCGGATGGCGAAGAGGTCGCGCACCATGCGAAGGCCGTCGCGAAGGACCCGGACCTTCGAGCCCGGCTGATCAGCCCAGTTGACCGGAACCTCCGCGATGCGATAGCCGCGGCGTTGGGCGATGTAGAGCAATTCAAGGTCAAAACCATATCCGTTGATACTGGCGACCGAGAACAGGTCGCGGGCGACGGATCTTCGAAACAGCTTGAATCCACACTGAGTGTCGGCGATGCCGGCGATGCCCGCGCACCGGACCAGCATGTTGAACAGCGCGCCCAACACGCTGCGATGCCATCGCGCGCGAACCGTGTAACGCGGATCGCGCGAGGCGAGCGTGCGGGACCCGATGGCCAAATCGGCTCCGTCGATCACGGCCTGTTCCAACCACCGGAGTTCTTCGATTGGGGTCGCCCCGTCCGCATCGGTGAACAGTTGCAGTCGGCCGTTGGCCTCCAACATGCCCTTGCGCACGGCGGCCCCCTTCCCTTGATTCGCCGGCAGTCGGATCAGTCGGACCGCCGGGCACCCGGCGCGGAAACGCTCGACCGCCTCGGCGGTGCCATCACTGCTGCCGTCGTCCACTACAAGGATCTCATAAGGCGCACCTTGGCTGTCGAGGTAGCGCGCGAGACGATGGAGGGGCGGAAGAATGCGCGCGGCTTCGTTGTAAGCCGGAACAACAACCGAAAGATCCGGGAGGAACGAAGGATGTCGCATAGGCATCGGATGCTCCGGGCGTCTCCCTGCCGCTTTTCCATCGGACGGAGACGGTCGGAGGCGGTTGAGTTGCCACACCCTAGCCGAGTCCGAAGTCGATTGCAAGGTCCGGGGGCTTGACAGCTCCGCCGAACGGGAGCGAACGTATGAAAAAAGTCCGGAAGCAGGCTGAACGACAGAAGGAAGAGGTGGGATATGCGAATCCAGGTCAGATCCGTCTGGCTGGCGTTAGGACTGCTCTCGCTGACCGCCTGCGTCTCTGCGGTTCCACCGAGCCGGATGGCGGCCTATCTGGGCCCGCAGGCGATCACGGAACCGTCGGTCTCGCTTTTGCCCGCGGAGCGACCCATTCACGCCGGGCTCGTCGTGATCGCCGATGCGTCGGCTCCGGATGCAGCCCCGCCTCCGCCGGACGAAGCGGTGAACCGGCTGGCACAGACTCTGAAGGAACAGATCGGTCAACATCTTCCGATCGTCATCGACAAGGTTCTTCCCGTCGATGGCCTCAAGCCCGCAGGAGACATCGCCGCGTTCCGCGAGTTGGGCAAGCGGTACGGCGTGGACTATTTGGCTGTCGCGGTGCTCTCCAGTACCGAGCAAGAATATCCGATCTACGTGTTTCTTGGATGGACGGCACATATGCAGCCGGGGTTCCGGCGCGATAACTGGTCATTGATCGAAGTCGCGTTGATCGATATCGACGCCGGCCGGGCTTTGCTGCGTGCGGAGGGACGCGCGTGGGCGACGCTCGACAGTCCGTCGGCTCCCGGGGTCAACCAATGGTATCCCGTGGTGTACCTCCGGCCGCAGGATCCCGAGCGACGCTTCTGGCCGCCGACCTTCGAAGGCGCCACGCGCACCCTGCGCGTCGTCTCCATGAACCAAGCCGCCAAACGTCTCATCTTAAGTCTCCAGGATGCCTGGCTCCATAAACAACGGACGGAAATGAATCCAGCCCAGGGATGAATCAGACGCCTGGTCTCTGGGGATGTCTTCCATGATAAGAGCGAACGGGGAGCAGCGAACAACGCGGCTCTGTGCGCTGTGTGCCCCCGGCTGCTCGCTGGGTTAATCGATGAAGATAGTCTCTTCTCGGCGAAGTCCTGCCCTCGTCAGAAGGGGACTTTTAGTCTTTGAAGGCGGTTCCGCGAATGGTGTACAATTGTGTTTTGCGGAGCGGACACAACCGGACAGGGTGAAGTAGACGCGGACAAGAGCGCCTGTTTCCGTGGTCCCGGTGCTTTTGCCTGGTACAGGTGAGTTGAATCGAGGAAATCGGTATGAAGTACCTCAGCAATGCGGAGGAATCCGTTATGAGACATTGCAGTCAACGAGCTCTCGCTGCGGGCTCAGCTTTGTTCTTGGGCGTGGTGGTTGCGGCAGGGATCGCCCTTCAACACGTGACCACGGCTGACGCGGCAGGCGTGCCGCCGGCGTTTGCTCAGGGCTTCTCGGAAATCGTGAAGCAGGTGACCCCGGCGGTGGTCAACATCGCCGTGACCGGTGGTGGAGAAGGGCGCCGCGAAGGCCGCCGTCCCTTGCCGCCCGGTCCGTTTGGAGGACCTCCGGGCGAAGAACCGCCAGGCGCTGAGCCTCCCGGCCCTCCGCTGTTTCCTCCAGGCCCCCGTCATCCGGACCAGAGCGCAGGTTCTGGGGTCATTCTGGACCCCAACGGCTATATTGTAACCAACAATCATGTGATCGAAAACGCTTCCCAGATCACGGTGACCTTGAGCGACCGACGGGAATTCACCGCGAAAATCATCGGGACCGATCCGAAAACCGATCTAGCAGTGATCAAAATCGATGCGAAGGATCTGCCCTATCTCAAGTGGGCGGACTACGAAAAACTGCAGGTGGGTGATCTCGTACTGGCGGTCGGGAGCCCGTTCGGGCTGAGCTCGACGGTAACGCTAGGCATTATCAGTGCGCTCGGCCGTGGCAATGTCGGGATTGCGGATTATGAGGACTTCATCCAGACGGATGCGGCGATCAATCCCGGCAACTCCGGCGGGGCGTTGGTGAACATGAACGGCGAGTTGATCGGAATCAACACCGCAATCTTTTCGCGGACGGGCGGATCGGAAGGCATCGGCTTCGCCATTCCCAGCAGCATCGCTGTGGACATCGTCGACAGCCTGACCAAAACGGGCAAGGTCGTGCGCGGGTGGATGGGTGTGGCAATCCAGGAGATCACGCCGGCGTTGGCCAAGTCGTTCAAGATTCCCGAACAGCAGAAGGGCGTATTGATCAGCGACGTGAACGAGAACGGGCCGTCCGCTGCGGCGGGGATCAAGCGCGGAGACGTGGTTATCGCGTTCAACGGCAAGGAAGTGCAGAGCGTAAGCCATCTGCGCAATATGGTCGCGCGCACCGCCGTTGGAAAGGACGCGGAGGTGAAGATTCTCCGTGACGGCAAGGAGCATACGATCAAGGTCAAAGTCGCCGAGCGGCCGCCCGACGAGGTATTGGCACGGAGAGAACCTCCTCCGCCTCCGGCTGAAACCGTAAAACCGCCGGACAACGTGCTGGCCGCGATTCGAGTGCAACCGCTCGATCCAGCGATGATGGGGCAGTTAAACCTGCCTGCCAAAACGACAGGTGTGGTGATCAACCAGGTGGAAGCCGGCAGTGCGGCGGAAGCGGCCGGTTTGCAACGGGGAGATGTCATTCAGGAAATCAACCATGAAGTCATCAAGAGCATGGAGGATTACCAGAAGGCGTCGGCCAAGATTAAAAAAGAGGAAATGGTCGTGCTGCTGCTCAGCCGGCAGGGGAACAACCTCTTTGTGGCGGTGAACCCGAAGTAATCGGCGAACAGCTGACGGCAGAGGATTCCTGTGGCTGATGGCTGCACGCGGGCAGGGGATAGCTGTGGCGTATGGCTGAGGGCCTGAAAAAGTTCGAAAAGTGGCTGCGCGACTCCGTCTTCAAGCCGCTCGAAGACAAGAAGATGCCGGTCATGGCGCACCTGGTCGAACTCCAGGTCCGGCTAACCCGGGCAGTTATCGCCACGGGGATCGTCTTCGTCGTCACGTTTTTCTATGCTGACACCTTGGTGCGGTGGCTGCGGATTCCCCTTCAGAACATGTTCGTGCCGGGATCTCTGACCTGGGTTCCGACCGATCTGCCGACCGTGCCGTTTGTGTTCCTCGCTCCGGCCGAAGCGCTGTGGCAGAATGTCAAGGTCGCTGGTCTCTTCGCGGTCGTGCTGGCCACGCCTTATATTCTCTGGGAAATTTGGCAGTTCGTCGTGCCGGGATTGCACGTTCATGAGCGGCGATTCGTCGGACCGTTCGTGCTTCTCAGCACCGTCGCGTTCTATGCTGGCATGTTGTTCTCTTTTTTCTTCGTCCTGCCGTTCGCGCTGAACTTTCTCATTTCCTACGGCGTCAACGCGGGGTTCATTCCACAACTTTCGATCGCCCAATACGTGGGGTTCGCCCTGTGGTTTCTGATGGTCTTCGGGGTGATTTTCGAAGTCCCATTGGCCATTACGTTGATGGCCAAGTTGGGCTGGGTCGATGCGCCGTTTCTCAAACGCTACCGGAAGTGGGCCTTCCTGGGGGCATTTCTTGTCGCCGCGATCCTGACTCCGACGCCCGACCCGTTCAACCAGTGCATCATGGCGCTACCGATGTATTTTTTTTATGAGGTCGGTATCGTGAGCGCGGGCGTGTTCGGCAAGAAGCGTCCGGTTTCGGACGCGCAGGCTGGAGCAGGCGTGCCCGCGATGGGAGCGAAACCGGTTGCGCCGGTGCCGAACCCGGTGATGGCGGCGGAGGGCGAGTATGTAGGAGTCCCCTCGTCGAGGCGCCGGCGTTGATGGCGAGGCGTCATCCTGGTCGCGGTCCTGCTCATGATCAGCCAGGTAGGGTTCGGAGGGGAGGTGGATACGGGACATGACGGGAGCTGAGGACGGCTTCGCCGTCACGCCGTCGATCTGGACCGCCCGATGGAGAAAGTCATCACAGATGTGAAGCGAGAGGGCAAGGAGTCAAGGGTGGCACATAGCCGATTTTTCTACGCCTCACGGTCTTTGAAGGAGAAAGCATGCCGCGCGAATTAAACGTCATCCAGCCTCGAGGGGCTGGCAATGGCGACGCCTGCACATACATGTGGGCCTGCGCCATCTGCGACGAGAACGAGACCTGTCAAAAAGACAAGGAAGGGCACAGCCGGTGGCTTGTCGCGAAGCGGATGGAGCGGATCGAGCACAAGGTGCTCGTGATGAGCAACAAAGGTGGGGTAGGCAAAAGCACCGTCACCACCAACCTCGCTGTCAGCCTGGCACTCAAGGGTTGGCATGTCGGCATTTGCGACATGGATATTCACGGGCCGAACATTCCGAAGATGCTCGGGGCCGAAGGGCAAAAGCTGAAGATCAGCACGTCCGGCGGCATCATCCCGTATCAAACCTACAATCTGAAAATCGCTTCCATGTCCTTCTTGCTGCAGAGCTCCGATGACCCGATCATCTGGCGTGACGCCTACAAGTACGAATTCATCAACCAGTTGCTCGGCGGGGTGGAATGGCAGGATTTGAATTTCCTGCTGATCGACTTGCCGCCAGGGACCGGCAATGAGTCGGTGACAACGATCGATTTGCTCGGCACCGTGAGCGGCGCTGTTATTGTGACCACGCCGCAGGAGGTCGCGCTGCTGGATTCGCGTAAGTCCGTCACGTTCTGCAAAGACAGCGAGGTGCCGATCATCGGGATTGTGGAAAATATGAGCGGGCTTGACTGCCCGTATTGCCACAAGCACATCGAGGTTTTTCGCAAGGGCGGAGGCGAGGCTTCCGCCTACGATATGGGTGTCCCGTTCCTGGGGAGGATTCCGCTGGATCCCGACGTGGTCACGCAGTGTGATGCGGGCGAGCCGTTCGCCATGTTCTACTCGGATACGCCGACAGCGGAGGCCTATCACGAGATCGCGAACAAGGTTGAAGCGTTCTGCAAGAAGAGCGGCTCGTTGGTGAAAGTCGCGCCGAGACGAAGCTGACCGTGAACAGCAACAAGCTAAGAATGTCAGAACGAATCGCGCATGCTCTGAACTGTTCGCCATTCGCCGTGTGTTCGATGGAGTCGCCATGCAGAGGTTGACGCCGTTAGATGAGGCGCGGAAGGTCGTCCTTGAGGCGACCACGCCCCTCGGTCTGGAGAAGATTCCCATCCTGGATGCGCTGGGCCGCGTGCTCGGGGAAGACATTATTGCGGAGCGCGACAATCCGCCGTGGGATAACTCGGCGATGGACGGCTTTGCAGTGCGATGGGAAGATATCAAGCAGGAGCACGCCATCGCCAAGCCCGTTACACTGAAAGTGATCGAAGACGTGCCAGCGGGCAAGACGCCGACCCAGACCGTCGGGCCAGGGCAGGCGATCCGCATCATGACGGGCGCGCCGATTCCAAAGGGAGCCGACACGGTCGTCAAGGTGGAGGACACGGAGCATACGCGGGACTTGGTGACGATTTTCAAGCCCGAGGCGCGCGGAGCCAACATTCGTCCACAAGGCGAGGACGTGAAGAAGGGCGAGTGCATTATCGCCAAGGGGACTCGAATCCGGCCGGCAGAAGCGGGCATGCTCGCGATTCTCGCCAAGTCCTTCGTGTTCGTCTATCAACGACCGCGGGTGGCGATCCTCTCTACAGGCGACGAGTTGGCTGATCTCGACGAACGATTCAGCGAAGACAAGATCATCAACTCGAACAGCTACGGTTTGGCCGCGGCAGTGCAGGAGGCCGGCGGCGTTCCGATCCTGCTTGGTATTGCGAAAGATCAGCCAGCGGCGTTGAAGGAAAAGATTTGGCACGGCCTAAATGCAGACATCCTGGTGCTGTCCGGCGGTGTGTCGATGGGGGACTACGATTTCACCAGGGCCGTCTTCAAGGATCTGGGTGCGGAGATGAATTTTTGGAAGCTGGCGATCCGGCCTGGTCAGCCGTTGGCTTTCGGGAAGATCCAGGGCAAACTGGCCTTCGGCTTGCCGGGCAATCCCGTGTCCTCCATGGTGACTTTCGAACAACTGGTGAGGCCGGCCATTTTGAAAATGGGCGGCCACCGGAGCTATGGCCGGCCGATCGTGCAGGCCATCTTTCAGGAAACGTTCTCCAAGAAACCGGACCGGCGGCATTTCTTGCGCGGCATCCTCACCCGGGAAGACGGCGTGTTTAAGGTGTGGACCACCGGCGATCAAGGTTCCGGCATCCTCACCTCGATGGTGAAGGCGAATTGCTTGATCGATGTGCCGGCGGAAGTCGAGCGGCTTAATCCCGGCGACACCGTCTCGGTACAACTCTTGAGCGGAGAGATGTGGCTGCGTGAGGGAGACGTCCCGCAAACCACAACCAGCGGCCGACCGTCATGTTGTTGACCGCCTAACCTGGTTGAGGCTGAATGGCCACCCCGATTCTCTGCTTCGTCGGCCGTTCGAACAGCGGCAAGACCACCCTGATTGAACGGGTCATCCCCGAGTTGGTCCGCGTTGGGTATCGGGTGGCGACCATCAAACACGCCGGCCATGGGTTTGATCTGGACACGGAGGGTAAAGACAGTTGGCGGCATAAACGGGCTGGCGCAAGCGCCGTGATCGTGCTGTCCAAGAGCAGCCTCGCGATGTTTGCGGACGTCTCCGACCAGATCGGGGTCGAGGAGATCCGGGACCGCTTCCTTGATCAGGCCATCGATCTCGTTATTGCCGAAGGGTGGAAGAGCGAGGGCTATCCGAAAATCGTCGTCGTGCGGGATCACCTGGGGGAAGTGCCAGTGTCACCGGATGGGCTTCTGGCGGTGGTCTCGAATAAACCGGTGGACCCGCCGGGGGCGATTCCCGTGTTTGATCCCGACGACGTCGCTGGTGTTGCGGCACTCATTGCTCGACGGTTCCCCAAACGCGAGTCGCATGAGAGGTAAGTCCCGGGCTATTGTGAGCGTGGCGATCGGCGTCGGCGCAGTGGCCTTGGGCGCAGTGGCGATCCCGCTGACCAACCATCCAAAATTCTGCGCGAGCTGCCACACGATTAAACCTTCCTACGACAGTTGGGTCCAGTCATCCCATAAAGACGTCACCTGCGTGGATTGTCATGTGCGCCCCGGGGTCAAGGGCTGGTTGCAGGATAAAGCCTGGGCGGGAACTAAGGATGTCGCCATTTATCTCTTCGGGACGCCGACCGACTCCCATAATCTTCAGGCCAAGGTGGATTCCGAGGTCTGCATCGGGTGCCACCGGCATATCTTGCGCGTGTCCGAAGTGGCGCCGCGCGATCTTCCGCCGCCAGTGAAGGATGTCGGACTCGTGATGAGCCATCGAAAGCACATGGAGGCCTTTGCCAAACGGGGCGCGGGAGAGGGTTGCAGCACTTGCCATTCGGGGATCGTGCATGAGAAGCCGATCAAAGGCTATCCCGTTGTGATCCCTCGTGGGCACGTGAAAGCCGACACCAAGCCATGGTACCCCGACCATCCCGAGGGTTCCTATCTGCGCGAGCGGGCGCTCGCAGATTGTTTCCGATGTCACGATGGGAAGACCGAGTATGAAGGCAAGATCCTCAGCCAAAAGTGCGAGACCTGCCATATTCCGGAGAAGGTCGGAGAATTACTGTTTAATTGACGTGATCGTCTGGACTGGAAGCCCTTGGTGAGCCACCTCCGGCTTTTGGTGTTGATCCCTCAATCCGGAATACCGACCGTCGATAGCCGACGGTCGATTCGCATGTTCCCATGCCACCCATCGTTCAGGTCAGAAATCTCACCAAGCAGTTCGGTGATTTCACCGCGGTGGACGGAATCTCGTTCGATATTCACCAGGGCGAGATTCTCGGTCTATTGGGACCCAACGGAGCGGGCAAGACCACCACGATCCAGATGCTGTTGGGGTTGATTACTCCCACGGCGGGATCAATTCATATGTTTGGTCTGGATCTCGCCACGCACCGGGAGGAGATCCTCCAGCAAGTCAACTTTTCCTCGACCTATATCTCTATGCCATTCTCGCTCACGGTGGAGGAGAACCTCCGCGTGGTCGCCAGACTGTATGGTCTGACAAACATTGATCGCCGCATCGACGACGTGGTCAAGAAATTGGAGATGGACAGCTTTCGCGGCAAGTTGACACGGCGTCTCTCTTCAGGCCAGATGACCCGCCTCACGCTTGCCAAGGCGATCCTGACCGAACCGAAGATTCTCTTCCTCGATGAGCCGACGGCCAGCCTGGATCCCGATATCGCCAACAAGACCCGCAGCCTGTTGAAGGAAGTCCGTGCCGCGACCAGCTTGACCATACTCTATACGTCCCACAATATGCGGGAGATGGAAGAGATGTCTGATCGGATCATTTTCCTTCAACACGGAAAGATCGTCGCTGAAGGCACTGCGCAGGAGATCGTGACCCGCTTCGGCCAGTCGGACTTGGAGGAAGTGTTCTTGAAGCTGGCGCGGGAACAATAGCCAGTGGGTTAAGGAGAAGCCGTGAGGGGAGCAGGCCAAAAGTTTGTTGGCGGCACCCCTGACGCTTCACGAAGCCATGAAGGTTCATCGTATCGCCGCTCTGATCACCCGGCACTTGTACCTATACCGCCGCAGCCTGCCGCGATTGATGGAGATCTTTTACTGGCCCTTTCTCGACCTCGTGGTGTGGGGCTTTATCACGGTCTATCTCACGCGGTTTCACGGTCAGTTGCCCGGTGTCGTTACGTTCTTCTTGGGTGCCCTGATTCTCTGGGACGTCTTGTTCCGTTCGCAGCAGGGCATCACCATCTCGTTTCTCGAAGAAATTTGGGCCAGAAATCTCATGAATCTCTTCGCCAGTCCGCTCAAACCCGGCGAGTTTCTGGCGGCAACCATGGCGATGAGCATCTTCAAGGTCACAGCGGTCTCCTGCGTGATGATTGTCTGTGCGTTGCTGTTCTATTCGTACAACCTGTTTGTCATCGGACTGTGGCTGCTTCCCTTCGTCCTCAACCTCATTGTGACGGGATGGGTCATCGGCGTACTGACGACGTCGCTCATCATGCGGTTCGGCCAGGAAGCGGAGGTACTCGCCTGGGGCATGGTGTTTTTGTTCCAGCCCATTTCATGCGTGTTCTATCCAATGGATGTCCTTCCTGGTTGGCTGAAGGCTTTGGCCTGGATAAATCCGGCGGCGCACGTCTTTGAAGGCATGCGCGGCGTGTTGAACCATGTCGTGCCCCCGCTCTTCCATCTTGCCTGGACGACCGGGCTTAATCTTTTTTACCTCGTCGTGATGATCGCCTGGTTCCATCACACGTTCAGTGTCTGCAAGGAACGGGGGCTGTTGGTCAGGGTCGGCGAGTAGGCGGGCTGTCGCCCGCTTGCCTCCTGGCGGAAGGTTCGCAACCGAAGTATGATGTGTCGAGTGTCACCGCCAACCAAAGGAGGTTTCCCATGCCGGCGGTTGTTCTTGGTGTCATCACGGTCCTGGTTCTCGCCTTGGCGGTCTGGGCGTCCGTCACGCAGGAAGGCGATACGACCTTGATCGGCGAGAGCGAACCTGATTGGGGGAGCGAGACGTCCGAGCGGGAAGAGCTGCGCAAGGCGGGTTGAGCTGCAACTCCGATGCTGAGCGGCCAGGTGGCGCACTTCCGGCGAGCGTGCCATTCGAGGAAACGGCGGTGCGCCGGAGGAGCCGAAATTGTTTTCCCGCACATGAGAGGTTTGTAGGCAGTTCAGTACAGAGCAAGATCGAGAGAAATCAAGCACTTATGTCTTTTGCATCCGGAAGGATGAACTCGTTTCCCTCTCTTTCCCATGCCTTAATGAGACTCTTCCCTCACTGGATTCGCCGATCTCATAAGTAATTTCAACGGTTCTCGGTCATTCGACTTGTTGCTCGCGTCGCGGCATCTCCTTTGCTCCCGCCACCGAGTGTGGACTCCGCTTACTCGGACGAGGGAGGGCGTCGTCATGAAACCTCAGAAGGTCATGTCCTTCTGCGCTGGGCTCGGACAGCCGAAAGCCGGATGCCGAGAATGGAGGGCCTATCCATCGGGCGACCTGCAGCGCCAGCCGCCGCCCGCGCAGGAATTGCGCTGTGAAGAACGCCTGGATTTCACGCAACCTTGCGCCTATGAGATGATCGAGGGGCTGGATGAGTGCGCTGTCGTCATTCATTACGGCGAGGCCTGCTCGCTGAACATCAGTTTAGGAGGAATGCTGCTGATGATGGATCAGCCTCCCCGTGTGCGGCAGTTGCTCGAAATTCATACGCCGATTTCCAAACGGCGCCGAGCGTTAATGCTGTTCGAAGTGCGGTGGACCCGTCCGATCCGGAATGGAAACGACATCGACGGGTATCTTGTGGGTTGCAAGCTGACCTTCGGGCCGTGTCCGTACTTTTTTCAGCGTGATCGGGCTCAAGAGAGCGCATGAACATTCCCTCGGCCTTCAGCTTCTCACGGCAGGGCAGCCGGTTGTTGCCTTCCTGCTGTTTCTGGCGCCGCCTGTTTGCGCGATAATATCCGGTCATGCGGCGTTGAAGTGTCGATGCTTTGCTGATCGCGGTTCCCTGTTTTTTCGCATTGCTGGTCTATGATTGGTTGGCTGTTGTGGTGTTCGACCATCAGATCTCTCGTCTGGTGCCATGGCACGACTTCGCCCGAGGCCTGATGCAGGACCTAGGATTGACGGCGGCTTATACGCTGACGGTCACGCCACGAGTAAGTGGGATCGTTGCGGCATATCCGGACAGAGTACGGCGCAGTTGCCTGATCATGCTGGGGTTGGGATTGGCCTGGTACGAGGCTATCTGCGCTTGGGTGACTCGGGTGTTGGACGCTCCACCTGACGTTGCCATGAGCCTGATTGTGTTGTTTGTCATTCCTGTGCTCTTGGTGCCGTGGTATGTACGTTGGCGTAAAGGATGGGTGCAAGAGGAAAGGTGTGGGGCAGTTTGCCACACGGTTCAGATGCATCCTGTCCTTCTGGAAGACAGGACCTCTTGCTGGCAAGCAGGCACCCCCCTGGCTTTCTAGAGTATCGGTCAAGACGTATCCAGATTGGTGCCCACCGCTTTACTCGCCGATTGTCTAGCAGGGTAAGCCGCTTATAGCCCTCACCCACGGCTATGTCCTGGGAAACGATCCTTATTCTGACGCCCACTGAAGCCAGAAAACCAATTGCATATTTGGTATGTTGTTTGCTTGTGAACAGACTGCCAAGGATTTCAGCACGGGGCGAAATTAAAGGCACTGCGAGAGACACGAAGAACGCTGATTATACCGATCCCCCATGGCAATACGTTTGAAACCTCGGTGTCTCAGTCGGATCTTTGCCGGTGTGGCGGCGATACTTTTGCTTACAGCGCCAGCCTGGGAAGCTGGTGCCGTAACGGGTTCGCGCCAACAACTGATTCCAATTCTTGGAGTGACGATGGGGAGTGCGCCGGAAGGAACGGTCGCATACTTGCACCTGTCGTTTGAAGAGCGGCCGGATCGGAACGGTCTGGTGATGCGATTCATGAACAAGCCTGGCCGATTTTCGCGCATGGCGCAGACCGCCGTTGAACAGGCGGTTTATCGCGTCGCCCAACAGTTGAACCTGTCCACGGACTCATGGACCGTCGTGTTGACGGTTCCTTATGAAGGCGTCACGGTGTACGGAGACAGCTTGTCGGCGATGGTGGCACTGAGCGTGGCCGCGATGGCGAACGGGAAGTTCATTGCGCCCGATCGTGTCATGACCGGAACGGTCAGACCGGATGGTCATATTGGAGCTGTTACTGCCATCCCGATGAAGGTCGAAGCGGCCTATGAGGCGCACTTACAACGGGTGATCGTGCCCGAAGAGCTGGATATCTCCGACCCAGACTGGCGAACGCCGTTTCTGTTACAGGTCTCTCCCGTCGGTTCCGTCAAGCAGGCCTACGCAGCGCTGACCAATTAAGATCCTGGTTCCGTAAACGGCCATCCGCCATGGCTGCGTTCGGTCCTTCACTCCTTCCGCTTCAACGAGGATCGCTGCCTTAAGGCGTCGAGGCGGGTGTTGTCCAAACTGACGAACAGGGATTGTTCCTGCGTCACCATCACCGTGCCGGGCGGTTGACCGTTGACTTTTCTGACCCACTTCCGTCGGGTGTACATCACTTCTCCCTTGCCGCTCTTTTTGAGATCGCTATACAGCAAGGCAAGGGCCGCGGCGTCCTTCAACGTTTCAGGCGGCGGGGTCGCGCCTTTTTCCAGCCGCACGACGACATGGGAGCCCGGTGCACCTCGAGCATGGAGCCAAAGATCGTCGCCCTTGGCCAGACCGAACGTCAGTTCCTCGTTCTCGCGCGCGTTGCGCCCGACATAGATGGGCAAGCCATCAGATGAAATAAACCGGCGGAACGGGCCGGTTCTGCCTGAAGGCTGACCGCCGATTGCTGAGAATCGTTGACGGCGAGCAGAGGGTTTTCCCTCCATAGCTGGATAAGGTCCACCCTGCGTGGAGGTTGGGTGCCAGGTGCCTCGTTGAAGCGCCTCCAACTCCGTGCGCAGCCTCTCCAGTTCATGCTGTGCTGCTTCCAGACGGGGGCGAATCTCTCGCTCGGCTGCCAAGTATTTCCGGTGCTTCTTGAAATAGTCGTCCATGTTGCTCCGCGGACCTTTGCTCGGATCGAGCGGGATCGTGATTTCGGGCAGCCGCTCGTCGAAGTAATCGATCACCGTGACGCAGTCCTGACCCGCGACGATCTTGCCGAGGTTGGCCTTGAGGAGCTCGCCGTAGCGACTGTAGTCGCGGTAATGCTCGGCCTTGTTCAAGTCCGCCTGCAACGCCTCGATCCGCCGGACGGTCTGTCTGAGGCGCTTGCGAATGTCGGCCAAGCGGGCCTGCCGCTCCCATTCCACAGCCAGCTCTGCCTCGCGCCACCTATAACGTGCGTCAATCTCGGTGGACACAGGAAATGCCGGACGAGCAGCGTCGGCGGCAGGGGGGAGTTCAATGGCCGCGTCGAGTGTTTTCCGACCGGAAGCTGGCGGAAGACGATAGGGCCGACCAATCCGATTGCGGTCGTGATTTAGATCGGCCAGAACTGTTCCCGATCCGTCGAGCAGCAACACGTCCGCGTTTCGACCGATCAGTTCAGCGATGATCGCGCAGGGTCCCCTGCGTGCCGTGAGCCGAATCTGGACGATGCGATCGCCGTGCAGTTGCTCGATCGCCTCGATACGCGCTCCCTCGATGCGGGCCCTGAGGAATTGGCAGAAAGGCGGCGGAGCCGGGGGATTCTGCAGCCGAGGGGTGGTCAGGTGAAGCCGGGCGGTCTCCGGTTGGACCGACAGCAGGACCGTATGGGTTGCCCCCGGCGTTCGGATGGTCAGCGTGACGACGCGGGGCAGAGGTTGATGGATCTTTTGAATCCATCCGCCGGTCAACGCGGACGCGAGTTCATTAACAACCGCGCTGATTTCTGTCGCTGTCAGCGACATGTGTTGACTTCGAGGCTTCCTTGTTCGGGGGCGTCCCGCCGCCTTACGTAATGGGTGAGGATGCGCTGCTCCTGTTCACTGTCGCGTGCACCATTCTGGCTCCCTGGGATCTATTCGGCCGCCTCCGGCTGTCTTTTGGGTCTGTGCACCGTCTCGCCGTACACATGGCGAGTCGGGTCCATACGCAGATTCCACCACCTGGAATATTGGCACCGGCATTGCTTGGTTCTCCTCTACGACGACACGTAGCTTCTGGCCGGCCAGGCCTTCGCCGAGGGCAAAGCCGAAGCTCGAGTGGATAGTCCGGATCCCGAAAGGAGTCGCTCGATACACCGGGCTCGCCGCCAGGGATTTATGCTTACGGAAGACTTCATCGATAGGAAGGACGGGAGCGGTTCGACATGGCGGCGGGGCCGCGTTGCGTGAACTGCGGAAACCTGGTCGATCGCGTCATCGCTCAATACCGTACGATCCAAGCGTCCTGTCGGCGTCCGTTCGTATGGCCGTCGCCGGGTGACGCCCTCCTACTTCATCACCTCAGCTTTGCAATGCCATCCATCGCCTTTCAGCGCGTTGACGGCTGCAGTGAGTTGCTCGGGTTTCACCTTGCCTGGGTCGGCGGTGACGATCGCGTGGCCCTTCATGCTTTTGAGATCGACTGCCGTCACACCCGCAATCTTCCTCAACGCTGATTCGACCTCACCCTTGTACAAATCGCAGAACTTGCCTCCCAGCATCAACGTGACCGTATGTGAATCGGCGCCAAGGACCGTGAACTCCGCCAATCCGAGTGCGAATAGCCCCGCAAGCCCAGCGATCCATCTGCTCATGTTCTGGTGTGTGCACCGCTTCATTATCGAACACCTCCTTCGTAATCGACTTCCAACCGATGACGGCAGTGATCTTATCGTACTCGACGCCTTGCGCAAAAGGGGCGGGAATGTTCAAAGATCGTTCATCGCTGTGCGTTCTAGGTCCAGTCAAGGCTCTTTCGTTGTCAGGTTCCTGTCATGCCGGCGGAGCTTTCACCCAGGAGATGAGTGGGTTAGGCATGAAGACCGGAAACGCGGTCTTACCGACACCTGACTGGTTCATGTTTGAACATGGAAGACGAGACAATGAGAGTCTGGGCCAACAAGATACCGATGCCTATTGCAGCGTTGGGTGTCTGTGTCTGCTTACAAGGGTGCTTGCCAGCCGCCTGGGTTGTGAAGGTGGAATTCCTGCCCTTAGAATATTCCCTGGATGGCCTCCCACGATGCCTCGCAGTCAGCGCCGAGACCGGTGACCCGCATCGCAGTGGTGCCCTTTGATGGGAACCGCGAGATGGCGAGCCGGTTCTCCAGCGTGCCCGAAATACAGGCCGGCTTACAGTCGTCGGTCCGACTCAAGTGGCTGGCTACAATGGGGAACCTGGTGCCTGGGCGTTCGACGAGGAGCGGGCACGCGAGGCAGCGCGCGGGATTAGCCGGGAAGTACAGGTGGAGGGCGTGCTGTTCGGCCACGTGCAAACCGTCCAGCTGCTTCATTCCAGCGATTGGGGATGAAGCGAACGTGAAGAGAAGCGATTGTATCTCTATCTGACCGACGCTTAAGGGGCGCTGATCTGGAAAGACGAGTTGCCCTTCGCCGTTGTCAAGGTTGCGAAATCTCCGCTGGAAGAGGCACTGCGAGGGCGTCTCGCCACGCATTTCATGGCCCATGGGACGGATTGGGGCTCGATGACCTCTGGGCACCCGCAGAAGATCTGATTTCTGATCCCCTCCGGCAAGATTGTGCTTCTTCGTTGTCGGTCGTTCTCCTGAGCTTGTCGTTGTCGGCTCTTGCCCCACGCCAAAGTCTCCGGTAGAGTCCGATCGTTTCGCGCCAGAGACGGTCGGGCGTTCGCCGTCAGAGAGCCCGTGAGGTTTATGAAACTGTTCGATCAACGGTTCTTAGACGTACTGCTTCGGGAATTCCGCGAGACCATGCAGAAGCTTCTGGATGATCTGTGCGATGATCTGGAACGGCATTATGTGCGAACGACGGCCTCGCTGGGCCTGCCGGTTGGCTACTTCAGGTTGGTCGGCGCCTCGCTGCCGCCGGAGAGTTTTTCCGGCTGGAAGGTTGTGGGCTGGATCGAGGAACTCAATGACTTGGTCTACTTCATCGATCTCCAAGAACAGTTTGAACGTGAGCAGGATCCGCGCGGGTTCGCTGAGGCCTTTTTCGCGGAGTGCGAGGAGCAGTTCTACGAGAACAGTTACAAGGACGAGTTGTTCCCGACCGGCCTCCCGCAAGCTCGAGGCTTTTCCAGCCGACTCTCCCGGCTCTGCACAAGGCTAGCGCAGCATGTGACCCAAGAGGCCCTTTTCCTGGTACCGGGCTTGCCCTGTGCATGGCTTCGCCGCACGGGCCGGCGGGTGTGGCGGGTGCCCTGCGACCTGAATCCGGACTTTGAGCAGGGTGTGGGAGGAGGATGCCTGTCCGTCGGTCTCGATGGGGCCTTCTGTCAGCTCCCGGGATTACTCCAACGTCTGCTTTTAGGGCCTCGGCGCAAGGCCATGTGGTGGGTCAGGCCCTCTGGCATCTGTCTGCAAATTGGCTGCGACGAGTTTCCGGTTTTTGACTATGGATCGTCCCTCCGATGGAGATGGACGTACAATCCTCCTGAACTCGTTTCGGGTGCTCGAACCGGGAAACTCACCATCGGGCCGGCGCTGATCTACAGCAAGGACAAGGTTCCGATTCGGATCGGTGCCATGCCGGCCGATTTTCCGACGCGCGTCGAGCGGGCGCTCGCGATTCTGGAACAAACTTGGCCCGAAGGAGCCAGGCTTTTTGCGGCGCTGACCTCCCGTCTTGTTCCGCTTCGAGCGCGCGGGGTCGTCAGTTTCAGCTATCGCCATCGACCCGGTCTGTCATTCATCAACTGCTTCGATCGCGACGATCTCGATCTGATCGACGATCTGATCCATGAGAACAGCCACCATCATCTCAATTTGTTGTTGCGGAAGTATGTGCTCTACCGTGGCGACCGCAATCTCGAAATGTTTTACTCGCCCTGGCGGCGAAGTCTCCGACCGATCCGCGGTATCCTACACGCCGCCTTTACCTTCACAATGGGCGCGATGCTGTTTGAACGGCTATCGTCATGGGCCGCCGGTGTCGACAGCCAAGCGCTACGGCGAGTTGGATTGAGCGCAGGGGACGTTCTCCGTGCCCGCTTTCGCTGCCTGGAGGAAATTGAGTCAGTCCGGTATTCGCTCCAGGACCTGGAATATGCTGCCCGGCGTCTGGGCTGGCTCACCGGTTCGGGCAAGCGTTTGGTCGCGATGCTAGCGGCGGAAATCGGCAAGGTCGAGCGGAAGATGATGCCCTATAAACGAGCTGTGCTTTGCTCGAAGTACGGCCCCGCGCTTCGCCGCCATATGAAGGAATTGCGCCGCGCTCGCACAACTTACAGGCCCGTTCGATTGCGGGAGGTGTAACGGCTGATCCGAATGGGTTGCCGTCCGGTTGTCGTCATCCCGACGGCTTCGCCTACTCGGGTCACGACCGGAGTGCCGTCGCGGACTCTCATCAACTCGGCGCTGATCCGAGGGGCGGATTCGGTGAGACGAGCAAGTTCCTGAATCGCGCCGATTGCGGGGGCCTACCCCGGATCGACGGGTCTCAAGGCTATGCCTTGGGTGTTGTCTATGAGCAGTATCCCGTTCGGGACGAGCAGTTCGAAGGCTCGGTGATAGTAGCGCACGTAGTTCCGCGTGTCCGCATCGATGAAAATCAGGTCGAACGGACCGGTCATGTTGTGCAGCAGCTCCAAGGCCGGCTACGAGCACCCCGACCTTTCGGCCGTGTGGGTTTCGCCCCAGGCGCTCGCGGGCGCCATGGCGAAGCCGGCATTGATCTTGCGGGTCAGGACCGTGCTGTCATTCGGCAACATTTCCGCCATCGCCAGCGTGCTGGTGCCGTCTCCCGTGCCGATCTCCAGCACGCGGCGGACACGGATTTTCTGGACCATTGTCTTGAGAAAGGCGGGATCCTGCAAGCGACTTACGGTTCCACTATCACATCTACATACGCCGGTAGACTGTCCGCGCCTTTCTTGTCCGTGACCTTCAGCCGGAAACGGAACAGTTTGGGTTCGGAGACTAACGGAGCGACGAACGAGGCTTTGGGCATGTTGAGGTCCAGGAGCGGGACCTTGCTCCCGCGGACTTGGCTCCAGGTGTAGAACAGGGCTTCGCCTTCCGGGTCTCGGCTGTTGAGTCCGTTCAGCTCTACCTTGGTGCCGGATTTGACCCGCCGGTTCGATCCCGGAATTGCGATCGGCGGTTCATTCGGTTCCTCGCCAACTTCGACGGAAACATCCAAGGAGGCCTGCTTCCCGCGGTTTGTCACCGTGATGGTGGTCTTACCGTTTCCCACGATCTTGAGCAATCCGTCCTGCAAAACTTGGATGACCTTCTCGTTCGACGAATGATAGGCCGTCCCGGTGGCGGGGGATGTGAGCGGTCTCGTAACCCCGTCTGCGAATTCGCCGACCACTGGCAGTTCGAAAATCTTTCCCGGCACATCCACCTGTCCATAGGTGATGACCTGCCCCTTTCGACCGAGGATCAACGGCTTCTCGGTTTCGAAGTCAATGGCTTTCAGCTCAGCCTCAGGCTCGACGTTGACAATGATCTCGTCGAAGACCGTACGGGTGCCGAGCCGCCCGCGCGACACTTCGGCAACGGCGAGGAGTCGCATGGGGCCGATGGCCTCCGGAGGGACTTTCAGGGCGCCGCCGAAAGGGGGGGTGCTGTCGGCGGTGGATGTCAATGTGGCCACCGCGACCACGTTGGCGAACACGCTTTCTTTTTGGAAGAACCGATCGTCGGCGATCTTCTCTTGGGTGGGCGGGCCCGATCGCTCGACCTCGTCTTGTTGCACCAGAGTTTCGTCGTTCTCGCGATACCAAAAGTACCGGACCTTCACAATCCCGGGGTCCGAGCCGACGTCGACTTTGGCAGTCACCGTCTGACCGGATTTCAGGGTGCTGTTTTCCTTCGGCTCCACAATCTTGAAGGCCCACACCGGCGAAGCGATCGCGATCTGCAAAGCAACAGCCGTCGCGATGACTCCGGGGCCACCGATGAATCTGGTCATGGTTGTTCTCCTTCTCATCGTTCGAGGTGGAACGGGACGTCGATCAAGATGACGCGTTCCTTGAACAGCAGTGCGGCCTTCAGTATCAACGCCCGTTGATTGTGCAGGATATTCTGCCACCACCGCGCCGGCAAGATCTCCGGGATCACGACAGTGACCCACCCTTCGGGATCTTTCTGCAACAGTTCCTTGATGTAGTCCAACAGCGGCCTGAGAATCGAACGGTACGGCGACGGGAGCACGACCAACGGAATGCCACAGCCCCACTGTGCCCATTGGATCTCCGCTTTGGCAGTCTCTTCCTTGTCCACGTCCACTAGGACGGCCCGGATGTCGCCTCCTCGGCTTCGCGCATAGTCCAGGGCCCGCACCACGGCTCGATTCACCCCGCTGATCGGGATAATCACTGTATTACGCCGTGGCTGCGGGGGCCGATGATCACGACCCAGGCTGACTTGCTCCGCAACAGCTTTGTAGTGGGCATGCACGGACCGGAACCAGGCGATCAACACGGGCAATAACACAATAACGATCCAGGCGCCGTGCAGAAACTTGGTGCTGGCGATGATGAGAGTGGCTAGGCCCGTGGCCACGGCGCCGACTCCGTTGACGAGCAGTTTCTTACGCCAATGAGAGCCTTTTTTCACGAGCCAGCGGCGAACCATCCCCGCCTGCGAAAGGGTAAAGGACAAAAACACTCCGACGGCATAGAGCGGGATCAGCGCATGGGTTTCGCCTTTGAAGAGGATGATCAGCAGGCAGGAGAAGAAGCCCAGGATGATGATTCCGTTGGAAAAGACAAGCCGGTCGCCCATGAGGGCCATCTGGTGCGGCATGTATCCGTCGCGGGCTAGAAGGGAAGCCAGACGAGGGAATCCGTTGAAACTGCTGTTGGCGGCTAAGATCAAGATGAACATAGTGGAAGCTTGAACAAAGTAATAGAGCGGACTGGTGCCGAATGTCGTGCGGGCAATCTGGGAGACTACCGTTTCATTCTCTTTGGGGAGCACGCCGAAGGAGTACGCCAGCGCGCTAATGCCGATGAACATGGTGCCCAGAATCGCGGCCATCGCGGCCATGGTGATCGCTGCGTTCTTCGACTCCGGTCGTTTGAACGCCGGAACGCCGTTTGAGATCACTTCGATGCCGGTGAGCGCGGTGCAGCCGGACGAGAATGCCCGCAGTAGAAGAAAGAGCGACAAGCCTTCGACGACCGATCCGCTCCCATGCTCCGGAAACGCACGGACGGCCTGACCGAACAGGATCTGGAAACTGCCAGCAGCCAGCATGAGAAAAATCGCACCGATGAACAAATAAGTCGGGACGGCGAAAATCCGGCCGGATTCGCGGACCCCGCGGAGGTTGATAATCAGCACGATCAGGATCGCCAGGAGGCATAAGGCTTCACGATGCGGAAAGAGCGATGGAACAGCGGACGTGACCGCCGCGATGCCCGCTGCCACGCTCACCGCGACGGTCAAAACATAGTCGATCATGAGGGCGGCGGCGGCTATCAGACCAGGCCACTCGCCCAGGTTCGACTTGGCCACGATGTAAGCCCCGCCTCCTTCAGGGTATTCAAAGATAATTTGCCGGTAGGAGATGGTGAGGAGGCTCAAGAGCAATACGATGGTCAGACTGATCGGAATCGACCAGGAAACCGCGGCGGATCCGGCTAAGATCAAAACGAGCAGGATTTCTTCGGTCGCATAGGCGACGGAGGAGAGGGCGTCGGAGGAAAAAACAGCCAGTGCGAGAGGGTTGGAAAGCCGTTCATGAATGGCCTGCGTAGTCTTGAGTGGCAGGCCGACCAACACGCGCTTGAGCAGCATGCCGCCATTATCGCACGAACGGGACGCCAGTTGGCAGAGGCTCTCCGCGGTCGCCGCAGACCAGAGACGGTGGGGGGCGAACCTTGACACGTCCTCAAGGGGGTTTTAGGATTTCCCCCCTGCCCGCGAGACCGTTTCCTCTCTCGTTAGGATGGAACGTGACGCGCACACCGCAGACTGTCAATCGCCGAGGGCGTTACGCTACGACCGGTCGAATTCGCGGGTGGTGGCATCGGCTTCAGGTCTGACAGAAGATCTGGGTCGGATTGCTGGGACTTTTAATCCCGCTTCCGTCCGCCTTTAACAAGCTCCTGTCCGTTCAACAGCAGCGCGCGCAGGTGCTCGCTCGTGAATCAACATGTGCAGGTAGTTCAGCGGTTGATCTCTGATTTGGACGAGGCCTTCCACGGCTATGCGCTCACACGACCGCCTGCCTATTTGACCCGCTTCAACGAGACCGACGCCAGGCTCAAGTCTGTCTCGCTGAAAGCCTCGCGTTCGCCGTAGATGCGCCGAGACTCAAAGGCGAACCGCGGGTGGTTCAGGAGCGACTGGCCCGATTCATGGCGGCCAGGCATCCGCTCATCGAGCAGCTTCAAAAAGGCTCGATGACTTCGCCATGCTCCCCATCCGATCAGGCCGAGGTCTCGTTCTCTCCGAGGAAGTGCGTCTCGATTTGGGGGCCATAGGAGATCGGCTCACCCGCGCGCTTCAGAGATTCGCGGTGCGTTCATCGGGGCTGTCCCGCCGGACGTTCTGGGGGCTGATCCAAGCGGTGATCGACGGACTGGTGATCGGCGCCTGCGGCGCGCGCCTGTACGAGGCAGCCTAGCAAAGGCAGGAAGACCTTATGGCCTGGCTGCGGTATCTGGGAGCATCTGGCCAAAACGGTGGCGCATGATCTGACAGGACCGGGGGAGCGGCTGGATGAACGCGGCCTCTGCTGGCTTGCCTTGATCGAGCAAAACGGAGCCGGAATTGGTGTCGCGCGTCGAGGGGTCTCTGGTGGTGGCGTGGGTTGGCGCCCGCAGTCGATCCGGCGCACGTGATCGGCGAGGTCTTGAAAGCGAGAGCCTGGGAACTGGAACAACGCGGTGCACGGATCGAGGTGCAAAAAGATCTTCCGCTGGTTGCCTGCCAGCGCGCATATCTCCACCAAGCGTTCGAAACGTCATTTCCAGCTCGGTGAAGTGCACTTCCGACGATGCTGTGCCGGATATGCTATCACGGCCGTGCGCGAGGGACATATGGTCTGCTTTGCAGTCCGCAACCGCGGGATCGGTATTCCCGCCGACAAGCGCGACAAGGTCTTCAAGCCGTTCGTGCGTCTGCAAGCCGAGGGCGCGAAGGGCAGCGGCATTGGGTTGACGATCGTCAAACGGATCGTCGAACTCTATGGGAAACAGTGCGAATCGAGTCGAAAGAAGGGCCGGGGTGCGCGGTCAAATTTACGCTGCTAGTGTTGGGCGAACTCGAGTCCGTCGTCTCCGGTTCGCTTTCGTCGGCGGAGACACGAGGGCAAGCGTCACCAGCGAACGACGAGCAGTCGCGCGTCAGAAAGGAGCATGCGCCTTTCACGATCCTGGTCGTCGAAGATGATCCGTCGGACACCGAATTGATCCTACCCACCCTGGAACAGGCTGAGCTGAAGGCGGTCGAGGGGGATCTGGAAACGAAGTGCGGGCGACAGCTACGACATGGTCAAGAACGTCGATCCCAATATCGAGTGCATCGTCACCCAGGATATGGAGATGACCTCCGACGTCAACCATGCCGACGTGGCCTTCGCCTGCAACTCCTGGATGGAGTTCACCTATCCGGAAATGACGGTGACGGTGTCCAATCCGTGGGTGCAGATCTGGAAGGGCGGCATCCGGCCGTTGTACGACACCCGCAACGACCTCGATACCTTTGCCGGCGTGGCGGCTAAATTGTCGGAGATGACGGGCGACAAGCGGATGAAGGACTACTTCGCGATGGTGTATCTGAATCGCGTGGACGTCTACGCGCAGCGCATGCTGGACGCCTCCAGCACCTTCTACGGCTACAGCGCGGACACGATGCTGAAGTCGGAGAAAGGCTGGATGGTGATGGTCCGCACCTATCCGCGGCATCCGTTCTGGGAAGAGACCAACGAGTCGAAGCCCATGTGGACCCGCAGCGGCCGGTACGAGACCTATCGCATCGAGCCGGAGGCGATCGAATACGGTGAGAACTTCATCAGCCATCGGGAAGGCCCGGAGGCTGACGCCGTATCTGCCGAACGCCATCTTCACGACGAACCCGTACGTGCGGCCGGACGACTACGGCATTCCGATCACCGCCCAGCACCACGACGACAAGACGGTGCGCAACATCAAGCTGTCGTGGCATGAGATCAAGCGGCACTCGAACCCGTTGTGGGAGAAGGGGTATCAGTTCTACTGCGTGACCCCGAAGACCCGGCACCGGGTGCACAGCCAGTGGTCGGTCAACGACTGGGTGCAGATGTACGAGTCGAACTTCGGCGATCCCTACCGCATGGACAAGCGGACGCCGGGGGTCGGCGAGCACCAGCTGCACATCAACCCGCAGG
>JBPKMA010000001.1:140000-405787 GCA_051293835.1 Nitrospiraceae bacterium | reverse complement strand
GGCCAGCAGATGGTGATCGCAAAACGGCACACGCAATTCCAACGAATGGGCCATGCTCATCCGGTCCCCCATACGGAGCAGATCGTCCGGCAGATAAGTCTGCAGATCCAATCCCATCGCGCGATCCGCCGGCTCCAGCGACGGCCACTGGTTGAAGAGCGCACGATAGGCCCGCTCGGGTCCCGCTCCTGCGGCCGCATCACGCAACTCCGGTGCGAAGGCTGACGCTCCCCATTCCGGCGGCAAAAACGTAATCCAGCGCAGATACTGGTCGTCCAGCGGGCGATGACCGTCAACCAGAAACCGTCTGAGACGACCTCTGTCATCCCGCCCGTCCGTTCCCTCCGTGAGCCACGATGCCGCCTGTGCGGCCGCCCAGGACCGCACGGAGACCGGCAGCCGGCCATAGGACGACGCCAAACGAAGGCCCAGATACCGGGGATACCCGCCGAACAGTTCATCCCCGCCGACCCCCGACAGCGCGACCGTCACCGATCGCTTGGCGACTTCCGACACCAAGTAGGTAGGAATGGCTGAGGAGTCGGCGAAGGGTTCTCCCATCGCCGCGACCAGTTGCGGCAGGAGCGACACCGCATCGGGGCGCAGGATCGCTTCCGTATGCTGGGTGTCAAAATGGGTTGCGAGCAGCCGCGCTGCGTCCAGTTCGTTGTAGGACCGATCGGCAGGCGACTCGTACCCGATGGTGAAGGTGCGGATCGTCCCGTTCGTCGTCTCGCGCATGAAGGCCAAGATGGCGCCGGAATCCAGTCCACCTGACAGGAACAGCCCCAGCGGGACGTCGCTCACCAAGTGAGCCCGAACCGTGTCGCGCAACAACCCGAGGAAGTAGTCGGCCGCTTCGGCTGCCGACGACCAACGGAATCGCGGCACCGCCTGTGCCGGCTGATAGTACCGTTGAAATTCCACCCGGCTTCCTCGGATCTTGAGCAGTTCTCCCGGCCTGAGCTGATACACACCCTGGAACATCGTTTCCGGACCGGGGACATAAAGGCATGTCAGATAGTCGGCGATCGCCTGCGGCCGGATGGCACGCTTCGGCACCCCCGCCAGCAACGCAGGGAGCTCTGAGGCGAAGATCACGCCGCCGCTCTCTCCCTGTCCATCCGGCCGAATGGCGTAGTAAAGCGGCTTGATGCCCAAGCGATCGCGGACCAACCACAGCGTCTCCCGCTCGCGATCCCACAGGGCGTAGGCAAACATCCCGCGCAATCGTGACACCGCTGCCTCTCCCTCTTCTTCGTACAGATGCACGAGAATTTCGGTGTCGCCGTGCGACGCGAAGCGATGACCTTTGCGGACCAACTCTTTCCGTAGTTCGCGGTAGTTGTAAATCTCCCCGTTCAGCACGGCCCGCACTGTGCCAGACTCGTTGGCCACTGGTTGGCGGCTGCCTGCCGGATCAATGACCCGCAGGCGCCGGATGCCCAGGCCGATGCCCTCCTCGCGATAACGTCCCTCTTCGTCTGGTCCTCGATGGATCAACCGGTTCAACATCCGGTCGAGCAAATCCGGCGTGCCGTTGCCGGTATATCCGCAGATCCCGCACATTGCTGTGAGCGCTATTCCCTATCCCGTCCCTTCTTCATCTCGATTTGTTTGCCCCGCTCAAAGTCTTTGGGCTCGTAACCCTTGGGCGCATGGAGATAGAACGAGCGCAGCCACATACTGATCGCCAGCACCAACAGCGCCGTGAGCAAGGCCAGCAACGTGACGGCCTCGCCGAACCTCAGGCGCGCCCGCCACCGTCTCCACGACATACCGGACCCCTCGCCGCTGGGTCCTTCACGGCCATCACCTCGATGGACGGGCCCCAGGCCGCCCGGTCCAATCCGAATGCAGCGGACAACGTGTACACCAGCCTATCGAGCCGCTTCAGCGAACGCCTGACCGCACGCCTCACGGCGCTTTCCTCCTGGTAGGCGTCTCCCTGGCTAGGCGGCGCGGTCCGAATCGTCACGGTCGTGAATCCCAACCGCGGCAAATGATGTGCGAAAGCCTGTCTTCCGAATCCATATAGATGGATGACAGTGAGATCCGACCATCCCACGGGTGAGAGCAGCCGGTTGAGCCACACATGCAGCGGCCCGTTCGGTACGCGAACATAGAGCAGCCCCCCCGGACGAAGCACCCGCCGGGCTTCCGCGAGCGCCGCAAAGGGCCGAGGTAGATGGTCCAGCACATTCAAAAACACGACCGCGTCCGCCGATTCATCCGGCAGTACGCAGGGCGGCCAAGCTGATTCATAGACCTCCAGCCCATGAGCCCGCGCTCGGACGACGGCCTCCGGCGAAAGTTCAAATCCGATCCCGCGCCATCCTCGGTCCCGCGCCTGTTTCAACAACACGCCCATCCCACATCCCACATCCACCAGTGTGCCGGGATGCGACCGAACTCGCTGGATCATATCCAGCACATGACGGTACAGATTCTCCCTGGCCGGCCCCCGCTGCTCCGCTTCATACCGACCCCAATACCGGTCGCGATACCAACGGATGAGTTCCGCTGGCTCTGGCACGACCGCCGGCGCCAACAACCCGCATCGTTCGCAGCGCAGCAGTTCCCGTCTCCCGGCTATTCGAACCGGCGAGGCGGTCGCCGCCTCGCACACACAGGATCGCAGTCCGCTGAAAGCCGGCGTCTCCACTTCACTTGCCCGCCTGGGCGAGGTCATGGAGAAGCATCAGCACCCGTCCGGCCGTACGCTCCCGCGAGAATTCGCCGGCCCGCTCGAGTCCACGCCGTCTCAAGTCATCGCGCAATCCGACATCCGTCAGGATCGCGGTCATGGCTCTCACCATCGAGGAAACATCTTCCGGATCAAACAGAAGACCCGCAGCCCCGACCACTTCCGGAATCGCCGCCCGATTGGCCGCTGCAACCGGCGCGCCGCAGGCCATCGCTTCGAGCGCCGGCAACCCGAACCCCTCTTCCAGCGATGGCAAGACGAATAATGAGCAGGCGCTGTACACCAGCGGCAGGTCGCGATCGTCGATCAGACCTGGGAAATGCACGCGGTCGTCGAGTCCGAGCGACCGAGCCAGCGCCTCCAGCTCGGGCCGGCGCGATCCGTCGCCTCCTGCTAACACCAGGCGATAGCGCCCGCGCAACGCCGACGGCAAGGCGGCATAAGCCTGTAAGAGTCGCGGGAGATTTTTGTGCGGCTTGAAATTGCCAATGTAGAGCAGGTACGGCACCGTGATTCCGTATCTGCCCAGCGTCGCCATATCCGGAATCGTCGGCCTGAACTCCGCCCCCAACGCGACCGGGATCACATGGACTTTGTTTGGTTCAACTTGCAAACGGTTCACGATCGCCCGTTTCGAATACTCGGAGTCGGTGATGATAGCGGCGGCCCGACTCGCGTAGAGCGTCGCCAGACCGGTCATGACACAGTCGTAGCACAGCCGGTGCGAACCCGGATACCCGATGAAAAACAGATCATGAATCGTCAGCGCGACCGGACAAGGGGCCCGGAGCGGCCCTTTATAGTAGGGCGACAGAAACACTGACACCCGATCCCGGGCAAGCCCGCGGGGTAACGTGACCTGATCCCACCACTGGGTGTGCGACCGTTGCAGGCGTCGCAACAAGACGCCCGGCGCCGCGCCGTTCCATTCGATGGGCTGGTCGCTGTACACGAGACACTCCCATCCCTGATGCGTCGCCTCGCGCAGGACTTCGAGCAGATACCGCCCAATCCCGGTCCGCATCCCGCCCACCAGTTCACGCCCATCCACGCCGAGTCGCAAGGCGTCATCCTCCCGCCGTATCCGCGGGCGAGGCCGGCTTCCGGGCAACCAGTTCGAGCCCAATTCCCCAGTTCAGTCCGGTCAGCCGATACCACCCATAGGCCACGGCATTGACCAGCCGTTTCCCCCACTCGGCCGCAGCGCCGCGATCGAACCCGACCCGAACGTCTCGGAATCCCACAGCTGACACCAGCCTCGTGAGCGTTGCGGCGGAGAAGTGAAACAGATGCAGTTCTCGCTCATCCGGTTCATACAGAGACGGCAGCTTCAAGCGGGCTATCAGATAGGCGGCGCGAAACACATAGTCATGAAGGTTCGGCGTAGCGAGCACCAGCCAGCCGTTCGGTCGCAGGACACGGTAAAGTTCCGCCAAGACGCGTCGCGGATCGGAAACATGTTCCATGACATGCCAGCCAGTCACGACATCGAAAGACGACTCCGGCCATCCCGCCTCCCACACTTCGCCTCTGCGAATATCCAAACCGGCGCCGGTCTTAGCCGCGTAAGGCGACAACTCAGTGCCCGTCACGGTCCAACCCCGCGCTTTGGCGGCCCGGAGGAACATCCCATCGCCGCAGCCGAAGTCCAGCAATCGACCAGGCACGGGGCAGAGGCTCATGACCAACTTCAGGCGGCGATCCCAGATCCGCCGCCTCGCGTTCGTCTGGGGTCCCCACGCCCGGTAGTACTCCCGTTGATACCGTTGTTTAATGACGTCACGTGGAGGTGTCGGAGTGACAAACACTAGATCACACGCACAGCGCACGACGCGCGTCACCCCGACCTGTTCGATGATCCGCCAGTCGGTTCCTCCGCAGAGCGCACAGGTTTCCACGACCGCCACCTATCCGCGCAATAGTTCTAGATAGAGCTGTTCAACCGCCGCCACATGCTTCGGCAGGCTGAACTCCCGCTCGACCCGCTCCCGCCCAGCCAGCCCCAGCGTCGCCGCATAAGCCGGATCGTTGAGGAGGGTCAGGATTGCCTGAGCCAGTTGCGCCGGTCGGCCGGGTGGCACCAGTAGTCCCGTCTCTCCATGTCGAACGATTTCAGGCACCCCTCCTCCATCGGTCGCGACGACCGGCTTGGCCATCGCCATGGCTTCGATGAGTACACGGCCGAAGTGCTCCCCCCTGGACGGCAACACAAACACATCGCAGAGCGCCAGGACCTCGCGCACATCATCGAGCCAGCCGGTAAAATGAACGCGCAGGCCCAAACCCAGCTTGCGGCTTTGCGCTTCCAACCCGCTCCGAAGTTCTCCTTCGCCAGCCAATACCCACCGGGTGTCCGGCCTGACGCGCTGCACCAACGCCGCCGCTTCCAGCAGATCGCCATACCCCTTATACGCCACAAAGCGCCCAACGCTCGCCGCCACCGGCTCGCCCTCCGCCATCCCCAGCCGTTTGCGTAAGTCCCTCGGCGCCGGCCTGGGTGCAAAATGCACTGTGTTGACGCCGTTATGGATACATCGAACCTTTTTCATGTCCGCCCAGGCGAAGCGTTGGCCGACGGCGGCTGAATTCACGATTACCCGGTCCGCCAGTCGGAAGAGGACCCGATCCAACCGCCCGTCCGACTCCGCGACCCGGACGTGCCAGATCACCGGTCGTCTCACCCACATAGAAGCCAATCCCGCATAGACCATCGCCCGCGAACCATTGGCGTGCACGAGAGCAACCTTCGTGTCCCGCATCAGGCGAGCAAACGCCAAGACACCGTGAAGCAGCCTGAAACCGAGTCCGCGGAGGGTCGGCATCGGCACAACGTGGATCGGGATGTCCATCGCGCGGCACCGTCGAGCCACCATGCCCTCGGCCGGCACCACGACGATGGGCGCCCATCGAACGCGGTCGAGGGCTCCCAGGAGCATGAGCAAGCTGACTTCTCCCCCGCCGACGATCTCGGCGTGATTGGACACCAGCAAGACCGGATATGCCATCGTCATGACCTGCGCGGCTCCAGCACATATTTCCATCGGCCGGTTTCCGTACCAAGATCCATCGTCATCTTCACGAGCGGCACCATCCACCAGGCCAGCCGATGTGCCGGGTACGCCCGTGCAAAGCGAAAACGCCACAGCATGGCTGCGTAGTAGAGCAACGCCAGGAACGGGATCAGCCGCACCAACGGTGGACACACAAAGACCGGAGCCAATAGCGTTGCGAGGCGGATCGTCCATGAACTGCGGAGCAGGTACCATCCATACGACGCTCGATCCACATGCTGTTTCCAGGTTGCCAGTTCGCTGTATCCCCGTCGCACGAACCAGGTAAAGATGGCTTCGAACTGGTCTCTGGTTCGATGATAGACAACGGCGCGCGGTGCATAAACGCAGAGGCCCCTTTTGGCCACTCGTTCAGCCAAGAGCGCATCTTCTCCACCCGCCCGGGCTGCTTCCGAAAACCCACCGACTTCCAAGATGGCCAGACGCCGGTAGGCACAGTTGCACGTGGACAGAAAGGTCGTCGGCATGACTCGTCCTTTTGCCCGATGGAGATAGCGCAAGCCGCCACCGGGGAAGCCCAAAATATTCTCGGCATACCCCAGTAGACCGCACTGTCTGACCAGCACCGCGCCCGCCACCCCCAGGACCGCCGGATTTTCCAGGAACGGGGCAACCAGTTCATCGGCCCATCCCTGTTCCGCTTCGCAATCATCGTCGATGAACAGCAGCAGCTCACCGGTGGCCTCCTTCACCGCCACGTTCCGGGCATAACCGAACCCGTACTCCCGCCGAGGAAGGGGCACATACCGAACCCCGGGAATCGCTCGGGGCTTATCCGTCTCTTCGACGACGACGATCTCAGCCGTCTCGCCCGTCTTGCCTGACCGCCGAACCGATGCGACAGCCCGCATCAGATCCTCGTGCCGATCCTTCGAACAGATGATGACGGACACCTTCTCATTCTCATTCACAAGCAGACTACTCCATACCGCAACGCCCCCCGCCACCGGCCGGCCGTCAGGGCGGCCGATTTCGCGAGCAGCAAGCCCACAAGGCAGACGGCCACAGTCACAGAAGGCGGGACGCCGGCACGCGCGGCCCGTTTGCGCACCTCCCTGATAAGCCACAGCACATAAAGCGGCAGCAGCCACCCCAACGGCTGATAGAGCCACCACAGCGCCAGAAGCCCCAGCATTTTTTTGTCGGCGGCGGCGACGTCTATCCACCCGTTTACGGGGATCGACGACCAGACACCGGCACACCGCGGTAATTCCACCCAGAGCCCCTTCGGTCCGTGGCGCCTCAACAAATAGGCGTGGCTGCATCCGAACCCGTACGCTTGGCGGAGAAGCCCGGCCAGTGTCGTGCGATGATGGTGTCGCACGACCGCTTCAGGCCGATAGACAATGGCCGCCCCCAGTCGGTACAGACGCGCGCAGAGATCGTAGTCCTCGCCGTAGATCGCCACGCTCTCGTCAAATCCGCCGAGCTGTTCGAGCAGAGAGCGCCGCACGGCCAGGTTTGCGGTGGGAAACCCGCCGGCCCAGGGGGTCCAGGCCGTATGGACAGACGGTTGTTCCGGTGATTGCAGCGTGTACAACGCACTGAACAGCTCCAGGACCGACCCACCGGTGGCGCCCACGATCCGCCCGGCGACTCCTCCGACGGCTGGGTCCTGGAACGGAACAACGAGCCGTTTCAACCAGTCCGTGTCCGGTTCGCAATCAGCGTCGGTGAAGGCGATGATCTCTCCGGCCGAGGCTTTGATGCCCGTATTCCTTGCCGCCGAGGCGCCGCGTGTGGGCTGGACCAGGCATCGAACGGTCCATCCCGTCTGCTCGGATTCGAACGCTTTCACGAATCCCTGGCTCCCGTCCGATGATCCGTTGTCGACAAAGATGATCTCATCCGGCTTCGGATCGAGCCGGCCGAGCGCGGCCAGACAGCGCGGCAATGTCCGCGCTGCATTCAAAACGGGGATGACGAGGGAAACGCTCAGCATGCCGTCGCCTTCGACTCCAACAATCGGCGATACAACAGGTCCAGCGGCGCCAGGCACCGAGACCAGTCGTACCGTGCCTCGACGAGCCGCCGCGCCGAGGTACCCAGCCGGGCACGTTCGCCCGGATCGCCGAGCAGGCGCACAACCGCTACAGAGAGGGACGGCACGTCATTCGCAACGACGAGGTCGCGACCGGGCACTGCTTCGATCCCCTCGAGCCCGATGCCGGTCGTGACGATCGCGCAGCCGGCTGCCATGGCCTCCAGCAACTTGGTCCTCGTGCCCGCGCCCGTAAAATGAGGCGCGACGTAGACGGCCGCCGCGCGAAGGTGCGGCAGCATGTCCGCTACCTCTCCGGTCACCGTTATGCCCGGACCGGCCAGCCGCTTGACGCGAGGACCAGGATTCCGGCCCACCAGCCGCAGCTCCGCATCGGGACGGGCCTGCCGGATCTGGGGAAAGAGGCGCAGCGCCAGCAACTCGGCCGCCACCACGTTGGGCTCAAATCCCATGTCGCCGCTGAACAGCACGACCGGCGGGCCCGGCGGCCGCGGCGGGCCCGGCGTGACGGCGGCGCAATCCACGCCGTTCGGGACGACCAGCACCTTCCGGCCGGGGCGATTGCGGGCGCATCTCGCGCGATCCTCCTCGGAGACGACCAGGATGCAGGCCGTCTCCGGCCAGCAGAAGGCATCGTAGAGGCCGAAGCGGATGACGCGGATGAGATTCCTGATCCGGGTGAACAGGCCCCGTTCATGACGCAATGCCCGCAGCGGGCCGGCCAAACCGTAGGCCCACACGTCCAACACAATCGGCACACGGGTGTCGACCGGCAGATACGGAATCATGGCGGGCTTTTCGAGCTGCGCGGCGCCGTATTGTTTCGACGCCAGCCGGCGATGAACAGCCTCTTGCAAGGCCGAATCTATTCCATAGGGCCCGAGCTGTCCCGCGCGTTGGAGCCATGATGTCGGCACAGGGGGGACGAACTCCATGTCTGCGCACACGCCCTTCAGCAGACGGTCTGTCTCCTCAACGCCGTCGATCGCCGGCGCGACCAGGTCCACCTCAAACCGCTCCGCCAAGAAACGCACCATGTGCAGCATCCGCAACGCTCCTCCACCACGCCGGTCTGAAGGAGGTGCCGGAGCGAGAAACAAGAGCCGACTCATGGGCGTGGCGCCACCTCCGTGAGAACATCCAGCGTCCGGCGGGCCGCGGCCGGCCAACTGAATTGTGCCGCCTGTTTGAGTCCGCGATCCCGCATAGCTCGCCGGAGATTGGCATCCGTCAGCACGGTCGACAACGCATGCGCCACGGCCTCCTCATCAGTGGGCGGCACTTGGAGCGCGGCATCACCCACGACCTCTGGAAGCGACCCAGCGTTCGACGCGACCACCGGCACGCCGCAGGCCATCGCTTCCAGCGGTGGCAGGCCGAAGCCTTCATAGAGCGAGAGAAACACAAAGGCCTCGGCGCCGTGGTACAGATGCGGCACATCGGCGGCGGGGACGAAGCCCAGGACTACGCAATCGCCGCTACGAATCAGATCCTGGCTGGCCTTGACCACCTCCGGCCCCCAATGAGCCCGACCGCAGAGCACCAGTTGATGCGGAATCCGCTTGGCGGTTTTCAGGCGTCGAAAAACGCGCACCAAGGTTTCGACGTTCTTGTGCGGCCCCAATGATCCTACGTAGAGCAGATAAGGCTTCGCGAGACCGTAGCGTTGCCGAATGAGGGCCACTTGGTCTGGATCTGCTGCGGGACCAAACCGGCCATCGACGCCCGGGTAGACCACATGCATTTTGGCTGGGTCTGCGCCCAGCAGTTGGACAAAGTCGCGCTTCGTGCATTCCGATATGGCGATGATCGCATCGGCGCGCTCGATGCCGCGCCGCAAACGCGCGGCCAACAGCGGCTGATCGTCGCCGTAGAATTGCGGGAACCGCAGCGGAATCACGTCATAGGCGATCATGACCACCGCTGTTCGTCGTATAACCGGCGTCACGTAGATGGTGGAGAGAAAGACATCGGGCCGGCCAAGCCAGATCTCCGTGCACGGAACATGAAACGCCCCGCGCGTCCAGCACCATTCCATGACCAGGTCGGGCACTCGCGTGATCCGGGGTTTGAACCCGGCCATCGCGGGGTCCGCAAAGAGCTGCTGAGCTTTCTGCGCGGTGTGTGATCGAAAGCACCGCATGAACAACTCATAGTCATGGCTGGCATCCGCCGCCCGCATGTGCCGCAGCAATTCCCGCAGATACGTGGCGATGCTGGCTTCTCCGAGCAACGGGAGACCGTCAACCAGGATGCGCACCCGACGTCCCCTCCGACACGGTCGCAACGACCATCGCCACAGCCCTCGACGGTCCCTGCCAGTCAATTGATGCCGCCTCTGCTTCGGTGCAGGGCGTCCAAAGGCCAGAGAGACTTCTGGCGTATTCGACGCGCTGCACAGTCAACGGCGCAAGCAGCGCACGCAATCCCGCCGGATCGTAGACCCGCTGGAAATCATCACGCATGGCGAGCCCGAACGGCACAGTGATCAACGCCTTGCCGCCCCGACGCAGGACCCGCGCAATCTCGCGCACGGCTTCCAGATCGCCCCCCTCAGACCTCGGATCCCCGTAATGCCCGATTCCGATGTGTTCGATCACCGAGACAGCCAGGACCGCGGCGACGCTCCCTGACGCCAGGGGAATCCGAAGCGCATCGGCACGCAAGACGACCAAGTTCGGATGTTTGAAAGGATAGGCGTTGACATCCAATCCGATGACCTGAAATCCGCGCGAAGCCAACGCCACCGGCTCTCCACTGCTGCAGCAGCCGATGTCCAGAACCGGCCCGGTAATCCCGTTCAGATTCTGAAAGATGAAGGGATACTCGATCACGCGTTCGGTCGTGATCAGTCCCGGTTCGAACACGCGCGAGAGCAGTTTACGAGCCGAGCTGGCCAAGCGTTCCTTCAGTCTCGGGAAGCGATCGAGAAAACTGACGACGCCCCGCCATCGCATCCGATATTGCGGACGATAGGTGCCCGGAGGGTCGATATCCATCATGGATCGGAATCTTTCTGCACTCGCACCCGCTCGCGGTTACCCGCGAGCCTCACCGGCGACAGCCTGCCGAACCCATCCCACAACCGCCGTGGCGTCTTTGATCGTGATGCTTCGGAACCAGAGAAGCAGGCCGGTATAGACCGCAAGGGCCCCGCCCATCGCCGGGATCTCGCCATAAGGTTGAAGCCACCACAGCGTGATCGCGCCAACCGCAGCGGCGCTAAGGCCGACCATCCACTGCCTGACCTCGGGGACAAGCCCGTTCCCTGCCCGACTCGCCAGCACCAGCACAGACCCGAGAAGAGCCAGTTCGGATATCACGGTCATCCCGGCTGCTCCCATTCCGCCCCACCGAGGGATCGCCCACAAGTTCCCGACCACGTTGAGGACTAGCGCGCCGACCAGGGCGGCAAGCCATTCACGTTCCCGATGCCCGGCCTGAAGCGCCACGCCGAATGGCGCATAAAGCCAATTCGCGGCGGCAGACCACGCCAGCACCATGGCCATCGGGACCGCCGCCTGAAACTCTGGACCGTAGAGCACCCGCAACAACGGCCCGGCGCAACCGGTGAGAAGCAGCGCCATCGCTGGCGCGGCGGCCAGCAATCCTCTGACAGTGCGGGAAAAGGCGGCGGGGGCCTGCTGAAAGGGCCTGGCCATCAACGGAAACAATGCCCCCGTCACCGTTCCGCCGAAATAGACCGCCAGGGTGACCGGCTTATAGGCCGCGCTGTACAGGCCTACGGCAGTAGCACCGACCATCTGGCCCAGGAGCATGAGATCCACCTTGGTATAAAGACCTTGCACGGCGGTCGCGGCGCCGAACGGTATCGCCTGTTGCAAGACCGCACGCCACGACGGTCTTTCACCGCCGCGTGGGATAAGCGAACTAGCCATGCGTCTAGCGATGAGTACCGCCGCCAGAGCGGCCACGACTTGCACCGCCAGGACGGTTAGCACATCGCGGTGAAGGGCCACGGCGCCCAAGAGGCAAGCCGTCGTCATGCCGTTGGCCAGCACCTCGCTTTTCGCCACGAGATCAAACCGCGCCCGACCGCTCAACACCGCCAGATAGGGCCAGCTCAGGCTTCCCACAGCAAGCTGTGCTGCCGCCAAGATCACATAGGTCAAGGGCACCGGCTGCTCGGGAAGCCACGCCGCACAGAACGGAGCAGCCGCCATCACGAAGACGGCCAGCCCAATTTGGATGAACAGCCCAGCCCGGACCACCCCACCGCCCGTCTCGTCGCCACGAGCGATCGCGCGGGTAATGACGACGGTCACTCCGAGATTCGGAACCAATGCGAGCAGCGCCGAGAAGCCCATGGCATAGGCATATTCGCCGAACCCATCGACGCCGAGCGCCCTCGCCAACACGACCGAATTGACCAGCAACAGGACGTGGCCGATCGCTCGACCGGAGAGCAACTGGACCGTGACGCGGCCCAGCGAGATGCCATTTGTGTTCGCCATTTACGAAACCCGTTCCGAGATGCGTGGTTCTTCTCGACCCGTGCCCCATCGCGACTCCACCATTGCCTCGTCTGCACCCTGATGGGCCTGCGCCAACATGGTGCTCCTAACCACCAGTCCTGCATACAGCCAGAACGGCTCCATGATGCGGACAATGATAAACGTATTGGAGCCGATGGCGTGAATGAGCAGCCCCAGGAAACCGAACAAGAACCCGAGCGCGATCCCTCGCAGGTACGGATCCTGAAGTCGTTCATAGGCGGCCTTCCCGGTTCGACAGACGGCCCACATCAACGCCAGGAAGGCACACAGGCCTAACAGACCGGTTTCGGTCAGCACCCGGGGATACATCGCGTCCATGAATGGACCACCGGTCACGCCGTGCCCCCACAGTGGCGATTGCTTCCATATCTCAAACGACTGTTGCCAGGCGCGCAAACGGTCCGACGTCGACGTGTCCACCTTGAGCCGCCCGATACGGATCTGTCCCTCTTCTTCCGGCTGGGTGAAGGTGTACAGAATGCGATCCGTGACGGCGCGCGGCGCAAGGAACGGCGCGGAGGCCACGCTCAGCAACAAGACCACCACCAACAAGGGACTACGGCGCCGCAGGAACACTATAAACCCGAGCACAACAATGGCAGCCGCGAGAAACGAAGCGCGCGACAGCGTCGCCTGCAACGCGATCCCGCAGATTCCCAACAAGCCAACCAACGGCCAGCGCCGCACTACAGCGCCGTGCGTCACCAACAAGCCGGAGACGACGGCCATCATGAAAACCAGATAGCCGCCCAGGGTATTGGGCTCTCCTTCTTCCCCCTCGAATGGCGCGGAGACGCGCGCACCGGACGGAATCTGCGAAATGGCATACAGCGACACGACGAAACAGGTCAGCAGGCTGGCAGTGACCAAGTGTTTGATCTGTGTCTCGGTGTGGACGAGATTCACCGTCATGAAATAGAGAAAGAAATATTCGTAGTACTTCAGGAGAAAAAAGAACCCTCCAGCCGGCCGGACGCGTCCCGTAAGAACCCCCATGAGCGTGGCAAAGACGCAGGCCGTGACGTAGAGCATGATCGTGCGGTTGAGAGGCGTCCGGACGAAGGCCGCCCTATCCTTCGACATCGCGACGCGCGCGAGCCAAGCCAGGCCGACCAGGACGAGTAGCAGGTCGTCGAACCGTAGGGTGATGCCCCTCCCCATCGTCGCCCCAGTACCCAGACTGCCGACGAGAAACTCCGGGCCAAGCAACATGGAAAACACAAGGACGTACAGGCCAGCGAGAGGAGAGAGGAACGCGATGAGCAGCGGAATGACGCCGGCGATCAACGTCAGGCTGGTCGTCGGCCTGGTGCCGGCAAGCAACAACGCCAGGGACGCCGCGAGCACCGCGGGCAGGAGCCAAATCAGCCATTCGGTTGTGGGTTTCTCCTTTGAAAAAGCAATCAATCGTCGACCGTCATTTGTCAATTGGAAACCGTACGGTTCCCGACTCGTGCGGCACCCTCGCCTACTCGCCTCAGCGATACTGGTACCGGTACAGTCCGGCGTCGGCGGAAATTTCCGCCCTGACGTTGGTCAGCACCACGCCGAGCACATTGGCCTGCGCGTGATCGAGCAGGAACTTGGCCCGCTTCAACGCATGGCGTCCGATCCGTCCCACTTGATACACAAGGATGGTTCCGTCGACGCGCGAGCTTATCGCCACGGCGTCGGTGACGGGAAGGATCGGCGGCGTATCGAACAGCACGACGTCGTATTCCTCCTGCATCTCCGTGACCAGCGCCTTGATCTTGTTCAGGTTCATGAACTCGCTGGGGTTGCCGGAGGGAGAGCCGCTGGTCAGCACGAAAAGGTTGTCGAGGCCGGGGCTCGTCATCACCCGATCGACACCCAGGGTCCCGAGCATCAAATCCGTCGCCGATCGCACCGACTTCCGCCAGGGAATACTGCCCAACAAGGCGTCCACGAGGCCCGGCTCGCGTGGGAGCCCCAGTCGCTGATGGACGATGGGCCGGCGGAGGTCGGCGTCCACCAACAGGACGCGTTGGCCTTCCTGGGCCAGGGTAATCGCCAGGTTGATCACGCAGGTGCTTTTCCCTTCCCCGAGTCCCGCGCTGGTGAACAGGATGGACTTCACCCGCCGGTCCATGCTCGCAAACTGGATATTGGTCCGCAGCGACCGCAGACTCTCCGACAGGACCGACTTGGGATCGATGAGACAGATCAATTTCGAGAAATTCTCGATCGTCCCGCGCGGCGTGTTCGGCGGGAGAGACGCCTTCGCCGCTTCTTCCAGCTCCCGGTCGTCGAACTGCGGGATCACGCCCAGCACGGGCACCTTGAGAAAGTCCTCGACGCCCTCGATCGTGCCAATCGACGTATCGAACGATTCCCGCGCAAACGCGAGCACGATGCCCAGAAAAACGCCCATCAGGGAGCCGACCATGAGGTTCAACCCAGTATTGGGTGCGTTGACCGGGCCAGTGGGAGCGACGGCCGGCGCGATGATCGTTACTTCTTCGATCTGCTCGGCGCTTTTGATCAGGAGTTCCTGGTGTTTGACCTTGAGCGTTGCGTACAGATCAGAATTCACCTTTACCTCGCGTTCGAGCCGGTTGAGCTCGATGGCCGCTTTGGGGAACGCCAGGTACCGCTCGCGATAGCGATCGATCTGCACTTTGAGTGCCGCTTCCCGGTCGTTCAGCGTCTTCAGTTTGGAAGCCAACTCGCGCGTCATCTCCGCCTTGACGTTCGCGATCCTGCGTTGCAGCTCCTGCACCTTCGGGTGCTGCACGGTGTAGTTGATCAGCAACGTGGAGCGCTCCTGCAGCAGATCCATCAACTTGTTGTTAAGAATCCCTAGGAGCGCGTTCGGCTCCTCCGTGAAGATCCGCCCGATCTGGCCGCCGGCGTCTCCGTCTCCCTTGCTCAACGCCTGAATCTGTTTGGCGGTTTCGTCTTTGCGGCGCAGGACGGCGTTGTATTCTTCTTCCAACTTGGTGAAGGTCTCCAAAGCAGCCTTGGCTTCCTCGGCCAGAAACACTTGCCCTTCCCGTTCCTTAAACGCGCGCAACGCCTCTTCCGCCTCGCTGAGTTTCCGTTCCAGCGTGGCCAATTGTTCTTCGACGAATCGTCGCGACTCCATCACCATCCGGTTCCGGGCTGTGATGTTTTCGATGCGATAGGCGTTAGCCACCGTGTTGGCCATTCGTTCGGCCATCTCCGGCCGGTCAGCTGTGGCCGTGATCCGGATGATATTGGTGTCGGGTTCCCGCGCGGTCTTGATCTGCTGTCCCAGTTCATAGATGCGGTTCAGATACTCGGCGGACTGGCGCGCCTCTGGGGGCAGCTCCGCCGGCACCAAGCCCAATTCCTTGGCCACGCGTTCCATTACCGGGAAGCTCCGGATGAACTCGGTTTGTGTGCTGAGATCGTTGGCGGAGGAAAACGACAGAGATTCCAGCAATTGTTGCGCGACGGTGCTGCTCCGGTCGAACTTTACCCGGGCGGTGGCTTCATAGACCGGCTCGGGTTGGAGCATTTTGGAGAAGAGGAAGGTAAAGACGACCACCAACGCGGCGGAAAACAGAATGAGGTATCGCCGCTTCTTGAGGATCAGCCAGTAGTCGATGAGGTCGAGTTCGTACTGGGCCATGCATCCCGTCGCTGGCGCACCGAGCGCGCCCACGCTTTCCGCGCTACCTAACGACCGCCCCAGGGAAGAATGCGGGAACGAGGAAGGCCGGATAGAACGGCGTAATGGCGGCCTGCACGATCGGCATGATCTTCTTGGCCGCTTCCGCCGCATCGCCAAGATGCTCGCGCGGCACGAACACGATATCGTTCTCCTCCAGCTGCAGATTCCGGCTGAAATCCCCGTAGGTGTAGAGTCGGGCCAGGTCGGCAGTAAGAATCTTCGGCCGTTGCAGGTCGCCGCCGCGGATGATCCGGATCTCTTCCAGCAGCGCCGTCTCGTTGTAATTCTCGGCCATCGCCAGCGCCTGGATGACCGTCATATTGCGTGACATCGGAATCATCCCCGGCTTTTTGACGTCGCCGAACACGAACACCCGTTTTACGCGTAGGGCCTTCTTCTTCAACTGCACCTGAACCCGCGGCTGACGCATGTAGGGCGTCACGCTCTCCTGAATCCGGGCCTCGGCCTGAGCTGCCGTCAAGCCAGCCACCGCGACTTCCACGAAGGACAGGCTGACCGTGCCCGACTCGCGGACCGTCGCGCTGAATTTTTCCTCTCCGGCTCCGCGCCGGATCGTCACATCCAACGTATCCCCCGGCTCGATCAGCGCATCAGAACTGGGGACGGTTTCGTCGGCATAGACGTCGCCTTTAGGCAGCGGCGGCAATGGTTCGGCCGGCCGGGTGATGGCCGTCGGCGGCAGCGTGGATTGCGCGGGATTTCGGCATCCTGCCACACCGACCGCGCAGATCGCCGCTAGTACAATGGGTATGGCCGCGTGAACAATCCTGCGTCCACTCTTCATGGCTTCACGCTCACTTCGCTTCCGGCGGATCTAACACTTCCGCGATATGGACGAGCGTGGTCTTGCTGAGGTCCAGAATTCGGCCTGACGTTGCCCCGTCGCTTTCACCGGTCTGCTCGATCCGGAGCACAGGGCGCAGCGGGTGTCGCGGAGTAACATGAATCACGGTGCCAATTTCCCCAGTGTTCAGCCGCACGGTGGTGCCGAGCGGATAGACGGACAGTTGCCCGACGAGCGCCTTGAGCAGGTGGTGCGGAAACGTCTGTTTCTCGTTCACCAGCAAGCGCCTGACCGCGTAGTGCGGCGCCATCCGGCGGCGATAGGGCCTGGGGCTGATCATCGCGTCGAGCACATCCGCCAGACCGATCAATTGGGCGTGGTCGTGAATCTGGGCGCCCTGCAACCGATCGGGATAGCCTTGACCGTCCCAGCGCTCATGTTCCTGCCGGATGAGGCTCGCCAGCCAGCCGTAACTCGGGCCCAGTCTGCTTAGCAGTTCATGACCCAACTGCGGGTGTGTTTGGATTTGAGCTCGTTCGTCAGCCGTCAATGCCGCGGGTTTCATCACCAACATCTCCGGCAACGCAAACATGCCCACGTCGTGAAGGAGCCCGGCCAAGGCTAGGCGCTCTAGCGCGATGGCGTCATAGTCCAATCCGATGCCGACTTTCACGGCGAGAATGGCAACATGAACAGGATTGGTGGCGAGGAGCCGCCCGTCCGAACATGAAAAGACCTTCAACAGCAACGTGTCGTCCCGCTGCACCGCGGCCGCGAGGCCAGCCGCCGCCTGCACAAGAGGATCGATCCGTACCGCCGCCTCCTGCCGGACGGTTTGCTCCAGTCGCAACACTTCCCCTTTCGCCAACTCATACCAGTCCGGATCCGAAAGGGTCGCAACTCCCTCTGCCGTAGCCGCTTTTCGGGGAGAGGGCGTAGAGAACGTCCCGCTCATACCGCTCGGCACCGGCACCGCATGATGTTGTGCCCGAATGATGTCCGATAGACGCGGCACCTCGCTTTCCCCTCTTCGTCGTTCGGCACGTCCGCTGCCGCTGTGTGATCCCGTTGCGGGTGAACCGATCCGCTCCTGCGCATGGTCATCACCGCTTGATCGGAACCCGTTTGAGCTCGGTCGGTCTCGGCTCGGACTTCTGCAGTTCCCGCTCCAACATCGCCCGAATGAAGCCGCTGGTCGTATAGCCCTGCCGTTTCAGCTCATCCAACTGACGCTTCAGTTCCACCGGAAGTTGAATGACGATCCGCACTGATTTAGGCATCACATGGCTCCACTATGTCACAAACGAGACCAGGTCGGCGCAACAGGCATGCACATGCCATGCCTTGATAGCATTTGTGCCATGCGCTTAAAAACTAAGAAGTTTCAGGTAGATCAACGACCGACACGTATTGAAGGAGGGACAAAAATCCGTCAAGAATTTCGGCGGATGCACAATTTTGGACGGGTCGACACATAAGGGAGGACCGGGCGCGTGCAGGAAAAAAACCGTCTCCGGGGCCTTTGATTTTCCCCTGTGTGAACAGCATGACCGGATGAGGAGGAGACCCGATCCTCTCGCCTTGGGCTGCTCGTCTCGCGCCTATTGTTCAGCCGTTGTTAGTGGATTCCCCAGCGGAATCTTAATCGGGAGAGGTTTTGCCGCTCAGCGGCCGTCATGGTGGCTCCAATCTGGACCGGCACCAAGAGCCACTCTTTCATGGTGTGGATCGTGACTCTGGACGACGACACGTGGGCCGTTATCCACACCGCTCCGTCGACATCGGTTCTCAAAATGCGGCTTCCGACGGCAGCGAGCGCCTCCAACACTGTAGCGGCGGGATGTCCGTACGGATTGTGCCGCCCGACCGAAATCACGGCGGCAGCCGGATGAACGCGCTCCAGCCAGAGGTGGCTCAGCGAGCTTTTCGCGCCGTGATGGGGCACCTTGAGAATCGTCGCTGGCCGCGCGCCGTCGGTCTCGACCAGGCGCAGCAGTCCTTGCGCCTCGAGATCGGCAGCAAACAGAAATGAAAGCGACCCGCATTCCAGCCGAGTGACGACCGAGTGGTTGTTGAGCGTCGTCCCGGCTGCGCGAGCAGGCAGCGACAGGGCAGATACAGCACCGGCCGGCGGATGGAGCACGAACAGCCGGCACGCCCCTGACTCGATGACGGTATCACCTGCCCGCGCCACACGCTCGGCGAGCCCTCTCGCCGCCAGCGCACCTTCCAGCTTCCGATAAAACACCTCGCTTCTCGCGGCACCGTTTCCCCAATACTGGCCGACCGGGAAATGGCGAAGGATCCAGGCGAGCCCCCCGACATGGTCCACCTGCGGATGGGTCCCGATCACATGATCGATCGATCGTACTCCGCGATTCCACAGAAACGGGCCAACAACGTGGTGCCCCATGTCGAAACGCTCGGAAGTCGCGCCGCCGTCAATCAGCACAGTTCGCCCGTCGGGCAGTTCAACGACCGTGGCATCACCCTGCCCCACGTCGAGAAACGTCACCCGGACCGTTTCGCCATCCGGTCGTTCGCGCGGCGACCACCCCCACCAGGCCAGCAACAACACGATGGTGACCACGGCGGCGATCCGAGAAGCCACGGAACTCTGCCGCCGCATGGCCCACCAGAGGAACACGTAAAACGCACCTAAGGCTGGAACCGCCGGTGCGGCAACGTGCCACTCCGCTCCCGGGAGGGACGCAAACCAATCGGCGATTCGCGCAGCCAGGTCGAAGAGCATCTGATTCATCGTGGCAGCCGGCAACTGATCACCGCCCGCCAACAACAGCCATACGGCCGAACCGAGGCCCAGCGGCACCAACGCCAATCCGGTCAACGGGACGACGATCAAGTTGGCGATCAACCCGATCCACGCGACTTGGTTGAAATAATAGGCCACGAGCGGGAGGGTCGCGAGCGTGACCACCCCGGTTATCCGCATAGACTCCCTGCCCCATTCCACCCAATTCATGGGTTGGAACCCCGGGCGTGTCGTATCGGCCTGGCTGCTTTGCGTCGCCGGCAACGCGAGCGCAATGGCCAAGACCGAGAGGTAGGACAGTTGAAACGAGATGTCGAACAGGGCACGGGGATCATGGAACAGGATCAACAGAGCGGCGAGCGCGAGGGCCGAGCGCATGTGCTTGTCCCGCCCCAACCACACAGCGGCGAGAAATATCAGGATCATGACCAGCGAGCGGACGGTTGCCACTTCGGCTCCAGCCAACGCTGTGTAGAACGTGACCGGCACAACGGTGACGGCGGCGGCCAACCGCGTCGGGATGACGCGCAGGGACAGCGCCAGCAACCATGAGGCAGGGAGGGTCATACAGAGCCGCTTCACCGCCCAGAAGCACAGAAGCGCGATGAGTCCGAGGTGCGAACCGGAGATGGAGAGAATGTGCACGACGCCGGCCGTCATGAAGGCGTCCCGCACCTCCGGCGGGAGATACCCCTGTTCACCGACGATCATGCCCAAGTAGAGACCCAGAGCCGTTCCCTCCAGTGTCGCAACTGCGGCGCGGCGGATCTCGTCCCGCCAATGATCGACACGCCACCAGAGTCCCCACCGAAGTGATTCCCGACCCGATTCGACCGATCTGACTGCTCCCGGCCCCGTCACTGAGGCGACGGCTTGAATGTCCTGCCGTTCGAGGTAGGCGGCATAGTCGAATCCGCCAGGATTCAAGAGTCCAGCGGGGGAATGAAGCCGCGCCGAGAACTCGATCCGGTCTCCCCGCGCAAAGGCGCGATCCGGTTCTCGCCAGGTCAGTCGAATTCGCCCGGCATCCCGCGTGAGATCTCCGCCAGGATCGCGGATCGTGCCTTCGACGATCACGACTGCACGATCCGGCCCATAGCGAACCGGCTCGACCACGGTTCCAAGCACCCTGGCGGGCGCCAAATCGACCCGATCGGGAAGCGGAGAACGATGGACGGCCCAGGTATAGAAGGTCCAGTAGAGCACGCCGACCAACAGAGCGGCATAGAGGACGAGCCCTCGTGAAAATTCGCGCGCGCCCCCTCCCGCCCAGGTCAAGCCGACGGCGGCCACGACCAGCACGCCGAGAATGGAAAGAGGAATGTAGGGTAAGTAGGACCCGAGAACTAAGCCGGTGAGCAAGGCAACGGTCAGGGGCGGGAGCATGAATGACCCCTGGCTTATGGGCCCGATCGGGGCCTATCCAAGATGCGCCCGAACGACTGCTGCAAGCTGATCGGCTACTTCCCGGATCAGAGAGTCGTGTTCCCCTTCGACCATGATCCGGAGCACCGACTCCGTTCCCGAGTAGCGGACCAGCACGCGGCCAGCACCGTTTAGTTTGGCTTCGCCAGCCTCGATCGCACGCTGGATCGCCGGGATTCCCGCGAGGTCTGGTTTTTCCTTCACCTGCACGTTGAGCAGCACCTGGGGGACTGCCGTCATGACCTTAGCCAGTTCCGACAGCGGTTGGCCGGTGCGTTTCATCAGGGACAGCACCTGCAACGCGGAAATGAGCCCATCGCCGGTGGTGTTGTGATCGAGGAAAATGAAATGTCCGGACTGTTCGCCGCCGAAATTGTAGCCGTCGGCTAACATGCGTTCCAAAATGTATCGGTCGCCGACCGGCGCACGCACCAGCGTGATACCCGCCTTCGCCATCGCGAGCTCCAGCCCGAAGTTGCTCATGACCGTGCCCACGACCGTGCGTTTCGCCAACTGTCCGCGCGCGTCGAGATCGAGCGCTAGCGCTGCCATCACGTGGTCGCCGTTGATGACCTGTCCCCGCTCGCACACGAAGATGGCGCGATCGGCGTCGCCGTCGAGCGCGATTCCAATGTCGGCTCGATGCCGGACGACGGCCTCTTGCAGCAGTTGAGGATAGACCGCACCGCAGCCGGCATTGATGTTCGTCCCGTCGGGCTTGTTGGCGATAACCTCCACCGTCGCGCCCAACTCGCGCAGCACCGTGGGCGCGACCTTGTACGCGGCGCCGTTGGCGCAATCCACGACGACCTTGATACCCTGGAAATCCATATCCCGTGGCAATGACCGTTTCACGAATTCGATGTAGCGTCCTTCGGCGTCGTCGATCCGGAACGCTTTCCCGACCGCTTCCGCGGTCGGCCGCAGATGGCTGATCTCGCTCGAAACGATCAGTTCTTCCATTCTGGCTTCCAGCTCGTCCGGCAGCTTGAAGCCGTCGCTGGAAAAGAACTTGATGCCGTTGTCCTGATAGGGATTGTGGGACGCCGAGATCACCACCCCCGCATCCGCCCGAAGACTCCGGGTCAGAAAGGCAATAGCCGGGGTGGGCATCGGTCCCACCAAGAGCACGTCCACGCCCATCGAGCAGATGCCGGACGTGAGGGCTGACTCCAGCATGTAGCCTGACAAGCGGGTGTCTTTGCCGATGACGATCTGGTGTCGGCCGGCGCGCCGCATGAACAGATAGGCGGCTGCGCGCCCGAGTTGCATCGCCATTTCGCTGGTCATGGGTTCCAGATTGGCAACCCCGCGAACTCCGTCGGTCCCGAATAGCTTGCGCATACCCTCTGTTCCCCTAGTTGTCAGCATCCCCACCGTTCCTCTCCTGAATAACGGGAGCGGTCTCGTGGTGGGGATCGGCCGCCGATCGCCAGTCGACAATCGCTTTCACCATTCTGACCACGTCCTTCATCTCCGCCACGTCATGCACCCGCACGAGATCCGCACCGTGGGCAACGGCGACGGCAACGGCGGCCGCCGTCCCGAACAATCGCCCCTCAACGGGCCGATCAAGCACCTGGCCAATGAAGGATTTCCGCGACACCCCGACCATGAGGGGACGACGAAACGTCGAAAACTCGCGGAGGCGAGCCAAAAGGGTCAGGTTATGGCTCAAAAGCTTACCAAATCCGATTCCCGGGTCAAGGATGATCTGCTTCGCCGAGATGCCCGCCTTGACGGCGACCTCGATCCGTTCAGCGAAAAACGTCTTTACGTCCTGCACGACATCGGCATACACAGGATTGTGCTGCATCGTCCGGGGGGTGCCTTGCATGTGCATGAGCACGAGACCCGCCCCGCTTTCGGCGACGAGCATAGCCATGTCCCGATCGAATCGCAGCCCGCTGATGTCGTTGACGATCGCCGCGCCGGCTTCCAACGCCCGGCGGGCCACGGAGGCTTTGGTCGTATCGACCGAGACGGGAATCGAAACGGCATCGCACACGGCTTGGACGACAGGGATCAGGCGCCGCAGTTCTTCCGCCTCGGTGATCGGCAACGAGCCCGGCCGTGAGGATTCCGCCCCGATATCCAGAAGATCGGCGCCGCTCTCCGCCATGGCAACCGCGTGGGCCACGGCCGCCTCGCGATCGAGATACTTGCCGCCGTCGAAGAACGAGTCGGGCGTCACGTTTAAGATCCCGACGACCAATGGGCCAGCGCCGAACTGGATCACCCGGCCTCTGGCTCGAATCTCCAGCTCGTCACGTGAGAACGACTCGGCAGGTGCGGAAACCATCGCTCTGTTTCTCGGCGGAATGGACTTGTAAAGCGCGAATGCACCGCGAGCGCGGGCGGCGTCACCGCGCCGAAGGCCCGGTGTCCCGAATTCGGCTTGCAGAACGCAGACTGATCGAGACTAGGCAGGGACAGTCTGAGAAGCGGACGATTGCATGATGATTTGATCGATCTCCAGCGCATCGAGCACTTCCTTCTCCAACAACGCTTCGGCGAGCGCTTTGAGCGTCGTCATGTGCTCGGTCAACATGCGCTTAGCACGCTCGTAATTCTCGGTGACGAGTCGCTTGATCTCGTGATCGATCTCTACCGCGACCTGCTCGCTGAAGTCGCGCCGGGTCGCAATCTCGCGGCCGAGGAAGATCTCCTCTTCCTTTTTGCCGAACGTCAGCGGTCCGAGCTTTTCACTCATGCCCCATTCGCACACCATCTTCCTGGCCAGATCGGTCGCGCGTTCTAGATCGTTGCCGGCTCCGGTGGTGATGTGTTTCAGCACGAGTTCCTCAGCCACCCGCCCGCCCATCAGAATCGCCAGGGTATTGTAGAGGAACTCTTTCGAATAGTTGTGTCGGTCATCTGTGGGCAACTGCATGGTGACGCCCAGCGCGCGGCCGCGCGGAATGATGGTGACCTTGTGCACCGGATCGGCACCCGGCAACAGCTTCGCCATGAGCGCATGCCCGGCTTCGTGATAGGCGGTGATCCGCTTTTCCTCCTCACTCAGGATCATGCTCTTGCGTTCGGCCCCCATGAGGACCTTGTCCTTGGCCATTTCGAAATCGACCAGTTCCACTTCCTTCTTATTTTGCCGCGCGGCCCACAAAGCGGCCTCGTTCACCAGATTTTCCAAGTCGGCACCTGAAAAGCCCGGCGTGCCGCGCGCGATCTTTTCGAGCTCGACATCGGCCGCAATCGGCACTTTCTTGGTGTGGACCTTCAAGATCTCGGAACGGCCGCGGAGATCGGGACGGTTCACCACGATCTGTCGGTCGAAACGGCCCGGACGCAGCAGCGCTGGGTCCAGGACATCAGGCCGGTTCGTCGCAGCGATGAGAATCACTCCCTCGGTTGTATCGAACCCGTCCATCTCGACCAGCAATTGATTGAGGGTCTGCTCACGCTCGTCATGACCACCTCCGAGCCCGGCTCCACGCAACCGGCCGACCGCGTCGATTTCGTCAATGAAGATGATGCAGGGCGCATGCTTTTTCCCCTGTTCGAACAAATCCCGAACACGAGATGCGCCGACCCCGACGAACATCTCGACAAAATCCGACCCGCTGATGCTGAAGAATGGAACGCCCGCCTCGCCCGCGATGGCCTTCGCAAGCAGAGTCTTGCCAGTTCCCGGCGGTCCAACGATCAAGACTCCTTTGGGAATCCGGCCGCCGAGTTTCTGGAACTTGCGAGGGTCCTTGAGAAATTCGATGATCTCCAGCACCTCCTCTTTGGCCTCGTCGATGCCGGCGACATCGGAAAATGTCACCTTTTTCCGCTCTTCGGTCAGCATCCGCGCGCGGCTTTTCCCGAACGAGAGTGCCTTATTCCCGCCGATCTGCATCTGGCGCATCAGAAAGAACCAGAGTCCGAGGAACAGGATGAACGGTCCCCACGTGACCAGGAACGTGATATACCACGGGCTTTCGTCCGGCGGTTTGGCTTCGATCTGGACGTTCTTTTCGCGGAGGAGCTTAATAAGATCGGGATATTCGACGGCGTAGGTCCGGATACGGGTTCCGTCCTTGAGGATGGCGCTGATATGATTGGCCTTGATGGTGACTTTCGTCACCTCACCCTTGTCCAGTTGCGCCATGAAATCGCTGAAAATGACTTCATCTTCTGGGGCATGGGTCGGGACGCTGAAGAGGTTGAACAGGAGGATCATGAAGAGGCCGACGACGACCCAAAACAACAGATTCTTCACCCGAGAGTTCATTCAATCCCTCCTCGCAAGGCCCGCGCACGAAAAGCGTTTGAATGTTAACACAGTCTTTCGCGCACTGACAACAGCACTAGGCCCCTCATAAGGACTCTTCGACCGTATCCAGCACTGCCAAGTACGGCAGGTTCCTGTACTTTTGTTGATAATCCAATCCGTACCCGACGACGTACTTGTTGGGGATTGCGAAACCGACATAGTCCACTTGGACCTCCACCTTGCGGCGCTCTGGCTTGCTGAGGAGCGTGCACACCTTGATCGATCGGGGCTTCCGTTTTGCCAGGGTCTTCACCAAATATTGCACCGTGAGGCCGGAGTCCACAATGTCCTCCACCAATAGCACATCCCGTCCTCGGATATCCTCGGTGAGGTCGGCCACGATCTTCACTTTCCCCGAAGTTCGGGTCTTCGAGTTGTAACTGGTCACAATGATGAAATCGACCCGCATCGGGATCCGGATCGCCCGGGCCAAATCGGCGTAGAAGGCGTAAGCACCTTTGAGCACCCCGACCAGAATGAGATCCTTGCCGGCGTAGTCGGCGGTGATTTGTCGGCCAAGCTCTCTGATACGCGCACGCATCTCCTCTTGGGTTACGATTGGTCGCCCGAAGATGCGCTCCATGTTAGGCCTCTCCTTTTCGTTCGTCGTTCCCGGTCACGGTCGCCACGAGCACGCGTGTGGCCGAGGAACCCGCGGCGAACCGGTGATCCAGCCGATACCCGACCACCCAGAGGATACCCTCCGGCGCAACCAGCAAGGGGATGCGCCGACGTTCCGCTCGCGGGATTTTGAGATCGGTGAAATAGTCCTGCAGCTTCTTGCGCTGCCCCCGCATCCCAAGCGGATAAAACAGGTCCCCCGGCATCCACCCCCGAAGCTGAAGCCGATGGGTGAACCGGTCCGCGTCGAAAACCGCCGCCCGATCTGGGTGCACCTCGGACAACATCGTCCGTACCTCGACCGGATCCGCCAACTTGACTTCGATGCGTTGTCCCGTAGCTTCCCACACAATCGCGGAGGGGATCGGTACCTCCCGCTCGACCGTCGCATCCGCATCGTCCTGCACGCCCAACCTTCCACCGTGACCAACCAGTCCCGGACTGCCATGGGAACGGAACACAATCTGGTCACCTTCCCGCGCCACCCAGGCTCCTCGCACCGCCAATGCGGTGCCGGATCGTCCGCGCACCACCCGTTCGAGCACGGCGTTGACCGCTCCGAAGGACGGCGACTTCCCCATCCCATTGATTTGACTGATCGTCGCACGGACGATCCGGCGTTGGAGGGCCGTCGGCAGGACGAGGAGGCCGTTTCGATCCACCGCAACCGTTTCCCCCGAAGAGACAATGACCAACCGAGCTAGCACCTCGGCGCTGTAGTGGTCCAGACAGGTGGTGTCTTCGCGCAACACCTCGGCCAGCCGTCCAATGGCCTCGACCGCCCTCGGCGCCAACCGCGTGATAACGGGCAGCAGCTCTTGCCGGATACGATTTCTGAAGTAGATGGCCTGCGCATTGCTCGAATCGATTCGATATGTGAGGTGCCGAGCCTCCAGATACACCAAGATATCCGCACGAGGGATATCGAGCAAAGGCCGGACAAAAAGTCCTTGCCGGATGGGCGGCATCCCTCCAAGGCCGGTCATGCCAGCCCCCCGCAGCATCCACATGAGCACCGTTTCCGCTTGGTCGTCGGCCGTATGGCCCAACGCGATGCGGTTCGCACCCAGTCTTTGGCCGATCTCTTCCAACGCCTGATATCTGGCCACCCGAGCTCTCTCCTGCAACGACCCGCCGCGAACGGGAATCGTGAGCCGCTGGGCAATCAATTCGATCCCCCATCGCCGGCACAGATCAGCCACGAATTCCTCGTCCTCGTCCGATTCTTGACCTCGGAGCCCGTAATTGAAATGGGCCGCCAACAGCGTCAATTTCCACGAAGGCACCAGCTCGTGCAATAACGCAAGAAGGGCAACCGAATCGGGCCCGCCGGACACGGCTACCAGGAGACGGTGGCCGGGTTCGAACAATCCTTTTCGCCGGACCGTTTCAACGACCCGCTCCAACAGACGAGGCCGTGCCGGAGCAGCCGAAGCCGATCCGTTCGCCTCCCCTGTGTTCATGAATCCACCGCTTGCGAGGCTCTGCCGAGACTTGCCCTCGCTAGACTGACATCGAGGGTGATTCGAGCCGCCAGCTCTTCCGCGCTGGCGAAGACTTGATCCCCGCGCAGTCGCTCTATAAACCGCACCGACACCTCCTGGCCGTAGAGATCCAGAGCCTCATCCAGCACGTAGACCTCCAGCAGGCGTTCACCGGAACCGAAAGTCGGCCGCGTGCCGATGTAGGCTACGGAGGGAAACGTTTGCTCTCGCCAGACCATGATCGTCGCATAGACACCGTCCGGAGGAATGACGCGGCCGAGGGGGAGATGAAGGTTGGCGGTCGGCCAGCCCATCGATTGCCCCCGTTGTGCTCCGCGCACCACCACGCCGCTCAGCGCATACGGTCTTCCCAGCAACCGCGCGGCCTTCGCCATCTCGCCCCCCTGAACCAACTGTCTGATACGCGTCGAACTGACAATCTCCCTATCGACACAGACGGGGGGTATCGGATGCACGCGAAATCCGTACCAGCCGGCCAGCCGTTGTAGGTCTGCAACCCTCCCGGCTCGATCTTTCCCGAACGCGAAATGATCCCCGACGAACAACTCCCGAACACCGATCGCTTCACACAGCACCTGTCGGACAAATTCCTCCGGTGTGAGCGCCGCGAGCGCCGGCGTAAACTCCAAAAACACCACTTCCGCGACCCCTGCTTCGGCAAATCGCTCGAGCTTCTCCTCCATCGAGGTTAGAAACCGCAATTCGACTTGCGGCGCAAGGATTCTGACCGGGTGCGGATCGAAAGTCAGCACGACGGGGGTGCCGCCGGTGGCCCGGGCCGCTTCCACCACTGCCTGAAGCAACGCAAGGTGTCCCCGATGTTGACCGTCAAAATTCCCGATCGTCAAGACTGGGTAGGGAGGGGGAATGTAGGCGGCGACGCCACGGGTAACCTTCATGCGCGTCATCAATTCAGGAGCTTGGCGGCATCCTTGGCGAAGTAGGTGAGAATCATATCCGCCCCAGCCCGTTTGATAGCTAGTAATGACTCCATTATCGCCTGCGTCTCGTTCAGCCAGCCGGCCCGGGCCGCGGCCTTGATCATGCTGTATTCCCCGCTCACCTGGTATGCGGCCAGAGGAACCAGCACCCGCTGTCTGGCCAGCGCCAGAACGTCAAGCGAGGGCAACGCAGGCTTGACCATGACAATATCAGCCCCTTCGGCGATGTCCAGGTCGATTTCTCGTAGCGCTTCGCGGAGATTCGCCGGATCCATCTGATAGGACCGGCGGTCTCCGAATTTTGGACTCGAGTCCGCTGCCTCTCGGAACGGCGCATAGAAACAGGAAGCGAACTTGGCTGCGTAAGCCAGAATGGGCACGTCGAGAAAACCTGCGCGATCCAACTCGTCGCGGATGGCGGCGACCCGTCCATCCATCATGTCGGACGGCGCGACCATATCTGCGCCGGCCTCGGCATGGGTGCGCGCCATCGCCCGGAGGCAGTCCAAGGTTTCATCGTTCAGCACGCGACCGTCTTTGACCAGCCCACAATGCCCGTGGGTGGTGTACTCGTCGATGCACACATCGGTGATCACCAGCAGATCCGGCACCTGATCCTTGAGCGCGCGAACGGCTCGCTGGACAATTCCCTGGGGATCATACCCCGTACTTCCCCGCTCGTCCTTGCGATCCGGGATGCCAAACAGGATCACGGCTGGAATCCCCAGCGTTCGAACTTCCATCGCTTCCTTGACCAACACGTCGATCGACAGCCGATACTGGCCCGGCATGGAGCTGATTTCTTCCTTCCGATCGCGCCCGTCCACCACAAACAGCGGATAGATTAGATCGGACGGCGACAGAGTGGTTTCCCGGACCATGAGTCTGAGCGGCTCGCTCTGCCGCAATCTCCGCATTCGGTGGATCGGAAACGCCATCGTTCCTCCTCTAAGCCGGCAGTTGACAGCGAATGCCTCGAAGCTATCCGCCGTCGGCTATTTTCTCGGCAGATTGGTTAAAAACACGACCAGATCCCGCACCGAGATCATCCCCACCAGCTTGCCTTCCTTCGTCACACCGAGATGACGGAGATGGGACTGCGCCATCAGGTCATTGGCGTCTAGCAACGTCTTGTTTTCTTCGATCGTCACGATGGGCGCAGACATGATCTGCTCCACCGTCGTTTTCGTGGCATCGGCCCCGACGGCGACCACACGCCGGACCATGTCCGTATCGGTGATGATCCCGATGATATCCTTGCCGTTAGTCACGAAGAGACTGCCGATATTGTGATCTCGCATCATCCGGGCGGCCGTCTGCACATCCGTGTCTCGATGAATCGTGACGAACTTTTCACGAGGAACCATGAACGATTTGACTGGCACCATAGTCCGCTCCTCTCTTTTTTATTCTTTTTATTTTTAGAAGACCGTACACCGATGCTGCCCGGGCTCGCACTCGTCCGCAAAATACCGGACAATCGCCTGCGCCAGAGCGGGAACGGTATTTTCGCCGGCTACGATGTTTACCGCGAACCCGAGCTCCCGCGCGGTCTCCGCGGTGACGGGACCGATGCAAGCAACGACCGCTCCTTCCGTCGCTTTCTTCATCTCTGCCAGGTCGTCGAACAGCCGGCTGAAATTGCGCACCGTGGATGAACTGGTGAACGTGATCACGTCGATCCGGCGTTGCTGAAATTGCTCTCGGAGATGCTGGACGTCTACCTTCGGCACAACCGTCCGGTAGACCGTCACGACGCGCACCTCGGCGCCCAGCGCCCGCAATTGTTCCGGCAAGATTTCCCGTGCGACCGCGGCGCGAGGGATGAGCACGTTCTGTCCCTTGACGCCGGCCTTCTGCAAGGCGTCGATCACGCCCTCGGCTTGATATTCTGAGGGAACCAGATCGGCTTTCAATCCATAGACGGTGAGTTCTTTCGCGGTGCGCGGTCCGATGCAACAGATGCTGAGGCCAGCCAGCGCCCGGGCATCCCGTCCTTTCTCAGCCAGACGGGCCATAAACGGCCCGACGCCGTTCACGCTGGTGAAGATCAGCCACTGATAGCGGTCAAGCTCGGCAAGAGCTTGATCCAGGTCGTCCCAACTTTCCGGCGGCACAATCTGAATGGTGGGGCACTCGACCGGTTCTCCACCATATGCGGCCAGCAAGTTCGACAGTTCCACTGCCTGTTCGCGCGCCCTGGTGACCAGGATGCGCTTGCCGAACAACGGCCGCTTCTCGAACCAATTCAACTGCTGTCGAAGGCGGACGACCTCGCCGACCACGATCACGGTCGGCGGTTCCATCCCGGCCTCCTCGGCTCGCCGCACGATGTCACCCAGCGTTCCCACGACCGTCCGCTGATTCGCCCGCGTGCCCCAACGGATGACCGCCACCGGTGTGTCCACCGCCCTTCCCTCGGCGATCAGCCGCGACACGATGGTCGGAAGATTTTTCATGCCCATTAGAAAGACCAGCGTCCCCTGCGCCGTTGCGAGCCGCGGCCATTCCAACTTCGAAGGCCCCTTGGTCGGATCTTCATGACCGGTCACGAACGCCACCGTCGAGGCCAGCGTCCGGTGGGTCACCGGAATGCCCGCATAGGCCGGCACCGCCACCGCTGCCGTCACCCCCGGGACCACCTCGAAATCCAGCCCGGCTTCAGCCACCGCTTCCGCCTCCTCTCCCCCCCGCCCAAACACAAAGGGATCGCCACCCTTCAGACGAACAACGATCTTGCCCGCCTTCGTCTTGTCGATAAGCAGACGATTGATCTCCCCCTGATCCGGATACGTCCCTCGACCTCGCCGTCCGACGTAAATCCGCTCAGCACGAGCGGGCGCATAGTCGAGAAGCACGGGGTTTGCCAGATAATCGTACAGCACCACATCCGCCTGCTCGAGGCATTCCTTGCCGCGCAGGGTCAGGAGTTTCGGATCACCCGGACCCGCCCCCACCAGATAAACCTTCCCAGGCTTACACGTCACGATGGCAGTCTCTTCCGTAGATTGAATCCAGAATCTTGTCTCCGCCCCTGGCCAGAAGCTGTTCCGCCAGCCGCACGCCCAGACGTTCAGGCTCCGATGCAGGGCCCTGAACAACATCCCGAATCAAGTCCCGGCCATCAATGCTCGCAATCAAACCATCGAGCACCAGTGTATCTCCCCTCAGCGTGGCATAAGCCGCGACGGGCACCTGGCATCCGCCTCCTAGTCGATGCAAGAGTGCCCGTTCCGCAAGGACGGCCGCCTGGGAAGGCGGATGGTTCAACGGAGCGACGAGCTCCCGGACGAACATGTCATCACACCGCCCTTCGATGCCCAACGCCCCTTGACCGATCGCCGGGAGACAGATTTCCGTCGACAGGTATTCGGTTGCGTTCTCCGTCCACTCGAGCCGCTTGAGCCCGGCCGCAGCGAGCACAATGGCATCGAATTGGCCTTCGTGCAGCTTCCTGAACCGGGTATCCAGGTTACCCCGTAACATCTCGATTTTGAGGTCAGGACGGTTGTGCAGCAATTGAGCTTGCCTCCGCAGGCTGCTCGTTCCGATCCGAGCTCCCGTCGGCAACTGCGAAAACGCGTGGCCATTCCGAGCAATCAAAACGTCGCGAGGATCTTCCCGCACGGGTACGCAGAGGATGGCAAGGCCCTCCGGCAGCGTAGTCGGCACATCTTTCATGCTATGAACCGCGAGATCGATCTCGCCTTGCAGAAGCGCCTCTTCAATTTCTTTAACAAAGAGTCCCTTGCCCCCGATCCTCGCAAGCGCGACGTCGAGAATCTTGTCACCGGAGGTCTGAATCCGCCTGAGTGATACTGACACCTCTGGCGAAATCTCCTGCAACCGCGTCCGCACCCATTCGCTCTGTCGAAGAGCCAGCTTGCTCCCTCGGGTTCCGAGCACCATCGATCTGCGCCCGCCGTTCGTCACTGTCACCGTCCAACTCCCCTCACACCAACTTGCCGATTGCGGCATCCAACGCGATGTTTCGGCAACCGGCTCTCGTCCAGGATCCGCAGCAGGAGTCCGTAACGCATCAAACTCCGTTCGCCGGTCCACACCGGACAGTTGCTCTTCGAGTGCTTGCTGCCTCACCGCGGGATCTACCAGAGGCAGCGCCAGCCCGAGCAATCCCCGGTAATGCGACGAGACCAAGAGAACGCTGACCAAGCCAAGGATGGTCAGAAGATAGACAACGACGTTCCAGCGGTACCCTTGCCGCTCCCAGTAGTCAAATCTGCACCGCGGACGATCGGGCAACGGATCATGCCCCAGATGCGAATGCAGGCACTTCGGGCAGGTGAAGAGTTTGGAGCCTGTCGGCACGCAATCCCGAATCCAAGGGCCTCATCCGGCGCATCGGCCAATAAGGCTTGACACTACCTCTTCTTCTCTCCCGCCTGTTCCCCTGAAGCTTCTGTTGCTTCTTCTGCCACAAAAGGCTCCGGCCTCGGAGCGGGAGTTACCAGCCGGGCAAAGCGGTCCCATCTATCGCTGCGGTTCCCGTCGCCAGATCGGCCCGTCGGCGCCTCTTCTAGGCAAAAGAATCGGCGGGCCGCCTCGACGAACATGGCTCCATCCGATGAATTGGCCTCGGCCTTGAGCGTCACCATGGTCCCGTGAATGAGTTTGTTCACTATGGCCGACGCCAAATTCTGCACCAACTCCCGCTCGTGGGTCGAAAGATGCCCCAAACGGCCCAACGTCTTCTCCAGTTCCGCGCGCTTGATTTCCTCCGTTCTGGCACGAAGAGCAACGATCGTTGGGGTGACTTCCAAGGATTTGAGCCATTGCCGCAAAACGACCACTTCCTCTGCTACCATCCGCTCGGCCTTCTCGGCTTCCTGCAGCCGTTCTTCCCGATTCTGCTCGACCCGCATCTTGAGGTCATCGATGTCGAAGAGAAACGCGTTGTCGATGTGTCGAACCGCCGGATCGATGTTTCGGGGGACGGAAATATCGATCAGAAACATGGGCCGGTTCATCCGCTGGCGGACTGCCCGCTGCACGTCTTCGGCGCTAATCAAATAATGAGATGCACCGGTCGAGACGAGCACGATGTCCGCTGTGGCCATATCGTCACGGAACTCCTCGAACGGAATGGGCATCGCGTTAAACCGACGGGCCAGATCCATCGCAGCGTGAGGATTACGTGTGGTGATCCGGACCTGGTGCACGCCGTGCGCCATCAGATGCCGCGCCGCCAGCTTGGCCATTTCACCCGCCCCTACCAGGAGCACCGTTTTTTCACGAAGATTGGAGAAAATCTTCTTGGCCAATTCCACGGCTGCGTAGCTCACAGAGACGGCCATTTCCGCAATCTTGGTTTCGGTCCGTACGCGCTTGGCCACGGAGATGGCTTTTTTCACAACCTTGTTCAGAATCAATCCCGTCGCCTTGTGCGCAAGGGCGATCTCAAAGGCGTCTTTTAATTGTCCCAGAATCTGCGACTCGCCGACGATCATCGAATCCAAGCTGGCAGCAACCCGAAACAGGTGCGCAATGGCCTTGTCCCCAGCATGCCAGTAAAGATGAGGAGTCAACTGTTCTGAGGAGAGAGAGAGATGCGTGTCGGCGAGGAATTCCTGCACTCGGCTATATCCTGACTCGATGTCCTCAACCACCGCGTAAACTTCGACGCGGTTGCACGTGGAGAGAAGGATGCCTTCCTTGATCCCAGGGTACGAGCATAGGCGGCTGAGCGCCTCGCCCATCCGGCTTTCAGGAACCGCTAACCGCTCGCGGATTTCAATCGGAGCCGTTTTATGACTGAGCCCGACAACGATGATGTTCATGTCAGGAAACCTGTCCGTGCCCCTTGAGCACAACGCCTACCAACGTCAGGATGACACCGGCAAACCCGATGATGGTCAGATAAGCCGCCCGCTTGGCCCTCCAGCCCACCGTCAAGCGACCCAGGAGCACCACAAAATAAAAGAACCAGGTCACAAGCGCCCAGGTCTGTTCGGGATTCCAGCTCAAGTAAGAACCCTTAGTTAATCCTGCCGAAATCGCTCCCGTGATGATGCCCAGTGTCAGGAGCGGAAAACCGAACACGATCGACTGTTGGTTGAGATGATCCAAGAAGTCCAGCGCGGGCAGTTTGGTGTACAAGACATTGAACCGCTTCGACTTCAACAACCCGTCCTGAATGAGGTACATTACACCGGCGACGAACGCGACGGCGAATCCGACCGCGCCTAGCATACTGAGCGCCACGTGGACCCATAAGGTCTTCAGAACAGGCTTCAGTGTCGGCACTTGCTCCGGGAGGACGGCGGCAGAGACGAGAGACAACAACGCCAGAGGCAGAATAAAGGAGCCGAGAACGTGAATGCGATGCCGAAATTCAACGGCCAGGAAGACGAGGACCAGTGTCCAGGCGAAAAAAGACAGCGCCTCATGAAAACTCGGAAGCGGGGCCTGGTCCGTTCCGAGCATTCGCATCGCAAGCGCCAGCGTGTGGACTCCGAAACCGACAGCGGTGACCCCCAGCGAAACCTTGGAAAGAGCCTCTGACCGCCGCAACAAGTAGGCGAGAAAGAACACGGTGCCCGCCAAATAGAGCACCATCGTCGCCGTGAAGAAGAAGACCGCCATATTGGGTCTATCTCCTCAACTTTCCAGAAAAAACGGGCGGCTTCAGAATTGCAAATTATATCGGCGCCTCAAGATGAGAGTCAAGAAAGGCCCGCTTGTGCAATGCTGAAATGCGCCTCGACATCCGTCGGTTCCTTGTACGTCGTCGGTCTGCCGATCGGCAACCATGAGGACATCACGCTTCGCGCGCTCAAGGTGTTGAGGGAGGTGACCGTGATTGCGGCTGAAGATCCGCTCGTCATCCGGGCCTTACTCGATCGCTATGCGATTGAGACGACATTGACGAGCTACCACCGCGGGAACTGTGCGGATAAAATTCCCGTGCTTATCGACCGGCTTCGCCAAGGACAGAGTATCGCGCTGGTGGTTGATGCCGGTACGCCCGCCATTGTCGACCCCGGCTGCCTCCTTACCGCCCAAGCCGCTCAGGCGGGCATTCCTGTCGTCCCGATCCCCGGCCCTTCCGCCGTGACAGCAGCTTTGTCGGTCTCGGGGTTTTCCGGTGATTCGTTTTCGTTTCACGGCCGGGTCCCTGTGCGGAACCTCGCGCGACGGCGCTTCTTCGAGGCCCGGCGTCGAGACGATCGCGTCCTCGTACTGTACGCGCCGGCGCGGTCTCTGCGATCGATCCTCGTGGCCATCCGGTCGTTTCTCGGGGATCGGCGGATCGTCATCGCCCAGGATATGACGAAGCCTAGTGAACGGTTTCTGCGCGGCCGAATCTCCGATTTGCTTCGCCGAACGGACTGGAAGCTTCCGCGGGGCGAAGCGACGGTCGTCGTTGAAGGAAAGAACCGGCGGAATGACCTTGAGGGAAAATAAAATAATCGATGAATCGGACTATTCGTTCATTCGCTTTCGAATGATGACACGGAAGGAGCGTTCCAACGGCTCTTGGGCCAAGATTGTATGGCCGTCAGCCGTTACGCTGCGCGGCACATTACGGATCGGCTCGCCGTCATCCAGAATCACCGCCAACACCTGTCCCGGTTCCATCGCTTCGAGCTTGAGCTTGGTCTTCACAAAATTGTAAGGACAGATGACTCCACGGAGATCTAATTCCGCATCCGGCTGAACGTCACACATCTCCTCTTGACGAGTCATTTGCTCCCCCTTTGCGTTTCCTGCTCGGGTTACGCCTCGATGCTATCAGGCGCATCATCCGCTTTCAAGCAGTCACCAAAAGCCGTCGGACTTACCCGGACAGCATGAAAAAGCGGGCACCCTCAGATCGGCAAAGCTAGCGGAAGAATAAGAAAAAAAATAAGAAGAGGGGACGGCTCGCGAACAGCCGTCCCCTCTTCTCGGCCTGTCACAGGCCAGCTGAGCTTTCGTTAGTGCCCTAGTTGATGCCCTTCACCAGGTTGGGCTTCGTCGGATCAGTACCATAGTCTGATTTGTTGCTCGAGCCATACCCCCAGCCCGGCTGCGGTTCGCACTGCCAACAGGGCGCGGCGCCCGTGATTTCACCGATCGGACTGACGATCCCAGTATTGATTTCGCCAGGAAGCACCTGACCAATCACACCGCCGGTAACACTGAGGTTTTGCGTTTCAATGCCGCGTTCGGTATAAGGATTCGGCCGCTGCCCCAGCCCGCCGAAGCCGGCCAACTTCTCGTTACCGCGAATGACCGTCACCTGTCGCACCAACTTTCGGCCCGTTCCAAACGGCTGATTGGGAGAGGTGGCCTCCACTACTTGCAATGAGATATCGTCCCCCGCATTGAGCACCTTAATCTGATCCATATTCGTCTTATCGTCAAAGTAAGCCGTCAGAACCGAAAGGGTACCTGTCCCCGCTCGCCCTTCGTCATGCGAGCTTCCTCCCGTCTCCAGAAGCATCTTTCCTGCCGGAATATCGATCGCCAGTACACGGCCATAAATCGTTTCCGGCTGGGAAAGATATTCAAGGAATGCGGCCCGATCCCAGATCTGGGAACGCGAACCGACACCGGCGTTCTCACCGACCCCTGTGCCGAAGCCAGAGTGTTGCGGCAGGCGTTCCTGGGCCATTGCAATGCTCACGGAGCCAACCATGAGAACCGCAGCTCCAAATGCGACCACCTTACGCATGTGCTGCCTCCTTGTAAGTGAGTTATTTAAGATGAAAAATGAACGACAAAACCGCCTGTGCCGTAAAACGATTCCACTACTCTTAAGTTGCCGGAACTATAGGACATACGGCTGGAGCATGTCAAGGGGCGTGTGCCGGATCCGAGAGGGGAAATCTCGCGATTTTGGGGGTATGGTGCCCGGAGGGAGGATCGAACTCCCACTCTCTTGCGAGAACCAGATTTTGAGTCTGGCGCGTCTGCCAGTTCCGCCATCCGGGCAACAGCCCCACGATCCAGACACGTAGGCGAGGCCTCTTCTAACATGAAGCCTGGTGATCGTCAATTGCACTGAAAGCTCTTTTTTTCGGTGGATAGCAATGCTAAAATGTCGTTGGCTTGAGCGCAACTGTCGGTCTAGTTCGGCAAGGAGGACATTTTTCAATGGCGGCCGTTCAATGTGTCACCTGTGGACAACAGGGAGAAGCCATCACCGATCCGATCTTCATGGGAAAGTTGGAAGCGGAGATCAAAGCCAAGGTCTGTAAGAACTGTTGGAAGAAATGGGAAAGCATGAGGGTGATGGTGATCAACGAGTATCAGGTGAACCTGGGCGAAGAAAGCGGCCGCGAGTTGGTCAAAAAGCAGATGCGAGCGTTTCTGAAACTTGGCGAGCCGGTCGACACTTCCAAGCTGGATCAAAATTACCGTCCCCCGCAGTAACCACAGAAGGAAATCTTGCCCAAAAGATAGGACCTCCCGTTAACTTTTTTTATACCTCTTTATACCTCTTTTAATCCTGGTCAGCCTCGTTCCGCAGTCCGCAGACGGTTTACGGGTTGACCTTTCTGACTTCCTGCCCGTCGGGTTGCCAGGCACAACAGTTTCGTTGACATGCCGTTTTGAGAAGTGCTAGATTGATTTACTATCTCGGTTAGTCAAGCCTCGCTGTGAATACGCCAGAGGAGACTAGGTGACGTGATTACCCAGCTCAGAGTCCGGGGGTTAATGTTTGACCCCTATAACAACGCGTACATCGTGATCCTCAAGGACGAAGAGCACTCCGAGATGCTCCCGATTTGGATCGGGAAGTCGGAAGCGAGCGCCATCAGTTTAGCTCTGGAGAACATTGCCGCGCCGAGACCCATGACGCACGACCTGATGAAAGCGTTGCTGGACTTGGTGGACGCCAAAGTCATCAGCGTCGTCATCACGGACTTGAACGAGAACACCTATTACGCCAAAATTCACCTGATGTACTCGGACTCCGAGTACACCATCGATTCTAGGCCGAGCGACGCTATCGCTCTGGCGTTGCGTGCCAACGCGCCGATTTTCGCCAGCGAGACCGTGATCCGCAAACAGACATCGGAAGAGCTGGAGCAGTGGCTTGAAAATCTCAAACCTGAGGACTTCGGCAAATACGAATCCTGACTGACAGCCGACCCTCACGCACCAGCAACCTATCTCACACGCCATCAAGCTCTGAATTCCCGTCAGAACACCATGGAACAGAAAGACGCAGGCGATCTTATTGAAGTGAAAGTGCTGAGGATCGTACCTGATCCCAACACCGAGACGCAGATCGTGATACTTCAGAACGATCGACGCACGGATGTGCTCCCGATCTGGGTTGGTGCGGCCGAAGGCAATGCGATCCAACTGGCACTTGAGGGGATAGTGACACACAGGCCGATGAGCCATGACCTCATGAAGAGCTTCGTTGATCATTTAAACGTGCGGGTGCAACGGGTGGTAGTCTCCGATGTGAAGGACCGCACCTACTACGCGACCATCCACTTGGCCTTTAAAGGGGTTGAGCGGACGCTCGATGCGCGGCCCAGCGACGCCATTGCACTGGCCCTGAGAACCCATTCACCAATTTACGTCACCGAAGACGTGTTCAGGCGTCGAAGCGGTGGCAATTTAGACGCATGGCTGGTTAAATTCGCAACAAGAAATCTCGGAGCGCAGGAAGCATAGCGGCCGGATCATGAGCTGACGAAGGAGAGCTTCTGGTTATGACCACGTATTTGGCGAAACCGACCGATGTCAGACGAAAGTGGTATCTGGTGGACGCCGAAGGGAAGACGCTTGGACGGTTGGCTTCTCGCGTCGCGATCCTCCTGAGGGGAAAGCACAAACCCACGTTCACTCCACATGTGGACACGGGAGACCACGTGGTGGTCGTGAATGCAGACAAAATCCGGTTGACCGGAGACAAATTCAAAACGAAGACGTACATCCATCACACTGGCTACCCCGGCGGACTCAAAGTTCTGACCGCCGAACACGTGCATGCCAAGAACCCTACCCTATTGGTGGAAAGGGCCATCAAAGGCATGTTGCCGAAATCGCCGCTGGGCAAACGGATGGGAAGAAAACTCAAGGTCTACGCGGGGACGGCTCACCCCCATCAGGCTCAACGTCCGGAACCGATCAACCTGTAACGGACTCAGACCCAAACGCCAACGAGACACAAGGAGGCAGGAAGAGCATGGCAGTGATGACGGAACATGCTGTTGGGAAGCGGAAATGCGCCATTGCACGGGCCTGGGTTTCCGCCACCCCCGGCGAAATCACGATCGATGGGAAGCCGTTGGAGAAAGCGTTTCCTCGGCTAACCTTGCAGCACGTTATCCAGCACCCTCTGGAGTTAACCGGATTGATGGGGAAATATTCGGTTCGGGCAACCGTCCATGGAGGCGGGCTGGCCGGTCAAGCTGGAGCCCTGCGGCATGCGATCGCCAAGGCCCTGGTGACAATGAACCCGGCGCTTCGCGAACCGCTCAAGAAGGAAGGATTGCTGACACGCGACTCGCGTGTCAAAGAGCGGAAAAAGTACGGCCAGAAGGGGGCACGGAAGCGTTTCCAATACTCAAAGCGATAACGGCCAAAAGCAGAGAGACTCTCAAGGGAAGGCTTCCGGCCTTCCCTTTTTTGTGCCGCGCTGCTTCGCAGTTTTCGCCGCGGGCCTCTTTGGGGGCAGGAGGTAACAGTGCAGGGGTCACGGGAAAAGATCAGAGCGGCGGTGGTCGGCGCCAGCGGCTACACCGGCGTCGAGCTCGTACGCCTTATCTCAGGACACCCACGTTTGGAACTGACGGTGGTGACGTCGGAGAAATCGGCCGGTACCCCAGTCGCGACCCTGTTCCCGAACTTGGCTTCGATGGTTCGGCTGTCTTTTGAGGCCCTGGAACCGGAGGCCGTCGCCGCTCGTGCTGATGTGATCTTCTTCGCACTCCCTCATACGAAATCGCTGCTACCGGTCGCCACGTGCGTGACCGCCGGCAGGAAGGTCGTAGATCTGAGCGCCGATTATCGGCTCAAGGATCCCGCCGTCTACGAAACCTGGTATCAGACCGTTCACCCGCAGAAAGAATTGCTGGCTGAAGCGGTGTACGGACTGCCGGAGCTGCATCGATCAGAAATCCGCCAGGCGCGTCTGGTCGCTTCCCCTGGCTGCTATCCAACCGCTGCCATCCTGCAATTGGCCCCGCTCGTGGCCAACGGGCTGATTCAGCCGGATAGCATCGTCATCGACGCTAAATCGGGGATTTCTGGAGCGGGCCGCAGCCCGGCTTTGCCCTATCATTTTCCCGAGGCGCACGACTCAGTGGAACCCTATAAGCTTGGCCAGCACCGGCACATTCCCGAGATCGAACAGGAACTCCTGGCCATTCTGACCGGCCGGGCTCGAGGAGAGAACAGTCCAGAGGGAACCGCACTGTCCCTTCGTGTGGTCTTTACCCCACACCTGGTCCCCCTGAATCGCGGCATCCTGAGCACAGCCTATGGCCGGCTCACGCGTGCGATCGAGCTTGCCGAGCTACGGTCGCTCTATCGGGATTTCTTCAAGGGCGAGCGTTTCGTGCGGGTGTGCGAGGACTTCACGCCCAATCCCCGATACATCCGTGGCTCCAATTTCTGCGATATTGGCGTCTTCATCGACGCGCGGGCTGGCTGGGTCATCACCGTGGCTGCGCTGGACAATCTCGTGAAAGGCGCCGCCGGGCAAGCGATCCAGGCGCTCAATCTCATGATGGGATGGCCGGAAGATCTAGGCCTTACCGCCCCCGGGGTTTTCCCGTGATACCCAACCCAATCTGTTCCAATTCCCTCGTGGTTGCCCCATGAGTTCCGATCGCGTGAGAGTCGTTCGAGGTGGCATCACCGCTCCGCAGGGATTTCAAGCCGCCGGGGTCCACTGCGGGATCAAGAAAAAAAAAGCCAAGGACCTGGCCCTTGTCGTGTCGGATCAGGAAGGGCCGATTGCAGGGGTTTTCACAACCAATCAGATCGTTGCGGCGCCGGTGGTGATCAACCGGCTGCACCTCCGACATGGCATCGGCCGCGCCATCATCGTGAACAGCGGAAATGCTAACGCCTGCACCGGCCATGAAGGTCTCGCCGCGGCGGAAGAGATGGCGGCGTTGGTCGCCGCGCGTTTGGGGATCGCACGGGAAAAAGTCTTCGTGGGATCGACAGGCGTGATCGGGCAACCGCTGCCGATCGCCCGCATTAGAACCGGGATTCCCCTGTTGATGAGGCGTCTGCGCCGAGGCGGTGGAACCGAAGCCGCTCAGGCGATCATGACGACCGACCTCAAGGTCAAACAAGTCGCCGTAAAAGGAACAATCGGCGGCCGAACGGTCACCGTGGGCGGTATGGCCAAGGGCTCCGGCATGATCCATCCAAACATGGCCACCCTGCTGGCCTATCTCACGACCGACGCTCGGATCACACAACCGTGTCTCCAGCAGGCTCTCCGCACTGCCGTGGATCAATCGTTCAACTGCATTTCAGTAGATGGCGATACCAGCACTAACGATATGGTTCTCTGTCTGGCAAACGGTTTGGCTGGGAACACGATGATCGAGGCTAATACGTCCAACGCAAGACTCTTTCAGCGCCTGCTCAACGCCGCCTGCCTTTCTCTGGCACTGCAGGTCTGTCGCGACGGGGAAGGGGTCACGAAAGTGGTCCAGGTCCTCGTTACAGGAGCCCGAACCAACGATGACGCGCGCCGTGTTGCCCGGACGATTGCCACGTCCTGCCTGGTGAAGACCGCCTTGTTCGGTCAGGACGCCAACTGGGGGCGTATTATGGCGGCCGTCGGCCGTTCCGGCGTTCCCCTCGATCCGGAACAGATTACCCTGGCATTTGACGGAGTCACGATGGTCAAAGCAGGGGTTGGCTGCGGGGCACAGGCCGAACGGCGCATTGAGAGAATTTTGCATCGCAAAGAGTTCACCATCTCGGTCGATCTCGGCCTGGGACCCGGGAATGCGCATTTCTGGATGACAGATTTGTCCTATGACTACGTCAAGATCAACGCCAGTTATCGTTCGTGAGCGATTCTCCCGCCAACCAACGGCTTGCAAAGCCGGAGTGATTGTGCTAGCGTGCCAAGGCTTTGCAGGTCTCTCGCCGAAGAGACATCACTCGTTATTCCAAATTCACACCGGCATGACGAGCATGCCGCGCAGCTTGGGAATAAAATAAGAAGGGCGAACCTTCTCGTCTCCGATTCCTGTCGTTCTTCCGGCACCCAGACGCATTCCACGTGGCCCATGGGTACCCGACGGGTTGAGAGACGCTCCGCAAGCATTGGAGGGAGGTGAAGGCATGGGAGTGGTTACCATTAAAGAGCTTTTGGAAGCGGGCGTGCACTTCGGGCACCAGACCAACCGCTGGAACCCGAAAATGAAGAAATTTCTCTTTGGAGAACGAAACGGGATTTATATCATCGACTTGCAGCAGACGTTGGAGCGGTTGCACCAGGCCTATGCCTTCGTCCGCGACACGGTGGCGGCCGGCGAGTCGGTTCTTTTTGTCGGCACCAAGCGTCAAGCGGCGGAAATCCTTGAGGAAGAAGCTAAGCGCGCCGGCATGTTTTACGTGAACCAGCGCTGGCTGGGCGGCATGCTGACCAATTTTCAGACCATCCGCCGCAGCGTCGACAAGCTCAAGAAAATGGAGGCGACGCTGGCGGACACCGCGCACCAGAGCCTGACGAAGAAAGAGCTGAACCAGATGCAGAAGGAGAAGGCCAAGCTCGAGAAGTACCTCTCCGGCATCAAAAACATGAAGGAGTTACCGGGCTGCGTGTTTGTGCTCGACACCCGCGTCGAGCGCATCGCCGTCCAGGAGGCGAACCGACTCAGTATCCCGGTGGTCGCGATCGTTGACACCAACTGCGACCCCGACGACATCGACTACCCCATCCCTGGCAACGACGATGCAATCCGATCGATCAAGCTGATCACCTCGCGCATTGCCGACGCTTGCATCGAAGGCGCCCACCTCCGCGCGCAACGCGAAGAAAGCGAGTTCGCCGAACCACTCGTCGACGAGAAGCGCACGGAAGGCAGGCCAATGCCGGCCTCCTTGGAAAGCGTTCAGATCGCGCCGTGACAGCCGGAGCAGATCGGATCATTGGGAGGATCATCACGACCACACCGGTAGGAGACATGACAACATGGCTGGCATGAGCACTTTAGTCAAAGAACTTCGCGAAAAGACGGGAGCCGGAATTCTTGATTGTCAGAAAGCTCTGACCGAAACGGGAAACAATGTCGAAAAGGCGATCGACTACCTGCGGCAGAAAGGGTTGGCCGCCGCACAGAAGAAGGCAGGGCGAGAGACTAATCAGGGGCTGATCCACGCTTATATTCACGGAGGCGGCAAGATCGGCGTCCTGATCGAAGTCAACTGCGAGACGGACTTTGTCGCACGCAATGAAGAGTTCAAAGCCTTTGTAAACGACCTGGCCCTGCAGATCGCTGCAACGGATCCCTGGTACATCAGGCGGGAAGACGTTCCGGCCGACATCATCGAGAAGGAAAAGAGCATTTATGAGGCGCAGGCGAAGGAGACGGGCAAGCCGCAAACCGCCTGGGCCAAAATCGTGGAAGGCAAACTGGAAAAATTCTATCAACAGCGCTGCCTGCTCGAGCAGGAATTCATCAAGGATCCAACCGTCACTATCAAGGATCTGTTAGCGCAAAAGATCGCCAAGATCGGCGAGAACATGAACATTCGTCGGTTCACGCGCTACCAACTAGGCCAAGCATGAACTCTGCCAAATACCAGCGGATTCTCCTCAAGGTCAGCGGAGAGATCCTGGCTGGTGAGCAGGGGTATGGAATTCAGCCTTCAGTCCTCGAAGGCCTCGCCGACGAGATCGCTGACGTGGTCTCATTGGGCGTGGAGGTCGCCATCGTCATCGGCGGCGGCAACATTTTCCGAGGCATCGCCGCCAGCGCCACTGGGATGGAACGGGCCTCCGCCGATTATATGGGCATGTTGGCAACGGTGCTCAACGCGCTGGCGCTGCAGAACGCCCTGGAACGCAAAGGCGTCACGACGCGCGTCCAATCGGCTATCGAGATGCGGCAACTGGCGGAAGGGTACATCCGTCGCAGGGCGATCCGCCATTTGGAAAAGAAGCGGGTCGTCATCTTCGCCGCCGGAACCGGCAATCCCTACTTCTCCACCGATACGGCCGCGGCCCTGCGGGCGATGGAGATCGGCGCGGAAGTGATTATGAAAGGGACCAAGGTCGACGGGATTTACGACGCTGACCCTCTGACCACCCCTTCCGCCAAGAAGTTCACTGAATTGTCCTTTCTCTTCGTGCTCAATCACAATCTCAAGGTGATGGATTCGACAGCGATCAGCCTCTGCATGGATAACAATCTGCCGCTGATCGTCTTCAACCTGAAAGAAAAGGGAAACTTGCGACGAGTGGTGCAAGGCGAGAAGATCGGCACACTGGTCACTCCCGGTGGCCGTTGACAACGCGGGTAGTCCCATGGCGATGACGTTCGCTGAACCGGTCCGTAAAAAAACGGCAGAACGCATGGAAGCGGCGCTCGAGCATTTGAAGCGGGAGCTGGCCGGCATCCGCAGCGGCCGCGCCTCCGTCTCGTTGCTGGACGGCATCAAGGTGAATTATTACGGGACGCCAACCCCCTTGAGACAGGTGGCGAACTTGGCCGCGCCCGAAGCGCGGTTGATCACCATCCAACCTTGGGAGCCTCAACTGATCAAGGAAATTGAGAAGGCCCTGCTCGCATCCGACCTCGGGCTCACTCCCTCGAACGACGGCAAGATCATCCGCATCCCACTCCCCCCGCTCAGCGAGGAACGCCGCAGGGAACTGATCAAGGTGTGCAAGAAGCACGGCGAAGAGACCAAAATCCACATCCGCAACGCCCGCCACGACAGCAACCACGAATTGAAGCAGTTGCAAAAAGAGTCCAAGCTGACCGAAGACGAATGGCGCAAAGCCGAACAGGAGATCCAGAAGCTCACCGATCAGTACGTTCAGAAGGTTGATCAGGTTCTGAAGAAAAAAGAAGAAGAAATTTTGGAAGTCTGACGTCCGCGTGTCGCTTGTACCGTTTCCCTGTCCGACGTTCGCCGCCATCGATCTGCAGGCGTTGGCCCACAATCTGGCCGTCATCCGTTCACGCATCCCGGCATCCTGCGAAATCATCGCTGTTGTCAAAGCCAACGCCTATGGGCACGGTCTGGTCGAAATATCCCGCGCGCTGCTGCGCCTGGGCATTCCCCGTCTGGGCGTTGCGTCCCTGGACGAGGGACTTACGCTTCGCCAGGCCGGCATCGAAAGCCCGATCCTGGTCATGGGCGCCGTGTTTCCGCCGCAGTTTCCTGACTTGATCGCCCACCGCCTCACCCCGGTGCTCTACGACGAACGCTTGACTGATGCGTTTGTCAAACAACTCAGGTCCCGGTCCGAACCCTATCCGGTGCATCTCAAAGTCGATACCGGCATGGGGCGGTTGGGATTTTCGCCCGAAGAGGCGCTGGCCCTATTGCGGAGGCCGGCGTTCAACGGGCCTCTGCGCATCGAAGGTCTGATGACTCATTTGGCGGACGCAGACGGCGAGGAGCGGGACTATACGGAAGGGCAACTCGCGCGCTTCCGCCTGTTCCTCGATGGCGTCAAGCAAGTCGGCCTAGCGGTCCCGCTGATCCATACCGCCAACAGCGCGGCCATTCTTCGCTACCCATCATCCCACTTTACGGCGGTTCGGCCCGGCATCATGCTCTATGGATATCACACCCTGCCGGCTGGTGAGCCGGTTCCCGACCTCAAGCCCGTCCTCTCATTGGTCTCCACCATCGCCCAGATTCGATCAGTTCCCCGGGGAGGCAGCGTCAGCTACAATCGATCCTTCGTCGCGCAGCGGCCTTCGCGGGTGGCCATCCTGCCGATCGGCTACGCAGACGGCTACAACCGTATGCTTTCGAACCGTGCCTCCGTGCTCATCGGCGGCCGCCGCGCGCCCGTGATCGGCCGCATCTGCATGGATATGACGCTCATCGACGTCACCGATCTTGCGGATGTGAGTCCAGGCCAGCAGGCCGTGCTGATCGGACGCCAGGGTTCGCAGCGCATCACAGCCGACGACATCGCGGCGTGGCTCAACACCATCCCTTATGAAGTGCTCTGTGCAATCGGCCCGCGCGTGCCGCGCATCTATCAATCCGAGCCCCTCCCCCCATCGTGACCCCTGTGCCAAACCGATTCCTGCATTGTCGCCTTCGCAGCCATACCATATAATTTTCGGAGTTTTGCCTGGAGCTTGGTCTGCAGTAACTTGCCAACGGGTGGTCGTGAGGCTGAAGGAAACGATACTGGGGTATGTGTGGGTCGTCCAGGAATTCACGTTCCTCTGCGCCAGAACCGTCGTGAATCTGTTTCGCCCGCCGTATTACGTGCGAGAAACCATTCTCCAGATGGATCGCATCGGGGTGGGTTCGCTGTTTATCGTCGTTCTGACCGGCATGTTCACCGGTATGGTATTGGCACTCCAAGGCGCGGTCCAACTGGAACCGTACGGGGCCAGCATCTACGTCTCGCGCCTGATCAGCACCTCGGTCGTACGCGAACTCGGTCCAGTCCTCGCCGCCCTCATGATCGCCGGACGGGTCGGCACCGGCATCGCATCGGAGCTCGCCTCGATGACTGTCACCGAGCAGATCGACGCCTTGCGCGCCGAAGGCACCGATCCGATCCACAAACTGGTCACGACCCGGCTGATCGCATGCCTCTGCATGATTCCCCTGCTCACCATTCTCACAGACGGTATCGCGATTTTCGGCGGATGGTTGGTCGCCAAACTGTACCTGGGCATCGACTCCTACTTTTATTGGACCTGGGCCTTCGAAGCGCTCCGGCGGCAGGATCTCGTCCTCGGTTTGATCAAACCGGTCGTGTTCGGATTTTTCATCGCCATGGTCGGATGCTATGCCGGCTTCGCGACCAAAGGCGGCACAGTCGGCGTTGGCGTTTCGACGACCCAGTCGATGGTCTCCTCTTCAATTTTGATCTTGGCTAGCGATTTCTTTCTGACCAAGCTGTTTATGGCACTGTAGGCCAGCCAATGATTCGACTCGATGCAGTCGAGGTGACGCTCGGCAATCGAAAGGTTCTGGAACGCATCTCGTTTCACGTCGAGCCGGGCGAAACGAAGGTCATTTTGGGCGGAAGCGGTTCGGGAAAGACAACTCTTCTCCGGCTGATCCTCGGTCTGCACAAACCGGATCGGGGGAGCATCCGCATCGAGGACGAGGATATCACGCGCCTTTCCGAACAAGCATTGCCGCGGATTCGACGGAAGATGGCGATGGTGTTCCAGAGCGCCGCTCTGTTCGATTCGCTCTCCGTGCGTGAAAACGTCGGCTATCGGTTGTGGGAGCAAGGTGCATTGTCCGATGAGGACATTGAGCGGCGAGTCCGGCAAAGTCTGCGGTTCGTCGGATTGGAAGAGGTGATCGACAACATGCCGGCTGACCTCAGCGGCGGCATGCGCAAGCGGGTCGGGATCGCCCGTGCGCTGGCCAGCGGCGCACGGGTGATTCTCTACGACGAGCCCACCGCCGGCCTGGACCCGATCAATGCCTACGCCATCGGACACCTGCTTCTGCAGCTCAAGGCCAAGGGGGTAACCCAGGTCGTGGTCACTCACGATCTAGATCTGGCATTCCGCGTCGCCGATCACGTCGTCCTGCTCCACAAAGGGCAGGTCATGTTTCAGGGCACACCGCAAGAACTGGCCGACGGCCGGAACCCGGAAATTCGCAGATTCCTCGACCCGGCCACGTTGTCGCCTGAAGAGTGGGACACCTATGCCGGACGTAATTCGGACTAGGACCTGGGGACATGAACTATGACAAGACGATCTGATCTGACCTGGGCGCAAGTCAAGATCGGCATCCTGGTCTTGATAGCCTTGGCCATCATAATGGTCATGATTTTGAACCTGGAAGAAGGCCTAGGAGTACTCAGCCGCAAGACGCAATTCCGTGCGATGGTCAGCCACGCACAAGGGCTCAAAGTGGGCAGTCCGGTTTTGATGAACGGCGTGAATATTGGCAATGTCCATAAGATCGAGATCGCTCAGAACACCCCACAGGTGGAAATCACCTTCGCCATCAAGCGTGAAGTCGCGCAGCATATTCGCGAGGACACTTCGATCCACATCCGCGCCCTTGGCCTGCTGGGAGACAAATATCTAGAAATCGTCCCCGGCACGCCGTCGAGACCTTTGCTGAAGCCGGGGTCCCTATTGACCGGCAGAGCCGAGACCGATATCACCAGTCTCGCCCTCGGCGCTTCGGCCACGATCGAAAACGTCAATGCTGCCCTACAGGAAGTTCGGCTGGCGCTCGCCGCCATTACAAAGGGGGAAGGCACGGCTGGCAGGTTGATCAACGATCCCGAGCTCTACGAGCGCTCCAAACGAGTCTTGGAAAATTTGGAGAAAGCTGCGGAGAAAAGCCTCACCCTGCTGGACAGGGTAGAGCACGGCGAAGGCACGGTCGGGAAGCTCGTCACCGACAAGGAGCTTTATACGCGGGCCAACCAGGCAGTGCAGGAACTGACCAAGCTCGCAAATCGCCTGAATAACCAGAATGGGACACTAGCGAAACTTGCCGATCCTACGCTCTATGCCAAGCTGGACAGTCTCACAGCCCGCGGTGAGCTTCTCTTGGAGAAAATCGAGCGCGGCGAAGGCACGGTGGGCAAGCTCGTCACCCGCGACGACCTCTACACTCGAACGGACAAGCTGTTGACGGAAGTGGAGGAGTTCGTAGCGGACGTAAAAAAGAATCCGAAAAAGTATTTCAAATTCTCGGTCTTCTGAGAGCAGGGAAGCGGGACGACTGGTTCAACCTTGTTCAGGCGCTCCGGCTCGACCGGATAGAATCCTCGCATCCGAGTGGCAACAGAACTCGTTCGTTCGGGAGTTGCTCACCTTCCACTCGCGCGGACCGCAGATCGCACAACAAGCACAGCGACCGGCATGTCGGCAGACTACCTATGGCTCTGAAAAACCGAAATAGGGCCCAGCAACGGGTGAACGCGCGCAATTTGCAGCACAGAACCGGCTCATCATCCGCCTAAGCAGAGCAGGCCCCACCCCAGCACTGCATTCCTGATCCGTCAGGAAGTCTTCAGTTTCCGTTTGAGATGCTTTTCCACGCTCACGACTTTGCTGGTGAGGCGGCCCTTGTGGCCCTTGCGGTAGTCGACTTTGATCGTACAGGAGATACGGTTGCAGTCCTTCTTCATCCGCTCGAAGCATTGTTTCACGACGTTGAATACCTCATCCCATTCTCCCTCCAGAACCGTACCCATCGGATTGAGACGATACTCCACACCGCTCTTATCAATGATATCCAGAGAGCGCGCGACGTACTTACCGACGCTCTCACCTTTGCCGAGCGGCGACATACTGAATTCGAGCAAGACCATGTCGGGAAACGCTCCTTTGCGTGGTATCAGGTATCAGCGGCCAGTTTGAGCCGTCTCCTATCCCTAACAGGCTTCACGCGCGACCCATCACGAGCTATGCCTTACGCCTTCTGCCGCTGCTCCAGCCAGACCTTAGGATATTCAATGGTTCCGGTGAACTTAAAGCCATTGACAGCCTCGCGCAACAACAGTCGCCGCTTCTCGGCGTCGGCCTCGGCCGCTTTGGTCTCATCGCGCAGATCAGCCAGCCAGTCCAGGAACGCTGTGAACTCCTCTCCGAAGATCTGCTCCAGATCCTGCCGCAACCGGCTAGCGAGCGCCGGGGAGACGCCGCTGGTGCTGATCGCCACGCGCAGATGGCCGCGGCTCACCACCGCCGGCATCATGACATTCGACAGGGTCGGCTCATCAATCGACCACACGAGAAACCGTCGTTCACGCGCCAAGTCCAGCAACGACCTGGCAAAGTCACGGTCGCCGCGGAGTGTGTTCAACACGAGGATGACGCTTTCCACGTCGGTCGTCCTAAACAGGCGAACTCGGTGGATGACCTTGGCTGAGGCCGTCAACTTGCGCAGCGTGTCGTTGAGCGTCGGGTTCACCACCGTGACTTTGGCTCCGGCGTCCAGCAACCGCAAGGTTTTTTCCGCGGCTTCGTCGTCACCGCCCAGCACAAGGCAGGGCCACCCTTTGACGTCCAATGAGATTGGGAATCCAGGATTTGCCGTCATCGCGCCTCCTCTCATTCGCAACAGTAGCGCGCGTATCTTACAATAGCGTCTTGCGGGGCGTAAACCGAACCGTTCGCGGCCTCTTTTCCGCCTCGCCTCGGCTCAGTATAATGCGCGGACTCCTTGGAAAGCCCGGCTGATTGCCCAGCAGGACGTTGTGCGCGTGGCGCGCCTTTGTTGACCTAAGCATGAACCCATTAGCACCGAGAAGCGCGACTGATGCCCAGAGCATTCTTCCTCTCCCACCTGGGAAGAGCAGTGGAAACCGTGGAGTGAAATTGAGAACTGCTCGCTGACACCTATTTTTTACACAACAGGAGGCAGTTGGAACGTGGCAAACTATTCACCGGGCGTATTTGGCATGGCCGCCGGGATCATTGCTCTGGCCGGTATCGCCGCGTGGCTAGGTCTGGCCCACAGTTGCGAGCGGCAAGGCGGATCAAGTGTCATCGCTGGACGCATCACTATCGCACCGGCGCTGGCGGATCAAGTGCGGCCGACTGACGTGCTGTTCGTCATCGTGCGCCGACCGCAAGGCGCGCCGCGTCCCCTCGCGGTAAAGCGGATCGACAACCCCAAGTTCCCGGTGGAGTTCGAAATCACGAATGCGGACCTGATGATGCCGGGAGCGGAATTACGCGGGATGGTGGATGTGATTGCACGGCTGGATCGGGATGGCCAAGCAGGACCGCCTCAACCAGGGGATCTCGAGGGGAAATACGGCAAGAACCCCACCCTCGTCGGTGGACGTGATGTGGAGATCATGATCGATAAGCAGTACTGACCTGGGAGGGAATGAGGAGTTAGGATAGGAGTGGAGATGAGGAATCCCCTTTCGCGCGTCCTCGTCTACAGTTCCTGATTCCACATCCCTCATTTGACTTTTCTACGCTTCCGCCGGATCGGCGTCTAACTCCATGTTCCAGTATAAGTAGTCGCGCCAACTTTCCGGCGTATTGCGGATGCCGATGGTGATCGTAAGCACCGGGTTCCACTTAGGTTTGACTGGCTTCTTGATGAGCCGCATCCCAGCCTCTTCTGGCGTCCGTCCGCTTTTCTTGTTGTTGCAGCGCCAGCAGGCTGTGACGATGTTCTCCCAGGTCTTTTTCCCACCCTTGGCGATCGGTACGACGTGATCAAAAGTCAGATCTTCGGTGCGGAACTTCTGGTTGCAGTACTGGCAGGTATAGCCGTCACGGGTGAAGATGTTGATGCGAGAGAACTTGACAGCTCTATGGCTGTCTTTCAGCCGGACCAGCTTGAGCAGCCGCATGACAGCCGGCAACTTGATCGAAATCGACACCCCATGAATGTCGCGGTCATATTCCTCCAGGACTTCCACCTTGCCCTGCCAGAGCAGAGTAATAGCTCTCTGCCAATTGATGACCCGCAGCGGTTCGTAAGTCGCGTTAAGCAACAACGTCATTTCCATGAGAACTCCTTACCCCATCCTCCCGGTCTTGGCAGCCACGGCTGGGCCACCTGCCAGCCTTTGTGTATGCCACAACCGGAGAATCAGATCAAGCTGGAAGGCAGATGGAGCAAACCAGAGCCGATCTCCCCTCTCAGGCCAGGGCCTAGCGGCTCAAGCGTGGAGCTACGAAGGAGAATCCAGCGGCGATGATGAAATTCGTTTCGGTGGCGAAGCTCAGCGATCTGGAACCCGGCTCTTGCCTTTCGGTCGAAGCAGAAGGCGGAATGCTGGTGGCCCTGTTCAACGTGGACGGGATCGTCTACGCGCTCGACAATTCCTGTCCCCACGCAGGCGGACCGTTAGGCGAAGGAGCCTTGGCGGGTGAGATCGTGGAATGTCCCTGGCATGGCTGGCGGTTCAATGTGCGGACTGGCGTGCGGGTGGACAATCCCGATTTCAAGGTTGCCTGCTACAAGGTGCAGGTAGAAGAAAACGTGATCAAAGTGTCACTGCCCATCTCCCGGTGAGAACGGCGACCGCATTGGAGCCCCGGGTGTGACATCGGCAGGCATGTACCCATCTGCCGGAAGGGACGCCGCGTTGACACGCTTGGTTGCCAGGTTGGCATGCCAAATCAATTCCCGTTCGAACCACTGATTCTGTCCTTGTTCCCGCATCGTGACTCGCACTTCATAGAGATCGCCCTCCAGCCGCTGCACCCGCCACTCCCCCAAATACACGCCTTCGCCCCGCGCCTTCTTAGCACGCACGTGCTCGGTCAAGGCCTGCAAGATTGTCGGCGCCCCTTGCGCCCGATGCGTCTGCACCAACGCAATGGCTTCCGCCGCACGCGGATCAGCCACGGGGTTCAAGGAAGCTGGCTTGAGCCACCAATAGGCCAGGCCCCCGGCGACCAGCAGACTGTACCCGATGTAGTGGATCGTTCTGATCCACGGCCGAGAGGATTCTGAAGAAGGAGCGGAAGAAGGCTGGACAGTCAAAGCCAGTTAGCGTTTCGACAGAATGAAAGAAAAGAATCGAGCCGTTTCGGCGTCACGATTCCGCAGCAGGATGGGCTCACACGGGCGATTTCTTATCTGACCGCTTTCCGGAACAAACGGTTGGGCTCGATTAAGGCCTACCGCTCTCGCTGAATTCGGTCGGAAACCAGTTTGCCGGACGAGGAAGCCAAGGTTCCGGGTACCGGCTCTCCCCGAACAACACCCGACCAGAATTCATCGTGCTAGCATAGGGCCTGTCGAAGCCGGAAGTCAATGCCAGCTCCTTGCAGCTCTTTCTCGCCCAGCAAGCCACAGATCGCTGGGACTCGCTGTAACGAGAGCGGGCCTCGACTTGACAATCCGACGAGCGGATATGCTACAAGTACCTCACTCGGTTCAGAAAATCCATTCAGATGTAAGCGCGCATGAAACTTTTCGTCTATGCCGACAACCTAAATCCCACTCAACTGAAACGGCGCGCGCCGGAACATCAGTTTCTTTTTAAAGCCTACCTGCCCGATCACACCATTCAGTTCTGCCGGTGGTCTTCCCAATGGCGCTGTGGCCTCGCCAGCGCAGTCCCCTCTCCCGGAGAAAAAGTCTGGGGCATCGTGGTGGAGATCACAGACGAAGACTTGAAGCTTATGGATGAATTCGAAGGCGACGTCCCACCCGGAGCCTTTCGGCATCTTCCGGTCACCGTGATTACAGAAGAAGGCGAGAAAGTGCTCGTCACCACACACACAGCAACGCCAATCGGGAAATTCAAGCCCAAGGAACATTATCTGGACTGGGTGATGAAAGGCATTAAACACTGGAAGCTGCCCGATGAATGCGTCGAACAGTGGAAATCCTACATGCCGCGATAACAACCGGTTATGATGTGTTAATTTCCAACGATTGGCTTTTGAGAAGAGGAGACCCCCATGCCGAAGCCCAAATATCACATTATAGTCTGCACCAATTCCCGTCCGCCTGGGCATCCGAAACCTTCTTGCGGAATAGCAGGATCAGCCAATATCCTGATGGCCCTCAATATGGGACTGATGGAGCGTGGCTATCAACCTGGTCAGGTCTTGGTTACCGGATCCGCCTGCTTGGGTCCCTGTGAACACGGCCCCACCGTGGTAGTGTATCCTGACGGCACCTGGTACTCCAAAGTGACAGAGGCCGACGTGCCGGCCATTCTCGACGATCATATCGGCAAGGGCACGCCCGTCCAGAAACTCAATCCCGACGCTGTTTGGAGCTGAGTGCCTCCCGCTGGATTCGCCTTGTGAGCACGCCTTCCTACCAGGAACACAAGATTCACGCTCCTCGCCGAGTCGGGTGTTTAGTCATTACCTGTAGCGACACGCGCACGCCGGAGACCGACGAGAGTGGTCAACTCATCATGCGCCTTTTGAAAGACCAAGGACACGAAGTCGTCGCCTATCAACTCGTCAAGGACGAGCCGGGACAAATCAGGGCGAGCATCGAAAGTGGCGTGATGAACGAGGAGGTTCAGGCGATCATCATTAACGGCGGGACCGGGATTTCACGGCGCGATTCGACATTCGAAGCAGTCGAAAACATATTGGAAAAGCGCTTGGACGGATTTGGCGAACTGTTCCGCTACCTGACCTATCAGGAAATCGGCTCACCCGCCATGCTCAGCCGGGCCACCGCGGGCATCGTGCATGGACGGGTCCTGTTCTCCACGCCCGGCTCAGTGAATGCCGTACGGCTCGCGATGGAAAAATTAATCCTGCCGGAGCTGGGGCATCTGATCAGAGAGATCAACAAGTGACTGCCACATCGCCCCCAATAACACACCGGCTCTTGTTTTCCGTTAGTCCTGCACAATCTTCGGCTCAGACACCCGCTTATAAAACACCAGCAGGTCTCGCACGGAGATCAACCCCACCAACTTGCCCTGTTCGGTCACACCCAAATGCCGCACGCCCAGATCGCCCATCATATCGTGAGCGTCCTGCACGGTCCGCATCGCCTCGATCGTGGCGATTGGGCTGGTCATGATGTCCTGCACGGTCAGTGTGTTGAGATCTGCGCCTCCCGCGACCGCCCGTCGCACCACGTCGGTATCGGTGACAATGCCCACGAGATCACCGTTTTTCTCCACCAGCAGCGAGCCGATGCGTTCATCTCGCATCTTCTTGGCCGCCTCCTGCACCGACGCAGTGTAAGGAATCCGTTTGGGATCTTTTCGCATGATCTGCCCCACGGTCGACATGGATGAGATCCTCCTTTGTAGAAGGCGCCCGCTCGAATTCGCAGCGCCTATTCCACTATTCCACTTTCAACACGATTTTACCAAAGACCCGCCGGCTCAGGAGTTGTTCCTGCGCCGCGCGGGCATCCCGAAGCGGATAGATCCGGTCGATGATCGGGCGGAGTTTGCCCTGTCCGATCAGCGCAGCAGCGGCGAGCAACTCAGCTCGCGTGCCCATGTACGAGCCTTTCACCGTCAGTTGCCGCGAAAACAAATAGCGGAGATCCAGTTTCACTTCGCCGCCGGTCGTCGCGCCGCAAGTAACCAGCCGACCGCCTCTGGTCATCGCGTGCAGGCAGGTTTCCCAGACTGCGGGCCCGATATGCTCGAACACCACGTCCACGCCGCGCCCTCCGGTGAGTACCTTCACCCGCGCCGCGACCTCCTCGCTGGAGTGCTGAATCACCTCGTCCGCGCCGAGTTCCTTCGCCTTGGCGATTTTGTCCTCGGACCCTACGGTCGTAATGACGCGCGCGCCGACGAGTTTGGCCATTTGGACGGCCATGCTGCCGACTCCGCTTCCCGCTCCCATGACCAGAACCGTCTCGCCTGGTTTGAGACCGGCCAAGGTGAACAACATATGCCACGCCGTCACAGACACGAGCGGAAAGGCAGCGGCCTGTTCGAAGGTCAACCCGTCGGGGATGGGTAAGACATTCCGAGCAGGCACGGCGACGAACTCCGCATAACCCCCGTCTACCTTCGCACCGAGGATGCCGTATGTCGGGCACAGATTATCCCGTCCTGCGAGACATTGCTCGCATCGCCAACAACTCAAACCGGGCGAGACAAAAACCCGACTTCCGACGGCGACACCCTCGACCCGCTCCCCCACCGCTTCCACAACCCCGGCCACATCCGACCCGGAGATATGGGGGAGCGGAATCTGGTACGCCGGAATGCCTTGGCGGATCCAGATGTCCAGATGGTTCAACGCGCAGGCTTTGACGCGAACCAATACTTCCTCCGGCCCCATCCTCGGCGTGGGCACCTCTTCAAAGGTCAATTTCTCCGGCCCGCCATGCTCGTGAAAGACGACCGCCTTCATCGCTCCCTCATCGATCGTGAACGCTGAATGTGGAATGAGGAATTGTCAGACCATTTGGGGCTCCATTCCTCAAATTTCGTTATTCTTAGATTTCAGAATCTTAGAACTCCTTCCGCCACCATCACCACTTGGCCGCCGACTTTGACTTCCTGGATCGCATCGTCGTCTGATTCAACCTGGATAAGAATGCGCGAGGGGCGCTCGATTTCGTAGCCCTGTTCGGCGACGATCTCGGTCATCGGAGCCACCTCCACCACGCCGTGATGGACCAAATACGCACCCAATGCCCCGCTGGCGCTGCCGGTGGCCGGATCTTCGAGCACCCCGACAGGCGGCGCGAACATGCGAGTGTGGACGGTCGCCGCCTCATCAACTGTCATCGTTGTGAAGACCATCATCCCGTTCGCTCCGTAGCGTTCGCAGAGCCGGTTCACGGCCGACACATCCGGCATGATGGACCGCACGGCCGTCAGCGTGCGCACCGGCACAATCATGACGGGTAAGCCGGTCGAGACGACCTGGATCGGCCATTTCGCCTCGGTGATCGCATTCTTCGATACCCCCAGCGCCTTAGCAACATCGAAGACAGCCTGGACCCCTTCCACCTGGTTCAAAAACTGCGGTTTGGGTTGCGACATGACCACCCGCAGGATCTCCCCACGATGCGTGTGAAGTTCGACGGGAAACAGACCAAGATTGCACTCATACACGGCGCACGTCACCGGCTCCCGGACCGCCAGCTTCTTCAGTTCACCCAGCACGTAAAAGGTTCCGAGAACGGGATGGCCTGCAAAGGGGATCTCCCGCGTCGGAGTGAAAATGCGGATCTTGGCGACGGCGGCCTGATCAGTCGGAGGGAAGACAAAGACGGTTTCAGAGAGGTTCATTTCACGAGCGATCTGTTGTAGCTCGCGATCGGTCAAGCCTTGGGCGTCCGGGAGGACGGCGACGGGATTCCCACCGAACGGTTGGTCGGTGAAGACGTCGGCCTGATAAAATTTGAGAGTTCGGACCTCGTCATCCATCGCCGATGCTACTGTAGGTCAGCGCCGAAGTCCTTGTCAAACCGGTCGTAGCCATAGCCCGGCCCGTCGCCACGGCACCGACCTTGACTTGCCGGGGAATGCAACGCTATGTTGGCTTCCATGGCACGGGAAATGGAAATTAACGTCCGCCCGATTTTCTCGACCCCCCTTCTCGTCTTCACAGTTCCGGACCACGAACAGATCAATGCTCAGTTGCGTCGTGCGATTCTCGAGCGCGAAGCTTCCACGCCCGCTTATTCGGACTACGAGGTCGTTGGCTGGTCCTCTCCACACGATCTCTCCATGCTGGATTGGGCTGGCGAGCCTTTGAAGCGGTTGTTCGAACCCGTCATTGAGGTGGCCACGCAGGTGACAGAGTTCTCCGAACGGGCGCCGGGGACGGCCGGACGGCGTCCCGGCTGGCAGGTCGTCGAAGTCTGGTCCAACGTGCAGCGCAAGGGGGGCAGCAATGCCGCCCATCCGCATCCCGGCAGCTTTTGGTCTGGCGTGTATTATGTGGATGTCGGCGACATCTCGCCCGATAGCAAATGCGGCGGCGAGTTGCAGCTCTTTGATCCGCGGGGCTGCTTGCCCAGGATGCTTGCCCCCTATCTCCGCTATGCCATGCCCGAACTGCACGATGCCGGGCGCAATATTTCGTTTTCCCCCACGGCCGGCCAGTGTGTGATGTTCCCCGGGTGGCTCTTCCATGCCGTGACCACCTACACGGGCACGGCTCCGCGCATCAGTGTGGCCTTCAATCTCGACCCGGTCCTCACCGCAAAATAGCTGTCCCTCTACTCCCTCCCCCGCCGTTCTTACAAATTCCAAAACAAAGGAAGGCGGGAAAACGGCCGGTGCTTGAGCGGCCTATATGCGCTAAGCGGAAATGGGCAGAGCTTCGTATGACTGAGTGAGGGGATTGCGGAGGTAGTCCTCGACGTAGTTGCGCAGGTGGCCGTTGCGGTACAGCAGTTTGTTGGCGAATCTGGTATCAATCCGATGCAACACCCTGACCTTCACACCGGTCTTCTTGATGAACTGGTCGAGCGTCACGCCGGCAATGTCCGTATACGGCCCGCGTCCTGACTGCATCATGCACTTGGGGACATGGATCATCTTCTGACCGCTCAACCGTCTAGCAATGTCGTCGAACGTCAGCAGGATCGTGCAGTCTGAGTCTCCACCCAAGGTCGCATTGGGCACCATAAGGAATCGGGCTCGATTCTTTCGGTACATTGTGAGGATCTTGTAAACGCTCTTGGCCATCACCACCGTATCATGCTTTTCCAACTCCAGCGAATCGAACAGGCTCACGATCCGACGACGGTTCAGAAAAGCCGTGATCGGAGCTTCCGTGTGGATGGTCTGCAGATTCGGCAAGCCCGCATCGTAGACGCGCTCGGCCTCGCGCGGCAGATATTTCCGCCCTTGCCGCATCAGTGCGACCGTCTCTTCCTTAAGCCCCCGCACCGGCGTCAGACACCCCATCCACAACACGCACTTCTGGTTGACGCCGGAGATCGTGACGGCATCCTTGGACATCGTATAGTCGTCGAACGCATAAAAATTGGCTGAAGAGACGGCCGGCCCATCCAGAACCTTCATCAGGTGCTTCACCGATGGAGCGTGCGGCATGAGCCGTTCCCGATAGCCGCTCAGCGTGATGACCGACAATTCAAAATTGATCCGTCCGGGATACTGCGCGGCCAACTGGTGGATCTTCGGCACATGCACGAATCCAACGGTGAAGAACGTGACGTTTTTGTCGGTGTACTTCAGAAAATCCTCCAGCCATTCCATGGCCTTGGGATGCAGGAACAGATCCGTCCATTCCATGTATTCGTTCCCACCTAGACACCAGAATTGCTGGGGATCGGTCGGCTTCTTGTTGATGTAGTCGAGAATGAACTCCCAGTCCTCTTGAGTCGTTCGCGGCGGGTCGGCTGTCTCTCGATACGAGTGATCGATCTCGTAGCAAAATTCACACTTGACAGGACAGCTCTTGCCGAGGCTGAGCGGGATTTTCCCCCCGTCCATTTCCCGCTTCAGGATCTCTCGGTAGTCCTTGCTCTTGAGGACCGGCGGGGCCTGCAGGATGGGCAGCGGAGCGGTTAGACGCATGATTGACAGAGTTTCCGGCTCTTTGTCACACTCACCGACGGGCGGCGCGACGACGGCCGCCAGACGCTTGAATCCGTCACGCCATGGAGCAATCGGACCTCGATCGCGCGTTGGAAATGTTCGATCTCTCGTTGCCGGTCACGCGCGAGCTGCTCGATCGGAGATACCAGGAACTGCTGCACCTCTGGCATCCCCATCGGTATGCCAACCTGACCAACAATCCGCGCAAGTATATGCAGATGTACAAAAAAGCCGAAACAATGACAAAACAGATCGAGGCAGCCTACCAACTGCTGAGCAATTGGCTGTCATCCCAACGCTGACCGCGGAAAGCGCGTAACGGAGTGCCGAGCCCAACGAGAATCAGTTTCCCTGGTTGCCTTCCACTGGCAATCATTCGTTGCCAGCTATTTGCTATCGGCTCCTTGCTCATGACACCGCGTGGCTAACCACCCGGGTCATCGATGGTTCGCCGGCCTTCCCTTCGCCCTCGCCCAATGCAACCGGCCAGGTTACCAGCCCGGAGACGCTGTCCGCGGCGCCCTCTTTTCGCTGCGCGTAGATCTGCGGCAACCGGTTGGTGCCATACTTGGAGATATAAAGAAAGACGTGCTCGCGGGCGTTCACCCGAACAGCCCAGGGCTGGAAATCATTTCGATAAAACTCCTCGCAGAGCTGCATCGCATCGAGGCAGGAAAGTCCACCCGGCTCGTTCAAGGTGTAATAGTAATCCAGCGGAAGGTCGTACTCCTCCTGTTTGTGAATGGTGATGCCGAATTTCTCTGGGTTCCTGACCACCGGCGTATGGCGATAGGCAACAAAATAGAAGAGCTCGACCGAATGAATGTACGGCTGGTTGTCGAGAATAAACTGCCTGGTCTCCAGCGCCTCCTCGCGGGTCTCGCCGGGAAACCCATAAAAAGCCATCACGTGGTTCCAGATACCCGCCTTGGCTGCTTCTTTCAGATTGTGCGCGATGACGCTCTTTTTGACGTGCTTGTCCATCAAGTTCAGCACGCGCTCGTTAGCCGATTCCATCCCGTAATAGAGCGTGCAGCATCCGGATTTTGCGGCCAGCTTCCAGATCTCCGGGTCCTGCAGCGTTTCCTCGAAACGGATCAGCGTCGTCCACTTGATGCCGACGTTCTGCTCAACCAGTAGTTGCGTGACCTTCTTAAAGAGCGCGGGCGGATAGGATTCGTCGGAGAACAGAAAATGTTCGCAGCGATATTTGTCCTTTAACGCCTTGAGCTGCTGCACAACAAGATGCGCCGGCCTCCCCCGATATTGGTCGAAATAACCCTGCCCGTGATCGCAGAACGTGCACCGCCCCCAATAGCAGCCTCTGGTCGCGAGATAAGGCAGGATGCGCACCGGCACAAAATAGCTGTCCAGAGGCAAGCCGTCGAAGTCTGGCAAGGGCAGGGCCGTCATCCGCTCCGTATAGATCTCTTGGCTCGTCCGAATCCCCTGCCCGTCGCGATAGATGAGGTTCGGTACCGAAGCCAGATCCCGTTCTCCGCTCAGCGCTTCGAGTAGCCAGAGCAAAGCGTGCTCGCCCTCATACAGAATCGCCGAATCGAACACTTCGGTGAAAAACCGCTCATGCTTCGGCAATTCTTCCTGTAATCTCGTAATGACGTTGCCGCCCACCACGACGTGGATTTGCGGGAACGCTTCTTTGATCATTTTGCAAATGGTCAGACCAGCCAGCAGTTGCATTTGCGTCCCGATCGAGACGCCCACTACCTCTGGCAACTCCCTGCCGACGACCGGCAAGACCAGTTGCCGACAGACATCGCGATAGACATTCACCTGGTCGTCGTCGAGACAGGCAAAGACCTCCTTGGACACGCCAGGCCGGTAACCCAGGTTGCTCTCCATCGGGTAGAACACCAACGACGCCGGGTAGTACGCAGCAGAAATGTACTGCATCACCTCGCGGAACGTGTTCAGCGCCCACTCCAACTTGTCAGCATCGTAAAACTCCTCGCTATGGACGATGCGCTTCGCCCGCTCGGCCCGTTCCGCCAGTTCCAACACATCGATCGAGGCCTTGGCCTCCAAACAGGCCTTCTGATCCGCCTCCTGGTCAGTCAACCATCCTGCCTGCTCCTTGGCTTCCAGCTCCTTCAACTGCATGCCCATCCTGGCTTTAATCCAGATAAGGAACATATCGCTGAAGAAGTGATTGTACATCTCGATATTGACGTCTTTCTGGATGACCTCGTGCCCGTGCTCGCGAAGGACGGCGGCCAGGCAGGGTAAGGCCAGGTAAGGCGCGGTCGGCACCCACTCCGGCGGGAACAAAAGCATGGTCTTGAGCTTGCGGCCGCTCCTCCGCCGGGTGCCCACTCCTTCGATCTGAATCAGATGGCTCATCGCCTTAACTCTAACTCGATGCCGTCCCGGCAGGAATGCGATCCGGATTGAACTGGAGGGCCGGCCGTTTGCTCAGCCCAAACCGGGCGATATAGAGAAAGACGTACTCCCGGATGAAGATGCGCAGGTCCCACCCCGGATAATGATTGCGCTCAAACTCTTCGAACACCCGCTCTGCCTCTTCAACGCTGAGCCCTTCGCGCACAGTGTAATAATAATCCAGCGCCAAGTCCCAGTCCGGATTCTTGTAAGGAGTCACACCCCACTTTTCCGGGTGCTTCGCGACAGGAGTGTGTTTGCTCAAGTCGAAGGTTCCGAAACCGAGCGAATGGACATACGCCTTGTTGTCCTCCAGGAATCGAACCGACTGCCAGGCCTCCTCCCGCGTCTCCCCCGGAAATCCGAAGAACCCCATCACATGGTTCCAGATTCCCACCCCGGCGGACAGTTCCAAGTGCCGCTTGATCACATCCGTCGTCGTGGCCTTGTCCATCAATTTGAGCACCCGTTCACTCCCCGATTCATAGCCAAAGTGGAGATACCGGCACCCGGAATCCCGTGCGTCTCGCCACACCGCTTCGTCAAGTAAGCTCTTCTCAAACCGCATGTGGGTCGTCCAGAGGATGTCCATCTTGGTCTCGACCAGCCGGCGGGCCAGTTTTCGGAAGAGCGCCGGCGGATAGGATTCGTCGGTAAAGTGGAAATGGCGGGTGTGATATTTCGTTTTGAGGAACCGAATATCCTCGATGATCTGCTCAATCTTCTTCGTCCGAAAGCCGGCGGTGTAACCTTCGCCGTGATCGCAGAACTCGCAGCGGCCCCAGTAACAACCGCGCGTAGCCAGGTACGGCAGAATGCGGTCCGGCACGAAATACTTCTCCAGCGGCAGACCGTCGAAATCGGGTGGAGGGAGCGAGCCCAAGTCTTCCGCATACGTCAGCGGCGAAGTGTGCACTCCGGCTGCATCACGATAGATCAGGTTCGGGATGCCGCCCAGATCTCGTCCGGCACCCACCGCCTCGACCAGTTGCAAAAACGCCGTCTCTCCTTCGTAGATCACCGCGCTGTCGAAGAACGCGAACAGCGGCGAACCGGGCAGGACATCACGCAGCCGCGTCACCGTATTGCCGCCGATCGTGACGTGGATCTGCGGAAACTGTTCCTTGATCAGGGCGCAGAACGTCATCGACGAGAAAAGCTGCTGTTGGAGCACGATCGAAACTCCGACCACGTCGGGTCGTTCGGCTTCGATGGTCGGCTTGACCAGGTGATCAAACACATCTCGATAGACGTTCACCTGCGTGTCGCGCACCGCATCCATCACCTCGGACGACATGAAAACCTTATAGGAAAGATCGGTCTCCATCGGGGGCATGCAGATCCGCGCCGGGGCATAGACCAGCGAGATCGCCGCAGTGATTTCCCGAAATGTGTTGATAGCCCATTCCAGCTTGTCGATGTCATAAAAATCCTCGCCGCGCACGATCCGCTTGGCCCGCTCCGCCTTGTCAGTCAGCTCGGCGATCCGCTGACGGGTCAAATCGCACAACGCAAGCTGGAGGTCCACCTCCCATTCCTCCAACTCTCGCCTCTTCGCCAGTTTCCTCAGCCGATCGAGCTGTTGGGGTACCTTGCGAAGCACGCGCTTGAGAAAATCCTCGCTGAAATACCAGTCGTACATCTCGAGGTTCACATCTTTTTGGATCACCGTGTGCCCAGCAGCACGAAGGACGGCGGTCAGAGTGGGCAAGCTCAGATAGGGTTCGGAGGGGTACCAGTCCGGGGGGAAAATCAGCAGGACCTTCATCTTTCGTCCGCCAGCCGCGGCCGACGAGCGCCGGTGAAGCTGGATCAGTTCCGTGCTCGCCCGTTGGCCTTTGGAATATTCGATTCTCATGGCTGGCTGTTCCTCCTCAACACCCCCAGAAGGAATCGAAATTCATCAGGAGTTCAAGAACTTAGCGAAAATTATGCCAATTCTATGCGCCGTTCAACTGCCAGGTCAAGGGTGAGTCAACGTGGTCTTGCCCCGTACGTCACACGTGATGGGTGCCTATCCCTGCGACGATTTCGTTGTAGTAGGCTTCCACCAGCTCCGCACGTTGAGATTCGACGATCACGATCTGCCGCTGATCGAAGGTATTGGCACAGTACACGTATGCTATCGATCCCGCCCGTCCCAGCTCGACATGGAACTCACGCCCGTCCGGCTCCTGAGTCGTGCATTCCTTCAGGATCTGCCGCTCTTGAAGCTGGTTCCAGACCCGCTGAGCCGACGGCCAATGGTTTTCGTAGAGCGGTTCATCTGCCGGCCGCACGATTCCGCTTCGGCCGGTGATATCGAATACGGGAGCCTCGTCCGGTTCCGGCAATTCATCCCAGGCGACCGCTGTCGATCCAGCGTCCCAGAACGGCCCTCGCCCCAAGACATAAAATGGCCCATCATCGGCGATTTCTTCGACTAGCCGATACCGGATCGGTTCGGGCGGTTCCAAAAGACTTAGGCCACGCGCCGCCAGCGCGCGCTGAAACGGAATCCGCCGAGCCAAGGTTCTGGTTTTCTCAAACACAATCATCCGCCCGTTCGAAGCCAACGCGGCGACGAGCCGATCCAGCCTTCTGCCCACGCCGGTTCTCCGTTCAAACTCCTGCTGGAGCCGAGGATCGCGCGGGCGCTCGAACGTGCGCCAGCTTTGACTGGGAAGGCCGGGGTCCCGCTCCGCCTGCACCAACGCATGGGTCGCAACGATCAGATCGACCGGGCCGGCCGGCTGACTCTCCTCAACGTCCACGCACTCGAACCGGACATTGGTGAGACCGAGCGCGGCTGCCTGGCAGCGCGCCATCTGAATGGAGGCCGGTGACCGGTCGATCCCTAGAAACGCGCGGTCGGGAAACTGCCCGGCGTAAAACGTGGTCAGGATTCCGACCCCGCAGCCGAAATCCAACACGGACCGCGCGTCGCCGATTCGCGACGCCACCCGTGGTCCGATTTCGACATAGTAGTCGTACCGCTGACTGTAGAGCACGGGGATAATATGCGGACGAGCCGTAAGGTCGTAGAACGACTTTTCTTCCTCGGCACCGGCGCCGAGCGCCCGTTTCTGTTCAATGCGCTCGTTGAGCAGGCGCAAATCGGCCGGGCTGAGGCACTCGCGTTGCCATTGGAAATAGGCTGCGTCGGAGTCAAAGCGCCGGAGTCCCCACCGGGCGAGATGAGCGAGAATCGCGTTGTGGAGTCCGGTCAGCAACGTTCAGAAACGCTTGAGCATGATAGCGTCTTCGTAGGTCACCGGCACCGGATGAGGATGGCGGAGCTGCCCGCTCCCAAAGACGACATATTTCTGGCAGGTCAGTTCGTTTAGCCCAATGGGGCCGCGGGCATGCAGTCGCGAGGCACTGATTCCGGCTTCGCCGCCCAGGCCGAAAGCATCGCCTGCGTGCAGCCTCGTAGAGGCATTGATGAGCACGGCGCTAGAATCGACTTCGCGCGCGAAGCGCAAGGCACGGTCATAGTTCTTGGTGACGATCGCATCCGTATGACCCGGACCGTACCGGGCAATATGCTCCAGGGCTTCGTCCATATCCTTCACCATCTTCACCGCGATGGTCTTGGACAGGAACTGCTTCCCCCAATCGTCGTCCGCCGCGAGTCTGACCGACTTGTGGCCGCTGATCTCCATCGTGCCCATCAACGAGTACGTCTTGGGACAGCCCAGCACGTCCACTTTGAATTCATCGAGCAAGCGACGAATCAACGCCGGCAATAAAGGGCGAGCCACCATCTGATGGACAAGCAAGGTATCGGCCGAGTTCGGCGCAGATGGCTGCTGGAGCTTCGAATTGATAACGATGTTTTGTGCCATCGGCAGGTCCACTTCTTCGTCGATATAGATATGGCAGACCCCGCCGTCATGACAGAGAACCGGCAATCGGGAATGTTCCATGACCGCTTTCCGCAGACCAGCGCCGCCGCGCGGGATGATCGCGTCCAGCATCTTCGTCGCTCGCATCAATTCCAGTGCCGCCTCTTTATCCGGCCGCTCAACAAAGGACAGCGCACCGGCCGGCACCCCAGCTCCCTCCGCCGCCTCACGCAGACCGGTCACGATGACCTGATGCGTGCGTCCCCATTCCGGCGCTGCACGAAACACGCAAACATTACCCGATTTAAGGCAGAGCGCCATCATCTCGGTCGTCACGGCCGGTCCATATTCCGAAATAACGCCGATCACGCCTATCGGCACCCTTACCCGACTTACCTGCATCCCGTTCGGCTGTTCCCAGCGTTTTGTCACTTCACCAACCGGATCGGCCAACTCCGCAACCTTCCTTAAACGGTCGACCATTTCCTTGACCGTATCAGGCGCGAGGCGGACTCGTTCGACCGCTTCCTTCACACGATCCTTGTTCGTCTCTCCCTCCAGCGTCTTGCCAACATTCTCCACGTCCTGTAGGTTCGCTTCGAGGATGGCCTCTTCATCCGCCGCCAGTCGATCCGCCATCGCTAGCAACGCCCGGTCCTTTACCGCGGTCGGGAGCACAGCCAGTGGACGCTGCGCTTCTCTGGCCTTTTTCAACAAATTTGTCATGTAAATCTTAACTGGAACTTCAACCATGTTTAAGACCGCAATGCGTCCTGGCCGGGGCGCGACAGGTCGAAAGCAGACAGGCAGCCCGTCGTTTCTCACTCATCACCCTCACCCTTTGGGCAGGAAGCTCCGGAGAGATGGACTATAACATGGGGGTTTTCAGGGAGTCAAAAAAGAGGGGCCTCAAAGAGAAGAGCCCGGGCGTTACGACGGCAACGCACCGGGCCCTTTCGTCTCGTTACTTGCTGGTGGACGATTCCGGCGAAGCTGCGGTCGTCCCGGATGCACTCGCAGATTGCTGCTGTCCTTGCGCGGCAGGGGCTGAAGCCGCGTCTCCGGACGACGCAGAAGCTGTTGCCGACGCGGATGCAGCAGGTTCAGTCTTCTGCGTGTCTTTCTGCGTCTCAGTCTGAGAAGCAGCTGCCTTCTCTTGCACTTTGGGAGGCTCCGAGGTCGATGACTGCGAGCAGCCGGCCAACGTCAGCATCAGCAAGCTGCACAATAGCAGACGCTTCATCGGTCATCCTCCTTGGAAAACGATCCGATGCCTCTCCCGGCCGTAAACAGTCCGGCTGGGTTTCGGTTTGTCGCCAAATTTAATCAAATCCACCATCCCAGTTTCAAGAGAGTACGAATCAGACTTGTCCAGGTCACAAAAATCACACTTTCAGCCGCCTCTTGCTTCCAGGTGGAACCGTTGCCTTTCCCGCAAGCGTTAAAAAAGCGTACATCTCGCTCCAGCAACGAAATAGGCTCTCGACCAACCAGAAGTCGTTGCCTTGGCAGCGTACTGGCTGCCCTTTTACAAGCCATCTTTAACCGTTGCTTGATCGAAGGGGCCACCCTGCCGTGGATCAACCGGTGAACAGGTTCAACCTCACGCCTTCCGCGAAACCTTGTTGCACCTGATGGTCTACCGCATTCGCCGGGGCCGGAGCCGTGTTCCATACCCATTCGATCGCCGCTGCATTGCTGTCCCGGTTGGTCGACCCATTCGGACACCTGAAGCTGCTTGGCGGGAAACTCTTACTTAAAGAAAAGTCCGGGACGGCGTGGAAGATCATGACTACGAAGTCGTGCTGCCGATCTACCGAACTCGCAAGATATGTGCGTGCTGGTCGCTCATAGCGAGCCTCATCTCAGACGGGAACGACCAGGCTACGGGTTTCTGCTGACCTGGCACGGCAAGTAGGTCTGGGGCAAAAACGTGGCGGAAGCCAAGCGCCGTGTGGAGGTGTTGGAATTTGTGTTGCAATGCGAGCAGGAGGCGAGAACCTATGGCCGTGCTTCGAGTTCCTGACAAGAATGCGCCCCGCGCAGGCGGGCATGAAATCCGGCGTTTCCCCGACGAGCGCGGGACCTTCTACGAACACTGGTCGACAGACGTCGGCTTGCCTGCGGACGCCACGGACGATCAAGTCCTGGCGGCTTACAATCCTGGTTCGAGCCGTTCATGGACAAAGGCGGATACGGCTCCGCTGACATCATGCGTGTGATGCCGAATATGCCGAATCTTGATGCGATTCGTGATAAGTTCCCGCGCGAATACATCCATTCCGAAGACGAAGTGCGCTTCTCGTGGAAAGATCCGGGTTGCTCTGGTTTCACACGGAGCGACCGGACGAAGAAGTGTTCGCCGTGCTCTGTCGGGAAGGGGACCTGCTCTCCGTGCCGACCAACACCAAACACTGGTTCGATCTCGGCACACAGCCGGTGGTCTGCGCGCTTCGCATCTTTACCGACCAGGCCGGCTGGGTGTCCCGCTACACGCTCTCAGGGATTGAACACCGCTATCGGTGGCCTTTATGACCATTCACTGTGTGCTCTTGGACCTCGAAAGCACCATCATCCCGGTGGAGTTCGTGCACGAGGTGCTGTTTCATTACGCGCGACGGCGGCTGGCCGCCTTCCTACGGGAGCATCGCGAGGACCTCGCGGTCTTCACCCAGGCCGAGCTGTGCCAAGACACCGTAGACGGGAGGAAGGATTGCGCCCGGCCTACGCCGGCCTTCACGAATTCCTCGTCCGCTGGATCGATGAAAACCGCAAACACATGGGACATGGGGCTGAAAGCCCTGCAAGGGATAATCTGGGAAGAAGGGTGCCGTTCCTGCGCCTTTACCCCGAACTCTACACGGATGTTGCTCCCACGTTCCTTCGGTGGCGGAACAACGGAATTCGCTTGGCCACCTATTCTTCCGGTTCCGAGCAAGCCCAAACGACCAATGGCGATCTCACGCCGTTGTTCTCGCATTTCTTCGACACCCGCATCGGCGCCAAAACCGACACCGTCTCATACGAACGCATCGCCAGCAGACTAATGCTCCTTCCGGACGCCATCCTCTTTCTCTCTGATGCCGAACCGGAGCTAGACGCCGCGGCAGTGGCCAGCTTCAAGACAACCCCAATCGTCCGCCCGGGCACCTAGCAAGGCACCCGCCATTTCTTCAGCCTCGACCTGCGCGGCCTCAAAGCCGGCATCCTGTCCGTAACTCGCAACACGGCTTACTCAGCCAAAAGGTAGTCGACCCGTTCGAGGCGCACCACCGGCATGATGAGACCGCGGCCCTCCTCTTCATGGGCGAAATCGTACACGATCGCTTCTTCGGGAATGAGACGGCCAGTCATTGCCACCTCAATTTCGATTTTCTCGCCGTTCGCGACCCTTCTCCGCAACGGTTCTCGCTGGTCCGCAGAAGGGATTGCCACCAAATTCGACGGCAAGCCATCGGCCTTGAACCGGACCCACCCCCATCGGGTCGGATTGACTTTGGGGCCGATGGCGATCCGAAAGCCGCCGCTTTCCGGATCATAGGCGGACAACTCGCCAACCCAGATGAAGGTTACCCGCTGTCCAAGCGCTGGATTGCCCTCTCTCCGTCGATCGCGTTCCCGATTTAACTCGAATAACCGTTCGTCGTATCCAGGGTCGCGGTAGCCAGGCCCGTACACCGCTTCCCAATCCGGCGGCGCCCCGTCCAGTTCATCCAGAAACCGCTCGATGGCGTCAGCGCGGATCAGCGGCCGGGTGTCTTGGGGAATCGCGGCCGTGATCGCCGCACCTGTCGGCACCAATAGCGGGCGCACGCCCGTTGGCTCCTCGGCCAATACCATGGAACAGATGGCGAACAGGCCCAGGCCGCCGGCGAACACGATCAGCCACATGGATGAAACCATCAGGAAGCAGAGTTGGCTTCGGCCAGCCGCTTGTTGAAGAGATCGCGAAGGTTGCGTACCGCCGGATGATCCTCGGACAACACCTCCGCTTCGACCAAGACAGCTAGTCGAGGCGATGGATCAATGCGAGCCAGCGAGACCCGATCCGGTTCAGCGGCTTCAAGCACCTTGCGATACGTCCCGAGCCACGCCTCGGTGACGGCGCGCAGCCCAGCATCGGTTGGCTTCATCCGTCCGAGCTTCACCTGTTGCAGGAGCTTGACAATGGGATCCGATTGGGAGAGGGTGCGGATAGCCTCTTCGACGGTCATGCACAGTCGTGATGCGCGACAACGTCGCGACCCTTTCCGCTCTTACGAGCGCCTCTGCACGGACAGCATTCCTGGCTAGTTCATCGAACAGGCGCCGGGCCCGCGAGGGTCCCCACACGTGCCGCAAGGCGCCGGCGCGCTTGACGTAGCCCAATCGGCCGTCGCACCGACCCCGAAGGGCGAGAATTGCTTTTGAAGTTTCGTGGCCTTGCAGGATGGGCAGGCGGGGACAGTCGAACCGTGAACCAATAGTTCAAATCGGTGGTTGCATTCCTGACAGACATATTCAAAGATGGGCATAGTCTTCACTCCTGTTGATGTCGTACATTAGCGTTAATTATAAGGAACCAGCGTGGCGATCCGCAATCGCCAGCCGGACAAAGGGTCACCGCTTATGTTTCAAGAAGAAAAAACGTTTACGTTCCGCTTCAACCTTGAGGCCGTGTTTCCGGAAGACTATGAAGGCGATGAAGACGATTATGCGTGGTTGCGAGATTGGGAGGTCGGGATCAAGCCTGAGTTGTTAAAAACCATTTTCTGGTCGCTTCGGCGTCATCCGTCCTGGACCGTGCACGTGCGGAATCGGGGAAAGTCACCCAGCGACGAGATCGAAGTAGTGATGGTAAAAGACTTTAGCAAGCCGACATGATACCTATGGCGCGTGAGGTCGGCCTCTACATCCACGTTCCGTTTTGCCGGTCCCGTTGTCACTTCTGTGCTTTTACCCTCCAGATGTACCGCGACGACCGGGCGGCCGCGTACCTCGCCTCGTTGCAGCGCGAGATCGCTCTCTATGCGGAACAAAATCCGTTCGGCGGCCGCCCGTTGACTTCCGTCTATTTCGGCGGTGGAACGCCGACGACGCTGTGTCCCGACCGCCTGGCCGACATCTTCGCCCATATCCGCCACGCCTTCCCCATCCGACGGGACGCAGAAATCACTCTCGAAGCCCATCCTGAAACGGTGACCGCGGAAGGCCTCGGTCTCCTCGTCCGAGCGGGTTTCAATCGGATCAGCTTCGGGATCCAGTCCATGGACGAGCACGAATTGATTCGCGTCGGGCGCCGGTCGTCTCTCGGCACGGCCAGGCGCGCGGTTGAAGCCGCCCGCCTGGCGGGGTTCACCAACATCAATCTCGATCTCATGTACGGTTTGCCCGGTCAGACTGTCGAAAGTTGGCTCGCCACGCTGCGCGAAACGCTGTCGCTCTTGCCGACTCACATCTCATGCTATGCGTTGACGATCGAAGAAGGCACAAGCCTGAACGTCGCTCGCCACCGCGGCGAAGTTGTCGAGCCCGATGAAGAGCGGCAAAACCAAATGGAGGATGCCGCCCAGGAGATCCTAACGGGCGCCGGCTACGTCCGCTACGAACTTTCCAATTATGCCCAGCCGGGCTTTGCGTGCCGCCACAATCTACTCTATTGGACTGACGGCGAGTACCTAGGGCTTGGCCCGAGCGCACAATCGTATTTGAACGGCTGCCGCTTCGGGAACGTGGAGAACTTGAACACTTATCATCGCCTGTTGGAGGCAGGACGGATACCGGTCGAGGCGATTGAACGGCTCAGCCCTCGCCAACGCCTCCGAGAAGCGATTGTCTTCGGGCTGCGCCTGATCGAAGGAATCGACCAGGACTTGCTAGAGCAAGACGCCGACCATCCGTCCGTAACCGAGGCCATAGGCCGTCTTCTCGAAGAGGCCTTGCTCGAATCGCGGGCAGGGAAAATCCGCCTCACCGAGCGGGGACGGCGGGTAGCCGACTCGATCGCCGTCGAGCTGATCTAACAACGCCGCTATCTGGCCAACAGGTAGTGCAGCGCCGTATCGGCCAGAATCGCTGTCCAGGCCCAGCCGTTGAGCCACAGCAGAGAACGATCGCCACGTTTCCAGAGATGATAGAGCGCCGCTGCGATAAGGATCTGCGTCAGCAGAGAAAACGGTCGATGAACATTGGCTGAGATGCCCCCATGTTCACTGGCAATGGCAGACACGGCGGCCAGCAGGTAGCAGATCAGCGCGCCGGCCTGAAGCCACACGGCTCTGGCACCGCGTGAGCGCCGCACCGCGACGACTAAGGCCCAGGTGAGACATACCACGACGATCAGGAGTAAGAGCGGGAACAACGGCCACAGCACTTTGGCGCTCAATTCCATACATTCTAATAGCTGGTGCCTACGCCTCTGTTCAACCCCGTACAAACGGGCACGACTGTAACAATCCGGCCAAGGCCAGTCAATGCACGACAGAAGGCCTCGCCTCGGCTTGACAAGGCCGGCAAACGACATGTAGGAACAATGTTGACATACCACGGTATTAACGGGAGGGATTAGTCATGCCGGTCAACATGGACCCCAAGAATCGCCGACCACGAGTCCAGTCCGTACCCGATGCTCCCAAGGCTACCGCGCCCCCGGATGTGAGAAAAGCCGACAAGAAAGCGTTCGGGGAAGAGACCGAAGAGGATCGGCAAAGAGCTCTGGCCGACGCGGAATGGAAAAATCTCTGGGATGCGACCGAGGTCATCGACATGGACAAGTGGTGACCTAGAAAATTCTGAATTCATCAACATCCAGAATTCAGCACCCAGAAGTCTACAGTCACGCCGGCAGGAAATAGAACGCGATCGCGAGGATCAGATAGACTCCGACCAGCATCACGCCCTCCATCCAGTGCGATTCCCCGTCCATGGCCACGAAACCGACGACAAGGACCGAGATCGCCACTGCCGCGACTTCGAACGGAGTGAAAATCAGATCGAGCGGCGTCCCGAACAGGTAACTGGCAAACACCAGTACGGGTGCGACCAGTAAGGCGATTTGGAGACTGGAGCCGACTGCGATTGCCAAGGCCAGATCCATCTTGTTCTTCAGGGCAACCAGAACCGCTGTCGAGTGTTCCGCCGCGTTACCGACTAACGCAACCAAGATGACGCCCACAAAGATCTGGGTCATGCCCAGACGTGCGGCGGCGGGATCAATGGCGCCGACAAGAAACTCGCTGAGCACGGCGATCAGAACGGTCACGACGGCCAACACACCGATCGACCGGCGCAGACTCCAGGGCCGCTCGTCCGGCTGATGCATACCGGAGCCTTCCCCGGCGAACAAATGGCGATGTGTTTTCAGCGAAAACACCAGACTCAAAACGTAGATCGCGAACAGCACGACGGCGATTTCGAGACTCAGTTCCCGTTCGATTGACCGTCCTCGTTCTGAAGCCGTCCAGTGAAACAAGGCCGGCACCACAAGCCCGACCGCGGCGAGCAACAGGAGACTGGCTCCCATGCCGGCGGCCGTGCGGTTGAATCGTTGCCGTTCATGACGCAGGCCACCGGCGACCATCGCCAGCCCCAGCACCAACAGGATGTTACCGAGGATCGAGCCGGTGAGTGAGGCTTTGACGACGTCGTGCAATCCCTCCCGCAACGCCACCAGGGCAATGATCAGCTCGGCTGCGTTGCCCAGCGACGCGTTCAAGAGACCGCCCACCCCGGCGCCGGCGCGTCCCGCTAGGTGTTCAGTGGCCTTGCCCATGAGTCCGGCAAGAGGCACAATGGCGAGCGCAGAGGACGCGAAGACGAGGACGGAATCGGCATGGAGCATTTCGAGCGAGATGGAAAGAGGCACGAAGACCAGAAGCAGGTCGAGCCGGGAGCCAAGCGGAAGACGCATTGGGCCAACCCTAGCACAGTTCTCCGCATTTGTCGATGAACGCCGTGGATGACACGCGGGCGCTGTATTATCCGTTCCATTTGTGCCACGCGCGGACGTTGGAACGGTTGCTCGAACGCTATCGGTCCGTTCACCTTCGGAACTATACGGCGCTGCAACTGACGCCGTTGAGCATCGCGACGTCCTGCCACGACCGAATGGGGGCGATATTCCCGGAACTGATGAAAAATGGACGGATCGTCCAGATACCATCCATTTCCATCAGCAGCCTATTGGACCGGGAAACCGCCGACGCGGTGGATCGCGATTTAGCCGATCCGATATGGCGTTCCCTCTTCCATCACGCCCTTGCGACCGATCGGCGGTTTCAAACGGGCCTTTTCGATCTGCCGCACGGGACACGCATCGGCAACACGAGCGTTCCTGGCCCCGCCGCGTTGCTGCGGCTTATCGACGAGGCGTGGAAACGCGAACCCTATACCGTCGACTGGCTGCGGTCGCTCAGCGGGAAATCCCTTTCTTCCCTCAGCGACGGCTACCGGTATGAATACGGAATCGCCCTGCTTCAGACCTCGGCATCCCTGATTGATACAGTTCGGCTGGCGGGTCAACATGGGCTCGTTGCCGTGACGGACTCCGAACCGCATTATCGCCTGCTGACCAGAACCTGTGAGCGAGAAGAATGGCCGCTCCGGAACGAATGGCTTCCCCGCCTGGGCGCTTAGCGGAGGTTGTACTCCTTTCCGATTGCTTTGTTACTTTGTTACAATGACGCGACATGGTTGCTGTTCCGACTCCCGTTGCAACACCCGAAACTATCGAAGACATCGAAACAGGTACCGGCGACGGCCTGGAAGCCCGGGTGGTGGTGTACAATTGCGATTGCCATACCTTCGAGCAGGTGATCAGGCTGTTTTGCGAAGTCATTCCAGGAATGAATGAAGCTCGAGCGTTCGAGCTCGCCTATCGCATCCATACTCAGGGACAAGCGGTAGTGTACAGCGGCGAGTGGAAGACTTCGGAAGGTATCGCGCAACGACTTTCGGCCGGCGGGCTGAAGGTTGCGGTGCAATAAAGTAGCCTGCCCCGACTCCGGGCAGAAGCATCGGCGGATGAGGCAGGCTTCCTTTTTCTCCGGTTTTTCACCCGGGAAGGACCGGTCTCAGTGACTGGCAACCTTCCGGCGGGCTGCTTTTCGGGTTATCTTTCTCGTCACTTTTCGTCGGAGGCTGGTTTGTTTTCTGCGGGTAGTTCCTCTGGCAACCTTGGCAGCCGGTCGCGAGACCGACTTTTCGTGCATCACGGGACCAAATGGCACCTGGCCGATTTTGTTCAGCATCTCTCCGCTGTAGACCCGAACCTGATACAGCTCAAACAGTTTGTTGATGGCTTTTACGTCTCCTTTTCTCGCCAGATTGAGGAGGCGTCGCCGTTGATTCATTTCCTCTTCTTCAGTGTGAGAGGCAGCCCGTCGCTCCATGCGTAACCCTTTCTCCATCGGGGAATGGTGTTTTTCTCGACCAATGGGCACTTATTATAGACAGAAACAACTGTTCTTACCAGTCCATATGATGCCCCGCACCTCCCAAGAAATGATGGAAGACCTTGAAAGTTTAATAACTTCTGCTTCGACAAAATGCTGCTAAGTGGTTGAAATATCGACTGCTCTTCGCTCGATCAACCATGGATCGAGTGATGAGAACCGGTCAAGGTAGCAGGTTGGAGCCGGTCCCTGTGCCGACTATAACTGATTGCCCTCCATCGCTCATCGGAGTCTGGTTGCCGGAGCACCCGGAGGCCGAACCAGGAAGGAGAAAGCTATGGAAACGTACCGGCGTGAACAGGAGCAACCAGCCGTGGCCGACGATCCGCAAGCCCGTGCCTTACTCCGCACGGCTTTTGAGAAGACGGCCCGCTGGCAGTCAGACTTTAAAGGTTTCACAGCTGACCTGATCGTCAACGTCAATGGGAAGGAGTTGAAAGGAAGTGTCACCGTCAAAGGGCCACGAGAGGTGACAGTGAACATACCGGACCCCGAGATGCAAAAATGGGCCGAGGGGCAGATTGGGATGATCGCCGTCCACCGCGAGCCTCGAACCTTCGAAGAATCGGACGGCAAGTATACGTTGACGCTCGAACAGGACGGTCACCCGTTGGGCCCTAAGCTGCTGATCCACGGTGATGGCATGCACTCGTTTTACCGGATCAAAGACGACCGGATCACCCAGATCAACAGAAAGATGGCCCATCCCGGCATGCCATCTTTCGCCTTTACGATCAACATCGAAGACAGCGCACTCACGCAGGACCACAAGTACATCACCACGCGATACACCGTCTATTACTACTCCCCCCAGGACGGGAAGCTTTCCAACGTCGAGAGCTTCTCGGATACGCACACACGTGTCGCCTCGTCTGACTTGCCGGCCAGCCGACGCGTCATTTCATTCGAGAACGGCGAGGTGGCGGTGCGAAGCTTGACGTTCTCGAATCACAAGATGCTGTGAAACGGAATGGTCGGTCCAGGCATCGCGCGGCCCCCAGTTCACCAGGATGCTTTGTGCCGGAGCGCCCGAAAGGATCATCGAGCACGCAGCCGGGCGTGCGCCGTCGAGGTTGAAAGTCGGAACGAGTGTTGCTGAGGCGTGGGCGGACAGGAAAGCTCAGTGCCTTTCCCGATTGATTATGATTATTGACAGACGACCGCTGATACTTATTTCCATCCCTCCCCGCTTGTCGCTCCCCCGAAACCGCCGAAGTTGCCGCCAAAGCCGCCCTGGCCTGTGCCCCAGTATTCTCCGCGCCTGATACGGCTGTACGGATGGCGCAGGTCCGGCCGGCTGATCCACCACAGAAAGAACAGTGAACCGAGACTGGCGAGGACTGTCATCCATATTCCGAGCCCTTTAGCATGGGCGCGCGATATCGTTCCGACGCGGATGTCCTGCGATACGGCCGCGAGCGCGACCGCCGTGCGATAGAGCCCCTCGCCATAATGACCGGTCTTGAAGGACGGATCCAGGTAGTCGCGCCCGACCCTTCTGATCACCTCTTGCGTAATGACCGGCATCATCCGCTTTCCAACCGTGAGGGCGGCCTGCCGCTCCTGCACTGTGAGCAAGACCAGTACTCCGTGTTCTTGCTGCGCCGTCCCGATCCCCCACCGGTCGTACAACGCTGACGCATATTCGTGAGCGGTCGCGTAGGGACTCAGCGAGCTGACGGTCACCACCACCATTTCGACGCCGGTCTTCCGCTCCAAATCCTGGCAGACGGACCGGATGCGCGCCTTCCAGTCCTCATCGAGCACTTTGGCATGGTCGCTCACATACCCAAGCGGTTCGGGCATCGCCGGCTTGCCGACAGGAACGGCGCTCACTGCGGACGCGGCAAGCGACAGCCACAGCATTCCCAGTACCGCAGCAGCTTTCCGTCGAAAGCGCATCTTCACTCTCTCCACAGTCCGATCCCGCCTTGCCCCCGCATTCCCATTTCACCTTCCTCATTATTTCTCATTCGCCTTGGGGAACACCCCTTTGACTTTCCATTCGTCCACCCGTCGAACCAGTGCTTCCAGGCAGGCAACATAGCGGACGAACATCCGCGGTACTTCCGCCAGCCCCGGCGAAATGAGGCCGCGTTTAAGGTTGAAGACCTCAACGAAGGCAGCCGTATCACATTGCAGACTCGATTGCACCTCTTTCAGGACAGCTTCCGAGGAGGTCGGCGCCTGGCAGCCCATAACGCGCAACAACCCACGCAGACAAGGGAAGAGGGTCGTAAGAGAGAGGGGAAGCAGGATCGTAACGGCTTCGACCGTTCCCAATCCCTCCACAAAGCGCTGACGCAAACGAAGCAGATGGCTCCTCAAGCCCTGCTCAACCTGGAACGGCAACAGGCAAAGGTCGACGGAGAGACCGGGAAACGGATCCCAACCGACCAACAGACGGTGGTGCTCCTTCATCTCCAGAAATTCCAGTGGAAACAGCGCGGCTGAGGCTTCGAACTCCGCTCGGGTCATGAACAGCGGAACGACGATCTGCTCCTTGCTCCATCGGCGGTGGATCTTGCCGTACCGCTTCAACAGCTCCGCATCGCCAGTCGCAAGCAGGAACAACAGATTGAGATTGGACCGCCCTGGAAGATATTCGCCGCGGGCTGCGCTGCCATAGAGGACCAGTCCCTCTAACGTTGACCCGAACAGCTCGATCACCTCCGGCAGGTACGCCCGCAACGGCTCCTTCACCTCCGCGGGCAGACCGTCAAGCGGACGATCGGGCGGTCGCATCGCGTCTGTTCTCCTGTTGTGAGCCAGGTCAACCAGCCGGTTCCGGCGAGACGAGTTGCGCCCAAGGGTCGGGCAGAAGCCCAACGGCTATCAGCCGATCCAGCAGTCCAAAGGGAGGTCTGCTGCGCAACCCAGCCGTGACCGCCAGCACTTGATAGCGGAGTCTGGGATTCTCATCTAACGTCCGGAACACGCGGTCGCGCAGGAATTCCAGCAACGGGTTGCCGGTATTCCAGAAGAGGACCTGTTCATCGGCCAGCCGTTGGAGCATGTCCACCTGTGGGCGGCGACGACGCTCATAGACCCGCAGGTTGTCCGCCGAGCAGTCGCCGGATTCCAAACAGGCTGGAATGAGATCGGCAAGCGCCATCGCATCCATCATTGCCTGCATCCGCCCTTGCGAGGCGTGGGGGTTCATCGCATGCGCCGCGTCACCGATCAGTGCAGCACCGTCGGCGACCCACCGGGAGGCACGGACACGGCCGGTCGGCATATAGGCGGTTTGCTCCCAGTCCCTGAGACTGCGGAAGGTCGCTTCCAGGCTCGGGTCGATCCGGACCCATCGCTCTTGGAGCGTTGACAGTCCCTGGGCCTTCACTTGCTCCATGGTACCGGCCGGAATCATGTAAAAGAGATAGACCTTGCGGCCAGCCGCCGGGAAGACGCCGAGAATGGTTCTGCGTCCCACGAAATAGCGTGCGTCCGTCAACTCCTGCGGCGTGTCCAGGATCGCAATCAAATAGCCGTCCGGATAGAGGTGCAGGCGTGTGGGGATTTTCAACGCTTCCCGAACCTTGGAAAAGGCTCCGTCGGCACCGACCACTAATTGGGCCGAAACCTTCACCGGTGTTCCGCCGCGCTCCGCGACCAGCCCGACGACCCGCCCCTGCTCGAAGAGCAGAGACGAAAACGAGGTGCTGTACCACAGGCGACCAGGATTCAGATCCTCCAACTCGTTCAGGATGGCCTGGTGCGCCACGTTGGGAAGCGTTACGAGGGCCAGATTGAACGGCGGCGGAAGCACTCCGTAGTCGATCGTGCAGAGGCGCTCCCCGCCAGCCCGGTAAAAATGAAAATATCGGACAGGCCGCATCGCCTCGCTGGGCAGTTTGCCCAACAACCCCAGCCGATCCAAGATGCGCTGGCCGTTCGGTTGCAGAATTTCGCCGCGCAGCCCCCGAGGCGGGCCGGAAGCCCGCTCCAGCACCAGCGTCTTGATTCCCTTCTGGGCCAAGGCCAGAGCCAAGACGGCCCCGCCCCCACCGGCCCCGACGATGGCCACATCCGTCTGTTCGACCCGTACCGCCATCGAACGCCACCCATTATTCCTGCCAGGGTTGGTAGCGACTTTGATCTTTCCACATGCCGAGAAACTTCTCGCGCGCCTTGATGCTGGTCGCGCGATCGGTGATCACGTCCAGCCGTTCGTCATTGTAACGATTGCCGCTGCTGGTCTGATTAACGGACCCAGACGTATTGAGTTCGTCATCCACCACGACCTGCTTGAGGTGCATGAGTCCGTCATGCCGATTGACCCGGATCGGAATCCCGGCTAGCCGCAGGGCCACCAACGCTGCCCGTTGTTTCGGATCGCTGAGTTTCTCCCGATCAGTCATGATCCGCACGTCCACGCCGCGCTTTTTGGCCGCGATCAGCGCCTTGACGGCCGGCGGGTACGTCAAGCCGTAGACCGCAACATAGATGTACCGCCTGGCGCCGTCGTAGAGCTTGACGAGCCGATCGACAGGCGCGTCTTCCGGCGCGTAATAGATCTCGATCGACGCCGCGGTTCCGACAGTCGATGACAGCAGCGCCAGGATGAGACAACAGGCTGCCAGGATTCCCCTCCCTGGCGATTGCCGCACACTTCGATTCCAACCGTCTCCCTGCCCCCTCACGTGTTTATTTCTTCAAGGGCGAGCCCCGTCAGGAACTTGGACTTGACTTCGGCAATCGAGGTCGGCTTGCGCTCGAGGATCATTCTTTTCATCATGCCTTCACCCGAGGTATTCCCAACCAACAGCGCGCCAACCAGTTTATCGTCCCTTAGCGTGAACTTGCGATAGATTCCCTTTCCCCGGTCGTGCCCCTTCAACGTTACACAACCCTCGCCTGTCACCTGGGTCAGTCCCAACACCGTCACGCGCACGCCGCAAAACGTCTCCGAATTGGACAAGATCACGCCGCGGTACGGACTCCCGTCGCCTGTCATGAAGACCCCGGCCAGCTTGCCCTGCTCGACGGCGTTGTTCCAGTTCGTCACGACCCGAAACCGTTCTGAGATCGGATCATACCCTTGCGCCGCATCGCCGGCCGCAAACACGTCCGGAACGTTCGTGCGGAATTCATGATCGATCAGGATTCCGCGCTCAGTCCGGACCGTGCTGCCCTCCAGAAACGCCACGTCCGGACGGACGCCAATCGTCACGACCACGGTCGACGCCTCCAAGGTTCGGCCGGCCGAAGTCGCAACCCGTTGGATTCGCCCATTCGCACCGACGACCTCCGTGATTTCCTCTTGCAAAAGAACGTCGATGCCGCGTTGCCGGACCCCTTGTTGGACAAGCTGGGAAGCGGTCTCATCCAACACCGGTGCCCACAGGCGCGGTTCTCGTTCCAACAACGTCACGGGACGCCCGCGCTGCCGGATGCCGTCCGCAAGGATCAGCCCCAAGACCCCTCCACCGACGACCACCACCGGCCGGTCCGTCTCCGTCACCAACCGGATTAGCTTCCGGGCGTCCTCCCAAGTCCTCACCGTCATGACCCGGGGATTCGACGCCCCTGGACAAGAGATCGTCAGCGGAGAAGATCCCGGAGCAAGCAGGAGCGCGTCATACGCCACCTGTTCGCCGTCGGCCAGCTCGACCGTGCGCCCAGTCGGGTGAACCTTTGCGACCGCGGTCCCAAGCCTGAGCCGAATGCGCTGCGCGCGATAAAACTCCTCCGGATAGAGTAACATTTCGGCGTCGGACGTCGAGCCGCCGACGTAGGTATCCAATTCCGTCCGGTAATACGGCGGGTCGTGATCGCGATCGATGACGACGATCTCGGCGGCGCCGTCTCTGTTCCGGATCGCGATCGCCGCATGCACGCCGGCCGGACCAGCCCCCACGATGATGTAGCGCTTTGTAGACATGCGTCGCTCGGTCATCCGCCGAAACGCGCATCGCCGGCGGACGGCTCTCTTCTTACTCTAGTTCGAACAGAGATCGGAATTGCTCGTCGGCGGCGTCCCATGCTTGCGGCGAATAGCGGCTGAGCCAATCCCGTAGGAATACCTTCTGGCCAGGAGTCAGCAGTTGCTTGATCTGATGGGCGCGGCCCTGAAGCGGGTGAAGAAACCCGCACCGCTTGTCAAAATCTAGCGTGGCGGTCCGGACATAGAGATTCGTATAGGCGGTAGGCCTGTTGTCGTCCCCGTCGCCCTGTACCCAGACCGAGAGAAACTTCTCGAGGTTCAACCCCGCACTGTCCAGCGCCGGTTCCGCATCATGAAACAGCTCGTTCTCCGACTCTTTAAGCGGAGTCGATTCCTGCGCCCGAAACATGAAATTGCGCTTCCACATCGATTGTTCCTCCGGAGAGAAGGCATAGTGGAGTGACGCTTTCTGAAAGTCAAGACACAAACCGCGGATGCGGACGCGTCCGCCGCGTCGAACGATCAGGTTCGCTTACCTTGACAATCCAATGGGTCATTTGCTAGCTTGCAGGAATTCTCCAGTCTCCAGGCCAAGTTGGGAGCGTTCATGCAAATTACGATCAACGGAAAAGCCGAAGAGGTGCACGGCGGAACGGTTCTGGATTTGCTCAAGGCGAAGAACATCGAGCCTCAGATGGTCGCCGTCGAACTGAACAACACCATGCTGGACCGGGAACATCTGGCGACAACCCCCATCAAAGAAGGAGACCAAGTCGAATTGCTGTTTTATATGGGCGGCGGCCGGTAACCATGACGGCTCACAAAGAGATCACCGAACTGATCGGGCGAACTCCGCTTGTTCGTCTGAACCGCCTTTCGAGGCCGGGGTCGGCGACCATTTATGCTAAGGTTGAATCCTTCAATCCCGGCGGGAGCGTCAAGGATCGGATCTGCCTCAACATGCTCAACGAGGCGGAGCGGCAGGGCCGGCTCAAGCCTGGTGGCACGATCGTCGAACCCACCAGCGGCAACACCGGCATCGGCCTCGCGCTCATCTCGGCGGTGCGCGGCTACAAGTTGATTCTGGTGATGCCGGAAAGTATGAGCATGGAACGGGCCAGCCTGTTGTCGTCCTACGGCGCGCAACTGGTGTTGACCGCCGCCTGGGAGGGGATGAAAGGCTCGATCAAGGAAGCGGAAAGCATCGTGGCCCAGAACCCGTCCTATTTTATGCCGGATCAGTTTTCCAACCCGGCCAATCCAGCTGTCCACCGGATGACCACCGGACCAGAAATCTGGGAGGCGCTAGAAGGCCGGATCGATGCCTTCGTCGCCGCGGTCGGCACAGGCGGCACGATCACCGGCTGCGGCGAGGTCTTCAAAGAGCGCAATCCGGATGTCAAAGTGATCGCTGTCGAGCCAGCCGGATCGCCGGTTCTTTCGGGCGGAGATCCGGGTCCGCACAAAATTCAAGGCATCGGCGCCGGCTTCATTCCGAAAGTGCTCAACCGAAAGATTCTGGACCGCGTCATAACGGTGACGGACGACGAAGCCTATCAGACGGCGAAGCTGCTGGCCAAGAAGGAAGGGTTGCTCGTCGGCATTTCCGCCGGCGCCAATGTCTTTGCGGCCCAGAAAGTAGCGGACGAACTTGGACCTGGCAAGAACGTGGTCACGATTCTGCCTGACACGGGCGAGCGGTACATCAGTATCGAGAAGTATTTCAACATTTAGGACGACGTGAAGCGTCGGTCATGAAGCGGAGCTGGTGATCGAGTCATCGGCTTCTCCACTTCACGCTTCACAAGATACGATCGACACATGAATTTCACTGACGAGCAAATCACCCGCTACAGCCGCCACATCTTGTTGCCGGAGGTGGGCGGGAAAGGCCAGAAAAAAATCGCGCAAGCCAAGATCCTGCTGGTCGGCGTGGGCGGACTCGGCTCGCCAGCCGCGTTATATCTGGCCGCCGCCGGCGTAGGCACCATCGGGTTGATCGACAGCGACGTGGTGGATCTCTCAAACCTCCAACGCCAAGTCATCCATCATACACCGGACGTCGGCCGTCCCAAGGTTGTTTCCGCCAGAGAAAAGATTCAGGCGCTCAATCCTGACGTCTCGGTGGAGACCTACGAGGACCGTCTGACCTCCAAGAACGCCCTGGATGTGGTCAAAGGATACGATGTCGTCATCGACGGGGTGGACAACTTTCCCGCGAAGTTTCTCATCAACGACGCCTGCTTTTTCGCAGGCAAACCGTTGGTCCACGGCGGCATCCTGCGCTTCGACGGGCGCGTGATGACCATCATTCCCGGAAAATCGGCCTGCTATCGGTGCGTGTTCAAGAATCCTCCGCCGCCCGGCTTGGTGGCCAGTTGCCAGGAAGCCGGTGTGATCGGGGTCCTGGCCGGGATCATTGGTACGCTCCAGGCAACAGAAGCTCTGAAGCTGGTCCTGGGCATCGGGCGTTCCCTGACCGATCGGATGCTGGATTTCGATGCGCGCCGGACCGCATTCCGCGAAATCAGAATAAGGCGGAACCCGAACTGCCCGCTCTGCGGAGAGCATCCGACGATCACTAGACTCTTCGATCATGAACCGGAAACCTGTGAGCTGAGAACGACAGCCATCGGCGATCATCGGCCGGTCGCCAGCAAACATTGACGTGTTATGCTGAGAGCCGAAAGCGCAGGTGCCCCCATGAGTAAGATGAAAGCGCTCGCTTGCCGCGAGTGCGGCAAGGAGTATCCCACCAAGGCCATCCATGTCTGCGAGATGTGCTTTGGTCCGCTCGAGGTGAAATACAACTACGAAGAGATCAAGCGCACCATCTCGCGCAAGAAGATCGAGGAAGGCCCGCAAAGCATGTGGCGTTACATCGATCTGCTGCCAGTCGAAGGGTCGGCGCTAGTCGGGCCGCACGCCGGCTTCACGCCGATGGTGCGCGCGAGAAATCTGGGCGCCTATTTAGGGTTGGATGAGCTGTACATCAAAAACGACACGGTCAACCATCCGACCCTGTCCTTTAAAGACCGGGTTGTCGCCGTCGCGGTGACCCGAGCCCGAGAACTCGGCTTCGAAACGGTCGCCTGCGCTTCGACCGGCAATCTGGCCAACTCGGTCGCCGCCCACGCCGCCGCCGCCGGCATGACCTGTTACGTGTTCATCCCCGGCGACCTGGAAGCGGCGAAGGTGCTGGGCAACCTGATCTACCGACCCAATGTCGTCGAGGTTGAAGGCACGTACGACGACGTGAACCGGTTGTGCAGCGAAATCGCCGCCGAGCACGGCTGGGCTTTCGTCAACATCAACGTGCGGCCCTACTACGCCGAAGGTTCCAAGACCTTGGCCTTCGAGACAGTGGAACAATTAGGCTGGCGGACGCCCGATCAAGTTGTCATCCCGATGGCGTCCGGTTCGTTGTTGACCAAGATCTGGAAGGGTCTCAATGAACTGCACACCCTAGGGTTGATTGATGCCGTGCGCACTAAAATCAACGGCGCTCAGGCGGAAGGCTGCTCGCCCATCGCGACCGCGTACAAGGCCGGCCGGGACTTTTTCAAGCCGGTGAAGCCCAAGACGATCGCCAAATCGCTTGCCATCGGCAATCCTGCCGACGGGTATTACGCGTTGAAGGCGACCGCTGAGAGCAAAGGCGTCATGGAAACAGTGACCGATGAAGAGATCGTGGACGGAATCAAGTTGCTGGCCCAGACCGAAGGGATCTTCGCAGAGACGGCTGGCGGTGTGACCATCGGGGTGCTCCGCAAGCTGGTGAAGCAAGGCGTGATCAAACGGAGCGACGTGACGGTAGCCTACGTAACAGGCAATGGCTTGAAAACCCAGGAGGCGGTTATCGACGCGGTCGGTCGTCCGGTCCGCATTCAACCGAGTCTGGTGAGTTTCGAGAAGACGTTCAAGATGAGCAAGAACGGCGGGGGTGACGTATGATCAAGGTCCGGATTCCCACTCCCCTCCGCCCGCTGACCAAGGGTCAGGGCGAGGTTGAAGCCAAGGCCGCGACGATCGCGGAAATGATTGACAATCTGAACATGGCGCACCCCGGCTTGAAAGATCGGCTCTGCGACGAAAAGGGGGAGTTACGCCGGTTCGTCAATATCTACGTCAACGAAGAGGATATCCGCTTTCTGAACGGCAAAGACACTTTGCTCAAAGACGGCGACGAAGTGTCGATCGTTCCCGCCATTGCGGGAGGGCGATGATGCCGAGCCTTCGATTCCACATTCGGTTTCCCGAAGAAAAGATCAAGGAACCGATCATTTATCAGATCGGCCATGAGTATAAGGTTGTGACGAACGTCCGGCGGGCTGATGTACGGGAAACCACAGGATGGATGGACGTGGAATTGACTGGAGAGACCGCGGAAATCGAGCGGGCCGTCCAGGGGCTGCGGGAGAAAGGCTGCATCGTCGATCCAATCGAGTTGAACGTGGTGGAATAATGATCCCTTGAAGCGTCCCTCATGAGGCATATCCCGTGCAGGGCGGCGCATCACGTCTCACGAGCAACGCACGACGCGCGAGATGGACTTCACCGACGAACAGATTCAGCGGTACAGCCGGCATATCATCCTGCAGGAAGTCGGCGGGAAGGGACAGAAGAAGCTGGCACGGGCCAAGGTGCTGGTGATCGGCGCCGGCGGGTTGGGTTCCCCCGCCGCGCTGTATCTTGCCGCCGCCGGCGTCGGCACGATCGGGCTGGTGGACGGCGACGTCGTCGACCTGTCGAACCTCCAGCGCCAGATCCTGCACACCACCGCTTCGGTCGGAAAGCCCAAGGTGGAGTCTGGGCTCAAGACCCTGGCGGCGTTGAACCCGGACGTGACGGTCAAGACGTATCAATTCCACGTCGACGCCGACAACATCATGGGTCTGCTGCACGAGTATGACCTCATCCTGGACGGCTCCGACAATTTCTCGACCCGCTTCCTGGTCAACGACGCATGCTTCTTCGCCAAGAAGACCCTTATCTCGGGCAGCATTTTCCGATTCGAAGGTCAGTTGACCACCGTCAAGCCGCACGAAGGCTACCCCTGCTATCGTTGCCTCTACCCGGAGCCGCCTCCGGCTGGGCTGGTGCCGAATTGCCAGGAAGCCGGGGTCTTGGGCGTGCTCGCTGGCACCATTGGGGTCTTACAGGCATCCGAAGCGATTAAGGAAATCCTCGGCATCGGCGAAACGTTGGCCGATCGGCTGGTGATCTATGACGCGCTGGAAATGAAGTTCCGAAAGGTGTCCCGACCGAAAGACCCCGGTTGCCCGCTCTGCGGGACACACCCAACCATCACCGATCTGGGCGGGCACTACACTGTCACCTGCAGCGTCTGACCGTGCCCGACTTATCGATCCCCCGGCACATTCTGGACGAAATAGTGGCGCATGCTCGGGAGCTCGCTCCTTACGAGTGTTGCGGGCTGTTGGCCGGAAAAGATCGGACCGTCACGCACATCTACCGGATCCGAAACGTGGTCGCGCTCGACGAGGCGGAAAAGCTGGCGGGGTTCGATGAAGCCAAGGCCGCCCACTTGCAGCGACTCTCACCTCAGGAACGGGCAGAGATCGCCTTCGTCATGGACTCTCACGACCTGGCGCTCGCTCAGAAGGATATGAGGAAGCAGGGCCTGGATCTGCAGGTCGTCTACCACTCCCACCCCAACGATCCGGCCCGCCCGTCGGTCACGGATATCAAAATCGCAACCGACTATGAAGACTACTGGGGGAAGATCAACCTCTCCGTCCCCGCCTATCTGCTTATTTCGCTTCAAGACAAGGCCAGGCCGGACATCCGGACGTACTGGATCCGGAAGGGCCAGGTGATACCGGCAGAGGTTCAAACGATCTGACGACCCCTCCCACGCATTTCACGCCTTTTCGTCCGGGACAGTTTCATGTACTATTGGGCCGTTATCCACCCCGTACCTTTTATCTCATCACTTGAGCGGAGGGTTTCGTCATGCCACGCACACCCCTGATCGGATTCATCGTCTTTATGGTCCTGGCTTTTCTTCTCGGCTGGTCCACCGTCGGTTCCGCCGTGGAGAAAAGCTTCTACAGCCCGATCATCCAGATCGACAAACAGAACGGCCGTATAGTGATCTCAGACAGCGGCGCAGTCTTCTGGGTCGAGCTGCCGGAGGAGGCGAAGCCACACATGGACAAGCTGCCGCTGATGACACTAGTCGACATCGTCGTGGAGTTACGTCCCGACAAGCCGCCGTTGCTGAAGACCTGGAAAGTCACGGGTGGGGAATCCGCCTGCAAATTCTTCGATGGCAAGACGTGCCATTGAACGGACGAGAGGCGCGCGGCAGGACGCCCGAGAAAAGCAATGAAAGGCAAGTGCCGGGAGCTGGCTGTCGCAAGACAGCGGGTGATGCTCACTCCGAGCTGTCTAGCAGTCGGCGATCAGCGGGCGATTGATGTCATTCATCCCGGACAGATCATAGCGAACAACGCTTCGTGATCAGCCACGTAATGCCTGGCGTCCACGAGCTGGTCCTTGACGACTTCGCCGTAACGAGGCCTCGCATCACCGACACCGTCTTTCGGCCTGTGTTTCCCGGCATGGATCTTCCGGCGTCCATGAACCGTTATCCGCGAACCGACGAGATTCGACCGGAGCTCCGATTCACGGGTAGCGCGCAGCGATTCATGCTCACTTACACCGATCCCCTGTATTGAGCGACCCTGAAGTCTTCTGCCTCCAACTCCACGCCGCAGCGAGGGCACTCGTACGGCTTGTCCGGCGGAGGCACCGTCAGCTCATTGCGGTCGAGACGCCCCAGACAGACGTGGTAAAAATGTCCTCGCGCATGCTCGCTGTCCAACGGATCGCTCTCGTACACCAACACCATCGTCAGCCCTTCATCGACCGATCCAGAGTATAGTCACGTAGCGGGAGAGCACGCAATCGGCGTGCCAGCTGGCGGCTAGACCTGAAACTGAGCCTCGTACAGCCCCGCGTACACCCCACCCCGATTCAGTAACTCCTCGTGTGCACCCTCCTCGACAATCCGGCCGCGCTCCATCACGACAATGCGGTCGACATCGTGGAGCGTTGACAATCGGTGGGCGATGATGAACGTCGTCCGCCCGCGAGTCAAATGGTTCAAAGCTTCGCGGATTTTCACCTCGGTTTCCGTGTCGATATTGGACGTCGCCTCATCGAAGATCACGATGGGCGGGTCTTTCAGGAGGACGCGCGCGATGGAGACCCGTTGCTTCTGCCCCACCGAGAGCTTGACCCCTCGCTCCCCAATCCAGGTATCGTACCCCTCCGGCAGATCCATGATGAACTCGTGAGCGCGGGCCGCCCGGGCCGCGGCTTCGAGTTTTTCTCGATCCGCGGACAGATCACCATACGCGATATTCTCGCGAACGGTGCCGTTGAATAAAAACGGCTCCTGCTGCACCAGCCCGATCTGACTCCGAAGAAAGGCGAGCGGCAAATCCCGCAGATCGTAGCCGTCGATCGTGATCGAGCCGGACCGGACGTCGTAAAATCGCAGGAGAAGCTTGAGCATCGTACTCTTGCCCGCCCCGCTCGGACCGACCAGCGCCACCCGCTCGCCAGGTTTCACTGCCAGTATGACGTCCGTCAGCACGGGTGTGTCCGGACGATAGTGAAACGAGACCCGATCGAAACGGACTTCGCCCCGCAAACGCACTGCCGGCCGGATCGTTCCGGGCCGATCTCGGACTTCCGGCACGGTGTCCAACACGTCGAACACTCGCTCGCTGGCCGCGAGCGCATGCTGCAGCATATGGTTGACGGAATGGATTTGATTGATCGGAACATAAAACAGCGCCAGATAGGACAAAAACATGACCAACTCGCCGACTGTGAGTGCTCCGGCCAACACCTCACCGGTCCCGTACCACAGGATCAGCAATGTGCCCATACTGCCCGTGAAGATCATTCCCGGTGAGTAGATCGACCAGAGACGCATCGCCTGGAGATTGCTTCGGCTGTATTCCTGACTAAGCCGGTTGAACCGCTGCTGTTCATAAGCCTGCTGATTGAATCCCATCGTTTCCCTGATACCGGACAACGCATCTTGCAAATAGGCGTTCAGCTCCGCGGCGCTCTTCCGGATGCGGTGGTAATAGGTATGCACCCGCGCCGTGAACTTCAGCGCGGACACGATCAGAATAGGAATCGGCAACAGAGACAGCAGCGCGAGTTTCCAATTCAGCGTAAACAGCATGATCGTAATGCCCACCAACGTCAGCGACGCGGTCAGCATGCCCTCCAAACCATCGATGAAAATGCGTTCGACATGTTCCGTATCGTTATTGACCCGGGACATGATTTCGCCGGTCGAGCGGTTCTCGAAATAGCTGAGCGAGAGGCGTTGCAGCGCTGCGAAGACCTGTGCCCGCAGATCGTGCACGACCCGTTGCTCGAGCGTATTATTGAACCGGATGCGCAGGGAAGCGCACAGGTTTTTGAGTCCGTAGGCCAACAGCAGTCCGCCCAGGGCCCACGGCAGCAATTCCGGCCGGCGGGCCGTGATCACGTCGTCGATGACGACCTTGACCAGCCAGGGCGGCACCAGTTCCATCGCCGTGGCAAGCCCAGCGAAACTCAGCGTGATGAACGCGAGAAGGCGATAGGGTTTTAGATACGTGAGAACACGGAGGAGGGAGTGCACTCGAAAATTATGAATTGTGAATTCTGATCGTAAATTCTGGATGAATGACGATTCAACGGTATGCCTGGTTCAGCATCCCCTTCGGCTGCTAGATGACGGCCACGGTTTCCTTTCTCCAATAATGGTCGAACTCTTCCAACTGGGTCAGCGTAGACAGATCGGTCATCCGGTCGAGGAAGAGCTTGCCAATCAGGTGATCGAGCTCGTGCTGAATGCAGACCGCGTAGAGACCGGTTGCCTCGAAGTCAACGGGAGCCCCGTAGCGGTCCAATCCTTTCACCCGCACCATTGACGGCCTGCTCACTTTGCCCCTCAGTCCGTCGATGCTCAAGCAGCCTTCCCAGCTCTCGACCTGATTGGGGCCATAATAGAGGATGGTCGGGTTAATCAGCACGGTCTTGGGGAATCCGCTTTCACCCGGGCATTCCATGACCACCACTTGCTGCGACCGCGACACTTGCGGGGCCGCTAGCCCGATGCCTTCCGCATCGTACATTGTGTCGAACATGTCGTCGATGAACCGCTGGAACGGCGGTGTCCGAATGTCGGCGGGATCGACCGGGGCCGCGATTTTTCTGAGAACCGGATTACCGAGCTTGGCAATCTTCAACACTGCCATACGGAACTCTTTTCAAAAAAAGTCAGGCGGAGCGCCGGTTGTGGTTATAACATAGCCCTATCGACGGCGACAAGACGCAGAGTCATCCGCTCCGCACGCCTTACCCTCGCGGAGCACCCCCCTTCGACCTCCTCGGCTCCGGCAATTCAAAGGTTTCTTTGCTCGCGTTCCACCAATCGATCCATTCCTGCGCCCACTCTTGTCGCTCCTGCTGCGTCGAAGCTTCCCAGTCGTGCATCTCGCTCTCGTGTCGCGTCAACAACCAGAGCGAATGGATTGCAGAGATCGCAACGAAGCGCTCCTCGTCAGACAACAGCGAAATCAGCACAGGAATCACTGCCTTGTGGCGGACATAGCGAGATTCGAACGCAGCGGTTTTCCGGATAGTTGGATTTGGGTCTTTGGCCATCAGCTCAATAGCGGCGGGCGCCTGCAAAGGATCCAACCTCACTGCCACCCGCAAGGCGTGCTCACGGATTCTGGGCATTTCGTTCGGCTGCTTGGCGGTCTCCAGCAACGCGGGCACAGCCGCCGTTGCCTTCAACATGGACAGCGTCTCGATGGCGTTGTAGCGGAGCCGCGGACCCGGCATGGTCAAGGCCTTGACCAGGACCGGCACCACCGGCTCCCCCAGATGCACGAACTCTCCCATCGCCCAGAATTCTTGTTTACCTTCCAGCAGAGGAAGCAGCGCCTCCGCGCGCTGCAATTCCTCCTGGCTCAGGGGTTTGGTATTCTGCGGAACCGATGTATCCGGAACGGCCTCCGGACTGGGCAGAGGCTCGTACGGAATCTGAACAGGAACAATTATTGGATGGCTCGCTCCGGCCGCCGCCGCGCGCGCAGCGCCCCATATCGGCACCGCGCTGATCAATATCGCCGCTAACAGTCTCGCGCTCGCACTCATGGCACACTTCCCTCCCCGACATCGCCTCGATTCATCGACACCGTCTCCGTTCCATCGTCTATTCGCCGGATGAGACCTCTCGCCTGTCGCGGCGCCGGTGAACGATATCATACAACACCGGCAGCACAAGGAGAATCAGCACCGCGGCCGTCAGCATCCCGCCCACCACAACCCTCGCGAGCGGCCTCTGCGCCTGCGCCCCGATGCCCGTTGCCACGGCCGCCGGCAAAAGCCCGATCGCCGCCGCCAGCGTCGCCATCAGGATCGGCCGCATCTGAACATCCGCTCCCTTCATGATCGACTCCGCCAGCGACATCCCAGAGCGGCGGAAGTCCTCGATACGAGAGATTAACAACACACCGCCTAGGATTGCCACCCCGAGAGTCGAAATCACGCCGACCGCCGCCGAAATGCTGAAATGCGTGTTCGTCGCAACCAGGGACAGTACGCCGCCGATGAGCGCGAAGGGCACGGTGACGAGGACCAGCAACGCGTTCTTGACCGAATTGAAGGCCGTATAGAGGAGAAACAGAATGATGATCAGGCTGAGCGGCACGACCTTGGTCAGCCGTTTTTGCTCGTCTTTCAACTGGTCGTACTGACCCGCCCACTCCATAGTGTACCGCTCGGGAAGCTGCACCTCCTTGGCCAGCAGGGCCTGCGCCTCCTGCACTGTGCTGGCCAAGTCCCGATCGCGCACGCTGAACTTGATCGGGATGTAGCGGCGGTTGTTTTCTCGGTAGATAATGAACGCGCCGGTCTGGGTGGTGATGTTGGCCAGTTGCTTGAGCGGAATGCGCGCGCCGTTTGGAGTGCTGACCAGAATGTTTCCGATCGCCTCGGGATCCTGCCGAAACTCTGGAAGAAACCGCACGACGAGATCAAACAACCGTTCGCCTTCGTATACCTGCGTGACGGCCTGCCCACCGACGGCCGCCTGCACCACCGCGTTGACATCCGAGACCTGAAGCCCATACCGGGCGCTGGCCTCCCGATCCACCTCGATGAGCAAGTTGGGTTGCCCCATCAGACGGAAGATGCCTAGATCCTTGACGCCCGGCACCCGTCGCATCACCCGCTCGATCTCCACCGCCTTCGCCTCCATCACCCGCAAGTCAGTTCCAAACAATTTAATGGAGTTCTCGCCCTTAACGCCCGACATGGCCTCCTCGACGTTGTCCTGAATCACCTGCGAGAAGTTGAAGATGACCCCGGGGATCGCTTTGAGCCGCGTTTCGATTTCTTCGATGAGTTTCTCCTTTGTCAGGCCGGGTCGCCATTCCTTTTGCGGCTTGAGGTTGGCCAAAAACTCCGCGTTGAAAAAACTGGTGGGGTCGGTCCCGTCGTCGGGGCGCCCAAGCTGTGAGACAACCGTCGTCACTTCGGGGGATTGCCGGAAGAGCTGTCGAATCTCAGTCGTCAGCCGAGCCGCCTGGTCGAAGGAGATATCCACTGGCATGGTCGCCCGCACCCACAGATTGCCCTCCTCCAGCGCTGGCATGAATTCGCCACCCAAAAACTTGAGCGCCACGAGCGCCGTCGCGAGCAGCGCCACCGCAAAACCCACGACGATCATCTTGTGCGACAGAGCCCAACGTAACATCCCTGCGTACAGACGACGGACCACACGGACGACGGCCGTGTCCTCCTCGCTGATCGGACCAGTCAACAGCAGTGAGCAGAGCACCGGCACCAGCGTAAAGGCCATGAGCAATGCGCCCAGGAGGGCGAAGCCGTACGTGATGGACATGGGCGCGAAAATTTTGCCCGGCACGCCGGTCATCGTAAACAGGGGGATGAACGCGACGACGATGATCGCCGTCGAAAAAAAGACGGGGCGCCCGACTTGACGGGCCGCCCGGACGATCAGCTGCGGGGGAGTCAATCCAGGTCCGCGGTGATGGGCCAGATGGTAGAAGATGCTCTCCACCATGATCAACGCCGCGTCCACGATGATGCCGAAGTCGATGGCGCCGAGCGAGATGAGGTTGGCGGATTGTCCGATCAGCACCATCATGGTGAATGTGAAGAGCAGCGAAAGGGGAATGGTCAACGCAACGATCAGAGCCGCGCGAAAATGGCCGAGAAATACGAACAGGATGACGAACACCAGGAGCATGCCGCTGATGAGGATGTCCGTGACCGTCTCCACCGTGGTGTTGATCAAAACCGTGCGGTCGTATAACGTTTTGATCTTCACTCCCTCGGGCAGTTTCCAGGTATTCAGTTCCTGGACTTTGGCCCTGACCTTCTCGAGCACGGACAGCGCTTTGTAGCCGCGTTGGAGCAGCACCACCCCCTCGACGACGTCGTCGCGATCGTCGATCCCGACCTTCCCCAGACGCACCCGATGGCCGACGGACACCTGACCCAAGGTTTTGACGAAAATCGGGGTTCCCTCCTTTTCTGCCACCACCACGTTTTCGATGTCCGCCAGATTGTTGATAAGCCCCAGTCCCCGGATGTTGAAATTCTGCGCCCCGACCGTCAGATAATTGCCGCCGACATTGGCGTTGCTATTGGCGAGCGCCGTCATCACCTGGGGCAGATTCACACCGTAACTGATCAGCTTTCCCGGATCGATGTCGACGTGATATTCCTTGGTGGTCCCACCGAAGGCCGTCACATCGATGACTCCCGGTACACGGCGAAATTCCCTTCGCAACTCCCAGTCTTGAATGGTTTTCAGATCGGTCAAACTGACATGGTCCCCGGTCAGTTCATACCGATAGATCTCAGCAAGCGCCCACCAGGGGGAAAGCATCGGTTGGGCGCCCGGCGGTAAGCTCACCATTGCAAGGCGGTTCAACACTTCCTGTCGGTCGAAAAAATAGTCGGTCCCGAAGTCGAAATAGACTTTGATGTCGCTGAGACCGAAAATGGACAGGGAGCGGATGTCAGTAAGCCCTGGGGTACCGTTGAGCACCACCTCGATGGGGATCGTGATCTGCCGTTCGATCTCCTCGGCCGACCACCCCGGATACTGGGTGATCAACTCCACCATCGGCGGGGATGGATCGGGGTAGGCGACGATGTCGAGGAGGTGAAATGCGTAGAGCCCGCCGAAAAACAGCGCGAGGCCGGTGACGCAGAGGAAAAACCGCTGGAGGAGAGAAATCTCAACGATTCGTGCGATCATCGTCTCGGTCCATCATCCGCAACCGAGGCGACCCCGTGAGGCTGCTGCACGCTACCCCTTCACTTCTTGGTTTTTAATCAGCACTGCGCCTTTCACCACGATGCGCTGGCCCGGAGAAAGCCCTTCCAGCACCCGAAACTGCTCGGGCGACACGCTGGCGACTTTGACCTCCCGCTTGACGTACCGATCCGGCTCTTCCACCACGTAGACGAAATGCTTCCCGTCGGCTTCCAACACCGCCTCCTTCGGAATCGCCAGAAACGGGGTGGTATCGCCGACATCGATGTTCAGCCGAGCGAACATCTCGGGCTTCAACTTGCGGTCTTCGTTGTTAACCCACGCGCGGACCTTGATCGTCCGCGTGGTCGGATCGACCACGTCGCCGATAGAGGCGATCGCGGCCGGAAACATCACACCTGGATACGCCTCGACCGTCACGCGCGCGACCTGTCCGACCTTGACCAAGGCGAGGTCGCGCTCGTAGACATCCGCCACCACTTGTAAGGTGTCCAGATCGGCAATCGTGAACAGCACCTGCGACGGATCGCCGCCCACGGACTGACCCGGCGTGACAAAGCGCTCCACCACGGTACCGGCCAGCGGGCTCTTCATTTCAAAGCGCGAGGTGATACGTTGCTGGGCGAGGGGTTTCTCCAACTCGGCCGCCGGCACACGGAGTGACAGCAGCCGTTCCTTGGCCCGGCGAAACTCCGCCCGGGCCTTGATCAAGTCGTTCTCCGCCTGCTTGAGGTCCTTCTGGGGCAGGGCTTTGGTCTCGTACAGATCCTTGGCCAGTTCATAGGCTCGGGTCGCATACTCCAGTTCCGAGGCTTCCTTGACGAAGTCGGAGTAGGCGGCCGTGATGTCCGGACTGTCAATCACAAGCAGCGTGTCCCCGGCTTTCACGTGATCGCCCAGATGGACGCGCACTTCCACGACCCGTCCCTGCAACGGCGACGAGATCTTCGAGTAGCGATCTTCTCCGTACGCCACCTTGCCGGCCAGCACCAACGCCGGCTTGACCGAACTGTAATCCACCACCGCAGTTTCGATGCGCGGCTGCACCTCGGCAACCGGTGCAGGCGGCGATGACACCGGAGGAGTCGCAGCGCTGGAATGCGGGGGTTCCTCGGCGCGCCCGCAGGAGATTAACGCTGCGCACAAGACGGCAAGCGCCGCCCCCCCTCGCTTCTTGGCTCCCATCTCGCGTATCACGAGGTGATCTCCTGCCCGACTGCGCTCTCGAGCTGGAGGAGATTGCGTTGATAATTGAATAGTGCCTCGATGTAGTTCTGCTGGATGGTCCGTGACGTCCGGGCCGCATCCAGCAGATCAATGATCGTGGCACCGCCCCGTTCGTACGCTCGTTCAACGATCGTGAAGGTGGCGCGCGCATCTTCCAAGATGCCGCCTAGATACGCTTCGACGAGGCGCCGGCTTTGCACCAGATTCCGATAGGCAACGTCCACTTGATTCTCCACCTGATTGATCGTTTTGTTGAGATCCGCCTCCGCCGCTTGCACCGCCACCTCGGCCTGGAGAATGCCCCCTTGGTTGCGGTTGAACAGCGGCAGCGGCACGCCCACGCTCACCATCGCTTGCTGCTGCAAATCCGGGCCGGTCGGTCCCTGCACCGCATATCCGCCACCGAGGGTCACGTCGGGATAGCGATATGCCTTGGCCAATTTCAAATCCGCCAGGCGTTGAGCCTGCACATGCCGTTTTGCCCTGAGATCGGGTCTCGCCTCCAGAGCCAACTTTCGTAATTTGTCGATGTCCGGATCGATACGATGAAACTCCAGCTCCGTCGTCAGTTCGAGTCGGACAGCCGGCGACAGGCGGAGCAATTGGCGTAAATCGGCGCGGGCCGCATCCGCCTCCTGGGTAAATTGGATAACCTGCGATTGAAAGTCGATGAATTGGAGACGGATACGGATGAGATCCACTTCCGCGATGTACCCCTTCTTGAACCGTATGGTATTGATTTCGAGAATGCGCGAAAAGCGATCGCGGTTCTCTTCCGCCAGAGCCAGCCGCCGCTGAGCCAATTGCACCCGGTAATAGGTGTCCTTCACCGTAAATCCCAATTGGCGGATCGCGTCTTCGAAATTCGCTTCCGCCGATTGCGTCCCGAACCCGGCGCTCTCGATCCGATAGCCCCGCTTGCCGGCCATCTCGAAGAGTTGCTGGACCTGCGGATAGATCTGGCCGCTGCGGGTCAGGCTGGAACGCTCGCCGAACTGATGTTTCGCGAACGAGCCCACCGTCGAAACGGACAACACGGGATTCGGAAACAGGGCCGCCGTAATCTGCTGCCCCCTGGCATAATCCACACCGAATTTCGCGATGAGAAGATCGAGGTTTTGTTTAAGGAATAAGGCCAGCGCTTCGTCAAGGCTCAGCCGTATCGTCTGGCCAGGTGGGACGGCGGACTTCGCCGCTTCATCAGCGGCAAACAGCACATCAGAAGACCACGGAATGACGGCACTGCAAAAGATCAAACCCGGAAGAAACAAAAACCGATTTCCGGTCCACGGGGTCAGGGTTAGAGACAACTTCACCCTCAGAGATTTCACCATGACGATCGCCCCCGGGAAATCCCCGAAGACAATTTTTTATTATACCGACTTCCCCGCCCGAGGGGAAACACAAAGCGCAGGGAGGTCAATGCATTTTCAATTCCGTCCAGGCGCGATCATACACCCGGATCGCATCCCCGACATCGCTCATCCACTCCAACCGAGTCAACAACGACCCCGGCGGATAGACGGCCGGATTGTTTCTCACCCGGGGTGACACTAGCTTCTCGGCCTCTCGGTTGGCGGAGGCGAACAGCAACCGATCCGACGTCAGCGCGGCGACCCGGGAATCGAGGAGAAAATTGATAAACCGCATCGCCAGATCCTTGTGGCGGGAGGCCTTGAGCACGACCAGGCAGTCGGACCAGATGGTTCCTCCTTCCTTCGGCACGACATACCGGATTGACGGTCGCTCAGCCATGGCCCGGGCCACCGGGCCTCCCCATCCATGGGCAAGCACGACCTCGCCCGAAGCCAGAAGCTGGTCGTAGTGTTCGCTCGTATAGGTCTTCACCAGCGGCTTCTGTTGGATCAGTTTCTCCTTTGCCCGCTCGATGACGGCCGGATCCCGCGTGTTGAGCGAATGGCCCATCGAGCGCAACACAGCGCCGAACACTTCGCGTTGATCGTTCAGCATGCTGATTCTGCCCTTGTACCGGGCATCCCAGAGCACCGACCAACTGTCGGGCGGTTCCGGCAGAACGCTGGCGTCGTAACCGATCCCGACCGTTCCCCACAAATAGGGCACGGAGTACCGGTGTTCCGGATCAAACGGCAACCGCTGCAAATGCTCCGCCAGCAGTGCGGTGTTGGGGATCTTTGACAGATCCAGTTCGGCCAATAGCCCCAGCCGGATCATGATCGACACCATAAAATCCGATGGCACCGCCACGTCATAGCCGTCCGCCCCGCTTTGCAGTTTGGCGAGCAGCTCTTCGTTGCTGCTGAAGGTGTCGACAACGACTTTCGCCCCGGTTTGCTGTTCAAATTCTCGTAACAGTTCGGGGCTCACATAATCAGACCAGGTGAAGTAATGGAGTGTCGGGGCCTCCTGGTCATGGCTGTCGGCCTGCGGGCTTTTCTTCGGGCCGTCCTCAGGAGTCGGTTGACAAGCCAGGAGCGCCGCACAGAGAAACACACCGATCCAAGACCACGGCAGTGACCATTGTGTCATTGTTCCACGGCCAATTGATCCAAATGCCCCCTATCGATCAACGAGTCAATATCCCGCGCCCTTGGATGGCCAGCGAGAGACCGACCAATCCCATCGAGACCAACACCAGAAGGGCCGACAACGCATTGATCTCTGGCGACACGCCGGACTTGATCATCGAATACACTTTCAACGGCAAGGTGGTCGAGCCAGGGCCGGCCGTGAAGAACGTGACGATGAAGTCGTCCAACGAAACCGTGAACGCCATGAGCGCACCCCCGACGATCGCCGGTCGTAGCAAAGGAACGGTCACGCGACGAAACACTTGCCAGGGCGTCGCACCGAGATCGGATGCAGCCTCTTCTAGATGAGGATCCAGTTTCCGCAGCCTCGCCCGCACGACCACCATGACCAGTGGCAGATTAAAGGTGGTGTGGGCGATGATGACCGTCGGCAAGCCGAGCGGCAGCTTGATCAACACGAAGAACAACATCAGGGCAACTCCCATCATGATTTCCGGGACCACCAACGGCAGCAACATGGCACCTTCGGTCACCCGCCGAACGCGTGATCCGAGTCGCTCCAAACCCAGGGCGGCGGCCACCCCCAGCCCAGTTGCCAGGATCGTGGACAGGCCCGCGACCAGCAGACTGTTCCAGGTCGCAGCTCGCAACACCCGGTCCTCGACCAGCACCGCATACCATTTCAGTGTGAACCCCTGCCAGGTCACTGAGAGACGGGAGGCATTGAACGAAAACACGATCAAGACAGCGACCGGGAGATAAAGGAAAAGCAGATGGCCGAGAGTCATCACCCGCCACCAAACACCTCGCCCGCTCATCGTCGGCTCCCCTCTCGGTTCATGTCGGCATCGATCCGATAATAGACGGCCATCGCGGCGATCAAGACCCCCATTAGCACGAAGGAGAGCGCCGACCCAAGCGGCCAGTCGCGCACAACCAAATACTCGTGCTGAATGAGGTTGCCCACCATCATACTCCTGGCGCCGCCCAGTAAATCCGGCGTGATAAACGCCCCCAACGAGGGCATGAAAACCAGAAGGCACCCAGCCATCACGCCCGGTTTCGTGAGCGGCAACACGACTCGCCAGAACACCGACCACCGCGAGGCGTAGAGATCACGGGCCGCTTCCACCAGCACCGGGTCCAGTCGCTCGACGGCCGCGTACAGTGGCAGCACCATGAACGGCAGATAACCGTAGACCAGTCCGAGCAAGACAGCAGCGTCGGAATAGAGCAGCTCGATCGGCGCGTCGATGAGCCCGGCTCCCATGAGAAACTTGTTCAGCACCCCCTCGGCCCGCAAGATGAACATCCAGGCATAGGTCCTGACGAGAAAGTTCGTCCAGAACGGGATCAGCACCAGGACGAGCCAGAGGCCCTGTCGGCCTCTGGGGAGGCGAGCGATGTAATAGGCTAGAGGGAAGCCGAGAACAAGGCAGAGCGCCGTCGTTGCGGCCGCGAAGAGAATCGATCGTCCGAAGATGCGGAAATACAGCGGATGGAACAGATCGACATAGTTCATCAGACTGAAGGTCCAGGCAACGCCACCATAGGGACCGCGCGACGCGAAGCTGACCGCCAAGACGATGAGGAGGGGGACAAAGAAAAAAAGAACGACCCAGCACAGCCCCGGTGCCAGGAGCCATCCGGGACAGCGGGCGACCCCTGTTGCGGTCGAATCGGATGCAGCGGGTACCCTCACGCTCTCAATACGATCCCTTCGTCGGCACTCCAGCGGATGAACACCTGCTCTCCAGCGGCAAACTGCTTGAGGCTGCCCGCGCCGTTTGGCATTCGGGCCTTCCAGAGCACCTGATCCGACAGCCGCAGGAGATAGTGCAGTTCATGACCGCTGTAGATGGTCTTCTCGACTCGGGCGGCGAGGATGTTGTCGTACCCAGGCGCAGACAAATCGGTTGAAAGACGGACCTGTTCCGGCCTCAGAACCACAGTGGCTCGGTCACCGACGGCGAGATCCTGCAGGCAGCGAACCATGATCGGTCTGAATGAAGCGAGGCCAAAGGGCGTCACACCGCACAGTCCTTGTTCCAGCTTGACGACCAACCCCGTGAGTTCATTGGACAGCCCGACGAAACGAGCGACGAACAGTGAAGCTGGGGTTTCATAGATGTCGCAGGGACGCCCCACTTGCAACACCCGGCCACGGTCCATCACCGCCACCCGGTCGGACATCATCAATGCTTCTTCCTGATGATGGGTGACGCAGACCATAGTGACTCCGACCTGCTCCTGGATAGCCTTCAGCTCGACTTGCATCTCTTGCCGCAGTTGTTGATCCAGTGCCGCCAGCGGTTCATCCAACAGCACCACTGCCGGCCGGTTCACCAGCGCCCTGGCCAAGGCAACACGCTGCTGTTCTCCACCCGAGAGCTGAGACGGAAGGCGCGTTCGTTGTTTCTCCAGCTTGACCATTTCCAGCGCGGCCCGGACCCGGGACTCGATCTCTGCCCGGGGCAGCCGGCGCATCTCCAATCCGAAGGCGACGTTCTGGAATACGGTGAGGTGGGGAAACAGCGCGTAGGACTGAAACACCAGGTTAACGGGCCGGCGATGGGGCGGCACGCCGGTCATCGGGCGACCCTCGATGAACACTTCGCCCTCGTCCGGCCGCTCGAACCCGGCGAGCAGGCGCAGTACCGACGTTTTGCCGGCCCCGCTCGGGCCGAGAATGGAGAAAAACTCACCCCGTCCGATCTGCAACGACACGCGATCAACAGCCGTCGTCGCGCCGTACCGTTTCACCAGATTGCAGGTCTCGACGCTATAGTCGGCCACCGCCGCCGACCCCTCGGCTGTTCATAGGGAAATTCGACTTCGCGCAAGGCTCACGGATAGGTTGTGACACCGTCTTGCTTGGGGAGATCGTCGGCCCCTCGTTCCTCCGATCGACCACGCGGGACAACGCCGCGTTCAGCGATCGAGGCCGACTTTCGCACTGACCTCACGCAGGTGTTTGCGCACCCGGACGGTTTCCTGATGCTTTCGCAACAACTCCCGACGGATGACGTCCCGGTCCTCGGCGACGATCCTCACCAGACGGTCCGCATCCTCGGCGTGATCTCGGACCAATTCCGACAATTTCCGCAACTGGCGTTCCAGTCGATCCAGACGCCACAACACACCCTTGATCGTCGTTAGATCGGACCCGAGCGGCTTGGCTGCAGGCGGTGCGTTGTTCACCCGCCGGGTGACCGCCGTCTTTCGCATCGTCAGCTCCTCGCCGGCAACTGGCGCGTAGTATCGTCCCGGCGGCCGCCGATGTCAATGCTGCCTTCCTTTTCTATTTGGCCACCCTCCTGTTACAATGCCAGCACCATGCGGAAGATCCTGACCATGGTGCTCGCCGGGGGCAAAGGCGAGCGACTCTATCCCCTGACCGAGCACCGAGCCAAACCGGCGGTTCCCTTCGGGGGAAAATATCGCATCATCGACTTTACGCTCAGCAACTGCCTGAACTCCGGCCTCCGGCGGATCGCGGTGCTGATCCAATACAAGTCGCATTCGCTGGACCGCCATATCCGCGTCGGCTGGAACATCCTCAACGCCGAGTTGGGCGAATACATCGCCTCGGTCCCGCCGCAGCAGCGGATCAGCGAAGACTGGTACAGGGGCACGGCGGACGCTGTCTATCAGAATCTCTTCCTGTTGGACAACGAACAGCCGGAGTTCCTCCTTGTGTTGGCCGGCGACCATGTGTACAAGATGAACTACGCAGACATGTACAATTTCTTGTTGGCCAAACAGGCCGACGCCGTAGTCGGGGCGATCGAGATTCCGCTCACCGAGGCCAGCCGCTTCGGTGTGATCGGAGTGGATGAGGACTACCGGATTCTGCGTTTCGACGAGAAGCCCCAAAACCCCACGCCGATTCCCAACGATCCGACCCACGCCTTCGTCTCGATGGGCATCTATCTTTTTCGCGCGCCGATCATCCGCGAACGGTTAATCGAGGACGCCAAGGAGAACAGCGCGCACGATTTCGGTAAGGACATCATCCCCCGCATGATCCGGGAAAACCAGGTCTACGCCTTCAAGTTCCAGGATGAGAACAAGAAGGCTGTGAAATATTGGCGCGACATCGGCACCCTGGACGCCTATTGGGAAGCCAATATGGATCTGGTCGCGGTCGACCCGTTGTTCAACCTGTACGACCAAGAATGGCCGATCCGGACCTATCAGGGTCAATACCCGCCGGCCAAGTTCGTCTTCGCGCAGGACTACCAGGGCGGGCGAATGGGCGTCGCGCTCGATTCGATTGTTTGCGGCGGGTGCATCATTTCAGGGGGACGGGTGCAGAACTCCGTCCTCTCTCCCAACGTGCGGGTACAGGACCATGCCGACGTCCGGGAATCGGTCGTCATGGAGAACGTGGTGATTGGCGAGCACGCCCGCATCCGGCGGGCCATCATCGACAAGGATGTGATTATCCCGCCGAAAACCGAGATCGGGTACGATCTAGACACCGATCGTCGCCGTTTCACCGTCACGGAATCCGGCCTCGTAGTCATCTCCAAGGGAATGAAACTGCATGCCGCCTTCGATTCATCCGGTTGACCTCGTCACCGCTCTGCGCCAGAAGCGCCTGACGCCCGCCATCGTGTTTCTGACCTCCCGCCGCGCGTGCGACGAAGCCATGCAGGCGTTCGAGCGAGACCAGGCCATTCTTCCGCCGGCACGACAGCAAGCCATCGCAACGGTGCTCGATCAAGTCATCGCCCAATTCCCCAGCATCGCGGACCACCCGTTGTTGGAGACGGTCAAACGAATCGGCGTCGCCGCCCACCATGCCGGACATCTGCCCTCCTGGAAGATTGCCGTGGAAGAGCTGATGCGGCAGGGCTGCCTGGACGCGGTGTTCGCGACGACGACGCTCGCGGCCGGGGTGGACTTTCCGGCACGGACCGTCGTGCTCACCCAATCGGGTGTCCGCAAGGCCAAGGACTTCACCGACCTCACCATCAGCGAGGTGCAGCAACTGGCCGGGCGGGCCGGCCGGCGCGGAAAAGACTTGGTCGGCTTCGCCATTGTCACCCCATCGCCGTACATCGACCTGAGCGTCATCACGAAGGGCTTGACCGGGCAACCCGAACCGATCGACAGCCAGTTCGTGATCACTTATCCGATGGTCCTCAACCTGTTGAAAGCGCACCCGCTGGGACAGATCCAACCCATCCTGGCCAAGAGTTTTGCCCAGTTTCAGCTCAACCAGCGTGCCGAGACCTTGGAACAGAAGCTGGACCTTCTCCATGAACAGATGAAGCCTTACGGTCCCCGTGTCTGCACTGACTGGATCACTCAATGGCAGATCTTCGATCACGCCCGCAAGCAGAAAGCGCACCGTGTCCACATCCGTCGCAAGGAACCGCCGGAAGTGACCGCCCGTCTGCACTTTCTTACGCCGGGTCGGGTCGTCGGATTGCCAAAGGGACGGGGCATCGTGCTACGCCAATATCGCAGCCGCGGCCAGCGCAGCCCGATGGTCACCGTGCTGCGGCCGGGCGGGGCCATCACGGAATGTCCAGTCGGCATCATCGCCCAGATCTTCGATCGGGTGTTTGAGTTCGAGGAGGCGCCGGTGTACCCCTGGTGCACCCCGAAGAGCCTCGACGACCTATCTCGGGAATTGGCGGAACTACCAGCCCGCATTCCAGTCCTACCCATCCTTGTCCAGGACGAACAGGAATCGATCCCGGAAAGCGCCATCGCCCAGACCCTCGACGAGTTCCCTTGTCCGACCTGTCCGTCGCGTCCCGCCTGCCAAAAGGACCACGCGACGGCGCTCAAGCTCCGGCAGGAGATCCAGCGTCACACGAAAGCCATCCAGGCTCTCCGCACCAGCCTATGGCACCGGTTTCAGGCCAAAGTCGAAGTGCTCCAGCAGTTCGGATATCTCACCTCGACCGCGCATCTCACCGAAGACGGCGAATGGGCCAGATTGATCCGCATCGACCACTCGCTTCTGATCACCGAATTGATCCGCGCCGAAGCGTTTTCGGGGATTGAGCCGCAGCTCCTGGCCGGAGTTATGGCCAGTATCGCGCACGACGACGACCGTCCGGGTGCATTCCCGCGCCCGAGCCCCGGCCTCTCGTCATTGCTGTGGCAAGTCCGGAGGCTCGCGGAGGCGCTGGCTCCACACGAAGACCCGCCGCTGCTCCGAGCCGATGTAGCGGCGTTGACGGAAAAATGGGTCGGCGATCCGACTCTCACCTGGATCGGCCTCTGCAAAATGACGACAATGGCGGAGGGGGATATCTACCGCCTGTTGGCACGCACGCTGGAATATCTGTCGCAGCTCCACGCGTTAAAGACCACACACCCCGGTCTGGCCGAGACTGCCGACCGGGCGATCGAGGCGTTGCGCCGCGGCGTGCTGAATGAGCTGCCGTGAGCTGGAGAGGGAAGGGACAGAACACACGGATCACAGGATAAAGGCGGAGATGACTACCGACGAACTGGAACAATTGTTGGCCGCGCAGCCTGTTGCCGTGTTGCACCGCCTGGCGCGGGGACGAGTCCATCGCCACTTCCGGCTGGGCAAACGGCGCCTGGTCGAACTGCTCCTGCGGCACTCTACCGAAAACCGGGCGGGACTCGAGTCGGACCTTCAGAGCTTGCTCCAGGAACGGGCTCGCCGTCGGGCGCTGGCCGAGGCGCAGCGCGCGGAGCACCCGCACATTGCAAGACCTGGTCGCCAGCCCGAGCGTCCGCCGGCGCAATCCGGGAAAGACCGTCTCAGAGCGCCTGAACTGGAATCATCGGAGCCAGCCTGCAGTCTTGGGGCATGGCTAGAAGGGCTCGGCGTGCCCGAGCCGAAGCCGTTCGTCCCCGACTCCTGGCAGGAAGAAGCGTTGGCTCGCCTCACTGAAACGGACGTGATCGTGAGCGTGCCGACCGGAAGCGGCAAGACGTATGTGGCGATCGAGGCGGCGCGGCGAGCGATGGAGGAGAATCGAACGGTAATCTATACCTCTCCGCTAAAAGCCCTGTCCAACACCAAATTCACGGAATTCTCGCGCCTCTTCGGCACGGACAAAGTCGGCATTCTGACCGGGGACCGGCGGGACAACGCCCAGGCCCCGCTGTTGATCATGACGACGGAGATTTTGCGGAATCTGCTCTACGATGCGGCGGGCGGTGAAATCGACGTGCGGCTGGATACGTTGGGCTTGGTCATCATGGATGAATCGCAATACCTGGCCGATCCGGAACGCGGGGTGGTGTGGGAAGAAACCATCATTTTCTGTCCCTCGCAGGCCCGGTTGCTGCTGCTTTCAGCCTCCATCGGCAATCCACAGGACATCGCCGATTGGCTGACCTCGATCCGGTCGACCCCCTGCCACTTGGTCAAGCACGCGAAACGGGCCGTGCCGCTGCGCGCCGGGTATCTCCACCCGAACGGGAAGCTGGTCCCGCTGTTCCGGACCGTCAGCATTCCCTACGGTCGCCCTGGTGCACTGCACCCGGAAGCCAAACGGCTCTTCGCCCACTACGAAGACGAAACCCTCCCTCCGCGGTCCCGCTAACACGGTCGCTAAAACACATAGGTCGCGCCGAACGTCAGACCCTGACGGATAGTTTCGAACTCGTTCAGGTTGAATGTCTCGGAGGGAGCGCCAACCGGAAAATTCTTCCAGGTGCCGTCACTCACACGGTTCCACCAATAGCGATAGCCGACTTTGAGAAAGAGTCCCTTCAGCACCATGTAGCTTACGTCGCCTTCCAAGTTGGCGCCGATGCCGGTGCCGGTCATTTCAAAGCTGGGGTTCTGTTGAAGATCGGTCCGAAGGTGATGGATGTCCTTATTGTCCAGCGACGTAAATGGAAGGAAGGCGGCTTTGCCTTCCACGCTCAACCGTCTCGTAATCCGATACTCAGTCTCCACGCCAAGCTTGAGCGAACTCCAGGTCTGGGTATTGGTGATGACTAAAGCGTTGGCTGGAACCGAAGACCCAGGACAACCAAACTCAGAATCCCAAGCCGAAGTGCAACCGACAAGCCCTACCCCCACGGCTTCGTGTTTCTCTCTCCGATACTGATAGCCGATGACCAGATCGAGCGTCCCGCGATGGCCCGGGTAATTCAGCACCGTGAATCCGAGATCCCCATTCACATACCAGATCTTGTCGCCCTTGATATCGCTGAACGTCCGCAACGAAGGATGCCCCCCGTCTGCTGCAAGGAAATCGTCGTCGGTGAGACGTCCGCCTCCGATCGCAGCCGTCCCATAGCTCGCCCGCACAAACCAACGCTGGGCAAATTTCACCTTGCCGGACAGTTCAATCACATTCGTGCCGACATCTTTGTACTCAAGCCTTGAGGTCGGATTCCCCAAGGGCAAACCCGGTCTCGCGGCATTGTGGCTCCAGGTGGTCTCGCCCTGTGTAATCCAACCAGCAAGCCCCACCTCGACGCTGATCTCGGAGCGTTGAAAGACCTCCGCGGCTTCAGCAGATCCTACCGCCCAAACAGTCAACCCCGCAGCGCCCCACGCCAGAACTCGGCAGAATTGAACGCAGGCCGGCCGGTGGCAAATCTCTTCTTTTCGGCTCATCGGCGTGCACCGCCCCGCTGAATGATCACCGTGTCGAAGCAGCGGTCCGCGGTCTCCGGCATGACCCGCCGACAGGCCCCCTGAATCTCCTCTTCCGCCATGGTCCGCTGCATATAGGCAGAGAACCAGACAAGCCAGGTGCCGACCAAAGCTGCCAAGAGGGCTCCCGCAATCAGAAGCGTCAGACCTGCCGCATGCGTACGCCTCGCATTCCTGAAACCGGTCTTGGCCGCGAATGACAGCGGCTCCGTCACCTCACGCTCAGCCACGACCGCTCCGTTTCCCGCTTCGTCATTCGTCATAGCCCTCCTCCATCGAGGCACAGAAACATGAAGATGATACACCAGGTGGTCCATTCTGCGTACGGATTTAGCGGATTGCGCAGACTGTCTCCCCGGGCATGCACCCATACACCGGAACGGACAGTCGGTCATTCCCTACACTTGCGCAGACAACACAACCGGATGGTCCCGGTCGTCGCTCCAGAACCATCTAGAACAAGGCCGGAACGCCAAGACTCAGCAACCCGCACTCCCTTCACCGGTCACTGCAGACATCATCCTACAAAGCCGAGCCCCCCGAAGGCCGCTCCATCTTCACAAAAACGCCGGAATTTGATTTCAAGAGGTCTACCGTGGAACTTCGCCGGGAACGTACGGAGCGCCGATCGCCACGCTTCAGGGAAACATCATCAGTTACGTGGTGATCGGACTTGAGATCGGCACCACTTACTGCTTCGCGGTAATGGCGTATGAGACCGCCGGCAATGAAGGTCTCTACTCCAACGAAGTCAGCAAGGGCTTCTCCTAGACCGGAGCAGGCAGTCCCCGCTTTTCCGATCTCGATCGCCGTCCGCCAACGGGTCAATGAAACGCAGAAGCCAAAAGCGGGTGGTCACATTCGCAAGCCCTGCCCGCTATTTTCCAACCTTGGTACTGCGGGCTACCCTTTCCGCTCTGATTCCGCGGATCAGAATTTCTCGTGGCGCGACTTGACCAATCTACGCAGGGGCCTGTATAAGGGCCGCTGGAGCCCAAACCACCGATCGGGCGCATGCGCCCCCGATCGGCGACCCATGAACTCATCACTCAGCATTCAGAATTGTTGCACGAAGCTCGCGCCCGTAGCTCAATGGATAGAGCATCAGACTACGGATCTGAGGGTTGGGGGTTCAAGTCCCTCCGGGCGCGCCACGCTCCAGGCAAGCCGGTAGAGCGAGGGACCAATGGCCACCATCCTAGTCATCGATGACGAAGAATCGATCCGGACCCTGTTGCGCGGAGTCTTGGAAAAAGCCGGGCATCAGGTGCTGGAAGCTCGAGACGGACGGGAAGGGTTGGCAATCTATCAGCGCACGCCGGTCGATTTGGTCATTATGGATATCCTCATGCCGGACACGGACGGCCTGGAGGCCACCCTGCAACTTACCCGCGACTATGTGGACGCCAAAGTCATCGCCATCACCGGGGCACAGGGCGACCGGAATTTTCTGAACGTCGCCAAGCTCTTCGGCGCGCGCCGGACCTTCGAGAAGCCTTTCGATCTCAACGAAATAATGGCGGCGGTGAAAGAAGTGCTGGAGAGCTGACTTGCTTCGCCGCACCAGCTTTCAGCCTCGAACGAATCCTACTAACACCCTTGCGGGGGAGAAAGTTGTGCGGAAGAGTGGAATGATGCGGTGGATGCTGTTGGCAGGGTGGCTGATGACCATCCTTGTGGTCACAACGTTTCCATGGTCGGACTTCAAGGGCCACGCGCATTGGAGTATGGTGCGGTGGATTCCTTTCTCAGAGTTGAGCCAGCCTACTCCCGGTGTCCTGTTTGACATCGGCGCCAATATCGTTTTGTTCATCCCGTTCGGCTATCTAGCAAGCGAAGCAATGAACGGCGCGACGCGGAGCCGGTTCGTAGCGACCGTGCTTGTGGCCCTCGGGCTTTCCCTGGGAATCGAGTATTATCAGGTCTTCAGTCACAACCATTTCCCGTCGGTCACCGACGTCTGCGGCAATGCTCTCGGGGCGGCGATCGGCGCGTCTCTCAGGCTGCTTCGCTCGAATAGCCGAGCCAATTACGCCACCATAGCCGGCCATCGCTACTCCCATCCTACTGGATCGTAGCCGCGTTCCTTTAAACAACGGTTGACAAAACCGATATACGCTTGGCTGGGCGGCGATCGCCTGAACAGTCCTCGCAACAACCCGGCGGTCGCGCCGCCGGCCGCGCCGATTGCCGATCCCCGTCCGGCCGCTCCCACCACCGCGCCGCCCACCGCGCCGCTTGCGGCACCGATGCCAGCCCCGGCAACCGTGCTCCCCGCCACCTGATCAACCTTACCCCGACTCGGCGTGGCGCCGGCCTCCTTGGCCAACTCCTGACAGGCTTCGATGTCTCGCTCAGCCGCTACCGGCCCCACTTCGCGATAATGCGCGTTGGGGTACAAGATGGGCTTGGGGCTCGAACAGCCTGCCATCGCGCAACAGCATGCGACGGCCGTGATGCGCAACCCGTACAGCGCGAAGCGCTGCGGACTTCGCTCAGCCTGGTGACTCACCATCATCCGACTATATCTTCTGCTCGAGCCGCTTGAGAGCCCGCATCATCGCCGGATCGCTCAGGCCGACCTCGCTCAGGGCATCCATGATATGCAGCCCTTTGTTCAACGCCAACTTTTTGGCCTTGGCATATTGCGCTCGATTGAACCGAGCCACAGCCGGTTGCCCGTTGACGATCTGGCAGGCCAGCACTTCCCCGTCCACCTCCAAGATCCCACCCTGCTCGACAAGGGGCCTGGCCTGCTCCACCGTGATGCCGTGCAGTGCGGCAAACTCGTCGAGGCCACCGGTTTCCACCAGCCGCCCGTCCGGCATGATGCACAAGCGCTTGAAATGCGGAGACCAATCCTTGCGAAAGTCGATGTAGGTGATGCGGCCACCCCGTGCCACAGCGCGATCCAACTCGCTGTCCCCACACCCCAGATTCTTCTGTTCCAACCGCTCTCGCAACTCGGGCGGCAACGTGCGATAGAAGACACGAGTCGCAGCTTCCTCAAGCGGCAGCCCGTAGGACCGGGCAAGTTGCTCCGCCTCGGCGTACTGCACTAGATCCAGCACCCAGGTTTGCTTGGGCGCGACGTCTGCCGGATCAATCCGGCAGACGAACAGGCCTCGCGTGACGAGCGGGCCTGTCTGGGGATACGCATACACGCCGCCTTCCGTCAGCAACCGCGTCATCACCTCCAGCGGGATGTCATAACTCTCAGCCAGGACACGGGCGTGGGCGGCGAGATCCTCCGGCTCGGTCATGGCACAGAGAGTCACGTTCCCCGGCGCATCGAATTCCGTATAGTCTTCGATGATATTGTACAGAATCGGTTGTTTTTTCGATTGGGACGGAGCCTTTTTCTTGATCTTGAACATGCGCTTTCAGTCCGGCGATAGGCGCTGGGCAATCGCCCAGCGCCTATCGCCTCTCCCCGTACGGCGGCAACGTCAGCAGCCGCGGATCATCCACCGGCCCGCCGACGGTGAAGTGATACAACGATTGAAAACTTAAGTCGTTGATACCCAGGAGCTCATGCATGGGATCGTCGAAGAAACACCCAATGCCGGTTGCCCGCACGCCGGCCGCTTCCGCTTCCAGATAAAGCACCTGTCCCAGCAGACCACATTCCCAGAACAACCGCGGATAGAACCAAGGGCCATGCCGGCGGAGGTTGCTCTGGAACTCGGCGATCATGCCGAGCGCAAACGCACTGTCTCCCGCGATATCCTGATGACAACTCACTTGCATCGCCACGCGCCGCGCGTCGCCTCCCCGTAACCAAAAGAACGGCAGGTCAGCAGGACTCCCCGGCACCGGCGCCCAGCCGAATTCTGGATTCATCGCGCGCTGCAACGTCGGCAGTTGTTGCGGATTGCGCACCAGCACATACAGTCCCGGCTCCAGCCCATCGACCCGATGAACGAACAGAGCCAAATGCACGGCCGGTGCCCACGGCCACACATCCCAAGGCACGGGACGATCCGGTTGTGGACGGTCGGCATGCGGCATGATGCGTTGCAGCATGGTGAAGAACGCGGCGGCCGGGATGGAGGTCTTGCCGTCGAACGCGACGGCGCTGCGTCGCTGCCGAATCAATTGGCCTGCAGAGGGACCACGAGCGGTGGAGAAGAAGGGGGTAGGGGTTGCCGGCACAGATGAATTGCGTAACGGAACGGTACGTTGATCCGTCTGCGTTTTCCACGACGCTGCGGCCACTTCGTCGATGATGTCCCAATGGACCGCATGCTCCCGGCTCAATCGGTTGGCTTTCCCATACCACTGCCCAGCGGCCAAGGCTTTCACCGCCGCCGCATCCAGGAACATCGGAATCTCGATTCGGTCCTTTCCTGCTTCCAATTCCTGACCCCTGACCGCATGATCGGACCAGACCACCGCCGCGCATTCCGGATGTTCGCGCTCCGCGTCGCGAAAGTCCTCCGCTCGATTGACGCCGAACAGCTCCGCCAGCAGATCGCTCGACAGGCCGTCCAACAGTGCCATCCGCCAGCCCAGCGACGCCGCGGCGAGGCGCGCCGTGCCGATCGCATGCCCCGCATCATGCTGACAGTAGCGAAAAGCCCGTTCCCCGTATTTCCATGCCTCCCGCCAGAAGACCGAGGTCAGGCCGAACAGGAAGGCATGAGGCGGAAACGGTGCCATCAGCTGCTCGAACGTCCCGTCCGGACAGACCGCCCGCAGCTCCAGTCCGTGTTCTTTCGGCGCATAGTGGTAGAGAGCCGGCATCGTCGCCAAGCCCGGTACGGCGGGTAAGAGTAGGTAGCCCTCCGTCGGATGCAGGTTACCGCTCGAAGGATTGCTGCGCAGCGCCCAGCGCACGTCCCCCGCCTGCTTCCACGCCGAGAGCGCCAGCGCATACTCTAAAAACCGCGAAAGCGTGCGGATCGACAATGGCCGGCTCTCCACGGCGCCGTGATGGTAGAGCGCCTCGTAAGGAGGACTCAGCGGTTCTTCCTCCGGTTGCAGAATGGGCAGCGGCATCAGTGGCGCGCCCTGAAAGCGTCGGAAGGGATCGGGCTGGTTGGCCCAGTCCAGGTAGCCCAACGAGCGGGCATAGCGGGAAAAATGATGCTTGGTCGCCTGATGGTAGTGGATAACATGTTCGATCGGATCGACAGCGACTGATCCTAGCTTGGAGGCTTCCATTGTGCGAAACGGTGTCCGACGTTCAGAAATCGCTTCAGTCTAACCAGGTCCCTCGCAGAAAGTAAACGCGCACGTCGCGCCACGATTCACGTCGCACGAACCGCCTAGTATGCTGCCGCCCTCACCGGGCAGGGGGCTTACGCGAGTGGATCCAGCGGTTGCCGCGCAACGCGCCCTCACGCGGGCCACAGTAGCCGGCGAACTGGAGAGCGATCGGGAACCGAGGCGCGGTTCTTCTCCCCCACCGGCGTAGCCGCTACGTCGGCCTACTGGACGTTGCAGCGTATCAGAACCCGCCATCCGGAGGCGAAAGCCTTTCAAGCGTTCTGCATCTCCATCACCTGGCAGCAGGTAACGGAACACTTCCAACCGGCCTTGACCTCTGCGAGCGATTCATCCAGAGCGCGGAATGCCGCTTCTGCCGAGGAACGGCTCGACCTGAAGCAGATTCTGGAACTTCGCGCCGCTTTCCGGCGCGGACTCGGATTGAAGGCGGAAGACGAGGAGGACGGTCACGATGACGACAAGAAGATATTGAAAGGCGGGGACTGATCGGTTACCGGCTCGTCATCCGCCTGCGCTTCATCGTATCCGCAGCGGGTGCAGGGCATGCTCACAGGTCCCACGCTAAAGTAATAGTCACACCGACCGCCGCAGTGCTGACAGATCGTCTGAGCCACAGTTGCGCTCTTCGTAAACGGCAATGGTCAACGCTTCTCAGTCAGCGTGTATTAAAGAAAGAGTCTTTCCCTCGGCGCTTCACCATTGACCGACCCCTTTACCGACTCCACTTACAGTCGGCACTGGTTCTTCGCCGGAATCACGCAGATGAATTGCACCGGAGCGGCAGGATCGGCGATGAAACAGTGTTTCTCGTTGGGGGCGATGTAGACCGAATCCCCGGGAGCGAACGGCGTATCCCCGTTTTCCGTGCGGACCTTTCCCGTTCCCTTCAGAATATAGACCTCGTGTTCCCATTCGTGCGTGTGGAGCGGAGTGCCGGCGCCCGGTTTCACGTCGAACACCCGCATGGCAAAACGCGGAGCTCCATCCCGCTCTGTGATCATCTCGCGCATCTCGACTCCCCCAGGCACGTCGGCATAGACGTTCGGTTTGACGTCCGCGTAGTGTTTGATGACCATGACGACCTCCGCGAGCCAATTCCCACACGAGGACCTTGCATCCCCAACGCTGGGCACTCAAGATACCAGCCTGCCACGGGTGACTCAAGTGCCAGCCACCATGGCGGAGGCCGATAAACATCGGCGCGCATCTTCCGTCACCGCGGCGACCCCGCCCAGGCTAACCGCTGCTATGAACAGGCCAGGACGATCGCCGACTAGGCACAGAACGCGAATTTTCCGATTCGTTGGGCAACCTTGGCAATGTCTGCGCCATGTTGAAAGACTTTGCCGCCGCAGAACAGTTGCTACCAGGAAGTGCTGGCCATCCAGAGGCCACAGTCCTCCGATAACTGGCCGACCTCTACGAGGCCATCGGCGACGGGGTCTCCACGATCCGTTGCCTGGAATGTGTCATCGCGCTCGACACCGGCCTTGCCTTCCCGCAGTTGATAGCCGACTCGAACAGCTGACTGGACTGATCGCTCGATGAAAACATGGTGGGCGCAGCTCTGTCACCGGTTGAGTCGAGTGAACTTTCCTCTCCTTCCCGCCGGTGGTATGATGCCGCGCGGTTCGGGCGGTCCAATCGCGAGGCACACAACCGGTTGCCGGTGACGGACTCAAGCCTCAGGCGAACGGAGACTCTGCCCTGACCCAGGAAGAGGCGCGTCAACGCATCGAGGAGGCGATCAGCCAGTTCGGCCCGCACGCCGGCATGGCGATCGACCTGGTAATCAGAGAGGTCCGCAGAGACCTTGGCCGCGAAGCCGCCAATGTGTTGATCGAGGAGTTCGACTTGGAACTGCAGTACAACATCGCGCCGATCGAGCATCTCGGAGCAGGCAACTGACGGTCTGTTATGCCGCTGATCTGGTGCTCGATCTCTGGACATGGCTATGGGCACGCCGCCCAGGTGCTGCCCGTCCTCAATGAGCTGGCCCGACGAGTACCCCGCCTGACCGCTATCCTTCGGACCACTGTCCCCGCTTCTTTCTTCGAGGGCCGACTCTTTCTCGACTGGAAGCTGAGTCCGATCGAACAGGACATCGGGTGCGTGCAACACGGTCCCCTCAAAATCGACGCGGCCGCGACATGGAGCGAGCATGGCCGGTTTCACCGCTCATGGGACGCGAAGCTCGACGCGGAAGTCCGCGCGATCCGCGCCGCCAGGCCGCACGTGGTCCTTTCCGATATCTCTTACCTGGCCACTGCAGCTGGTGCACAGGCCGGAGTGCCGACCCTGGCGCTCGGCTCTCTGAGTTGGGATCTGGTGCTGGCCAAATTCGCGGACCGGAACAGCGAGGCACATCAAACCCTCATCGACCAGATCCGCCGCGCGTATGCAGCAGCCGAGGTGCTGCTGCGCGCCATGCCTGGCTTGCCTATGGATGCCTTCCGCCGGATTGTGGACATCGGTCCGATCGCCCAGGCTTCGGAGCCAAAGCCGGCGGAACTCCGGCGAGCCGTGGGAGCCTCTTCAGAGGAACGCCTCGTGCTGGTGGGATTCGGCGGAATCCCGCTGACTTCGCTGCCGTTTCAACGGTTGGAAGCGATAGCCGGCTATCGATGGATCTTCGATGGATCCGTGCCGCCCTTCCTTTCACGAATTCACGCCGCTGCGCAACTTCCCTTCCGGTTCAACACCCTCCTGGCTTCGGCCGATCTCGTGGTGAGCAAGCCCGGCTACGGCACGGTTATCGAGGCCGTCATGCAACGCAAGCCGCTCGTCTACGTGCGGCGGTACAATTTCCCCGACGAAGGGCCGTTGGTGGAGTTTCTGCACCGCTACGGACGCGGGGCTGAACTGCTCATGGACGACTTTGCGACCGGCCGGTGGGAGAAAGCCCTGGATGCGGCATGCACAGCCCCCGAACCGTCGCTTTCGGCACCGCAACCGACGGGAGCGGCCGACGCAGCGGAGATCCTCACCCGATACCTGTAAGGCATGGCCCTGCCTTTCCTCGGTTTTCTGATACGACTCGCCGCGCAGACCCTCGAACGGACCGGCGGATTGTTGCAACGGCTGGCCCTGTTCCTCAACGGACTGCTGCCCGCGTTGCTGACGCCCGACGCGTTAGCCCGCCTGACCCAGCGACATTACCAACGGTCCTATTCATCCACCGTCACCACACCGGTCGACGAGCCCCATTTTTACGAACTGGAGCCCTGGGAACGAGAGGTCGCAGATCGCCACTGTCTCGCCCACGGTCGCCTGTTGGTGCTGGGATCCGGGCTGGGCCGCGAGGCCTTCGCCATGGCCAGGCGGGGGCTGTCCGTGGTCGGGATCGAGACCGACGCAACCGCGCTCACCGCGGCGGCCCACAGGGCCCGGAGCTTTGGGCACGGCGTTTGGTTTGTCCGGGCCGACCTCGCCCATCTCCCCTTTCGTCCCGCAAGCTTTGACGCTGCGCTGCTGACGAGCGTCATGTACAGCGCTATCCCAGGGAAGACCCAGCGGCAGAGGTGGCTTCGCGATCTGTTCCGTGCTCTGGCGCCCACGGGATTGGCGGTCCTGAGTTTCCTGACCGAACAGGAGCCGCAGGCGCGGATGACCCATCTTCGCGAAGCCCTGGCCCGCCGGCTTGCCCGACTGCCCGGAGCGAATCCGGCCTACCAGCCGGGCGACACGTGCCCCTATGGCCATTTCCTCCATGCTTTTCAGACCGAGCAAGAACTCCGGGAAGAACTGGAAGAAGCCGGTGTGCTCATCCGCGAGCTGGATTGGAAACGCGGGTTCACGGTCGTAACAAAGAAGAAATAACACTGGCTGACTTTGCCAAAACTTGCTATCCTTAGGGCACCTTCCCTTTATGGAAAAGGTCTACATTAAGAACCCAGACTTCGTGCAACGCGATGTCGCAGGCGAATGCATCCTGGTCCCCATCCGCCGCAAACTGAGCGATCCCCCTTGCATCTACGTCCTGAACGAAACAGCGGCCGCGTTGTGGCAACGAATCGACGGCGTGCGAACCGTGCAGGACATCGTGGCAAATTTCTGCGAAGAGTACGCCGTGGCTCCCGATCAGGTGATGAAGGACTTCGCCACGCTTTTGGATGATCTCCTGTCCATCAACGCCCTTCAGGAGCGCTTCATCGCTGCCGATGCGTGATGTCAGAACGCTGAACGCACTGCCCGAACGCTACCCCTATTCCTGCCAATGGGAGATCACCTGCCGGTGCAACCTGCGGTGCGTCATGTGTTACACGGATTGCTTCAACCAGCCGGATTTGATTCGCCAGGAACTAACGACGCCGGAAGTCCTCCGCATCATGGACGAATTGGCTGAGGCTGGCTGTTTGGAATTGTGCTTCACGGGCGGGGAACCCCTTGCGCGTCCGGATTTCTTCGATCTCTACGACCACGCCATCGCTTCGGGATTCCTCGTCACGGTGTTTACCAACGGCACGTTGGTGACGGAAGATGTCGCCGACCGCTTCGCCGCGCTGCCTCCACAGCGTATCGAAATCAGCCTGCACGGACTCACTGAAGCGACGTTTGAACAGGTCACCCGAGGCCGAGGTTCATACGGGAAGTGCCTGACCGCGATCCGGCTGCTGCGCGAACGAGGACTCCCGCTGCTCCTCAAGACGACGGCCATGACCATCAATCAGCACGAGATCCTGACCATCAAACGTTACGCGCAGGAGCTTGGAGTAGGATACAAGCTCGGCGAGGAGATGCGGCCCGCGCTCGATGGCGGGGAAGGGCCGTTCCGATACGCGCTTTCCCCGATCGAACGGGACGAGTTGCACCGTAGGGACCCGGATCTCTATCTGGAAGCTTGCCGAAAACGGGCTACGCCTCCGACGCCCTGTCGGAGCGGAATGCACACCTTTCACATTGACGCCTATGGCGGACTTCAATTGTGCTCGGGCAACCGCGCCCAGAGCTACGATCTCCGCCGCGGTTCCTTCAAGGAAGGCTTCTATCGACACCTGCCGACCTTTGCCTGTCCCTGGAAGGCTCGACCGTCCTCTCACCTTCTTCAACCGGCCACCAGCCATGCGTGACCCCCAAGCCCTCCCATCGCAAGAATACAAAGACTTCAGCCGCCGCGTCCACGAAGGCACGGCCCGCAGCCGCCAGGTGGTCAAAGCGCAACTAGAGCTGACGTACCGCTGTAACCTCCACTGCCGCCACTGCTACACCGATCCGTATAACCATCGTGACTGGTTCCACCGTGAGTTAACCTTTCCTGAGATCGGATGCCTTCTGAATGAAATGGCAGATCTGGGCATCCTGTGGTTGAACCTCACCGGCGGTGAGATTTTTACGCACCCTCGCTTTTGGGACATCTACGAGGTCGCCTATCGCAAGGGATTTCTCTTGCAGCTCTATACGAATGGCACGTTGTTCACCCCAGCGACCATCGAACGGCTGCGACGAAGACCGCCGTTTTCAATCGACATCTCCTGCCATTCGGTGAACGAGACCGCCTTTGACCACTTTACCCAGGTGCCTGGATCGTTCCGGGCCTTCATGAAGGGGATCGCCTTGCTCAAAGACAGCGGCCTGCCATTCACCATCAGAACCAACGCGATGAATTGGAACAAGGAGGAATTGCCTGCGATCCGGCAATTCGCGGAATCGTTGGGTCTGCAGTTCGGCTTTACGACCACCCTCTCGCCGCGCCTGAACGGTGACCTGTCGCCACTTGCATTCAGATTGGCTCCGGAAGAGGTGGCGGCGGTGGAACACGGAGAGGACTGCGCCGGCGAGGATCACGACCGCTGTGGGGCTTCAGCTGATCTGTCGACACCGAGCACCGACCAGCTGTACCGTTGCGGATGCGGCACGAACGCCATTCACATCAATGCCTGGGGCGAGTTGGGCGCTTGCACCATGGAGTACGAGCACCGGGTCTCGCTCCGGGAGCACTCGCTGCGCGACGCCATCGACAAGGTTTTCGCGGCCATCCATGCCAGCCGATATCATGAGTCATCCCCCTGCCTGATTTGCTCGGTGTTTACTTTCTGCGAGAAAAAACCTTCTGATGCCCGCCGCGAATGTGGACGCGCCGAAGCCCCGATCCCCTACGCCTGCGATGTGGCCATGGCACGCGCTCAACGAACCCTGGGCCAGACATTGATCCATCCGCTGCGCCGAGGGGAACAGAGAGAAAGGATCCCGTCACCCGATGAGCGAGAAAAAACCTTATAAGATGCCCGAACTCTATCGGGTCGAGCTGAACCAGGAACAGGCCATCTTGAGCCAGTGCAGCCTGATGTCCAGGAATCCAATGGCCGGAGGGCTCGCCTTGTTCTGTCAAATAGGCGGATGTAAGCGAGGGGGAATTCCCGATATCGAGCCGCCCATACGGCCGCGACGACGGTTTGATAGCGGACCGCGACCGTCCTGAGTCATAGCTCATGGAGAGCCGACACTTGTTCCGCCTGATGTCGGAGCCTTAACCGCCTACGGCAGTCGTCTGACGATGATCATCGAGTTGGAGCTCGGCGGCTACAGAATTCGGCTTGAGGAGCAAGACGACCGTCCCCTGATCAGTTGGCCTGTGGAGCCGTTCGCCACGTTTCTGGTTCAGTCCGTCGATCCGCCGAACTGTCGCACGGACCGTGATGTGGATATCCACATCACGGTCACGCTGGTCCGCGCCCTCCCGGATTTCCCCGAGAGGAGCCTGTGCTTTGACGCCTGTCACGGACTCTGGGCCTTGTATGAGAGCCCATCAGGCTACCTGTTGGAAGCGTTGGACACGCAAACGTGTGTGCCTCGAAGTCGCTCATGGATCGATGCTTCGTTCTCCCGCATCCACACATGGCTCACTGAGCAGACCGTCGAAGGCACAGCCGGCTGGTCTCCCGTTCAGATCCTGAACCCACTCGTGGAAGTCTGTCTGGTCACGAGACTCGCCCGCGACGGCGGCCTGCTTGTTCACGCTGCAGGAGTCCTGACGTCGATGGGCGGCGTCGCGTTCACCGGCCCTTCTGGAGCCGGCAAGTCGACGCTCTCGAGTTGGTACGCTGCGCGCGGAGCCACGGTGTTAAGCGATGAACGGACGATCCTCCGCCGGCACGGGCACGGCATCATGGTGCACGGCACGCCTTGGGTGGGATCAGGACGGTTCGCCGCCAACGGCTCGGGCCCCTTGTCGAGGCTGTACTGTATCCGGCATGGGCAAGACCGCCACGCCGTCACAGCATTGCCCCCTCCCGCTCTCTTTCGATTCCTGCTCGGCCAGTGCGTGCTCCCGCTATGGGATCGGGAAGGGTTGGAAGGAGCCCTGTCATTTCTTTCGGAATTGGTTGAACGGGTGGGAGGCACTGAACTGGCTTTTCTCAACGCCCCCGACATCGTCGACTACCTGGAGGCCGACGTGATCCTGCTGTCGGGGATTGCACGATGAAGACGCTGACGGCTGAGGACTTCTTCACGTCGCTGTCGTGCCGATCCGCCGAAGCCAGACGGCCCGAAGCCGTCACCTTTGAGCTGACGTACGGGTGCAATCTTCGCTGTCTGCACTGCTACAACCCGACCCACCGGGCGTTGCCTGATGAACTGACGACTGCAGAAGTCACAGCAATCCTCGATCAAGTGGCAGAATTGGGCGTACTGCACCTGACCTTCAGCGGCGGAGAACCGTTGACCCGGCCGGACTGCTTGGACATCTTGCGGTCTGCCCGTCGACTGGGATTCGTGGTGTACATCCTGACTAACGCCACACGCATGACGCCGAGGATTGCCGCTGCCTTGGAAGAACTCGGCGTGGACCGGATCATCGTGTCGATCTACGGCGCAACCGAGGCGACGTACGAGCGGATGACCGGCGTCGTAGGATCGTACGCCGCCTTTCAGAACGGACTCCATCATTTAGCTGCTCGTCCCCTGCCAGTCCTCGTCCGCATGCCGGTGACAACAGTGAATGCCGCGGAGGTTGAGGCCTGCCGGAAGCTGATCGAGCCCTATGGCTGGAAATTCCAATATTCCCTGGACATCATGCCTAGGACCGACGGTGATTTGACTCCTCTGCAATACCGTCTTGACCCTGAAGACAAGGTCTTAATCGACCGGGCGAGGTTGCTCCGTAGTGTCAGCCCGCCCATTGAGGCTCCCCGCCCATCGATTGACCGGTTCATCGACTGCGCCTGCGGGCGCAGTCGATTCGCCATCACCCCCTACGGCGGCATGAATCTCTGCACCGCGTTCCCGATACCGAACTACGATCTGCGCAGAGGGACCGTCCGGGAGGGATGGGAGGTCCTCAAGCAGACCGTGGACCGGGCTGAGCCAAGTGCACAGTACCAATGTCCGACCTGCGACGTGCGGTCATTCTGCCGCCAAGGCCGCAGCGACGCCTGGCTGGAAACTGGCGAGATGAGCGTGTGCCTTCCCCACTTCAAGGAGTGGGCCCGTTTGGAGAAACAAGCCCATGCCCCTCTCGACCCTCGACGACCTGGCTGAGGCCTACTCCCGGGTTAGCCTCGTCAACAAATGCATGCTCGACCGGTTTGTCCAGGTTGGGCAGCTTTTCCAGGAGCACGATATCGACTTCATCGTCCTCAAGGGCGCCGACGTACTCTCCCGTCTCTATGGCGTCCGCGGCCTCAGGCCGATCACTGACGTCGATCTCTTGGTCCATGAACAGGATCTGCGCAAGATCGACGACCTTCTGAGGGCCTCGGGTTTTCACCGGCTTATCGATGGCAATCCCGCCTATGTGTCACCGGAGGGCGGACTCATCTTGGACATCACGACCGCGGTGTGGTATGCGGACAATCAGACCGGCTTCTGGGAACGGGCCGTGCGCCGGACCCTGCACGGGCTTCCGATGCTGTGCCTGGATGCGCAGGATCTGTTGCTGTACCTGACAGCTTATAGTGTCGTCCATCGAGGGTGCTTCACTCCCTCATTCTGGACGGATCTCGTCCTGCTCACCCGAAAAGAGCGGATCGATTGGGAGATCGTGGTCGCAGAGGCGATCCGTCACCACATGAAGATTCCCGTCTATCATGGGCTGTCCTTCGCCTGCCGGAAGAACCCGCGCGTCCTCGTGCCGGAGTGGGTGTTCAGGCGGTTGGCTCCATCCGGCGCCAGAGAACACCTGTTGGCCTGGCTCCTGCGCAGATTGGTGGGCACGCAGCCTATCGAAGGACTCGGCCATTTGTTGCTGTTCCTCACGAGACCTCCGGGTCGGAAGGCCGCATGGCTTCGACGCACCTTTTGGCCGTCGCTGGCATTTCTTGCGTTCCGCTACGGCGCCCCGGCGACCTCGCGGCCTACGATGATCCGCATCTCACGTGCGTTCCATTTGATCCGTCAAGCCGGAGTCTTGACCGGCCGTATCCTGGCACGTTTGATGGCGCGCCTGAGTTGACCCCGGCCTCACCATGATCCGGCGTCTCATCCTCGACCACCCAGCGACGCTCCAATCTCCGGCTGCTCTCCGGTCTCTCCTAGTTCCCCCACGCGGAATCCCGCTGATCCAACTCAGGGTCGCCAGCTGGAGCATGTTTCCGACCCTTCAGAAAGGCGATGTGCTCGAAGTCGAAGAGGCACGCGAGGTCCGTCCGGGAGACATCGTCGTCTTCCGCCGCGACTATGTCCTCGTCTGTCACCGCGTGACTGATTATGGCGGACCGGGTGAAATTTTCACAGCCGGAGAACGGTCGGGAGGATCCGGTGAAGTCGTCCCGCTGTCCGACGTCCTGGCGAAGGTCCGTGCCATCAGCAGACACGGGAAACGGATAGCACTCGGCCGACCGCTCACACCGACCATAGCCGCGCGGCTACGGCTATGGCTGGACCAGTTTTTCCTAGCGTGGAAGACAACTTGGCGCCGATGGGCCGAAACTGTCTGGCAGCGATTGCGTCACAGCCCCTGCGGCTGCGCCCTGCTGTCCTGGCTGATCAGACACACGACGCGAGTGCATCTCGTCATCCGGCCCCGACTCCACTGCTTTCGTGCCATCCCCGCCGTCCACCGTGAGACACTCCGTCTCGCCGAAATCGAGAGGATGCCGTTTCATCACCCCACGGTCGCCGGAGAATGCATACGGTTGGAAGTCCGGCTCGGTCCCTATGTGCTCTGCGCGTGCGATCCGGCCGCTGGCAAGATGTGTATCCAGCCGCTCCTCAAGGACCTCGGCTTGGAGCAGGTCCTTTACAAGCTAACCCTATGCCTGGAAGCCGACCCGCTTTTCGAGGAACAGCCGATCGAGAGAGAGCCCGACCTCCAACCCGGCGTTTACCCAAGATCCGCCAGGGATCGTTCGTCCGGTTGAAAACCTGCTGTTGCTTCACCGGATGTTCCCCCACGCTTCTTTTTGTCGGTTTCGAACGTAAAATGTTATGATTGAGACATGTACGTTGTATTAGGGGGGGTCATTCCCGCTCACCACCGGTCTTCATGGATACCTCATCCCGACACGCCTTATCGGTGATCGACCCGAAGCTCATAGCCCAGGTGGTCAAAGGAGATCACCAGGCGTTCAGCCAACTGTATGATCAATCCAGCACGCTGTTGTTCACGCTGGCCCTTCGAATTCTGGGGAGCCGGGACGAAGCGGCCGAACTGCTTCAGGACATCTATCTGGAGGTCTGGAGGAAGGTCGCTCGGTATGATGTCGGGCGGGGGACGCCGATGGCCTGGCTGGTCACGCTCACCAGGAGCCGCGCAGTCGACCGGCTGCGCGCACGAGCCTCAAAGACCCCTCCCGTTGTCGACTCAACGGAGCCGTCTCTGGACCATCTGCCAGATCAGTCGCCGGACCCGTTCGAAATCCAAGCGGACCACGAGTTACGGAATGCCGTCGGCAAGGCGTTGGCTGAGTTGCCCGAAGCCCAACGGCAGGCGCTGGAGTTGGCCTATTACGAGGGATTGTCCCATACTGACATCGCCGCCCGATTGAATCAACCTGTGGGAACGATCAAGACCAGGATCAAGCTCGGCATGAACAAGCTGCGCGCAGCCTTGAGAGGATGCTCTTCCCAAGGTGAGGCTCGATGATCCACGAAGAATTCGAAGAAGCGGTCCCGTTATACGCGGTCGGCGCGCTGGAACGCACGGACCGGCAGGCGTTCGAGGCGCATTTGCTGTCCGGCTGCTCGTCATGCCACGCGGCGTTGAAGGAGTACCAGGCCGTGGCGGCTCTCCTGCCGTACGGATTAACTCCCACGTCTCCGCCTCGCGGACTCAAGGCGAAAATTATGGCCGCTCGAAGTCCGGCCAACCCGGAGGCGGCCAAACGGTCGAGTCAGCCCAGTCTCGAACCGGGCGAATGGATGAACCACCTGTTTCCGCCGCTATCACCCCCGCGATCGTTTCCTTCCACCACCGCGCGGTTTGTGCTGGCATTCGCCGGGCTGCTGGTTGTTGCCGGGGCCGGCTATGTCGGCTGGACACTCTACCTCCAGGCATCGGCGGAAACGGAGAGGCTCCACCAGCTTGAAACGGCACTCCAGCGGGAAAGCGCCAAGATGGCGTCGCTCCAACGCGAGATCAAGGAGAAAGAAGCCGCCCTTGCGCAGTTGCGACAAGAACTCGAACGGCGGGACGTCGAGATCGGCGAGTTGCGGGACACCCTCATCCGCCGCGAAGCCGAACTCGATGACGTGCAGGCGCAACTGGCCCAGATCGAGAAACACGGCGCCGCGTTCCGCCGCGTTCGGACGCAGCAGGACGAGATTGCCGCGCTGTTACGGATGCCGACCGTCAAGGTCGTCTCGTTGTCCGGTTCCGATTTGGCGAAAAGAGCCGGCGGGCTGCTGCTGTACGATCCCCATACCAAGAAGGGGTGGTTGTACGCCTTCAACCTGCCTCCGCTCCCGAGCGGTAAAACCTACCAACTCTGGGCCATTGAGCAGAAACCCGTCAGCGCCGGCACGTTCACCCTGGACACAGGCCAAAAAGGTCGGTTGCTGATCAAGCACCTCCCTGACTTTTCCCGCATCAACCAATTCACCGTCAGCTTGGAACCGGTAGGCGGCCGTCCTCAGCCGACCGGTGCCATCTATCTCAGCGGACGGCTGTAATCTCGCACCCCGCAAGCCAGCTCGCTGCATAAGACCCCACACCCCGATCTCGTTGGGAGCGAACGGGCTGACCGCTGGTGAGACTAGATTTCCGTTACTGAAGCCTCTGGACAAAGGCTGCATATCCCTCTTTCGTGACGTAGACCCGAACCTCCTCCCCCGCTTGCACATGATCGCGGTGAGAACGTTCGTCCGCATGGACGTGCCACTTTCGACCTCTGCCATCTCGGATCACGTATCGGTTTTCCTCGACGGAGACGACCGTTCCCCGAACCCCATCAAGACCGCACCCCGCGAAGGCGAGACTGAGCACCACCGTCTCAAGGAGTTTGACGGCGGCGAACCCTGTCACAGTCAATTTCCCGTTCATCCCGTTTGCTCGCATCAGCGAAAAGGAAAGACGTCATCGAGCAAAAACCGTAGGCCGATCTGCACCGTGTAGTTCCACCCCGGTCCGGTCTCAATGCCCGCTCCGATGCCCGAACCAATCCCTCCGTCGCGAATTCCTCGGACAACAAAATCCCACTGGAGGTTCGGCGTCTTGTACCAGCGGAACCCCACCTGATAGGCGGGGAATTCCTCCTCGAAGCTGAACGGATCGCCGTTGAAGAGCTCTGCCAGCACCCGCAGTTCTCGGCTGATCGGGGTCATTACCTCAAAGCCGGCGGCCCAGTAAAGCTTGTTCGTCCACCGTCCTCCAAGTCCGGCATGATACTGCCCTTTGGCCCCCAGATTCACATGAATGGCCAGATCGTTGTCGTAGGGATCAGTGCTGTTTTGGGGGGTGAAGAGAAACCAACTGAAATGCATCATGTGATAGGAATTCCAAAGCTGCCGGTTTCCACTGAGCGGCGCTAAGACGGCTGCAGCGGCGGACACTGATGGAACCAGGCCGAATGAACGGTACAAGACATACTTGGGCTGAAAGACGAGGTCCTGCGGGGTCATTTTGTTGTTCTCATACTGGAACCCAAAACCTCCCGCAATGATCTCCAAACGATCAGTGACAGAGGTGCCCTGCAATGAACGGATCTCGAAACCCGGTTTCCGATCCCGGCCCATGGTCATACCGCCGAAGTTTTCGACCTCCAGCTGTCCCGGATAGACGACTCGGGCATCATCCGTCACAAAAGGTCTGACAGCCGACGCATCTTGTCCATACAACACCGGACCGGCAACAATGAGAACAGAGACAATCAGTCTGATTCTCCGGCCAGCGGGGTTCCGTCTCCTGGCCACCACGAGAGCCAGGCGGACCAGTCGGCGAAAGCCCGTTGCTTGGATAAAAAAGAGCGCGTGCGTCATGACGACTCCTTTCTGTCCGCCTTCGCGGACCGGGCGGGAGCCGTCATGCTATCCAGGAATCAGGAAAGGTAAGCAGGAAAGCGAGAGCCCTCGCACGTGGAGGCGGACCACGAAGAGACTGTGCCTCTGTGAGCGCAACTACCGCCAGGGTCCATAGGTTGCCTCCGAAGAGTTTCTCGAGCCGTCGGTGTCACCATCCCAACGGTCGGACTCGTTCCAGACCGGTATATAGACAGAGCAAGCCTGCGGCGTCAAGCGGCATTTGGTCGGCCGATGACGGCGCGAAGTGACTCAAGACAACCTGTCACGGGTCCGGACAGCCCTTCAAGGCTGATCTCAAGCGGTGAAACCTCTTCATCTCCGCACAGATCATCCATGCGTCGCTGCCGGAATCATCCGCTTGCCTACTTGTGAAGAGTCTGTTGAGTCTGCTATAGGTGCCCTCCGCTCATGGATGCTCTCGGGATATCGGCAAGGTACCCAAGACTCTTGGGAGTGATTGGCCTGTGCGGGCTAGCAGCCGGGTGCATTGGCTCGATCAGCCTCCCGGCCGGCCTGCCCGGACGGACGCTGATAGGCCTGCCTGTGGAGCGAGTGCGTGCTTGCGCGGGGAACCCGCTTCGCGAGATGTCCCAGCCGGCTTCGACCATGTTGGTCTATTATCGCGAGGCAGCCATGTTCGAGGAGTCGTTCTTTGGAGGCAAGGGCAGCAAACCGGGCTACCATCACGGTTGCTGGGCCTCCCTCCTGGTGGAGGACGGCCGTGTGACCGGCGTCGAATTTCGGCCGGTGCCCGATTCTGATGCCGACACCCACGAGTGCCAGGAGATCTTCGTCGCCTGTGTCCCATGACCGTCCGCGATCTGCCTTGCACGCCCCCGCCCGTCTGACCGCTCTGGCGAGCTTCCTCCTCCTGCTTCAGCCCGCCCCCGGTTGGACGCTCGAGAAATACGGCCGACCGCTCCCCTCCTTGGAGCAACCGGACGAAGTGGAGCGAGAAGCAGAGGAGACGCTGTGCGGCGGATATTTCCTCACCGGTGCCTTCGTCTCGAATCCCAGCTTTGCGGCGCGGCCGGACAACACCGGGTTGGTGGGCTTACGCCACATGCTTCATCTGGAGACCGATCTGTACAAGCAGTACCTCATCTTCTATACCGATCAGAACTTCTTTTCCGACCGCAAGAGCGGTTGGATTAATTTGACCGAGTGGGACGGGACATATGCTGTGACCGGGTTGGTGGACCGATTTGGCTGGCGTATCCAGTACGAGCGGGACGCGCCGTTGGATCGAAGCGGCATCACGCAAAGCTATACGGACGCGCTCATCACAGTTCGTTACCAGGCCGGTCAGGAATCCGTTTGGTGGAAAAAAATGTTTCCAGATCAGAATCTCACGGCCTATGCCGGACCGGGTTGGCTGTTTCACAATAGCAACTACTTCGCACGACCGGACAACACCGGGCGTGCCTTGTTCCGGTACATTGCGCATGCCGACCTCGATCTGCATAGGAACCGCATCGTCGTGTACGGGGATATCAACATGTTCACCGACCGCGAGAAGGGCAACAAGATTGCGCCAACGGAAATCGACTGGATTGTTGGGGTGGCGCTACGATGGCAGGCATTCGAATTAAGCCTCTATCGAGAAGAGGATCGCCCTCTGGACCGAAGCGGCTTGGTCCAAAAATATGTTGCGGTGCAGCTTCGCGTAGCTTTTGACGTGCCGAAAAGCGTCGCGCACAACCTAAACCCGTTCGCTGACAAGCGATAATCTCCGAGCACGGCTCGCCAACGGCAGAAGATTGTCCACTCCAGCTCAGCATGACCGAGCGTTCTCGTGATTTTCCCCGCTTGTCAGCAGATCACGACTCGACAGACGTTCAGAGGAGCTACTTCTACCCAAACGTCGACCACCAGCCTGGCAATTCCGCCCGCAGAGCTGATCCCTCATCGCTCTTTTGGAACCTATACCGCAACGCGCGGTGCGCGCTTGAGCGATACACACTTCTTCAACGAATCGGAGCGCCAGTCGCCTGCACTCATCCGTTGAATCGGAACCAGGCGCCGGCTTCTCCTGATCAGGAGGCTGTGTTAAGATACCGCGCGTTTTGTCGGCAGGTGGCCGGAACGGACAATCGAGGGCGAACGCATGTCGGAGTTCACGAAAACGGACGTCGAGTTCATGCGATTGGCGCTGGAGCAGGCCAGGTTGGCCCCTGCGCTGGGCGAGGTGCCGATCGCCGCGGTTGTGGTTCTGAATGGTCAGGTCGTCGCGCAGGTGCACAACTATCGGGAGGCGTGGCAGGACCCCACCGCGCACGCCGAAATCGTCGCGATCCGTGAAGCCGCAACGCGGCTGGGAACATGGCGCCTGACTGGCGCCACGCTGTACGTGACCGTCGAACCCTGCTCAATGTGCGCCGGAGCGATCGTGCAGTCGCGGATCACCCGCCTGGTGTTCGGCGCGAAGGATCCCAAGGCTGGAGCCTGCGGGTCGGTCTTCAACATTCCGGCCGAACGCCGGCTCAATCACCGCGTGCAGGTCGTTGGAGGCGTTCTGGAACGGGAAAGCCAAGAATTAATGCAGAGCTTTTTCCGGCGATTACGCAATCTCGGCGAGCGAGCCGGTCTTCCGGCTCGCTAGCCCAACGCAACAACCGTCCTGCGTCTTTGTCGCTTAGAAACTCGGGCTTTCTGTATCCATCCACTCCCAGCACTGAACCAGCGACACCTCGTCTTCCGCTGCGACGGCTCCCACGTAGTCCTGGCCCAACGGCAACAAACGCACCTGGCAACTCCGCTGCTCTCCACCGGACCTCTTGATTGTGACGCGCGCGGTGGCTTGCTTCGAAATCAGTTCGACCTCCAACTGATTGAGCGGAACAGTGAGCCCGACTCCCCAGGCTTTCAGGCACGCCTCTCGACACACCCACAAGGTAAAGAACAACCGCCGCCGCTCTTCAGGAGCGCACTCGCGGAGCGTGAATGCTTCGTGCGGTGCGAAAAACCGTTCGGCGAGCTTAAGCACATCAATGCGCGCACGAACGCGTTCCATATCAACTCCCACTTCCCTACCCCGGGCAAAGGCATACAGCACAGAGTCGTGCGAGTGCGACAGGTTGAATCGCAAATCGCCGACAAGCCCTTTGTCGAGGAGCAGGAACGGTTTGCCCTGCGGCCCAGCCCCGAAGGCCAGCGTGCTCGGATCCTGTCCCAAATATCGGCCCAGCAGCACTTTCAGAATCCCATGGGCAGCAATGAACTGAGCGCGCCGACCCGCGGAGATAAGCCGTTCCGCTCTAGCTCGCTCCTCAGCCGACAAGAGCCGCCCAAACCGAGCGCTGGTGTCCGTCGAGCATGCCAGCGAGGCACGCCACACATGGATGGCTTGCGGCGGCAAGGCAGGTAGATCGGAAGGGACCACCCAGGCTTCGGTCTGCACGACGTCAGAAGTTCAGGAAAGGAAGGCGGTCCGCGCATCGGCCTGAGAAATACGCCCCACGTTCCATGCGTTCAATCCGATTGCAAAAGTCTTTGGCTCACGATAAGCTTCGGCACCCTGTGGTGTTCTCTCCGGCCTCGCGGAACTATCACACACATGGCGGCCGGCTCAGCAAGCTCGGTGGAGAGGTGCGAGAGTGGCCGAATCGGGCGGTCTCGAAAACCGTTGTCCCGCAAGGGACCGTGGGTTCGAATCCCACCCTCTCCGCCAAACCGCACTTCGGGCATTCACCCACCCCGTTGGGCTGTTCCTTCCTGACGGGCTCGCCCCTTCGGGCTTGACCCGAAGGCCTCGTTCCTGTGGCCGACCGGTCAGTCGGTTCGCCTGCCAAGTTTGAGAATTCTCTTTTCTAGGCCAGGTACGACTCACCCGTCGGCTCCTTACGCTGCAACGCTTTTCTTAATTCCAGCATGGCCAAGGTATCTCGGGCGCAGTAACGCAGCAAGGCATCCCGTAGACGCATCTTTTCCACCCAATCGGTCTCCACAAAAACCATCCGTTCATACACCTGGGCCGCCATCTTTCCGTCCTGCACCTCCAAATCCTCGTAGCCAAATGTCGGTACAACCGCAGGCAGCACGGTCTTGATGGAAAAGGAGCCTTGGAACCCCGGATGATAGTAGTGGCGTTTGATGATCTCGAGCAGATCCCACAGACGGGCGATCACACGTTCGATGTCTGGTCGCAAGGCCGGAACCGCCTCCGCCAGTTGCTCCAACACCGCCCGCTCATAACCGGAATACACGCAGATACTGCCCTCTTGTCCCAACGAATCCAGAAGCGCAACAACCAGTTCCTTGCGAGGATCGTTCGGCTCCAGGCTGAGAAACTCATGATGTAGAACATGCCCATCTTCGGTCTCGACGTGATCGGACCATTGGACCGGAATGGCCTGATAGGGTCTCGTCCCGGGATATTTCGGGACAGCCGGCATGAATGTCTCGAAGTCCAGATGATGCACCGGATACCGCACGGTCTCGAGCGCCATCTTGAGAGCCGGACTTACCCACTCCACGTTATCCTTCACGCGGCGCTGCAACGGCGACAGCGTGAATTCTTCCGGAATGTCGTCGATAGTCTCAATCCCTTTCCGAGCGAGTATGTGAACCGTCCGTTCTCCGCCAGGCAAGTAAAAGATCCAGCGGGCGGGCTTGCTCTGCGTACAGTGCCGCCAGAACGGACATGTGTACGGCGTATGGCAATGCGTGTCCGGCTCGATCGCCGGGGCAACGGATGAACGCAGCATGGCGCGCATCTCGGCCAACCGATCGGGGACGGCGCCGAGCCGGCTCTCGACCTGTTCCGTGAGATCTTGCACGAGAAACAGTTGGGTGAGATCGATCTCGCCCCCTTCGTAGAGATAGCGAGTATTCACATGCATCAGGCAGGTCTCCAGCAGGCGAACACCTGCCCCTCTCAATACGAACGCTTGAATGGCCAGATCATCGACATGGACATCCTTCACCCTGGAGGAAGATTTGACTTCGATCAGTCGCCAGGCGGCAGGACCGGATGGATCACCGGCCAGCCGTTCCAAAACATCCGCGCGAATAAGCACATCCTCGAACTGAACGGCGGCCTCAAAAATCGCCGGAACGGCCGGATCGCTTAGCCATTCGGCGGTCCGTGAAAGAGCCTCGTCCATATGGCGATGGTCTGCTGCAATAAGGACGCCGCCCGGGAAACGACGTCGTGCCAAGGTGCCGAGTTCTTGACCTCTGTTAAGGATCGCCTGGGTCGCCTCATCCGGCTCGGTCGCCAGTTCAGGCGAGTGAATCTCCAAATACAGTCGTTTGTGGCACTGAAGGCCGGAAAGAAACCGTGATTTGGACAATCGGAACGATCCGGTCGTTGCTAGGGGAGAAAGTTGAGGAAGAATTAGCAATGCCGCTTCACCAACGGCCGCGTATCTTTTCCCGGGCCCCGGGTCACTTCGATACGGACCACCCCTTTTACATTGGCGCAGAGATCACCCAACCCCGGCGTCAGGAGACGGAACGGCCCTCCTTTCGACGCCGGGAGCGGAGCGCCATCCATCTCATACACGAGCACCCCGTGCTCGCTCGCTTGTGCGAGCGTCAGGCTCACGGCGAACTGACCGTCTTGAGCATGGAACGTCACGTGGTCGGCATCGGCGTCCAGCGCCGGCACCTCGAGGAGACCTTTCACCCTGATCCCCTTTCCTTTGACCCCCGGCAGCAGCGAGCTGAGATCGCAGACATGATGCTCGGCTGGCAACGCCGCCAACGCTGCCCGGTCCAGCGTCACAGGTTGAAGAACCGCGCCGTCGATCCGCAACACGTCCGGCCCAATCCTTTCCTCTTCCGTGAGGGTCTTGATCAGCGCCGTCAAAGCTTCGTTGAGCGGGGTGGGGATACCCAACTCCCGACCTCGACGCACCACGTATCCGTTCAAATATTCGATCTCCGTCCGCCGGCCAGCTTTCCAATCGTCGTACATAGACGTATGGATGTCCCGTAGCTCCTGCGTCCACTTCACCACCTGCTCCGCCATATCCGGGGCCAACGGCACCTTGCAGCCCGCTGAGACCGCGGCGACTTCTCCCACGATCTGACGGATCACGTTGAGCATTTCCGGATGGTCCAGTGCCTTCGCCACGCGATCATTGAGGACAACGGTCAACGGATTGAAGACGCAGTTCCAGCACATCTTCTCCCACTTGCTCCGCCGAATGTCCTCCACGATCCGGCAAGGAATGCCGGCCTGGGTGAACAACTCCGCAATCCGGAGAACCCGCTGGCTCCTGTGCCCCATCAGTTCCCCAATCGCGAGAGCGCCCTTCTTGTAATGTTCGATAATGCCCGGCTCGGCGATCTTCGCATAAATGAAGGCGACCCCGCCCACGACACAGTCCCGTCCCAGGCGCCGGAGGATCCGATCTTCCGCCTCGACCCCGTTCTGGAGGGTGAGCAGCACCGTTCGCTCTGCAAGGACCGGCGCGAGTTGATTCATCGCTTCGTCCAGATCGTAGGCCTTCACCGCAAGGATCACCAGATCAGGTCTCGGTAGCTCTCGGGGATCCGACGCGGCCACGGGGTTGACCGTGAAGGTTCCGGCGGCGCTTCGAATTGTCAGGCCGCGCGCCTTCACGGCCTCCAGCGTCCTCGGCCGCAAGAGAAAGGACACGCTCGAATGAGTTTTCGCCAGATGAGCGCCGAAAAATCCGCCGACCGCTCCGGCGCCCACCATCATGATCTGTTCCATGTCTGCCTCCCCCCTCCACATACGGCCGCACGCATGCGGGACCCCTCACTGAGCAATGCTGGCTGAGTACCGACAGCCGATCGCCACGGCCACTATAACATGTCCGATTCTATGCGAAAAAGTGACGTATAATACGCCGCATGGCGTCCTGTGCTTCGAAGATCCACGAAGTGAAAGCTCGCCTGGCTACGGCGGGTTCGGTCACCGTGCTCACCGGTGCCGGCATCTCCGCGGACAGCGGTGTGCCCACATTCCGCGGCGCCGACGGTCTCTGGCGGAACTTCAAGGCGGAAGATCTCGCCACTCCGGAAGCCTTCGCGCGCGATCCCCGTCTGGTCTGGGAGTGGTACAACTGGCGGCGGGAACTGATCGCGACCAAGCATCCTAACCCCGCCCATTACACATTAGCCGAGATGGAACGGCGATTCCCGCGGTTCTGGCTTATCACTCAGAACGTGGACGGTTTGCATCGCGCAGCCGGCTCCCGCAAGCTGTCTGAAATCCACGGCGATATCTGGAAAGTCCGATGCACACAGTGCGGCGCTGTCACGGAAAACCGGGATGTACCCATCGCAATTCTTCCTTCCTGCGCTAGCTGCGGCGGCTTACTGCGTCCGCATATCGTCTGGTTCGGCGAAACTCTGGCGGCTGAAGACTTGGCGAGAAGCTTTGCGGCACTTCAGCAGTGCGAGGTTCTTTTGATTATTGGAACCTCGGGAATCGTCTACCCAGCGGCCTCCTTTGCGCCGGTCGCAAAGCAAGCAGGCGCATTCATCGTCGAAATCAACTTGGATGCCACACCGAATTCGAGCCTGGTAGACGTCAGTCTGCGGGGGCGAGCAAGCGAAGTTGTTCCCGAATTGCTCTAATTTCCTAACCTTGCCACGAGCGTAAGCAGTTCGTCGAGGCTCCGAATCGTAGGCACGTGGTGCGCGGTCGATCCTGATTCCCGCTCAAGTAGCACGCCGGTCACACCTGCCCGCCTCGCTCCTTCGACATCGTCCCGCAAACTGTTCCCGACATGCAGTGCCTCCTCCGGATCAGCCGCATGCTTGTCCAGCGCGACGCGGAAAATTTCCGGCGCGGGTTTGGCTGCACGGGCAAGGCTCGAAATCGTCACCGTATCGAACAAATCCGCGATCCCCAACCCTCTCAACACATTGAACAGACGTGAATCACAATTGGACACGATCCCCAATTCGTACCCGAGCCCTTTCAAGGCCTTGAGCACACCGAGCGTCTCCGGGTAGAGGGTCCACCATTCCGGCCCATCGAAGGCCTGAAAGACTTCATCAAAGTAGTCATCGAATCCTTCGAACATCCCCACCCGGTAAAACACGCTGTGGACGATATCGAACCACCACATCCGTTCGCATTGTTTGATCGCCACGGGATCGGTAGCGGCAAACACAGGCGGCGGCGCCTCCTGAAACGCCCGCGCGAAAGCGGCCTTCACAGCGGCAAGCTTCTCGTCCGTCCGTTTCACTCCGTATCGTTCCGCGTACCGGAGATAAATCTCGGCCACCGAGCCCTTGACACGAAACAACGTCCCGGCCGCATCGAAGAAGACGACCTGAGTCCGATTCGTCACCAAGTCGACACCCTCCGACTGAGCCCCCAAGTGGACATGAACCCTTGCCCCACAACCCTGATCGGCAAGTCGCCCCACGCAAGGCGCCGCCTGGCGCGTTGCGTGACACTAAAGTTGCATGGCGTGCGCGGATTCTAGTCAGCCCGAGACGAGGAAGTCAAAACATCCGCCAAATGACTTCGCATTCCTTGACAGAACCCAGACCCTCTGCTAGCTTTCACAATAGTTCAATAAAATTGGAGAGTTACGTGACTGCTCGCATCTTCGTCGTGGATAGCAGTCCGGCCGTTCGGCGGATAGTCGAACAAATCTCCGCTCCCGAAGGATTCGAGGTCCTTGGGTTTCAAGACGGCCCGACCGCGCTTGAAGCGGCCAAGCGTCTGAGCCCGGATCTGATCATTGCGGATTACCACCTGGACAAGATGACCTTCTCCGGGTTTTGCAAAGAACTGAGTCAGCACTCCAATCTGTCCGACACCTCCATCGTCTCGCTGATCACCCTGGCGGACCGGCCGGATGAACACCACTTGCGATCGCTGGGCGTGAGGGCTTTCCTCAAAAAACCCTTCCAATCCGAGCACCTGCTGGAGGTGATCAAAGGCCTGCAACAGGAGGGCAAGCGGACTCAGATTGCCGCCACAGGCTCGAAGTCCAAACGGAAGACATGGCCGCCTGCATCTCAGGTCACCGACACCGACGAGACCGTCAAATTGTCCGATCCTTCGAACGGGGAACCCGCTGCCAGAGAACAGGAGGCTTCGGTCATCGAACCGTCCCCTTCAACCGTGTCCTCGGCTCCGGACGATGAGCAGGTGCCGCCTTCACTTCAGACGGACTCACATCGGCAGACGGCGGGCATTGCGGAAGAAGCCATGCGCAGCCTGCTCGGCCATTTGGTGCAAACCATGACCGAGCGGGCAGAGCGGAAGGTGGAGAAACTTCTGCCGCAAATCCTCGGCCGAGAGGTCGAAGCCCAGGTGTCGCAAGCCATCAAAGGCGAAATCGAGAAGCACCTCGCGCTCGGCGTGTCAGCTGAACGGATCAGTCAGGCGGTCCGCGACAGCATTGCGGATGAGTTGCCGAAAGCCATGGCTCAGCAGAGCAGGGATATCGAAGCGATGGTCGCGAAGCACGTCCGAGAATCGGCTGCTTCGCTCATACGGAACACGATCGAACAGACAACCGGCGAACTGGTCGACTCGGCCATCCGCAGGCAACTGCCGGCAATCGTTCGCGAACAATGGGGATCGATCGATCAAGTCGTGAAGGAGGCCGTACAGGAAGCGGCGGCGAGGCAGGTCCGCGAGCTCGCGGAGGCCGTGGTGCGCGACCTCGCCGAGAGGAGCATCGCGCTGGCAGTTCAGCAGATCGTCCCGGACCTCGCGGAGACTCGTGTCAAAGACGAGATCAAGAGACTGACGGTTTAATTTTCAGCCCTCCTCCTCGTTCGACGATCTTTCACCCTTCACGCCTTTCTGGCCTTCTTACTGCGCCGCGCCTTCGCCAGGGCTTTCAACCGCTGCACGTTCTTGCGATGCTTCCTTCTCGTCTTTCTATCCTTCTCTCGTCCTTTGGCCATGACCTCTCCATTCTTCTCGGTTCATCGGTTTAGATGCCACGCCACCCCGGCGGCGCGCATCTATAGCACGGCGAGCGACGCGCCGACAAGCGTGGTCCGTGTGGGGTTCTACGGAAGCGCGCTCCGTGCCTTGTGAGGGTAGATCGGGCATGTTAAGATGCCTGCTCTATCGCGCAGCCGCAAGGCTTATGTCGGGACGGCAGCTTGACAAGACCTACGACCCGAAGCAGGTCGAAGAACGCTGGTATCAGGTGTGGATCGACCGCGGCTATTTTCGCGCATCCGTGACCCACCCCGGCCGACCATACTGCATCGTCATCCCTCCGCCGAATGTCACCGGGTCGCTCCATGTCGGACACGCGTTGAACAACTCCCTGCAGGATATCCTGATCCGCTGGCGCCGCATGCAGGGGCGCAACGTGCTCTGGATGCCGGGCACCGACCACGCCGGTATCGCGACGCAGAACGTGGTGGAACGACAACTGCTCGCCGAAGGCACATCGCGCGAAGACTTGGGGCGGGAGCGCTTTCTGCAACGGGTCTGGGAATGGAAAGCGAAAGCGGGCGACACCATCATTCGGCAACTGAAGCGTCTTGGGGCTTCCTGCGACTGGGACCGTTTGCGATTCACCATGGACGAGGGACTTTCCAAGGCGGTCCGCGAGGTCTTCATCCGCCTTTACGAGGAGGGCCTCATCTACCGAGGGGAACGATTGATCAACTGGTGTCCCCGTTGCCTCACCGCACTGTCGGACATCGAAGTGGAGCACGAAGACATCAGAGGCAAGATGTACTACATCCGCTATCCGCTGGCGGATGACCCGGGCACCGCTCTGACCGTCGCCACCACCCGACCCGAGACGATGCTGGGCGACACAGCCGTCGCTGTCCATCCCGAAGACCCACGTTATCGCCATCTGATCGGCAAGATGGTTCGCTTGCCATTGACCACCCGCGACATTCCAATCGTCGGCGATGCCATCCTCGTGGACCTGGAGTTCGGCACCGGCGCCGTCAAGATCACCCCGGCCCACGACTTCAACGACTTTGAGGCTGGTGAACGCCATGGACTCCCTCGGATTTCTCTCTTGACAGCGCAAGCCCAGATGGACGGCTTCGGACTTTCCGAAGCCCAGGCGGACCGGTCGCTTGCGCTCAACCTGGCGCTGAAACCGGTCCAGCAGGCCCGGACGATCGTCGTTGACGCTCTACGCGAACGTGGCTTCCTAACGAAGGTCGAAGACCACAAAATGGCGATCGGAAAATGCTACCGCTGCAAGACGGTCGTCGAGCCCTACCTTTCGCCACAGTGGTTCGTCAAGATCAAGCCGCTGGCCGAGCCGGCCATCAAGGCTGTCGAGGACGGCCGAATCCGGATCGTGCCCGAAGGCTGGATCAACAACTACCTGGCCTGGATGCGAGAGATCAAAGACTGGTGCATTTCCCGTCAAATCTGGTGGGGCCATCAGATTCCCGCCTGGTATTGCACAAGCTGTAATCGAACACACATCGTGAGGACCGGCCATGCCGTTATGGCCACCGGAGAAGAAGGACTACTGCCGGAAATAACGACGTGGAACTACACCGTCACACAAGAAGCTCGGCCTGTGGTGGCAAAATCGGCGCCCACCCGGTGCCCCCATTGCGGCGGCCAAGAATTTGTGCAAGATCCCGACGTGCTCGACACCTGGTTCTCCTCCGCACTCTGGCCCTTCTCCACACTCGGCTGGCCGGATGAGACGCCTGAATTGAAGACCTACTATCCGACCTCGACCCTGGTCACAGGTCTCGACATTCTGTTTTTCTGGGTCGCCCGGATGATCATGATGGGACTCAAGTTCACAGGCGACGTGCCGTTCCGCGACGTATACATCCATGCGTTGGTCCGGGACGCCGAGGGTCAGAAGATGAGCAAGTCAAAGGGGAACGTCATTGATCCCCTCCACATGATGGAGCGGTACGGCACCGACGCGCTGCGTTTCACGCTGGCGTCGATGGCCTCTCCCGGTCGCGACATCAAGTTGTCGGAAGAGCGGATCGAAGGCTATCGGAACTTTGCCAATAAGCTTTGGAACGCGGCCCGGTTCATCCTCATGCACCTCGACGGCCCACGGGAGGACATTCCGGCCGCGGCGCGCTCGTTTCCCGACCGGTGGATCCTAAGTCGGCTGAACTTCACCATCAGAAGCGTGACCCAGGAACTGGAACACTATCGCTTCGACCGAGCCGCCAGCCGCTTGTATCACTTCATCTGGCATGAATACTGCGACTGGTACCTGGAAATGGTCAAGCCATTCCTCCAGCACAACGATTCGGTGGACGCGCGACGGACCAGACACACACTGGTCGAGACCTTCGAGACCATACAACGCCTGTTGCACCCGTTCATGCCATTCATCACCGAAGAGATTTGGCAGACGCTGCCGCACGAAGGCGAAAGCCTCGTCATTCAACCCTATCCCGAGGAACGGCCCAATTGGGACTCCAAGGACACGGAACACGCATTCAGCATCCTCGAACAATGCGTCACGACCACCCGAACTGCCCGAGCGCTGCTGAATTACCCACCGGGAAAGCCGGTGACCTTTTTCGCATGGGGAAGTTCTGAGCGCGAAGGCCAGATCCTGGAAACTCTTCAGGGACTCGTGGCACATCTTGCTCGCGGAGCCGTACAGGTTCTTCCGTTCGACCAGTGGCCCTCATCCAATGTGTTGAGACTCGCCGCGGAAGGCCTCACCGTCGGGATGGTCGTGGAAGGCGACGTGGACTTACAGAAGGCCCTGGCCCGGATCAGCAGGCAACGAGCGGAAGGAGCAGCAGAAGTTCAGCGATTGGAAGCCAAGCTCAAGAATGTCGGGTTCACGTCCAACGCCTCCCCAGAGGTAGTCGCCGAGCACCAAGGGCGGCTCAAGGTTTTGCAACGAGATCAGGCTGTGCTACTCAGCAGTGAAGAGCAGCTTTGCGCGATCATGCGGCGACGCGCGCCATGATCCCCGTACCGACCGCAGACATCCGCCGGGCCGTTCGCTTAGCACTGCGCGAAGATCTTGCCCTCGGTGATGCGACGACCTCGGCGCTTTTTTCCGGTCCCTGCCCGGCTCGTGGAGTGGTGGTAGCCCGGCAGACGCTGGTCGCGGCCGGCATCGCAGCGGCGCAGGAGACTTTCCGCGCGGTCGATTCGTCGCTGAGGATCATCCACGCGGTGAAAGAGGGAACAAAGCTTGCACCGGGCAAGGTCTTGCTGACCATTGAAGGCGACGGCCGTTCGCTCTTGATGGGCGAGCGGGTCGCACTCAATTTTCTGCAACACCTGTCCGGCATCGCGACTCTCACCGCGCAATTCCGCCACGCTGTTCGAGGTTATCCGGTCAAGATCGTGGACACGAGAAAGACCGTACCCGGGTTGCGCGCGTTGGAAAAGTGGGCGGTCCGGCTGGGCGGCGGATGGAATCATCGCCACAGCCTGGGCGACGGCGTCCTGATCAAGGACAACCACCTGGCTCTCTTGAGAATGCGCGGACTGAACGTCGCCGACGCCTGCCGCCTGGCCAGAGAACGTAGCCCCCATGGCCTGCGGATCATCGTCGAGGTGGAATCTCTGAAGCAGATCCGCGAGGCATTGGACGGAGCGGCCGATGTCATCCTGCTCGATAACATGTCCCCGTCGACCGTGCGTCGGGCTGTCAACCTGATTAAAGGGCGCGCCCAGGTCGAAGTTTCGGGCGGCATCACGCTGGAAAACGTCCGTGAAATGGCCGCAGCCGGGGCGAACATCATCTCGGTCGGCGCGCTCACCCATTCGGCTCCCGCCGCCGAGATCAGCATGGATATTCTGCCACTTAGGAACCGGCGCCGGACCACGTAACCTGTGTTTGACTCACCGCTCTCACGCCCGCTCACGGTCGATTCGATCCAACGGCATCTCTCGACCCGGATCCTCGGCCAGTCTCTCTGCCTTCTGGAGGAAACGGACTCCACTAACACGGTCGCGACGGCCCTGGCTCTGCAAGGGGCGAAAGACGGTACGACAGTGGTCGCGGACCAGCAGACCGCCGGTCGAGGGCGCCGCGGCCGGTCGTGGTTCTCGCCGCCCGGAGTAAATCTCTACTGCTCGGTGATCGTGTTGCGTCAACCCTCGCCGGAACGAAAGGCGCACTGGTTGCCGTGGATACCGCTGGCCTCGGCCCTGGCCTGCGCCGACGCGATTCAACAGGAAACTTCCCTGACCCCGTCGCTCAAATGGCCCAACGACCTGTTGGTGAACGACCGGAAGATGGGGGGCTTGCTTTGCGAAAGCGCATGCAGATGGGATGGCATCCCCTTTGTGATCATCGGCATCGGCCTCAACGTCAATCTCGATCGCGATCGATTCCCGGACGATCTTCGCGCGAGCGCCACCTCGCTGCTGGCGGAGATTGGCCGTCCCGTTGATCGCGCGCGGTTGCTGGCGGGGCTTTTGGCGCAACTCGAGCGTCGCTTGGAAATGCTCGCCTTGGAGCCGATCGAGCGGCTGAGACAGGAGTACAGCGACCGTTGCTCAACCCTGGGACGCAGAGTCCTGGTCGCCCTGGCGCAGGGCGATCAGGTCGAGGGCATAGCCGACTCGATCGCCGAGAGCGGCGGCCTGCAGATCATTCGCAGCGGCACGCCGTCTGCCAGCTCCCATCCGGAACTGTTGGAGATTCATGCCGGCGATGTTTTCCACCTGAGATGATGGCAAATCCGAGCGAAGACGGAGTAGAATTTGTGTCATGCTGTTGGCCATCGATATCGGAAATTCCAACATTGTCTGGGGACTGTTCGACGGCCAGATCTTGAAAGGCCATTGGCGGCTGGCAACCGATCCCCGCAAAACGATCGACGAATACGGGATTCTGTTCTTGAACCTCTTGGCGGCAGCAGGGGTGAAGCCGGACCACATCTCCGGCGCGGCCATTTCCAGTGTCGTCCCCTCCCTGACCCCCCTGTTCGAGGCAATGACCCAGACCTGTTTTGGCCAGGTTCCGTTGGTGATCTCTTGCGAGACGGACACCGGCCTCACGCTACGTTACGCCAACCCGAAAGAGATCGGCAGCGACCGGCTCGTCAACGCGGCGGCCGCCTACCACCGCTATCGAACCGAACTCATCATCGTCGATTTCGGCACCGCGACCACCTTCTGCGCCGTAACCGGGACCGGCGAATACCTCGGGGGGGTCATTGCGCCGGGCCTGAGCATCTCCGCGGACGCGCTGTTTTCACACACGGCCAAATTGCCCAAGGTGGAACTGATCCGTCCCAAGTGCGTGATCGGTCGAGACACGGCGAGCAGCATCCAATCTGGCTTGGTCTACGGCTACGCGGGGTTAGTGGACGAAATCGTCCGCCGCATGGAACAGGAGTTGGGTCATTCCACTTTCGTGGTCGCGACCGGCGGGTTATCCGCGATTATCGCTCCCGAATCTCGAACGATTCGCGAAGTCCGCCCCTGGCTGACCCTGGAAGGCTTGGAACTGCTCTACCGACGAAGTCGAGGCGAGACATGAAGACTCTTCCGCCAAACGCCCCGCGCTGGCTTGCCTTGGAAAACAGCCAGCAGCCGCAAGGGCGAACGACTGGGAGCTTCGCCCACTGCCTCACCTCTTTTCTCACGCCAAGAGGGTTCGTATGGCAGGGTGGGCTAAAAGCCCATGGCGGAGAGAACTCGCAAAGCCGGTCGTTAGCCCCCGGCCCCCGCCGTTGCCCGGTGACCGCTTACTCTGTGGACGCAACAGGGGATGAAAGGGTCGTCGCCATCCGCATGTCCATTTTCTGTAGGATCGCCGCCTTGCGGCCATGACGCCGGCTCTATCCACACTCTGACGTGCCTGTCCCGATGAGGAAACAAATCTCCCGAGACCTGTTGACTTTAAGGGCTTGGTGGCTATCTCGCAGCTAGTGTAGGTACGCTGGTGGATCAGAACGACAAAAACACGAATACAATCGAAGAGTTAGAAGCCAAGACCCAGGAACTCCCTTCTCCTGCGGATGAATCGCAGGAAGAAGCGGGACCGGTCGCGGAGTTGAAGAGGGCGCTTGCTTCCAAGACCGCAGAATGTCAAGCACTGCAGGACAAGTATCTCCGGCTAGCCGCAGAGTTCGAGAACTACAAGCGCGTGACGCAGCGGGAGCAACGGGAGCAGATCCGATTTGGGAACGAGCAGATCTTACGAGAACTGCTGCCGGTTCTCGACAACTTGGAACGGGCGATTCGCTCGGCCAAAGAGAATGGCGGAGGCGAAGCCATCGTTCAAGGTGTCGAACTGACCTTGAAGCAACTAACGGAAACGCTGGCAAAGTTTGGAGTCCGTCCGATTGCAAGCGTCGGAGAACCGTTCGACCCGACCCGCCATCAGGCCGTGGCGCAAGTCGAGTCAGCAGAGATCGCGGCTAACATGGTGGTCGAAGAATTTCAAAAAGGTTATCTCCTGCATGACCGATTGTTGCGGGCCGCCATGGTCAGCGTATCCATGGGAACATCAGATAAACCTGAGAAGCCCACATCAAAGGACGACACCGAGTGATGCGGTGTTTGCTTCATGAAGGAAGGAGACGCACATGGGTAAGGTCATCGGTATCGATCTCGGAACCACCAATTCCTGCGTCGCGGTCATGAGCGGCGGCGACCCGGTCGTCATCGCCAACGCGGAAGGCAGCCGAACGACTCCTTCGGTCGTCGCCATCACGGACAAAGGCGAACGGTTGGTCGGCCAAATCGCAAAACGTCAGGCCATTACCAACCCGGAAAACACCGTTTTTTCCGTCAAACGACTAATGGGGCGCAAACACCGCTCGCGCGAAGTGCAGGAAGCTATCAAAAGACTCCCCTACAAAATTGTCGAGGCGGACAACGGCGACGCGCACGTCGAGTTGCGTGGCAAACGGTATAGCCCGCCCGAGATCTCGGCAATGATCCTTCAAAAAATGAAACAGACGGCGGAGGATTATCTCGGCGAGAAGGTTACCGAGGCCGTCATCACCGTGCCGGCGTACTTTGACGACAGCCAGCGCCAGGCCACCAAAGATGCAGGGCAGATCGCCGGTCTTAACGTGCTTCGCATCATCAATGAACCGACGGCCGCTTCGCTGGCCTACGGCCTTGACAAGAAAAAGGACGAGCGCATCGCGGTCTACGACCTCGGCGGGGGGACGTTCGATATCTCCATCCTGGAAATTGGCGATGGCGTCTTCGAAGTCAAGTCCACCAATGGGGACACTTACCTCGGCGGCGATGACTTCGACCTCCGGATTATGGATTGGCTGGTGGAGGAGTTCAAAAAAGACCAAGGGATCGATTTGCGCAAGGATCGCATGGCCCTCCAGCGGCTCAAGGAAGCAGCCGAGCGGGCGAAGATTGAGTTGTCGTCTTCGCAGGAGACTGAAATCAACCTCCCCTTTATCACCGCGGATGCCAGCGGACCGAAGCACCTGGTGACCAAGCTCACGCGGGCCAAACTGGAACAGCTTGTGGATGATCTGATCCAGCGGACCATCGAACCGTGCAAGAAGGCGTTGGCCGATGCGGGTGTGACAGCCCGGGACATCAACGAAGTGGTGCTGGTGGGTGGCATGACCCGGATGCCCAAGGTCATCCAGGTCGTCCGCGAATTCTTCGGCAAAGAACCGCATCGCGGCGTCAATCCCGACGAGGTTGTCGCCGTCGGTGCGGCCATCCAGGGTGGCGTGTTGAAGGGCGAGGTCAAGGACGTCCTGCTCCTGGACGTCACACCGCTCACCCTGGGCATCGAAACCCTCGGCGGCATCTTCACGCACTTAATCGAGCGCAACACGACCATCCCGACCAAGAAGAGCCAGATCTTTTCCACCGCGGCCGACAACCAGACCGCGGTGACGATCCGGGTCTTCCAAGGCGAGCGCGAGATGGCCGCTGACAACAAACTGTTAGGGCAGTTCGACCTGGTCGGTATCCCGCCGGCGCCGCGCGGCGTGCCCCAGATCGAAGTCACCTTCGACATCGACGCCAATGGCATCGTGCACGTGTCCGCGAAGGATTTGGGAACCGGCAAAGAACAGTCGATCAAGATCACCGCTTCCAGCGGACTCAGCAAGGAAGAGGTCGAACGGCTGGTGAAGGAAGCCCAGGCTCACACCGAAGAAGACAAGAAGCGACGCAAGCTCGCAGAAGCGCGTAACCAAGCCGACTCGCTGATTTACAGCACCGAGAAAAATCTGACCGAGCACGGCGACAAGATCAGCGAAGACGACAAGAACAGGATCAAGGACGCGATCGCGGCTGTTCGCAAGGCGATGGAAGGCAACGACCTCGCGGCCATCGAGTCGGCGACGCAGGCCTTGACCCGCGCCTCGCATAAACTGGCCGAGGAGATGTACAAGAAGGCATCCGCGAGCGCGGGCCCAAGCGGTACGCAGGGAAACAGCGGCGCCCAGGGCAAGACGGACGACAAGGTCGTGGATGCCGAATTCGAAGAAGTGGACAAGGACAAAAAGTAGAGTACAATAATCTTCCAACAAGACCGAGTTCCGTTCGCACGGGACTCGGTTTTTGTTCGACATAGAAAGCTATGGCTTCCGTGGCTAAGCGCGACTATTACGAGGTGCTCGGGGTCGACCGTAACGCCTCCGAGGAAGACATCAAGAAAGCCTACCGCCGGCTGGCGCGCCAATACCATCCCGATCTCCAAACCACCGACCAGCAGAAAAAAGCCGCCGAAGAACGTTTCAAAGAGATCAACGAAGCCTACGAAGTGCTCAGCGATCAAGAGAAACGCCGGCGTTACGACATGTTCGGTCATGCTGGCACGCAGCAGGGGGCCGGCGGGTTCGAGGGCTTCGATTTCGGCCGCGGCGGGTTCAGCGACATCTTCAACGACATCTTCGAAGATTTCTTCGGCAGTCCGCGCGGACGGTCTCGAGCCGAACGCGGATCGGATCTCCAATACAACCTGGAACTGTCCTTCGAAGAAGCGGTTTACGGGAAAGAAGCCAAGCTCAAGATTCCGCGGTGGGAAGTCTGTCCGGATTGCAAAGGCAGCGGCGCGCGGTCGGCGTCCTCGATTAAACCCTGTCCGAGTTGTAAGGGGTCTGGACAGCTTCGGTTCCAGCAGGGATTCTTCAGCGTCAGCCGGCCGTGCGGTCAGTGCGAGGGCAGCGGCCACGTCATCACGGAGCCCTGCGGCACCTGTCAAGGCCGCCAACGTGTCTACCGGGAACGGACTCTGTCCGTGCACATTCCCGCCGGAATCGAATCGGGCATGCGGTTGCGACTGGCCAACGAAGGCGAGCACGGCATCAACGGCGGACCGCCCGGTGACCTGTATGTCGCCGTGACCGTCAAGCCGCATCCGGTCTTTACGCGGAAAGGCAACGACATCTTGTGCGACGTCCCAGTCAGCTTCGTGACGGCGGCGCTGGGCGGCAAAGTCGAAGTCCCCACGTTGAAGGGGAAAACGGTCATCAAGATTCCTCCTGGCACGCAACACGACAAGGTGCTGCGGCTGAAGGGTCTGGGAGTGCCCAGCCTGAAAGGGCACCAGACTGGCGATCAGTTGTGCACGATCAAAGTGCACATTCCGACCAAGCTGACGCCGAGGCAGAAGGAATTGTTGACCGAATTCGCCAAAGAAAGCGGGATGACACTGGACAACGAAGGGGATGGTTTCTTCGACAGGATGAAGACCTTCTTCGAGTGACCCCTTCGCCCGTTCTCCGCTCCACCCTTACTCCAGATCCACGATCGATCCGGTCGCCGATGCCGGTTTTTTTCATCACCGCGGCTCAGATCCACAACGGGACCGTGACCATCGCTGGCCCACTCCTCGATCACCTACGCAGCTTACGGGTGCACGTGGGTGAAGAACTCCGAGTAGGCGACGACCAGCACCGCCGCTATCGGATGACTATCACGCGAATAGGCCGGCATGAACTGATCGGCCGGATCACGGAGGAGGAACACGCACCGGCCCGCCGAAGTCCCCCGCTCGTTCTCGCTCCGGCCCTACTCAAGGGCGACCGGATGGATTGGCTGGTCCAAAAGGCCACCGAACTCGGAGTCTCCTCGATCGTCCCGCTGATCACACGCTACTCGGTGGTCCGACCGCAAGTGACGCGCATTCCTCACCAGCGACTTCGTTGGGAGCGGATCGCCCTGGAAGCGGCCCAGCAATCCGAACGCTGGGACATCCCGACCCTTGAGAATCCTTGCGACTTCGCCGAGTTTGTCCCGCGACAGTCCGACACACGCAGCGGGCTTATCCTCACGGAACGCGCGAGTGGCTATAGCCTGCTTGCCGTTCCTCTGCCTGAAGATGCCACAAGGCCGATCGTCCTCGTCGTGGGACCCGAAGGAGGGTGGACAGCTGAAGAACTCGGACTTGCCCGCGCTTGCGGCTTCAGTTTCGTCACGCTGGGAAACCGAGTTCTCAGAGCCGAGACTGCTGCTTTGGCGGGACTCAGTATCCTGCAAAGCCGACTGGGAGAACTGGGTTAGATGACGACCTTACACCTCACGCCTACTGTTTGACGGCTTCGACGGGTGCGGCGATATGGACAATGGTCCCCCGCTCGCCGCTGGCCCAGCCGTGGGAAGGGTCAGGAAAGGAGAGTCCGAACAGGGACACCTTGGCCTCGTTCTTTTCCTCCACCCATGTGAAACCCGCATCGGTGGTGCGGAAAATGCTGCCGCGTTCACCCACAATCCAGCCTGCTTGAGGACTGGTGAACCGAATACGGATGAGATCAGTCACCCTCGTGCAGGCCCTCGTGCAGGGCAGGGTCCTGTCGATCCAGCGATGCCCCGCATCCGTTGTCTGAAACATTGCACCGGCATTGCCCACAGCCCAGCCATTCAACGGATCGTTGAAAAATACGTCGAAGAACGTCACCGAACTCGGCGCTTCCTGGGGAGTCCACGTCGCGCCGCCATCCTCGGTCGAGAGAATAGTACCCAGCGCTCCGACCACCGTTCCTCGCCGCGAATTCACGAAATGCACCGCGTAGAGCGCCGCGTTGGTTCCGCTGATCTGATCCGACCAGTGGATGCCGCCGTCCTCCGTGTACAAGATCGTGCCTGAGCCGCCCACCACCCACCCGTGCGTAGGCGACACAAAAGAAAGCCCATACAAGGGGACCTGCACTCCGGACGACTGAGGAGCCCAACTTTCGCCTCCGTTATTTGAGTGGCGAATCGTTCCATTGGCCCCGACGACCCATCCGCGCTGGGAATCCACGAAGAACACACCGGTCAACCGCGCCGTCGTCCCGCTGGCAACTTTTCTCCAACGCTTTCCTCCATCGACGGTCTTAAGAATCTCGCCACCGTCCCCTACCGCCCAACCAAGCCGAATGTCGTGAAAATAGACACCCATCAGCGTAACCCCGGTGCCGCTCTTCTGCTGCGCCACCCGCACGCGTAGAAGTTCGGCCGCCATACCGGACGGATCGACGAGCCACAAGCTCAAGAGAACGACCGCGGCGACCGTTCGGGACGGAAAAACGGTTGGGCTCATGAAGGATGAAAGATGTGGTTATTGGGTCGTGCTCGCTTCTGGGCTTGTATCAGTGAAGTAACGCTGATCCGGCAATCCTTGCGCTTTGATTGTGAACGGTCCGGCCTCCAAGGTCAGCCATTTCTTCGGCGTACAACAACTTCCGTCCGGCAGGAGATCCCAAGATCCCCGACGTACGACCAACGGACCGGTCGTCAGATCGGGATTGAACTCTCCTTTCTTGCCGACGCCGAACACGTTCCGACGAGGAACCCGGACTTTGATCTCGGTGTCGCTCCACGACACCACCAGGGCGGCGATATTGTTGAACAGAACCTCGGTCCTGGACACGTTCTCGCCCAGATCGATAGGGGCATTGTCGTGCCCTCCTTCGTTCAGCCCGGGTTGCGTCGCTTCGGTCGTCTTCAAGAACGAGCCAAATCCCGATCCCTTGATGGTCACAATCTCATCAATGCCAGCCGATGTCGGAGAATAGGACTCGATCTTCGGCGTGATTACTGTGAACGTCCCGGCTTCCGTAGCCACGATCCCGCGTTCGGCGCAGCAAGATCCATCTGGGTTCGGCCTGGTGCCTCCTCGCTTCACAACCACCGGACCGCTCTTGGCGCTGAACGGCACCCAGGCGTCGATGCGGTCGTCATGCCAGCGATAGATGACGGCCGGCACCCCACCGATTTCGACGCTATTTTCACCTTTGTCGAAATCGGCGAAGGCGAACGGCGTCGACCCGCTCTCCGAATACAATCCAAAATGTTCGCCCGTGATCTTGATGAGCGTCCCGATTGGCGCGCTCGTCGGCGTGACCGACGACGCCTTGGGCACATGGACCGTGAAGTTGCCAACCGTCCGTTCAGCGCCGCCGCGTCTGAGGACCAGCGGCCCGCTGGACGCATCGAGCGGGACATGGACGACAATCAAATCATCGGCCCATTTCGCCACCGTCGCCGGTCGTCCGTTAAAGAACACGCCGTCCCCCGGAGCCTTGGTCTGACCGAACCCTTTCCCGAACAGCACCACTTTCGTCCCGACCGGTCCACTGAGCGGATCAACGCGCACGGACGGGATGAGCGTGATGGGCACAGCGTTGCTCATCGTGTATTCAACCGGGGCGCAGCAGGAGCCGTCAGGCAACGGATCTGAAGAAGCAAGCCGCACCACTACCTCCCCCGAGGTCGCATTGGCCGGAACCTCGACTTCGATGGTGTCGTCGCGCCACCGGAGCGCCCGCACAGGCACGCCGCCGATCAACACATCGTTAACGCCGAACATCGTGTTGCGATCGCGGGACCCTGCGGTGTTGCCGAAATGCGCCCCGTGAAGTCGGAGCAACGTCCCCGGTTCCGCTTCAGACGGCGTCACCGAATGGATCGTCGGCCGCAGGACCTTGAACGTCCCCGCCTTGATTTTCTTCTTGCCCGCGATTACCTCGACTGGTCCATCAGCGGCCTTGAACGGCACCTTGACTTCGATCAGATCAGGCTCCCATCGCTGAATCAAGGCCGGAACAGCGTTGAACAGCACCCGATTGGTCTGCGCGGATTTGAAGGCGCCGAACCCCATTCCGGTGATGGAGACCGTGGCCCCCGGCGTCGCAGACTCCGGCGAGATCGTGACCCGCCCCGCCGCAAGGGCACGGAATTCCGTCGCTGTCATGAGCAACACGGTCATGAACAAACCGAGAAGCGGCAACACGACCGCCAAATGAAACATACCGACGGGACCTGAACCGCCCAGAAGCTTGTTGCCGATCGGCCGCGAACGAAGGACGCGCATGCCTTGCGAACCGTTCATGTGTCGTCCTGATTCAAATTTGACTCTGTGCGCGGCTCTGTAACCCCGCGCAACCGAGGCATGAGACCGAGACGGGAAGCCGCACCGGGAAGCGAAGGGACAACACGAACTATAACAACCGCCTTTTCCCCTTGTCAAGCAAGGGTAAGATGCAGGACGATCAATTCATCGGAGATGCAGGAGTCGAGGCACCTAGCGCCGATGCGGCCGCTTTTCGGATCTCAGGGTCTTGGTCGCCCGTCGCCATCCGTTCCAGAGCAGATCGCACTTCGGCCAAATCCCGCAACGGTCGCAAAGCCTCGATGGAGTCCAGCCTGGTCTGTCTGCTCGCATGACCCAGCAACGCTATTAACACCGGCGCCGCCCGGTCGTCCCGCAACCGGCCGAGTTCGCGGATCGTGTTTTCCCGAACCAGCGCCGGGTACAATGATTCTCCCGGCAGGAATCCGTGCGCATCCTGCAACTGCTCGGACTTGGACGTTTCAGCCTGGAGCATTCGCTGCAGACTTTGAATCAGCGCCTGGGTCACACCCGAGCGTGACCTGGTTCTGACAGACACGATTTCTCCGAGAAAGTAAAAATACGGGTTCGTGTCAAACCGTTCCAAGACTTCGAGATACGGCGGCGTCCCGGAATCATACGCTCCGGACGTCTCCCGAATCGTCAGGTCCAACAACAATCCCGCCGAAACATGCTCCAATTTGATATCGCACGTGATCTCAGTTCCGTAGGTATCAAACTTGTACTGCTGCCCCCGTTCCTCACGATACCGCACCTTGAGCGTCAGATCGTGCGGATCGCTCTCTTTAGGAACGACCGTGAAGCCCGCGTTCGACAGCTTGATTTTCAGCGAGGGACCGATCTGTGAAAGGGTGCGCCCTCGAGGATGCCACGTGGAAAAAGTCAGATCGATATAGACGGCCTTGGCTTCTGCAACCCGCGCGTATTCGGCATCCGTCAGAACTCGTTCGTTCGCATCAGCCGCGTCGGCGTGTTCGACCATGCCCAGCGCCCATATGGCCGCCGCCAGCAGTGTGCTCCAGGGCATCTGTCCCGTTTCCCATCTCGTGCAGCTAAAGAAACTTAACCTCACGGCGCCTCCCGGAGTTAAGCGTCTCCCGGCTCCCTCGCCACTTGCACGATGAGCTCCAGCTCGACCGGCGCATGAAGCGGCAATTCGGCAGCACCCAGCGCGACACGCGCGTGTCGTCCAGCTTCCCCAAACAAGGCCACCAGCAGATCGGACGCACCGTTGAGCACCGTAGGATGCTGCGCGAATCCTTCGGCCGACGCCACGTGCCCCACCAGGCGCACGATGCGTTTCACTCGATCCAGCGTTCCCAACTCGTTCCGGATAATGGCCAGGGCGTTCAGCAGCGCAATCCGGGCCGCTTCGATTCCCCGCTCCACCGTCAATTCCCGGCCCAGTTTACCGGGCAAGGCCACTTCCCCGTCGCGGAAGGGGATGACGCCGCTTAAAAACAATAGATCGCCCGCTTGAACCGCCGGCACATAGGTCGCGACTGGCTTGGGCGGAGAGGGAAGCTCGATGCCGAGTTGTCTCAACCGCGCTTCAACCGACATCACCGGTCCCTACAGGCATCAACATGCGTCACACGGCTCGTCTCCGACGTCTTTCGCGGAAGCTTGTCTTTTTCGGACGATTCGCACTCGCGTTTGACGCGTCATGTTCTCTTCTCCCGGTTATCCCGGCTGCAGCACGTCTAAAAAACTCTCGCCGTAGGCCAACCTCGGAGCGCCCAAGGCCTCCGCAATCGTCTGTCCCAAATCAGCGGCGGTGGGACGTGTTCCTAAATCCACCCCGTGCGCAAGCCTCAGCCCGCCGATCAACAACGGCGCGTACTCGCGCGAATGGATCCGCCCGTATCCGATCGGATCGGCCCCGTGATCGGCGGTCAGGCACAGGAGGTCTCTGGGACGGAGGTGTTCCTGCAGTCGTGGCAACAACCTGTCGAACTCCTGCAACGCCGTCGCACAGGCGGGGGCGCTCCCGCAAGGCAGTTCGATACTCGCAAAGATCAAGCCGCGAGGCACCTGGTTCAACACTTTTCTCATTTCGTCAAACACACGGATGATCGATCCCCCGCGCGTAGCTCGAGTCAGCCCGCGGCCGGCGAACAAGTCGTCGATCTTGCCGATACCTATCACCAACTGCCCCAACCGGCTGAGTACGTCGAGCAACGTCTGCCCGGTTGGCTCCGGAACAAAATCACGGCGCTTGTCCGTGAGGACGAACGCGCCGACCTCTCCGGAAAACGGGCGCGCAACGATCCGAGGCACCTGATACAAGGATTTCAACGCCCTTCTCGTCTTTCGACACAACGCGTAAAGGGCCTCCGGCGCCACGACTGTCTCATGGGCAGCGACCTGCAGGTCGCTGCCTCCGCTGGTGAACAGGATCAGTGCACCGTCACGGAGATGCTCCGGCCCCAATTCATCAACGATATCCGCCGCCCGGGCGATACGGTTCCCCAAGATCTTCCGCCCGCTCACGCCTTGAACGATGTCCACGACTTCCTGGGGAATCCCGCCCGGATAGGCGGGCAACGACTCCTCTAGCGCTACCCCAGTCAGTTCCCAAAGCCCGGTGAGGGAATCCTTGCCTTTGGAGAGAAATCCGAGTCGGCCGAAACATCCGTGCGGTTGGCTGATCGGCCGTACGCCCTTGAACTGCCCGAGATGTCCCAGCCCCAAGGCTTCCAGATTGGGCGTGTCCAGCCCGCCGACTTCCTCCGCAACGTGCGCCAATGTGTTGCAGTCGGCATCCCCATATTCCGCTGCGTCCGGTAATGCGCCGACGCCAAGTCCGTCCAGAACCATAAGGATGACGCGGTCGACCATAGTTTACGCACTATAGCAGAAGCTCCAGCAGAAGCCTATGCTGTCGGAACGATGGAACGGTGACTGATCGAGGATGGAAGTTCGTGGGACGAGTCGACCAATTGCGAAAAAGGTGGTGGACCTTATGGCTGCCGGGTCGTTGCGCGGCAGCGAAACGTCCTCCCTTTCGCCTCACCCCGTGCACCAAGTTCCGGGAAACCACGCGATGCGCCGCCGTCGGTCGGAAAGCACCATGACTTCACCGCATTACCGCTGCTTCGCGGCCGCCAACCACTCTTCTACGATCTTCACGCTCGCGCTGGTTCCGATCCGATCGGCCCCCGCCTCTAACAGGGCCTGTGCCGTCCGCCAATCTCTGATCCCGCCAGAGGCCTTCACCCTAGCTCGCCCGGCGACCGAGGCTTTCATGAGCCGCACATCCTCCACTGTCGCACCTCCGGCAGCGAACCCTGTTGAGGTCTTCACATATTCGGCGCCGGCATCGACCGCCAGCCGACAAGCTGTGGCTTTCTCGTCCTGCGTCAGATAGCTGGTTTCGAGAATCACCTTGTGACCGACTCCCGGCGTAGCCTTGACAACCTCTTCGATCTCTAGTCGGACAAGGCTGTACTCGCCGGACTTCAGACGGCTGATGTTGATCACCATGTCTACTTCCCTGGCTCCGCGACCGGCTGCCTCCGCCGCCTCGGCAACCTTCACCTTCGTCGTCTGGCCGCCCAACGGGAACCCGACGGGCACGCCAACCCGGATTGCCGTGCCTTTGATCGCGGCGACAGCCTCGTCAACATAGCACGGCGGCACAAAGACAGCACCGAATCCGTATTTGACCGCTTCTGCGCACACACGGAGCACGTCGGCTTTGGTGGCCTCGGGCCGAAGGATGGTGTGCTCGATGAGAGTCGGAAGGTCGGCGATCAGCATGTGTCACGACACCCTGCGCCAAGGTCGACGCTGATATTTCTCGACCGCCTGATTATGTTCCTCCAGCGTGGAAGAGAACTGATGCGTTCCGTCGTTGCGCGAGACAAAATAGAGATATGGTGCCGGCGCCGGATAGAGCGCCGCCCGGATCGCGCGCACCCCCGGATTGGCGATCGGCCCCGGCGGCAGCCCTTTGACACGATAGGTGTTGTAAGGGCTTTTGCTGTCCAAGTCCTGCTTCCGCAGATTGCCGTCGAAGGCCGCTGCCAACCCATAAATCACAGTGGGGTCGCTCTGAAGCGGGATATTTTTCCGCAGGCGATTGTGGAAGACCGCCGAAATGAGCGGGCGTTCCTCGTCCACGCTGGTTTCCTTTTCGATTACGGAAGCCAGGGTCAGGACTTCGTGAATGCTCAGATTGACCTGTTTCGCCCGTTCTCGCAATTCCGGCGTGAACGCCTGCCAGAAATTGTCCACCAAGACACGGATGACGTCTTTGGCCTTGGTGAGACGAGCGAATCGGTAGGTGTCGGGGAAGAGGTAGCCCTCCAAGCTGTCCGCCTCGATGCCCAGCGTCCGAATAAACCCGCGGTCCTGCGCCAGACGAAGAAACTCGGCCCGATCGACCAACCCACGCGCTCCGAGCGTTTCCGCGATCTGGACCATGGTAAACCCTTCCGGAATCGTGACCTGATGCAGAACTACGAATCCCGAGACGAGCTTGGCCAGAATCTCGGTTGGCGGCATGCCGGCGTTGAATTCATATTCCCCCGGATGAATCCTGCGCTCGGCGCCAGTCGCTTTGCCGAGGAGAAGAAACGCTGAGCGGCTTTTGATGAGCTGCTCCCGTTCCAATAACGCCGCCACATGGTGGAACGACGCCCCTTCAGGGACGACGATGCGTTTGATGGGAGGCGTATCGGAATGAGAAACGGCCGGAGCGGCCACCCATTGCATAACCTGATACCCGGCTACGCCGCCCAGGCCGAGCAAGGTGACGATCAGCCAGAGAACCAGTCGAGTGGTCAGCATCCCGATCTCACCCGTATAGACTCGTCATCTGCCGGAACCGCCCGCCGCTTCCTCTCCCCGTCCCGCTTCGTCGCCGCGAACCGCTGAGGCCAAGTTTTCCAGGTAACTTTGAAGCAGAAGCGCGGCGGCGACGCGATCCACTGCTCCCTTTCGCTTCTTCCGGCTGACGTCGGCGGCAACCAAGAGCTGTTCGGCTGACCTGGTGGTCAGCCGTTCATCCCAGGTGACCACCGGCACGTCGAGGGTCTGCGCCAAGCACTCGACGAACCGGTTGATCGCCTGAGCGGCCGTCCCAACCTTGCCGTCCAGCCGCAGCGGCACCCCCATCACCACTGTGCCGACCTCGTAGGTCCGCACCAGATGTTGAATGTGGGCGATATCCGCATCCAGGCTGCGCCGTTCGAACGTTTCGAGCGGTTGCGCGATCCACTGTAGCTCATCACTCACAGCTACGCCGATGCGCTTGGTGCCGTGATCCAGAGCCAAAATACGCGTTCCAGCCATCAGCTTACCGCTCCAGGGCTTGTTCGACCAGTCGAAAGACTTTTTCCAGCGCCGCGCCGAGCCGCTCAGGATGCTTGCCGCCCGCCTGCGCCATCTCGGGCCGTCCGCCGCCGGTCCCCCCCACCTCGGCTGCCATTTCCCGGATCAAGTCGCTGGCCTTGAGCCGTGGCGTCAAATCCTTCGTGACCACCACCAGCAACGACACCTTGCCGTCGTTGACCGCGCCCAGCGCGATCACGCCGCTCCGCAGTTTGTCCCGCAATCGATCGGCCAACGCGCGCATGCCGGAGGCGTCCAGGCCGTCAGCCCGCTGGGCATGCACCTGGACTCCGTGCACGGTTCTGACCTGCGCGTCGACCCCCAACCCATCGGCCATCTTGAGTTTCAATGCTTCCAGTTCGCGCTCTTTTTCTTTCAATTGCGCCGTCAGTTTACGAGTCTTTGCGACCAACTCGGCAGGGCCGGCTTTCAGCAACTCGGACAACTCCCGGATCTCCGCCTCCAACCACTTCATATGGGCGAGCGCCCCGCTGCCCGTCAGAGCTTCGATCCGACGCACGCCGGCCGCCACCCCAGTTTCCGACACGATGCGAAACACGCCGATTTCCCCGGTCTGCCGGCAATGGGTGCCGCCGCACAGTTCCTTGCTGAACGACTCGATGCTCACCACCCGCACCACGTCGCCGTACTTGTCACCGAAAAAGGCCAAGGCCCCCGACGCCACCGCGTCCTGCACTCCCATCACTTCGGTACGCACCTGTTCGTTGCGGCGCACGTGTTCGTTCACCATCGATTCAATTTCGTCGATGTCGTGCGAAGACAGGGGCTTGAAATGGGCGAAGTCGAAGCGCAGCCGATGGGGCTCCACCAGCGAACCGTATTGTTTGACATGCGGCCCCAACAATTCCCGTAGCGCCGCATGGACCAGATGGGTTGCGGTATGGTTACACGCCGCATCCTGCCGGGTCATCGGGTTGACCATGGTCCGGACTGGCTCTCCTTCACGGATCCGACCTACCCGCACGGTGCCCTTATGGACGATCAAGTTCGCAACCGGCCTGGTCGTATCCACCACCTCCACACGTCCCTCCGGCCCAGTCAGCACCCCGCGATCTCCCACCTGCCCGCCGCCCTCGGCGTAGAACGGCGTCTCGCTCAACACCAGCTCGACTTCATCGCCTTCGACCGCTTCTTTGACCACCCGGTCCCCTTTCAGGATCGCCTGAATGACGCTCTCCGACTCCAACCGTTCATAACCGATAAAACGCGTCGCACCCAGCTTTCCCGCCAATTCCACCAAGACCGGCCTGGTCGCCTCCTCCTCGAAGCCGGCCGTCCTCCTGGCGCGGGTTCGCTGCTCCTCGATGGCACGGTCGAAGCCGGCTTCGTCCACGGTCATCCCCTGTTCCCGGCAAGCCTCGGCAATCAGATCCAGCGGAAATCCATACGTGTCATACAGCTTGAAGACGTCGGTTCCCGGCAGGACGGACCGGCCAGCGCGCTTCGCCTTGGCGATTATGTCCGTTAGAATCGGCAAGCCCTGATCGAGCGTGGCGATGAACCGTTCTTCTTCGCCCTGCGTCACTTTCGCAACCGTCCCCGCCGCGGCGCGGAGTTCCGGATAGGCGGCACCCATCACCTCAATGACGGCGCCGGTCAGCTTGTAGAGAAACGGCTCTTTCAGTCCCAGCAGTCGACCATGGCGCGCCGCCCGACGCAGAATGCGCCGCAGCACATAACCACGGCCCTCGTTGGACGGCAGCACACCGTCGGCGACAAGGAAGGCGATTGCACGCAAATGGTCGGCCACGACGCGCATGGAGCGGTCGGCGATCTCGTCACCGCCGTATGTGCGGCCGGCCTGTGCTCCGATCGCATCAAGCAACGGTCGAAACAGATCGCTGTCATAATTGCTGTACCGCCCCTGCGCCACCGCGGCCAGCCGCTCTAAGCCCATGCCGGTATCGATGCTGGGCTTGGGCAGCGGGTGCAACGTCCCGTCGGCGTCGCGGTTGTGCTGCATGAAAACCAGGTTCCAGATCTCGATGACCCGGTCGCCTGCGCCGTTGGGCAGCTCCTCGCCCGGTACCGCCGGCCCCTGGTCGTAATGGATCTCGGAGCATGGACCGCAAGGACCGGTGTCGGCCATCTGCCAGAAGTTATCCTTTTCGCCGAAGCGCACGATCCGCGACGCCGGCATCCCGATTTTTGCCCACAGCTGATAGGCCTCATCGTCTTCCCGGAAAATCGTGACCCAGAGGCGGTCTTTCGGCAGCCCTATGGTTTGGGTGAGGAACTCCCACGCGAACCGGATCGCCTCTTCTTTGAAGTAATCGCCGAACGAAAAGTTGCCCAGCATCTCAAAGAAGGTGTGGTGCCGGCGCGTATAGCCGACATTTTCCAGATCGTTGTGCTTCCCGCCGGCCCGGAGACACTTCTGCACGCTCACCGCACGGCGATACGGCCTGGTTTCCTCGCCCAGGAACACCCGCTTGAACTGGTTCATCCCCGCGTTGGTGAACAGCAAGGTGGGATCCGCCTGCGGAATCAGCGACGAACTCGGCACGGCCTGATGCCCCTGACTTTCGAAGTAGCGGACAAAAGCCTGGCGTAGATCCTGAGCACTGCAATTCATCGGTGACTAGACTCCATTTCGGTCTTCGCTTGGCGCGACCTGGTCGATTGTCTCTTCGTCGAATCCGCGCTGCCTGAGCAACCGTGCAGCTCGGCTTGAAGAGACCGGCGTGCGCCGGGCTGCCTGTCGGAGCACCTGTTCGGCCAGTTCCCGCTCCCGGCCCCGCTGATAGAGTGTATCAAGCGTCCGGACGACAAGTCCCTCCGACAGCCCCTGTCGCAACAACTCCGCTTTGAGCGCTTCGCGCCCCATCGGACGCCGGGCTAACCGAGCCTCCGCCCACCGTGCGGCGAATGCACGATCGTTCAAGTAACCCGCTTTGGTCAACCGGCGTAGGATTGCGTGCACTTGTGCCTGGGAGGCACCCTTGCGGTCGAGATGCCGTGCGACCTGAGCGCTGGTGCGATCTCGTTGAGCCAGATAACGGAGTGCGGCCTGCTCGAGCTGCTCAGTGGAGATCGCCGTGCGAGACATCTTGTCAGCCTGGACGGGGCACCGCTGCCGATGCCACGTATCAGCCGGTCTCCGGGTCATTCAAGCTCCGGCGCGAGCGCTATGGCTTCTGCGGTCTTCGCTTCGGCCCTCCAGACGTTTCTCGTCCTTCATCTCGACTTTCTTCTCTCCACCGCAGCCTGGAATGCCCGCCAACTCCCGCAACCGGCCTTCGATTTCCCGAGCCACCGCCTGATTCGTTTTCAAATAATCCCGAACGGCCTCCCGTCCCTGCCCCAGTCGTTCTCCTTTGTAAGAGTACCAGGCGCCGGATTTTTCCAGGACTTTTTTCTCCACACCGAGATCCACCAACTCACCAGCCTTGGAAATGCCCTCCGCGAACATCACATCGAATTCAGCCTGCCTGAACGGCGGAGCCAGCTTGTTCTTGACGACCTTCACCCGCACCCGGCTGCCTGTGACGTCCTGCCCTTCTTTGATCGATTCGATCCGTCTGATGTCTAACCGCACGGAAGAGTAAAACTTGAGCGCATTGCCGCCAGTAGTGGTCTCCGGATTGCCAAACATCACGCCCAGCTTCATCCGGATTTGATTGATGAAAATCACCGTCGTTTGCGATTTGGAGATGGCGGCCGTCAGCTTGCGCAAGGCTTGCGACATAAGCCGGGCTTGTAGGCCCATATGAGCGTCGCCCATCTCCCCCTCAATCTCTGCGCGAGGGACCAGCGCCGCGACCGAGTCCACGACGATGAGATCGACAGCCCCGCTCCGGACCAGCGTCTCGGCGATCTCCAGCGCCTGCTCGCCGGTATCCGGTTGGGATACCAACAAATCGTCGGTCTGCACCCCCAGCTTCCTCGCATACCCTAAATCGAGCGCATGCTCGGCATCGATAAAGGCCGCGATCCCTCCGGCGCGTTGCGCCTCCGCGATAGCGTGCAGGGTCAGAGTGGTTTTGCCCGACGCTTCAGGACCGAAAATTTCGACGACCCGTCCGCGCGGGAACCCGCCGACGCCCAGAGCGATATCGAGCCCCAACGACCCAGTCGAGATAACCGGAACATCGGCTGGCGCTTCCGCCGTCCCCAGTTTCATGATCGCCCCCTTCCCATACTGTTTTTCAATCTGGGACAGAGCCAGATCCAACGCCCGTTTCTTCTCGTCTCGTTCGGCCATCGTGATGCTCCTTTAGGTTGGCGGGACTCGGCGGATTATACCGAACTTCCCTGAGTAAACCTAGCCTGCGCGCGGCGCACGGTGCGCTACGCGTTGGTTGCTTGCCGCAATTTAACTTGCCAGATCCGGCTGTATTCCGCGCCGGAGGGTTTGAGTTCGCTCCTCATAAGGCTGATCACATCGACGTCCAAGATTCCGCACGGCAGCGGACGGTCAAACACCCCGCTCTGGGCCAGGATCTTGCCGACCTGCCTCTCCCCAGCCTTCACCCTCGCCAGCGTCAAGTGCGGGCTGAACGGTTTGGGCTCAGCCGCAAACCCCAATGGCCCAAGCGCTCGTTCGACCGCCTGATGCACTTGGCGCCAGCGGTCCCCTTCATCGGATTGCCCGGTCCCGCCGGCGCACCCGATCCAAAGAACTCGCGGTCCATTTCTATTGGCGAAAACCCCGACCCCGCCAACCTGGACGGTAAAGCGTGGCGTCTCGGCCAGCACAGGACCCAATGCCTGTCTGATCCGATCCACCAACGTCTCCTCGATGTCTCCGAGAAATTTGACTGTCACATGAATGGATTCCGGACGGACCCAGTGAATGCGCGCGTCGCGCCCGAGCTGTCGGTCGATCCGATCGCGAAGCTCGCGCTGAACCTGAGCGATCGCGGCCCGCAGACTCTCGTCCAACTCTACCGCAAGGAATGCGCGGAGCATCGATGATCGGCTTCCAGGCCTAACAGCCAACGGCGCAAGAGATCCAGCGCGGCCTGCGAAGACCGGAGCTTGATCGCCTCACGGTCTCCGTGAAATCGGAACTCTCTGGTGAGACAGGCCTCCTCTCCCCAATCGAGCCCAGTATAGATCAACCCGACCGGTTTCGTCGCCGTGCCGCCGCCCGGACCGGCGATCCCCGTCACGCTCAGCCCCACTGCCGTACGACTTCGTTCGCGCACCCCCTTCGCCATGGCGGCCACGACGGGCGCGCTCACCGCTCCATGCTTGGCAATCACCTTCGCCGGCACGCCCAACAATTCCACTTTGGCCCGATTGCTGTAGCTGACCACGACGCGGTCTAGATAGCTCGATGCCCCCGGCACCTGCGTGAGCCGATGCCCGATCAGGCCCCCGGTGCATGATTCCGCAACCGCCAGGGTAAGTTGCTTGTCGACGAGCAGACGGCCGACGACGGCTTCCATCGTGTCTTCGCCCTCGGCGAACACGAATTCGCCGAGGCGCCGTCGGACTTCGTGAAACACGGAAGCAAAAACATCGACATCATGTCCGGAACGGCTCGACTGCCGCCGCTTCGCTCCTGTCCCTGATGCAGAGGCGGTCAACGACACCAATACCCCCAACGGCGAGGCTTGAAGCCCGAGCCGTAGGCCGCTGTCTTCCGGAACGACGCCTTTAAGCCTGAGATCAACTTCCGATTCCGACAAGCCAAAGGTGTGGAGCACCCGCCGGCCGATGGGAACCGGCGGTTTCTGCCCACCCCTGCGCGCAATTCGCTTTTGCAGCCTAGGTAGTACCTCTGCAGCTGCCATCGCCCGGGCTTCGGCGGGTACGCCGGGGAGAGCCACCAGGAACGTGCCTTTCCACTCCAGGCAGAAACCGGGCGCGCTTCCTACTGGATTGCTCAACACCTCCGCTCCGGCTGGAATCAACGCCTGTCGTAACTGCACGGGAGTGGGTATCCGGCCCCACGCAGCCAGTCGCCGTTTGATGCTTTCCAGCGCGCGAGCGCGTCGGCGCAACGGACGCCCGGTTATCCGCGCTACCGCTTCCCGTGTCACATCGTCCATAGTCGGTCCCAACCCGCCGGTTATCACAACCACGTCCGCACGGCGGGCGGCTGTCCGAATCGCGTCGGCGATATCGGCCTCATCGTCGCCGACTACGGACTTGAACCGGACTTCGATGCCCAGCGACGCCAGTTGATCCGTCAGAAACAGCGAATTGGTCTCTGCCTGTCTCCCGACGAGCAATTCGAAACCGATGGCAAGAATTTCCGCATTCCACATAAAGAGATAAAGACCTCCAGAGAGGCGGTTCAATCAATTTGGGCGAAGTCGAGATCAAACGTGACTTCCCCGCCCTGGGCAGGAAACACGATCAGCTTGGTCTTGGCGCGAGGATCCAGATCCGCATAGGCAAAGGACGCGACAACCTTGGCGCGATACGCCGGTGAGCCCGGCCATACTGCGGTCCGAGCCGCCCGCCCGTCGAACCGGACATTCTGCGGCTTGATCGTCTTTCCGTTTTGCTCCAGCACCATGTAGCTGTCCACGGCGAAGTCCGGCCGGTCGCCGAAGAGGATGACACTGACCAGCAGGGTCTTGGCATTCAGCATCTGAGCGATTTCCTGTTCGGACGGCGTTGCGGATCGAAGGGCGAAGTGCGCGCCCATCACGACCAATCCGTTGAGCTTGGTCATTAGGAACCCTTTGGGATGCAGGTCATCGCGTGCTCCGAACCACGCATAGAGCCGATCCGGAGGGATGCGCTTCTCCGCGGCGGCCTTGCCTTGTTGCAAGGCGGCCTCAATCTGGACACGAGTCGGTTGGACTTCGATAGCCCATGCCCCAAACGGGAGCACAAGTCCCAGGAGGAACGCTGGCCATTTAAGCCCACCACACTTCCGCCCATTCTGAAGCCAGGTAAACTGGAGGGGCATGGCCGGAGGCACTAGCAGATTGGCCGAATCCCTGTCAACGAGTCCTTGCCGGCAGGGCCATGTTGACAAACAAAAGGACAAAGTGTTAAAGACTGGATCTCCTCTCAGCTTGAAATATTCCAGAAATTTCATGGAGGACCGTAATGGCCAGCCCCGATCAATCCGCAAAGCGCCAATACGTGAATTTTGCCTTCTATAAGGTCGATCCTGCCTGGAGGAGACTGCCCGAAGACGAGCGGTCCCGAGGTAAACAAGAGTTTATCCGCGCCGTCGAAGAGTACACCGGAAAAGTCATGGTGCTGGCCTATACCACGGTCGGCATCCGCGGCGACTGCGATTTCATGTTGTGGCGCATCTGCTATGAGTTGGAATTGTTCCAGGAGATGAGTACCAAGATCCTGGCCAGCGGATTGGGCAAATACTTGGCGACGCCGTATTCCTATTTGTCGATGACCAAACGATCGATCTACGTCGATCATCACACCCATGAGAATCAAGAAAGCAAACGGCTCACGATCATCCCCGGCAAAAGCAAGTACATCTTCGTGTATCCGTTCGTGAAAACCCGCGAGTGGTTTCTCCTCACGAAAGCGGCCCGTCAAGGCATGATGGACGAGCATATCGAGGTCGGCCATCGCTTCCCCTCGGTAAAACTCAACACCACCTATTCTTTCGGGCTTGACGACCAAGAATGGGTGGTTGCGTTCGAAAGCGACAAGCCCGAGGATTTTCTGGATTTAGTGATGGCTCTTCGAGAGACCGAAGGCAGCCGGTACACCTTGCGCGATACGCCGATCTTTACGTGCATTCGCAAGAGTCTCAAGGAAACGCTGGACACCCTTGGAGGCTAACCAGTCAGTTTGTCGGGTCTCGGTGAGCCGCCTTCGGTCTTTCCTGCCGAAGGCCGCCTGCTTCCGCCGCGACGCCCCAACCACCCGCTCGTAAGCGACCGCAAGTTCTCCGTGCCGGAGTCACCTCAGCTCGAACACCGGTTTCCTTCCGCCCCCGCATCCATCATTTCACCGTCCCTTGCCGCCATCCTCTCGTTTTTGATCCCAGGCCTCGGCCAGGCCCTCCAAGGGAAACCCAAACAGGCCTTGAGCGTTTTTCTGACCAGCCTCATGCTTGTCGCCTGCACGTGGCTGGGCGGACGCCTGGGCGGACCCGGCGCTGGGGTGTTCTTCTTCATGCTATTCGCCCTCCCCTGGTGGGCTATCCAGAGTTACCATGCTTACCTGTCGCGTACGCCGGATCCGCCCGGGATATGGCGAACGCTTCGGATCGCCTGGGGTTGGGCCCACGATATTCGCTACCTGGGCGGTCTCTTTCTGCTCACGGCCCTGACGGACTTCTACATCATTATCGCGAACCCGACCTATGCCTTGACCGTCTTTTGCACCAAACCGGACGGGCTGCTCGGTCTCCTCGCCAAAGCCCAATCCCCCACCCTGCATCTCCTGATCGGTTATGGCTTCCTGCGCCTCCGCCGTTGGTCGCTCTTCCTCTATCTGGTCTACGCGGGATTTGGCCTCCTGAATGCGACCGCCAACTTCGCTTGTTTCGGGTATGGGCGGGTCCGGCTCGTGTTCTTGATCACCCTCGCGGCCTTCACCGCCTATGTGATCTGGCGAAGAGCCTGTTTCCTCCAGCCAGGCTTGCCGGTCAAGCACCAGATACTTTGACACTTGGACCTGCCGTGTGTTATTTAGCTTGCGGTCTTTGGCTTCTGGCGACCCGTTTCCGGATGACGACACATGGCCGACAACACAGCGTTGTACGCGGTCCGCTATCCTGACGGCTCGGTCAGCCTGTACGTGGACGAGGAATACGCTATTGAACGGGGAGTCGATCCTGCCAAACTGGTTCGTGTAGAGATTCCCAGAGAATTGTATATCAGCGGGACGGTCCAGGAGATCCAAGAGTACGTCGCCCTCTATCTGGAATCGCGTCAGAGCGGCTCCGCCTAAGACCGGCGCAGCCGCCCGGAGCTGTCTTCCTTTATGCCGCCCGTGATTACTGCCGACGATGTCCAAGCCATCATCGACGCCCTGCCGATCCAGGGACGTATCATGATGCGTCTGCTTCTTCTGCAGTATTTTGACGTCACGCAGGAAGATATCGAATACATGGCGGCAGATCGTCCGGATCCCCGCCGCCAGACCGGCACTCAGACTCCTCCGCATGTCCGGATGTCCCGTGATGCGATCGCGTCGGTCGCGGACCGCGTCGCCCAATATCGCCGCCAGGTTCGATTGCGGCGAGAACGGACATGGCTGCAAGTCGAGTGTCTCCGCAAATTGTGTGCGCTCTGCGAAGCCCAGGCTGATCGGGCCGAGCATCTGTTAATGACGAAGTTTGGTCTCAGTCAGACGGCAGTGAAGGAGATCCGGCAGCAGGCTCGTGCAGCGCTTCCCAAGCCAGCGATCCGAGCGCTCGAGCAGAAATGGGAGAACGACGAAATCTCGGAAGCGGATTATCAGAAAGAACGGTTGATCATCGAATGTCAGACCCAGGCGAGACTGGCGGAACGACATCGCAAACGACTGGACTTGTCGCAACGCGAACACGTCACTGCCAATCATACGCCGCTACAGGATCACGAAATCGCCCACATCTGGGGCATTCCGGCCAGCAGCCTGGCCGGTCGAAAGGTCAAGTATTTGCATCAGTATTTGCAGGCCCTCCAGACACGGTTGCAAACCTCTGTATCGCCGCTTCAGCAGGCGGGATCTCCTCCGCTGGATCTTTGGAAAGAGACCTTGGCGGCGTTGTCCCAACGCCCGGTCGAACGCTCGGTGGCTGTGTATGACGGCTTGGAGAGAACGGAGTCGGCCTTGCTGGAAAAACTGACGGCCTTCGCCTGGGGAACCCTGCCTGAAGAAATAGAGGGAAAGTTTTGGCTTTCCCTGGTGCATGGAGCCAGCTCCAACGCTGTTCACTCGGAACCGACCCGTTCGCTTTTCGGGTTGCAACGCCTGGCGGCAATCCTTTCGGATATCGACGCCTCTCCGGAAGCGCTTGACCAAGAATTGCTTACGCGAACCGCGCCGAAGCCCAAGGTCGCCGTCGAGCAGCTGGAAGCTCCGTCGGAGCAGGCACCCTTCGAATTGGGAGAAATGGGGCAACACGTCTTGAAAAGTCTCATGGGAGAAGATCGGGGCTAAAGCCGGTCGGCCCCCGGCAGTTTCCGACGGAAGAAATACGAGGGGGACAAGCCGCGTAGTTTCCGTTTTTTGAAATCTGGCGACTCATTCCTGTATAATGTGGCACATGCAGCGAGCTGGGGGGATGGTTCGAACAATAGACGGAACTCTTCGGTTGTTCGTCTCCGCTGCGGTTTGGCTTCTCATTTTCATTTCCGTATTCCAACCCGCCGCGCTGTGTGCGGCAAACGTCTTGGACATCGCCGAACTCCTCTCTCATCCCGATCAATATGACCATCAGGTGGTCACCGTTGCCGGCAAGGTAACCAACGTTCAACTCGCGACGAACCGGCAAGGGCAGCCAGCCTACGGTTTCCTGCTTCAGGACCATGCCGGTACATTGAAAGTGATTGGACTCGGCAGGGCAGAGGTCCGAGAGGGCGACCTGGTGATCGTGGAGGGCGTCTTCAGTCGCCTGCGCCAGGCCGGACGCGCCATCGTGTATAACGAGATCAAAGCTACCGCGATCATGCCGATGAATCGACTGAATCCGGACTTGATCGGATAAGCTCCTCCTCGCCACCTTATACGTATTGGTCCCCATACCTCTACATTCGGCACGTTAACACGTGCTGAGTGTGTGTTGTACGCCCCTTGACGCCGTCAAACCCACATTGGTACAACGGTACAACCATTCCCTGTGGCGGTGTAGCTCAGTTGGTAGAGCAGCGGACTCATAAGCCGCGGGTCGGGGGTTCGATACCCTCCACCGCCACCACCCCACGCTGGGAAATCGTGCGCCGTGTCAATGATCCGGACGTAAGAGTACCCCACTTTCCTGTTTGGAGCCGATCCGGCAACGGAGGGAATCCCCGATACCTTCTATCCCCCCGCACTTCGCACGAGCTAGTACCAAACTACTGGTGTGGAGAATTCGTGGCCCCCAGAGCGCCATTCCCGCACTTATCGAATCCGAGACCACTTCTCCCCTCCGCGGAAGAGGAAAGGCCGACGTTTCACCGCGCGCTGTCGCTGTTCTGCGTCACAGACGCCGGTTCAGCAGAGAACTGACATCGGCACCTTACTCGCAGCAACCGGCGAGAAATTGCTGGCGTTGCATGAACGCAGCGAGGCACCGCCCGCATAAGTCCAGCGCCGAGTGGGTCTGCCGATCGAGACAGCGAGTCCGTTGCGGCACCATCATTCCGCAATCTGCGCAAGCCCCTTCTGCATTGGGATCAGTTCCGCGATATGGTCTCATGGAACACCTTCCTTCGATTCTCTCGAACAGTTCGCCGGGGAGCTAGCCAGAGAGGACGGTTCAGCAGACGAGTGAACCACGAACCGGTCCACAGCCGTCTCGATTCCGCAACACAAGTCGGTTCGCTCAACCGACGGTGGAGTTGATTTACACGGGCATTCAATTGCTCGACCGTGCGTTCAAGTCCGATCAGACGCTCGGCCAATGGGTGCGATATCCGGCTAGCCATACGTCACCTCCTCACCGCTCACAACGTCAATTAGCGGTAATACCTGACAACACCGACGAGGATTCCCTCGATGCGAAAATCATCCGCAGGTGTCACCACGATGGGGGTCATCGACGGATTTGCGGGGTGCAATTCGATTCGATCCGCTTTCCGATAGAACGTCTTGATCGTGGCTTCTTGATTCACGAGCGCGATCACGGTTTGGCCATTCTGCGCTGTGGTCTGCCTCCGCACGATGACCAGATCACCAGGTAGTATGCCCGCATCCAACATGGACTCCCCCTTCACCTGCAGAGCGAAATGCTCTCCGCCCCGCAACATCCCCGGAGGCACTTCCACCAACTCAGATTGGGGAACCGGTTCGATTGGTGCCCCGGCGGCTACAATTCCGGCCATCGGAATCCGGACAGGGGACCTCATGTGTTTAAGAGCCACTTCCACCACGCCGGGGATACGACGCGTTCCGTTCTCATAGCGGATGATAGTCATGCGGGTGGTGTGGAGCGCTTTGGCAAGCTGCTCTTGGGTCCATCCCAACGAGTGTCGGAGTTGCTTCAATTCCTGCGGATCCATGATGTAACCAATGGTTACATCATGAGGTAAGTGTCTGTCAAGCCTCTATTGCGCGCCCCATCTACCGCACGAAGAGAATCAGACGACGAGGTGGAAAAGCCCAGGCCGCTCAGGGCCCATTGGTCAGCGGAGAATTGAAGAATTGAGACGTGCGGAAACAGTTATCCCCAACCGCAGGTTTGTCCAGTCTGTTTTCTTCTGAACACAGTCCACATGGTGTGTTTAATTTTTGCTATTGTCAACCGATCCAAAAATACAAGTGTTTTAATGTGGCGATGAATGCTAATGCCTACATTTCTTTTTTCCTACTCAATTAGTTGTGGTTCAAATTTCATCATGATCAATGCTTAAAAATTAGGCAGATTGTTAGATCTTTGATCATTTGCCGCGTCTGAGCGTTCTGGAGCCGACTTATCCACAAGTCTATCCCCAGAATTTGGGGAGAAAAAAATGTAAGCTTATCCAACCTGCTCGTCACGGCGAGGAATCAAATGAACAGCTCCTGCCTTGATCGCGGCAGTGATCGGCACCCCTGGGGCCAGATCGAGCTGTTCCAACGCTGAACGGGTGACCATGGCGGTCAGGCTAAATCCGCAATTCAGACGCACTCTCGCCAGGATGCCTACCAGATCGATCTCACACACGACCCCACGCAAATGATTGCGTGCACTGGTCGCGCCGATTCCGACCGGTTCAAGAATAACATCCTCAGCCCTGATACAGACGAACACCTCCGGTCCGATTCCCTCCGCGCAGAGCGCCTGAAGCCTGATTCCATCAACTTCCACCGTGGCAAGTCCTCGGGAATTGTCAATCACTCTGCCCCGCACCACTGTTTCCACTCCAACGATCCGAGCAACCTCGGCATCCTGCGGACGACTGAACACCTCCTGAGGCGCCCCTACCTGGAGAACGCGGCCCTCGCTAATCACCGCCATCAGGTCGCCCAGTGTCAGCGCTTCCGCCCGATCGTGCGTCACCACGATCGCCGGCAACGCCAGTTGCTTCAGTAACGCGCGCAACTCTCCTCGGAGACTCGCGCGGGTCGGGGCATCGAGCGCGGAGAGCGGCTCATCGAGCAACAGAAGCTGCGGCTGGCGCACGATCGCTCGAGCCAATGCCACCCGCTGCTGTTGTCCTCCGGAGAGCTGATGTGGTTTTCGCTCCTCCAGCCCCCGGAGCTGAAGCAGATCCATGACTTCGGCCACGCGCTTCTTGCGCTCTTTTTGCGGCAAATCGCCTAAGCCATAGGCGATGTTGCCCACTACCGAATATGGGGGAAACAACGCATAGTCTTGAAACATGTACCCGATCTGGCGCTTTTGCGGGGCTACCCGTGTCCCGTTAGTTGTGTCGAGCCATGTCCACGAAATGAACTGAATTCGCCCTTGTTCGGGCCATTCCAGTCCCGCAATACAGCGAAGAATCGTCGTCTTCCCGGATCCGGATGGACCGAACAAGACCAACACGGTGGACTCGCTGACCTGATACCGCAGATTTACCGTGATCGGCGGCCTTCCCGGAAACGACTTCGTGATGTCGACGATCATTTCTGCGGCCATACGGCCCAGACCTTTCGATTCACGGCGTAGACGACGAGCAGCACAGCGTAAGAGACAACCAGAAGGAATGCGGCAGTCTTCGCGGCGCCGGCATAGTTCAACGCCTGCACCTCGTCGTAAATGTCGATGGACACCGTGCGCGTCACGCCCTCGATGTTGCCACCCACCATCAGCACGACGCCGAACTCCCCCAACGTATGGGCGAAGCTCAGCACTGCGCCGGTGATCACGCCGGCTGCGGACAGCGGGACGATCAGCTTGAAAAAGGTGCCGAGCTTGGAGACACCTAACGTCCAGGACGCTTCGATCAAGCGTCGATCCACCTGATCAAACGCGGACGCAAAGGGTTGTACGGCGAAAGGGAGACTATACAGTACCGAAGCCACGAGCAACCCTTCGAAGGTGAAGGGTAACGGATGGCCGACCAGATCCGTGTACAGCCGCCCGATCGGGCTATGCGGTCCGATCGCGACGAGGATGTAGAACCCCAAGACCGTGGGGGGCAACACCAGCGGCAGCGCCACGACCGACTCGACCAGGAATTTCCACCGCCATCGCGAGAAGCTCACCCAATAAGCGATGGGCAGACCGATCACCAGCAGCACCGCCGACGTGAGCGAAGCGAGCTTGAGCGTCAGCCAGATCGCCGTCCAGTTCATCGGGGTCCGTCGTTTGAAACCCGCCGGTCATTGCACATAGTTCCAACCGAAACCGACCGGCCGAAGAGAACCCCCCAGCCCGTACACCACCGTGCGCTATTTTCCAATCATCACATCGGTGGCTTTTACCGCGACCAGGACTGTGTCGTTCACCCTCAGACCCATCTGCTTCACCGCCCCCTCCGTAATCGCCGCGACAAATTCGAGGTTGTTCACCTTCACGGTCACCTCGGCCATGGCCTGCCCCTCGGTGATCTTTGTCACGGTTCCCTGAAACTGGTTGCGCGCACTGAGCTTCATATTGACCTCCTACGGCGAAGTTGGATTCGACCGCGCGTCTCACTTGCACTCGAACTGTATGCCCCACCGCCGACCGATCGGTTCGTCTTCCGTTCCTTCTTGAATTCCTGGTCCGCTGCCGTAACCTTTCGCCTCTCCTTCCCGCACCATGCGATAGCCTTGCGGACACTTCTTCGCCATCAGTTCAAACGCCTGCTTCCGATAGGGCGAGAGCAGAGGCCCTCCCCGCTCATTCTTAAACGAATAGGTCACAATGCCGCCATTCGGCGTTTCCTTGACGAGTGTCGCGCCGATTGAGCAGCTATAGCTCATCCATGCGGTGACAAGTGTCACCAGCAGCAATGATCGCCCACCGGATCGATCCGCTGTGGCGCCCCACATCCCGATCATGGTGAAGCTCCATCTTCTCCCGGCAGGAGAAACCCGTACCGTTTCATCACGGCTCTCGCAGCCGGTGTCTGTAAGAACTCGAGAAACTTTTTGCTGCTGTCCTGATTCTTCGAAGATTTCACGATCGCTGCTCCTTGGTCGATCCGGGGATGAGCCTCCTGAGGGATCAGCCAATACGTTCCGACGGCTTGGACCGGTGGAGCGAGCGCCAGGGACAACGCGATGATCCCGATATCAGCAGCCCCGGACTGCGCAAATTGCGCCGCCTGTGAGACATTCTCGCCCAGCGCGAGCTTGTCTTTCACCCGGTCATAGACCTTGAAGTGTTCCATGGCCGCCACCGCCGCCCGCCCATAGGGGGCATGTTTGGGATTCGCAATGGCGATTTTTTTGATCGACGGATCGAGCAGGACATCCATCCCCTTCGTCACATCCAGCTTCGAGCCTTTCGGCACCCACAGCACGATGCGTCCCGTCGCATATTGATACAAGGAATTCGGCACGGCAAGCCCCTCTTGAATCAGTTTCTTTGGGTATCCGATGTCGGCGGAAAAATACAGATCGAAGGGCGCACCGTTGGCAATCTGCGAGTAAAAATTGCCGGACGAACCGAGCGAGAGTTTCACGTGCTCTCCGGTGTGTCGTTCGAACTCCGCCACCAAATCCTTGAAGGCATAGTTCAAATCCGCCGCCGCCGCCACCGTCAACTCACCAGCATCGGCCGACGGCATCCAGCACAGCCACGCCGTCATGGCGAGGCTTAAGAGAAAGGTCATGATCGGTTCTGACCACATCCATCGACGTATCGCTTTATCTATCATCTTGTCCATCGTCTCAGTGTCTCCTCATGGTACGTGGTTCCCCGGTCGTTGTGCATCCTTGATCATTCACTGTTCGAATCAGCAGGAAGAGACCTCGGCGCCGAGAGTCTCTTTCCTGCCACAGGAAGCCCGGATGCACGCATTTGAACGCCCCCTGCAACGGACAACGGATCCGAATGTCAACCCGACTGCTTCCCCCGGTTCGCACCCCATCACCAGTGAGATGGCGAGCCGACACTCAACCGGCATCCCCGGCCGCCACCACGCTACGGCAGTCTCCGGATCGCTCACAAGGGCCGACACCTTCGCCTGTCCGATTTCCAGCGAGAGCAGGACGCTGCCCCGATAAGAACGAACACCTTCGATGCGACCGCGCAATTTCACCTGTAGCTCTTCCTCTTTTCCAACAGCCGCATCAAGGCCTGCCCAGGGCGTGACTTCAGCCCTGCGGATCAGCTGCATCAGCCAGACGGCTTGAGGGTCCACCATGCTGTTCACCGTATCCCAGGTTTGCGGACACGCCGCGGCTCCGACCACAGGCCCTCGCCCGCGCAAGATCCAAGTTTCGCCGTACACTTTGACCGACACGAGCAGATCGGGTGGCTTGCCTTGGACCAGGACAATCCGTCCGATCCAGCGATTCCACCGGCCTTGTCCCTGACGGAACCATCCGACCTCCACCCGCACAGATTCGACGGGAATCAGCGCTTTGATGCGCTCCCCAACTCGAAACTCGGTTCACGTTCTGTTCGAACAGGGCCATCGAGCCATGAGAGCCGTCCGCTCTCCCACACGCATCCGTACGGCGGTGCACGCCAACCCTTGTGCGATCCGCATCACGGTTCCTTCGATCACCGTGATATCGCCAGAAGGATAGAACGAGTCGCTTCGCTCTGTGGCACACAGAGCCCCCTTCTTGAACGTCGAACAGCGGACGTGGTTGCTCCCCATCCGCTCCTCCGAGGTCAGAAGAAAATTTGGTACTGCACGCGAATCGCATTCTCGATCAAACGACCTCCAACCAGATCAACCGGCACGGTGCCGGAGCCGGGCGGAAGCGGCGCGCTCCGACCGATCGCATAGCCGCCCGTGCCCATCTGGACATTGCTGTAAGTCACCATGATCTGGTGATCGTAGGTTCCATTCAGAAACCAGTTGAGCGACACATCCGTCTGGTGGATCAGATCGTCAGCGGCATTCGTGTCCGGATCCCAGTAGGCAAAACGCGCCGCGAGCTCCAGTTTGCGCGGGAGGAGATAGTACCCGCTCTGCACGTACCAGCCCAGTGCATTGCCGATCCTGCCTGGAGCCCTGGCGGTACAGGTGGTATTCATGCATGGCAATCCCTTCTCATGAAGCGTGATCGTCTTGAAGTAGAACTCGGACTGGAGCGAGAACCCTCGATACTTGAAGATCCCGTCCACCGCCCACGTACTGTAATCGATCAGGCCCCATCCTAGTTGCCGCCCGTTGCCAAATGCCGCCAATTGGCGACGGAAATTGAGGTTCGCGAGATCGATCCCGATGAATGCGTTGTTCGAGGCCGTGTTAATGGCGGGATTATAGGAATAGCCCCCGCCGATCGCCAGCTGCGGCGTTTCAGAATAGAAGAGGTCGCCCTCTCCGTAGCCCGGGCGGCCCAGGACGTTCCATTGCACTCGTCCGGTGAACATCAACCGGTCGATATCGAAGCGGGGATTCGCATTGAGATTCCGTTGATTCGCAGGGCAATCGGCCGGCGATGGAAAGGGATTGCCACTGGCGCCGCCGCCGGGACAGTTCGGCGTGATCTCTTCGCTGAGGAATGAGCCGAATCGGTTGAAGGCCGGACCCGCTCCGTTGAAGACTCCGAAGTAATAATTGACGGGATAGAGCTCCTCGTCGTTCATGATCGTGATGCCGATATCACGCCGGTCCAGCCCACTGGCGGTAAACGCGTCCATCACCAGCGCCCGCTCGGCGAACTGCATCGATGCGGTGGAATTGATCTGCGCACGATTGAAAAACACTTTGTACTGACCAAACATGACATTGAGCCAGGAAAGATGGGTCGAGGTGAAATTCAGATCGAACAGGGCAAGCGATCCCGGCGCCTGGGCGTTCTCCGCCGTCTCTGCCCGGAACTGGACATAGTACTTGAAGTCGGGATCAAAGAGGTGTCCCATGAAGTACAATCGCGCTCGGCGTAAGTTGAATTGAGAATAGTTCGGCTCCGAACGAACCGCGCGGTAATCGCCGAAGACTCCCAGCAATTCAGGAAAATTCTTGGCATCGCCTGGATTTCGCCAGGCTTCATTCCGATAGCGTTGGGTGTAGCGCATTTGCGCACGAAACCTGATCTTTAAGAAGAACGCATTGTCGTTCATGGAGAAGTTAAAGCCGCGGTCGTACCAGGCTTTGAAACTCGGCGAAAGGAGATAGGCGCGCTCCTCCGACTCTTTTTTGACCTGGTCGTACTCCTCCTCGGTGATCCATCCCTGCTTGACGGCCCGCTCCAACAGCAGCTTGAGCGCCGGATCCTGATCTTCCACGAAGACGTACTTGCCGTCTTTTTCGATGAGCTTTCCACCTTCTACTGCCTTGGCCGGAACACCCCAGGCAAGGAACCCGGCCACCACCAGCACCCACGTGCTCCATCGACAGAGACGATTGGCGTCGCGACCGGCCGCCCGCGCTTCCACGACCTGACAATCCATCGACCTTTCTCCCTTCGAATGTGAATGACGAGGAACCTCTGCACGATGCGCCCTTGGACGAGCCTCACTGAGCCGGTACCGACTCTGCCGACTTCAAAAATGCTCGATAGTCCACTGCCCGGGCTTTCGTCGCGGGATCCATGACCCAAAATCGTCCCGGCTCGAATGTGAGGAGGTAGTCGCCCGGTGCCGCCGGCACGAGCGGATAGTTGGGATCGTACCAATCGGATTTCTGGATGGGGAGTTGCACGTGGAAATGATCGATCGTCAGATACCAGTAGGGATCGCGCACGGCGATCCAGCCCGACGTCGTATCGCGAGCTACCGCCGGATTGAACCCGGGCGCAAACAGGGAAAACGCGACCCGGTCGCTCGGCCCGACCTTTTCCAGAGCGACTGAAAGATGCGGAACCAGCACGTTCAGCTCATCCTCGCGAAACAGCGGCTGGGGCGGTTTCTCTTCCGCGAACCAGCGCAACGGCAATGTTTTTTTTCCTCGGATCGAAAAGCCTTTCAGAATGCTTCGAAGCTCTTGCGCGCTCAGCTTAACCGGATGGGTGTAGCTCACCGGCTCAACTTCCCGCTGAATGGCGACCAGCACCCGTTGATCTTCCTGTACCACCTGCGTGGTGTACGGCAGCCTGGCGCACCCGGCTGCGGCCAGGAAGGTTCCAAGCAGAACCCCCATCAGGATCTGCTGGCCCCGCTGCTTCAGCGACCGGCAACGACTCATCACACCCTCCCTGTTGTTGGTCATGCCTCTCCCCCTCTTAATTCAGAATAACTGCTACGATGTTCGCTATACTTGACACGCGTTCACAAAAAAATCCTGCCTTCCCTATCGGCCCGCTACTCTCGCTTCCGGCGCCTTCCCGTTCGCCGCTTCGACCGGCGATAGGTACCCGAGCGATCGCAGCACGGCTTGCGCTTCCCTCCCCTGCGTGAATTCGATAAATCGCTGGGCCAGCGCCCGGTCCGGACATTCATAGGCCATGGCCAGCGAATGGACCACCGGCTCCACGTGTCCGTTATTCGCGATTGCTGCAACGCGGATGCGTTGCTGCTCTCGCACAGCCTCCGGCCCGAACAGAATGCCCACATCGGCCTGTCCTCGCATCAGGTGATCGATAACCCCACGAGCGTCGGCGGCGATTTCCAACCGTCCGTGCACGGCTTGCCAGAGTCCAAGCGATTGAAGCAGGGCGTGGCTTTTCTGACCCAGCGTCGTCACAGCCGGATCGGCGATGACGATCCGCAAGCGCCTGTCCTGTGCCAGGGCCTCGAACGTCGTCGGCGCCTCGACCACTGATTCCGGCACCACCAGCACGAGCGGCTCCACCGCATACGGCCGACGCGATTCTGGTCGAATGTAGTTTTTGGATTCCAAACGGGTGAGCAATTCATCACTGCCCGGTGCAATGAGATGAATCAGCCCTCGCCCACCGCGGATGTCGACCTTCAAGCGGTTTTGCATGCCGACAATCGTCCGGCGCAGATCCAGCGCAGGTTCTACATGTAACCGCACCTTTGTCCCGGGGAACTGCGCTTCGAACGCGTGGCCGAGTGCTTCGAGTGGTGCCTTGACACTTGGTGAGGCGGCGATCACCAACAACTCCGCTCCCGCGATCTCCGACCGGATAAAAAGTCCGACACACATGACCACCAGTGCAGGCACGGCGAGTCGGGCCGAAACAATCACTTAGTCTCCCTCCTTTCTGCCCTTTACGTTCACAACACCTGATCCGCTCAGACTTCTGACAGTTCCTGTCTCTCTCGTATCGTACCCGCCCAACGCTTCCATCTCGGTGCGAAACGGCCGGCTGACGATCGTGTCCAACAGAGCCGAGAGATGCAGATGCGAAGCAAGAACTGCCTTGGGCACAACCAGGTCGTACCGCGCCTCTTGAAGCGGGATAAAGTCCAGTCCGTAATAGCGGGCCGCGGCACGGATGCCGATGCCCACATCCGCGCGCCCTTCGGCCACGGCTCTCGCCACTTCAAAATGCGATCGCGCCACATGGCGATATCCGTTCACCAATGCCGGATCAATTCCAGTCGCCGCCAGTTTCTGATCGAGCAACAACCGCGCTCCCGACCCCTCTTCCCGATTTATCAGCGTGACATCCTCGCGCGCGAGGTCGCCAATACCCCGGATGCCTTTCGGATTCCCACTCCGCACCAGCACCCCCTCTTCCCAAATGGCGAAGGTCACCACCGTGACATCTTGGTCCTCGAGGTGTCGCCGCAAGTACGGCAGATTCGATTCGCCTGACTTTGCATCGACAATATGAAGCCCGGCCATGTGAACTTCGCCTCGCTTGAGCGCTTCCAGCGCGGCCGCGCTGCCCATCGTCCAGCCGACGACGGTCGCCGCGTGGTGATGACGCCGTAGATATTCGCCGGCCAGCACGATGGCAGGATCGCAGCCGGCGACGGCAACTTCCTGCTCCACTGCACGACGATCCCTGAGTAACCGCACTCTGACCTGATTGCCTCGCCTAGCTGTTTGTTGCCCACCGCCTGCCGAGTCGATGAGTAATCCGTCCGCAGGCACGGTGAAGTTCAAGATCTCGCCCAGCTCCGCGACAGGACGGATGATAAACCGGTTTCCGATGCGTGCCACCTTCACACGGGTTGGGCCTTGGGTGACCATATGCAAGGGGGTACCGGCAATCAACTCGCCCTCGATCAGATCTCCGGTCGCGACGAGGCTAAAGAGGTCTTCAACGCGACAACCAAGCGCCCCGGCAAGACGAAGCGCAACAGCCGTTGTCGGCAAGTACTGGTTCGCCTCAATCGCGCAGACCGCCTGGCGGGTAATACCGCTCATGTCGGCCAGCTCCGCCTGCGTCAACCCCTTCGCGGTACGAAGCGCACGCAACCGATTGTCGATATTTTCCGGTGGCTCGGCACGACCTTTCTGACCCATGGGGAGCAGCGTATATCATTTACTATTGATTTTTGTCAACTATCATGAACATTGTATTCTGACTCTGAAAATACACACCTCTCAATCGCAGCGGCCTTTAACTTGTTGATAAACTAGCCAATATTCATCTAAATTCTACAAAACCAATCAAAATACTATAAAATATAAGACAGTGCCAATGCCTTTACTTTTTATTAGCATCATCAGCATCGGACGTCTGGGAGCCATCATCCTCGTCATCCTGTTCCTGGCTCCTTCATTGACGCAGGCGCTGGAATGGACACCCTCCGACGAGGAAATCGCCAAATACCGTAAGAGTTGGAACCCGTTTTCCCACGGCCCCGTCCTTCTTCAAGCCGTCGACATTCAGCCAAAAGGCCAATTGTCGGTCCGTGAATTTTTGTTTTCCCAAATCGGCGCGAACAGCTTTGACAACCAACTCGGCTTCGCCTCCTCCAGCAAGCATGGCCCGGTTCATCTCTATGCGCTCTCACCATCCGTCAACGCCTCCTATGGACTCACCAACCATCTCGAGCTGGGTACCGCCATCTCGATGAATGCTTTCTGGGCGAGAGAGAACACCCAGATGACCACTGACACCGGGCTGGGCGATACCTCGGTGATCGTCAAATACCGCCCGATGATTCAAGACCCTGACGGATGGCGCCCGTCGTTCACGCACTTCAGTCAAGTTGTCCTTCCAACCAGTCGTTGGATGACCCGCACGGAGCGGCCCCCCGGCGGGTTCGCACCGCTGGGCCGGCTCCCCAACACCCGGTTTGGCGAACTGGGGATTACTCAAGGAATCATGGTGCGGAAGAACATTCAGCCCTTTCGATTGAATGCCGCCGTGTTTTACACCTACTCTGCTCCCGGCAGCGATTCCGGCATGCCAACCTATACTGGGGACGTCATCAACACGCGGCTGATCTTCGAGCACATCCTCGACGACACACGGGGCCTCGGCTACAACGTCGAAGTCAGCATGTTGCATGGGCTGACCTGGCGGGCGGACGGACATGTCATCAACCGCGGCCAGCGCAACGGGTTCACGATTATTGGGGTAGAGCCGGCTTTACAGTGGCGGATGGGCGAGCAATGGGTCGCCGCAGCCGGCTGTCTGTTTACCGTGGCTGGCCAAAACGCCATCAATGCCATGTATCCCAACATTTCGCTTTTCTGGTACTGGAGCAAGACTGGCAAGGTCATGATGCGGTAGCTGGCACCGCTTCCGCCGCTATGGTACGTTAGACCATGCGCGGCGTGCTGATGCGTTGGTTTCGCCATCTCACGATCGGCCAGAAGCTCGTTCTCTCCTTCAGCGTCATGCTGGTCGTGCTGGCATTTAGCCTGGCCGCCATCCTGGTCTATCTCGTCCGCGTCAACAGTTATGTCGACCGGCATCGGCGGATCACTGTTCCGGCGATCATCACCGCCGCAGCCATGCAGCGGGAAACGTCGGAGATGAACCTGGCCTACCGTGTGTTCCTAGAAGGGAAGTCATCCGGAGATCTTGAAGAGGTCATTGGACGGCTCAACAAGCATGCGGCCGCGATCAAGGAAGCGCTCGACCTGTACCGCTCCATGCATGCCGCTCGCACCCATCCTATCCTCTACCGGATGTTGACCGAGCATCACCAAACCGCCTTAGCCGATCAGGAAGATGCCGCCATACGGCGGATCGACTCAGCTGTCCGGATGTTGGCGGCGAATTGGAGCACCTATCTGGCCACGGCGCGCGCGGCTGCACCGGGCTTTTCCTCGTCTTTGTCAGTGGCGGATCGCCTGATCGGGGAACTCACCAACGGACTCGATCAGCTCATGGACGCGCACGTTCGCATCGACGTGGAAATGAAACGCGAAGGGGATTTGCTGGTCAGCCGGGCTCGTGCAGTGGCTCTGGCCTTGGTGGCGCTGCTGGCCTTGGTCATTACAGCGACGTACGTTCTTTTCAACAAACAAATCGCCCAGCCGCTCAAACGTCTTGCCACGAAGGCGGATCGGGTCGCCCGTAACGATCTGTCGGCCTCGTTCGATGCATGGCATTCCAAGGACGAAGTCGGCATGCTCTCCACCTCGCTCATCGCCATGCTGGCCGCCTTGCGGGAACGCACTCGCGCGTTGGAACGCAAGACCAAGGAATTGGAAGCCTTTACGTACTCCGTTGCGCACGACCTTAAGGCGCCGCTGCGCGAGATCGAAGGGTTTTCCTCGCTGTTCAAACGCAAGTTTGGCGGGACGATGGATGAGACAGCCTTGGGCTATGTCGCGAAGATCCACTCATCCGCGCTGCAAATGACCGCCCTGATCGACGCCCTGCTTCGCTATTCCAGGCTCGAGCAACAGACCTTGCCCAGGGTCCGCGTCGATCTGCGAGCGCTGGTTCACGCTGTGGTCTCGGATCGCCTGCAATCTGTGCCATCTCCGGCACCGGCCGTCACCATCGATCTACCGGCCGCCTCAATCCAGGGCGATCCCGCAGTGATCAGACAGGCCGTTGTCAACGTTTTGGACAATGCGCTGAAGTTCTCACGCGGTGTCGCATCGCCGGAGATCCGGATCGGCGGTGCGGTGACGAATCAGGACTACGTGCTTTGGTTCAGGGACAATGGCATCGGGTTCGACCCGAAAGAGGCCGAACGCATCTTTGGCTTGTTCGAGCGCCTGCACACCTCGTCTGAATTTGAAGGAACGGGGGTTGGCTTGGCGATAGTGAAATTGGTCATGGAGAAACACGGGGGACGGGTGTGGGCGGAATCCTCGCCCGGCAAAGGGAGCGTATTCTATCTCGCCTTCCCGATGACGAAGGACGTTCCGTGAAGGTGCTCGTCATCGATGATGAAGAATTCGTCCGGCTGACGCTGGAAGAGACGCTGCGTCAGGAGGGGTGCACCGTCACCGCCGTCGACCGCGGTCAGGCCGGCCTGGATGCGCTCCAGGCCTCGTTGTACGACTGTGTCATCACCGACCTCCGCATGCCCGGCATGGACGGGCGTGCCGTGTTGGGATGGGTGCGCGAACATCAACCGGATGTAGATGTGATCGTGCTGACCGGATATGGCGAAATTCGAGCCGCCGTCGAGGCCATTAAAGCGGGGGCCTGGGACTTTCTCGTCAAGGAAACGCCGTTCGACGGGTCGCAGGTTGCCGCGGCGTTGGCTAAGCTGAAGACTGTGCGGGCGCTCCGGCGCGAAAACCTCGCATTTCGTCTGGAGTCAGCCGCCCGTCGCGCCGACCGGATGGTCCACGGTATCAGCCCGGCTTGGCGACGGCTGATGGAGCTGGTGCAGAAGATCGCGCCGTCCAATGCGCCGGTATTGATTCAGGGGGAAACTGGCACTGGCAAGGAATGGATCGCACGAACCATTCACACGCTCAGCCTCCGCCGTGAGGCTCCGTTTCTGGCTGTCAATTGCGGAACAGTGAAGGGCGATCTGTTGGAAAGCGAGCTGTTCGGATACGAAAAAGGTGCGTTCACCGGCGCCGTCGCTCCGAAATCTGGCCTGATCGCCGCAGCTGAGAGTGGCACCTTGTTTCTGGACGAGATCGGCGAGATGAGCGGGCCGATGCAAGTGAGCGTGCTGCGGGTGCTAGATCGAGGAGAGTACCGTCAAGTCGGCGGGACAAGAATCTTGACGGCCGATGTTCGATTCATCGGGGCGACCAACCGCGACCTGCAGGAGCTTGTCTTAGCTGGCCGATTTCGAGACGACCTGTTGTACCGAATCAATACCGTGACGCTCCGTGTACCGCCCTTACGAGAACGGCCAGAAGATATTCCTCTCCTGGCGGAACACTTCCTCCAGACGCTTCGATTGCCGGGCTCGCCGCCTCGCACCTTGTCCAAACCGTCGATCGAGCGCCTGGCCGCCTATCCGTGGCCGGGCAACGTAAGGGAACTCCGCAATGTGATCGAGCGTCTCATCCTCCTGTCGCCGCCAGACGCCGCACCAACCATCGAACCGGACGAACTGGCAGCCCTGTTGCCTCCCGTACATGAGCAGGTCTCTTGTCGCACCGCAACTCCGCGTTCGTTGGACGAAGCCGAACGGGAACATATCCTTCGCATCCTCAAAGAGCACGGTGGGAATAAAACTCAGGCGGCCCGCACACTCGGCATCGATTATAAGACGCTCCTCACAAGACTGCGCAAGTACGGGGTAATGGAGTAACGCTTCGGCTCCTGGAGAAATTCCTGTTCTCTCTGGAATTTGTCCAGAGTGTAGCCTTGTGACCACTCCTTCAGCGTCCGCCCATGCTTTGTCCAAAGAGCTCTTCCCCCGATCGCTCAATGGGTTCCGATCGGCACTCCAGTGTGTTCCCCGCCAACCCGATTCGGCATGTCGCTTGCTCATGGAAGACCCTCGAATTCACCCAGCACGGAGGTGCATGATGCACTGCCCGACCGCAGCAGCCGGTAAGCGCATTCTGCTAGTCGAGGACAACCGAGGCGAGTGCGAACTCTTGCAGGAAGCGATCGCGCGGCAAAGGTTCGGCGAGTCAACCGTGGCTCTGCACAATGCCGAATCCGCCCTGGCGGTACTGCAAACCCAGGCCAGTTCGCCGCACCCCACGTTCCCCCAATTGATCATTCTGGACCTGCATCTCAGAGACATGACCGGTATCGAATTGATAGACCGGCTTCGAGCCGATGCACGCCTGCCCATTATCCCTATCGTCATGCTGACCACTTCGGAGAACCCGCGTGACATCCGTGCCTGTTACGAGGCGGGAGCATCGGCCTACATCGTGAAGCCCGGGACCTTCGACGAACTCTCCGATCTTGCCCACGACCTCTGTCGACACTGGCTCCACTGGAATCGACTTCCCGACCCGGCCGAATCCCGATGCTGACCAGCGTGTCTTGCCCGCCAGATTCACAGGAGCGCCTGTCCCGTCCAACGATAGCGGGATCGCGCTCGGACAGACGCACCTCAGAGGTAAGGCGACAGGAAAACCTGGGAACTTCCGTGCGGATGACAGTGTCGCTTGGTTGTGTGGACGCTGGTGGCGCAGGCCATCGGCGCCAGACTTGCTCACGCATGAAGCTGGGCGCCCTCCGACGAAGAGAGGCGGAAATACCGGAACGGTTGGGCTCCGTTCTCGCGTGGCCCGATCCTACACACGGCAGTCGATATCCAGCCAAAGGGCAGCAGGTTCTGCTGCGTCCGTTTATTTTTTCCCCAGATCGGGGAGCCCTCCTTCGGCAACCGTTTTCGGTTCTTTTCGGACCGGAAGCGCGGAGATCACTTCCTCTGTACAGCGTTCAAGAGCCTTCGCTCGAATTCGCATACGGGCCCTACGGATCACCTCCAGTTCGGCGCGACGACCTCGATGTAATCCTTTTGGGTGCGAGCAAACGGCAAGATGGACACCGACACAGGCCAGGCGACACCTCGTTAGCGTCAAGTACCGGCCGATCGCGCAGGCGCCCAGATTCGTGGCACCCTCAGTCACCTTGTTCAACCACCTTTTTATTACTGGAGTGAGACGGGCACCGTGCTGATGCGATAAGAACAGTCCGTGTGGGTTTGCCTCTCCCATTTCCGGCATGAAGAACTCCTGGCCGGAGAAGGGGCGCTCTAGCTATCATGATCCGCGCTTCGCTGAACAATCCATATGCGGTGGTAGCGATCAGCCTGATTGTCGTGATCCTGGGCGTAGTGTCCTACCAGAACATGGTCGTGGACATTTTCCCCGAGATCAACCTGCCCGTGGTGGCCGTCGCCACCTTCTACAAAGGCATGGGGCCCTCCGAGATCGAAGGCGCCATCACGCTGCGTCTGGAGCAGCTCTACCTGCAAGCCTCCTACATCGAGCACATCGAGTCCCGCTCCCTGCCCGGCGTCAGCTTGATCAAGGTCTATTTCCATCCCTCCTACGACGTCAACGCCGGCATGGCCGAAATCACCAGCCTCACCTACTCAGCCCTGCGCTATTTGCCGCAGGGCATCTTCCCGCCCATCATCATCAAGTTCGGCGCTGCTAGCCTCCCCATTGGCACCCTCACCGTGAGCAGCGAAACCCTGGGCGAAAAAGAAGTCCGCGATTTGGCCTACTATGGCGTACGACCGCAACTGGCTAACGTGCCCGGGATCTTCGTCGCCCCCAGTTTCGGGGGCACGGTCCGCCAGATCACCGTGTTCCTGGACCGCGAACGCATGCTGGCTCGGGGATTGTCCACCCACGATGTCGTCAATGCCGTCAATGCTCAAAGCCTCCTACTCCCCGCCGGCAGCGTCAAGATCGGCGAGTTCGACTACAACGTCTACACCAACAGCTTGATCCAGTTCGTCGAGCAGATGAACGAGATTCCGATCAAGGTGGTCAACGGCGTGCCGATCCTGCTCAAGGACGTGGGCCGGGCGGCCGACTCTACGATGATCCAAAGCAACGTGGTACGGATCAACGGGCGGCGGGCGGTGTATCTGCCGATTATGAAGCAGGCGGGGGCGAACACGATCCAGGTGATCGATGGAATCAAGGCCACGCTGCCGAAGCTCGTGGGATTGCCGAAGGATTTGGTGGTCAAACTGATTTTCGATCAATCCCTCTACATCCGGCAGGCCATCCGGACGTTAGAGCATGAGGGACTGTTGGGCGGGGGGCTCGCCTGCCTCATGGTCCTCCTCTTTCTCGGTAGTCTGCGCTCGACCCTCATTATCACGCTCGCCATTCCGCTCTCGGTGACCGCCGCCTTCATCGGTCTGTATTTTACCGGCCATACCGTGAACATCATGACGCTGGGCGGGTTGGCCCTCGCAGTCGGCCGGCTAGTCGACGACGCAATCGTTGTCGTGGAGAACACCCACCGCCACATGGCAATGGGCAAGTCGTCGAGGCAGGCGGCGGAGGACGCGGTGACGGAAGTGGCCATGCCGATGTTCATCATCACTGTGACGGTATTCCTGGTCTTCTTGCCGATCGCGTTTTTCACCGGCGTCATCAAATTTCTGTTTGTGCCTCTGGCCCTCGCCGTCGCCTACTCGATGATAGCCTCGTTCGTGGTAGCGCTGACTGTCGCGCCGGTTGCAATGGAATGGTTACTCCGGAGCGAACAGCACAGACCTGGAGAACAGGGAGCCAGTCACACCGGACGGTTGACCGCCTGGTGGCACCGACTGAACCTATTCGACCCGTTCGTCAAGCGTTATATAACGGTCTTGCGGTGGTGTCTGCGGCACAAGGCGGTGGTGGTGGCCGGCGTGAGTGCCCTCTTTGTCGGCTCCCTGCTGTTGACTCCCCGTCTGGCCACGGAATTCTTCCCCAAGGTAGACACCGGCCAGTTCATCCTCCACGTCGCCGCCCCCGAAGGCACCCGCGTCGAGACCACCGAGGCCCTCATCGGCCAGATCGAAGACGTCCTCCGTCAGGAAATCCCCGTCGCCGACCTCGATCAGATCGTCGCCAACATTGGGCTGCCACACGGTTGGATGGTCCTCTTCACCCCGGTCAACGGTCCCCACCAGGCCTTTCTTCTCGTCAGCCTGACCCGCAACCATCACGAGCACACCGATGCCCTCATCAGCCGCCTTCGCGCCCGGCTGACCCGGCAATTTCCTGGCCTCAAGTTCTTCTTTCAAACCGGCGGCATCGTCAGCGACGTCATCAACTTCGGTCTGGCAGCCCCCATTGACATCAAGGTCAGCGGCCCCCAGCTCACCCAAGTGGCCGAGGCCGCCGCCCGCATTCGCGACATAGCGGCGCAGGTGCCCGGCACCGTCGACGTGCACGTACGGCAAGGTATGAACTACCCGGAGTTGCACCTGGAGGTGAACCGCGCCAAGTCCGCTTATCTCGGGCTCAACGAACAGCAGGTGGTGATGGACCTGGTGACCGGTCTCAGCTCCAACCTCACGCTCAATCCCGGCTACTGGATCGATCCCAAATCAAACAACGCGTACTTCGTCGTCGCCCAGTATCCGGAGCAGACTCTGATCCATTTCGAGGACTTTCTCAATACCCCCCTTGTCGGCACCCACGTCGAGCAACCCGGGCTCGCGAGCGCTGTCTCCTCGACCGACCGAGGCAGTGCCTTAGCCTTGCAACAGACGCCCTTCCCGCAACGCCCGTCGTTGCCCCAGCTCGCCGGCGCCAAGGACGCACCGGTGCTCCTGCGGGACCTCGTGGAGGTCACCCGCAAGACCGGGCCGGAGACGGTGGATCACTACAACCTCCAGCGGACAATGGACGTGCTCATGAGCGTCCTTGGGAACGACTTAGGCCGAATTGCCGGTCAGATAGAAGAGGCGCTTCGAACGGTCGAGCTGCCGAAGGACGTGAATGTGTTGTTTCGGGGTGAAGTGGATGGGATGCGCGCCGCGCTCAAGGGATTTAGCGGAGTGTTACCCTTGGCCGTTCTTCTGATCTATCTGGTCATGGTGGGGCTTTTCCGGTCCTATCTCGATCCGTTGATTATCCTGTTCTCGGTGCCACTCGGCTTCATCGGTGTAATTTGGATGCTGCTTTTGACCGGCACCTCGGTTAATCTCGAATCCCTGATCGGCACGTTGATGATGATCGGGATCGTGATCTCCAACAGCGTGTTGCTCGTTGACTTCGCGAACAATCGACTGCGCGAGGGGGTGCCGTTGGAAGACGCCGTCGTGGAAGCCGGTCGGCTGCGCATCCGCCCGATCCTGATGACCTCGCTGGCAACCATTCTTGGACTCGCACCGATGGCGTTGGGTCTCGGCGAAGGCAGCGAGGCCAATATGCCGCTGGCGCGGGCTGTCATCGGCGGGTTGCTGGTCTCAACATTCATGACGTTGCTCTTCATTCCCGTGTTGCACGCGATCGCCCGCACGCGCTCGACGGGCAAGCAGGTTGCATCGCCGGGCGCTTCCGCGTAAAAAGGTAAAAGGTAAAAAGAGTTTGTCGTTCCGACACCGGGCCATGATGCCACCCCAACTCAACATCAAATTTCTCCTTTGGGTGGGTGTCGGCGTAATCGCCTTGCTCATCTGGGTGGTCGTTTCGACCAGGGACCACACCTCCACGGCCACATCAGCGACCCAGCCGGCTTCATCCCCGGACTCCCCGGGTTCTGCCTTGACCGGAGAGGCGGGCAAATCGGCTCTCACCGAAGGACCCGCAGTTCCCGTTCAGGTGCTGAAACCGCAACGGCGGGACCTCGCGCAAACGCTGACGCTTCCAGCCAACGTTTCGCCTTGGTACCAAGCGACCCTGTATGCCAAAGTGCCGGGGTACTTGAAATGGATGGGGTTTGATAAGGGCGACCAGGTGAAGAAGGGCCAACTGTTGGCGGTGATCGACGCGCCCGAAGTCGAGGAACAATACCGGCAAGCCCAAGCGGATTACAAGATCAAGAAGGTCACCTACCAGCGCCTTGCCAATGTGTGGAAAGAAAATCCGGACGTCATCGCCAAGCAGGACGTGGACGTAGCGGAGGCGGCAGCCGAAGCGGCCAAATATCTCATGGACAGCCGCCGCGCCCTGCTCGACTACACCAAGGTGTACGCCCCATTCTCGGGCGTCATTACAGCTCGTTTCGCCGACCCGGGCACCATGATCCAGGCCGCCACCGGGTCGGCGACTCAAGCCGTCCCGCTCTACACCATCATGGACTTGGATATCGTCCGGGTGTACGCCAGCGTGCCGCAAGAAGCCGCCCTCCTGGCCAAGCCAGGCGTTAAGGTCGTCCTGACGGCCCGGGAGCTGGCGGCCCAAGAAATCACCGGTGCCATCACCCGCACCACTGAAGCCTTAGACCCTGCAACCCGTACGTTGCTGGTCGAAATCGACGTGCCCAACAAGGACCGCCGTCTTCAGCCAGGCATGTTTGTCAACGCGACATTTTTCTTACGCGAACATCTGAAAGCGCTCGTCATTCCGCCTTCCGCGATCGCGGCGGACGGACCTGACAAGGTGAAATCAGTCTTCGTCGTCCGGCAAGGCAAGGCCTATCGGACACCGATCAAAACTGATATCGACGACGGAGTCTGGGTGGAAGTGGTAGAGGGATTGACCGACGACGACGAGGTCGTCATCGTTGGGAAAACGGGACTGACCGACGGGAAATCCGTCCTGGCTTCGCCGTACAACCTGCCGAGCGGAAAACCATCCAGCCAGAAATACTAACTACCGATCCAGTACGAGTTTTGCGGTAGAAGCGACAGAACGGTTCTCTCGGCGTGTCAAGAACGCGGTCACGGCGAGTCGCCACGCAAGCGAGGAAAGGAGAAAGCTAATGCGATATCTGGTTCGACGTCCGTTGTGCACGCTCATGCTTTTCATCGTCGCCGCCGTCTGGGGGATACCCTTCCCGGCTTCCGCCCAGGCGCAACGGGATCGGCTTAGAACCGACAAGAGCGGGCAGATCCAGGGGCAATTCTTGGGTCTCAAGCAGGCAATCGAATTGGCGCTGGAGAAGCACCCGCTGCTTCAAGCGGCCAATGCGAACCGCAAGGCAGCGGAGGCGCGGACAGAACAGACGCGGTCCCTGTACTACCCGCAGATTTTTGCAAATTTCGCGACGGCGTCCGGCGTCGCCGGCATCAACCCGCGGTTTGTGACGCCGGCTGGCTCAATGGTGCGTCCGAATCTCAGCCAATACACCGGCGGAGTTATCGCGAGCCAGCGGCTTTATGATTTCGGGTTCACCCGCGATCTCGTCGAATCGTCGGATCTCGCCGCGCGCGCGTTTGAACAGGATGTCAATGCGCAACGGGCCTTGGTAATCCTAAACGTCCAGCGGGCGTACCTGAACAGTCTGAAGCAACGCCGGCTGGTGGCGATTGCGGAGGATACCGTGCGCGAGCGCGGCGTCATCCGTTCCCAGGTCGAGACACTGTATCGCCAGCAGCTCAAATCCAAACTCGACCTCGACCTTGTGGAGGTGGAATTGACGAACGCCGAAGCGGCCCTGGTGCGCGCGAGGAACAACCTCAAGGCCAGCTTCGCCGAGTTGAACCGGGCCATGGGAATCGCCGGCCCGGATGACTATGTACTGGAAGATATCCCCATCGAAGTGATCCGGCAACAACCGCTCGACACGTTGATCGCGAGCAGTCTGTCCCACCCGGAACTGAAGCGTGCGCAGGAGCAGGCCCGCTCGGCTGAAGCCAAGCTTCGCGCCACACGAAAACAGTATCTGCCAACCATCAATGCCGTCGCGAGCGCGGGAGATTTCCAAACGTTCGATACCGACCGTGCCGAACGAACCGGAGGCTGGTGGGCGGCCAGTGCAGTGTTGTCCTTTCCGCTCTTCACAGGCTTTCTCATCGAAAACCAGGTCCGCGAGGCCAGCGCCCAGCAGGTCGCGGCCGAAGCCACGGTTTCCAATATCGAACAGACGCTAACCCAGCAGGTGACGAACGCTTATCTGGACACTGTGACCTTCGCACAACAGATCAAGTTGGCTGAAGAACAGGTCAAGACCGCCCAGGAAGCGTTGCAGCTGGCACGTCAACGGTACAAATTGGGATTGGGAAGCATTGTCGAAGTGACACAATCCGAGGTCGCATTGACAGGAGCGCAGACCAGACTGGCTGAAGCGCAGTACGACTACAAGATTGCCGAAGTAACGTTAGCGTACGCGGCAGGTACCCTCTCGATCCCGGACACGTTGTCCGTTCCGCCCGGCATGGCCCCGTGAGCCGCCGGCCGAGCGCACAAGGGGTCGGCGCTAGCGGCAGGAAGCGTGTGAGGTCCCGCTGCTCACACGGGAGGCGGTTTTTTGCTACGGTGTTCCGCTCGGCTTGAGCAAGGTGTTCTCCCGTTCATGCTGGTTTTTGATCTTGTCGGCACGGGCCGCGAAGCTGATGGCCTCGGCTTTTCGATCGGTTTTCTGAAGCAGTATCGAGTAGTTCTTTAGAATCATGACGAGCTCCGGATGTTCCGTGCCGAATGCTTTTTCGACGATCGCCAGTGCCCGCTTGTACAACGGCTCGGCTTCCTTGAACTGGCCCTGATTGCTGTACAGAGACGCGAGGTTGTTGAGGCTTTGGGCGACATCCGGGTGTTCCCGGCCCAACGTCTTCTCGCGGATGGCAAGAGAACGTAGATAGAGTTGCTCGGCTTCCTTGTATTTCCCTTGATTGTTGTATACCAACGCCAAGTTGTTGAGCGTGGTGGCGACGCTGGGGTGTTCCGAGCCCAAGCCCTTTTCTTTGATGGCCAGCGCGCGGCGAAACAGCGGCTCGGCTTTGTCGTACTTCCCCTGGTTGTTGTACAGCAGCGCCAAGTTGTTCAGGACCAACGCCACATCCTGATCCTCGGATCCGAGCAATTTTTCTCTGATGGCCAGCGCGCGGACGTAAAGCGGTTCAGCTTCAGCGTACTCTCCTTGTACCGCGTAGAGCAGCGCCAGATTGTTAAGACTTTGCGCGACCGCCAGCGACTCCGGACCTTCGACTTTTTCTCGGATTCTCATGGAACGCAGGTACAGCGTTTCCGCCTGGGCGTATTTCCCTTGCACGCGATAGGTCTCGGCAAGATTGTTCAGCGCGGTGGCGATGCGGGGATTCTGCGGCCCGAATTGCTCGGCGACCTTCAGCGCCTCCGCGAACATCCTCTCGGCATCGGCGTATCGGCCTTCTCCGTAGGCCTTAGTTCCAGCGGTGATGTAGGTCTCCCACAGGGTATCCTGCGCCCGCACCCCAACCGCGCCGACAACAAGGCACAACCAGACAATGATGACCCTGGCAGCCCGTTTGCCTCTGCCCATTCCCCGCTCCTTTCGTCGCCGGCTGGTTCGCCGAGCGCGAGTGCGCGCTGGTTCGATCCCCGCGCCGATCACCTTTGTTCGTTCTGCAAATTGGTCGCCGGGACGCAATTGACCATTGGCTTAAAAGCCACGTGTAGCAGTACCAGTCATTGGTGCGCTACAGCACGGCCTTGGGTCCCCACCACCTGTTCCTTCACATTCCTGACGAACATCGCAAATCGAGCCACAGACAGGAGCTGGAACGCAGCATGCGCCGAGAACGGGGCCGATTCATCGTTTCTTGCCGAACGACCGGATCGCCAGCCGCAGCGCCAGGAAAGGCCTGCGAAAGATCGATGACCAGTTCGTCTTTTTCGTTTGCCAGCAGACGATCCCAGATGCTGCTCTTCTGAGGCAGGACGGCTGCCTCCTGCTCGAAGAACAGGTCGAATCCCTTGGCCGCCGTCGGGCTCATCGGATAACGGCGGTCGTAAATCATGCCATAGGCCGGAATGCCGTAGACGATCCGCCAGTTGCCCAAAATGAAATGCAATTCGGTCCCCCGCACGTATAGCCCCCCGGTCGTAATCACCCGCTTAATGGAGGTTTGAGGATAGCTTAAGTAGAAGGTCACCCGCTCATTCGGTTTGGCCTGCGCAAGCGCCTCCGACAATCGGGGTGCTAACAGCGCAATTTCCTCTTCGCTGAACGCCGGTACGCGAGGCGCGTCGCCTTGCATCATCCGCTGCAAGGCGATTCGGTGTTCCTGAACCTTGAGTTGTCTTAGGATATGCGCCATGTCCTCGATAGAGATCGAAGCGGGATGGCTGTGGGCGCTGGGAGGCCACTCGGGCAGAACGGTCGAATCGATCTCCAACCGAACAAAATTGGTCGGATCCTCGTACACGGTGCGGGAAGGAACCTGAGGAATCGCGCATCCGGCGAGCAGCACACACAGAAGCGCGCCTTGTGAAACGCGAAACATGAAACGCGGCGTGACCGTTCTAACGATTCCCCAGTCGATCTCACACCTCACGTCTCGCGTCATTCGCTGACCGTAACCGTCATCTCCACCCGATCGAGCGGGTTATCGCGGCCGTCGCGTTTCATATTGACGACCTTATCGACGACTTCCATGCCGCTGACGACTTCGCCAAACACCGTGTACTGCCAATCCAGGAAGTTGGCGTCCGCCACGCAGATGAAGAACTGCGACCCGGCACTGTCCGGATCATTCGCCCTAGCCATCGACAGCGTGCCCCGTTTATGGGGCCGACTGTTGAATTCCGCTTTGATCCGGTACCCCGGTCCGCCCATGCCATGGGTCGACCGGTCAGGATTCTTGCTGTTGGGATCGCCACCCTGGATCATGAAGCCCGGGATCACCCGGTGGAAGGTCGTGCCGTTGTAAAACCCCTGTTTGGCCAGCTTGACGAAATTGCTCACATGATTGGGCGCCACATCCGGGAAAAAGCGCAGAACGATCTCGCCGAGCGTCTGCCCCTTGGACATCACGGTAATGGTCGCGCGCGTTCTGTCACTGATCTCGTGCATAGATGATCCTTTCTCACAAATGCTCCAACGCAGAGCTGACAGCGGACAGATGGCGGTCCGTGAACTCGAAATGAGGGACTGAAATGAGGTGTTATCGGTTTTTCGCCATTTTTCGGAGCGGCCTCTATTTGAACGGCGTCTCAAACGGCGAGCGCGAGGTTCCCTGCAAGCCTTCGCTGATCGGCACCCAAGTTTTCCCGTCGTCGTCGCTGCGGAAGGCCCCTGAACTCGTTCCTGCATACAGCGATCCGGCACCAGAGTCGACCAGCACCTGCACCGACATGTTGGTCAGACCGTTGTTCAACGCTGTCCATTGCCGTCCTTGATCGACGGTCTTGTAGATCCCCCGGCCGGTAGCGACAAACAGGCCTCGCTCGTTTGCGAGAATGCCGCGGATCGAATCGTTCGGCAACGCGCGACTGATCGGGCGCCATGTCTGGCCACCGTCATTGCTCCTGAAGACGCCGCCGTCGAATGTGCCGGCATACACGCCCTGCTCTTTATCAATGGCCAGCACCCTGATGAAATTTTCCACCAGCCCTTCATGGTCCCTGAGCCCGTGCCTCATGCGGACCCAACCAGACGAACTTTCTTTATACCGCAACACGCCTTTTCCCGAAGTCCCGGCGAACAGAGTGCCGTCCGGCGCCTTGGCCAACGCATGAACCAGGACCTCGTCTAGCCCTGTGGTGACCACCGTCCAGCGATCGTCAGCCTCGTTCAACCGATACACGCCGTCGCCCGTTCCGGCATAGATGATACCAGGCGTAATCAGCAGCGTTTTGATCTCCAGTCGCTTGAGTCCCGCGTTCACCGGTTGCCAGCTCTCGCCACGGTCGCGGGTCCGAAACACGCCTCCGCGGAACGTCCCCGCGTATACCGTGCCATCTGAACTGGCCGCCAGGCACAGAATAAAAGGATCGGTCAAGCCTTCGTTCACAGGGATCCATACCCCTCCGCGGTCATCGCTGCGGAATATGCCCATGCCGAACGACCCGGCAAACACGGTGTCCTTGCCCAGCGTGGTCATCGCTTGAATGCTCACCGCGGACGCGGAAGGTTCGGTCGGTCGGCTCGTCTTCCAAACCTGCGGCGTTGGGGCTTGGTGCGGACTCAGGAAATCGAGAGTCGACTCGGCCTCGCCCTGCGCCGTGCCGAGCGCGATTCCGGCCAACAGACCGATTCCCAATCCGATCGATCCGATCCTACGACCACGCCTACCGTTGCATAACAGCTTGTTCATCATCGCACCCGATGTCCCGCCGGGCCTATCGGCACTGGGGTTTCCGCCGGAGCGGCATCTTCCGCAGCTACCGAAGTCCGGCCGAATAACCTGGCACCAATGATTCCGACCTCGTACAGTACCATAAGCGGCACGGCCATCAACAACATGGTAAACAAGGTCGCGTCAGGTGTAACGACAGCCGACAAGATCAACGCGACCATCACAGCGTGCTTCCGATAGGATGCCAGCTCACGGGCCGACACCGCGCCGATGCGTGCCAGCAACGTCAGCACGAGCGGCAGCTCGAACGCGCAGCCGAAGACCAGGAGAAACTTGACGTTGAAATCAATGTACGTGCCGACGGCCAGCTCCGGGGTAATGGCCCGATCCATTCCGAAACCGACGAAAAACTCGATGACCAAGGGTAGAATCACGAGGTTGCAAAAGACCAGCCCCAATCCGAACAGGCAACCGGCCAGAAGAAACAGTGGAATCGCCAGGCGCTGCTCCTTCGGCAGCAAAGCCGGCTCGATGAATTTCCAAACGTGATAGAAGATCACCGGCAGGCTCAACACAAAGCCCGCCAGGAATGAGACCTTGACAGAGGCAAACAGCGCTTCGGCCGGACTATAGAACACTAGGGCGTTGGGAAACGGTCGATTGAGCCACGCGATGATTTCGGTCGAGTAGGTAAACGTCAAGACGAACGTCGCCGCCAAGGTGCCGGCGACGATTGCAAGCCGTCGTTTCACCGTCCGTAGGTGGGTCGCTAATGGTGGAAGCATGGCACACGGACTCCTACTTTTCGGCCTGGCTTCACTCCATCGGCCTGGCGGGCGGCGCGCTGACTCGGCGCGAAGGATTTAGTGTGTTGGGGAGTGCAATTCCTTCTCGCGATACAGGCGGATGAGTTCCGCCATTCTATCTTTTTTCGCCAGCTTTTCTTTCTGAATCTGCTTTTTCAGCAGTTCTTCTGACGGGGTCAGCACGTGCCGCTTCTGGAGTTCGGCCAATTCAGCATCAAGCCGGTGGTGTGATTCTTCCAGCTCCCGGAATTCGCTGCTGGATTGGCGCAACCGCTCAGCAATCGAACTGTCCGTCAGCATATCGCACCTCCCTGGTTGAATAAGAAAACGTGAGCCCGTCCTCCGGGGCTGGCTCCTCGACGTGATGTCACGGCGCCGCTTCGGCCACTAACGGTTCCAAACGCATCAGCACAGCATCCTCCACGGGATCGGTATAGTACTTCGCTCTGGCCGAAAACGGGCGAAAGCCCAATCGCTCGTACAACGCACGGGCGGCATGGTTCGACGCCCTCACCTCCAGCACGGCACGCACCGCACCCTCCGCTTTTCCCATCGCCAGAGCCCTTGATACCAACGCGGTTGCGATGCCCCGCCGCCGTTCCGTTTGGATCACTGCCAAATTCATCAACCGCACTTCGTCGAACACGATCCAGAAACACAAATACCCGACGACGGTTTTGTCCATCGCATCGCGGTTGAGCAACCGGGCAACCAGAAACCGGGCGAACGGGTTGCCCGTCATCTCCGCTTCGAACATTTTGCGACTCCAGGGCGCAGAGAAGCAAGCCTCTTCGATCCGCACTAGGTCGGGCAACAGTTCCCGAGAAGCCGGTTCGATCATCACCGACCCGTCTATCAGGCTGGAGGGACTCTCTTTCATCACGGCTGAGGGATAGAGTCGATCGGGCACCGGGTTCGCCGGCGCCCGATCCCCTGTTGGATAATCCGCTGGCTCTTGGTCCTCAAACCAGCCGGACGACGCTCATGCGCGATTTCGGCTTCGGAACGCTGGACATAGCGGGGAGCCACGCCGAGTCCCGCCATTTCTCCGCGGGAGAGCCGTTCCAACCCCGCCAGACCGATACTCACCGCCGAGGGTAGCATCGCTTCGTCCGGCGCCTCGCGAAGGAACGATGCCCGGTCGGCCAACGCCAGGCGAATGTCCGTCGCGTACCGCAGCCACCCGTCCCCTAACACAATGGTCGGGCCGTGTATAGCTTGGTCGACCCAGTTCGGCGGCCCGACTCGTTCTCCCACAAGCTGGCGCAACGTTGCCTCGCCGGTCCACTGATACAAGGCCCAGTAGGCTTCACCGGTTCGGCCCTTGATGATTGGGCAGATGGGGATCACCGCCCCGCGGAGATTCCACGCCAGCGCTTCCAACGTCGGGACCACCGCAAGAGGCAACCCTGTCACCGCCCGGAATCCCAGCATCGTCGCCAACCCGACCCGCAAACCAGTGAAAGACCCCGGCCCGATGGAGACGGCGAGCCCGTCCAATTGGGCGAGTTCAAGCTCTGCCGACGACAACAACCGATCGATCGTCGGGACCAGCCATTTGGCGTGTGAGCCTTCGGCATCGCGATCCGAACGGGCCAACACCGCTTCGCCATCGAGAATCGCCACGCTCTGCCAGGCTGTCGCAGTTTCAACAGCCAGAATCTTCATGTGTTACACCCGCTACACGGTTCCGAGATCGGCCGGTCGCAACGGCACGTTGGGGATGATCTCATGAAACGTTACCTGCAGGCTGCCCCGCCCATGGCCATCCTCCATCGTAATCTTAAACGGCCGCATCAGCGGCATTCGCGATCCCCCTCCCGCGTTCCGCGGCGGTCCGCCGTTCTCGCTCTCGCCCACCGGACGGAAGTCGTCGAAATACATGACCGCCTCGAGTTCGCCGGTCGGCGACAGCCGCTCCTCCTGCACCACCTGGAACGAGCGCCGCTCGAACCAAATACGGCGGACCACGGTCCTGCTCCGGGAGTCGCCTTCGCCCGGCGCGAATACATCCAGGCGGTATCGATCGCCGTCCTCGGCGAGCGCGACGCGCTCGTGTTCGGCCACCGACGCGATCCCGACCGCGCCGCTCATCGCCCAGACGCTCAACTGAAACGGTCGCGCCAGCTTGCCCATTTTACCCATCTCGGACGAACGACCGGTCAGCACGCGACTCATCGTAGGCAGGCGCAGCTTGTACAGATCATCCGAGAGGATGAATTCAAACACCTCGCTCCCCAAGGCGGTAAATCCCTGAAGCCGCATCGCATCGGGACGGCGATAATAAATGGCGCCCTCCATCCGCTGCGCGATCGGGATCCCTTCTCCCTTGATGGACACCCGAAACAGCCCTTTCATCGTCTGGATCGCCGCTTCCCGCTCGCGCAACAGAGCGGTGAGCTCGGCTGCCGTTGCTTCTTTCAGCGGGACCTCCGCGCGGGGAAACCAGAATGCACAGCCGGCTATGAGCGCCAGTGCCACTGGTAACACGGAATAGGCAAGATGACTCGAAAACTTCATGTGCTCTTTGAACTTTTCACGATGCGGTTCACGTCAGCGCCACATCCAAGGCGTCTTGTAATTCGTGAACGCCGATCAATTCGATGCCGTCGATGGGCCTCAACTTGGACACATTCCGTTCCGGCAGCAGACAACGCCGAAATCCCATCTTGGCGGCCTCGCGGATGCGAAGATCAGCCTGGGTAATGGCCCGCACCTCTCCCCCGAGCCCCACCTCACCCAGCACCAAGGTGTGAGGATTGATCGGTACCTCCCGCAAGCTCGAAGTGACGGCGGCGACGATTCCCAAATCAATAGCCGGTTCATCGATCCGCATGCCGCCCACCACATTCACGTATACGTCCTGTCCGGAGAGATGCATCCCGAGGCGTTTCTCCATGACGGCTAGGAGCAGCGAGACCCGGTTCAACTCGACTCCATTGGCCATGCGCTTGGGCATAGCGTAGCCGGTCGGCGACACGAGCGCCTGCACTTCGACCAGGATCGGGCGTGAGCCCTCAAGGCTTGACACGACGACGGAGCCGGGGCTGCATCGCGGTCGTTCCGCCAGAAACACCTCCGAGGGATTGCCCACCTCTTCCAGACCCACATCCTTCATCTCGAAGACGCCGATTTCGTTGGTCGACCCGAACCGGTTCTTCACCGCCCGGAGGATGCGGTAGCTGTGGCCTTTGTCTCCCTCGAAGTACAGCACCGTATCCACAATGTGCTCGAGCAAGCGCGGACCGGCGATGGCCCCTTCCTTGGTGACGTGGCCGATGATGAACACCGGCACGCCGGTCCGTTTGGCCAACCACATCAGTTGGCCGGCAACTTCCTGCACTTGGCTGACGCTCCCAGGTGCCGAAGACAGTTGGTCGGTATAGACCGTCTGAATAGAATCCACGACCATCGCCACCGGTTGGATCTCCCGTACAGCCTTGAGGAGTTCCTCCAACGAAGTTTCCGCCAGGATCAACAACCCGGGATGCTCGATCCCCAGCCGTTGCCCCCGCATCTTGATCTGTCGCGGCGACTCTTCGCCAGAGACATAGAGGACCTTCTCTCCGTCGAAGGCCAATCTGGGAAGGGCCTGTAAAAGCAAGGTCGTCTTGCCGATGCCGGGGTCTCCGCCGATCAAGATTACGGAGCCTGGGACAACCCCGCCGCCTAGCACCCGGTCGAATTCCCCAATTCCGGTGCAGCGGCGATGTTCGCCGACGGCTTCGATCTCCGCAAGAGGGGTTGCGTTAAAGGAGGCGATCTTGAATGCGGCCGGGCGGCCTCTGCTGGCGGCGGAGACCCGTTCCTCCCTCATGGTGTTCCAACCGCCGCAGTCCGGGCAGCGGCCCAGCCACCGAAGCGCTTGGTGTCCGCATGCCTGGCAGGAGAAACTGGTCTTCGCCCGCATCCGCCGGAGGCCTCAGCCTATTCAAGGGTCAGAAAAATCAAACCTATCTTAAAGGATCACGGTGGGAAAAAGAAAGCTAGAGCTTTTTCCTCACCTCCTTCCAATCCTTCGCCACCTTTGCTTTCCGCGGCAGTTCACCACGTCGGGGTTCGGGGACGATGACGACCTCCAGGCGATGGTCGAGAAGGACTTCGGCAAAACCGCGGGTGCGGCCGATGCCGTGTTTCAGCGAGGCCCAGCCCTGGGATTTGAGCTCGTCGAGCGCCGTTTTGAGGGCATCCTGGCCCGGGCGTACCGTCATGACCACGCCGTCGGGGAATTTGTGGTCACGAAGCCAGGCCTTGATTTCGTCCGTCGAGCCGAATGAGCCAGATGGCTCCTTGCCCGGCCACGCCAGATAGACGGGGTTGTAGTAAAACTTGGTTAACCGTGCGAGTTCATCCGCGGCGCCGTGCACAGCAGCCGGGCGCCCTAGACCGCCAATCTCCAGTGGCAGCGGCAGGAACGGCGCCGAGGGCTCTTCGAATAACGCCGCCAATTCCACCAGCAGGATGGGACGCCGGCGCTCCCACACGGCCAGTGTCCCGGTCGCCGCAGGCGCCAGGACCCGGGGATTTGGGACCAGCCGCACCGTCACCGTCAGCGTGTGATTGCCCTTTCTCGGATACCGATAGTTGAAAAACGCACGACCGTCGCCGCCCGTCATAGCCGTCGCGACGACCTTGCCCTCGATGAGCAGCTCGAGTCTCTCACCGCCAAGGCCGGTCTCGCTCAGCAACCCGCTCCGTACCAGCTTCGCCTCGATCCTGGCCGTCTCTCCGGATACGACCAATGTATCGCTGACCGAGAGCGTACCATCGACTTTCTCCGCTCCTTGGACCTCGCCGTCCGTAATCGCACAGTGGAGGAAAGCCCATGCTGCAAGCACAGCGAGAGTGTAGAACACCTTGTGAGCGAAGGCCTGCCTCGCTTGCATGCTTACAGGGTAGTGTCGGTTGATACCACCCGTCAAATCAGTCCATATCCCCACTTGACGGTAGCACAAGCGTCGAAGGCAAGAAGATCGCTACACTCAGATAGAACAGCTCGGCGGGCAGCCAGATGAGGCAGGAGACCCAAAGAAAGGTCAGGGCGCTGACGAGGAGCGTATAGCCTCGTTTCTCGCCGATGTACAAGCGCCCCACGCCTGGCATGACGGAAAGCGATGCAGCTCAGAGTCCATGCCAAATCTTTTCCCGGATGTCCATAACTTCGAGAGGCGAGAGAGGATAATGCCCCTGACCCACAGGCTCTCGCATCGAAGCTATGCCTTCAAGGCCGCCAGCACTTCGTCCACGTGGCCGTCGACCTTGACCTTGCGGAAGATCGCTTTTACCCTGCCAGCGGAATCGATGACAAAGGTGCTCCGTTCAATACCCCAGAGCGTTTTCCCATACATGTTTTTCTGTTTGTACACGCCGTAGGCTTTCGACACCGTCGCTTCTTCGTCGCTGAGCAACGAGAAAGACAACCGGTGCTTGGCGATGAATTTCTGATGCGACTCCTTGCTATCGAGACTGACGCCCAGCACGACCGCGCCTGTCTTCTTGATCGTCTCCAGGGCATCGCGGAAGTTGCACGCTTCCTTCGTACAGCCCGGCGTGTCGTCTTTGGGATAGAAGTAAAGGACGACCGGTTGCCCTTTGAAGTCCTTGAGCTTCACCAGCTTACCGGTTTCATTCGGGAGCGCGAACTCCGGTGCCTTGTCCCCGACCGCCAATGCTTTCGCCATAGTCGCGACGTTTCGCCTCCCTTGGATCACCGAGGACCGAGCTGCCCGAAGGCCGGCCTCGTGTAACTATTCTGAGGTTCCTTTACCACCTTTTTCGATTCCGGCGAACCATAGGGCCGCAGGGCTGGCGAATCCCAGATGACCTTGTCGCCCGGAGCGAGATTGGCGGCCTCGATGAAATGTGTGCGCGCTTCTTCGGTTTCCCCCAGCGCGTTCAGCGCTAGCGCCAAGTTGTAGTGCGCCGGACCAGAATCCGGCGCGGCCGTGACAGCCTGACGGAAATAGGTCTTCGCCTCCATGAACTGGCCGCTTTGGTAGGCGGTGGTCCCCTGGTGGGTCAAGGCAATCGCCGCCGCCTGAGCTCCTGCGCCCAAGGCCAGCGGTACCAGCGGTTTCGGCTTCTCTTTCCCGGCGCAGGCTGCCAGGGCAAGAGCGAACAGAACACTCACCACAACGCTCACGATCCCCATAATTCCTCCCCCAACTCAAGGCCGTGGTCCTCGAACTCAAGGCTTGGCTTGCTTGCGAAGCTCCTCTACAACCATCTTGCGGTACAGCACCTCCCATTCCGCACTGCCCTCGACGATAGGCCGTGAATAGGACCGCAATTTGGCCCGTACCGTCTGATCGAGCTTTTCTTCCTGCGCGAGTTCCGCTGTAATCACGCGTTTGATCTCGCGCAGAACGTGACCTTCTTCTCCCGTGAGCCGAATGGCCGGACTCTGCTTCAACACGTTCAGAATGGTGTGCGAGAGATGGGCGACCTTGTCGTTGCTGAACAACATTCCGAAGCTACGTGCTGAACGACGAGTTCTGAGCGCTGAGCGATGACGTCCGACAGAACCTTAAAGGATGATCCCCCGTTCCCGGACCAATTTTTGTTTGATCATCGTGAACATCTTTTGGTAGTCTACCTCCCCCCGTTCAATCTCAGCGTCATAGGCTTTCAGGAGTTGCCGAACCTCAGCATTCAGGCGGTCCTCCACCGACAATTCCTCCGTGATAGCGTGCACCAACGACTCGACCACCGTTTTCTTGTCCCCGGCAAATTCGAGATAGCCATCGTGCTGAAGGCGTGTCACTAGCGCCTCGGCCATGTGTCGGATGCGTTCCTTGGAGAGCCTCATCTCATCACACTTTCTCCACCCGAATGCGCGTGGCGCCCACGACCTGCCGCAACAGCGTGGGATCGCCCACGATTCGCCCGATGACGTTCACCCGATCCGCGGGGACCGGATCCGGCCCCATGCTCATGGGAGTGCGCCCGAAGAAGATGGCCAACACCTGGCCCGCCCCCCACAACGCCACGTCGCCCACCTTGACCTGAGTCGTGGCGGTTTCGCGATAATCCTTCACGCCTGGGAGTGTGAAATACAATTCCTCCCCCCAGGTGTTCACCGGTGCTTCGACCGGCAAGGCCGCGTAGACGCTTTCAGCCGTTTTATTATTTTTCAGCTCCGCCTCGAGTTGAACCGACCCGACAATGATACGAATCCGCTTCCCGGTGTCTCCCATCTCGTCATTGATGCTCGGAATGCGTCTCCCCGCGGTTTCACCGCCGTCCCCTGCCGGAGGACACGGCGCACAAATCCGGCTTCGGCAACGGACTGTAGCTTGTTTGCGGGGTGAAATCAAGGCTAGAATCTCCCGGCGTGCCTCCCGTTTTCTCCGAGGCGCTGATGCTGGAATCCACTTTCATTTTTCTCAAGGGAATCGGCCCCTATTCCGAGCGGCGCCTGTGGGAGCACGGGATCGATAGCTGGCGCGCGTTTCTCCGAGAACCCTCCCTGCCCGGCATCTCCCCCCAACGAAAGTCACTCTATGACTTAGAGGTCTCGGCGGCGATCGACCATCTCGCCGCCGGCGACTCACGGTTTTTCGCCGCGCGCCTTAAATCACGCGAGCACTGGCGCCTGTACGAGACATTCCGCTCACGCACGCTCTTTCTCGACATCGAAACCTCGGGAGAACCGGCCGGATATGCCCACGCAACCGTCATCGGACTTTATGCCAACGGGCGGATGACTAGCCTGGTCTACGGGGACACGTTGACGGAAAAGCGGCTCCGCGAAGCCTTGGCCCAAGCCGATCTCCTCGTGACGTTCTTCGGCAGCGTTTTCGACATTCCGTTCCTGCGCGCCACTTTTCCCGGCCTGGACTTCGGGCTGCCGCACTTTGATCTGTGCTTTGCGGCTCGCCGCTTGGGTCTCCACGGAGGACTCAAGCGCATCGAATCCGAACTCTCGATTTCGCGTGATGCGGACCTCGCCGGCCTAGACGGCTGGGATGCCGTCAGGCTCTGGAAGGAATGGCGCTGCGGCCGGCAGAGCAGCTTGGATCTTCTCCTCCGGTACAACGCGGCCGATACCTGCAATTTGGAACCGTTGGCGGAGCGGCTGTACAGGCGACTCCTCGAACGGTACGGACCGCCTACACCGGTCATTCGGTCGGCGGCATACCCTGGTTGAAGAACTCCATGCCCTGGATCGGCGACGGACTCACACACACGGGGCTCCTCCGTTCCACCAACCAAGACGCCTTTGCGGTTCTCAATGATCGCAGCCTGTGGCTCGTCGCCGACGGAATGGGCGGCCATCCGGGCGGCGATGTGGCCAGCCGATCGGCCGTCGCAGCCATCGCCCAACAAGCCGGCGCGGTCCGTCCGGGCCGCCTCGCACGACGCATCCGTGGACGCCAGACCGCCGCTCAACTTCAGAGCATGATCGAAGGCGCCAATCGCGCCATTCTCGCGACCGCGGAAACCTCCCCCGAATTGAAAGGAATGGGTACCACCATCGTCGCACTCCACATTGCGTCCGGGTTTCGTGCGCGCGCCACGGTCGCCCATGTCGGCGACAGTCGGGCATATCTCTGGCGCGAGGCGCATCTTTTACCGCTGACCCGCGATCACTCGCTCGTGGAAGAGTATGTTCGGCACGGTCTCCTTACCCCAGAACAGGCGCGAACGCACCCGCATCGCCATGTGCTGTCTCGCGCGCTCGGCATCGCGGAGACGGTGGAGCCGGATGTATCGAGCTTTTTCTTGCGGCGAGACGATGTGCTCCTGCTTTGCACCGACGGTTTGACCAAAATGCTGCTCGACGAGCAGATCGCCAGTGTGTTACGACGGGCCGATCGGCTACCCCGACAGATCTGCGAAGCGCTGGTCGAGGAAGCGCTGCGGTCAGGCGGTGAGGACAATGTGACGGTGGTGGCGGTGTGTCAAGACCTCCGTTCTTGACTCGTGACCCGAGAAAGCCATTGACAATGCTTCCGTCATTCTGTAGCTTGCAATTTTAACCTCTATTCCTCTTTCGACTCCGGGAATGGTCATCGGATTTCGCAGCCGCCAAGAGTCAGTAGTTTTGACTGTCCTTTTATCTCTTTCGCTTTTCCTTGCCTTCGGCGATACGCTTTGGGCGCACGGCGTCGAGGAGACCGCCGATGACAAGGCATCCGGTCCCGAAGCCGTGATCCGGACTCTGGTCCGCGCCAACGCAGAGAAGGACCTGGCGACACTCTCCCGACTGATGGCTCACGATGCGGACATCATCAGTTACTCTATCGGAGGACGCAAGTACGTGGGCTGGACCGACTTCGTCAGGGACATGCGGGAGGAGTTTGAGTCAGTTGCCCGGCTAGAAATTCCCATTCAAAATCTTAAGGTGTGGATGCGCGGTGATACCGCGTGGTTCGCGATGGAGCTGGACTACATCCGGTATGTCAACCGAGGCGACGACCAGACGCGCACCGTGCTGCCGCTGCGCGAGACTGGCGTCCTGGAACGCCGCCACGGCCGATGGGTGCTGCATTCCTGGCATGAGTCCTCCCGCGGACCGCGATTCGACGCGGCAGTCACCCAGCCGGTCGCCGATTTTGTTGCGACAGCCGTTGAGCCCGGAACGGATGGTGAGCGGCCAGACCTCAGCGGCGAATGGGAGATCCAAGAAGAAGATAAAACCTACAACGCCACGCTCGATCGGAACGGCAACGGCAGCTATACCTATCAAGGCGGGACAATCAAGACCACGAAGTTTCTCAACCGGCTTTGGCAAGGCACCTGGCAACAATCCGGCAACGACCGCGAAGGCGGTTTCGAAGTGCTGTTGTCGGAGGACGGCACGCAGGCGAAAGGCATTTGGTGGTACACGCGAGTCGGCAGCCGGACAAACATTCCTCCGAGACAACACGGAGGAACCTATGTCTGGAAGCGGCTCACGCCTCCGCCATCATCTCCATCGACGCGATGATACGCGATGATACGCCCGGCTGTGACACCCCACCTTGAGAGTCAACCCGGAGCGCGATCTTCGCCTTTCTCACCAAGGAGGTCCTATGAAGCGCTCATCCGCGGTCTGCCTGTTGTTCTTGTTCGCCACTCATGTCAGCTCCGTCTCTGCGTCCGATGACTACGACCACTACGTCGTTCCGACACTGAACAATCAGACGACTACCAGGGTAACGATCACGGATGACACGGTGACGCTCACATTCGGCCCCATCGACCTGCCCTCGGACCATGACGGAGAATTGGCAGCCAGTATGCCGAAGCACATTTTTCAGCTTCCGAAGGACATGTACATGATCGGTTTTAAGTCAGAAGTCTTCACGAAAGACGGCAAGCCGTTGCCCAAAAATTACCTCCATCACATTCTCATGCTCAACAACGACCGTCCCAGCGTCTCCTGTCCGGGCGAGCCGCTGTTCTTCGGAGGGGCCGGTCTCGAAATGACGGAAGCACGGTTTCCGGATGGTTACGGCGTGAAGCTCGCTAAAGGGCAGCACCTCATGTCTGTGGTCGCCTTTTACCACAAGGTGCCGCCGACCAAAGACGTCATGGCTTCCTTTACTATGTACATGGCGCCGCCTGGAACTCCGATTAAAGAAATGGAGGTCTACCAGGTTGGGGTGAATATCGTCTGTTACAGCCAGTTCGGACAGCGAGGACCTGACCAGACCGAGGAAGGGATAGAAATCAAACCGGGAGTTCATGTCCTGTCGGCTCCGTTGAAGTTCCGTATGGACGGCTGCGTTAAGTTCGCCTATCCCCACGGCCACGACGAATTGTTGCTGATCGCCCTGGAAAACAGGACCGCCGGCCGGACGCTCTTGCGAACGGTCCCGGACGTGGCGCAGGATGGCACGCTTCTGGAGTTTCGACCGCACCAAGTTTATCGTGACGCCGGAGGGTTTTCCGTCAACACCAAGGATGACTATGAAATGGTCATGGTCTACCACCACCCGCTCCATAATCCCAACATCCAGTATGGTATGGGCAATTACCTCCTCTACATGACACCTGAAACTTGTCCTGAAGCCAGCCGAAACGGCAGCTCGCCGGCTCACTAAGCCGGTATCCGGCGGAGATGTTGGGCGTCGAAGCACGGGGGCTCTGACGCCGGTGCAGTTCTTCCGTCGCGTACAAATTTGGCCATAAGTCTTTCCTCTGCCCGTCACATCTCCGGACGTTCATTCTTCATCCCCTACCAAAGTAGGCCCAGCCCCCACGCCGCGGACTGGGTTGGAGCAGCCCGACTATGCTATTTAAGACTTCTCACACCCGATAAACACGGCGATTCGTCGCATAACACCCGTTGCTTCAGCCTACGGGCGACCGCTAAGCAAGAGGCGCAGCGCCAGAACCGCTTATGGACACTCCGGGTTGCGCCGAGAGAGGATCTGGCATAGGCCGGCTGACGTGGTCGAGCCGGCTCGTGTCGTCGATCCTGCACAGAGACGGAGCCCTCTTCGGCTCCGCGGGATAGACCGAATGCCGGAACAAGAACCGCTCACGATGCTGGTCGCGAACGAGCACGCGGAAGAGATCAAACTGGTCACGATCAGTATGCGCGGCTTCTATCCAGGTTGCCGGGTGGAAGCGGTCTATTCCTCGGACGAAGCGGTCGAATGGGCCTCCAAGCAAAGCTGGCATGTCATTTTGGTCGAAGAGCGCCTGTCCCCCAACAGCGGAATCATGATTCTCCCGGAGTTGCGGAGGCGCGCGCCGCAGGCCGCGATCATCGTTCAGAGCGAACACACCGACTCTGATACGTTCCTGCAAGTCATCCGCAGCGGCGCGGATTTCCATCTCTTCAAACACTCACCGGCTTTTCTCACTGAACTCATAATCGTCGCCGGAGAAGCGATGAAAAAACGCGCATTGAGCGCGAAACTCGATCTGACCCATGAGCGATACCTCCGCCTTGTCGAAACACTACCCGACACCGTATACGAATTGGATTCCGAAGGGCGGTTCGTGTACATCAGCTCTCATGTGTCGTCGCTCCTGGGATACGAGCCCGAAGAATTGGTCGGCGCGCATTTTACGACAATTCTTCTTCCGGACCAGCGCCAAGCAGCGGAATATCGTTTCAACGAACGCCGCAGCGGAGCCCGATCCAGCCGGCAAGTCCTCTTACGCCTTTTGCCCAAGGCAGGAACGGGCCGCGATGAACACGGTGTGGAGGTCGAACTTCACGCCAAGGGCCTCTACGACCCCCAACGCCGTTTCCTCGGAACACTCGGCATCTTGCGGGATATCTCCTGGCGCCGGCGGCAGGAAGAGACGGTTCACCGCCTGCAGAGCCAACTCCGACAAACGGACCGCCTGCTTGGGATCGGTCGGCTTCTCATCAAGGTCTCCCACGAACTCGACGATCCGCTTTCAGCCCTTCAAGCCAACTCCCAACAGTTATTGAACGCGATCCGGGCGCTACAACTCGAACGCCAGTTAGAGACCATGGCGGCACACGCTTCTCAGGCCGCACAGGTGAGGGAAGAACTCACCGCGGCCCTCCCTTCCTTGCCCGAAGCGGAGCGGGAACGGAAGGAGACTGTGCTGCCGCGAACCGAACCGCCAACAGAAGAACGGCCGGCCGCCGCCGCAGCCGAACGCCGGAGCTGGCCGCGGGTTTTGACGCGGATCGAGTCCCGCCTGACCGTCGAAGGATGCACCTGGAACGGCACCGCGCTCAACATGAGTCTCGGCGGCGCCTATCTGACGTTCACTGATCGCCTCCCCGCCGTCGACGGCCAGCCCATCTACCTGAGCCTCAGAAGCGCCGGCGGAGCCTTGGAGATCCGCGGCACGGTCCGAGAGCGAGGTGAGGTCGAGGCTCCGCGTGCCACGGCGGTTCCATGGTCCACCGCGCTGGCCGTCGAGTTTGTCCCCCTCGGCGACACGGAACGTCAGGTCTTGGCTTCTTTGCTCGACGCGGTTCGCGAGCAATCTTTTCCGCTTTCCATCGAAGGGCTCGTCCCCATCGCTTATCCGCCTGACCGCCAAACCGGTTTGCACCGTCCGTTCGAGAGCGTCGAAAGCACATTCGCCGATCGGCGACTCGCAATCAGGGCGAAACTGACTCTGCCCGTCCGCATCGAATCTTCCGAGCCATCGTCCGGTCGAGGTCGGCACATCGGCTTGACCGTGAATATCAGCCGTGGCGGTGCATGCCTGCAAGTCAACGCGCGTCCGGATACGCTCGCACCCCGCTTGGCGCTTCGTCTGCCTCTCGCAGCGCCGTCCTCGCCATCCCCAAACATCGAATCCGTCGTGACCGGAGACGTCGTCTGGACGGCCCCGGATCCAAGCGCACCAAAAAATCTCCGGCCCGGTCCTTCCGAAACTGCCCTGCGCGTGGGAGTCCGCTTTCACCCACTCGAAGAACAAACAAAGCGGGCGATCAGCCGCCTGATCGCTCGCCTGCTCACCTCTCCCCTGCAGATCGAAGACGGCTTGGAACGAACGAAGGTTGTCCACACCCTGATCTGGAACGCACGGGGACGCCGTCTCGCTCTCTATCACGACCTGCCGCGCGATCCGCTCGGTCCCGGCGCGGCTTTGGCTATCATAGCCCCGGGCTATGGGCGGACCAAGACCGACCACCTGGTTCTCGCCCAATATTTGGCCAACAATGGGTTTCAGACGCTGCGTTTCGATCACTCCAATCACCTCGGCGAAAGCGACGGCGATTTGGAACACACAACGCTCACCGATATGCAAGCGGATCTGCAGGGCGTGCTGGATTTTGCCGCGCAGACTTGGCCGTCTGCGCCAATCGCCGTGATCGCTCCAGATCTCGACGGTCGCGTCGCATTAAAGGTCGCCGCACGAGACCACCGGATGGTCCTGTTGATTCTGTTGAACGGAATCTTGGACGTGAGGCAGGCCCTGGCCATCGAGCACCGGCAGGATCTGGTCGAAGCCTATATCCAAGGAGAGCGGCGAGGGCTGGACAATCTTTTAGGGCTCAACGTCGACATGGACCGTTGGCTTCAGGATGCGGTGGCGGGAAGCTTCGTGGATGTCACCTCGGCCGTTCAGGACGCCGAACAGATCCGCGCCACGGTCCTCTTCCTGACGCCGCAGAGTCGCGAACCTTCTGACGCCGCGCAGGAACGAATCCGTCAGGACTCGTTGCAACGAGTTCTGGCAGCGTTGGGCGCGCGGGGGGAGGTGATCCACCTGAAACCGGAGGCCTTCCTGCCCCCTCGTAAAGCCGAGGGGCCGGCCCTGATGCTCGTTCGTACATTGGTCGCGCAATGTCGTAAGAGGCTTCTCCCTCGGGAGACCGTGCAGACCGTTTTCGATCCGGTCGAGCGGGAGATCGATTTTCACCGTCGCGTCGAACAGGAACGGATCAAGGTTCACTATGAGACGTCCGCGGTGGACGCTCCGGCTCTGTGGCAAGCCCACGTGCAGCGCGGCCATCAGCACGAACAGCATCCCGACTACTGGCGTCTGTTGGATCATCTTCACCGTTTGCTCGGGGAACTCGAGGACCGCAAGCCGATTTTAGAGGTCGGATGCGGACATGGTGAGTTCGCCCGCTTGCTCTTGATCAACCAGGCGTATCGCTCAAGACACACATCCAAGACGCTCGCTCGAACCGTGCGGTATGTCGGCCTGGATAACCAGACCGACTTTCTCGCACAGGCCAACCTGGCCGCACTCGAGACGCTGGCCGACCTGAACGCCAAATTCGCCGGCGCCCTAGCGCCCGCCCCTCCTTTGCAGTTCTCCTGGGTATGCGCTGACTGGAACATCCACCTGCCTTTTCCCAACGGCCAATTCAGCCGGGTGATCTGTCGCTTTGCGCTCGACTACGCACACGATCCACTCTACACGCTCCGCGAATTGTTGCGCGTGTTGGCACCACGCGGGACATTGCTGATCGCAACCTGGACACCGGAGACTGATCTCTCCACGATATACCGGGCACATTTCCAAGACCGGGAATTGCTGCTCTATCTCGGCCGCTTGCGACAGGCACTCCGGGAAGGCCGAATCCATAGCTTCGATCCGACTGACTTGTCTCGTTTGCTCAGACTGAGCGGCGCCGTCCACTCGCGCGTCTACACCGCTTTCGCCGGCAACGCTTGCATCGGGTTGGTTGAAAAGCCGAATTCCTCTGGCTGAATTCCCGCATCAGGTGTATACTTCTGCCGCGATCGTCTTCCCGCCCTTAGCAGAGGGCACGTTTTTAACACCCCGGCGGAACAGTACACAGCGATTCGTCTGTCTTGGAACGCCGCGACTACAGGCCGAGTCTGAAAGACAGCATGCCACGGAAGACCGAGGTCGTTCCGACGGCTGACGCATTGAAAATTATCGCGGACTTCAGTAAGGACATGGGAACCATCGCCGAACTGAGCGTTCTCGGCGAGCGGATCGTGGCGAGACTGTCCCAATTGCTCCGAGTTTCGCATGCGGCGCTGTTTCTGCTCGACAAAGAGAAGGACATCTACCATCTGGTCTGTTCCCGTGGTTTCACCCCCGACACCGCGCTCCCTTCCCGTATCCCCGCACATCATGAGATCCCTACGTTTCTATCCCGCTGTCAGTCGTCCGTGGTTCGCGCAGGCGTTGGCGAAGAGCACGGCGGGACGCTTAGTCTCGGTATGCAAGCGACCCTCGAGAGTTGGCACGCCGAGGTCTGCATTCCGCTGATCACCAAAAACCGCCTGATCGCCTTTTGTCTCATGGGGACAGGCCCCGGTAACGACTTTCCGCTTTTGGACCAAGCGGACCTGCTCATGGTTCTCGCTCAGAACGCCGCCAACGCTCTGGACAACGCCCTCCTGTACGAGGATCTGCGGCGATCCCAAACCTTGATGCGACGAACCGATCGCCTCCGTTCGCTTGAAACCATCGCCGGCGGATTCGCCCACGAGATCCGCAATCCTTTGACATCGATCAAAACCTTCATTCAGCTCGCGCCCGAGCGCAAGGACGATCCGGAATTCATCAGGGAATTCAGCAAGGTCGTCATCGACGATGTTCATCGCATCGAGCGGTTGATCCAAGAGATCCTGGATTACGCCCGCTACATGGAACCCAAGCTGACAGAGGAAGACCTCAATGAAATCGTTTCTTCCTGTTTGTACTTTGTGGAAGTGAAAGCAGATAGCTGCGGCATTATGATCGAAAGAGAGTTAGCCCAGGATCTTCCCCGAGTTATGCTGGACCGCCAACAGATTAAACAAGTCATTCTGAATCTGCTGCTCAACGCGATGGACGCGATGAGCGAGCGCGGCGGCTTCCTGAAGGTGCGCACGCATCGGCTCACCAAACCTTCCGGCGAGGTTTGGGTGCAGATCGAAGTCGAGGACACGGGGACAGGAATTCCGGAGAGCAATCTGGAGCACATCTTCGATCCCTTCTTCACCACGAAACACTCCAGCGCCAAGCACGAAGGGACCGGCTTGGGGTTGACAATCGCGCACCAGATCATCCAGGAGCACCATGGAAACATCCAAGTCTCGAGCAAAGAGGGCGTCGGTACGACGTTTTATGTGAACATGCCAGCGGCTCCTCGCTCGAGCGCCGGCCAGCCGACCGGAGAGCTATGAAGAAACGGGTTTTGCTGATCGACGACGAACCGCGGGTTCGGGCTTCACTGAAGATGGTCCTGGAACCCACCTATGATGTCATCACAGCGGCGGACGCTCAGGAAGGACTAGATCTGTTCAGGCGCGAATCGCCCAATCTGGTGCTCCTGGACGTGATCATGCCGGGTACCGACGGGCTGACCGTGCTGCAGGCCATGCGGGCAGAGGACCGCTCGATCCCCGTGATTATGCTGACTGGGACCAAGTCAGTGAAAACCGCCGTGGACGCGATGAAGATGGGCGCGTCCGATTATCTGTCGAAGCCATTCGACGTCGAGGAACTGCGCATCGTCGTCGCCCGCACGCTCGAGTCACACGACCTTGAACGAGAAGTCCGCTACCTCCGCACCCAGGTGGCAAACCGGTACGCCTTCCACAACCTCATCGGGAAAAGTCCAGCCATGCAGGAGATCTACGCTAAGATCGAACAGGTGGCGGACAGCCGCACCACAGTGCTGATCACTGGAGAGAGCGGAACAGGCAAAGAACTGGTGGCGCGGGCGCTTCACTACAACAGCTCGCGCCGCGACCGTCCTTTCGTTGCGCTGAACTGCGCCGCCCTTCCGGAAACGTTGATCGAGAGCGAGCTGTTCGGCCACGAGAAGGGTTCGTTCACCGACGCGACCGCCCGCCGCATCGGTCAATTCGAGTTGGCGAACTGCGGCAGCCTATTTCTGGACGAGATCGGCGACCTGAGCCCAGTGACCCAGGCCAAACTGCTGCGTGTGCTGCAGGAGCGAGAGTTTACCCGCATCGGTGGCGTCCAACCTATCAAGGTCGACGTGCGCATCATCGCGGCCACTAATAAAAATCTGGACGATTTGGTTCGCCGCGGCATGTTCCGCGAAGATCTGTATTACCGCATCAACGTCATCTCGCTGTATCTGCCTCCGTTGCGGGAACGCGGAGAGGATATCCCGCTTCTCGCCAAGCATTTTCTGGACAAGCGAATCGAAGAGGAGAAACGACCTCCTCAGGAGTTCTCCAAGGAAGCCATCGAGCTGCTGTGTCGATACCCCTGGCCCGGCAACGTCCGCGAACTGGAAAACGTCGTCGAACAGGCGATCTTGTGGTCGCAAGGCGCTACAATCCTGCCGGAACACCTGCCCGCTTCGCTGCGGAGCGACAGCCGCTCGTCATCGCTACGCGAAGACACCTTGGCCGGTCGGTTGTCTCTCGAAAAAGCCGTGATGGAGTTCGAACGGGAAATTATTTTAGACGCCCTCAAGCGCACCAACTATGTGCAGACGCACGCCGCCAACCTCTTGGGTATCAGCCGCCGCATGCTGAAGTATCGGATGGATACGCTGGGGATCAGCAGACCGGACAGTTCGAGGGACAGCAAACCCGCACAGTTGGTGCAAGAATGACACAGGCGTGGACAGTCGTAACTGATTCGTGTACAATTTTTTTACTTAGCAAGTGACTCGTAACAACAGCTCAATCGCCGTTTTTCGTTTCTATCACACTATATATAGATGCATAATGGTCATCCCTACTGTAACTTGCGGTTAATCCTTGAAGTCCTTGATAAGGCATGTAAATTGCTTAGTATCTTGCCACGAGTCACAACTGTAGACCGATGAACACATCGTCTGGTTCGACAGCCTTACCCAAGAAACCTACAATTCTCGTTGTGGATGACGAGGCCGGCCCTCGCGATGCGCTCAAGGTCATCCTCCGCCCCTTTTTCGAAATTCATACCGCCGAAAACGCCCACGCAGCCCTGCGTGCGCTCAAAGAACACCATATCGATCTGATCACGCTCGACCAGAAGTTGCCCGATCGCCAAGGCATCGATCTGCTCCAAGACATCAAACACGAGCACGCCGATGTGGAGGTCATCATCATTACCGGCTACGGCAGTCTGAAATCGGCCATGGAGGGTATCCGCCATGGCGCAGCCGGTTATCTGCTAAAGCCGTTCAATGTGACCGAATTGATCGCGCTCATCAATCAAACCTTGGAGAAAAAACAACGGCTCGATTTCTTGCGTCGTTTTCTCAAGCACGCAGGTTCGGCTTGGGAAACCGAACAGGACTGTGCTAAGACCTGGATCGAACTGAAACGCCACTATCCCACCAGCCTGAAGTCATCGCAGGAAGGACCGACGCCGAGTAATAGCGACATGACCGAGTTGTTGCCTCTGCTCTCTGATCTGCTGGAGGCTAAGGACCGGCACTTGCTGAACCACTGCAGCCGAGTCAGCTTTTATGCGACGCTGTTGGCCAACCGCCTCAACCTCACCATGGCGGAACAGAAATCCCTCGCGCTGGGCGCGTTTCTCCACGATATCGGGAAAATCGCTCTGGATCCTTACGCATTCAGCCATGGCGATCCCCCCGAAGCCGAAAACCTGAAACGCCATCCCGAGATCGGAGCGCGCATGATGTTGCCGCTCGGTTTTTCTGCGGAAGTCACCCAGATCATCGCTTACCACCACGAACGTTACGACGGTTTCGGCTACCCTCACGGTCTCCAAGGCGAAGGAATCCCGCTGCTCGCTCGGATCGTCGCGATCGCCCAAGCGTTCGACCATCTTACGGCCGACTCGCCCACGCGGCCGACCACCTCGATTGAAGAGGCCGTTCGCCGGATCTCGCTGGAAGCGGAGACCCGCTTCGATCCGATCCTGACAGAGGTGTTCGTTCGGGTCGTCAATGAATGCAAGGCCTCGCTTCCCGCCATGGCCTTCGCGGCCCTGCCCACGGCGACCCAGGAACCCTAAGCCTTGGGGTTCACCTCTTTTCCTTCACGCCGTCGAGCATCTCCGCCGCCGTCTCTCGCACCTTCTTCGTAATGGTGAGACCGCCGAGCATCCTGGCCACCTCCTCCCGCCTGGCATGCCGATCGAGCTTCCTTACCGACGTAACCGTCCGGTTTCTCCGCACGCTCTTTTCCACCAACAGATGGTGTTCGGCCTGCGAAGCGACCTGAGGCAGATGAGTGACGCACAGCACTTGATGAAAGGCGCCCAACGCCCGCAACCGTCGTCCAATGACGGTCGCAACCGCTCCGCCGATCCCGGAGTCGATTTCGTCAAAGATCAGCACGGGCACCCGATCGGTTTCGGACAAGACCGTTTTGATCGCGAGCATGACGCGCGACAATTCCCCGCCTGAAGCGACGCGGGCGAGCGGCTGAAGAGGCTCGCCTGGATTCGCCGAGAACAGATATTCAACACCATCGCGCCCCGTCGGCGAGAACGCCTCTTGGCCGACACCAGTTCTGACTCGAATCTCGAAGCGAGTGTCTTCCATGTGCAAAGCGGCCAGTTCCTCCGACACCCGCTCCTGCATGCGTTCCGCCGCCTTCGCGCGGCCATCGGAAAGCTGTGATGCGAGCGTATCCAGACGGCGAACGTCTTCTTCGATCGACACCCGTAAGTCGGCGATCCGGATCTGAGAATCGCTGAGTTCCTCAAGCTGCCGCTTCAGTTGAGCGGCATAGCCTAGCACACCTTCAATGCTCCCGCCGTATTTTTTCTTCAGCCGCTGTAAGCGATCCAGCCGTTCCTCGACTTGCTCCAACCGATCGGGGTCCTGCTCCAACCGGTCCCGATAGTCCCGAAGGGACGCCGCGAGGTCTTTCAATTGCACAGCCATTTGCCCGCACGCCTCAACCCACACAGAGGTTTCAGGGTCGATTGCCTGAAGCTGTCGGAGGCATTTCTCGACCGCCGAGAGTTGATTGATCACGGCGTGGTCCCCGGCATACAGCGACTCATAGGCCGCCTGCGTCAATTCTGCGAGACGCCGTGCGTGCACCAAGCGCCGGTGTTCGGTCTGCAAACGTTCCTCCTCTCCCGGCCGAATCGCCGCCTCCTCGATCTCGCGAAATTGAAACCGAAGGAAGTCCTCCCGTTGGACCCGCTCCGCCGAGAGACGGTCAGCCTCTTCCAGTTCGCGCCGGTTCGCCAGCCATCGCTCATAGACCGCTGCATACCTGTCGCGCAGTGCTTCGAGGCGCCCGAACGCGTCCAGCATGTCTTGTTGCGTCTGCATGGACAGAAGCGACTGCTGGTCATGTTGGCCATGAATGTCGATGACCGTGCCGGCGAGGGATTCGAGGAGATGGAGAGGGGCCAAGCTGCCGTTGAGGTACGCACGGTTTCGTCCGGAACGCGACAAGATGCGCCGGACGATCAACTCGGTCTCCTGCGCACCCAGCACACCAGCGTCTCGGAGCGTTTTCAGGACCGGAGAGGTCGGATCCAGCCGAAACGCCCCCTCGATATGAGCTTCCTCGGTCCCGGCCCGTATCTGCTCCGTGGAGGCTCGCCCCCCGATCAATAAGCCGATCGCGTCGATGAGGATGGATTTTCCCGCGCCCGTCTCGCCGGTGAGAACCGTAAAACCTCCGGCAAGCTGAAGATCGAGTTGCTCAACGACCGCAAAATTGGAGATGTGCAGCTCGGTGAGCATAGCCGCGGGACATGAGTGAAACCCTTAGGCTGTGCCCGAATGTTGGGCGAGCAACGAATCGATCACTTCCTTGAACTGCTGCTTGGGTCTCGCTCCGATGAGCTTCTCGACAGGCTGGCCGTTCTTGAAAAACAAAATGGTCGGAATGCTCATAATTTGATAGCGCCCTGCGATCTCGGGATTCTCATCGGTGTTCAGTTTTCGGACTCTAAGCCTGCCCGCATATTCCTTGGCTAGTTCGTCGACGATCGGCGCAACCATTTGACAGGGCCCGCACCACACCGCCCAAAAATCAACCATGACCAACTCTGGCGCTTTGATGACCTCGGTCTCCCAGGTCGCCTCATCGACTTTTAAGACATCGCTACCCACGGACGTTCCTCCCTCGGGTTCAACACAAACAGGGGCATGAATTCATGCAGAAAGACGTGCGCGCATCGTATACCACACTTCTTTGGACTGTCAACGCCGACGCCGATTCATCATCGCTAGCAAGACGGTTGCTCGCTCTCAGCACGATGCACTCCCCCTACGTCTCATCACCACCCCCATCCGTCCGGCACACCGAACCACCAATCATCGGGTCTGGCAGCCCGCCATGCTGTCTGCTGTTTCCACAGACGCTCGGTGACCGCCTTGTCCAATCTGGTCGCCATCGCCGCGCTGATATCCGATTGACGTTGCACCGCGCTCTGAATGATCTCTTTGGCAGTCCGAGCCAGCACATCCGGCGGATCGACCAAATCTTCCGGCCGGCCGGTCGCCAGATTGAGGAAGAGATGTTCGACCGCCACCCAGCGATCGGTCTTAGCCAGATGATCCAGATAGCCGTCCAGCGCATGGTACACGTATGTCAGATAGACGTAGCTCTCTGCCGACGGATGCACATCGATTTCCCGCTGGCAGGCCTCGATCGCTCGCTTGTAGTCACCCGCAGCGAGAAACACCTTTGCGCGCTGCAGGTGACCAGCCGACACATCTGAGGCTCCGTAGACAGGATCGGTCTGGACCCCGGCCACGTGCAACACCGCAGCCATAAGGGTGGTCAGACCAAACCGGATCAGAGACGAGTCTGGACGAACCATCCGCTGCATAAGACACCTCCCGGTCAAAACCGAGCCATTACAGGGTGAACCGATAATCGAATCGGATGGGAACATGACGGTTCCCTACCTCTAAGGCTGGACGGCACCCGGCGGCAAGGGTTCCGGCTGCGGCCGCCCATAGGGACCGCCAGGAGAAGCCCAAGGCAGGCCGCGCTCGCCCATCAACAGCGGGCTGAGGACCGTGCGCAAGACCGCGGTGCCGAAGTTTTCGGTCCATCCCACGCCGGTCAAACTCAGCATGAAATTGTATTGTGCCCGGTCGGGGAATTGCAGGTAGTAGAGTCCCAGCGACCAGCACTTGCACGGATTCTGATAGAGCGCCACCACATCGTATTCCGGACTCCGACCGTTCTTGACGTCATAGTACCCCTTGGCTCCAACGGTCCAGCCCCATGGTGTTCGAAACGCACCTCCCGCAGTCACAAACTGAATTTCCGGCGTCGGCGCAAACACTTCGTTGAACGAGATCGGATTCCACACATCTCCGCGCCGCACACGGTTTCCCTCACGCGTATGACGCTGTCCGATTTCCACATACCACAGGTTCTGTTGCTGGAAGTGGAGGTCCGTATTCCACTGGCTCATGGTCCTGCGATACGGATCGAGGAACGCATCCACCACGAGATACTTGTTCAAGGTCGGAAGCGATCCGATCCCGGCGGCGCTACCTCTTGCGAACGCCTGCCCCGGCGCGGGCACGACCTGAGGGGTCATATTCCCGATCACCGCCCGCAGCCACACATCGGAAAACTTCTTTCCGTCGATCGCCACGGTGGCCGGCACAAGCGGTTGGGTCACAGATCCGACCTCCGGCAACACGCCTGGGGTGAAATCTCTGGCCCTCGTCTGTACCGCGCCCACGCGGTAGCTTTGCGCCAGCGTCAAGTCCAACCAGTTGAAACTGCCGCCCTGCGCCATCTGTTGGAGCAACTGGCTTCGCAACGAATAGGTCAGCAAATTTTTCTTCGGCAGATCGTCTACCTGATCGATCTGCGTGATTTGCGATTGATCGGTTGGCGGCACGTATTCGTAAATCACGCCTGGTTCGATCGTGTGCAGGAATCCTCCGCCGTCGCCTGTCCGGAACCGTCGCACCAGTTTGGAGCTCGCCTCCAGCGAGGCCCATAGCGTTTCGCGGTGCACTGATTCTTCCGTTCGCACGCCGCGCGTGTAGTAAACCTCCCGCACCTTGAGTCGCGGCGTCAGACCGACGACATGACCGATGTTGAGCATCTCTGTTGACAGGCCTGGCGTTAGGTCAACCCGATTCTGCGTGAAGCCCCGGTCGCGATAGAAGTTCACGAAGTTGGCGTCCATCCCAAGGAGCACCGGACCACCAAAGGGCGCAAAGTTGGACACCGTGTATCCGAATTCCGGAAGCCGCTGGAATGTGTCGCTGCCGCCGGATTGCAGAGGCTGGAGATATTGGCCAAGCAGATAGAGGTTGCCATAGGGCACGCGCCGGCTGCCCAACAGACTGGACTCCCCGCTGGGCAACGCCCGTTGGGTGCCGGAATTGCTGAGTTGCTGCAGATAATCGGGGTCAGTCACGAGAAACGCCTGGGCGCGAATGAGCAAGTCAGGGTTGACCTGCTGAACGTGTGTCCCGCTGATCAGCGCCCGCGTTCGCCGGACATCCGCTCCTTCCGGGTTTACCCCGGCCACATTGGGCAACTTTTGCTGCTGCAGCGCGCTGACGAGCCACTGGCCCCGCGATTTGCGATCCAGCACGTACCGATATTCCAAGTCGCCACCGTACCCCAGATCGCTGTAGTACTGCGGCGAGACGGTCAAATCTTGGCTGGGGTTGATGGCCCAAAAGTAGCTCTGCCGGACACTGGCGCCGAACCGGTTGTCATACCCGACATTGGGGATCAGAAACCCGCTCTTGCGGGTGCTAAGCGGGTACGTGAGGGTGGGGATCGGCACGACCGGCACATCATTGACGCACAGCCATACGCCCTTAAGCGCCACGCTCTCCCCCGCGTTGACATCGATATCATCGAACGTGAAACGCCAGGCGGGAATTGCTCCCTCCATGGCATCGCAGTTGGTGAACGATCCGTCTTTGGCCCGGTAATGATCTTCCGAGAAACGCTGGAGCAGACGGCCCGTCACGAACGTATTGGTCGGCCGCAGATAAACCTGACCGTTGATGACGACGCCGGCTTCGGTATTGACGTTCAGCTCCAGCCGCTCGGCCCACACGTCCGCCTTCGGATCAGCGAGATGGACATGGCCTGTCGCGATTAGGATGCCCGGCAGCATTCTGACAGTCACATGGTCGGCCGTCAGACGGACCGTCCCTTGGACGATGACCACGGACCCCTCGGCTTCGTACGTTTCCAGTTCCTTCAGGTAGTCGATCCGGTTGGCGGTGATCTCGATCGGCTGTGCGGCAGCGGCAGTCGTGGTGGCGGTCGACGGGGCGGCCGGTTCGCCCGCGCCCCGCACGGGTGAAACCCAACCCATCAGAAGAAACCAACTCAGCGCACAGCACGACCACCCGATGACCGACCCGGGCCGTCGACCCATCTCAACCCCGGAGAGGCGAGGGCCAACAGCCACGCAGGAGGGCCTTGATATCGCCCACCAGCATCAAGGAACCGGTGACGCAGATCAGATCGGAGGGAGCGGCCAAACGCTTGGCCAATGCTAGCGCGTCGGCGGCCGGCGAGACCGCATGGGCGGAGGGAATCAAATCAGCAAGCGCGCGACGGAGATCGTCGGCGCGAGCCGCGCGGGCGATATCCGCTTGGGTCAACACAACCTCGTCCACGACCGGAAGCAGCCTGGCCAGGAAGCCGCGGTGATCCTTGTCCCGCATCATGCCAAGCACCAGAATCACACGCGAACCCGGATGATCGCACCGATACCGATCCAAGTAATCGGCGAGCACTTGGGCCGCCGACGGGTTGTGTGCGCCGTCTAGCAAAACGGTCGGCTCCTGTTCGACCACCTCAAGCCGCCCCTCCCATCGAACGGACCTAAGGCCAGCGCGGATCGCCGACTCCGAAACCGGCAGTCCGCTGGCGCCTGCCGCTTCGATCATCGCCAGCGCGCAGGCGGCATTGTCCAGTTGATGCCGTCCCTCCAGCGTGCAGGACAGCTCATCGTGACAGAAGGTAACCCCGTCGTACCGGAATCGCGCCGGGCTCTTTCCCTCCACGCTGAAATCGCGGTTCAGCCGCAACACAGGAGCCAGACGCTGCAACGCGACGGCCTCGATAACTGTCAATGCCTCCGCGGGCACCAGCCCGACGATCACCGGAACGCCCGGCTTGATGATGCCGGCCTTTTCCGACGCGATCGCATCCACCGTCCGGCCGAGGTACTCTTCGTGATCCAGCGCGACCGTGGTGATGCCTGTGACTAGCGGCTCAACGATATTGGTGGCGTCGTACCGGCCGCCCATGCCCACTTCCAGCACGGCTACGTCCACCGCGGCATCGGCGAAGTGTTGCATAGCCATCGCAGTAGTGAACTCGAAAAACGTCGGGGCACAATCGCCCTGGACAACGCTGCGGAGGCGCTCGGTCAACTCCACCACCTGCGCTGCGCTGATCAGTTCATCGTTGACGCGGATACGCTCGCGAAAATCGATCAGATGGGGCGACGTATAGAGACCGACACGGTACCCTGCAGCCTGCAGGATCGCCGCCGCAAGGGCCGCGGTGGATCCCTTACCGTTGGTCCCGCCAATATGTAGGATCCGATAGCACCGCTGCGGTTCGCCCAAGCGACTTGTCAACAGACGCATGTTGTCCAGTCCGAGTTTGATCCCATGTTTCTGGAGCCCGTAGAGAAACTCGACGGCGGATTCGTAGAACATCGCGGACGGCTCGGTGCGGGCAGGTGTGACGCTAGAAGTGGTTCACCAGCGTGCTCAGCGTTTCCTTCAGTTGTTTGCGCTCGACGATCATGTCGATCATGCCGTGCTCCAACAGAAACTCGGCCCGCTGAAACTGGTCGGGCAATTGCTGCTTGATCGTCTGCTCGATGACGCGGGGGCCGGCGAATCCGATCAACGCTTTGGGCTCAGCGATGATCACATCGCCCAACATCGCCACACTGGCCGTCACGCCGCCGAACGTCGGATCGGCCAACACGGAAATGAACGGCAGTTTGGCCTCCCCTAGTTTCGCGATCGCCGCCGCAGTCTTGGCCATCTGCATCAGCGAGAGAATCCCTTCCTGCATCCGCGCGCCACCCGACGTCGTGACCATGATCACCGGCAGGCGGAACGCCAGCGCCCGATCGACCGCGCGGCAAATCTTCTCCCCGACCACGGAACCCATGCTGCCGCCCATGAACCCGAAATCGAAAACGCACAACGCCACTCGCTTGCCGTTGATCGAGCCCTCTCCGATAACAATCGCGTCCTTGCGGCCCGTTTTTTCCTGCTGGGTCTTCACCCGTTCACGGTAGGACTGGGTGTCGTGAAACTCCAGCGGATCGAGCGGTTCCAGTTCCGCATCCCACTCTTTGAACGTCCCCAGATCCACCAGGAGAGAGATGCGCTCCATGACAGAAATAGGGAAATGGTAATCGCACTTGGGGCAAACTTTGTTGTTGCGTTCGACTTCCTTGCGATAGACGATCTCACGGCAATGATTGCACTTTAGCCACATGCCCTCCGCGACCTTCGTTCGTCTCGGTCCCTCGGTTTCGGTCGATTTGTGTTTTTTAAACCACGCCATAGATCCTCACTGCTTAGATGATGAGCTCCTGCCCTTCTTCCAACACGGTCAGATTCGGCACGTTCAGATCACTGAGTTGGCGCAGGATCCGATCTCGAAACCGCGGTTTCATGTGATAGACATAGAGCGCGAGGCCCGGACGGCCGATCTTGCGGAATTCTTTTGCCAAAAGCGCGGGCGTCAAATGCTTGGTGAGCTTGGCCAATTCTTCCATCTCATTGGGAAAGGAAGTCTCGATGAAGGCCGCTTTCAGCGTTGGGAAGCCCGCTGCAATGCGCCAAAGTTGGTCGGTCCGGTACGTATCACCGCTGTACAGCACCGTCGCCACGCCGTCAGTCAGCACAAATCCGACCGTTGGCACCAGATGGTTCACCGGAACGGGAATCACGGTCAATCCGGACAGCCTGGCTTCCTTGCCGGCCGTAAGCGGGCACGAGACAAAGACCGGCCGGCCAGGGTCGGGCAACCGGAAAAAGTCCGGATACACCTCGCCGTTGAAGATGTGGGTTTCCAGCCCTTTGAGCACTTCCGGGATACTGGCGACACCGACCGGGATCTCGGATTCGCCGACCAGATTGTCGGCCAGCGTCGGCAACCCCTTGATGTGGTCGAAGTGAAGATGAGACAGCAGGACATGGCGAATCTGCTTTTGCTCGGCCAACCGAAGCTGCGAACCGACAGTGCCCGCATCCACCAGCACGGTTCCATTGACGAGAAACCCACAGGTTCCGCACTGCAGCGGTCCGTGCGCTTCATCCAAGAGCTGGTCAGAACCGTGACACCCCAGCACCCGGATCTTCACAAGCGGCACCCCGTCGGCCGATCATCGCATCGGCGGCCTCCTCCGGTCATCCGACACACAGGTGCACAGATTATCACACCTGTTGCGGCTTCGCACGAAGAAAGCCGCGGGCGTGCCAGGTGGCCTCCCGAACCGAATCGCGACAGCCTACAGCACCCCCCTGGCGAATCCGATACGAACCATCATAGCGATTCCCAAACCGATGCTTCCCAGGCTAGCAAGTCCCTGCACCGCCCAATACGCCCGGCGACCAAGGGAAAGCGACCAGACGACCGGAACGCTCAGTGCCAGCCCGACCAGTATCATCCCGAAGATGGACCCGGCGCCCAACACGAGAATGTAAGCCACCCCTTCGCCCAACGTTCGGACGGTGGAGAGTACCACCAGGAGCAGCGCGGCGGATCCGGCCAAGCCGTGGGCCATCCCGATCAACAACGGTTGAAACGAATGTTTCAGCCAGTGCCCATGGACGTGATCGGCGCCGGATCGATGGCTGTGGAAGTGGAGGTGTCGTTTTCCGTCGTGCTCGTGGGCATGCAGATGCCACCGTTCTCGGGACATCTTGAGCGCCAGCGACACCCCGAGCACCACTAGCATGGCTCCAACTCCAAACTCACAGGCTTCTGCCAGGCGATCAGGAATCGCCACGTTCATCGCCATGACGACGCAACCCACCGTGAGCAGCGTCACGGTATGTCCCAGACCCCACCACAATCCGATCAATCCCGAAGCCTTGAACGTCGGCCGCTGCGCGAGCACGGTGGATACGGCCGCCAGATGGTCGGCATCCAGCGCATGCCGAAGCCCCAGCACAAAGCCGAGGCCGAGCATCGTGAGAAAGTGACTCTCCAGCATGAACATAAATACGGAACGGGGGACGGCTGAACAGTGCCGTGGACGCAACCGAACGGAAGACGCCCGGTCACCCCCCTCGGGCATGCATTTCAAGATGGGGATCTTCCCGAAGCCGCTCGATCTCGATCAGTCGCGCTTCCCGAAGCCCGAACCGCTCCAGGGCCTTGCGCTCCTCGGCACCTCGGTCCTTGCGCTGGCGCCAGCCGGCGCGAATGATCGCGATGAGCTCGTCCCGCGAAACACCGGCGCGGAGCGGGACGCGCAGATCAATCCCGTCCTTCGCATAGAGACAGAGATACCACAGACCGTCCGCGGTCAGGCGGCTCCGGTCGCAGGTCGCGCAGAAGGGGGAGGTGGTCGACGCGATGATCCCGAACGTTGTGCCGTCAGGCAGCATGAAGCGCTGGGCCGGCGCGGAGCTTTCTTCGATCACAGGCTCGACGGGGCCGTATCGGCGGCTTAGCCGGTCGAGAATTTCGGCGCGGGAGAAAACTTTGTCCATGGACCATTCGGTCGCGCCTCCGACATCCATGTATTCGATGAAGCGGACCTCGGCGCTGACGTGCTTGCCATACTCGATGAGGTCCGCCAATTCGTCGTCGTTAAATCCCTTGACCACCACTGTATCCAGTTTCAGGTTCTGGAATCCGGCCCGCACCACCGCGTCGATCCCTTCTAGTACTTGGCGGTGCATATCGCGCCGGGTCAAGGCGCGGAAGCGGTCGGGACGCAGCGTATCCAGGCTGACGGTGACGCGATGCAGGCCGGCGTAGTACAGTGCTTCTGCCTGATCGGCCATCAACACGCCGTTCGTCGTCAGCGCGAGATCCTTGATCCGCCGGTTCCGGGTCAGCATCCGGACGAAGATCGGCAGATCCTTCCGGAGTAGAGGCTCGCCCCCGGTCAACCGCACCTTGTCCACGCCGAGTTCCGTGAACAAATCGGTGAGCGTTGCCAATTCCTCGAAACTTAGGATGGTTTCACGGGGCAACCAGGTGTAGTCCTCCTCCGGCATGCAGTATTTGCAACGGAGGTTGCACCGGTCGGTGACCGACAATCGCAGACTCTTCAACGGTCGGCCGAAGACATCACCGACCATTGGCGCCGTTTCGCTGAGTGGCAATGAACTCATGGATGCTCTTCGACCCAGACCTCGCCTTCCGGCGTGTGTTCGAGTTTCCAGATCGGCGTGATCCGCTTCAGCTCGTCGATCGCCCATTCGCAGGCGCGGAACGCCTCAGCGCGATGCTCGGCGCCGACCACAATCAGCACGATGTTCTCCCCGATTCCGATGTCCCCGTAACGGTGCACGATGAGCACCTCGATGACATCGAACTCCTTGAGCGCTTGTTCTCGGATCTCGCGCAGCTTTTTCTGGGCCATCCCTTCATAGTATTCGAAGGTGATACTGCTCACATCACGCCCTTTCGACCGATCGCGGGCGGTGCCCAGAAAAATCGCGATGCCGCCGATGCGCGTGGATCGGCTGCGCACCCGGGCGATCTCTTCATCGACCGAAAAATCTTCGCGCTGCACGCGGACGAACATGGCGTCGTCCCCGCGCGCTGCCCCGTTTCCACTCTCGTGTGTCATAGGCGCCCCACCCGCGAAAGGCGGCAACAATGCCACCTCATCACCTTCGTTGATTTCGGTGTCCTCATGCGCGATGGCCTGGTTCACAGACACCAGGATTTTCTTTTTGTGAATCAGTTCGCCGATTTGGGGATACTGTGCATCCAGCATGCCGATCAAATCCCTGACCCGCCGGCCCGACGCCAGTGCCACCGACAGCTCGCGTTGGTTATGCGCGAGCGATTTCGTCATGCCAAAGAGTTTAACAGCGATCATCGAACCGAATAATGTGGAATTAGGAATTGAGAACGAGGAATTTGCGACTTGCCCGATCGCTTACCGAACGCCTCATTCCACATTCCTCATTCATCATTCCCTTCGATATGTGCCCGACTTCCCCCCGGACTTCGACAGGAGACAGATGTCGCCGAAGCTCATGCCGCGATCCACGGCCTTGCACATATCATAAATGGTCAGAGCCGCCACCGAAACGGCGGTCATTGCTTCCATCTCCACCCCGGTCTGACCGGTCGTCTTGACAGTCGCGGTAATGGTGATCGCGCACTGGCCGTTCTGATCGGGTTGGGGATCTTCCTTGAACGAGATGTCCACACTGGTCAGCAGAAGCGGATGGCACATGGGGATCAGATCGGGAGTCCGTTTGGCACCCATAACCCCAGCGACCTGCGCCACGGCCAGCACATCTCCTTTGGCGATCTTGCCCCGCTGGATCTTTTCGAGCGTTTCGGGCTTGAGGTAGACTTTGGCTTGCGCCGAGGCGATCCGTTCAGTGGGATCCTTGCCGGTGACATCGACCATCCGCGCCCGTCCTGCCTCGTTAAAGTGCGTAAACTCAGCCATTTTCCTCGGCGAATCAGGACGTTGCGAGTGCGTGAGGAACACAAGAATTATAGAAGCCGCTGAAAAGGGGAGTCAAGCGCGAAGATATTCGGGCCGATTCCTCGCCCGTTGCTTGACACCCTTCCGAATGATCAACGAGAATGGCCAATATGGCTGGTCGCATCGTCATCGAACGCCTCGAATTTCAAGGGCGTTGCGGAGTCATCCCAGAAGAGCGGCAAACGCCTCAACCGATTGCCGTCGATGTGGAGCTGGAGTATCAGACCGAAGCGGCAGCGGCCACCGACAATATCAATCATACTGTAGACTATGCCCGGGTCGCGGAACGGATCGTCGAAGTCGGAAGGAGTCAGGACACTTGCCTCCTCGAGACGCTGGCCGAACGGCTCGTCGGGACGTTGTTCGCGGAATTTCCCGCCGAGCGTGTCCGAATTTGGGTCCGCAAGCTGGCTCCGCCGCTTAAACTCTCCACCGAGTCGGTCGGGATCCGGCTAGAGCGAACTCGAATGGCCCAGCAGCTTCAGACGGCCGATCCGCCGCCGGCGAGGTTCCTTGTCCAGCAGCTTCACCGATTGCCGAAGGGAAAGGCGCTCGACGTGGCGGCCGGATCCGGCCGGAACGCGCTGTTCCTTGCCTCGCATGGATTCCAGGTGGAGGCCATCGACCGGGACGAACAGGCGCTGGCCCAGCTTGCGGCCACCGCCCGGCAGCGGAACCTCCAGAACTTGACCGTCCGAACGGTTGACTTGGAAAAAGATGACCGAGCGCCCGAATTTCCGAAGGAAGAGTACGACGTCATCCTCGTCTTCTTTTACCTCTATCGGTCGCTCTTTCCCGCTTTGCTCGATGCGCTGAAGCCGAACGGCATGCTCGTCTACGAGACGTTTGTGATCGACAATTACCTGCGCCATCGGCACCCGCGACGCTGGGAATTTTGCCTTGCGCACAACGAATTGCTGCGCCTCGCTTCGCGTCTGCGCGTGCTGCATTACGACGAAGGCGAACACGAAGGCGGGCACGGCGCCGGCTCCACGTTCACCGCTCAACTAGTGGCGCAGAAGATGGGCAAGGGGACGCATGAGCCGTATTGACCTTCATCTCCACACGACGCATTCGGACGGCAGCCTGCCACCGATCGACGTGTTGGCGCTCGCTGAGAAAGCTGGTGTGACCGCGCTGGCGATCACCGATCACGATATCGTGGACGGCATTCCAGAAGCTATGGAGGCCGGCTCACGCCTGGGCATCGAGGTCATCCCAGGCGTCGAGATCAGCTCCTGTTACGGCGACGGCGAATTGCACATCCTCGGCTACTTTCTTGATTGGAAGGACACCGAATTGAATCGTCGTCTGGCCAATCTGCGAAACAGCCGCCACGACCGTAATCCGCGCATCATCGAAAAACTCAACGAACTTGGTCTCGTGATCACCTATGAAGAGGTGAGAGCCCTTGCGGGAACCGAGTCGGTCGGCCGCCCACACATCGCCCGTGTGCTCATGAACAAGGGGTATGTGACCTCGGCGAAAGAAGCGTTCGATCGGTATTTGGCCGAAGGCGCGGCCGCTTACGTGCCACGCGCCCTGCCCACGCCGGCCGAAGCCATCGCCTGGATCAGAGCCGCGCACGGCGTGGCGGTGCTGGCGCATCCCGCCTGGATCAAGGAGTCAGCGGAAGGACTGTACAGGCTTTGCGACAAATTGAAGGGCCAGGGGCTCGAAGGCATCGAAGTCTATTACAGTACGCACACCGCGCAGCAGACGACCGAGTATCGCAATATTGCCAAACGGCTCGATCTGCTCGTCACGGGCGGCAGCGACTTTCACGGCGTCACGAAGCCCGACATCGACGTCGGGGTCGGCCGCGGTGGGTTGAAGGTGCCGGAGAAATTGCTTGATCCGCTCAAGAAAGCTGCCTTTGCGTAGCACTCGGCACCGTCACCCTCCGCTCCCAAAGAGGAATGGCCATGAAAAGATACCTTCGGATCATCCTGACTGCCGGCCTCATTCTCCGGGTCCTGCTCGCCGCCGGGCCCCTTTGGGCCGGCGACATCACAATCATCCAAGGCAGCGATGGCACGACCGGCACTGTCTATGAGTTCGGCGGGATCAAGCTGTACCAAGACAGCCACGGCACACGAGGCACGATCTACGATGTCGGCGGGATCTCCACGTATCAATTTACGAGCCCCGGTGGAGAAACCAGATCTGGCACTATCTACAACTTGGGCGCACCGCTTCCGCCCAGTCGCCTGACGCCCGTGCCGATCCTGCCCTTCAATCCGCATGGCGCGCTCGTGCCACGCGAGCCGGTCACGCCGGTGGTGCCGTTCACGCCAAGTTCCGGTTTCGGATCATTCGGTGGGAGCGCCAGCGGACGACCTGGACGGTAACAGTCACGGCGGTTGAAAAAAACGAAGCGCTGCCGGTGAACAATCAGTCGAGGTGACGCATCGTCAACCTGCGCTGACGGCTATGTGCTTTTCGCTAGCCTGCATTATTCATGATTCATGACGGTTCGTCGCACCGCACCCGAAGAGCAATATGGCAATATAGGTACCCGACAGACGCGTCATGGTGGGCCCATTGCGCCTCGCTGTTGCAATGCGCCCCAGACAGCAGAAGCATTCACGAATAAGGCGGGCTCGGAGCTGTTGGCGGTTGCCCAGGCTAGTTGTCCGGCGCTTCGACGATATGATTCTCAAACCGCGTGCAGCCTTCGGCGAGCAGCCGATTGGTGAGCATCTCCCCGGGCCACTCGATCGGCAAATCGGCGGTGAACACCCACACGTCCGGCGACGTCCACAGAGGACCATGATCTTCAGGAAGCTCGGGATCGAAGAGATCGGTCCAGACCGGCATATAGACACCATTCCCACACTGGGTGTGCAGATGCACGATTGTCCGCGCGCGGACCACCGGATCCAAATCCCGCCACACGGCCGCCGTCTCGTCCGCCAGTCGATGTAGTCGGACGGCGTTCTGCGCATCGAACATGGCGTATGCCGCATAGACCGGCGCTTCCAGCATATGGGGCGCCAGGGCCAACTCCGGACATTGCTCCACCAACCCTTCCAGCAGCACGCGGCGATGCCGCTCTTCGAGCGCTTCCGGCAGACTGGGATCCGGCGCGCCGATTAGCTCGAAGATCAGGAATGCGGTGTTCTCGACCGGGGGATGCACGCGCGCAGTGATCGGCTGCGTCCGCTGAGAATCGGCGAGAGCAATGAGGTGTTCGTTGAGGGCCTGGAGCGTCATCAGCTCCAGCGTCGCATCGGTGAGCAATCTGGGCTCGACCCGCACGACGGTGCCGGCTGGCAGGCGCAGATGCCGATGCAGCAGATCGGCGGTCGCCACCGGATCGATTTTGAGCTTAAGAGGCAGGGGCAGGTTCGCCTGCAGCGGCAATTCCAACGCCGCCATCACCGCGTAGACTGGTTTCTCGTCGAGATCACCGTCGAGCACGACCGAGCAAGCAGCTTCGGCAACCAAATCGAATAACCACTCCGCCATGTCTTCGTCCAGCGCCGCTAGGACGGTAAGCAGGTCCTGCTCCCGGCCCTGCTCTAAAAACGCCTGCAAGGTGTCCACCGCCGCGTCTGTGTCGCCGTGGTCGTGTCGGCGAGCGTTAATAAGGTGGATCAGATCGCGCATCAGCGGATCGGGCCGCGACCAGCTTGACATAGTAACCTCCTCAGACCAGCACCGCCGGATCAAGTCGGTTCTTCAGCCTATGATGCGTCATGTTGCCAAACTTTCACAACCGTAGCAAGCGCCTTCCCTGTTCCATCACTCGCCCCGACTTTCCCATCTTGACCTTCCCCGAGCGATCACCGGACTCGCATCGACCGGCTCGTCGCTTCGGTCACTCGCCGATCACCTTGATGAGAACCCGCTTCCGTCTCCGCCCGTCGAACTCGCCGTAAAAAATCTGCTCCCACGGCCCGAAGTCCAGCCGTCCGTCTGTGATGGCGACCACTACTTCCCGTCCCATGATCTGGCGCTTGATGTGCGCGTCGCCGTTGTCTTCGCCAGTCTGGTTGTGGCGATACCGGTCGCCCTGCGGCGCCAATTTCTCCAAAAAGTCGTCGTAGTCCTTGAGCAAGCCCGGCTCGTCGTCGTTGATGTACACGCTGGCGGTAATGTGCATCGCATTGACCAGGACAAGCCCCTCCCGCACGCCGCTCTTCTTGACGGCCGCCTCGACCTGCGGGGTGATGTTGATGTAAGCCCGTCTGGTCTCGGTCTCAAACCACAGCTCTTCTCGGTAGGTCTTCATCGCGGTGTCATCGTGGGGGAGCTGATTCTGCCGCAGACGACGCCCGGATGCAAGCCCTCCTCGACATCTCGGCGGCGGACTCTCCATAGGGCATATAGGAGTCGAAGATTTGGCATGGTAGCGATTGGAAACTATCACTTATAATGTAGGTCATCATCTGCCGTCATTTTGACGTTTCCATGGACAAGACCCGTTCGCGCACTCCGTGTCTTTCCGCCAACGCTTTGACGGTGCTCCGTCGCCGTTACCTTGCCAAGAACGAGGCCGGCGTGCCGATCGAATCGCCGTCGGACATGTTCCGACGCGTCGCAGAGAATATCGCCGAAGCCGAGCGCCTGTATTCCGCCCGGGCAGAACAAGGCCGGATTGCGGAACAGTTCTATCGGCTCTTCACCCAACTTGACTTTCTGCCCAACTCGCCCACGCTCATGAACGCCGGCCGGGATCTCCAACAACTGTCCGCATGCTTCGTCCTGCCGGTCGAGGATTCCCTCGAATCCATCTTCGACGCGCTCAAGCATCAGGCGTTGATCCATCAATCAGGCGGCGGCACGGGCTTTTCGTTCAGTCATCTGCGCCCCAAACACGATCGCGTCGCATCCACTGGCGGAGTCGCCTCCGGCCCGGTCTCGTTCATGAAGATCTTCAACATGGCGACAGAGGTGATCAAGCAGGGGGGAGCGCGGCGCGGCGCGAATATGGGCATTCTGCGCGTGGATCATCCGGACATTCTCGACTTCATTGCGGTGAAGGAGGATCCCAAGGAACTGACGAACTTCAACCTGTCCGTCGGGATCACCGATGCCTTCATGCAGGCATTCAAGGAGCGACGTTCATACGCCCTGATCAACCCCCGCACGGGCCGGTCAGTGAGACGCCTGCCGGCAACAGAGGTCTTCGACCGCCTGACCGAAGCCGCGTGGAGGACCGGCGAGCCGGGCGTCGTCTTTCTTGACACGATCAACGCCACCAATCCGACGCCGCACCTCGGGCGAATCGAGGCAACGAATCCATGCGGCGAACAGCCCCTGCTCCCTTACGAATCCTGCACACTCGGCTCAATCAATGTCAGCCGGTTCGTTAAAGGGCTGGCCAAGGCTCCGTCGATCGATTACGATCGTCTCGCGCAGGTGATCCCGATCGCCGTCCGTTTCCTCGATAACGTGATCGACGTGAACCGCTATCCGTTGCCTGAGATCGAAACAATGACCAAGAGCACCCGGAAAATCGGGTTGGGGATCATGGGATTCGCCGACTTGCTGATCAAGCTCGGGATTCCCTACGACACTAGCGCCGCACTGAAAACGGCGGAAGCACTCATGCGTTTCGTGCAGGCGCGCGCGCACGCCGCCTCGGCCGAACTGGCGAAAGAGCGCGGGGTGTTTCCGAGCTTCAAGGGAAGCCGGTGGGAATCGGAAGGCCGACGGCTCCGCAACGCGACCGTCACGACAATCGCCCCCACCGGCACCATCAGCATCATCGCCGACTGCTCACCCGGGATCGAACCCCTCTACGGCGTTAGTTTCGTCAGGACCGTCATGGAAGACGTGCGGTTGGTCACCATCCATCCCGAGTTCATTCGGCGCCTGCGCGCAGCCGGGCTCTATTCCGCCAGACTGCTGCGCCGCGTGGCGGCGAACGAATCGATCTGCAAACTGGCCGACCTGCCCGCAGAAGTGCGGCGGCTTTTCGTCACCGCGCACGACATCGCACCGGCTCACCACGTGCGCATGCAGGCGGTCTTTCAGAAATACAGCGACAGCGGCGTGTCCAAGACCATCAATCTCCCGCCAGCCGCTACCAAGCACGACGTCGCCTCCGCATTTTTACTGGCCTACCGGCTCGGTTGCAAAGGTCTCACGGTCTTCAGATCCGGGAGCCGCGAGAGGCAGGTGCTTTCTTGCGCGCAGCCTCCATATTGTTGAGGCAGAAGACGCGCTCGTGGTTTTCGCAGCAGCCTTTTCTAGGGATCGCTGCGTGCACGGCGGAGCGTCTGCAACGTTCGCCCCTCCGAAAGAAAATTGACACTGCCGGTCGATAATGCTATCTAGTGGTCCAGTTCAATCGTGGACCGTCACGATGGTCGAAGGAGGTTGTTGATGCTCGCCTCGTCAGGGATTGCAGGCGCAGTGACTGGAGTCCCCAACTGGAACATCCACTTGGCCCGCGAACCCGAACCGGATTTGGAATTTGAAGACACCCTCGAAGAAGAGACCGGTCCCGGTCGCGGGACTGCGGACCGCAAGCCGCCCAAACGCTCGGGCAGACGCCCGCTTCTGTGGGGGCTGATCCTCGTGCTCCTTGCGGGCGCCGCGTACGTCGCGATGGATCCGGAAATCGTCATGGATCTGCTCGGGTCGCTGCTGGGCGAACCCGCGCCTGCGCCGACCGCCACAGTCCCGGTGCGGACCCCGGTTGCACCTCCGCCTGTGCCACCGGCTCCTTCCGCTGCGGAACCCGGAAGTCCGTCATCCGTTCTAGCTTCGCCGCCCACCCCGCTGTTCGCTGAAGGCCAGAAAGTCACCGTCGTGGCCGATCCCGGCCTTACCGACGCAACGGTGACATTGTCGCTCGACGCCGCGGGCATACGGCCAGGTCCCGCCGTTCGACCTGGTTCAACATTGACCGTATTGGACGGCGAATGGCGGAACAGCGCCTGGGTCTACCTCGTCAAGACTGAGGAAGGTGCAAAGGGTTGGATCCCGGAAAGCCGGCTGCGGCTAAGACCCTGATTTCGCTTCGCGAGCGCGTCATTCTCCGAACCTGAACCCCGTTGACCCGCCGCAGGCGCAACCCTGCCGGCGCACTGCATTGTGTGATCATGCGCCGATCCATTCATGTAGTCGGTTTCTCGGAGCGGGAGCTATCCGCATCATCTGCAGCCCTGCGCGGCGGCCTTCTCGCTCGATTGTGCTGACATGCTACGCGCCCTGATTTTCGACTTCGACGGGGTCATCGCGGATACAGAGCCGATCCACTTCGCGGCATTCCGGAAAGTGCTCGCTGAGATCGGCATTTCCCTGACGGAGGCCGACTATTATGCCGATTATCTGGGCTACGACGACAAAGGCTGTTTCGCGGCGGCGCTCGCAGCGAACGGGCGGTCTGCGTCGCCCGCGCTGATCGCCGATCTGGTCGCCCGCAAGGCCGACACCTACATGGAACACATTCGCCGGCATCTCATCATTTTTCCCGGTGTTCGGGAACTGGTACGCAACGCAGCCGCGCGGTATCGATTGGCCATCGCCTCGGGAGCCCTGCGTCCTGAGATCGAATTCATTTTGGAACAGGCCGGCATCCGAAAGGAATTCGCACACATCACCAGCTCGGAAGACGTGACGCGCGGCAAACCGGATCCGGAAGGCTTTCTGCATGCGCTCACCGCACTGAACCAGCAGCGGCCCGACGAGTCCCTGGCGGCAGCGGACTGCCTAGTCATCGAGGACTCCATTCCGGGCATCCGCGCAGCCCGCACCGCCGGCATGAAGGTCCTGGCCGTAGCCCATACCCATCCAGTGCAGGATTTGCGTGAAGCGGACGCCGTCGTTACCTCGCTCGAGAGGGTGGACCTAGCCGAACTGAACAAACGATTGTGGAGGCCAAGGGTATAGGACAGAGGCGCGTAGACGATACGCTCGGTCCATTATCGCTCACCTGGAGCCTATCACCCGGTACACTGACAGTTGACGCGCTATGCGTATTGTTTCCCTCCTCCCCGGAGCTACCGAAGTTGTCGCCGCGCTGGAGCTGACGGACCATCTGGTCGGAATCAGCCACGAGTGCGATTATCCGCCGACCGTCCGCGAAAAACCGGTCCTCGTCGAAGCCGTCATCAACAGCGAACGCACGTCCAGCGAAGAGATCGACCGCCATGTCCGGGAGACCGTGCAAGCCGGCCATCGTTTGTATCGACTGAATGAACCGCGTTTCCTCGAAGCGGCGCCGGATCTGGTCATCACCCAAGACCTCTGTCACGTGTGCGCGATCACGCCGGACCAACTGCAACGGGCCGTGCGGGCGTTGCCACGCCCGCCTCGCTTGCTGACGCTGAACCCCGCGACTCTGGAGGAGGTGCTGACAGATATCGAACGGATTGGCGAGGTGGCTGAGCGGACGGCCGAAGCACGGCGGCTTGTCGCCGACCTGCGCGCGCGGCTGGCCCGCATCCGCGAATATGTCGCCGGCGACCCTAGACGCCCGCGGATTGCCTGCCTCGAATGGCTGTCGCCCCTCTATGCAGCGGGCCATTGGGTGCCGGACATGGTCACCGCCGCGGGAGGGATCGACGTGCTGGGCACGAGCGGGATGCCCTCACCACGGATCACCTGGTCTGCGCTTATGTCCGCGGATCCGGACGTCATCGTCCTGATGCCGTGCGGATTTTCCATCGCCAGGACAGTACGGGAGATCAAATCCTTCATCGATCGGTCGGAGTGGCAGTCGCTGCGCGCCTGGCGACAGGGCCAGACTTACGTCGTGGAGGCGGTCTCCTACTTCAGCCGCCCCGGACCACGCCTCGTGGACGGTATAGAGCTCCTGGCCGCGATCTTTCATCCAACCGTGTTCGGAGAAGCGTTGCCGCCCGGCGTCCAGCAACTCGACACGCTCCTCCACGCCACATCGTGATACCGTGCACATGACTTTCGCCGACGCCCAAGCCTACTGCGCCGCGGTTACCAAGAAGAGCGGCAGCAACTTTTACTACTCCTTTCTGTTTCTCCCGAAGCCGCGCCGTGACGCGATGTACGCCCTGTACGCCTTCTGCAAGGAAGTGGACAGTGCAGTGGACGAACCGCCCCCCGGAAGCGATCCGCACCACCAGCTTCGCCGCTGGCGCGAGGAACTGGCCGCCGCCTATCGCGGGACCCCCACCCATCCGGTCACAATCAGTCTGGGTGAGCACGCCCGCCGTCTAGCGGTGCCGCAGGCGTATTTTGACGATCTCATCAACGGCATCGAAATGGATCTGACGATCTTGCGTTATGCGACGTTCCAAGAACTCTCGCTTTATTGTTACCGCGTCGCGTCGGTGGTCGGGCTGATTTGTCTGCACATTTTCGGCCTAACCTCCCCCCGCGCACGCGACTACGCCGTCAATTTAGGTACGGCGTTCCAGCTCACGAACATCCTGAGGGACGTGGGCGCGGACGCGGAGCGCGGGCGCGTGTACCTCCCGCAGGAAGATCTGGCACGATTCGGCTACAGCGAAGACGAACTGTTCAAGCGGACCTATTCGCCGACATTCCTGGAATTGATGCGGTTCGAGTCCGCGCGGGCGCGCGAATTTTACGACCGGGCGCGGGCGGCGATCGACGCCCTCCCCGCACACGATCGGCGTGCCTTGACCGTAGCCGAAATCATGCGCGGTGTCTATCTGCGGATCCTGCGGCGCATCGAACGCTCCGGTTACCGGGTCTTCGGACCGCGCATCGGTCTTTCTTCCTCCCATCGGCTGGCCATCGCCGCCGGCGTTTGGCTGCGATCTCGACTGCCGTGAACACAACAAAGCCAACCGTCTTGGTTATCGGTGGAGGGGCCGCCGGGGTAACAGCCGCGCTCGCACTGAGCGAACGGGGCTTCGCGGTCACCCTGTGCGAGCAGCGGGAGCGGCTCGGCGGACGCCTGATCGATGACCCCTCCGGCGAGCAGCCGGCCAGAGGACCAATCCCGCCTGAGCCTGTCCCGATCCTCCTATTGGGCTGCCAGGCCGCGACGTGGAATCTCCTGGATCGCTGCGGGACAGCTCCGCTGATCCGTTCAACGCCCACAGTCGCATTCGAAGTGCTCCCCGCCACCGACCGACGCGTGCGGTTCCCCCGCCTGTGGGCACCGGGCCCCTGGCATACCCTAGGCGGTGTGGCGCTGTTCACGGCGCTGTCGTTCCGGGACCGCTGGCGCCTCCTGTCATTTCTGGAGCGAACCTGGGAGGGAGCTCCTCCGCTTCCGCAGAACTTGGAACTTCGGACAGCCGATGCCTGGCTAGAGGAGGCCGGCCAGTCGCAGACCGCGCGGGCCACGGTCTGGAACCCCCTGTCCCGGTTCCTGTTGGGCGACGACCTCAAAACGGTCTCCGCCGCCATGTTCGCCACCATGTTGAAACGGTGTTTTCTCTCGCGCCAGCGTGATTCAGCCATTACGATTCCGCCGACGGACGCCGAACGCTGGCTGCTCGCTCCGCTAGAGGCGCGTTTGCTGCGCACCGGCGTCACGCTGCGGCTGAACTCGGCCGCCGCGCGGTTTGTTTTCGACGACGACCGCGTCGCCGCTGTGCATCTGCACAACGGCGAGGTCCTCACAGCGGACTGGTACATCGCCGCTCTGCCTCACAGCGCGTTGAGCGCGCTCATTCCAGAGCGGATCGTCACGCATTTCGCCTACTTCCAGCAATTGGCCCACCTGACCGACTCTTCGGCCCTCACGGTTCACCTGCGCTTCGAGGGGCGGCTGCGATCTCCCCGCCTGGTGCTCTTGGCAGGACGGACGTTCCATTGGATAGTCAGCCGGCCTTTGTCGGAATCGCAGGAAGAAGGCGTCTGGGTCTCAACTGTCGCCGTCGGCACCGCCGAAGTGCTGGAGCGCACCGACTCGGAGTTAATTCAGATCGCGCAGCGCGACGCGGTCGACGCCCTGCCAGCGCTCGTTGCCGCCCCGATGAGTACCGCGCGGGTCTCGCGAAAGCCGCGGGCGTGGCTATCGCTCCGCCCCGGCACGCGGGCCATGCGGCCGCTGCCCCGGAGTCCGTTCACCAACCTGCTGGTCGCGGGAGACTGGACCGACACCGGCTGGCCCCCCTCGCTGGAAAGCGCAATCGCCAGCGGCGAACGGTGCGCGGAGGCGATCGTCTCGAATGCCTCGGCTCCGGCGGCAAGGCAGCGATAGAGAACAGTTGGCCGTTGATCACTGATCGTGCGTCATTGGATAGGACGGGGCTCCCGTGAGGGAACGTGGAAATAACAGAGATCCTGGAGGCGTCCACGTTGCTGATACTTCGCAACGACGATCCAGGCTCGACGGATCTCCGTCAGGCTGACATGGGAGATCTGGTCAATGATGAACGGCCGCAGCGTGAAGATGCCAGCCGGCGGCGCCGCGTTCCTCCGGACATCCTCGGCCAGCAACTCTTTCAGTCGAGAGATGCCGCCGGTCCGCTCGAACTTCTCAGCGGTCGCGGGGAGCGGGCTTAGATCCTGCCGCGTCGCCTGCTCCAGTACCGCACCGTCCGACAGAAACACGTAGAGGTTGTCGCTGGGCAGGCCGCGCATGCAAAAACAGCTGCGGATTACGAGGTCTTCCCGGCCGTCGTGGTCCAGGTCGAACCGCGCCTGCTCCAACGTCGAGCACCGTCCGTCACGGGGCGCCTGCCCGCGTAACTTCACGGGAGTCCAGGCGATGCGCCGAAAGACGTCGCGCGCTTAGCGGAGGTTGCTGTCCCACTCCGTGTCGCGGTTCAATACCTCTGCCATCGTCTCGCAGCCCCTCGGTTCCTTGCTCATCATCGTTCGATACAGCTCGCCACCTGCCAAAGCCAACGTGGCGACCTCAAGCCAGCCTACTCCAACCGCCCCGCTGCAGCTCGCGGTGGTCACGGTTTCGGGCAGGATGGGAAACATTACGGCACCGGTGTTTCCCAACAGCGGCATGCTCACGCGGCACGGGTTGCGGCCAGAACCTCTCGCACTTTCGCGTCAGTCCGTCCGGGGCAAATGGTTTCTGATTCGTGCCGGACGGATCGCAAATGACGCGGCCGCGGTCCGGCACATAGGCATAGGCGCCGTTTTTTGTTCGCCGCGGCCGTCGATGACGCGGTAATTATCCGGGACGATGCGATCCTCGTCGTCGGGGTGGATGCGGGTCATCCCTGCTTCGATGGTCGGCTCCACTTCGCCACGCTGAGAGCCGAACAGGACCTCAAACCCCTCGTTCCACCAGAGTTCGTTGGTCTCCAGATTCCAGTCCCAGATGGCGCCGTTTGTGGATTTGGCCAGCAGGCGAAAACGCTCTTCACTCTCGCAGCACCTCTTCCGCCTGCTTGCGTGCCGTATGGTATCGCCGCACGAGAGACAGAATGATGATCCAGGCCAACACGAGGAGCACCAGGCAGATCACTCAGACGACAACGGCAACCAGGAATTGCCCCTGCACTTCCATAAATCGGTTCTTGATTCACGCGCGAACAGTCTCCACAGTCAGCCGGATCGCTTCGTCATAGTTTTGTTTTTGCCGCTCATATTCGTCGCCGAACAACAGCGCCACCGCGGCCCGGCGCTGTCCCCGCCCTAGCAGCGCGAACGCATGGGATTCTATCTCCACCAGCTTGCGGTTCGCCTGATCGATTCTTACGGCGGGTTCCCGAGCGTCGGCGTCGCCCACCAGTTCGACCATCTCCCGAACGATGCCCGCCAACTGGGCTCCAAGCGCCGGTAGCGGGTCTTCCATTGAAAGTCGCCCATCAGCGAGGCCATCCGCGCCGACATAGTTCGCGCTTTATCGAGGTAGACGATATCGCCGTTGAGTCTCTGGAACTGCACTTCGATGCGCGCTGGACCGGTGCGCCGAACACGTCCCCGGCGTTCCAGCCGACCACTGCCATTAGCGCGAGAGTCAGCACACCCGGCGGTCATCACCGTCAATGGCATGGCTTGCGCTCGCCCTATGAGAGCGGCAAACGTCTGCGCGGGAGATTTGGCCATCGGCAAGCGTAGGAGAGGAAGACCATACGCGTCTCGAAACGGCGCCGACCCGCTCGCCGCATTCTGAGTTCCTTACCGGAGTTCCTTACCGCGCGGCTATCGGCAATAGAGGGCTAGACGGCCTTCATATCTTGCCAATACACGTTTCCTGCAAGGGGATTCGTTTCCCGCTGAGAGCATCGACAGGCCGGATCCTACGACCCTGCTTGACACGGCGAGAAGGGAAGCTTAGCTTGTCAGGCATCGAGATCGCCGACAGAAGCGCTGGAATCCCCGTCAAAACCGGCACAGAGCCCGTGCTCACCATGGACGCCCGCAAGCTATTTCGCGTTCACACACGCTGCGCAGCGTGGACGCTTTCCGTGCTGCTGTGGTTGATCCCGCACTCTGTCACCGCCGATCCATTTCTCAGCCGGCTCGACTGCGTGTCCGTCCAAGCGTCCGTCTGGGAAGTTGGCGACTCCTTCGGCATCACGACCGACGTGCTGCGGGAAGCGATCCGGGCCGGACTGAGGACCCACACGCCGCGCCTGAAGATCGAGCCCGGATGTCCGGACCGCATCGATTGCAAGGTATTTCTCCAGGATGCGTCCACGGACACCTTCAAGGGATTCTTCGGACACATCACGGTCGAAGTGACTCGGAAAGCGGTCTTCCAGGACACGGCTCTGCTGACAGCCGGGCGGGCTTGGGATCTCCAGTCGTATGTATTTGGAACCCGCGACAAAGCCAAGACCAGCATCCTCGATCAGCTCGATCGGCACATTGCCCAATTCGCCGCCGATTATCTGCTCGCGAACAGGAAAGAAGACCAACCGGAGGAAAGCAAACCGGGCAACGGCGGCGCCTCGGTGGAGACGCAATGACATGCCCGGTGCTCTGGCCCGGGGGCTTTGTTCAGCAAGGCCCTTGTTTTCCTTGGTGGAAGTGTGCGAGCGCCTTTCACCGGCGGCAGACTCGTTGCTCGTGGACAGTTTCGCGGTTCGGAACAGCGACAGGGTGCCCCCGGGCAACGTCAGTGGGCGACGGAGCACCCAGTTCCCTTTCCCCGGCGCGGTGTTGGTGTCAAATCCGATCAACTCCCCGGTCCCGGGGTTCACAACACGGGAGTTGCGGTGCGCTTCCATTTGCAATAGGCCCCAAAGACCCGCCATGGCCATGGAAACGCCATGGGTCGTCCTCCTCTGCGGTGAGTAAGCGAGCTAGCCTCCTCCGCTCGGTACTCCCGCACGGAAACAAGCAACCACTGTGCCAGCGCCGCAAGATACCCATCATCAACTAGATATGGCAGTTGAAGAAATTGAGCGTGGGCGGGCAAGGTTCCCAGTCTAGCCGAAGCATAGGAGCTGTAGGGTCATCCCTTTAGAAGAAGGGTCTTCCCGAGCCTCGGCTCACCTTGGGTATCCGTGTTCGCCAGAATCGCATCCGTATCGTTCAAGAGGTCCTGTCCAAATCCTATGTCGCACCGACCTCGCCGGTGAGGATGTCGTCCCCCGGCCCGCCATCCAGAAGGTCATCGCCATCGCCGCCAGCCAGGTCATCATTCCCCACGCCGTCCAGCAGCACATCACGTCCACTATTGCCGGTGAGACTCTCATCCCCCTCGCCCCCGTCCAGCAGATTATTCCCCGGCATGTCTCCGATGTCGTCGGCATACTCGCCATAGAGCCGGTCGTTCCCCCCCGGAGAACGAGAACGAGAGCCACACAAAGACCGAGGCGAAGTGCAACTGCACCGTGAGCCGGTCCGATATCCCGTCGATGCTAAGGGTCAAAGTATCCCCCCACGCGGCTGACAGACCTGTACGTGTTGGCATGATTGGCCCCGATCATCGGCGCATCGAACGCCTCCCGCCCCCAATATTGGACCACAAGAGATAGGTGCCCTGGTGAAAGGCGACCGCAAATCCTCGCCGCGCGTTACCACCGGACATGGCCAGGCAGGACATCGGCAGCAAACTGAATCGCATCAATGATCCCGCCGGGAAATAGAGGGCGTTGCTCGGATCGTGTTCGACGATTGTGTCCGTCCCGTAGCCGTGACCGAACATATAGGTACGCCCGTCGATGAGCGTGTCGTGACCGGTACAGCCAGCCAGGGTGGCGGAGCCACTTCCCCGCATCTCATTGTCCAAGGCATTGTCGGTGCCGATAAGGCCGCTAAGGCCCCTTGCGGCGGCCAGGAAATTTCACACATAGTCAGGGAGGGTATAATCACCGTGTCGGCAGCACTGTCCACGACATAGATATCGTGGCCCGCGCCGTCGGTTTTGAGCCTATCCATACCGAACCCGCCGTCTAATCGACCATCGTTCACCCCGCCATCCAATCGATCGTTGCCTTATTGGCCGAGGAGAATGTCATTGCCGGATCCACCGCTGAGCATGAAATCATCCCCGTCATGTCCTTCTTCGGATGTAATCGCGCCTCTCATCTCCTTGAATGGAGTCATCCCCGGCCTCTCGTAGAGATGATCGTCGTCGGCTCGCCCGATCAAATCCTTTCCTGAGGCATCGCCGAAAATCACACCCTGTACGACGAAGGGGTTCAGCTCCCGCAACGCATAGCGATAGACCAAGCCATCCGGCGTGGCAGCCTTGGTCTGACTGAACACCATGCTGCCTGTCACCTCAACCAAACTGTCCACGCGATAGGGCTCGTCACCGGCACGATGTCGCGGAGCACGGTGAAATTGGTGTAATAGGATTCCTGGTCGCCAATCGCCATGGTCGGCGCAGCAGGTCCTAGCAGCGCTTTGGAGAAAGCGTTGAGACCAAATTCCAGGCTGTTGGCACTGACACTCAATAAAGCATTCACTATGCCGGTGATGAACGAGATCGATACGTACGGATCGACCCGAAACACCAGATCGTAAAGGATCACGGCATCCGTGACAGTTACAAGATTGGTGATAGGGTTCAGGGTGGCTTCGATAAAGATGTTCTCGACTGTCCCAACTAGCGTCCCGAATCCTGTAGCGGCAGAGGACCCGTTCTGGCTAAACACGTTAGTGAGGGTGACCACCCCCAGGCCGAGGCCTGGCCAAGATGAGGAGGCCCCGCCGTGAACGAGCAGAGCCCAGGGACCGGAGTCGAGTCAAGGTGTCGGTGGAACCATCGGGAGAAGTTTGTACGCGCCCACCTCCAGCAGTTCGGGCAACGGCTGTGAGTGGAAGCGGTCCCGGTGCGGCTAGGCCGGGCGAAGTCAGCGCGGCGGGGTGTCACATGGGTCATCTGCTCCCATTGTTCCAGCACCGGAGCAAGCAGGTCAGCGAGCTGGTGCCGCAGTGGTATCGGCGTGGATTGGCGCTCGGCGATTGCGAGCTAGCGCAGCGGGGGCGGTTGGGTGGGGGGCACCCTTGTTGCCCGCCTCACCCGGTGGCTCCAGGCGAGAGGGGCAGGATGCAGTTTGATCTCGAATCTGATCGCAATGTCTGTGTTACTGAAGCCTTCTTCCACCAACTGGAGCATTTCCCGTTCACGGCGGGTCAGGAAGAGCTATGCGTCCATTCGCGTGGGCGAGCTTGCACCGTGCGGGACAGGAACGCTTGCACCGTCGGCGTGATATTCGTTCATGCTTCGGCTGCCGCCTTCAACTCACCAACTTCATTCCCACCAGTAGATATCGTCATGGGCCAGAGGTAACGCGGTGACCCATCGCACTTCGGCCGGCCTGGGCGGAAAAATCGCCACCACCGGCGACACGATCTCGAGGAGCAAGATGTCCCCTACGGTCGGTTCCCAATCCAGCAGCAGGCAGAGGCCGCTGTCCCCGACGTTAATGGTCAATCCCGTCCCTTCCCAACAAGGGTCTGCATCAAGCGCCCCGCGCAGGATTGCGCACTTCATAGGGTACTAATCGCTGCATCGATTGCCGTTCCCCTCGCGCAGGGACGTGCACTCGTTCCGCTCAGTTTGGCGACTGTTCGCTCATGGTCTGGACCCCTGGTTGAAGGTTTTCCAATTTCGCTCAGCTGGGCTTTCGCCGCCGGTTCATGCTTGGCGCAGTCATCCGCAGCAGCCGATCGCCGAACGGCGCGTTCACGAAGTCGCAATGAGGCGGCCGTTCTGGATCGTCATATCCGCGAGACCAGAAGTCACAATAGGTCACTCACATGCACGCAACCGGGATCTCGTTCCGCTCCTGAAGAGCCCGACTCAGCTCGATCAGGATGCGCAGCAGCGACTCTTGTTCCGCCCCCACCCCTTGACCTCCAGCCTCCGAATGACATCGGTGGCGGTGGGTAGCGTAACGCCAGCTCTTGCGCCAGAGCCGACATCGTTGCGTCGCGGCCGACCCGCATGCGCAGCAACGCCAAAGTTTGCCCTTGCAGGGATGTGACCCGGTGGCGATTGGCCTCTTTCCAAGCCATGACTTGTCATGGCTAGACCGATCTTTTGAGACCGGCCACCACTCGGTGGCTCAGCGGTTCCGTCGTATTGTCCAACTTGTCGGCCATGTGTCTGGCTTGTCTGGCAGTATTTAGGATTCCTTAGTAGTGAGACTCGCGACTCGAGAAAATACTGGGCCAACTGTCAAGCTTCTTCTTACACAATCGTGTCACCTGCTTCCGCAGGATGGCCCCCGTGAGAACTCAGACCGGATTGACAAGCCCGGTCTGACCGCCTAAGATGCCGGACGACGCGCCGATGACTCTCCAAGACCTTGCTCAATCCCTGCACAACTGCCAGCGGTGCAAGCTTTCGAAAATGGGCCGCACACAAGTGGTGTTCGGGACGGGCAATCCGAACGCCAGCATCATGTTTGTGGGAGAAGCACCAGGGTTTTATGAAGACCGGCAGGGTGAGCCGTTTGTGGGGGCGGCAGGGAAACTGCTGAACGAGTTGCTGGCCTCGGCCGGCCTGTCGCGTTCAGACATTTATATCGCCAACGTCATCAAGTGCTTCATCAGCCCACGAGTGCCCATCTACACTGCGAATGGATATAAGCCGATCAAGGACATCCGGGTCGGTGACTTGGTGCTGACTCATGCAGGACGTTTTCGCAAAGTGACCTATGTCCGTCCCCATGAATTTCTTCCGCAAGGGAGCACAGTAGTTCAACTCACAATCCGCCCACAGAGCGAGGACAGAGGGAGGCCAGTTCGGATCACCGTGACTCCCGAACATCCCTTCCTCATCGACGGGAAGTGGAAAGCGGCGCGTGATATTCAGCCGGGCGATCGCGTGGCCACGCTCGGAGATCGTTGCGAAGTTTGCGGCAAGGTATTCTTCGTCCGGTATGACCGATACGAGCAGAGGACCTATCGCACCTGCAGTACCACCTGTCACAATAGGCGAGTATTCCATACGGCTCGCGCCAATTCTCGCACGCGCGCGCTGGATGCCGCCGGGCTGACCAAGATTCAGCATACGACAGCGGAGGAACGTTATCGTGGCCGGATCGCCATCGCGCAACGCATCACAGAAGGAAACGGCAAGCACCCTGTCGATTATGGTGAGCAGGCATTGAAGGCCATCCTGGAAGAGCTAAACGTGCCGTTCATCCACCACTTCGCCTTTGCAGGTTCCGCCTTTACCTACGATTTCTGCCTACCCAGCGAAAAGATCCTGATTGAGGTTTGCGGTCCGGCGCTCTCGAACCGAGATTCGCAGGCCCGCGCCCTTGTCAAGCACGCGGCGGCAGAACAGCGCGGCTATTTGGTCCTCAACGTATGGTGGCAGGAAGTCGTGCACAGTCCGAACCTTGTGCGGGGACTGCTGCAACGGTTATTGAAAAACCATCACGGTGAGTACGTGTTCGTCGAGGCGACGGTTACCGAAGTTGATTACCGGCAGACCCGTCGGTCATTTCCGCTCTACAACATCGGCGTCGAGGATGATGAATCCTATGTTGCTGTTGGAATTGTAAGCCATAACTGCCGGCCGCCCAACAATCGTGATCCCGAACCCGACGAGGTTGAGAGCTGCAAGCCGTTCTTAATGCAGCAGATCAGTCTGATCAAGCCGAAGCTGGTCTGCACATTGGGGAATTGGGCGACCCAGACGCTGCTGGAACGCAAGGTAGGGATTACCAAAGTGCGCGGACAAGCCTTCTACCAGAAGGATTTTGTAATCTTCCCCCTCCTTCACCCGGCCGCCGCTCTGCACCAAGGCGGGCTATTGGCGCCGCTGCGCGAGGACTTTAAGAAACTGAAGGCCTTTCTCGATCGTCACAGCCGGCCGCCTTCCGTGAGCGCAACCTCTACCGCCTCCGGCGGCGCCATGCTCCATATCGAGCCGCCGCAACCGCAGGTTCAGCAGATGGACCTGTTCGGATCATAAGAAAGCCTCCTTGCTTTTTCCTCTCAGGCTTTGGCGGAATCCTTTGACGCGTGGGCGGCGGGCTGGTCGGCCTCTGCTGCGGTGGGTTGGCCTTCCTCAACGGAAGCGGTTTCTTCCTTCCCCTCTTCCGGCTCCTCAAACCAGTTGACGAGCATCTCCTCCCACCAGGCTTCATCCACTTCCGGTCCTGGGTCGACGCCGAGGTAAGCTACATCTTCCTTTGTGACCGACGGTCCTACCTGCTGTGGCTGAAACTTCGCCCGATCAATGACTTCTTTGGTTGCATAGCCACCAACAATCCACGTGTCCGGATCGGCACGCCGGGACTTATAGGCCTTGAGGCCGAGCTTCAGATACATGAAAATCTGTCGTTGCACCTCGTCGCTCACGCCCGACTGCGGCAGGCTCAAGGTCTTTTCAATTTTCTTGCGCCAACGCCAATCGTCGTAACGCGACGTGATCAACTGCAGCATTTTTTTTCCGTCTTCCGCATTCAGGGCCATTGCTCTTCTCCACAAACAGCGCTGGGCAAGCAGCGAGTAGCCCTCAGCAATTCGCCATCAGCACGAGCTACGCGCTCTTTAAATGTTGTTTGAAAAACGCCAGCGTGCGCGCCCAGGCATCCTTGGCTTCGGCCGGCTTGTACACATCCTTGCGCGTATCGTTGAAAAATGCGTGCGGCGCGCCAGGATAGGTCTTGATCTCGCCCGGTTTGTTATATTTTTTCAGCGCCGCAGCCAACCGCTGCACGTCCGCCTTCGTGATCCACCCGTCTTCTTCTCCATAGATGTAGAGGACCGGGCAGGCCAACTTCTGAAGCGGCGTGTCCGGATTCGGCACCTGTCCGTAGAAGGGCACCGCCGCCTTGATCTCGTTATTGACGCAGGGAAGCATGAGCGCGTAGGAGCCGCCCATGCAAAAGCCGGTGACGCCGATCCGCGCGGCATCCACGCCGGGCACCGTTTTCAGATAGTTCACGGTCGCGTTCAGGTCCTTGAGCCCATCTTCCTGCTTCAATTGCCCCATTAGCTCTCCGGCCCGTTTGGGATTGCTGTTCGGCACGACCTCGTTCTGGAACCGCGAATAGAGATCTGGCGCGATCGCTACATAGCCCTCCGCTGCAAACCGGCGAGCAATATCCTTGATATGGTCGTTCAGCCCCCACCATTCCTGGACCACGATGATTGCCGGCCGTTTCTCTTTGGTCTGCGGAGTCACCAGATAGGCCCGGACTGTCACGCCGTTGCTTGGATAGTGCACCATCGTGTCTTTAATTTCAGCCATATCTCACCTCCTGCACAGCGAACAGCTCGCAGCCAACAGCACGAAGCCGTGAGTTTGAAGCTATCCGCTACCTGCTGTCAGCTATTCGCTAGTAGCTAATTCCCCGCAATTGTCATTTCTGCAATTTTGATCGTCGGGCTGGCAACGCGGCCGCGAAAGACCAGATCATTCCCGATCATTTCGATGGTCGCGAACATCTGTTTGAGATTCCCGGCAATGGTGATCTCCTCAACCGGATAGGCCAGTTCTCCGTTTTCGATCCAAAAGCCGCAAGCCCCGCGCGAGTAATCTCCGGTCACCATATTCACGCCGAACCCGATCAGTTCCGTCACGTAGAGCCCTTCGCGCACCGAGGCGATGATTTCCTCCGGGCTCCTGGTTCCGGGTACCAAATAAAAGTTGGTCGGTCCCACCAACGGGCTTTCGCCGACGCTACGCGAGGCATTGCCCGTGGAGGGTAACCCGAGCTTCCGGCCCGAATAGGTATCCAGAAGGTAGCTTGTCAGAACGCCTCGTTCGACCACGGTCGTCTTTCTCGTTGGCAGCCCTTCGCCGTCGAACGGACGGGACCCCAACCCGCCTACCATCCGGCCGTCGTCATAAATGGTCACGAAGTCGGGTGCGAGTTTCCGGCCGAGTTGCCCGATCAAGAAAGAAGCTCCCTTATACAAAGCATAGCCGGAGACGGCGCTGCAGAGGGTGCTCAACAGGCTGGCCGCTGTTTCTTGATCAAAAATCACCGGCGCGCGCCGGGTGGAGATCTTCTTCGCCCCCAATCGCCGCACCGCGCGGCGGGCCGCCTCCTGCCCGATCGTCTCCGGACTGTCCAGCTTGGCGAACTTCCGTTGCACGCTATACCAAGCATCGCGCTGCATGGCGCCGGAGCCCGGCTCTGTCGCGATTGGCGACACCGATAGCGAGAAGCTGGAACTCCGGTATTCGCCTGCGAATCCGTGACTGTTCACCAGCACAATGCGCCCGGATGAGGAATCGAACTCCGCCCCTTCCGAATTCGTCACGCGGGAATCGGCCGCAAACGCCGCGGCTTCCGCCCGACGTGCGAGTTCGATCTGGACATCAGTTGGCAGGGCGGTAGCATCGTACAGGTCCAGATCAGAGACCTCTTTGGCCATCAGTTCCGCCGCCGGAAGGCCGGACAGTTCGTCTTCGGCGACCGCCTGCGCCAGCTCGCACGTATCCTTGACAAACCGGTCCAGCGACTCCGGCGAGAAATCCGACGTCGCCGCGCTGGCCGAGCGCTTCCCGAAAAAGACCCTGAGCCCCAGGCGCTTCTCTCTGGCCTTGGTCAGACGGTCGACCGTTCCCAGCCGAACTTGCACCGACAATGTCTCCCCGTCAGCGACCAAAACGTCCGCTTCCGTCGCTCCGCAGCACTTGGCCCGATCAAGGATATCCCCGGCGAGATCGATAAAACGGCGGTTCTTGTCCGCCGGTTCTCCTGCGTACTTGCCCGCAATTGACAATTCAGCCCTCCTCACTGCACTCAGCGCTCACCATCAGGCTTTCGTCCCCCCCACCGTGATCTCGTCGATCCGAATAGTCGGCAGGCCGACCCCCACCGGCACCGACTGGCCTTCCTTTCCGCAAGTGCCGATACCCTCGTCCAGTTTGAGATCGTGACCCACCATCGAGACTTTGGTCAGAATCTCCGGTCCGTTCCCGATCAACGTCGCGCCTTTGACCGGTTTGGTGATCTTGCCGTCCTCGATGAGATACGCTTCGCTGGCGGAGAACACAAACTTGCCGTTCGTGATGTCCACCTGACCGCCGCCAAACGAGACGGCGTAGAGGCCGCGCTTGACGGACCGGATGATATCCTGTGGCTCGGACTCGCCCGCCAACATGAAGGTATTAGTCATGCGCGGCAAAACGACGCTTTGATAGTTTTCTCGCCGCCCGTTCCCGGTCAGCGGGATACCCATCAAGCGCGCATTCAGTCGATCGGTGAGATAGCCGCGAAGAATCCCCTTTTCGATCAAGACTGTCCGGCTGGTCGGCGTCCCTTCGTCGTCCATGTTCAGTGAGCCGCGCCGGAACGGTAAGGTACCATCATCGACAACCGTGCACATCTCCGAAGCCACCCGCTGGCCGATCAGGTTCGAGAAGGCAGAGGTCTTCTTGCGATTGAAATCCGCTTCCAGCCCATGCCCCACCGCCTCATGCAGCAGGATGCCAGGCCACCCGCCAGCCAAAACAACCGGCATCACCCCGGCCGGCGCATCCACTGCGTCCAGGTTCAGGATCGCCTGGCGAGCTGCTTCTCTGGCGTAGTGCAGATGCCGGTCGCCCTCCCGATACCACTCGAATCCGATCCGTCCGCCACCGCCGAAGGTCCCGACTTGGCGGTTGCCGTTCTCTTCCGCGATGCAGGTGATCTGCAACCGAGACAACGGCCGGATGTCGCCGACCAGACGGCCCTCCGATGTCGCCACAATCACGACCTTGTATTCCATGTTGAATGATGCGATCACATTCTTGATCCGTGGATCGTACCGGCGGGCTTCCGCATCGATCTCGTTGAGAAGCGCCACCCGGTCCTTCGTCGCGACTTCGACGGCTGCGCACTCAACCGGATACAAGTCGTGCGGCGGGCGTTCGCGGTGGGTCACCGGCAGGGCATCCCCCCCTCGAGGCGAGGCGGCAATGTAACGGGCCGCGTCAGCGGCGATTTCCAGGTCTCGCCGAGTTAATTCATCGGAGTAGGCAAACCCGGTTTTTTCTCCCGAGGTGGCCCTGACACCGACTCCCCGCGAGACGCTTTTCGTCGCCCGCTTGACAATGCCTTCCTCCATGGAAACCGATTCGGCCTGCCTCAATTCGAAATAGAGGTCGGCATAATCCACATCACGGACCTTCACCCGTCCGAGGACCTGCTGTATTTCCCGGTCGGTTAGGCCGAAACGAGCAAGCTCGACATGTTCCGTAGACATTCCCGTAAGGTTCCTTCCTCTCTCTCCATCACGAGGCGGAGTATATAAGCGAACGCCGAGGTATTTCAACGCGCTGGCACTCTACGGCAACACCTACGTCCTGGTTGGGGAATTCGTGAATATCGTTTGACTTTTACCAACCCCGCCAGTAGACTTTGCCCCATCCCCCATCTGCCGGATCTCTGGATGGAGATGGAAAGAGCCGTTGTCCATTTACCCGCTCCAATGACGAAAGGTATCGCACTCGATACAGACCGCCTTTCCGAAGGCCAACTGCTCTCGCAGTTGGAGAGGGACCTCCTTCCCAAGCATGTTGCCATCATCATGGACGGGAACGGCCGCTGGGCCGAACTCCGCGGGCTGCCGCGTATTGCGGGACACCGGGAAGGCATCAAGTCGGTTCGCGAAGTTATCGCCTTGTGTCTGGAGCTGGGCATCCACGCGCTGACCATTTACGCCTTTTCCCAAGAAAACTGGAATCGCCCGGCGCAGGAGATCAACGCGTTGATGGAATTGTTGGAACACTATCTCGCGACGGAGCGATCCAGCCTCGTCCAACAGGGTATCCGGTTCCGCACCATTGGACGCGTCACCGCGCTGCCGCCGTCCGCCCTTCATTGGGTCCGTACGGCCGAGCAGGAAACCGCACATCTCGACAAACTGATTCTCACAGTGGCGCTCAGTTACGGCGGCCGCTCGGAGATCATTGACGCGGTCTCTCAAATCGCTCGCGAATGCCAGCGCGGTGTGCTGCGGCCGGAAGATATCGACGAGACCCTGTTTCAGAACTACCTTTCCACAAGCGACCTGCCCGACCCAGATTTGTTGATCCGCACAAGCGGCGAGACGCGCCTCAGCAACTTTCTTCTGTGGCAACTCGCTTATACCGAACTGTACTTTACGCCGACGCTGTGGCCAGACTTCCGGCGGCGTGAAGCACTCCTGGCGTTGTTGGAATATCAACGCCGGGATCGCCGATTCGGTCGCGTGTTCAGCGCCGTTTCTCCCCAGATCGGATTGTGAAACAGGGAGCTGTCGAGTGCGGAGGGGAAGGCCAGCAGCCTGTCGAAACTCTACCCACGGCGTCCAAGCGGTTAGATATCCGCCGGATCTATCCGGCGCTGATTTTCGCTCCGCTGTTCTACGTTCTGGTCCGGTATCTCCCGTCCTCCGCTTTCTTCTCCCTCGTCCTGACCGCCAGTCTGTTGGCGACAGGCGAATTTTACCGGCTGCACTTCCGCACCGAGCAGGGAGTGGTCCCGATCGTGGCGGGAGTGGGAGCCACCGCGCTGCTGCTCACAAGCATGCAGTGGCCGGATCTGTTATCGGAACAGACCGTGCTCCTGCTCACAGTAGCCGGGTCACTGCTGCTTCCTCTGTTTTCCCAACGGGACTTAAGTCGGGCATTGATGGACAGCGCGGTTTTGGCGTTCGGCGTGCTCTATGTTGGGTTCACCATTGGCCATCTGCTCCGAACCCGCGCACTGGACGGCGGCGAGTTTCTCGTTTTCTTCGTCGTCCTAACCACATGGGCCGGGGATACAGGCGCCTATTACGTCGGCACACTGTTCGGTCGGAGGAAATTAACGCCGACGATCAGCCCGAACAAGACCGTCGAAGGCCTGATTGGAGGGGTGGCGTGTTCCGTCTTGACAGCTTTTGGAGCCCGCGCATGGTTTCTTCCCTCTTTAACAACGGTCGATTGCGTCGCGCTCGGGCTACTCATGGCCGGCGTGGGGTTGGCGGGAGACCTGGCGGAATCAGCCTTGAAGCGAAGCGCGGGGGTGAAAGATTCGGGAGGATTGCTTCCAGGACATGGTGGAATGTTGGACCGGCTCGATAGTCTATTGTTTACGGCTCCGGCGTTCTACTACTATGTGACGCTGGGGAAAGGATACTAGACATGGGTCTTGGCGATTAGCCGCCGGGCGACTGCCTTATTTTTTTATCAAGCTAACGTCCCAGCGCGGAAGGGCACTCGCGATGAAGAAAATCGTGATTCTCGGGTCAACGGGATCGATCGGGACCAATACCCTGGATATCGTTGACCGATTCCCTGAAGAATTCCAAGTCCTTGGCCTGACGGCCGGCGCGAATGACGAAAAACTCGAGGAACAGATCCGCCGCTACAAGCCGACCGTCGTCGCCCTGTCGAACGCGGCAGCGGCCGCGAAATTGCGCGACCGCTGCCGAGACCTCTCCACAGAGATCCTCTCCGGCACGGATGGCGTCGCAGAGGTCGCGCGGGTGCCGGACGCCGAATTGGTCATTTCGGCGATCGTTGGCGGAGCCGGCCTGGTCCCGACCCTGGCCGCCATCCGCTCCGGCAAACACGTTGCCCTGGCGAACAAGGAACCGATGGTCATGGCCGGCAAACTCATGCGGGAAGAAGCACACAAGCACGGCGTGCGGATCTTCCCGGTGGACAGTGAACACAGTGCGATTTTCCAATCGCTCGAAGGCCATCGCCGGGAGGATGTCCGGCGTCTTATTCTGACGGCCTCGGGAGGGCCGTTGTGGGACCTCTCGCGCGAGCAACTGCAGGGTGTGAAACCCGAACAAGCGTTGCAACATCCTAACTGGAAAATGGGCGCCAAGATTACGATCGATTCGGCCACCCTGATGAACAAAGGTCTCGAGGTGATTGAAGCACGTTGGCTGTTTGATATCGCGGCTTCTCGGATCGACGTGCTGATCCATCGGGAAAGCATCATTCATTCTCTGGTAGAATATGAAGACCGTTCCATCATCGCCCAGCTCGGATTGCCGGACATGCGCACCCCTATTTCGTACGCCATGCGTTATCCCGAACGTATGCCGCTCGATCTGCCGTCGCTGGACCTGGCAGCGATCGGGAAGCTAACCTTTTTCACGCCGGACCACGACCGATTCCCCTGCCTGAATCTGGGCTATGAGGCCTTGCGCATCGGCGGCACCATGCCGGCGGCGCTCAACGCGGCCAACGAGGTTGCCGTGGAGGCGTACTTGCAGGAGGGCATCCGGTTCACGGACATCGCCGAGGTTATTCGCAGCACCATGGAAGCCCACACGCCATGGGAAATCGAGTCGATCGATGACGCGCTCGAGGCCGATCGCTGGGCTCGAGAGAAAGCCGAGGCGCTCGTCCATGCGTTGGCGCGGTGACGCAAGCCAAATCGTGAACTCTGAATGCTGAGCAATACGCTCTGAGTTACTGACAAGAGTAAGGGAGTAAGAAGTAACAACGTGTTGACTGCACTCACATGGTCTCCTGACACCATCTGGCTTTTGGGTCAGAAGGTCTGGTGGTTTTTGGTGGTGCTCGGTGTGTTGGTGTTCTTCCACGAGTTGGGGCATTTTCTGGCGGCCCGATGGGTCGGCGTAAGAGTGCTGAAATTCTCCTTGGGCTTCGGGCCGAAACTCTTCGGGCGCCAAGTGGGAGAGACCGAGTATTTGGTGTCCGCTGTGCCCCTGGGCGGCTACGTGAAACTGTTCGGCGAGGACGAGGCCGAAGCGCTCACGCCGGAGGATCGGAAGCGGTCCTTCGCTCATCAATCCTTGTCCAGCAAAGTGCTGATCGTCGCGGCCGGCCCCGGGTTTAATTTCATCTTGGCCTATCTAATCTTTTTCGGTTGGTTATCGACGGGCTCTCCGTTGTTCGTCCCCACGTTCCGCGACCTCAGCCCAGACGTCGAGGCGCTGCTGCCCGGTTCTCCCGCCGATCGCGCGGGAATCAAAGTAGGCGACCGGATCATTCGTGTCAACGAACGGGACATCTCAACGCGCAGCGAGCTGTTCGACGCTGTCGCGAAGAGCCGCGGCAAGCAATTGACGCTCGACGTGAGACGGAACGGGCAGGTCAAGACGGTGCTCGTGACACCCGAGCCGGTTTCCGGACAGGAGACGGGTTCGGAGGAGATGGCGTATCGCATCGGCATCGAGGAAACTGCGCCCCTCGTCACCGCCGTGATGCACGGATCGCCGGCTGCGCAAGCCGGCCTCAAGGAGGGGGATCGAATCGTCAAGATCGAAGATCAAGAGATTCATACATGGTCGCAGATGACCAGTCTCGTCAAGGAAAACCCGAGTCGCCCGCTGCGCTTCGAGGTCTTGCGCGACGGCGCCCGCGTCTCGCTGACGGTGACGCCGGCTACCGAGACGGCCGTGGTCAACGGTCAGACGGTGGAAATCGGGAAGATCGGCATTTCGGGACCCGGCCGTTCCATCATCCGCGCATCCAACCCGCTGACAGCCATCTATTACGGACTGGAGGCCACATGGGGCTGGACCGAGCTCACGACCATCGGGATCTACAAAATGATCGTCGGGGACATCTCCAGCAAGAACATTGGAGGGCCGCTCACCATCGCCAACATCTCCGGCGAGGCGGCATCGCAAGGCGCGTCCAGCGTGGTCTTTTTGATCGCCATCCTGAGCATCAACCTGGGCGTGCTGAATCTGCTTCCGATTCCCATTTTGGACGGTGGGCACCTGCTTTTTTTCGCTATCGAAGCAATCCTCCGCAAACCCTTGGGCGAGCGGCAACGAGAATTTGCCCAGCAAGTCGGTTTGTTGCTCCTCGTCGGCATCATGATCTTCGCATTCTGGAACGACCTGGAACGGTTGTTCTACCGCTAGCAGCCTTCGCAGTTGGCGATCAACCATTTGGCAAAATGGCGCGGCACTCTTTTCAGCGTTCGATTGACACAGTTAGCGCAAGTTCCGCCTTCAGACGGGCCCCTTTAGAAGCCAAGGGCTGACTGCTCATCACACCCATGCGCACCTCGCACCTATTCATCCCTACTCTCCGCGAAGATCCGGGCGAAGCCGAGACCGTCAGCCATCGGCTGATGCTGCGGTCCGGAATGATTCGCAAGGTCGCCGCGGGCATTTACACCTATCTCCCCCTTGGTCTCCGCGTCATCCGGAAAATCGAACAGATCATCCGGGAAGAAATGAACCGAGCCGGTTCGCAGGAAGTCTTGATGCCCATCGCCTCACCCGCCGAGCTGTGGCGTGAAACCGGGCGCTGGGACTATTACGGGAAAGAACTGCTCCGCTTCAAGGACCGGCATGATCGGGACTTCTGTCTGGGCCCCACACATGAAGAGGTCATCACGGATTTGTTTCGGCGCGAGGTCCGGTCGTATCGACAACTTCCGCTCAACTTCTACCAGATCCAAACCAAATTCCGCGACGAGATCCGCCCTCGCTTCGGCCTGATGCGCGGGCGGGAATTCATCATGAAGGACGCGTACAGCTTCGATCGTGATGAAGAAGGAGCCAAGCTGAGTTACCAGAAGATGTACGACGCCTACACACGCATCTTCACGCGATGTGGGCTGACCTTCCGGGCGGTCGAGGCTGACACGGGCCTGATCGGTGGAACCTCTTCGCACGAGTTCATGGTGCTGGCGGAGACAGGCGAGGAGACAATTGTCTATAGCGACCAAGGCACCTATGCCGCCAACGTCGAGCGGGCCGAAGTGCTGCCTCCCCGGGAGGAGGGGCCGCCTGAGGCAACTCGCCCGCTCCGGGAAGTCGCTACGCCGAATTGCCGTACGGTGGAGGAAGTGACCGCCTTTCTCAAAATTCCGCCGCAGCGTCTGGTGAAGACCCTACTGTACAAGACCTCCAAAGATCCGGTGGCCGTGTTGGTCCGCGGCGACCATGACGTCAACGAGATCAAATTGAAGAAAGTGCTCGGCGTGCAAGAGAGCGAACTGGCCGATCCTGAGACGGTCGCCGAGCTGACCGGAGCACCGGTCGGATTCGTGGGGCCGATCGGTCTTACACGGGTCCGCATCGTCGCGGATCATGCAGTCCGGGCGATGCGCAACTTCGTGGTCGGAGGCAATAAAGCCGACACCCACTACGTCGATGCGAACTGGGGCCGAGATTTTACCGTGGAGCAGTTCACCGACCTGCGAAACGCTCGAGCCGGCGACCCGTCGCCGAGAGGCGATGGAATCCTGAAAGTCGCCAAGGGCATCGAAGTGGGCCATGTCTTCATGCTCGGCACCAAATACAGCCAGGCGATGAAGGCCACGTTCCTCGACCCTCAGGGACGGGAAACGTTGGCGGTCATGGGATGCTACGGCATCGGTGTCGGCCGGACGGCCGCTGCCGCTATCGAACAGCACCATGACGCCAAAGGAATCATTTGGCCGGTTCCAATCGCTCCGTTCCATGTCCACCTGCTGCCCTTGAGTCCGTCCGACCAGGTCTCCAACCTCGCTCACTCCCTGTACGATTCGCTGGTGGCCGCGGGCGTCGAAGTGCTCTGGGACGATCGGGATGAACGTGCCGGCGTCAAATTCAACGATGCAGATCTGATCGGCGCGCCCTTTCAGCTTCTTGTGGGCGACAAAGGATTAGCTCACGGCATGGTGGAACTGAAGGAGCGCCGGACCGGGGCTGTGACCAAGATCGCCCCGGACCGCGTCGTCTCCCGAATCCAGGCGCTTCTCACCAGCGGTTCCGACGGCGCATAGGCCTCTCCCACATTCCCGGATAATCCGCTTGCGTCGGGCCGTTCCAGCCTTTCGACCTCGCCCCGCATAAGAACCGTTTCCACTTGCGTTCAGCTCGGATTGGGCTACACTTGCAACAACGGTGTCCGTGAAAGATGGGGCAACAGATTCGGCATGAAAACCCTCGTCCCATTGGCCCGGTCAACTGGCGATAACGGATTCATCCCACAGCCCCGCTAAGGCGCGAGTATGCAAGCAAAAGCTTTACCGCCGAACCTTCAAGAGCTTCAGCAAAAGGTCGAATACGCCGAGCATGTCAAGCGCATCACAAACCAGATCCACGCTGCTAGCGACATCGATACGATTTTGTTGGATTTGCACAACGATATCCTTGCCCTCTTCGACGCCGAAGACCTGACGCTCTACGCCGTCGATCCGGAGAAAAAAGAAATCTTTTCGAAGGTTCCGCTCATCGACAAGGTCGAGGAGGTCCGGATTCCCATCAACGAACAAAGCCTCGCCGGCTTCTGCGCCAAGTACCTGCGGCCCGTCAACATCGCCGACGCCTACAATCAGGCCGAGCTCACCAGCATCCATCCTTCGCTCGTCCACGACAGTTCCTACGACAAGAAGACTGGGTTCCGCACGAAGCAAGTGCTGACCTATCCGATCGTCGCAGACAACAAGTACCTCGTGGGCGTGCTGCAGCTTCTGAACAAGAAGAGCGGCGGCCGGTTCACGCGCAAGGACGAAGAGTGCGTCGCGGAGATCGCCAAAGCACTGGGCATTGCCCTCTACAATCTGCGCACGCTCGCGAAGAAAACCCAGACGAAATTCGACTACCTCGTCGCCAACAACCGGATCACCCAGGCGGAACTGGACGCCGCCATTGCCGAAGCCCGCAAGGGTCAGTCCGACATCGAGACCATCCTGATCGAAAAATACAAAGTGCCCAAGGCCGACATCGGCAAATCGCTGGCGCAGTTCCACCGATGCCCGTATATCGAATACAACGAACGGACCCTCGTGGATCCCGAACTGCTTAAAAACCTCAACATCGACTACCTCAAAAAAAACCACTGGATGCCGCTCAAGCGGGACAAGACCACCATCGAAATCCTGACCGACGATCCTGGCGATCTAGATCGGGTCCAGGACATCAAACGGACTTTCCCCAACCTGAACATCCGGTTTGCAGTGAGCCTCCGTCGCGATATCGCCCAGTTCCTTGCAGCCGCGACCGGACAGGGTGACACGCTCAGCAGGCTCAACGAAAGCGTGTCCGACATTCTTGGCGAGCTCGTCAGCGAGGCTCAACAGGAAGCGGAGGAAGAAGCCTCTGCCGCCAGTGGTCTCGACGAAAACGACAGCGCGATTGTCCGATTGGCCAACCAGATCATCGCCGACGCCTACAAGCTGGGTTGCTCAGATATTCATATCGAGCCCTACGGTGAAAAACGGGAGACGCTGGTTCGCTTCCGGCTGGACGGCAGTTGTTTCGAGTACATGAAGATTCCGCCGAGTTACCGACGAGCCATTGTTTCGCGTCTGAAAATCATGGCCAACTTGGATATCGCAGAACGCCGCAAGCCGCAGGACGGTAAGATCAAATTCAAGCTGGGAGAAAACAAGGAAATCGAGCTGCGCGTGGCCACCGTCCCGACAGCCGGATACGGACACAATGAAGACGTGGTGATGCGTATTCTGGCTGCAAGTGAGCCGTTGCCTTTGGACAGGATGGGCTTTTCGGAACGCAATCTGCGGGAACTGAAAAAGATCGCCGAGAAACCGTACGGCATCATCCTCTGCGTCGGACCGACGGGCTCCGGGAAAACAACCACCCTGCACTCAGTGTTGGGGTACATCAACAAACCGGAACGCAAGATCTGGACCGCTGAGGACCCGGTCGAAATCACCCAATACGGTCTGCGGCAGGTGCAGGTTCACCCGAAGATCGGATTCACCTTCGCGGCGGCCATGCGGGCGTTTCTGCGCGCCGACCCGGACGTAATTATGGTCGGCGAGATGCGGGACAAAGAGACAGCCGATATCGGTATCGAGGCCTCACTGACCGGCCACTTGGTCCTCAGCACGTTGCACACTAACAGCTCGGTCGAAACAGTTACCCGGCTTCTGGATATGGGGTGCGATTCCTTCAGTTTCGCCGATGCGATGCTGGGCGTGCTCGCCCAGCGTCTGGCCAAGCGCATCTGCCAGAACTGCAAGGAACCCTACCATCCACCGGAGGAAGAATACGAGGAACTGCGGAGCGGCTATGGGCCGGAAGCATGGGACAAGCTCGGCCTCGCTTACGACAGCTCGTTCCAGCTCTATCGCGGCAAGGGCTGCGAAGTTTGCAATAATACCGGGTTCAAGGGCCGGATCGCCTTGCACGAGCTTCTCCTGGGCACCGACCGTATGAAGCGGCTGATCCAAGCAAAAGCTCAGACGGAAGAAATGCTGAAGGTCGCTTTGGAGGAAGGCATGACGACGCTGGTCCAGGACGGTATCGAAAAAGTCCTCCAGGGCCACACGACGTACAAGCAGGTCAAAGCGGTCGCGATCAAGTAACGGTGGGCGCAACGTTGGTCAGATCCGATTTCTACCCGGATTGCCCCGGCCGGCGGATTGTCTTCCCTCACGGAATCGCATGGTTGGCGCCCAGCGATCGCAGTTCGGTCTCGAATCGTTCGATCTCCTGCCGATCTCCCTGTTCACGGACCAGCTGAAGCACGCGCTGAAGTTCGCCGCGCGCGCGCGCCAGATCGCCCAATGCCCGATAGCCTCGATAAGCCCGCTCAGCGTAATCCAAGGCCAAAGCTCCGAGCCCCCGCTGCCACGCCACCCGCGACAGGTGCGCAAGGTCCGCCGCAATATGCCGAGCCTCGCCCACACTCTTGTCGAGCGCGAGGGCCTCTTCCAACCACTGCTGCGCCTCCACGAGCGATCCGTTTCGCTCGGCCGCCAGACCCAAGTTGACGAGGTTGGCCGCTGCGGCCTGCTGTTCCCCTAACCGCCGGTTGAGATCCAGCGCTTGCTGGAACGACCGCGCGGCGTCGCCGAATGCTCCTGTCTCTTGTTGCGCCAGACCGAGATTGTTGAGCAAGACCGCTTCCATCCGCTGATCGACTAAGTCGCGGGCCAGCCCGACCGCCCGACCATAGACCGCGATGGCTTCCTCGGATCGCCCTGCCTGTTGGAGGGCCATACCCAAGTGCCCGAGACTGAGCAATACGGCCGGCGGCTGACCCAGTCCTTCGGCGATCGAGAGCGCTTCCCGGTGAAGCTTCAACGCCTGAACGGGAGAGCCCTCTGCCAAGGCGACCGCCCCCAAGTCGTTCAGGGCATACACCAACCCGAGCCGGTCGTCACGACGTTCAGCCAATTGCTTGGCCTTTTCAAACATCGCCTTGGCGCGGGTCGCGTCGCCCCGTTGCAAGATGAGTTGCCCACGGAGATGCAGTTGCTGAATCTCTGGAACCAGCGTAGTCGCATGATCGTGCGGAACAGCTGTGCAGCCCGCGCACGCCGTCCAGGCTCCCAGACCGACCGTGCAGAACCATCTGAAGGCACCAGGTTTCACCGGTTTACATGATCTGCGCGGAGACTCGTCAGGCCCGGAGTCGACCGGTCGGCGGAGACCGAGCCGGCGTTTTTCACGAAGGTGCTGATCGGAAACGTGTTTTTGGCTCCGCGCACGATCGTAGAAATGTCCTCCATCGTCGCCTGGGTTGTCTCGAGAATCGGTTGCAGTTCGTTGGTTACACCTTTGACGGATTGCACCAGCTCTCTCACGCTCCGAACCGTCTGCTCGGCGGAATCAATCACCGCCGGCAGCCGAGCAGTCGTCGTTTTTACATCACGTGCGATCCCGTCGACCAACGCTAGGCTTTTGGTGATCGAGCCCGTAAGATTCGGCAAAGACGCGGCCGTGCGTTCCACCGACGAAACCGTGCTCCGAACGGAAGCGATCAAAGTGGGCAGTTCGCGGGTCGCCTCTTCGACTTGTCCCACCACCCGCCCGCCTGTCTGAACGGCAGCCTGTATATCCTTGGTGATGTCCTCCACCCGCAACAGCGTCTGTTTGACCGAATCCAGCACCGGTTTGATCTCGTCCACCAATTCGCCGATATCCTTCGGTTCGACCGCTCTAATCATGGCTCCGTCCCCCAAAGCCGGCTTCGTGGCACTCCCCATGGTGATGTCCACCTGCGTCTGACCGACGACGACCCCGCTCTTGGCAATGCGTGCTTCCGAATCCTCCCGCACCAATTCCTGATACCGCGAGCGAAGCTGGAGCAGAACATCCACCGTACCCCGGTCATTGAGGTCCACCAATTCCACGCGTCCGATGGGAATACCGGAGAACAACACGGGAGAGCCAGGCTCCAGTCCGTACGACTTACTCAGACTGGTCTTCACGTGATATTTCCGCTCGAACAGGTGCTGGGCCTTGGCCATAAAGACGCCCACCACCGCCAAGACGGCGAGCGGAACGACGATGAAGATTCCGACGATCTGCGCAATCCGGCGGCTTGACAAGCCGTGTGAATAATGCATTTTCATGCGTCACCTCGTTGCGTTTTGCCTGCTCAGCTACGATACGCTTCCATACCCGCTTTCGTTAACTGGGCCAGCGCTGCACGCGGCCCGATCGCATCGATCCTCCCCGCGCGCACCAGGGCAATCCGATCGGCGAGGTCCATAAAGGGCGAAGGCGCGCGCAGCGTAGCCACGATCGTGAGCGGGCGGCGGTCCCGGCACGCTGCCAGATGCTGGACCAGTCGAAGGACCATGTCGGCGTCGAGACCAGCCACCGGATCATCCAACAGCAGCAACTCCTGATCCAGAATCATCGCCCGTGCAATCGCGGCGCACCGAATTTCCCCCGGATTGAGTTGAGCGGGAAATCGGTCGGCCAGGTGTGCGATCTCCAGCGAATCCAAATGCGCCATCACGGTCCGCCGAATTTCCTGCTCCGACAGGTCCGCCCGATAATAGCGCAGCGGCAGGGCCACGTTGTTGAAGAGCGTCATGTTGCTCAGCAATCCGGGCTGCTGCAGCACCGTCCCGATGTGGAGCCGGAGATCCATCGCCTCGGCATCGGTCAAGTCGCCCCAGTCATGGCCGAACACTCGGACCGTGCCCGCCTGGGGCGTCACGAGCCCCGCACACAGCTCTAGAATCAGGCTCTTGCCGGATCGGTTCGGCCCCAGCAAGACGAGAAACTCCCCAGACTCCACCGTCAGCGAGATGCGGCTGGAACGCGCCTCGCCTTCCAACTCGACCACGACCTCGGCGAGTTCAACGGCTGCGGTCATGAGAGATACGCCGGCACGGTGATCAGCAGGTCCAACACTAGGCAGACTGTAACGGAATTGATCATGGCTTTGGTGGTCTGCTGTGGGACCTCCGTCAAGGACGCCCTGACGGAAAGCCCGTGATGACAACAAATCGCCGCGACGGCGGCGCCGAACGCCAGCGGCTTGAGCGCGGTGAAGCCAACATCGACCAAAGACAGCGCGCGTGTGATGCCCTCGATGAAAGCTTCGAACGGAATGGTCAACTGCGCGTTGGCGATCAGAAATCCGCCCAGCACAGCCACCAGGTCGAAATAAACCGTGAGGCAGAACATCGCCACCACCATACCGACCATTCGAGGCATGACGATAAACCGCTGGAGCGGAATCCCCATCAGTGTGAGGGCGGTGACTTCCCGATTGACCGACATATTCCCCAGTTCCGTCGCGATGGCGGTGCCGGACCGGCCGGCGATGATCAGCGCGGTAACCAGTGGGCCGAGCTCGCGGATGATCACGATAACGATAATGCTCCCGACCAACCCACCCGCTCCCAGCTTAGGCAGTTGCGTCCCGGCTTGGGTGATGACGATCATGCCAAGCATCAGCGCGATCGCGCTCGTCACCGGCAAGGCATCCACACCGGTGAAGAGAATCTGCCGTGTGATGACCCCAAGTACCTCTTGCCGTCCCCGCTCCGCCGGCCGCGCCAATTCCCAGACAGCCTGCACGATCAGTTTCCACAACACTCTGGCGTAGTCGTACGCATCGAGGACTTTTTGTCCGACCCATTCCATCATCCGCAGTAACCTATCCCGTTTCCGGCCTCCACCAGCGATCCAGCGGCTGCGGGGCCTTGCGGACCGGCGGAGACAAAAATTGTAGGTGAACCCCGCAGGTAACGCAACGACCTCTCAGCCAAAACCTCATCCGGACTTCGCCGATCCACAGCCCTTGCCTGGGGTGCAATCGAACGGTAGCATGTGACCATGTCTGTGTGGCTGTCCGGTCTGTTCCTATTCCTCATCTGGTCATCGACTGGACTAGAGGTTGGTGAAGCCGCCCGGTCAGCAGGTCGTTCAGGAGAGGCCGGTCGCGCGGACGAACCGATCTCGGAAGCCGACCTAGAAGAATACTTTCGGAGAACTCGTGATGCGTTGCGGGCTTCTCCCGAGTTCAAGGCCGATGACGCCCAGACCCATTTTCGGCTCGGTGAGACTCTGCACCACCACGGGGACTTGACCGGAGCGGCCGAGGAGTTCCGCGCAGCAATCAAGCTGAACCCCGAATTCACCGAGGCTCACCGTCGTCTCGGAGTCGTGCTGATGGACCGGCATGATTGGGCTGGGGCAGTCGAAGCGCTCCGCGCTACGGTCCAGTTGCGCGAGCACGACGGGGAAGCCTTTTATTGGCTGGGCCGCGCCTTGATGGCGCAAGGCGAATGGACCGCCGCCGCTGCCGCGTTAGAGGCGACCGCGCGACTGAGACCGGACGACGCCGAAGCCTACACCGATCTCGGGTTGGTGCGCATGGTTCAAGGCAATCCGATCGACGCAATCGAAGCGCTCCGCCTTGCGGTCCAGCTCAAACCGGACAATGCGGACGCTCACCATCTGCTGGAGACCATTCTGAGCGCTCAACACGATCCGGAGCGGGTTGCACAAGCTGCCCGCCGGATTCTCGATACCCTCTTCACCCGGGAATAGCCGGCATATCGTTCAGCGTCGAACGTTCATCGTTAAACGCGAGCACCGCTTGCACGATTGACGCGTCACCCGCGATGTCTTCTTCAAGGTATCCAATCCGGTTGGACGTCATTCGACGAGAGAACCACCGCCTGAATATACAGGCTGTGGGCTTCCGGCTGGTCCCAGGACCGCAGCAAAAGTAGTTGGTTGTCGCGGAGTTCAATCCAGCCGAGAGACACCCAATTGGGCGTTGCGGACAAGACTCCGGTCACGCAAATCTTGGCGCACAACCGCAATCCAGGATGGCCAGGATCGCCTGCGCCGTACACCCATACCTTGTAGCGGCCTCCAGGAAGTTGGGTCTCACCTCTGATCGGAGCAACGCCAGGTAATGGCTGACGGATCACCACGACGCGATCGGCCAGCTCACGCGGCACACCGCACTGAGACCCTTTGGCGTACACCCACACGGTATATTCCCCGTGGGACGCGATACACCCTTCATCCCCGAGTTCCACCGCCCCCTTCCAGTCCGATGCTCGGAGAACCTGAACGATTGATGCCTGCCGCGTTTCTGCGGTCTGCAATTGATCATTTGGCGAAGACACAACTCCCGGGGCGACCATGACGCTCAATCCGGCTGCCAGCAGCAGGGCAAGACCCCAGCACGCACCGTAAACCGCGACGAAGCCACATCGAACCCGTGGCATCATATCTCGGCAGATCCCGCCCGGCCCGCTCCTTCTGGCCGGGTTCTCCAAGTGATCTTCGCTTCTAGCCGAACTGTTACCACGGGTCAACGGTCGCCTTGCGAAAACCTTCCTGGGCGTCATCCCAAGCGCATGGATCCCCCGCACTGTGCCCAGAACAGTCTCTGCCGGGGGGCGCTGGTCGTTTACGAGCGAGGCGAGCGAATCAGTGCAACGAACTTGAGATGAGCGTCATGAACTTTCGCAGACGCATCTGCGCGACCGGGGAAAGGACCATGAACTCCACTCCAAAGGTGTGATCTTTGGCCCATCGGACGGTAGCGCTCTCGATCCAGACGGGAACCATCTGCTTCGGCAGGCGAAGGGTGAGCGAAAGCCGGTCTCCTGCTTTCACCATGGTCTCGCTCATCACCTTGGCCCCTTTGGGCGAGATATCGAACACAATACCGAGTCCGGCGCTGCGCCGAGCGAACAATGGCACCAGCCCATGACGCCGCAATGAGCACACGAACGGAGCAGGAACCTGCACCCTCTGGTACTGTCGTCCTTGCATGCGCATCGGTTGGGTGTGCTCCTTCAATGCCGTTGCGATTTTCGTTGCGTATTGAGTGTACTGCAAAACACAGATTCCGGTGAATCAAAAACGCAATCCGATCGGATCTCTAGCGAACACGATACTGAAAGCCCCTCATTTAGTAGTATTCCCCCCTCCAAATCTGGCTAGCTATCGCTCCTCTCGGCCATAGCCTGTCACCATGATAGCGCGATACAATAAAACTATGAATGGACTCCATGATGATGGAGGTACCTTATGCAACCAAATCGTCTGATCCTGTACGCCGTCGGTGGCGTGCTCGTCACCGCTCTCCCCGCCCTGTCCACCCCCCCTGCCGCTTCCGGCACCGCCGAGGTGTGGGAATGTCCGCAATCGGGAGGAACGACCCTTTATGTCAACCGCGAGCGGCCGGGATGTCGCGCACTCGACCTCAAGCGGCTGTCGACGGTTCCGCCGTTTGTCGGCCTCCCTGACGAACCAAGGACACCGGGCGCTGCAGTTGGACGCTCGAGCGACCCACTGCCGATCGACTGGTACGCAAACGCACCGGGGTCCGGGCGAATCGGGAACGTTCCTGACTGGTCGAAGGATTGGTACGCCGGTATCGCTTCGTCTGGTTCGACTCGCGAAGAGATTTGCGCGCTTTACACCGAATGGATCAGGCTAAACAAACGGACCCGAGGCGGGTTCTTTTTCGGCAGCGACCCCTCCTATGGAGGCGACCCGACCGGGCGCAACCTCCGGTTGCCGAGCTACTCGTTTTACGACAATGCCCGATGGGTCGCATTGGCAAGGCTTTTCGGGACCGGGTTTGTCCCTGTCGGCTGTCTGTGAGGGAACACCGCTACACCACGCGCCTACCTGGTTCAGACCGACAGCCTGAGAGTGTGGATACGCACCTTGAATAGTTCGGGATGGCGGACTCCGTGCAGTACAATGATTTGGTCTCCCCTGGAAGACCGGAGCATCAGAGTCCCGATGTCAAAGAACCGCACAACGGGCTCCCGCTACACTGTGATCTTGGCGACGTCATCGAGAGCCACCGCCTGAATAGCTCGGCTCGCGCACCCGTTTGTCACGATGACACAGCATGGCGTAAGGACACATTGAGCCCCTTGACGTTGGCGCGAGGCACGGCGGCGTACAGCTGTGCAGAAAGCTAGCTTATCTCTCGATCATAGATCCTCTCGATCATAGATCATAGAGCTAGAATATGAACGTGAGGTTGAAAGACAACAGTCTGAACAAAGGAAGCTCATGAAGCCACCTGTCCAGATAGCCTTCTCTCTCGGGGTGCTCGCAGGACTGAGCGTGATGATTCTGCCGTGCGCCGCGCAAACAGTGTCTGTATCACCCAGTGCACAGAGCCAAACACCGCAGAGTGGACAAGCAGGGCTGCAACCGTCCTTGCCGATCGCCGGAGTTCCTGGGGCAGCGGCTTCTGGGCAGGCACCGACGCTGACTCCGATTGTCAGCCCCGCAGTCGGCTCAGGTTCACAAATGTCGTTTGGCACCGCGGGCCGAGGGCTTCCAGGCATGCCCGGTGGGTCCCCAATCAACGCTCCGATGGGTGCCCAAGACCCCTCAGCCAGATACATGCGACCGCCGGTCATCGGACCACTGTTCTGCGATCCATCGCTGAATATTGCGTGCGAGTGACCCATTAAGTACGACCGGGGTCTCCCGGCACGTTCTTGCACGCCTTTTCCCGATGCATCAGCGTGCTTCTTCAAGAAGAATACGGGCTAAGGACTACGCGCACACCGGATACCGACGTCCGCCTCCCGTTCCGTAGGTTTCAGCTTCATGCGGCTGGTCGTCCGGATATATTCACTGGCGAAGTTCCACGACCCGCCCCGCATAACTTTCAATTCACCGGTCTCAGGGCCGGAGGGATTCCGATCCGGACTGCGCATGTAATATTTGATTTCATACCAGTCGGCCACCCACTCAAACACATTGCCCGCCATGTTGTAGATGCCAAACGGACTCTTGCCGGCCTCATGGCTGGTCACCGGCTCCAGGCGGTCTTCATAGAACTTGTAGGACCAGTTCTTGCCGTAATTCGCTAACTGGGCGGTCGGAGGCGTGTTGCCCCAGGGATAGCGACGGCGATCCGTCCCTCGGGCGGCATACTCCCATTCGGCCTCCGTGGGCAGACGTTTCTCTGCCCACTCGCAATAGGCTTTGGCGTCATGCCAGCTCACCCCGATCACCGGCAGCTCACTATGGACAGTGAGGTCCAACTGTTCCCAGAATTTCGGCCTCGCGCGTCCCGTCTCCTCCATGAATTTCTCATACCGCGCGTTCGTCACCTCATACTTATCCAAATAAAACGCATCCACCCAGACCTTGTGCTCCGGCTGCTCGTTATCTAAGCCTTCGCCGTCGGGAGAGCCCATGACGAACTCGCCGCCGGGGATCAGCACCATCGGCGCCCCATCCTTGCCGATGAATTCCTTAGGCGCACCGGTGGCTTCAGCCTTCACCTCAGGGCTACCCCCACTCCCGACGTCTTTCCCCAACCCTTCGCCGGTCTGGGCAACCGCAATCATCAGACCAGAGGCTAAGACCTTGCCGAAAACGCCCACGCAGGGCCACACCCTGCTTCGCAATAAGTCAACAACCATCATGTCTGACTATGCCTCTCTCTGACGCTAACGTCGGCTCATCCTTACAACTAACATTGGTCCACCGTCTGGGCATCTGGCGGCATGGCGCAGGGCTGCCAGACTTCTGGAGCCTCTGGTATGTTGACCTCCGCGGATAGATGAATGGTCCGAGTTCATCCTTTTGGAAGGAGAGCCCATAAGCTACTGAGAGCCGCTTCAGCCAATCCTGGTTAACTGGTCCTTCAAGGTCATTTGGGCTTGGCAGTCCCACAATTTCTGGCTCAATTCGTCTAGGGAATAATGGTCCTGAAAATGGTCGCTGCGTACCAGTCGCGTAAGGATGCTGGCAATGTCCACCGCCACCAAAGATTATCCGGATCTGACAAAGCTGGTCTCGGACGTATAACCTCCTTCGAGCAAAGGCAAGTGTAGCTTGGAGGTATAGTCAAACAGTGTGGAAATAGGAACGGCGAAGCCGGGGGCTGAAGCCCTGGCGCTGCACCGTGGCCGAGGGCCATCTTGGGAGCTGGGCCGTGCTCGCCGAGCAGCAGCCCACGGCGGCCGAGCAGCGGTGCTGGAATCATAAGATCCTCAACGTGCGGGATGCGATCCCCACGAAGGACCAGGCGGAGCTGAGGCCCCTGCTCAAACCCATGCCGTATGCGGAGACCCAAGCAGAGTGCGAACGCCTCCGACACCGGTGCAGTCGTCGCGACTGGGTGCTGGCGCCGAAAGCCGACGAGCGCTTACACCCCGACTGGGAGCGCCTGGTCACGCTTGATCAATTCCCGATGGACCACTGGTTGCATGGGCGAACCACCAACATGGTCGAGTCGCCCTTCGCCGCGGCCCGGCTGTGAACCATGGCCGTATGAATTCGTTTTGACGCCAGGAATATAGGAACAAGCTACTTTTCCTTCTGACTCGTGTCAACAGCCGATCACCATGCGACAGTAAATAGCCACCGGCGACTTTCCCTCTTTCGGACGCTGCCGGACCAGATCACCCCTCACCACGCCCGTTCCCACAAGGAGAGGGATTTGGGAAGCGAGTGGCGCCGAGCGAGGGCCCGCCCGCGCGCAACGAAAGGGCCACGCTGGCTGGAGGATGGGTGAAGTGAGCACGGCTAGGCCGCCCGGCGACAGGGACCCGCTGTGAAAAAGAAAGAGCCCGCTGGATCCGAAGATCCGGCGGGCTCTTTTTTGTAACCCCGGCAGCGTCCTACTTTCCCACTGCCTCGCGGCAGCAGTATCATCGGCCCTGGAGGGCTTAACTTCCGTGTTCGGGATGGGAACGGGTGTGGCCCCTCCGGCATGGCCACCGGGAATACGCGCAAGACGCGAGAATGTGGATGATGAATTCTGTCCTCTTATTTAGCATTCACAGTGCGAACATAAACTCACACTCTGAAGACCATGTCTATCAGGAGCAAAGGTGATGTTAAGCCGCACGGCCGATTAGTACTGGTTAGCTGCAGGCCTCACAGCCTGTCCACACCCAGCCTATCAAACTCGTCGTCTACGAGTGGCCTTCAGGGGGCTTGCGCCCCGGGAGATCTCATCTTGAGGCAGGCTTCCCGCTTAGATGCTTTCAGCGGTTATCCCAACCGGACATAGCTACCCGGCACTGCCGCTGGCGCGACAACCGGCACACTAGAGGTCCGTCCGACTCAGTCCTCTCGTACTAGAGTCAGCCCCTCTCAAATCTCCTCCGCCCACAACAGATAGGGACCGAACTGTCTCACGACGTTCTGAACCCAACTCTCGTACCGCTTTAACGGGCGAACAGCCCGACCCTTGGGACCAGCTTCAGCCCCAGGATGCGATGAGTCGACATCGAGGTGCCAAACCTCCCCGTCGATGTGAACTCTTGGGGGAGATCAGCCTGTTATCCCCGGCGTACCTTTTATCCGTTGAGCGATGGCCCTTCCACGCAGAACCACCGGATCACTAAGCCCGACTTTCGTCTCTGCTCGACCTGTCAGTCTCGCAGTCAAGCTCCCTTCTGCCTTTACACTCGACGGCTGATTACCGACCAGCCTGAGGGAACCTTTGGGCGCCTCCGTTACCTTTTAGGAGGCGACCGCCCCAGTCAAACTACCCACCAGCCACTGTCTCCGCCCGGGATGACCGGGCCGGGTTAGAATGTCAGAAAGGTAAGGGTGGTATTTCAACGACGGCTCCACGGGACCTAGCGGCCCCGCTTCACAGCCTCCCACCTATCCTACACATACCCGTCCAACAGCCAATGGCAAGTTGTAGTAAAGGTGCACAGGGTCTTTCCGTCTAGTTGCGGGCACCCGGCTTCTTCACCGGAACAACAAATTCGCTGAGTCACTCCCCGAGACAGCGCTCCAGTCGTTACGCCATTCATGCAGGTCGGAACTTACCCGACAAGGAATTTCGCTACCTTAGGACCGTTATAGTTACGGCCGCCGTTTACTGGGGCTTCCCTTCGAAGCGTCGCCTTGCGGCTAACTCCTCTGGTTAACCTTCCAGCACCGGGCAGGCGTCAGACCCTATACGTCCACTTACGTGTTCGCAGAGTCCTGTGTTTTTGGTAAACAGTCGCTAGAGCCACTTTACTGCGACCTCTCTCGGCTCAGCCT
>JBPKMA010000001.1:0-135000 GCA_051293835.1 Nitrospiraceae bacterium | reverse complement strand
ATCTGTTCCGTGGTATCGCGTTCGGCGGGCCGAATTCGATCAGTAAAGTCGAGATCAGCTTTGATACCGGCAAGACGTGGAACGAGACAGAGCTCCAGCCCCCGGTCTCGCCCTACACCTGGGTGATTTGGAGCTATCGCTGGCGCCCGCCGAAAGCCGGCAAGTACCAGGTCGTCGTTCGCGCAACGGATACCAAAGGGCAACTACAGAGTGCCGAACTCGTCCGCCCGCAACCGAACGGCGCTTCAGGGTATCACACTATCATCGCGGACGTGCAACAAATCTAAACAGCCCCCTTCTGGCCCACGCGTTTACCGGCATTCCAAGGGTCTGTCACATTCACCTTCATCGCACGCCCTTCGACGGAGACGCCGCGGGCTCTCTCATCTGAACGAAGGGAAGACAAACATGCCCGTCGTGTTCTTTACGAACGTGCATCGCCACTGCAATACCGGCAGCAGCCGGCGAGTCCACCCGCCGGTCATTTGGGATCTCCTTTCTTCCTTCAAAACAAACGATTTTTTGATGGATTGTCTTCCCGGTTACAGGCTAGAGGCCGACGACGTGCGTTTCACCAATATCACTAACTTCTAAACTTTTAGAGACCAACCGATGAAGAGAACGGATCCTCGGAGACGATAGAAACCCGTCCTTGGCTTGGGCTATCCGCTCGAGACTCTGCCAGGCTCCGCAACTGATTCACGTACTTTCAAGGGTATGGTAGTCGGCGTCGAAGACGGGAATACCCTGACAGGGCTGCGGAACAAGACTCGCTGCAGCGCTGAAGTCCTCCAGCGTAGATGCTTCTGGGCTGGACTAACCTCGCGGAAAGGAAGCCCGGCGAATGGTGGTCGCCTTGGTAAAAAACCGGGTGGTCCTCATCAGATCCTAATAGAACTTTGCGCAGAGGCCACATCTCCGAGAGATCTCGTCAAAAGGTGCGTAAACGGAATCAGGCGGCGACCTCCAGTCGGGTGACGGCTCGCTGCGGCATGCCATCCCCCTCCGGCACGCCGGCATGCACGGCCGGCAACAACTCCGGTGCATTCAGGCACCGGACCGGCCGTTCTGCGATTGCAGAACGTTCCCGATCAACGTCGTGGCGGACGCAACCTGCTTGGCCCCCTTGCCCGCCGTCATCCGCAGCCGCACCGCCGCACACGGCGATTCGACCCCGGTGGTCGTGCGCAGATGCCGCCACTGCTCCCACAGGAACGGAGCGACCGGAACGAGGCACTCCCAAGCGGTGAGTCAGCACTCGACGGCTTGTGGGGCCCCTGGGCAGTACCGGTGACTGCACCGGTCTCGCAGCCGTTCACATGCCGCTTGGGTCTTGGCCTAGGGCCGGGGGCAACCGCGTCGTCGCCCCGGCCTGGGCGTCTTGGGAAGGGCAGCCAGCCCCTTGACGAGGCGATGGGGCCAGTCCCGCTGCTCCGCCGCCATCGGCGGCTGCTCGGCGAGAGCCGCTCAGCTCCCCACGTAGCATCCTCATCCTGCCCCCGCGCCTTGCGCCGCGGGAGTGAGGCGAGCAACCAGGGCTCCCCTCACCCAACCGCCCCCGCCGCGCTAGCTCGCAATCGCCGGGCGTCAATCCATGCCGATACCACTGTGGCGCCAGCGTGCTGCCCTGCTTGCTCCGGCGCTGGAACAACGGGAGCAGATGACTGATGTGACACCCCGCCGCGCCGACTTCGCCCGGCCTAGCCGCACCAGGACCGCTTCCACTCACAGCCGCTTCTTTCTTATTTCCTTATTTCCACACCTTCTGACTATACCTCGATCTAATCAGGAGAGAGACTCCATCCGAGCTATGGCTGGGTGTCGAGCTGAATACAGCTGATTCTTCAGACGTTTGGTGCGCCTCCATCTGCGGCGCCAACGCACAGCCTCCCAGGAAGGCACGGGCCTGCATGGGTGCCGCCATGTTTTCCAGCACCTGCGGTTGCGCAACATCCGGCTCGATGGTCAGCCACACGCTGGCATACATTCGCACAGGAATCTGTCCGAGTTCGTTGGCTGCAAAGAGCAAGTCGCGTCTTCAACCAAAGTGCCCATCTCCGACTCATCCCCTCGAACCAGACGGTTCATTCCGTCGTGGATCAGGAGGACGCCGTCAATAGACAGCCGCTCGATCAGCAACCGATGGTTCTCAAACCACTGCGTCAGGGAGAGTTCGGGAAAATGGGACAAAAATCCGTGAGACCAGCATCCACACTGACCAGCGTCGGCGACACACGGATGCCGTCCTCCAGCGAAGCGATATCCGAGAAGCTGAAGCTGGCCAAGCTGGCTTCTTCCCCTCGATGCCGCGGCTCGAAATAAATCGGCAATCCGCAGAACAGATCGAATCCACCGCCCATTCCGACAATCAGGAGACTTTCGCAAGACGCAAGCTGATCAATGCTCGGCAGGTTGAGGCGCACGCGCACCTCTTCTCAGACTCGGGAAGGCAACGAACAGCGGCTCTGCCCCACCGTAGCCATCCACACGATGAAGGACGTGGTCTTATTTCGCCGTCGCCGCGCTTCCGACCACGCCGCGGGATCTGAAAAACACGAGCGCGAACTTTTCGATCAAGCTTCGCAGGCCTTTTCGGATGCTATCAGGAACCTGGTCTTTCGGCCCATAACCAAGCAGAGCATGACCCCACACCGCATTAGGCGCTCTGGATGTCGCGTAGAGCCCCGCATTACACTCCACATGATAGGCCACGATGTACTCTTCTCCAACCGTCCACACCTCACAATTGATAAAGCCGACCTGGTTCGGCCGCTCGACACCGTCGAGTGATGGTCCTCCTGAACTTTCCAACGCTACCCCGGGGAAATTGTTCAAGAAGGCCAGGCGGGTGAGGTCGGTCAACTCGGTGCTCTTGAGTCCGATTTTCTCCGCACTGCCCTGAGTCTGCACCTCAACGGAGACGAATTTCTTGATCTCCTGCAGCTCGGCAATAGGGGCCCGTTCAGGAGATAGATCCGTTTCCGGCGCTGCTGGTGAAACGATTGGAGCCGCATCTATGATAAAGAACACGCAGAGCGCAAGAGACAGTTTGAGGAAAAACCCCATCGTGCCCACCTCCTGTCTCGCTCAGTCGAACCAACGTCTTCAGGAATTGAATTGAACACTCCGGTTTGCCACGAGTCGGGCAGGCCGACCACTCGAAACGGCTGACGGGGGCGGAACCGGCTGAATCCAACGCCCCTTATCCCTCTATAATGCCGGCTTCTGTACGCCCACCGTGGTATTACACGTCAGCGGCATCAATTCCCCGCCATGGAGAAACGACTTGTGGGTCCACTGCCTGAGCACCCCGTTAGCGTCAAACCTGAGCATGTACTCATCGCACCAAGATCCCGTTGTCGCCCATGTGTTCTGGCTTCCGGGCTCCAGTTGCCGAACTTCGTACACCCAGACCAGTTCCCCATCTTGAGTGACGGCCGTTCGTTGCGGGTCCCCCAGTTCCTGACGAACATCCTCCTGCGTGGCCCGATCCTGCGCGAATTCCAGATACCGGGTCTCTTTAGGAATCACTAGACTGCATCCGGCCATCGGGACGAACAGACCGAGGATAGCGATTTGCAGCATGGTCTTCATGACACACCTCCGAGTTGCTTAACGCGTGTCCGACGATGCCACTTGATAGCCGCCGGGTACACAGTAGGTCGGTGCATACTCCCCACCGTGGAAATAGGACCGGCGGTTCCACCGCCGTAGAATGGCCCGGCTGTCGAACGTGAGCACATATTCGTCGCACCACGTACCGGGCGCCGTGACCCGATTCCCCGGCTGCTGCGTCCGAATCTGGTAAACCCAGACCGACTCTTCTGTCTGCATGGCGGCCGTCAAGGTTGGCGCCCCGAGCTGCTGCCGGACTTCCTCCTGGGTCGCCCGATCTTGAGCAGTTCGCAAGTAGGCGGTTTCTGCCGGCTCACCCCACGCGCAGCCCGCGGCTAGCAGCGCCGAAACCGACAAGATGCCCACACGGCCCATACTCAACAGACACCTCCCGGATACGGAATGGCCTTCTCGTTCGTTTTTTAGCATTTTACACCTTGGCCCTCCGTCGGGGAATCAGACTGTCTACGCTTCCTTCGTGTTCGTCCTTACAGGGCCTTGCCCGGCAAGGCTTTTAAGTAAGCACCGCTGGCCCGCATCAACTCCACCACAGCTCGACAGGAAGCCCACCTGGCTCTTGCGCTTCAGCCGTCCAGTCAGCACTATCGGTCCTGCCACCGTCTGAACCTTCAGCCGACAGAAAGGAGACGAGGCCCGTGTCTGTCTCCAGCACGACCGTTCGACTTTTGCAGATCATTGTGCTCTTGCTGAACGTTCTGACACCCATTGGTCTCAGCCATGGATTCCCGCTGGGCGGAGCAGAGGCGGAGGTCAGGCCATATCTATATCTGAAGCTCGGCACCATCGCCTGGGATCAATTGGGAGGCAGCGGCGGGCACAAATCGCTGGTCGGCGTCGGGTTCGCCACGAACGTGGACCGGGAATGCATCGGCACCAGGCTTCTCATTGAGAAATGGTGGGTGGCCGAAGGCTTGGACGACGACCGAGGGATCATTCCCAAGGAAGGCCTTAGCCTTTCCGGCGACGCCGGGTATGGTTTCAAATTCGGATCGGTCCGGCTTTCTCCGTCTGCCGGCTTGGGCTACGCCGCGTGGGAAGACCGCGGCGCGCCAGGGGGTTGGGATAGCCTGCGCTTTCTCAGTTGGCATGCAGGCACCGATCTCGACTATAACCAAGGGTACATGTCAGTCAGGCTTCTCCGGCCGTTCGCCGTCAATGCCGTCGGCGGTCCAGACCCGAGAGCGCGTTACGGGTTCACGATTGAAGGTGGAATCCGTATCCGCGCCGTGACGATCGGTCTGTTCTACAAATCGCTTGGGTTTCAGGACCCGGACGCCAAATTGGTCCAGAGCGGCGTGTTTGTGGTATACGTCTTCCAGTAATGGCGGGCCGAACCGATCATTACTCGACGAGATCGAGTTTGATCCGCAGCTCTTCCAACTGATCAGGGCCGACCGGCGAGGGAGCCTCGGTCAGAGGACACTGAGCCTTCTGGGTTTTGGGAAAAGCGATGACATCCCGGATGGAGTCGGCGCCGCCCAACAGCATGATCAGCCGGTCAAGCCCGAAGGCAATCCCGCCGTGCGGCGGAGCGCCGTACTCGAGAGCTTCCAGCAAGAACCCGAACTTGGCCTCCGCCAGCTCCTTGTTGATACCGAGCAGGTCAAGGATCTTCATCTGCACGTCGCGGCGATGGTTGCGAATGCTTCCTCCGCCGATTTCATTCCCGTTCAAGACCATATCGTAGGCCTTGGCTCGCACCTTCAAGGGATCGGAATCCAGAAACTTCACGTCTTCATCCAACGGCGCCGCGAAAGGATTGTGCATAAACACGTAGCGTTTCGCTTCCGGATCGTAATCCAACAACGGGAATTCGATGATCCAGAGCGGCCGCCAGGCGGACCGGTCGATCAGGTTTAGTTCCTCGCCTAGCAGGAGGCGCAGCCGACCCAGCACGTCGTGCACCACGCCGGGCGTGTCTGCCGCGAAGAGCACCAGATCGCCGACCGCTGCATCCGGCAAGGCGGCCAACAGCGCTTTGGCATCCAGAAATTTCGCGACGACGGAGTCGAGCCGCCCCTCGCCAACGATCTTGACCCACGCCAACCCCTTCGCGCCGAAACGCTTGGCGGTCTCCCCCAGCCCGTCGATGCGGGTTCTCGAAATAGCCGCACCGTCCTTGACGATCAAGGCCTTCACGATCCCGCCCTTGGCCACCGCCTCTTTGAACACCTTCAAGTCACTTTTCGCCGCGAAGCTCGTCACGTCGTAGAGGGGCATGTCAAACCGCAGATCCGGCTTGTCTGAGCCATAGCGAGCGATGGCTTCCGCATAGGTCATTCGCGGAAACGGTGTCGGCAGCTCAACGCCGGCGGCCTCCTTGAAAATTGTGCTGATCATGTGTTCCGTCAATGTCATGACCTGCTCGCGGTCCACGAAGGACATCTCCAGGTCAATCTGCGTGAACTCCGGCTGCCGATCGTTCCGCAGATCCTCGTCCCGGAAGCAGCGGGCGATCTGATAATAGCGATCCACCCCACCGACCATCAGGATCTGCTTAAACAGTTGCGGCGATTGCGGCAAGGCGTAAAACGAGCCAGGATTGACGCGGCTGGGCACGAGATAGTCCCGTGCACCTTCCGGCGTACTTTTGGTCAGTATGGGGGTCTCGACTTCCAGAAACCCCTGCGCATTGAGAAAAGCCCGGGCGTGTTGCGTGACCGCGTGGCGGAGCGCGATCAAGCGCTGCATGGTCGGCCGACGCAGGTCCAGGTACCGGTACTTGAGCCGGATCACCTCACTGACGTCGACCCCGTCTTCGATGAGGAACGGCGGCGTCTTGGCCTCGTTGAGAACCTCCACGGAGTCGACCAGCACTTCGATCGCGCCGGTTGGGAGGTCGGGATTCTCCGAGCCTTTTGGCCGCAGCGCCACTTGCCCACGGACCGAGACCACGTATTCGCTGCGCAGGTCGTGGGCGTCACGATGTGAGGCGGGGTTCCGCTCCGAATTGAAAACAATCTGCGTGACCCCGTACCGATCGCGGAGGTCGATAAAGATCAGGCTGCCGTGATCCCGGCGCCGCTGCACCCAGCCGTTTAACACGACTGTCTGCCCCTCGTGGGACTTGGTCAGCTCGCCACAGTGATGGGTCCGCATCAGCATGCGCGCCTCCGGTGCAGGTGCGAGGCGAGGAGAGAGGAACAAGAGGCACTGCCGGAAACGGGCTCATGGGGTTCATGGACATTTGCGCCACCAGCCGTTTGCCTCATGCCTTTGGTCACACGATCTCGAACGAAAACGCGGATCGCATTTGCTTCCCGATCCGTCAGATACCGAAACTCGCCTGGTCGAAGGTCTCCCAGCGACAAGGGACCAAACCGGACACGCGTGAGTTTGAGCACCCGGTGTCCGACCGCCTCCAACATGCGTTTGACCTGATGCTTCCGCCCTTCGTGAATCGTGATTTCCAGCCAGGAATTCTGCTCCGCTCTCCGAACCGGCTTGACCATCGCCGGCCCGGTTGGCCCGTCCTCCAGCACGACTCCCCGCGCCAGCCGCTCCAGTTCTTCGCGAGTCAGCACGCCTTTGACCTTAATCAGGTAGGTCCTCGGTACATGATAGCGGGGATGCAACAAGGCCTGCGCCAGTTCGCCGTGATTTGTCAGCAGCATCAGCCCTTCGCTGTCGAAATCCAGCCGGCCGACCGGAAATATCCGCACGCTGACGCCGCGCAGCAGATCCTTGATGGTCGGCCGGCCTTCGGGATCCTCCAAGGTGGAGACGACCCCCCTGGGCTTGTTCAGCAAGAGATAGACGTAAGGCTGTACAGCCTTGAGATGCCGGCCGTTCACCTTCACATGGTCGCGGGTCGGATCGACTTTCGTACCGAGTTTACACACGACCTTCCCGTTCACCGTAACCCGCCCTTCGGCGATCATCCGTTCCGCCTTTCGGCGCGAGGTCAAGCCGGTGCTGGCGATAAGTTTTTGAAGCCTCACTTCCATAAGCAGTATCTGGTCGTTCGTCAAGCTATCGTGTATTGGCGCACCGTTCCATCTTTTGAAGCACGGCTCGCATTTCATGAAGCATCTTTAGGAAGTAGTCCGCCCTCTTTCTTCTCTTCACGCTTCACATCCCTCTACTATTCCCATTCGATCGTGCTGGGCGGCTTCGAACTGATATCATAGACCACCCGATTCACACCTTTGATCTCGTTGATGATGCAAGTGGAGATCCTGCCCAATAACTCAGGCGGCAGCCTCGCCCAGTCGGCGGTCATGCCGTCGAGGCTGGTCACGGCTCGGATGGCAACCACGTGTTCGTAAGTCCGTTGATCTCCCATCACGCCGACCGTCCGGATCGGCAGCAACACGGCAAAGGCCTGCCACAGCTCGCGATACAGCCCGGCCGCGCGAATCTCCCGATCCACGATCGCCTCCGCGCCGCGCAGAATCGCCAACCGCTCTTCCGTGACCGCCCCCAGCACACGGATGGCAAGCCCAGGGCCGGGGAACGGCTGCCGCCAGATGATGTCGTCCGGCAGACCCAATTCTTTGCCCAGCACCCGCACCTCGTCCTTAAACAGCTCACGCAGCGGTTCGATGAGTTTCAGTTTCATCCGGGCGGGCAACCCGCCGACGTTGTGATGCGTCTTGATCGTCGCGGACGGCCCTTTGAAACTCACGCTCTCAATGACGTCCGGATACAGCGTACCCTGCACCAGAAACTTGATCGTCCCTAGCTTCTTCGCCTCTGCCTCGAAGTTCTTGATGAACAGCCGACCGATGATCTTTCGCTTGCGTTCCGGATCGACCACGTTTTTGAGCGCAGCCAGAAACTGTGCAGAGCGGTCGAGGAACCGGAGGTTCAGTTTCAAATGCGATGCGAAGGTCTTCTGCACCTGCTCGCTCTCACCAGCCCTAAGAACACCGTTGTCTACGAAGACGCAAGTCAACTGGTTGCCGATCGCGCGATGGGTGAGCACCGCGGCCACCGAGGAATCGACGCCCCCACTCAACGCACAAATTACCTTTTCTTTTCCGACTTGGTCGCGTATCTGCTGAACCGCCGTGTCCGCATAGGACCGCATCGTCCAAGTCGGCTTACAGCCGCAAATATGGTAAACGAAGTTGCGCAGAATGCGGGGTCCTTCGACCGTATGCGCCACTTCCGGATGGAACTGGAGACAATAAATCTTGCGCCCGCCTCCTTCCATCTTCATCGCGGCCACCGGCGAATTCGCTGTATGGGCAATCGAACGAAATCCCTTCGGCATGCGCTCGATGCGGTCTCCGTGGGACATCCACACCGTCGTGGACAATCCTTCGCCGACACCGTTGAACAGATCGGCACGATCGTCGATGATCAGTTCCGCCCGGCCGTATTCTCGCCTGGTCGCCTTCGCCACTTCCCCGCCCAGCAGATGCGTGACCAGTTGCATACCGTAACAGATACCGAGAACAGGAATACCCAGAGCCAGCAAGCGCTCGGAGATCAGCGGTGCGCGACGCTCGTAGACACTGGCAGGACCTCCCGACAGCACGAGCCCCTTGGGGCGGTACGCCAAGACAGTAGCAAGCGGCGCCGAATACGGAAGGATCTGCGAATACACCTGGGCTTCTCTGATACGGCGGGCGATAAGCTGCGTATACTGGGATCCGAAATCGAGGACGAGGATGCGGTCGTGCCCGAGTTCCATGTCTTAGCCAGTAGCAAATAGCTGGTAGCTAGCAGCCGACTCGTACGAACTTTTTCCCCGCGCTATCGCTATTCGCTACTCGCTATTCGCGTTACTCCCAATCCGTGCGGTAGTTCGGCGCCTCTTTGGTGATGATCACGTCGTGGACATGGCCCTCGCGCAGTCCGGCCAGGGTCTGTCGAATGAACGTCGCTTTCTGCTGTAACTCCGGAATGGTCCGACAACCGCAATAACCCATTCCGGCCTTGACGCCGCCGACCAACTGATAAACGACGCCAGCAAGCGGGCCCTTGTACGGCACCCGGCCTTCGATCCCTTCTGGAACCAATTTCTGTGGAGCGCGTCCGCCCTGTCCATACCGATCCCCCCCGCCCCGTTCCATGGCGGCGATCGAGCCCATGCCGCGATAGACCTTGTACGTCCTGGCTTGAAACAACACCGTCTCGCCAGGCGATTCTTCGGTGCCGGCCAAGAGCCCCCCCAGCATCACAGCCGACGCGCCAGCCGCCAGGGCCTTTGTAATATCGCCGGAGTATTTGATTCCACCGTCGGCGATGATTGGAATACCGGTGTCACGCAACGCTTTCGCGCAATCGGCCACTGCCGTGAGTTGTGGCACCCCGGCCCCCGACACGACACGGGTGGTACAAATGGAGCCGGGGCCCACGCCAACTTTCACCGCGTCGGCGCCGGCCTTCACCAGATCCCTGGCTGCCTCGGCTGTCGCGATGTTCCCCGCCACCACGGCCAGGTCCGGATGCTTTTTCTTGATAAATTTCACAGTATCCAACACACTTTGCGAATGCCCATGGGCCGTATCCACTACCACGAGATCGACGCCCGCCTTCACGAGCGCCGCGACCCGCTCCTCGGTATCCGGTCCGACACCTACCGCAGCACCGACCCGCAACCGACCGTGGGCGTCCTTGCAGGCATTCGGGTACTTAATCCGTTTCTCAATATCCTTGATCGTGATCAGTCCTTTCAACTCGAAGTTCTTGTTCACAACGGGCAGCTTCTCGATCCGGTACTCGTGCAGGATCTCCCGCGCTTTTTCCAGGCTCGTCCCCTCTGGCGCCGTGATCAGTTTCTCCCGCCTCATCACCTGTGAAACCTTGAGATCCATACGGGTCTCAAAGCGCAGATCTCGATTGGTGAGAATGCCCACCAACTTTCCATTTTTTGTCACGGGAATGCCGGAAATCCGATACTTCGCCATCAGGTTGTGCGCGTCGCGGATCGTCTGGTCCGGCGAAATCGTAACGGGATCAAGAATCATCCCGCTTTCCGACTTTTTGACCTTGTCTACCTCAGCAGCCTGGTCCGCCGGCGTGAGCACGCGGTGAATGACGCCGAGTCCGCCTTCCCGGGCCAGGGCGATGGCTAGGCGCGCTTCGGTTACTGTATCCATCGCCGCGCTGACGATTGGAATGTTGATCGTGATCTGGCGGGTCACCAAGGTCCGCGTGTCGACTTCGCTCGGCAGGACCTGCGATTTGGCCGGTACCAGCACCACATCGTCATAGGTGAGCCCTATACGGACCTCGTTGTCAAGCATGACGCCTCTCCGTCTGCTCCCATTCGGATCTTACACTTGCGCCGCGCCCTGTGCCTTTGCGAGTTCTGCAGCTGCTTCGGCTTCCTCCTTCAACCGCTCGCTGCCTTCCTCAGCCGGCATGAACTGCTGCACGCGCGTGTTGCCGCTGTCGACCACGTACACGCTGCCCTTGGCATCCACGGCGATCCCGTATGGAAAGTTGAACTGCCCGTCGCCATTGCCGAAGCCACCCCACTGGGTGATGAAATTGCCCTCACGGTCGAACTTCTGCACGCGGTGATTGCCAGTATCAGTAACATACACGTCGCCTCGGCTGTCGACCGCAATCCCCCACGGCGAGCGCAACTGGCCGGCCTCCTGGGCCTGCGGGCTGCTGGCATGGCCGGCCTCCGAACTGCCGCCCCATTTGGTCAGTAATTGCGGCAGTACGTTCGTGCTGGTGTCGAATTTCTGCACCCGGTGGTTGCCCATATCCACGACATAGACCGAGCCGTCCGCTTGATCGACCGCGATGCCGCGTGGGAAATAGAACTGGCCGTCGCCGTTACCGAAACTGCCCCATGCCATGATAAATTCGCCGGTCATGTCGAACTTCTGCACCCGGAAATTCGCGCTGTCCACGACATAGATGTACCCGCGCACGCAATCGATTGCGATTCCCCAGGGCGCGTTGAACTGCCCTTCGCCGTTGCCTCGCGAGCCAAACTTCATCAGGTACCCGCCCAACTTGCCGTCAAATTTCTGCACCCGGTGGTTGTTTGTATCAACGACGTACACATCGCCCTTGGCGTCACAGGCAACGCCGGTCGGATTGTGAAAATTGGCGTTGGCCGATCCGAAGCTTCCCCATAGGATGATGAAGTTGCCATTGCTGTCGAACTTCTGCACACGGTTGTTGCCGTTGTCGACCACAAAGAGGCAGCCCTGCGGATCCACGGCCAACCCGTATATTGGTGGCATGAATTCACCACCGTGCAGCAGGGAGGCGCCGCGGCCCGGTTTTCCCCATTTCGACACGCACAGATAGCCCGACGTGTTAACCAGGATACTGGCCGAGGCGGGCATCGACACGTTGTTACCCGCATCCTTGAACCAGACATAGATGGTTTTCTGTCCGTCCCCCGGAGAGAGCACAAATGGAATCGTGGCGCCGAACTTTTGCGCCGGCTCGACATCAACCCAGCCCGGCGTACCGGCCATGGGTGTCATGGGATTCTCCGAGATGTAATACGCCGCGACGCCCGTATCCACATCCACCGCTGAAATCGTAACCATCACCTCCGGGGAATTCGTCATGAACGCGCCGTGATTGATCAAGGCGTTGGCGTTCTGCGGCGCCGTCATGTCGATGAGAACCGGCGTCGCCGTCACCTCCTCCGACAGCGGACTCTCGGCCCCATCCTCATAGACCGCCGTCAGCGCGTAGTAATAGGGAATGTCGTTGGTCAGACCGGTGTGGGTGAAAGGGCTGGTCACACCTTCGATCTTGGTCGCTGTCTGCATCGTCAGGTTCGGCGAGGTATTGAAGTAGAGATTGTAGGAGACCGCGCCCGGCACCTCCATCCAACTGATATGGGTTTCTGTGTCTCCGGGTTTGACAACGAGGCTCCTGGGCGGCGCATGCTCGCCCGATTCTTTGGGCGCGGTCTTTTGCTCCTGCGCCAACTGTTCCTCGGTCGGCACGTACTTCAGGACGCGGTTGTTGCCGCTATCCACGACGTAGACGCATCCTTCTCGGTCAACCGCGATCCCGGATGGGAAATTAAGCTGCCCTTCGGTTTTTCCCCGGTTACCCCAGGCACATAAGAAGGTGCCGTTGCCGTCAAATTTTTGAATGCGGTGATTGCCGCTGTCCACCACGTACACATTGCCGAGCGCATCGCAGGCGACTCCCCAGGGGGCCTTAAACTGGCCGGGGCCGCTGCCTTCGCGGCCCCACTTGGCCAGAAAGCTCCCCCTGGCGTCGAATTTTTGGATGCGATTGTTCCCTTCATCGGCCACGAAGATGTTGCCAACGAAATCGACAGCGATCCCCCGAGGGAAGAAAAACGCGCCGTCAAAGCTGCCATCGCGGCCCCATTTCAGCAATGGCGTCCCGTCGGACTTGAACTTCTGAATGCGGGAATTGCTGGTGTCCGCGACGTAAATGTTGCCGTCCTTGTCGGTGGCAACGCCCCAGGGTACATCGAACTTTCCCATGTCGGCACCGCGCCACGCAAAGCCGAACTTCCCCCAGGCATGCATGCAGTTGCCGTCGGCATCGAACTTCTGCACCCGGTTGTTGCCGCTGTCTGCCACATAGACTTCGCCGTCGGGGCCGATCGCCAGTCCGCGCGGATAGTAAAACAGCCCTTCCTCCTGACTCGGCTCACCGCCCCAACGGGCAAGGAACTTGCCATCCTTGTCGAATTTTTGGATCGAATGATTGTCGGTGTCGGCAACGTAGATGTTCCCGTCTTTGTCCACTGCGATACCGGTGGGCGAACTGAATTCTCCGTCGTCGACGCCCTCCTGCCCGAACTGCATGGCCAACAGATACGGCGACGGGATCGCCATCACTTCCTGGGACTCCGGGCTCTCGCCTTTCGGCGTCACCACCGTGACGACGTAGTGGTAACAAGTACCGTTGGCAAGATCGTCGTGCACGAACGGAGACGTCACGCCTTCGATGCAATTGCCTTTTTCCTTGGTCACGCCGATGGTGTGCTTGAAATCCTCGGGACCAGCGATCGGACGGGTGAGCTCCGAAAACTTGATCTGAACACCCTTGGACGTCATGAAATAGAGGTTGTAGTACAAGGCATCCGGGACAGGATCCCAGGTCAAGGTGATCCGACCGTTTCCTGGTTTGGCAGTCAACCCGGTCGGCGGCGGCGGTGGTTGTTCTTCTTCCTCGGTAACCGAATCGCCCGCACCCCACTCGTCCTGGTTGCCTTCCACCCACAACGCGAACCGATTGAATCTGAACATCTCCTCAAGTAACCAAGCCTTAATCATGGTTGCTGCCTCTGCAGTTCATGCCTGTTCTGCACAACGGGAAAGTGCGGATTTTTCGAGTAGATAAACAAACAATCTAACAAAGCAAAAAGAAGGGAGTCAAGGCAAGGACGCCCTCTGCTCTTCTCTTTTGCTTGCGGACGCCACCCCTGAGAAAGTTAAACACGTGATCAGGAAAGGGCGCTCAAGTGAGCGCCCCCAGAAGCCACCGGCCGACAGGAGATGGACAGAAACTATTACGCCGGCTCCAGATTGAGCGTCGATGAACAGCCGACGGTGGTCACCCATGCCCCTCGATCCGCTCCGAACGGTTCGCTACCGGGATCAGCGTTCGCGTGGCCGGTAGAACGATCGCCTTGCGCAAGCTCCTCTTCCATTGGCAGGAACGTCTGCTCAGCTTCGCCCAATTCCTTGAATTCCTTGAGCGGAGGCAATTCTGACAGGTCGCGAAGGCCGAAGTGTTCCAGAAAGAATTTGGTAGTGCCGTACATGATCGGCCGCCCGGGCACATCTTTGCGTCCGACGATCCGCACGAGCTTGCGTTCGAGGAGTGTCCTGAGTACGCCGGAGGTTTCGACGCCGCGAATCTCTTCGATCTCCGCCCGAACGATTGGCTGTTTGTAGGCGATGATGGCCAACACTTCCAGTGCGGATCGCGAGAGCTTGGGAGCGGTCTTGATCTTTTCGAGTCGGCGCACCCAGGGCGCGTACTCGGCCTTAGTGGCCAGACGATATCCTCCCGCCACTTCGATAAGCTGCAAGCCGCGCCCTCTTTGTTCCAGTGCGTCACGTACCCGTCCCAGTGCCTGCGCAACCTCGGTGTTTTTCACGTCGCCCACCAGGGCGCAGAGGCGATCAAGCGAAAGAGGTTCGTGCGCCACAAATAACAACGCTTCCAGGATGGCCTCAAGCTCCCGCTTTTCCTGCGATTCCGGAAGGCCGTCGGCCGAGCCGCCGGCTCTATCGCAGTGCTCAGCCCGCCTCTCGGTGGCGGAATGCTCATGCCCGTTTTTTCCGGGCGTGTCAGGTTCCGTGTCCCGAGTTGCGTCATCCGTGGTGAGAAGCAATGTCGTGCTCATAGGTTTCTCCATTCCGACTCCTCCAACATCTCCGCCGGCTCGGTCTCGTTGACCAGCAAGAACGCACGTGAGAGGAGAATCGGTCCGAACATCTCGGCCTGAAATACCCGCACCACCCCGATTCGGATCAGTTCCAGCAGCGCCAGAAACGTCACGATCACGACTAGGCGATGACACGCTTCTCCGAACAACGACGAGAAGGTCACCGCATCTTTGCCTTCCAGCGCATCCAGAATAGCGTTCATGCGGTCCCGAACTGTCAGGTTCTCCGGCACGATCTCAAGCAGCCGCCGGCCTGGGGTCCTGGCGATGATCTCCTGCAGCGCATCGACCAAGTCGAACAAGGTGATATTCTCCAACGGCGCTTCTTCCGAGCGGACTCTCATCGGCCCCCTCTGTTCTCTCACAAACACATCGCGCCATAGGCGTTCTCGTCCGTCGAATTGATTCGCGGCCTCCTTGAACTGCTTATATTCGAGCAAGCGCCGGACCAGTTCCTCCCGTGGATCCGGACCGTCTTCCTCATCGGCTTGCGTTTCCTCCGAAGGCAGCAGCATGCGAGACTTGATATGCAACAGGGTCGCCGCCATCACCAGAAATTCGCCGGCCACCGTCAGGTTCAGGGATTTCAACGTGCTCAGATAGTCAAGATACTGCTGGGTAATGAGGGCGATAGGGATGTCATAGATGTTGATTTCATTCTTTCGAATCAGGTGCAACAGTAGGTCCAACGGCCCTTCAAATTTCTCTAGACGCACCTGATAGGCCGATTCCATCTGTTCCACAATACCTCTCGCATAGAAACTGCAACGCGCCCCTTATATCAGCTTATAGTGGTGCGGGCAAGATCAAAATCTACATATAGGGGACGTAGCTCTCCAGCCGTTATTTGGCCCTGACAAGGTAGATCACCAAAGCCGCCGCTACCAGCAACAAGACAACGGTAAAAACAAGCGGCAGGGTCGCCCCCTGGGTTCGGAAGGGCGTGGAGCGATCTCCAACCAGTTTGGCTCTCTCGAAACGGGGCTGGGATTCAAACCGGATTTCCGTAAAATCTTCGTTTCCTTTGAATTGGCTGTCCGAAAAGTCCGCAACCGAGCGAAAGATAGCCTGGCGAAAGGAGGCGTCTCCTCCGAACACGGAGAAGAGAAAATACGCTTCTCGCTCGAAGACAGCCTCTGAAAAGTCAACCCTCTTCAGGAACTCGCTCCCGGAAAAGCCGGTACCCAGTTTAAAGGTCGCCCGTGAAAAGTCGGCGTCCTTTTGGAACGTCACCTCCAGAAACTCGGCCAGGCCGCTGAACGCGGCTTGACGATAGGTCACGGGTTCGGCAAAGACGGCACGGAAGAACCGAGAGTGGGCGCCGAAGGCGGTACCGGCAAACTGGGCCGGGCGGGTGAAGCGGCTATGAACAAAGTACCCTTCCCGAAGGAGCACGGCCTTCGAGAGATCAACCGGTCCAAGAAAGACACCGCGTGACAGATCCAGCATTGCCTGAAAGACCGTGCCGGTCAAAATGACCGGTCCGCGCACCACGATATATCCCTCTTTGATGCCGGTGCTGATGCGGCCTTTGACCACCGAATCTCGAATCGCCAGAGGTCCGGAGATCAACCGGACCTTCTCCACGTTCAGTGCCAAGACGGTGTTCCGCTCATCCGGCGACAGACCGGGAATCCCCTCGACCGGGAGAGGAGTCAACTCATCGAGCCTGAGGTCACCGCTGATGACGACTCCGGCGAGATCGATGCCCTTCCCCGATTGGATGGCAGCAAGCAACTCCCTGGCCGTAACGGCACGTGCCTCCCGCTCCCATTCCGAGCAGCCGGTCAGATGCTTCACGAAAACCTGCTTTCCCCTGCCGTCAAGCGATTCGTCCGTGCAGACTGCGGAAAGAGGATTCGGGTCCAGAAGAACGACGAGCAGCGGTAGCCACCAACCGCCGAGAACGGATAAAGACCGGAACGCGGTTCGTTTCACGCAGGGACCTTCCACGCCAATCGCAGAATCATGCGCAAGACGCATGAATCGTTTACAGGGCCCCAACACCGCTTATACAATGCCTGTCAATACCTTTGCCGAACTTGTGCAGCCGACGAGCCATCCGTTCATGCTGCGCCACAGGAACCGCCTGTTCATGATCGGTCTCGCACCTCGCATTCTCCTCTGCCTCGCTTTTCTCTGCGCGCCGCCGACCGACGCTGCGGCCGAATCGGTTGTCGAGTTGCCGGTGCTGGCCTCCTTGCCATCCAACGATCGTGGTGTCTTCGCGATCCTGCTGCTGCATTGGGATCAGAAACCCGAACCGAACCCGGTTGCCTTGCAATGGCTCAAGGCCGGTGTCACCCTGGGGCAAACCCATGCGGATGCGATGGCGCTTGCCTTCCGCTACGCAGTCGAACGAACCCCTTCCGTCCCGCATACCGGGACCGTCTCAGTTCAAGGAGTGACGTACATTCTAAGCACCAGCGACGGTCCCAGCGCCGGAGCTGCCATGGCGGTCGGATTCATCGCCATGTTCAAAGGGGATCCGATTCAACGCGGTGTGGCCCTGACCGGCACGATCCATCCAGACGGCTCCATCGGACCGGTCGGGTCAATTCCCGACAAGATACGTGCCGCCGCTCGCGAGGGATATCGGACAGTGCTCATCCCGGCCGGTCAACTGTATGATCCGCACTGGAATCTGACCGAACTGGGCATGGAACTGAACGTGACGATCAAGGAAGTGCACACGATCGAAGAAGCCTATGAGCTCATGACTGGCCGCAAACTGTAAGGAGTGTTCCTTTCTCACCTCAAGGCTTTACGAATCGCCTCGTATTCCTCTTGTATCAAGCGCGTGCATTCCCAGACTCAACCGCCGTGCCCACTCCGCCTGATCTGGAATCCGAAGCACCTTTTGCAAGGGCGCCTGACTCTCGCCAGGCCATGACTCCCCACCGCTTCAGGGGTTGAATTCGGATAAAGCGCGAAGCGCGTTTCTTTGCGCAATTCGATCCTTGAGCAGATCGTCAAGCTGGTCGAATGGCAGAATGCTCGAGACGCTCCGCAGTTCCGCGCTTTCGACGGAGCTTCGTTCACGCAGGGCGCCAGCCACAAACAGAAAATGGCTCATCGGAGCGAAACATCTTTTGGCGCCGAAAAGCCGGGAGTCGCATCGAGCTGGGAAAATCGTCAACGGCCAGTGTTGAAAAACGCTGGCGAGGAACCGTCCCTGCCGACCATCCGGCGGACGATTGGCTCCTCGCCGCGACCCAATTTTGCATCCGCTGAAAAGCCTCAACATAGCCGAGGCAGTTGTCGCCTGTGGAAAGAAGCCTTTGAGCTAATTATTCCGATAGTCATCGTTGTCGTCGAGCAGGTCCTCGGATTTCTCGAGATAGTCCAAGTCGTCATCTTCATCCTCAAGCGAGAGATGCTCCTCCATGTCCTCTTCCACCTCATCTATCTCATCTATATCCTCGGGCATCTCTATGTCCTCCCCCATCTCCTGATCAAGATCGGGCGGCTTCGGCTCCGTGGCGGTCTTCTCCGGCTTGGCCGCCGCTTCCGGCTCAGCCGACACCGGAGCAGGTTGGGCAGCCTTTGGGGCCTTCGCTGAAGCTTTCTTTTTCGACGCCTTTGCTTTCCCGGTCTCGGCCGCTTTGGCCGATGGTCGCTTGGCCGCTTTCTTCGCGGCGACCTTTCTCTTTGGTTTCGATCTCACCTTGGCTCGCGACTTCGTCGCGACAGCCTTTGCCCTTTTCTTCATCGCCTTTTTCTTTGTCGCCATCGGCAGTCCTCCTCAATGAGCCGCTGCGCGGCAGGAATTATTATTTCGGGGTCTCCATCTAGCATGAATGAGCATCGCGATGCAACCGTCCATGGCGAACACTCTCTACGTAGAGAGCACCAGTTCTCTCGACTGAACCCCGCCCAAAAGCAGCGGCCGTCTTCGGCGTCACGGTTCCACTCACACGTTCGCCACCGAAGGAAAACCGTCAGCCCCCTTGACGGGATGGGGTCCTGCCATGTTGGTGACTCTCAGCCTGAACTGCAACAGCCGCTTGCAGGAAACCTTCGACGCCACAAACATCGCTTTGACCTCGTCCACGTTGAAGAGAGTCACCTTATGACCTCGGATTATGACCTCGGATCTGTTTCCATTCGTACTGCACGGATCTCCATCCGGATCGGTGCTGTGCAGCACTGTTTAGCACCACGGTTGTTCCAATTAATTTAACTGTCAAATCCGGGCCGGCTCGGGTAATGGGAGATCGATTAGGTGCCGAGTCTCTGTCGACCACAACCCCAGAACCCCGGCTTTGCCTCGATTGGCCACAGTGATTGCGGCCAGTCCGTTGCCGACGACCTGGGCCAAACCTTCCGGGAATACCCGAATAACTCGCGCGTTCGACGAACGGTACGCGCTCCCAGCCGACGCCTCGCCGATGCATCGCAAGACCCCGTCGGCGAACTGTCCAACCACGGAAATCTCGACGATCTTCCCGATCGTCTCAAACCGCCACGGTTTCTCTACCGGAAACTCGATGGTTGACAACCCTCCAGCCGGCTCGACCGGCACCAGGATTTCATCGAACTCTTCCCAGCCCTCTAGCCAGCCCCGCACCATCTCACCCACCGCCAGAAGACGCACCGTGCCGATTGCATCCACAGGCACACAGAGCAGTCCGTCGAACGGCGGAGTTGAGGCGGAGGTCGCTACCAGAAGCGGAAGCAGCCCGCTGCGTGGACACCGGTTCTTCCCCCTTGACGATAAATACTGGACACGGCGGAGGCCGATCTCGGACCCGATATCGACGGAGACCGGCACATTCCGCCCGGATTGCGATACCGCATCGGAGCGAGGCAAGGTGATCGAAAGGCCACAGCGACCGAAAAAGCGATGACGCAGGCCACCACTGTCTGAAAAACCAGGAATGCGCACCGAAGTCTGCCCTGCATCCCACACTCGTCTTACTGCAGAACGGCGTTCAAAAACCGCTCGATCTCTTACGAACTGATCTGCTCGCACGGGCCGTTGAAATTGGCGTCGCCGCCATGGGGCGCCCAGGGCAATCGGATTGACACGCGGGGACCGCCAGCTTGGCGGCCAAGGGCGCGCTTTGTGCCGATGAGACAAATTCGTCCTGCTCACCGTGGATCAACAGTATCGGCACCGTTGTCGCTGCAACCGCATTCAGCGGAGAGCAGCTTCGTACAACGCCGGCGCTTCGTCAAGAGACATGGCGAGATAGGTTTTGAGGAATCCCCGAGTATTGATGACCGCCGGCTCGCTGGGAGGCCTGATAGGCAATCGCACGATCGGTCGGCGCACACCATGCCACAACGCCTTTGATCGCAGGATCTCTGGAGGCATAGGCCGTCAAGAGGTCCAATTGGTCTCCGGCCGACAGGCCGGCCAACGCGAGGCGTTCGGGATCGATACCGAACTCGGCCGCACGCGTCTTGAGGCAGTTGAATCGCATCGGTGACCTCATCGCTGTCGGCAGGAAAGCGCCCTTGGGGCGCGAGTCGATCATCCACTGTAACCACCCCATAGCCGCGAGCAGCCGGGTAGGGATTCAGACAGCCCTGTTCGGTCAGACGGCTGGCCTGCCAAGACCCGCCGTGCAAGACGACAGCGTAGGATACCTCGGCCGACACAGCACCGCTTCCCAGCGGGACTGGGAAGGAACTAGCAGACCGTATCTACAAATATCCAAATATCTCTGAAGCTCAGTTCCTTCCTTGAACACATAGGCGACAGTTCGCATGAGCACTTGTGGAGTTCGCGCACCAGTTAACAACTCGCTCAGCACCAAAGGGGAAGGGCTGGCCGCTACCAATTTCAGCTCTCCGGTTACGTCTGCAGACCGCAGACCACCAGACCCAGAAATACCCCGATCAACCCAGTGGTCTTCTCTTGCCAACCAGGAAGTCGCTGCAGGAGCAATGGTACAATGCGCCCACAGTCCCATTCGATCCCGGCCAGCGAGGGTAGCCAAAATGCGCGGGCGGGAGGGCGGATCACAGTCTGGAAGGAAGCCGCTGCGACGAGGGCACCGAACAGAAGTCGTCCCATTGGTGACGAATCCTTTCCACCTTTCCGAGGCTCCAAATTTAATAGAGAGGGCGACCGCTAACACCGGAAAGACGCAGCATGCGAGCATTGCGCGTGATCGCCATAGCGACTTGTTTTCTGGTGCTTGCGGCCGCTTGGCCCAGTGTCGCTGTGACGCCTCAGCTTCACATCACGATCGAGAACGGATCTCCCTATTTTGTGCCGGCGAAGGCCGTCGCTGTCACGGGCGCATCGATTCGTTGGGAGAATCCCACCCCGACGCATCACACCGTCACACACAATGGCTGCATCGAGGCAGGAATGGAATGCGCGTTTGACTCCGGTATTATGGAACCTGAGGGCAGCTACACGATTCCTAGCCTCCCTCCAGGGAACTATCCCTACCATTGCCGGGTCCACCCGATCATGCAGGGTATCCTCGTCGTCGTAGGTTCCTAACATGAATCGACACGTCTGTCGATCTCTTTTCAGACAGCCTTTCCCAATCGATCCCTTCTGACCTCGCAACTCGATTCCCCTGCCCGCACCGGTCTTCAGACAACTTGCGACGGCCCGGGACCATCGTGTACCCTGACGTGTTGCGACCATCGAAAAAGTCACGTTTGGTTCGATGAAGCCAACCGCCGTCATCCGCGAACCGCTGGCGCTGACCGATGAGGTCCTGAAGCTTCGGGCTTGGCGCATGCCGGACATGGTGGCCTACCAGCACGGACCGGACGAATGGTGGCTGGCGCCGCTGGATGACAACCTCCCTCTCGTCCGCCTAAACCGGTTGGGGATCGAGTTGCTGACTTCAATGGACGGCCACATCACCGTCGAGGCTTTGCTCAACAAGTACGGCAGATGGGTCTGCGGTCCGGACGGACAGACCGGCCGCTGGTGCCTGGCACATTGGTCCCTGCCAGGCTACTCCCTTTGCTACTTCGGGGTGAATCCACCGGCCGGCGACCATCGTCTCGGCGCCAAGTGGGACCTACTCCTCCAGCAGATTCGCGACAAGTGGTCTGGCCACGAGGGATTTGAGGGAGAAGAGCACCTGTCCGAATTTCACCTGCATGACATCGCCAAGGAGGAGGGGCACTTCGACACGATCGAGACCACCGTGTCGCATTTGTTCAGAGAGCCCTGCGATGCCCTCCAAGGCCAGACCTACGGCCGCCTCCTTGCCAAACACTTGCGGCGATTAGGTTGGTGGTCACCGAAACCGCGGGTGCTGCTCGAAGTCGGCGGCGGCCTTGGATACGTCGCGCGAGAAATGGCGCGGGAACTCTCGCCGCGCGAAATGGAAGACGTCCATTATCTCCTTCTGGACGTGGCCAAGCCGTTCTTGAAGTCGCAACTTGCCATGGCCCACAACGCCGGCTGGAAGCGCTCCGCGCTGCAAGCCAATGCGGAATGGTTGCCCCTCAGGAACGCTAGCGTCGATCTCGTCATCGACAATGAGAACCTCGCAGACATGACGCCGGTCCAGTTGACGAAACGGGAAGTGCAGGCGAACAGGGGCGAGACACCCTTCCACCAAGAAGCGGTGGACTGGATCAGGCGCACCCGTCTTCCGCTGGGACAGGACCTTCCCGAGGAATTCATTTTCAATCTAGGGGCATTCCGCTTTGTTTCGGAGCTGTGGCGGATCCTCAAACCGGGCGGGCGGGCCATCCTGATCGAGTTCGGTATTGACACCGGTTGGCCGGCTCCCGTGAAGCTGCCAGGTCATACCGAGTACGAAGTCCAATACACGCTTTTGCGCCACCTGGCTCGCTGGCTCGGCTTTCAGGAGCGGTACTTCGCCTTGCCACAGTTCCTAGGCATCAAACCTGACACTCCCGTTCTGTGTACAGGCGCTGCCTACGCCATCCAGCGATTCTGCGAAGCGCAGGGCAAATCCTTTGCGATCCGCGCCTACACCGAGCAAGAACTGGTCAAGGCGCTGGGCGACATGCTGCCCAAGCTGCACGGCTGTCACTATCACAAGATCGGCGACCCGGCCTGGTTCGGACTGTGGGATTTCAAGGTGCTGCTGCTGGAGAAGCCCGGTGCACCCCCGAAGCCGGCGTTCACGGAGACGAAGGGATTTCGGTGGTATTCGCAGCGATAAGAAGACCGCTCATCGAAGACCGAATCTGGCCTTTCATCTCTCGACATAGTCCCAATCGACGCGGAGTTCGTCCTGGTAGGCTCGATGTTTTCAAGATCGGCCTGACCCGAAAGCCGATTGGCCAAGGTCTTCAGCACAATACGATCCTCTAAAGTCAAAATGAGCATCTGCATCGCGTCGAATGGAACGATCCGCCGACGCGTCAGCACTGTTCGAAGATACTCCGAGTCTGCCAAGAGCAGATCGATGACGATTTCCTGGTTTTTTGGGCATCTCCACGCATCGCCAAACCGATATCTCTCGAAAGCGCCAAAGGCGCAGGGCACACCACGGTTGAGTCGGACAGTGGCGAGAACACGGAATGGATGCCCTCACGAGAGGGGCCACTTGCCAAGAATTATTTTTATAGAAGCAGTGGCTGTCGCAGCCCGTAGCTTAACCAGCGCGCTGTATGTCCAGCCCCTTGCCAGCGCGTAGTGAAACCGCGATGATCGAATTCCGTGACAAGAGCGAGGAGCGTCCGGACCAGAAAGGATTCCGCTGCATGCCTGCTCTTTTGTGCAGCGAATCTCCCGCATCACCTGCGTCATCGCAACACTGTTGGGTTGCACATTGGTGCAACACCGATCGACGCAGGTGGTCCGCCATCCTCTCCTCGTCGATTTGGTGAGACACTCGTCGCCTCGATTGAGGCGCAGGAGAGCGCGAACCTACCACAACGTGCACGGGACTCCACGGATCGAAGCCCCCAAGGGGAGAAAACAAGCGGCCGAGGTACACCTGTGCTCACGGACCGCACTCGCCACCGCGGTTTTCCGTCGTTCGTGAACTGTCGTACGTATGCCATGAAGCATCTCCAATCGGAGCCGAGATACGCTTCAGGGCACAGCATACCGAGGCAAGCAGTGGGGAGTGCTACATGGCCATGAACCTGTCCCATCGGGATCGTCCTGGATTGCACTCAGCAGATCTCTAAATTATTGTCGTTCATGCTCGCCCTGCTATAAGGTTTTGAAATCGCGCATGGTGTGCAAATTCCTTTTCGCTCCCCACCGCAAAAAATATGTTTGGTACGCTGCCTGCGCGGTCCAATGCACACGCTTCCACGCGTGCACGTCGCGCGAAGCGCGCTCGCCTCGCGTCCACGGTTTACCAGTCCGTCATCCGCCTTGCCAGGTCGATCAGCACTCCCTCTCTGAGACCCAGATCGCTGACCAGACACTCCGACTGCCCCAACATTTCCATTACGGTGCTCAGAATCAACGCCCCGGCGACAATGACGTCTTCACGGCCACGCTCCAGGCCAGGCAGCCCTTGACGCTGCAGCGTAGTCCGGCGCAACAACTCCTGTTCTAGATCTCGGATTGTTGCTAAGCTCAGCCGGTAATTGTGGATCCGCGCCGGTTCGTAGGCCGGCAGACGCTGGGCCATCGCGGCCAAGGTCGTGATCGTGCCGGCGGTTCCGACGAAGGTGATTCCCGCTTGATCGCCAAGCGGAGCCCGCACCGCCTCGGTTTCTTCGCGAATCAGCGCTCGCGCCACTTGCACTTCGTCCACCGCCGGTGGATCGTGATGGAAACACCGCTCAGTCAGGCGGACAACGCCGAGATCGACGGAGCGGACGAAAGGGGCCGAGCCTGGACGATCGAGGATGAACTCCGTGCTGCCGCCGCCGATGTCAAGGGCGAGCATCGTGGAGACTTCAGCCGGCAGGCCCGACCGGATACCCAGCATCGTCCGCCGCGCTTCTTCTTCTCCGCTGATCAGCTCTACTTCCCAACCGATCTCCCGCCTGACACGATCGAGCAGCTCATCCCGATTGGCGGCATCGCGGACCGCACTGGTGGCCACGGCAATGGTCCGTTCGACCGGATAGGTCTCGATCACCCGCTTCCATTCCGTTAGTGTCTCGATCACACGGGTCATCGCTTCAGCCCGCAGCAGGCGAGCGCGATCGACTCCTTCGCCCAACCGCAGAATACGCCGGTCTGAGTGCAACTCGCTCAGTCGTCCTGCATTGGACACACGGGCGATCAGCAGCCGGCACGTCAGGGTCCCAATATCCACCCCCGCCAGCACTTTACCGTCCGACTGCTTGGCAGGCACGGCGGTCACAAGCCGCTCCTGATGTTGTCCATCTCCGTCTCGATCTTTTTCCGTTGCTCCTGAAGCGACCAGACTTCTTTGGCCATCTGAGCGATCTCCATGTCGTTCAACACACGCTCGATTGGTTCACCACGTTCGTGTAGTCCGACGGCTCGCTCGCCGATATCTCCACACAGGTCCCGAATCCGTTCGTCCACCTTGCGCAGGTCCAGCCGCAGTCGCAGCAACTCCGCTTCTTCCATCGCGCGATTCGCCGCTTCGGCCGTCCCTCGCCGCACCGTCGCCCATCCGGCTTTCAAATCATGCTTCAGCCGTTGTAGAAGGCTCACAGTCGCTTCGCTTCCCGCCAAAATCCCTTCTGCTCCCAACCCTCTGTTGATTAGCCTATTGATCCCAGTTCTAACTTCGCCTGCCAACGCCGCAACATCGCCGCTCGGAGCGCATGATGCTCGGGTTTGGCCAGATGGGGGTCCTGTTCGAGCAACGCAAAGGCCTCTTGCCTTGCCTGCTGGAGCAGCTCCGCGTCGCGGATCAAGCTGGCCGCCCGAAACTCCGGCGCACCCCACTGCCGTACGCCGAAAAATTCTCCAGGCCCCCGGATGTTCAGATCCTCTTCCGCGATCACAAAACCGTCGTTGGACTGCACCAGCGCCTCTAGGCGCCGCCGGGCCTCCGAAGCGGGGGCGTTCGAGCGACCTGAGGTGATGAGGAGACAATACGACTGCTGTCCTCCGCGCCCGACGCGCCCGCGCAACTGGTGCAATTGCGCCAGCCCGAACCGCTCTGCATGCTCGATCACCATCACCGTAGCATTTGGCACATCCACTCCCACTTCAATGACAGTCGTCGCTACCAGGATGTGAAGTTCGCCGGCCTTAAAGGCCGCCATCGCCCGCTCTTTTTCGTCCGTGCTGAGACGGCCGTGCAGCAACCCGATGCGCCAGTCGCGGAATTCTCCGGCTTGCAGTCGTTCCATCCCCTGAATGGCCGCCTGAAGATCGATCTTCTCCGACTCTTCGACCAGCGGATACACGATGTACGCTTGGCGACCGGCCTCGATCTCATCCCGCACAATCCGATAAGCCCTTCGGCGCTGGGATTCCGTGAACAGCCAGGTGCAGACCGGTTTGCGGCCGGGCGGCAGGGCGTCGATGACCGACACGTCAAGATCGCCGTACACGGTCATGGCCAGGGTCCGTGGGATCGGCGTCGCGGTCAGCACCAACACATCGGGATGGTACCCCTTGTCCAGCAAGGTCTTACGCTGCAGAACGCCGAACTTGTGTTGCTCGTCGATGACTGCCAGACCCAGGTTCGCGAATCGAACCTCCTTCTGGATCAAGGCATGAGTACCGATGACGATCTGGGCCTCGCCGGAAGCGATCGCCTGCAATGTCGCTATCCGCGCCTTGGTCCGTCCCCCGCTCGTCAGCAGCACTGTTTTCAATCCCAACTCCTGAAGCAGTCCGCGCAGAGTGAGATAATGCTGCTCGGCCAAAATTTCCGTCGGGGCCATCAGCGCCGCCTGATAACCGGAACCGCAGGCCATAACCAGAGCGTGCAACGCCACGACGGTTTTCCCGCATCCGACATCACCCTGAATAAGCCGGTTCATCGGCCGCGGCGACGCCATGTCCCGTTTGATGTCAGCAATCACCCGCTCCTGCGCCGGGGTGAGTGTGAAGGGAAGCGCCGCGCGCAGGCGGCCGAGTAACGGCGTTTCGGTGTCGAACCGAATGCCCTTGATCTCTTCCTTGACGGATCGTTGACGGCTCCCGAGCGCCAACTGGAGCACGAACAATTCTTCGAAGGCCAGACGCCGATGCGCCGGCGTCGTCCCGCGTTCCAGAGCCACAGGGTCGGTGCCGGGACTGGGAAAATGAACCTCCTGGATCGCCTCTGCTATACCCGGCAGGTTCACTCGACGGCGAATGGGTTCCGGCAGAATATCCGGCATAGCCACCGCATACTGGTCCAGCAACGACTTGATGAGCACCCGCATATGCCGGGACGTCCAGCCCTTGGTTTCATGGTAGATCGGAACGATGCGGCCGACATGCAGCGGAACGTCACCCTCTTTCTCTAGCAGTTCGTATTGCTCGACGTCCAGCCGAAGGCCGACCCAGGATTTCTGACCGATCTGGACGCGTCCGAGCAACATCGCGCGGACGCCAGGCACGAACACTTCTTTTAGATACGCCTGATTGAAGAACACAGCATGGAGTCGTCCGGTCGAGTCAGCGAGCGTCACGTTCAGCACGGTCAGCCGGCGATGGGGAATGCGCGCCAGCGAGGCGGCGATAACCGTTCCGCACACAGTGACCCGCTGGCCTGGACGAAGCCGTCGGATTGGCGTGACCACCGACCGGTCTTCATAACGCCACGGCAAGAACCACAGGGCGTCCTCCACGGTGTTGACGCCCAGCCGTTCCAACGCCATGGTCCGTTTGGGCCCGACCCCTTTGGCGAACCGGATGGGGAGGGTGCACAATTCGATCCGGGTGGATGGGCCAGAAGAAAGCGGATGTTCTTCCGGGTATCCGTTGCGTTTCCCGGGGCAATGGGTAACGTCCACGCCTGTCGCCTCAACATTCGCCAGCCGTGCGAGGATCGCCCGTGCCTGTTCCAGGCGACGCTTCTGCTCGGCGGGGGCCAGCCTCGCGTGAAAATCGGCGAACAGTTGGCGAAGGGCCAGCAGCTCCCCTTCTACTTGGGGCGAATAGACCGCCTCGGCCAGGGCTTTGACCACCTGAGCCGAGACAAACGAGCCAAGATTTTTCACGGTGGTCAGATGCGCATAGGCATCCCGACTAGCGAAATCAAGAGGGCGAGCGAGGCACCGCACGAACTCCCGCAGGCGTTCGGTTGGGTCGGCACCAGTAGCGGCTGGAGGTGAGGCGGGCATGAATCAGGCATCCCCGACCCCGCATGATACCCGCTGACCACCGCGCACCGTGATCCGGGGCGAAGGCACTGCAGGTTTGCGAGATCGTCAGATGGTAACACAGGCCCCGGAGCGGGACAACGGCGACGCCCTGTCTTTCAGCATGAATTTCATGCGGTCTTCGCAGGCCATAGGTTTTCACGCGCAGGAAGCCAATAATAGCTGGGCGTGAGGCGAGGGGCTGGGAGTCAAAGGGGGGGGAAAGCCTCCGACCTGTCGCTGCGGGTTTCCAGTCTCGCGCCAATTTTTAGAACAATGTTTGGCGTCTCTGATCGGCAATGCTACACTTTCCGACGATAGGGAATACTGTGTATCGCCGCAACATCTCCCATATTCTCGGCTTCCTTGCCTTCCTACTGGCGCTCTTCGTCGGCTATCACACGTGGTTCAAGCCGACCTTCCGACCGCCGCCTCTGCCCCCGGCGCAGGAAACCGAGGCGCCGTCGCCGCGACCGCCCGAACCGGCCGCGGCGACGCCGGCGCTCGGAGAAAGCCAACAGGCCCGCACGATTGATCCAGGCCATATCCCGGATTCGCAATTCGCCGAGACGCTCAAGGCCGCGCACGAAGAACTGGAGAAAGCCAATTACGCCGAAGCGGAGGCGAAGCTTGCCGCCCTTTCTCCCAAGGCGTTGGCCCAACCGCCGATTCGCCGATATGCCGCCGTCCTGTGGAACAATCTCGGCGTTCAGCAAGAAAAGACGGGCGGCGCCGAGGCATCCGTTAAGGCGTTCAAAACTGCGGTGGCGTTGGACCCCGCGAACCCGGTGGCCCATCTGAACCTTGCCCATGCCTACTGGGAGTTGCGCGATCCTGCGCTCACGCCGGATTTCCTGGAAACGGTCATCCGTCTGGCTCCCGACGAACCATTTCCCCACCTGGCAATGGCCGACCTGCTGCAGGAACAAGACGACTTGGCAGCCGCTGCCCGTCACCTGGACCAGGCCGCCGACCGCGCCGGGCACGATCCCACGCTGCGCGCCTATCTGCAGGCCGTCGCCGCCAAGGTCAAGCGGACGGGGAAAGCGGAGCAACAGATGACCGCCCGCGGCAGCGCCCATTTCACGGTGAAATTCGAGGGTGGAAAAGACCAGACGACCTGGCTCAGCGTGCTTGAGATTCTGGAGGAGGCCTACCGGGACATCGGCCAGAAGTTCGGCTATTTTCCATCGAAGCCCATTATTGTCGTGCTCCATACGAAAGACTATTTTCAGAGCGTCACCGGCAGTCCGCTGTGGGCGGACGGGCTGTTCGATCCGGTCCTGGGACGCATCCAGATCCCGACCCAAGGCGCCCTGACCGATCAGGTCTGGCTGACCCGCGTGTTGCGCCACGAATTCGCGCACGCGCTGCTCCATGAACGCATGGGCATCGAAGCCGACGCCGTTCCCACCTGGCTGCACGAAGGACTGGCTATGCAATTGGCGGACGATTCCTGGCCCGACCTGGATCAGGTCATCGTGGACGAAACGAAAGTCTTGCCTCTGACCGCGCTGGAAGGAAATTGGAGCGGGTTGTCAACAGAGGCTGCGGCGGTGGCTTACCTGGAAGCCAATTCCGCCGTGCGCTATCTCGTTGACCGCTTCGGCATGCACCGGATCGGGGAGATGCTCATGCAGCTTAAGGCGAAACACACGCTGGCTGCGGCGATGCACGACAAACTGTCCCTTTCCTATGACCAATTTCAACGTCAGTGGGCGGAGCATCTCATCGCAAAGCGGAAAACCGGCGGGGCGCAGAGTTGGCGTGTTTCCAGACCACAAGGCTGACCGTGGCATTCCGTTGCCTCCCCGGCCACGAGGGCAATACGCCGGCACGCGCCTCTTGTTCCGACGCCGCCTCTTGTTCCAAAGAGTCGAAGGTGTCCACCCATAACAGGGTTTCGCTTGCCCGGTCGTACGCGCTCACCATCATTTCAAACTCTCGGCCGAGGTCGCGGAACGGAGCCGGCCGCAGCGGCCGATATCCTGTCAGCTTGCTGGTGCCACGACCGCTTTCGTTGAGTGCGAATTGGTCCTGCCACACCACGGATCCTGTGTTCGGATCGAGAGCTCGAACGAGGTAATAGGGTTGTACGGTCGGGCCGCTTTCCTGTGCAGCCCGCCTGAGCGTGACTGCGGGCCGGACCAACCGCGCAACAGGTTTAGCTGTTTCTCCTTCATCCTTGATCGTCAGATTCAATTGACCTTCCCACAGATAGTTTCCGGTTTGAGCATCATAGACGCGTAGAAGGAATCGCGACAGCCCCTCCCTGCCGACGTGATTCCCGTCGCCGGTGCCGCCGGCAAAGATGCGTCCGGTGGTCTGGTCCGCGGTCGGCGCTCCGTCCTCGATCACAGCCAAGTCGAAGGACTCTTCCGAGAGCACTTCGCCGGTCCGGGCGTTGTAGATTCTGATCATGATGATCGACTCGCCGCCGGCTTGAAACCCGAATCCGGCCGCAAGCACGGGAACGTCGGCATGAATGCCAGACGGCTGCTCGCCGCCCCATCCCGATCCGGTCCACAGCAGCAGTCCAATTCCTGCCATCAACCAAACAATCCAGGTATTGCGCGGCAAGTTCTTCATGTCACGAACGCCCAAGGCGAGTGTGAAGGGATTCTGGCTGTGCGAGCAGCAGGAGTAAATTCTGCTTAGGACAGGCCAACCCCTCGAAAAGGGGGAGCACCAAGAACATTTTCGGGAAGGAAGCCAGGATCGATGAAATCAGCGTGGCTGGATTTCGCCGAACCAGCGATACCGATTTCGGGCGATGATTCGATAAGCCAGATAAGCCAGGGGCTTGAGCAGAGGTACCCGCATCAAAGCTAGCAAAAGACGGCCGCCCCTCAGGCCGGGCAAGAGAGCAAGAAAGGCATCGAGCCCCTGGCGAAGCTGACCGTCGGCCTCCACCAGGACGGCCATATCAGGAGGGCCGGGACGGTATTGCGCGCCCAAGTACCGTGCCGCTTCCTCGCTCTGATACGGAATGAACCGGACGGGCGATCGATGATCCGTGTTCCGATCCAGCCGCTCGATCCCCGCCTTGGCCGTCACGCACAGACGGCATTGGCCGTCGTAAATCAGCACACACGGCGCTTCAGGCTGTGCAGGATGCCGACCCATCAGCAAAAAACCTTCTGACCGAACACGACCGCCCTTCGCACCAGACCGGCGCTCCTGCAAGCCCCGGCTTACTAGCGTTGGCCATCAGTGCGAGACTCCCGCTCCGTGAATCAGTATCGCTCATGTTGGGGCTGCTCGTCGCGTTGATGAGCCTGGCCCTCCTGTCACACGTTGCGCATCCAACCGCCGCGCTCTCGCTCACCCGCACAGGTGATCTGGAACGGTTTTTCTGCTTAGTCGCCGGCCACGGAGGCAACCCAACCAGAAACCCGGGCCTCCGGCCCCGTGCTCAACGAGTCAACCGGCCGGTTGAATTTCCTCTTAATTGCCCGGGGCGGCGCTGGTCTTTCGACGGACGGCCGGACGCGAGGCCTCTAGCAAGCCGCCCTCCCAATCTTCAGCTCCCTTTTTCATCCTCACGCGCCGGACCCGCACATACCCGGCTTCCCGCAACCATCGGCTCGTCTCCGCAATCGAGTACGTGTTGCCCCTTTCAGTAAACAGCAACATGGTCACGGCGAAAAGACTCGCCTCTACCGGATAGATTCCTTCACGATCCAGCAGAAACGCATCCTGAACCAGCAGCCTCCCTCCCGGGGCGAGCACCGGGAGCAGGCGTCGAAAGAGTGCCTGGTTCTCTTCCGGCGAGTAAATGTGCAGAACATTGGAGTACCAAATGACATCATAGCGCCCAGGCACAGGTTCGCGCATGAAGTCGAGAGGGAGATAGGAAAGCCGATCGCCTGCTCGGTGGGAAGCTGCGATCTTCCGTGCCACGCCCAACGCCGGCGCCCGATCGCAGACCGTCGCGTGCAAGCGCGGATTGCGGGCCAGAAACGCCAACGCATAGGTGCCCGGCCCTCCCCCCAGATCCAACAGTGTCCGAGCACCTCGAAGATTCACCTGCGCAGCGATTTTGGGCGCGATCGCCATCGACCGGTGGTGCATCGCCCAGGTGAATCGGCGGCGATACGCCGGGTCATCCGGGTCCTGACGAGCCACCGGTTTGCCGCGCTTCACGCAGGCGGTCAATTGCGACCAGTCGTTCCACTGTTCCCGCAACAGCTGCAAGTACGCGCCGCGATAGTGCGGGCTGTTCGCATTGAGGGTGGCGGCGGCCAGCCGACTGTTCCGGTAGACCCCGTTCCGCTTGCGGAGCAGGCCGGCAGCGGCGAGATTACGGCAGAGAATGTCAATCCCGCGCGGACTTGCGCACACCTCCTTCGACAGCTCGGCGATCGTCCAGGAACGGGAACCAACGACGGTGAAGAGATCGAGGTCCAGCGCGGTGAGGATGATTCGCGGCAAACGGTAGGCGAATACCGCCTCGCGGAAGTCTTCAAAGGAACGGATGGGCATCACCGTTTACGCAGCATGGTCACACGAACTGCCGGCGGCACCATAGAACCATCTCCTTGAGATCGTCCAGCTTCCGCAAGTCCATCGTTTTGTGGAAGATGACGGCGACGTACTGATTCGTCATCTCGGTTTCCTCTTGGAAGCCGGCGTCGAGGAGAAACGCGCAGCACTCGGCAACGGCCGGCTGGAGATAGTACTTGGCCTGTTTCGCCAACTCGTCCGTCCCGAGATCTTCCGTCGTGCCGCCGGAGATCAGGCCCTGAATGTCTTCCATCGCGAGGCCGTTCTGGCAGATCAGCCGCCCATCTGGCGTGACCTCCAGTAGCCACCCTTCGCTGCCGGGGTCCAGAACCAGCGCTCCGTCCGGTTCCAGTTCGTAAAACTCCGGCGCAATCTGGCACAGCAAGGAGCGGGCCTGTTCCCAGGACGGAGTGGACGAGGAGGCGCTGGTCATCGGGACATCTCTCGCGGCGCAGAGCGGGATCGGACTTGGCCGGCAAGACAGGCCCAGATGGTCGCCAGGCATGTCGCAAGTTTCGGCACGCAGTGCTTCCGGTCTAGACAGACAACCGGCTCCAGCAGGTCGGCGGCCTCCTGCAGCCGACCCAACGCTTCGCAACACTGTGCCAGCACATAGCGGGCGCCGCCGATCCGCAGTTCATCTCCGCTCCGCTCGGCGACAGCCTGGCTGTTTGACAGCAGGCGATGGCTTCGCCATAGCGTTTTCTGAGCCAGGTAGGTCCGTCCCCTCAGCGCCAGGCGTCGGCAACTCCGCCCTGATTGCCCAAACGCCGCATCAAAACCAGCGAGTGTTCGTAGTAGCGGATCGGATCTTCAAACTGTCCTGTCTCCTTGGCCACCAGCCCAAACACGGCCTTGTCATGTGTACGCGTCATGATGTCCAAGGCTTCAAAGCAGTAGGCGCGAGCCGGTTCCATTCCCCGCGTCCGCGCGCAGGTTCCCAAGATTAGCCAACGTCGTCCCGATACCCCGTTCGTCACCGAGAATCGTTTGCAGTTCGAGCACATCCTGATAGGAGGCCTGCGCCGCTTCGCGCCGTCCGCTGACCGCGCAAATGTTGCCGAGATTGCCGAGCGTGGCCACCAGCGCGCGACGGTCGCCAGTGAGACTGGTCGCACTCCAGCGCTTTCGCGTAACAAAGATAGGCCTTCGGTATAATGGCCTCGCGAAAAGGGTTCGTTGCCCTGGCGGTTCAGCTCTTCAGACAGCCCGTTGCGCATCGCGGCGGATTCAGCTCTGTATGACACGCTCGAGGGTTGGTTTGGCCCCTCCAAGAATGGAGACGCCGTCGCCGACCAGAATCGCGTCGAAATTGTAGCGCAGCAAGCGGCGGAGACCTTCCTTGGCTTTGGCAGCATCGGCATATTTGTCCGCCGGGAGCATGCTGAGGGAGCCAGGCGGTTTTCCGATCAACGCATCCCCCACAATGAGAATCCCCTTCCCCTGCGGGATAAAGAGCGCGCATTCTCCCGGCGATTTCTGATCTCTGAGATGCACAACCCAGATGCCGCCAGGCAACAGTTCGCCGTCCCGAAAGGTCTTGGTAGGCTTGACTTGCATCTGCGGCGCATCAACCTCCGGCACGTAGAGCTGGCACTTGAATTCAGCTTGATAGGCTGCCGCCTCACGCTCATGGTCCCGATTGGTGACAACGATGTAATCGATCGCCCCCCCGCGTTTGACCTGTTCCAGATCGTCCGGCATCATGGGGGGAGGGTCGACGAGGATCCGATGTTCGCCGACGTTCAGCAACAACCCGTTGAAGTCAAGTTGCTTCTCCTGCGAGAACCAGGACCACTGCCAGATGCCAGGGAAGAGCTGCTTCATGGTAGAACCGCATGACAGGCGAGGCGGGTCCACGGGACAGGACTCGTCGCGGAAATCATCGCTTCCTCTTCTTGTTTCACATTCCGCCGCTTCAGAGCCCCGCCACGGCGTCTTTGACCACCTTCGTCACTTTCGCCAGAATGTCCGCTTCGTGGGGAAGATCGATGATATCGTCTTCGAGAATAGTGATGAATTTGCGATTGGGGCCCTTGGTCAAAGAAATCAGAAACATGCTGTTCGACGGCGTCACAGGGATCACCACCTGCACGGCGGCGTCGATTTCTTTCACGAGATCGAGAAACTTCCGCTTCCCCGCTTCCAGTTCGTCCATGTTTACTCTGCTTTCACGTTTTCTCTCTCCTTAAGCAGAGCCGAAAGCAAACTAGCAGGCGGCACTGACCTGGACGTCCGTCTGCCCGAAGCGGAGTTCCTACACCGGGGTGGGGTGCGAGGACGGACGAGCTAGTCAGTGACAGGTCCCGCTCACATCGACTTGCTCCCGCTCGCCAGCAACTTCTCCACTTCCTGAATGATCACCTCCGCCCCCGCGAGATCCATATTGCCGACCCGCTGCCAGCGGATGACCCCGTGCTGGTCGATCACGTATACGTTCGGGATGAACTTCCCTCCACCATACAGTTTGTCCGTAACCTTGTTCGGGTCCAGTAGATACGGATAGGTGATCTTGACGGGAAAGGAGGCGACGAACTCGCTCACGTCTTTCTTGGAGTTGCCAGCGGAGTTCACGCCGATCACCACTACGTCCTTGCCCTTCGTCGCCTCATACACCTTCTGCAGATTCGTTCCTTGAATCATGCAGGGCTCGCAGATATGGAAAAGCCCCAGCACGACGACCTTGCCCCTCAGGCTTTCCAGCGAGACGGTTTCACCGGTAAGCGAGGTCAACGTAAAGGATGGAGCCTTCTCGCCGATCTTGAAAAACCCGGCAGCGGCCGCAATCGCCGCTCCAGCCATACAGACCACTGCGACCAGAAAAGCGGTCAGTTTTCGATTCATGGCGGCCTCCATACCCAACGGAAGTTCCGAGTTCCAATGTGTGGAGACGCTTCAGATCTCAGCGTTCCACGCTTCTCACTCCTCCGTTCATGCCTATCCTAGCATGCGGTTTTTTTCAGGAGCAACCGGCCGGAACGCGTGTCGGCTGTCGAGCGGACACATCCGATCGTGCGAACTTTCCCGCAACGATCGACAGCTTTCAGTGCGAAGGGTCGAAGAGCCCGAGTTGCAGCTCTTCCGCGCGGGTGAAGGAGATGGGATAGCGTTCGGTGAAACAGGCGGTGCAGTACTGCTGCGGTGCGCCGGGTGCGGCCTTCAGCATGCCGTCCAGACTGAGATAGGCCAGGCTGTCGGCGGTGATGTACTTGCGGATTTCCTGAATCGTATGGCTGGACGCGATGAGCTCCTTTTTCGTCGGAGTATCGATCCCATAGAAGCAGGGGGAAATGATCGGCGGGGAGCTGATCCGCATGTGCACTTCCTTCGCGCCGGCGTGGCGAATCATCTTCACAATCTTCCGACTGGTGGTGCCGCGCACCAACGAATCGTCCACCACCACGACCCGCTTGCCCGACAGCACCTCGGGAACCGCGTTCAGCTTGATCTTCACGCCGAAGTGTCGGATAGATTGCTCTGGCTCGATGAACGTCCGGCCTACGTAGTGATTGCGGATCAAGCCGTTCTCGAACGGAATGCCGGACCCTTCTGCGTAGCCTAACGCCGCCGGCACGCCGGAGTCCGGCACGGGGATCACCACATCGGCTTCCACCCAAGCCTCCTGCGCCAACTGCCGGCCCAACGCCTTTCTCGTCGTGTAGACCGCGTTCGCACCGAAGATCCGGCTGTCCGGTCTCGCGAAGTAGACGTACTCGAAGACGCACATGGCCGGCCTGGTCGGCGGGAACGGCTTGTAACTGGTCATCCCCTTTTCATCCAGCACGATCAATTCTCCCGGCTCGATCTCCCGCACATAGTCGGCACCGAGCAGATCAAAAGCGCAGGTCTCGGACGCCACCAACCAACTGTCGCGCAGGCGCCCCAAGCACAGCGGCCGGAATCCATAGGAATCGCGCGCGGCGATCACGCCCTCGTCCGTCAACAGCACGACGGAGAACGCCCCGCGCACCTGATTCAACGCGTCGATGACCCGCGCAAGCAGCGTATCCGCCCGCGAGTGGGCGATCAGATGGATAATGACTTCGCTATCTGATGTGGATTGAAAGATCGCCCCGTAGGCTTCCAGTTCATGCCGCAACACGGTGGCATTGATCAGGTTGCCATTATGAGCCAGCGCCAGATTGCCGAAAGCAAAATTGACGATCAGCGGCTGGACGTTCTTGAAATCGCTCCCGCCGGCAGTCGAATACCGGTTGTGGCCGATGGCCATGTGCCCGGGCAAGCGCTTGAGGACCGATTTGGTATAGATGTCCGCAACCAGCCCCATACCCTTTTCGACGTAGAAATGGTTGCCGTCGCCGGACACGATGCCGGAGGCCTCCTGCCCGCGATGTTGAAGCGCATACAGGCCAAGGTAGGTGAGGTTGGACGCTTCCTTGTGGCCGTAGATGCCGAAAACGGCGCATTCGTCATGGAACTTGTCAGAAGCGATCAATTGCATAAGGCTATCCGTCAAGAACGATGGACGATCGGTAAAACCGGATTTATTGCCCCTTGCCTAAGGCTCTCTCCAAACTGTTCGTCCAGCGATCATAGAGCGTCTCGACCGGCACATCGATCCGACACCCGGACCGCCCGCCTTCCGCCGTCACCTCGATCACCAACCGATCTCCACCGACTGTTCCGATCAATTCGGCCGGCACATTGGATTCCGAAGCGATGCGCAAGACCGTATCCCTCTCGTTGGGGCTGACCGACAGCACTATCCGCGACTGGCTCTCCCCGAACAACAGCGAGTCCAGACGAAGCCTGCGGGCGTTCAATCTTACCACAGCCCCCAGGAGCCGGGTGCCTGAAGACATGGTGCATTCGGCCAGCGCGACCGCCAGCCCGCCATCGGAGCAATCGTGCGCTGAACGCACCACTCCTTCCCGGATCAGTCGCCGCACACAAGCATGGAGTGCCTGTTCGGCCTCCAGGCTCAACAGGGGCGGAGAGCCCTGCTCGCGTGAATGGACCACCCGCAGATATTCGGTTCCGCCCAGCTCATCCTTGGTCGTGCCGAGCAGGATAATATCGTCGCCGGCCTGTTTGAACCATTGCGTCGTCGCTCGATCGGCCGGCTCAATCAAGCCCACCATGCCCACGATCGGCGTCGGGTAGATCGAGAGGCCGTTCGTCTCGTTGTAAAAACTCACGTTGCCGCTCACGACGGGAATGCCGAGCGCCTCACAGGCGTCTTTCAGTCCTTCGATCGAGAGCACGAACTGCCACATGATATCCGGCCGTTCGGGATTGCCGAAGTTCAGGCAATCGGTGAGCCCGATCGGCTCGGCACCTGAGCAGACGAGATTGCGGGCCGCCTCCGCCACCGCGATCTTGGCTCCCTCATACGGATTCAGTAGACAGTACCGGCTGTTGCAGTCTGTCGTCACCGCCAGCGCCTTGTTCGTACCCTTGATGCGGAGCACCGCCGCATCCGACCCGGGACGGACCATCGTGTTTGTCTGCACCATGTGGTCGTATTGCTCGTATACCCAGCGCTTGCTCGCGATGTTCGGAGACTCCAGCAAGGCGAGCAGCACACCCTGCGGATCCTTCACTTCAGGCAGCGCATCATAGTTGAGCGCCTGGAGCCAGTCCTGATAGGACGGCGGCGCGATCGGCCGCTCGTACCGCGGGCCCTCATCCGCGAGCGCCTTGGCCGGAATTTCGGCTACCACCTGTCCGTTGTCCTTGACACGCAACAGGCCATCATCCGTCACCCGGCCGACCACGGCCACATCCAGGTCCCACTTGCGACAAATCCGCATGACCTCGTCTTCTTTGCCAGCTTTCGCCACCATGAGCATGCGCTCCTGCGACTCAGAAAGCATGATCTCATAGGGGGTCATGCCCGGTTCGCGGCGCGGCACCCGGCTGAGATCCAACTCGATTCCGGTTCCGGCACGCGACGCCATTTCGCACGAGGAGCTGGTTAGCCCCGCCGCCCCCATGTCCTGAATGCCGACCAGCAGATCGTCGGCCATCAGTTCCAGACATGCTTCCAGAAGCAGTTTCTCCGTGAAGGGATCGCCCACCTGCACCATCGGCCGCTTGGATTCGGACGCTGCATCGAAGGCATCGGACGCCATTGTCGCCCCGTGGATGCCGTCGCGCCCGGTCTTCGAACCGACGTAGATCACGGGATTGCCGATACCGGCCGCCGTGCCCTTGAAGAGCTTGTCCTTCCTCGCGATGCCGAGGCAGAAGACGTTCACCAGCGGATTCAGCGAATAGATATCGTTAAAGACCACCTCGCCGCCGACGGTAGGCACGCCCACGCAATTCCCGTAGAAACTGATTCCAGCCACCACGCCTCTGAACAGATGCCGGTTCTTGGGATTGTCCAGCGAGCCGAACCGCAGCGAGTCCAAGAGCGCGATCGGCCGCGCCCCCATCGTGAAGATGTCGCGCAGAATCCCGCCCACGCCGGTTGCTGCGCCCTGGTAGGGCTCGATGAACGACGGATGGTTGTGCGACTCCATCTTGAACACGGCGCACAGCCCGTCTCCGATATCCACCGCGCCCGCATTTTCGCCGGGCCCCTGGACCACGCGAAGCCCGGTCGTCGGCAGCCGCTTCAGATGGACGCGGGAACTCTTGTAGGAGCAGTGCTCTGACCACATGACTGAAAACATCCCTAACTCGGTCAGGTTGGGCTCCCGCCCCAGAATCTCGACGATCCTCTTGTACTCGTCGTCGGTGAGATTGTGCTGCGCGATGAGCTCTTTGGTGATGACCTGACTGTCTTTCACTCTCGCTCCTTACCTGTCGCAGGCGAAATATCCCGAATCCGAAGAGTTCAGCCCTAACTCAAGCAGAAGGCATTCCCAATTTTCTTTTTTCATGATGTCTTCCTCGAGTGAGCCCGCTACCGTTGCATTCCTCCAAGACTTTTGTATCTTTGCAGGGAACCGAGGAGCCTATAAAGAATGCTTAGCGCGCAAAAATCCAGCACACCACATTTTCAGACGTTGTATACCCAAAGTCTAGAACCTCAGCGAGCAAGTACTGCCCTCCACGTAACAGAGCAGAGAGAAGCGCTAGCTGAACCAAGCAACCCCTATCCCTATCAAGTTGACCTTGCGTTCGACTTGCCCGTTAACAATTCCAGCTAAATTGATGACGAAGTTGATAAGAGCCAGCCAGCTCTGGAGAAAGAGGTGGGTAGAGATCATCCCTCAAAGAGGAGACGCGATTATAACTCCGATCAGGTTCATACTATGCGACGACCGCCTTCGGCTTCGCTTTTTTGAGCGCGTCTAGCATCGAGAGGAAAATCACCTGGCCGTCGTGGTTGCCGAGGACGTCCTCAGCGCAGCGCTCCGGGTGTGGCATCATGCCCAGCACATTGCCTTCGGGGTTGCGGATGCCGGCAATGTTGTCGAGTGCGCCGTTGGGGTTCGCCTCAGGCGTCACCCTGCCGTCCGGGGTGCAGTAGCGGAAGACGATCTGCGCGTTAGCCTGCAAGGCGGCGAGTGTCACGGGATCGGTGTAGTAATTCCCATCAGCATGGGCGATTGGAATCTTCAGGACCTGGCCGGGCTTGCAGCGGCTGGTAAAGGGCGTGGCGGCGTTCTCAACGCGGACATAGACGTCCTTGCAGATGAAGTGAAGCGAGCTATTCCGCAACATCGCGCCGGGCAACAACCCGGCCTCTAGGAGGATTTGAAACCCGTTGCAGATGCCGAGCACCAGCCCTCCGCTCTTGGCGAAGTCCTTCACCGCCCCCATGACGGGTGAGAAGCGGGCGATGGCACCGGTCCGCAGATAGTCCCCGTACGAAAACCCGCCTGGCAGAATCACCGCATCGAGGCCAGCCAGTGAGGTCTCCTTATGCCACACCATCGTCACCGCCTGCCCCAACACGTCACCGAGAACATACGCGCAATCGTGATCACAGTTAGAACCGGGGAAGACCACAACGCCGATATTCATGTTCAAATGAGGATGAGGACTGAGGAATGAGAAATTATCACCCCACCATTGCTCATTCCACATTACAGATTTCTAAATGCGCACTGTATCACGCGCTCAGCTCGTACCGATACTCTTCAATGATCGTATTCACCAACAGCTTCTCGCACATGGCTCTCACGTCAGCCTCGGCCTTGGCCTGATCCTTCTCGTTCAGATCCAATTCCAAGTATTTCCCGACCCGCACATTGCTCGCCGACTTGAAGCCCAAGGTCTCCAACGCATGCTCGATCGCCTTCCCCTGCGGATCGAGAATGCCCTGTTTGAGCGTGACGTGGATTTTGGCTCTCATGGTCTTTCCGGTGTATCCGGTTTGTTTGGGTTGTCCGGTTTATTGGTTGCTGAATCCACAGCCGAACAAGGCAACCACCTCATCACCCTGCTTCAGTCCCGCACACACGGCGGAGCACCTCCTGATAGGTCTCCTCAACCTTTCCCAAATCCTTCCTGAAGCGATCCTTGTCCATCGACTCTCCCGTGGCCATGTCCCAGAATCGGCAGGTATCTGGCGAAATCTCGTCGGCCAGGATCAGCTTGTTGTGGTACACACCGAACTCCAGCTTGAAGTCCACCAGCAGCATCTTCCGTTCTTTGAAAAACGGCGTCAAAATGCGATTGGCCTTAAGCGCTAGGTCCTTGAGATCCCGCACCACAGCCGGCGTCGCCAACTTCAGCAACCGTACGTGGTCGTCGGTAATCAGCGGATCGCCTAGTGCGTCGTTCTTGTAATAGAACTCGACGAGCGGCGGGTCGATCGTGTCCCCTTCTTTCAGCCCGAGCCGTTTCGTCAGGCTGCCGGCGACGATGTTCCGCACCACCACTTCGATCGGCACGATCACTACCCGCTTGGTCAGCATCTCGCGATCGCTGAGCCGCTCGACGAAGTGCGTCGGCACGCCGCCTTCCTCCAGCAACCGAAACAGCCGCTCCGAGACTTTGTTGTTGACCACGCCCTTCCCGACAATCGTGCCGCGCTTCTGCGCGTTGAAGGCCGTGGCGTCATCCTTAAAGTACTGGATCACCCGATCCGGATGATCCGCCGCAAACAACTTTTTGGCTTTCCCTTCGTAGATCAATTCTCCTTTGGTGACCATGTCCTTCCCACCTATGCGCGCTGTACTCTCCGAGGAGGCCGCCGCGTCGACGCCCGTCCAAACACTCGCCGATACACCGTATCCAGATGCCGCAGATAATACCGGGGGTCAAAACAGGCCTTGATCTCCGCCTGGCTGAGGTACTTCGTGATGAACGGATCCTTCCCGACTAAGTCCTGAAAGCCGGCGCCGCCTTTCCAGCCTTCCATCGCGTTCCGCTGCACTGCCTCGTAAGCGTCCTTCCGCTGCGCGCCCTTGTCCACGAGTGCCAACAGCAGCCGTTGCGAATAGACCAACCCGCCGGTCAGATCGAGGTTCCTCCGCATGCGATCCGGATAAACGAGCAGATTCTTGATGAGGTCCGTGAACCGGACCAACATGTAGTCTACGAGGATCGTGCTGTCCGGCAGAATGACCCGTTCGACCGACGAGTGGCTAATGTCCCGCTCATGCCAGAGCGCCACGTTTTCCATCGCCGCCAGGCTGTTGGCCCGAACCACGCGCGCCAAGCCGCAGAGATTCTCCGATGCAATCGGGTTGCGCTTGTGCGGCATGGCCGAGGAACCCTTCTGTCCTTCCGAGAACAACTCCTCGGCTTCCAGCACTTCGGTCCGTTGCAGATGGCGGATCTCCGTCGCGAACTTCTCGATGCTCGCCGCAAGCAGCGCCAATGCCGACACGTAGGCCGCGTGCCGGTCCCGCTGGACCACCTGGTTGGACACCGGGTCGGGCTTGAGCCCGAGCCGCTTGCAGACGAACTCCTCCACCTCCGGCCCGAGATGGGCGAAGGTTCCCATCGCGCCAGACAGTTTCCCAACCGCGATGTCCTCGCGGGCTGCCCGCAGACGGTCGCGATGGCGGCGAACTTCCTCATACCAGATAGCAAGCTTGAAGCCGAAGGAAATCGGTTCACCGTGGATGCCGTGCGAACGCCCGATCATGATCGTGTCGCGATGCTCCAACGCCCGTCTTTTCAAGACGTCGAGCAACGCATCCAGATCCTCCAGAATGATGTCCAGTGCCTCGGCCATTTGAACGGCTAGCGCGGTGTCTACGATGTCCGATGAGGTCAGGCCCATGTGGAGAAACCGGACTTCCGGTCCCACGGAATCCGCAAGCGATTCCAAAAAGGCGATGACGTCATGCTTCGTGACCTTTTCGATCTCCGCAATTCGTTCCGGATCGATCCGTGCGGTGCGTCGGATGCGGGCGGCGGTGCCGCGTGTCACCCGGCCGGCACGTTCCAGCGCCTCGCACGCCTGCAGTTCGACCTCCAACCAGATCTCGTACTTGTGCGCGAGATCCCAAACGGCTTTCATGCGAGGCAAGGTGTAGCGGTCAATCATCTCTTAACCCATGGCTCGTATCTTGTGACGCGTGGTTCGCGTAGACTCGCGGAGACATTCTTGCACGATGCGCGTCATGCTTCGCGCTTCACACCCGCGGCCGCCGCTTCCGTCCGCTTGGCTTCAAGACGCGGATCTTTGTTCAGGACCTGATCCAGCACGCCATTGACGAATTTTGAAGCTTCCTTATCGCCGAAGCTCTTGGCTAATTCGATCGCTTCGTTGATGGTGACCTTAGCCGGCACTTCGGGCAACCAGAGCAGCTCGAAGAGGCCGGTCCGGAGAATATTCCGGTCCACGATTGGCATCCGGCTGACCTTCCAGTTGGCGGCGTACGCACCGATGAGGGCGTCCAACTCTTCCTGATGACTCAACACACCCTCGATCAACCGGTCAGCGAACGCCCGGACATCTTCCTTTTCCGGATAGCGCTTCCAGAATTCGTCCAGCCACTCACCGCCCTTGCCGTGAATGTCATATTGAAACAGCACTTGGATGGCCCGTTCGCGGGCCTTGCGTCGGGAACCCATAGCCTCGATCAACCACCTCGACGGCGCGAGACGACACGCGCGCCCGACCTTCCACTGCCTGCGGGCCGGCCGCCGCCTTTGAGTTGTCGCATCACCGTGGCCATTTCAATGGCCGTCTTCGCAGCCTCCGCCCCGCGGTTGTGCTTATCCGGATCGGCTCGCTCGACCGCCTGCGCCACCGTATTCGTCGTCAGCACCCCGAACACCACCGGCACGCTGGCGTCAAGACCAGCCTGCATAATCCCGCGGCTGGTTTCCGCGCTGATGTAGTCGAAGTGAGGCGTATCGCCTCGGATGACGGCGCCGAGGCAAATCACCGCATCAAACCGACCGGACTTTGCCAAGGTGCGAGCGACTAAGGGAATTTCGAACGCTCCCGGCACCCATACCACCTCGAGCGCGTTGTCTTTCGCCCCCGCTTTCGTCAGCGTTTGCACACAGGACGTCAGCAACCGGTTGGTCACGAATCCGTTGAACTTGCTGGCCACGATCGCAAAGCGCAAGCCGGTCGCATCGTGTGAGCCTTCACGTCGCTTCATACCAACTGGTCATAGGCGTCCGACAATGGGCGATAGGTCGGGCATATGAGACCTTCCGCGTTGTTCTTTCCCATAGCCTCCAGCCATTCGCCTCGCGCCGTTCAGACTTTCTTTAAGATATGCCCGAGCTTGGCCTTCTTGGTGCGCAGGTACCGTTCATTATGCGCGCGCGGCGGGATTTCGATCGGCACCCGCTCGACCACGCGGAGGCCATAGCCCTCAATGCCGACGATCTTGCGCGGATTGTTCGTGATAAGCCGGATCTGCCGAAGGCCCAGGTTAACAAGAATCTGGGCGCCAATGCCGTAGTCGCGCAGATCGGCTTTGAATCCGAGCTTGAGGTTGGCTTCAACGGTATCGCTTCCCTGGTCCTGCAGATGATAGGCTCTGATCTTGTTGAGCAGCCCGATGCCGCGCCCTTCCTGATTCAGATAGAGTAGCACGCCGCGTCCTTCTTTCTCGATAATTTCCATCGCCCGATGAAGCTGATCGCGGCAATCGCAGCGCAACGAGCCGAACACGTCCGCAGTCAAACATCCGGAGTGAACCCGGACCAACGTCGGTGCCCCGTCATCCACCCGCCCCTTGACGAGCGCGATATGGTTCCCACCGTCGATTTCGTTTTCGAACGCGACCGCCTCGAACTCCCCGAAAACCGTCGGCAACCGCGCGCTGGCGACCCGCTTCACGAACGTTTCTCGGCGCATGCGGTACTCGATCAACGCCTTGATCGTTACCATCTTGATCTTGTGAGCCTTGGCAAACCGAGCTAGCTCCGGCACCCGCGCCATGGTGCCGTCCTCGTTCATAATTTCGCAGATCACTGCGGCCGGATACAGTCCCGCAAGCCGCGCCAGATCGACCGAGCCCTCAGTCTGCCCGGCTCGTTTGAGCACACCGCCCTTCTGCGCCTTCAGTGGAAAGACATGCCCCGGCCTGGCCAGATCGGACGGCTTGGTCTTGGGATCGATCGCGACATGAATGGTAGTCGCACGGTCGGCGGCCGAGATGCCGGTAGTAATATCCCGGCGCGCATCGATCGATACGGTAAAAGCCGTGCCGAAGGGCGCTGTGTTCTCGGGGGATTGAGGCGGAAGCTGGAGTTCTTCGACACGCTCGGGCGTCAAGGCGAGACAGATCAGCCCGCGCGCGTGCTTGGCCATGAAGTTAATGGCCTGGGGCGTCACCTTTTCGGCCGCAATGACGAGGTCGCCTTCGTTCTCCCGGTCCTCATCGTCGACTAGAATGACAAAGCGGCCCTTCTTGATCTCTCTGATCGCCTGTTCGATGGTATCGAAAGGAGATAACATGGCAGAGGCCTACTTCTGAATGCTGGTTCTGAATTGTGCGTCGCAGTCATACCTTACCAGAAATGCGGTTTCCAAGTAACCTTCTTTACGGGACCTCTGCCAATGGAATCCCGGCCGGAATCGTCCTATGGCTGGACGGTCGTCCGCTGCCGTTTCATGACCTCCGTCACGCTCACCGCCGCGCCCCCGGCCAAGACCGCAAAAAGCCACAGCCCGGGTTGAAAGGAGCCTGTGGCTTCCTTCAAGCTCCCTAGCCAGACCGGCAGGAGAAAGCCGCCCAAGCCGCCAGCCGCGCCGATCAATCCGGAAGCCATACCGATCTGCTTGGGAAACCGATCCGAAACCACCTGAAAGACGGCACCGTTCCCGAATCCCATACCGGCCACAGCCAGAACGAAGAGCAGCAGGGCCCACGACACGACCGGCAGTGTCCCGACAGCGGCGACGAACCCGGCGATCAACAGAAACGTCACGCGTAGGACTCTGAGCCCTCCTTTGCGATCCGCCACATACCCGCCGAGCGGCCGGATCACGCTCCCGATCAGCCCGCACAGGGCCGTCGCCGAACCGGCCACCACAGGGTTCAGCCCATATTGGTCATGCAAGAAGATGGGCAGCACGCTGCAGAATCCCACAAATCCACCGAATGTCACGGCGTAGACGAAGCATAGCCAGTAGCTCGACGGCCGCCGGAGCAGTTCCCTCATCGGCGCCCAGCAGTCTTCTCGGCACTCGATCCGCGAGAGGGGCATGGGGTCGTTGCGCACCAGGGCTGCGAACAGGATCAGCGTAAGCAGAATGGGCACGATCATAGTCCCGAATACGCCGCGCCAGCCGACGAGTTCCGCCAGTCTGGGCGCACACAGCATAGCCAGCACAGTTCCGCTGTTGGCGGAGGCCGCCACACCCATTGCCAAACCCTGGTGCACAGGCGGATAGGCGCGACTGGCGATGGGCAGGGCCACTGCGAAGCTGGCTCCGGCGATGCCCAAGAGCAGCCCCACCGTCAGGATCTGTCCATAGCCACCCGCACCCAACCACCCCATGATCACCGCAATCAACTCGCCGCCCAGCAGCGCAAGGCCGGTCCGTTTCGCGCCGAAACGATCGCTTAAGAAGCCCACCGCCACCCGAAGCAGCGCGCCGCCAAGTAGGGGAACCGCCACCAGCAACCCTTTCTGCGCCGGCGACAGCGCGAACTCCTCCGCGATCGACACCCCGAGCGCACCGATCAGGAGCCAGGTCATAAAGCTGACTTCGAAGTGCAGCCAGGCCCCCATCAGCGACGGCCAATGCCCACCGCGCAAGGCTGTCAACATCCGTCTCGTCACCCGTGCACCGCCTGGCTCACCATAGGGTACTGCGTTTCATCCCTGCAAGGCGCGATGACGCCCGTTGCACCCGATCGCCGTTCCGATCACCATTTCGAGTCAAAGGTCATCCTGCAGCATCAGGCTGCCGGATGTCGCTGCCATGTACACGTCTGAGCCAGACCGATCCATTGCCTGCGAGTGACCGCTGTTCGTCGCCGCGGTTCCCGCAGGATTCCCTTCGCCGGCCGACGATTACGTCGAGGGAATGCTTGATCTCCATATCGACATCTGAGTATGCACCCGGCCGCGACGTTCTTTGTCCGCGCAACCGGTGATTCGATGATCGACGCCGGCATCCATCCGGGCAAGCTCTTGATTGTGGATCGGGTGCCGAGGCCGACCGGAGGGCCATGTCGTGATCGCGGCGTTCGACGGAGAGCTGACGGTGAAACGCCTGAAGCCAGTCGACGGTAAACCGGTGCTGACGGCGGGCAATCGACGCTATCTCTGATCCGACCGCGCGAGCCCCAGAATTTCGAGATCTGGGGCATAGTGACCTACGTCATCCACCTCCTTGAGGCGACCGGGCTTCGTCCTGGTCGACTGCAATAACTTTTTACGTCTTGTGCGAACGCGTCTTCGACCCGTCGCTCGAAGGCCGACCTGTCGTGATGCTGTCGAATAACGACGGATGCGTCATCTCCCAGTCCGACGAAGCGAAGGCCTTGGGCATCGCTGTCGGTGTTCCGGTCTATCAGATTCGCGCGCTCATCCGGACTCACGGTGTCAAACTCCTGTCTTCCAACTATTCCTTGTATGGAGACATGTCCAGACGGGTGATGGACCCATTGGAGCAATTCAGCCTGGAGGTGGAGGTCTAGCCGATCGGTTCGCAAAACGAGCCGCTGAAGGCGCCGGAGTGCTGGACCTCATCGCGACGCGCCGAATCGAGAACATGTTCTCGCTGCCACGGCGGTCCGGGACATTTGGGGCTGGGAAAGCACATGGCCCACCTGCTGGACTCGCACGGCATTTGTACGGCCTTGCAGTTGCGTGACGCGGGCGAACGGTGGATCGGAACACATCCCGACAACCCGGCCCACGGACGACTCGCGCGACTCGCAGTCTGTGTTTTTCGATCTACCCGTTCCCACCGAGGATACCGGCGATCTCATTCGTTGCGCCCTGCACGGAGTCGAGCGCGCATTCACCTCCGGATGCCGGTGACGACAGCTCGACCTATGTGATCCGATTGATCCGACCGATCGCGAGAAATCCCGCCACCTCATGCAGACCCTAGATCGTCTGAATCAACGGACGGGTGCGGGGACGATCCGTTATGCCGCCGTCGGACTAGCTCCATCCTGGCAGGCGAAGTTCGCGTACCGCTCGCCTGCCTACACGACGAACCGGCAGGATCTTGTTCAGGCGCGCGTCTAAGCAGACGCGCCAGGCATCAGGGCTTTTCGTCCTGTCCTTCAGACGACGATTTCTCCACTTTGAGCACGATCACGTCGAAGATGAGATGTTTGCCGGCGAGCGGGTGATTCAGATCGAGCACGACGGTTTTCTCCTTCACCGGCGACACCTTCACCGGCCGGCCGTCAGCGGACTGGAACCCCGTGCCAGGTTTCACGTCGGTCGACGTAACTTCTTTCAACCGCCATCCTAGCCCGCAGCCTGTATAGGCCAAAGCCTTCCGCCGCCGCCGACACCTCCACCTGCTTACTCTGCCCGGCCCTCATACCGACCAGCACCTTTTCCAGTCCGGCGGCGATCTGCCGCGCGTCTTGGACAAACGTCAGCGGGCTTTTGCCCACGTTTGAATCGACCGCCGTCTGATCCGGCAGTGTCAGTGTATACTCCAGAGAGACCACGAGCCCGTCGGCGACGGCCAAGCCATCTTCGGCGCGGACACCCCTGCTCCCGGGAAGGACACCCAGAAAGCCAGCGACGCCGAGCACCCCCACATGGCCCGCCTCATTCGTTCTTCTCTCTTCCAGTCGGAACGCGTGAAAGAAAACGGGGCCGCCATCCGACGCGGAAGGCGACCCCTGGAGGCAGCAAGGACCGTTTCGATCAGCGTCTGCCGCCGGCGTTCGCGCCCATTCGGCCGCCGCCCGAACGCGGCTCCTGGGGACGCGCTTCGTTGACGGTCAGGGTACGGCCGCCCAGTTGAGTGCCGTGCAGCGCGGCAATCGCGGCCTTGGCTTCTTCGTCCGTGGTCATCTCCACGAAGCCGAAGCCCCGAGACTGACCGGTAAATTTATCGGTGATGATCCGCGCCGATTGCACGCTCCCGTGCGCAGCGAACAGCTCGCTCAACTGCTGCTCGGTCGTGGAATACGGCAACCCCCCAACATAGATCTTCGAACCCATCGGGTTCCTCCTTTGCGAAAGTGATATTGTCTTGGATGCGAGAACGAACGAAGGAAGGAACGGCCTGAAGGCGCGACCACTGCGGCGACTTAGGTCTGGCTTCCAATCAGATCCCGGACATTACCAAAACAACATCGGTTCAGGCCCTCCTGCTTTCCAGCTCCGCTGCCGGGCCCATGACAGCCAAGCGACCTCACTCTAACCCACAGGATGCGCAAAAGCAAGTCGGAGGCGATTTGTAACTTCAGGTTTCTGTGGGTGGCCGGTCCCATTCCGAGCGCAGGTGCATCGTCAGATCCCGATATTCACACATCATGCTTGCAGACCGTCAGCCATCAGCAGGCGGTAGCAGGCCGGACCTAGGCAGCGAGAGGCAGACAGAAGCACATTGTTTGAAAAGCTAGTTCTCGTCCTGTTGGGTGAGATTCTCCGCCTTCTCCTTCGGCTCTCCGCCCGGATGACGTGCGCGAGCGGCGCGGTCACGCTTCCCGCACGCAAAGTCACTATCAAGATGATGGTCACAGCTACGCCCCGACCGCGATGCCAGGCGCCGCGTCCCGGTGCAACGCTCACTCCCCGGGGGCTGTAGTACGTTCCTCCCTCAATGCAACGAAAGATCTTACCCCCCTCAAGACAGGCCATCCGAACGGATCTCGCCCATCTTGCCTTCTGCCCCGGACGCCGACCGTCGCGACGACTCCTTGATCCGAAGAATCTCCTGCTGCAGCCGATCTCGTTCTTCTCGGATCCGTCGCAAGCGCTTCCAACGATCCCACGTCCACCATTTGAGCCGCTCTTTGAAGTTGACGGTAGGCGGCGGCACATTGCCGACTGGCGCCTGCTGAAACTCATACCCCTGATGCGTATCGCGCTTCTGGACATACTGCTCATAGAGATGATCGTATAAACCTTGCCCCGGCTCGCTCATTGCTCAGTCCCCCAATTTTGCTTCCAGCAACGATCGCCACTCCGCTTACTCGGTCACCAACCTGAACAGGTGAATCCGTGACAGGCGTAGACGGTCGGCTTGTCATTCACGGCGACTCTGCCGGTAGCAGCCGCTGGGATCCGACCCGGTCGCTCGCCTTGCGGGTGCTCCAGTACGGTCAGAGTTTGGCTCGGAAGATCTCGGCAGTCACCCCGCCGCCATTGGATCACCTTGGAAGTCCGTGTCCGGCATGGTACCCTTCCGGCGCAAACCTACGCAACGGGGAAAGAGATGAAGGTCACGCTCGTCGGTTTTGCAACCCTGTGGCTGCTGGCAACCGGCACGGACATCGCGCCGGCCAGAGCCGAAGCCGACAGCGGTGCGCTCGCCAAAGCACTCGATCGTGTTTCGGGTGAGCGCCTTTTGGCCGAAGTCGCCAAGCTCAGCAGCGAAGAATTCAATGGCCGACAGACCGGCTCGCCTGAAGACTTCTTGTCGGGTCTGTACCTGGCAAGCCAATTCCAGGCGAGAAGTCTCGAGCCGCCGCGCGCGACCTCCTCAGCAACACAACCCGCCGAGCCCGTTCCAACTATGACTATGACCCGACCGGTCACGGTGACACAGATTGAAGACAGCCCGCTGCTCCAGTTTTCGCTCGGCGAGCAGACCTTTCCACTCCGCCCCGGCCCGGACTATCTCCCCGTGTTGGATTCCCCGTCCATCGACGCCGCCGCTCCGCTGGTATTCGTCGGTTACGGCATCTCCGACCCGGATCACGGGTACGACGACTACGCCAAGCTGGACGTCAGCAACAAGATTGTCCTGTTTCTGCGCGGGAAACCGGAACGTTATCCCCACTCCGTAGCGCATGCCGACAAGGAACGGACCGCGCGGCAGAAAGGTGCGATCGCCTATCTCACAGCGACAGGCCCGATTCTGAGTGCCTATGAAGCGCGGCGAGGCCTCTCGGGAAGGCCCAGCGCCTTTTACGGAGCAACCGAGGGAGAGCAGGTATTGCCCGGCGCATGGATCAGCACGGAGGTGGCGGAACGGCTGGTCGCCGGCCAGGAATCGGATGGCAAGACGCTGCGCGAGCTACAGGAAGCGTTGAACCGCGATCCGACTTCTCGGTCGTTTGTGACACGCGCGCTGGTCCGCATGAAGTGGATCAGCCGGCGGGCGCCCGGCATGCTCTACAATTTTCTGTTCTTGCTGCCCGGCCACGACCCTATTCTGAAAGATGAGATCGTCATTCTCGGCGCGCATCGCGACCACTTTGGCCGGCAGGCCGGGCTGCTGTTCGCCGGGGCAGACGACAACGCATCCGGCACTGCGGTGTTGCTGGAGGTCGCACGGGTTCTGGCCCAATCAGGATTGCAACCCAAGCGCTCAATCCTCTTCGCCTCGTTCAGCGGAGAAGAACAGGGGCTGCTCGGATCCAGGCTGTACATTAGCCAGCCGGTCTTCCCCCTGCAGCGCACCGTCGCCATGATCAACGTCGATCACGCCGGCATCGGCAACGGCCGGCTTACCGTTGGCGTCACCGGACTCGACAAGTCGATCGTGGCTGGGGCTGGCCAGGAGGCAGGATTGGCCGACAACGTCGATCTGTTCGGGTTCTTTCCGGGAGGTGATCATGTGCCGTTCAAAGAAGCCGGTATTCCAACAGTCACTGTGGTCACCGGCGGACTCCACCCGCATTTCCATCAACCATCCGATACGGTGGACACCATTCAGCCCGACTTGCTCCGGACGGCAACCCGGTACGTGTTGGCGCTGACTTGGGGATTGGCTAACCAAGAAAGGCTAACGGCACAAGACAAGGGGCGATAGGTAGGGGGCGTAAATCACGGAATCTCGTCGAGCAGAGTGGATTGGATTGGCGGAAGTGGTGAGGGTTGCCGCGAAGGCCCCGGCAGCACGATCGGCGCCCCTACTTGGTTCGCCCCCTGAATCAGTCCGATAGAGAGCTGCGGGCCCAAGGTCGTAACGGCGCCGCTCCAGGCCTGACCAGTTGTGGGATTGCGGAAGCTGAAGGATTGAAAGTTGTTGCCTGGATTGTAGAGATAGCCTTGGGTCCCTTGGTTATCCAGATACAAACTCCCGGGCCCGGTCAAGGAAAACAGCACGCCCACGCCGCCATCGAAGGAACGCACGCCCGACACCGTCTGCGCCTTCGCAAGGAGCGGAAACATTGCGAGCAAAACTGCCGCTAGCCAGGTCAGGATTCCCATCGCATGTTCCCTTCGTCACCGCCTCCGTGAGCCGAATTCACCGATGACACTTTATTTTAGCGTATAGTATGGGGTTTTTTCGAATCCAAATCAAGGAGGCTTTATGAACACACATCGCACCGAAGTGCTGGTCGGAGTCATCCTGACCTGCTGGACATTCATGCCTTTAGATACATGGAGCGCAATGCCACAACCGGCAGCACCATCGGAACGGCGCGAAGCCATTTCACTGGCCGATGCCGCGCTGCGGGCATTGCAAAATAACTTGGACATCACCATCAGCCGGCAGACGAAGGAGAGCCGTCTCAGCGACATCATCATTGAGCAGGCGAAGTTCGATCCCACGTTCAGCCTGAACGGTCAATACAACCGGGTTGTCAATCCGCTGAACCGGCCGGTTTTCGGCGGCACGGGATTCTTCTTGAACGAAATCACCACCTTCGACCAGCGCAGCCATTCGGTCACGGTCGACCTGACTCAAAACCTCTTAACCGGTGGAAACCTTGACCTCAATTACAGCCCGCAGCGAAGCAACGTCAACGCCAACGTCGCGAGCGGCTTTCTCTTCAACCCAGCCTATACCGGCGGGCTGGCGCTCACGTTCACACAACCGCTGCTCCGCAACGCCGGCGTGGAGGTCAACAAGACCTTCATCAAGATCGCCCAGAACAACGCAACGGTCGAGGAGCACGTCTTTCGGGATCGGGTCATGACCGTGCTGGCGACCGTCGAACAAACGTACTGGGAACTGGTCTTCGCCAATGAAAATCTCAAGGTCGCGCAGGCCGCATTGAAGGCGGCCGAGGAACTGCTCGCAAGCAATCGCGCCAAGGCGAAAGCCGGAGTAATGTCCATCGTGGATGTCCTCCAGGCGGAAGCGGCGGTCGCATCCCGAGTCGAACAGGTCCTGATCGCCGAAAAAGCCATCCGCGATCAGGAAGATCAACTGCGCCGTCTGCTCAATCCCTCGGAAGAAGAACTGCGGCAGGACGTCCGCTTGGTGCCGGTCGACCAGCCGGTCACCACGTTGGAGCCGATCAGCCTGCAGGAGGCGATCGATGTGGCCCTCGAGCGACGGCCCGAGATCGTTCAAGCGAGCAAGAACATCGAGACCAGCGAATTGAACATCAAGTTCGCCAAGAATCAGCTTCTCCCGACCCTCTCATTCCAGAGCACAATGGGATTGGCGGGGTTGGGCAACAACTATTCGGATTCCGTCGGCAAAAATTTCAGCGGCGAGTTCTACAACTACGGCGCTGGCCTGGTGCTGAGTTACCCTTTGGGCAACCGCTCCGCCTGGAGCACCTACAACAAACGCCAACTTGAAGCCAGAAACGCCCAGGCGTCGCTGCAGAGCGTGCGGCAGCAGATCATCGTCGGCGTGCGTGAAGCCGTACGCCGCGTGCAGACGGACTTCAAACGGATTGAGACGACCCGCTCAGCCCGCATCCTGGCGGAAAAGCAACTGCAGGCCGAGTTGGAACGGTTGAAGGTCGGCTTGAGCACCACTCGCTTCGTGCTGGACTTCCAGCGAGATTTGGCCACCGCGCAGGCAAATGAGTTGCGGGCGATCGTGGACTACAACAAGTCGTTGTCCAATTTGGCGCGCCACAAGGCGACAACGCTAGAACGCTATCACATCGAACTGCAGTAGTGGTCTTGTGCGGGCGACCGTGGAAAGCGCAGCTAGCAGCCAGGGCTCGGACCCGTCGCCGGCCGCTGAGCGGACCGCAGCTCTGGCGCTCCTCCCCGTCATGGCTACTGCGCTGTTCTACACCCTGCCGGCGGAACTTCAACGGGACACGCGGTTTCAATTTCTTCCACAAGTCCTCGCCTACCTCGCGCTGATCGCGTGGAGCTTTCGGAACACCGGCGTCGTCGAACGCCTGGGGCTGAAGATCGATCGTTTCCCGGAAGGCATCCGTTGGGGCCTGGTCACCGGCTTGCTGCTCGGCGCCGTGAACACACTCGTCATTCTGCGCCTGACTCCCTGGCTCGGCCAAGACATCACGTTCCTTAAGGACACGCCGCACGCCAAGGTCCCCGTCGCGCTGATGGTGCCGTGGACCATTGTTCTCATCGCGGCTTTCGTCGAGCTGAACTTCCGCGGATTCCTACTGGGCCGCCTGTTGGCGCTCGGGAACACCGCGCTCGGCGCGCACGCCAACCGATTCGCTCCGGCGGCGGCAACCATGACCAGCGCGCTGACGTTTGCCTTTGACCCCTTCCTGGTGGCAACCTTTCACTACCTCCATTGGATCGCGGTCTGGGACGGTCTCGTTTGGGGAGCGATCTGGATCCGTATGCGAAATCTCTATGCGACAATCATTGCCCATGCAACCGAGGTCGTGGTGATGTACCTCGCCGTCCGGACAGCGCTTACGTAACAATTGCCTCGTTGCTCACGGACGATTGCGTCATGGTCTTTCATGGATCAATGATTCGATGATTCAATGACTCTATTCCGATGAATCCCTCGTTTTCCAGCTATCTTGTCAACGATGTCTTCGGCGACCCCGGTGTGTTCGTCGAAGTCCGGTGGTCCAAGCGCGCGCTGCTCTTTGATCTCGGGGAGAACGCTGCGCTGGGGCCCACACGCCTGCTGCGAGCTAACGACATCTTCGTCTCTCACACCCACATGGACCACTTTATCGGCTTCGACAAGGTCCTGCGGGTCGCGCTGGGGCGCGGCAAGACCCTACGGCTGTACGGTCCGCCGGGGCTTATCGCCAACGTCCACGGCAAGCTCACCGGCTATACCTGGAATTTGGTGGACGGCTACCCCCTCTCCATCACTGTCCGAGAGTTTCACCCGCGCGAAATCAAACAAGCCGCCTTTTTCGCCACAGATGGGTTCGCCCGGCATGAAGACCCACCGCAGCCTCGCCAGACGGGGGGGACCGGCGCCTTCCCAGTGCTCGAAGATCCGATGTTCACGGTGCTCGCTGTTCCATTGAACCATCGCGTCCCCTCGTTCGGCTACGCTCTGCAGGAACAGTTTCACATCAACGTCAATAAACAGCGCTTGCATGACGCCGGTCTGCCGGTTGGCTCCTGGCTGAAAGATGTCAAACAATACCTGTGGCAGGGTAAACCCGATGACTTCCGATTCACTGCGACCTTGTATTTTGAGCACCATCGCCAGGACCTGGAGTTCGTGCTGGGAGAAGTGCGCGAACGGTTTCTGACCATTACACGTGGCCAGAAGATCGCCTACGTGGTGGATGCCCGGTACGATGATGAAAATGAAGCCAAGATCGTGGACTTGGCCCGAGGCGCGGACGTGTTTTATTGCGAGGCGCCTTATTTGGATCGCGACGCCGACAAAGCCTACGAGCGGTACCACCTCACCGCCCGCCAAGCAGGGCTGATGGCCAGGAAAGCCGAGGTGCGGGAACTGGTCGTCTTTCATTTTTCGCCGCGCTACACGGGCATGGGCAAGGAGATTGTGCGAGAAGCGATGGAGGCGTTTAAAGGATGAGTTAGGAAAGTCACAAGTTCATGGGCGGGACCTGTCTCTGACCTGCCCGGGCATCTCTCGTGCTTCTTCGCTTGCAACAGCTCAGGTGGCCCATCGGATCGGCCGTATCCGCAAATAAATCAGACCGTACTCGGACCGTGACCCTTGTGAAGAAGGGGAGGAATTGGATGAGCGAACTGGCAAAATACGGACTGTATTTTGTGCTGGGCGGTTTGTTGGTGACGCTATCCACTTACCTAGGGGCGCAAGGGCAAGGCTTCTTGGCGGCCTTTGTCAGCACCTTTCCGGCCATCACCGGCGTCACGATCGTGCTGATCTACCTCAACGGCGGGAACGAACCCGCAGAAATTTACGCCAAGCACCTCCTCTGGTTGGTGCCCGCCTGGCTCGTCTACGTTGGCTCTCTTATCCTCGGCATCCAACGCCTCGGCTTCTGGCCCACCATGGCCGGCTCGCTCACCCTCTACTTGTGCTGCGTCTGGCTGCTTAAGCTGGCACTGCGATGACCGATCCACGTGGAAGGAAAGGCGGTCACCTTCTCCAGACAGGCTGATCCAAGACGAACCGGGCTGAGCAAGCAAATCCTACCTACATCCCGGAAGTAGAGTCGGCTGATTTCTTCGAGGGCATCCAGAAGGATGCCGAAGGTGTGCGTCACGGAGTTGCCGGCTTCAAAAGAGAGGAGTTCCGTGGACGGCCCCGAGCCAGTCGGCCCGGCTGTTCCGCTCACGTTCTGGCAAAACCGTGCAAGCGTCCGTTGCCAATGCAGGGCATCGGGCGATTCCGCCATATGCTTCTGGCAGTCCAGAGAAAAGGGCAAGTCGAATTCATATGCGTGATCAAGCCACATCTGTTCCATCGCCGCCAGCCGCTCTTGGCCGATGTTAAGGTGCGTGGCCTGCTCATTCAGAACCGCGAACAGCAGAACTGCGAACAACCCGCCGGCGACGCCTTCAATGTGACGCTCTGGAAGAGTGTCGAGCAGGCACGGACGACGAGGTCTTGTGAAACGGGAATACCTTGGCGTTGATGCGGGCTTTGCCGGCTGACGGATCAGAGGACCGCGCCAGTGCCCATTGGGCTTCAGCCGACTGCCCATCAAGGTTGGACCCCAGGAGGGCGGCTCACTGTCTGCCGAGTTGCAGATACTCAGCAGCCGGCAAGAGCGGGTTGATGGGAGGCTCCGTGTTCGACAGCCTCGGACAGCCTAGCCCGGCCGCGCTCAAAGAGCCAGCAGTCATCCATGAGCCTGCGGCCCGTTATTCTCTCACCTGATCTTTCTCGCACATCGGCGTTGGTTGCGTCGGCTGTGGATGCTTGCTAGGATGCTGAATTCAAACAATTCGAGGGTTTTCCCAGTGTCTGACACTCCGAATTCACCTCCTGCCTTTAGCGACCTGATCGTCGAAGGCGCACGGCAGAACAACCTCAAGAATATCTCGCTCCGCATCCCGCACAACGCGGTCACGGTCATTACCGGCGTATCCGGCTCGGGCAAGTCGTCGCTCGCATTCGAGACCCTCTTCGCCGAAGGCCAGTGGCGCTATGTGGAATCGCTTTCGACCTATGCACGCATGTTCCTGGAGAAGGTGGATCGTCCGAACGTCGATCGTCTGACCAACGTCCGCCCAGCCATCGCGATCGAGCAGAAGAACCCAGTTCGTACGGCTCGCTCGACGGTCGGCACAGCGACCGAGATTGCCGATTTGCTCCGCTTGTTGTTCGCCAAGGTCGGGCGGCCGGTCTGTCCCGATTGCCACGAAGAGGCCCGCGGGTTTCATCCTGGCTCCGTCACGGACGATCTCCTTGCTCGTTTCCCCGATGCCCGGGCTATGATTCTGTTCCCGATCAAGGACCTAGGGCCAGGACATGACCGCACCCTGGTGGAGTCCCTGCTGCGACGAGGCTTCACCAGGCTCAAATGCGGCGACGAGATGGTGGACCTGCTGCCGGGCGTGACAATTCCACGTCCACCTCACCCCAATCCTCTCCCGCGCAAGGCAGAGGGTCAAAGCGAAAGGAAAGCCAACCTCTATGTCGTCCTCGACCGGCTGGTGATCAGACCCGACAACCGCAATCGGCTGATCGAAGCGATCGAGACGGCGTTTCAGGAAGGTGAAGGGCTTTGTCGCGTGGACGTGATCGGGCAGGGTTCGCAGACCTACTGCACGCATTTCCGCTGCCAGCAATGCGGCCGCACGTTCGAGCCGCTCAGGCCGGTCCTCTTTTCCTTCAACCATCCTTTGGGTGCCTGTCCGGAATGCAAAGGCTTCGGGAACATCCTCCGCTACGATGAAGATTTGGTCGTTCCGGACCGCACGCGCTCGCTGGCCGAAGGTGCCATCGAACCCTGGACGAAACCCGGCGCGGAGTGGTGGCAGAAACAGATGCTGCTGGCTCTGAAGCGGCGCGGCGTGAACCTGTCGACGCCCTATCACCAGCTCCCGACCGAGGTGCGCAGGCTTCTGTGGGAAGGTGATGAGAAGCTCGAAGGCGTTCGGCAGTTCTTTGAGTATCTGGAAACGAAGCGATACAAGCTGCATGTCCGGGTGTTTTTGAGCCGCTACCGCAGTCCCTTTCCGTGCCAGGCGTGTGGAGGGACCAGGCTGAAACCCGAGGTCCTGTACGTCAAAGTAGGAGGGCGAAACATCCACGAGATTTCCGAGATGACCGTGCAGGAAGCGGCTGCCTGGTTCAGCGCATTGACGCTCTCGGACTTCGAAGCCCGTGTGGCACACGACATTCTGCACCAGATCAGAGACAAACTCGGTTTTCTCTTGCGCGTCGGGCTCGGCTACCTGACCCTGTCCCGCCAGACGAAGACGCTATCGGGCGGTGAAGCGCAGCGGATCACTTTGGCGAACCAACTCGGCGCCCGTTTGGTCGGCACACTGTACGTGCTGGATGAACCAACGATCGGCCTGCATGCCCGCGACACGGCCACGCTGGCCGGCATCCTGCGGGAGCTGGCCGCCCACGGCAATACCGTCGTGGTCGTCGAGCACGACCGGCAGATAATCCTGGCCGCCGACCACATCATCGAGCTTGGCCCCTGGTCTGGCGAGAAGGGTGGCGAGGTCGTGTGTGCCGCCCCGCGCGAGGCGTTTTTGCGGGACCGCCGCTCGCTCACCGCACGATACCTGCGGGGCGAGGAATCCATTCCGGTCCCTCGTACGCGCCGACCCGGGAATGGGAAGGCCCTGGTGCTCGCCGGCGCCAGCGAGCACAACTTGAAAGACCTTACGGTCAAGATCCCGTTGCGGATGCTGGTCTGTGTCACTGGCGTCTCGGGATCGGGTAAAAGCACTTTGGTAAACGAGACACTCTATCGCGCGGTGGCCCGCGCATTCCGCGTAGAGTCGCTGCCGATGGGCCGGTTCCGCGCGATCAGGGGTCTGGAATACCTCAAGGGCGTCCGGATGATCGACCAGCAACCGATCGGCCGCACCCCGCGTTCTAATCCTATCACGTACTTAAAAGCCTTCGACGAGATCCGCGCGCTCTTCGCATCCACGCCGGAAGCCCGTCGCCTGGGGCTCACCGCCGCGCATTTCTCTTTCAACACAGCTGGCGGCCGCTGCGACCGGTGCGAAGGCAACGGCTACGAGAAGCTCGAAATGTATTTCTTCGAAGACATTTATGCGACCTGTGAGGCCTGCAACGGCCGGCGGTTCAAGCCAGAGATCCTGAGCGTTCGCTTCCGCGGAAAGACCATCCACGATGTGCTGGGCATGACCGTGAACGAAGCGCAGTCATTCTTTTCCGACTCGCCCAAGTTGACCGAAAAGCTCTATCTCCTCTCGTCGATCGGACTGGGCTATCTGCGACTGGGCCAACCGGCCACCACCCTGTCCGGCGGCGAAGCGCAGCGGCTGAAGATCGCCGCCGAGTTGGGAGGAACCGGGGCCCGTCCGAACCGCCGAGGACAGGCATCGGCCTCTGGCCGGAACCAGTCCCCTGATCTGCTCTACATCATGGACGAACCGACCACTGGCTTGCACTTCGAGGACGTGAAAAAGCTCCTCACCGTCCTCCATAGACTGGTCGATGCCGGCAACACGGTCGTGGTGGTCGAGCACAACCTGGACGTGATCAAAACGGCCGATTGGATCATCGATCTAGGCCCGGAGGGAGGTGAGCAGGGCGGGCGAATCGTGGCGGAGGGCAGACCGGAACACGTGGCGCGCACAGCCGGTTCACACACCGGCCGATTTCTCGCTCAAGTTCTTGCAGAAACGCCCTGACCTTTGTGCTGATCCGAAAAAGGGCCGACGGTGGGCAAGACCTGCAAGAGAATGGATCTCGTCCGATTGGTGGGAACTTAATTCAAGCTGGGATCGAACGGCATGTCGGCGTAATGGCGGAACGGTTCGCCAAGCGAAGCGAGGATGTCTGGCCAAATCCTCGCTGGATCCTTTTCAAAGACGATCTCGGGATCTGCCGGCACCGTAATCCAGGAGCCGGTCTCCATTTCCCGCTCGAGTTGGCCGGGTCCCCATCCGGAATAGCCGAGATAGGCGCGAAAGGCCTCGTTGCCCTTCGAACTCGTGAGGATGCGCTCCAGCACTGCCAGATCCCCACCCAAACAAACGCCGTCGAAAATATGGTGCGAATTCTCCGGCACCTGATTCAGCCGGTAGAGCAGCATGATCTGATTGGGTTGCACCGGACCGCCGACGAACAGCACATGCTTCTGCCCTTCGAGGACCGGCACCTGCGGCAAGGCTTCCGCGATATGCATGGCGGTCGGCCGGTTCACCACCACCCCCAGCGCCCCCTCCGGCCCGTGCTCGCAAAGCAGAACCACAGTCTGTCGGAAATTGGGATCACGTAAGGCCGGCGAGGCGACCAGGAAAATACCTTTGCCAAGTGGGACCAGCATCGGAACCCTGTGTATCATCCCTTCTTCCATCATCTGCGTGTCTGGCTTCACCGGACGGCGCATCCCGTCACCTGGCGTAGAGGTCCGGGCGACGCCCCTGCAAGAGATCGTTGTAGGGATTGAGAGATTTCTTGCGGGCTTCGGTGGGATCGATCTCCAGCACCACCACTTCCTCCCGATCGCGCGGAGCCCGGTGAAGAATGCAGCCGTTGGGCGCAACAATTTCGCTGCTGCCGATAAAGGTCAGTCGGTCTTTTCCTCCCCGCGCCTCGCTGCCGATCCGGTTGGCCGTGATGCTGAACACCCGGTTCTCCAAACAGCGCGTCACCATGGCGTCTGGACAATGGGGCAGCACCAAGTTGGAGGGATGGCAGAGAATGTCGGCCCCTTTCAACGCCAGGGTCCTTGCCGATTCCGGATAGAACCAGTCGAAACAGATGAGCACGCCCACCTTCGTTTCTCCAATATCCCACACCCGAAAGCCCGTGTCCCCGGGGAGAAAGAACAAGGTTTCTTCGAAAAACAGATGGGTTTTCCGATAGCATCCGAGGAAGCCCGAGGGTCCAACCACTACCGCTGAATTATAACACCCGCGCTCGCCGCGTTCCGCGAGGCCTGCCACCACGTACATGCCCCGGCTGCGGGCCACCTCGATGAGTCGCGCGGTGGTCTCTCCGTCAGGAACCGGCTCAGCCAGGCGCTCGACTTCTTCCTGTGACGCAAATTGGTAGCCCGAGGCGAAGAGTTCCGGCAGCACCATGAGGTCGCACTCGACCTCGTGCAGACGTGCAACCACCCGGTCAAGATTGCGTTTGACCTCGCCGAACAGCGGATTGAACTGGTAAAAACCAACCTTCATGGGCAAGCGTCACGAGGCCAGTGGTCGCAGCAAGAAAAAGAAAACAACAAGAGGCGAAGGAAAGTGTTGTATCTCTAGTCCCTCGCCTCTTGCCGCTGGCTGGTATAGCTATTTCACTTCGGACAGATGTGTCACTGCGCTTTCCGCCGCCTTGGTGGCAACATCCGCATGGCCCGCTTTACCGTGCTCCACCGCGTCCTTCAAGCCCTTGACGCCTTCGTCGAGATGGGGGCTTTTCACTTCTTTCTGCGCGGCCTCGGCATGCTTCAGCGCACCTTCCGCGTGCTTGACCAGCGCGTCCGCGTGCCCCTGTTTCCCGTGCGACACCGCCTCCTTGGCGTGTTCGATCGCTTCAGACACATGCTTATTGCTCGCCAATGCTGGCCCGCTCGTCAATGGAATGGAGATGAACATCGTCATCACGCCGCCGATCATTGCCCCGCGGAAAATTGAGCTGCGCATAATCGACCTCCTCGATGGATGTGTGCGATACCCGGCCCGAACGTGAACTCCGCACTATTCGGACCTCTTGCCCACGCTTGATTCACCATACACACGGCTCTCCGCAGTGTCAAGAAGGCTTACTGGCTTCATCGTATCCGAGAATCTTCTGCAACATTTTGAAATCCTTCTCAACAGGACAGGCGAAATCCCGGCTCCATTCCCACCACGACCCGGGATAGTTGCGCACCTTGGGATACCCCGCCAGTTTGAGGATGACATACAGCCATGCCGACCGGACGCCGCCGATGCAGTAGCAGACAATCTGATGACTGTCGTGCAAGCCCTTTTCTTCGAGCGACTCCCTGATCTTGACCAGATCCTTGACCGTAGCATCTGGATTGAGGAACCCGTTCCAGGGCACATGGATCGCCGACGGGATGTGGCCCGGCCGAGGGATCCCAGACACCTCCTTTCCCAGATACTCTTCGAGGCTCCGAGCATCGACGATCATCGTCTCCGGATGGGGCCGGCGGACGATCTGTTTCAATTCATCCTTCATGATGATGAGCTCGGGGACCGGACGCGCATTGAACGAGCCAAGTCGCGGTTTGACCCGTCCGTGCTCGAACGGCCGTCCTTCCTGGGTCCACTTCACCCATCCTCCGTCCAGAATTTTGAGGTTCTGATGGCCAAGATATTGCAGCATCCAAAACATCCGGCCTTCGTCCCCCCAGTTGTCAAACGGATTTGAATAGATCACCACATCGCTGTCGTTGTCGATACCCAACGCACGGAGTTTCTGCTCGATCCGGGACAGATCGGGATCCAGCAGCCCCTTGGCGACCGCGTTGGGATCGCTGTACTCGTGCCACGTGGAATGGACCGCACCAGGGATGTGGCCACCGAATTCGTAAGCCGCCCGGCCGCGCACGTCGATGATGACAAGTCCGGAACGGCCCAGGTTCTGGTAAAGGGTTTCCGTGTCGATCAACCAAGGATGCGTCATACTCGTTCCTCGTGAATTTCTGCGATCCTCGTTAGCCCTGAGCATTCACAGGACAGCTCTTTGGCTGAGACTGCCGAACGAGAGCTGACAACTGACGGCTCTCTTGGCTCAGCACCGCCGCCAAGTTTCCCGAAAGCGGGAAGTCACGCTCATAAATGGTAAACGCATATGGGTCATCTGCCATTAACCCGTATTTTTTCCGCAGCATCTCGTGTTGCCCGTCCGTCAGAATATGGTACCGCACTCGGGTTTTCAGCGTTAGCCGCTCAGATCCGGCGGGAACCCGATATTCATAGGTATAGTCCCGCCCGGCCAGGGGCAGAAGTCGATTATCGTACACCTCGATGATCGCAGGCTGCCAGAGAATCCACCGGCCCATGGTCGTCACCTGCCGGTCCAGCACTTGCCCCCTGCCATTTTCGACTAGGAATTCAACGGTAAAGTGGCGGTCCGGATCGCCGGTCGGAATCTTATGGCCGGCTCCGGCGTTGATCAACGTCAATGCGAAACGGACGCGATCACCAGGCTTAGGTGAGGGCGGATCGGCCTTCACCTGAATCGCCACCGCCCGCCTGATCATATCCGGATCATGCCCCCCGCGCCACAGATGCCGACGCCCGCGCCGGATCGGTCCTCCGTCCGCCGCCGGCCGGTCTACTTCTGGCATGTGACAGCTCTGGCAGATGAACCCCCGTTCCTGCATGAAATACTTTCCCTCGTACTCAGCATACGTCCCGCAGGGACCGACACGATAGAACTGCGCCAGTCCCGACACGACGTTATGGCACCGATAGCAGACCTGCGCGGTGCGAAAGTTCGGATCGAATTGCGTCGGATGCGGTGCGACGGAATCGTCGAACGGGCCCAGGATGACACCGTTCCGAACATGACAGGCGGCACACGTGACGGCTTCCTGTTGATACTCGGGATCGTACCGCGGGTTCGGCTCTTGGACCGCCTTCTCCACCCGCCCGCGCGGGATCTCTTTGATCAACGTCGGCTGCTGATTCTCTAACGGCGTATGGCAGTTCAGACAGATCCAAATGTTGCCATCTTTCTTCCAGTAGGCCTGAAAGAACGGATCCCTATAGGCATAGGCATGAATACTCGTTTTCCATTCCTCGTAGATTTCGCGGTGGCAGGTTCCACAGGATTCCGCCCGCAGGCTCTCAAGGCCCTCGGGGACCTTCTGGTAAGGAATCGCCCGCGCATAGTCCGATCGCAGCCCGAAGATCACCACCGGTTTCACTTCGGTGTAATAAACGTAAATCAGCGCGGCGGCGCCGACCACGGCCAGGGCAATCGTTTTGGCGTTCTTCATACCTCCAACAGCGTGAGCAGATGACGTTCGACCGACGCGGGAAGCGCGGCGAGATTGTACCCACCTTCGAGGCAGGAGAGAATCCGTTTGCGGCTGTGGCGGCACGCGATCGCGGCAACGATTCTGGTCAATCCAGCATACCCCTCCTCGGTCAAGCCCATACCAGCGAGCGGATCATCCTTGTGTGCATCGAACCCGGCCGAGATGAGGACGAAGTCCGGCCTGAACGCGTCGGCCGCAGGAACCAGTACCCGCTGAAACACATCGAAATACTCCTGATCGCCTTCCCCAGCCGCCATGGGCACGTTGATGGTAAAGCCTTCTCCTGATCCCTTTCCTCGCTCCGTCGCGCGGCCAGTACCAGGATAATGGGGAAATTGATGGGTACTAAAAAACAGTACCGACGGATCGTCGTAAAAACTATGCTGCGTTCCGTTGCCGTGATGCACATCCCAATCGACAATCAGTACGCGACCGAGACCGTGTTTACGCTGGAGGTAGCGAGCGGCGATCGCCACATTATTGAACAGGCAAAACCCCATCGCCCGATTGCTTTCCGCATGGTGGCCTGGCGGCCTGACGGCACAAAAGGCGTGCTCTACCTGCCCAGCCATGATCGCATCGGCCGCAGCGAGCGCACCTCCCACCGCCAGATAGGCAGCAGTCAGTGAACCCGGCGACATTGACGTGTCCGGATCGAGAGACACCCGGCCGCTCGTGGGTGATCGTGATTTCAGATCCGCCACGTAGTCGGCCGTATGGATCTGCAAGATCCATTCATCGGGGGCAGTGACCGGTTCGATGCGGACCAGTTTCTTCATCGTGCCGGTGGATTCGAGCCTCTCCACGATAGCCCTGAGGCGCTCCGGACTTTCCGGGTGTCCTGGTCCCATATCGTGGTTCAGGTAAGCCGGATGATAGATGAAGCCGGTACGTCCCATAAGATACGCGTAACTACGATCACGATCGTAGCACGCCGGAAAGACGATAGACAACGAGGGCAAAGGCGCGATACGGTCGTTGCTGCTTCTCGCATGTCCCAATAAGTAAGAGGGACAGCCCGAAGGCTAATCCGCGCATTGAACCGCTTAAGAAAGTGCTGGCGATCGACCCAAACGACGAGGTCGCCCGGTTCGGGTTAGGAAAGGCTTACACGGAGGATCAGAGCTGGGGACGAAGCCGTCAAGGCGCTGGAACGTTGCCTGAAGGTGAAACCGAGGTACTCTGCTGCCTATTATCCGCTAGCCCAGTCGCTCGCGAAGCTGGGACGGTTCGAGGACTGTCGCAGCATCGGTGATCGGGGAATCGAGGTCTCCATCGCGAAACGGCGAGGCCATGGTCACCAAGAATCTGACTCTGCTGAAGGAAAGCCTTCGCTGATCTCTGCCCATCTGCAATTTACAACTTACAACAAGCGCGCCAAGGTCTCACGCTGGACCTTGCTCATCGGAAACCCCGCCCATGGATTGGTGATCAGCACACGCACCCTCGGAGATATCGACTGTCGACACGACCGCTCCACCACTAGGACGTTGGCCAGCCGGATGCCAGATCGCGAGACCATTGGTTCGACTTCCCACAACGACAATAACACGGCGCTGAGCTGAGGCAGCTTGGACAGGAAAAGGGTCACGGTGCCGGCCAGCAACTTCAGATCGACTTCCTCGACCTGCTGTCGCTGCTCCCTCCGTAATTTCGCCTCGCTGCGGGGAACCGACACAGCCAGAAGCACCGGTGCATGATAGTCGGCCAACTGCTTGGCCTTCTGCGCCATTCTGGCAGGACTCGGTCGATCAACTTCTTCCCGTCCTCATTCCCTTCGTGTCCCTTTGCGGTCTCGGGATCCTGCCGCGCAAGAGACAGAGCCGGCCGGTGTCGGAACGCGTGACCCGCCATCGCCGTCACCTCGACGAACATACGTTCTTGCCCTACCACACATTCCAGATCGGCGGTTCTAGCCTGCGACTCAGGCAAGAACGCCACCGAAGCATTGGCGCGGATTAGCAAGGTTGCCAATTCCAACTCCGCTAAGGCCGATTCCCGGACCCCGCGGTCGGCGCTCGTCAGCCGATCGATCAGTCGCGTTAATCGGGCCCGGCTGGCGACGTCGGTGCACGACCGGTGCAAGGACGTCCAGCGGGCCTCGATCTCTTTGGGAAGCCAACCGGCCCGCGCGGGGCGAAACGTTCGGCCTGGCTGCCAGGCGACGTCAGCACCTTGCAGCGGATGACTCCGGTTCCATCTCCATCGAACACGACGCATTGCGGTGTCCCCAGAAACCCTGCCGCCGGTCCTTGAGGAGCACTCTATCGCTTACGTGTCTTGAGTGCCTAACCATTCCGGATGCTCTGCGACGATCGTCTCGTACAGCTCGTCCAGCCACCGGCCAGCACAGCTCAGGATTTCGCGCACCACTGGCTCGGGTTGTCCGGTCCGCTTGATCGTCCACTGACAGACATATTCTAACAAGGCGTGACGCTCGAACCGGCGCGAGGTCTGCATTGCCAGCGACGACAGTTCGCTCAATCCCGTGCGGATAACTTCCGCCACGGTTTCCCGCGCATACGAGGTGCTGGCCGTCACATATTGGACGGCACGGTTGATTTCCTGCTCCGTCATGGAACAGCGGCCGTTCCCGGCCGACGATTCTAGCATCGCCGCCGACTCTGTCAATGCGGCTTCCGGCGAGGTAGTCCACCGGCGTTCATCGGCTGATCGACATCGAGATTGCTGGTTGCGCTTCGGCTATGATACATATCGCCGCCTTCAGCGATTGAGGGAATCCCTCGTACCTTTTGCTGCCGCGCGTATGCCGACGTCAACCCAAACCAAACATTCGGGTTTGCGACAGATTCCGGATCGGTGGGACTTGTCGCACCTTGTCAAACATCCGCTTCGGGATTTCGACCGGCTCATCGCCGAGTTGGACCGCAAGGTGACTGCTTTTGAATCCTGGCGCGATCGGTTGCATCCCGCCATGTCGAACGAAGCCTTCCTCGAAGTGCTCCGTCTTTATGAGGAGATTGCTACAGACTCATCGAAGCTGAGCGCCTATGCCTATCTCTGGTTTTCCGAGGACACGAAGAACTTGACTGCCCGGTCGTTCAAGACCAGGGTGGAAGAACGGTTGGCGGCACTCCAAAATCGCTTACTTTTCTTCGAACTCTGGTGGCAGGGCGTGGAGGAAACGAACGCCGCCCGGCTGCTGGCTAGCTCCGGAGACTATCGCTATTACCTCCAAACCATCAGACGTTTTACCCCGCACACGCTGTCAGAGCCGGAAGAGAAAATTATTAACCTGAAAAACATCACCGGCCGAAGTGCGTTGAATACTCTGTATGAGGTGGTGACCAACGGGTTCACTTTCACGTTAACCATCAAGGGCAGACGCAGGGCGTTCAACCGAGAGGAGTTGATGGCCTATGTCCGAAGCCCTCTCCCCCGCTTGAGGGAAGCTGCATACCGGGAGCTTTACCGTGTTTTCGCGGCCAATCATGACCTGATCGGCGAAATCTATAAGACTCTGGTGAATGATTGGAAGACCGAAAATCTGCAACTCCGCAAGTTCGCCACGCCGATCGCCAGCCGGAATCTGGGGAATGATGTGCCCGATGCCGCCGTCACCGCACTGCTGTCGGTCTGCGCCAAGAACGCCGTCGTCTTCCAGGAGTATTTCCGGCTGAAGGCCCGCATCTGCAAGATCAAGCCGATGACCCGTTACCACATTTACGCTCCGCATCGGCTTCACCAGAAGCGGTATCGCTACCCCGACGCCGTCCGGATCGTACTGGACGCTTATCGCGCCTTCTCGCCAACGCTGGCCGACCTTGCTGAACGCGTGTTCCGCGATCGCCATATCGATGCGAAGACGAGGCCCGGCAAACTGAGCGGGGCGTACTGTTACAGCGTGGTGCCGGGACTCACCCCCTATGTCTTGCTGAACTTCACGGGAGAAGCTCGCGATATCGCCACCATGGCCCACGAGTTAGGCCATGCGATCCACGGGATGATGGCGTCCCGCCATTCCGCGTTGACGTTCCATGCCACCTTGCCACTGGCGGAAACCGCCTCAGTGTTCGGCGAACGGATTCTGTCGGATGCTCTGCTGTCGCAGGAGCGAGACAAGGCGGTCCGGCAAGGTCTGTTGTTGTCACAACTGGACGACCTCTATGCCACTGTTCTTCGACAAGCGTACTTTGTCCTGTTCGAGCAAACCGCCCACGAGATGATCGCCAAGAGCGCGACCGTCAGGGACTTGGCCGCCTCCTACCTGGAAAGCCTGCGACAACAGTTCGGCAGGGCTGTGCGTGTCCCAGCCGAATTTCGCTGGGAATGGTTGACTATTCCCCATCTGTTCGCCAGCCCCTTTTATTGCTATGCGTACAGTTTCGGCAACTTGCTGGTCTTAGCGCTCTATCGGATGTTCAAGGAGCAAGGCTCCGCCTTCATCCCGCGCTACCTGGCCCTCTTAGAGGCCGGAGGATCCAGGAGTCCCCAGGATATCCTCTCGGAGGTGGAGGTCGACATAACATCTGAAGCCTTTTGGCAGGCGGGGTTTGAAACAATCAAAGAGATGATTGAGCAGCTTGCCAGAACCGCTCCATAGTTTTGAGGACTGAGAGCTGCATAGCTCCGCCGTTCCCGCGGAGATCCCCCGGCTCGAGCACAACTCAAGCACCCCCTTGACAGAAAGGCGAAAAGGAGGTAGAGTTTAGTCAGTTGATAACGGTTATCATAATCGTTGTTCTACCAGCGCTTTACCAGTCGTGAGGCTCACATCGATGTATGTCTGTCTCTGCAAAGGGCTCACCGAATCGGATGTGCGGGCGGCGGGGCGAGCCGGCGCGGTCACACCCTGCCAGTTAATCGAAACCTTTGGCCTGAAGAAGAACGGCTGCTGCGGTCGCTGTGTCAAGAACATCCACGAATTCGTTTCTCTGGCAACAAGCCATCTCGCCACTTTCCATCGCAATTCGGCGACACCAGCTTCCTAACCCGCCGGGGAAAGGGGCAGCGTGTCGTCCACACCGGCCGCTCCACTTCATTGCGGAAACCAAGAAAAAGTCGCCGTCGTCCGCTCAGTGAGAAGACGCGGGAAACGGCCAAAGGAATATAGGCTATCGCACCATTCCCCGTTTCACAATCGCTGCGATCTCGGCGACGCGTCGGCCGAGCGCTCTTGCCTCGGCGAGTTCGTTCTGATCAATACCCGGACTTTCCCCTTCGGTCGTCGCTGAGGCACCGAACGCTCCACCCCCGCTGACCACGATCATCTGGTTGCCCAGCATCGCAGCCAAAATGGTCAGCATCGTGACCTCCTTGCCTGAGGAAACCTGCCCGCCGGTTGCAAAAGCCGCCCCGATCTTGTTGCGCATCTTGAACTCCGGAAAGACGCCGAACTTCAGCTGCCAGTTGTCAAAGAACGTCTTCACCTCTCCAGCCATATTTGACCAATAGACGGGGGAACCAACGACGATGGCGTCGGAGGAAAACAGATCATCGCCCGTGACCAGTCCCACGCGTTTCAGCACGACCAGCGTTCCCTGGACACTCCTCGCTCCTTCGGCAACCGCTTCGGCCATCTTCTCTGTGTTCCCGCTCAGGGAATGATATGCGATCAGCACCTTAACCGGAGACAGCGCCGTTTCCGCCGACTCGACGCGACCACCGAGAACGACGGCAACCATCAAGAAGACGATGAATCCAACTGCGAGGCGCATACAGACCCCTCCTCAGTAACTGTGATCGATCGAACAAGCACGGAGAACAGGAACGTGACAGGTGGCAAATGAGACAGGCACGCACGCCGTTGGCAACCGACGGCGAGGCTGACCGCATCGACCCGGATTCGACTAATACCGGACGATTTCTTCGTCCATGTATTCTTCGACGGAAATCTCAGTCAATGAGCCGCGATAATCACACTTATGGCAACGAATCCGCCACTCCTCAAGCCATTTTTCCTGGACGTAGGACTGGTTGCACTTGGGACAGACAAATACGCCTTTCTTATAGACGACCCTGCGCTTTGCCTTCATGCCATTCCCCCTTCGTAGGAGTTATGTCAGCACAAAAAACAGCATGGCATAGGCACTGACAGGATTGCAAGAGAGGGCGCGGCGTCAGTCGTGACCTTGACAGTCGAAAGACGCGCCGACTACGATGCGTCCATGCGTATCCCTCATTCCAGTTCGCTAAGCCGCCACCGTCAGGGCATTCTCGCACTGAACCTGACCATCTTGCCCTTCTTGGCGATCGCCAGCGTCGCCGCATGGGCTGTTCTCTCCCGAGTTTCCGCAGAAGAAGGTCTCATTCCCGTGAAAACGCCGGCCGGCGTCGTCATCTATGTAGAGCTCGCCGATACGGCCGAGAAGCGAGCACGTGGACTGATGTTTCGAAACAGCCTAGCCAAAGATCGGGGTATGCTGTTTACGTTCACTGAACCAAAGCCGTGGACCTTCTGGATGAAGAACACTAAGATTCCGCTGGATATCATTTGGCTGGACAGCAAAAAACGCATCGTTCACATTGAGCGGAACGTACCCATCTGCACGCGCACCGACGACTCCTGCCCCCAGTACCAACCGACCGAAGACGCGATGTATGTACTAGAAATTGCCGGCGGGATGGCCGATGTCTTGAAGCTACAGCGTGGCACCACGCTCGAGTTCCCTTGAAGGGACAGGCCAGCGGCTTACGCGGGCGTTCCACCCCACAGAAACCGCCGAATGCGCTCGGTGAGCGAGCGCGTCTGATTCACCACCGCGATGGTGGCGCCTTCCTTGGCAAGTTGCTCTTTGGCAGCGGCGGTCGCCAGTTGGCGGCGAGCAACCACTTCGCCAATCAGATCGATCACTCGACTATCTTCCTGCACTACCCGACTCAATCCTTGTTTGCCGACAGCTACGACCCGTAGCGGCGTCCTCGCCACGACGGTCGCCGTACGGGGTTCACCAGTCAACAACGACATTTCTCCGAAAAACTGACCCTTCTGCAGCGTAGCTACCGTCAGGCTTCGGCCGTCTTGTCGGACGCGGACGTCGGCAGTTCCCTCCAAAATGACGTAGAGTTCCTGGCCGGCTTCACCCTCCCGGACTACACACTCGCCGGGCAAATATCTCTGGATCGTTGCGTCTCGGGCGAGAACCTCAATTTGTTCGGGAGCTAACACTGCCAGAAAATCCACCGCGGCGAGGTGGCTCACAATCTGATCCGAGTGCTGTGACAGTTGTTCGGGCGCGGCCCCGGTCTGAGTGTGAACTACCCGCTGGGGAAATGGAATCTCGATGCCGTTCCGTTGAAACGTGTTCCAAATATAGGCCCGCACCTGACTCTCGATTGACTGGTGCAGGGAATAGTCGTTGACCGCAAATTGCACGCGATACTGTACGCCGGAATCGTTGAATGAGGACACCAATGCGACTGGCCTGGGTTCGGACAAGACTCCTTCCACCGCCAAGACTGTTTCGACCAGCACGGCGCACACCTGGCTGGGAGGTGTTCGATAGGCGGCTTCGACCGTGACAGAGCAGATGTGCACTGTCGTGGGACGACTGTAATTAATCAGCCCGGCTTGAATCACCGTGTTGTTGGGCAACGCAACGTAATCCTGTTCTCGCGTCAGTAGTGTGACATGGCCGAATCCGATGTCCATCACCCGTCCTTCCCGATCAAGCACGGAAATCCAATCGCCCACCCGCACCATCTTGCCCAACGCGATCCCAGAAAAAAACCGCACCAGCGTGTCCCGGAGCGCGACACCCACTACAGCGGTGGCGACCGTAGGAAGCGCCACCAGCGCGATGACGTTGATGTTCATCACGAACCGTAGGATGACCAGTGTGGCGGCCGTCAGCCCCGTGAAGAGAATCAGCGTCCGCACGACATCGGGAATGTAGGTCCCCTTCCGACCAATCAGGTAATCCCCAATAATGAACACATCGATCGCTTTCAACAACAGAAACGAGGCGCCGCAGTAAGCCCCCACTTCTATCCAGTTGAGAACGACCTCCGGAGGCGAAGGTGCGACACCGCTGGTGAACACCAGCGCCGCATCGGCCAGCACGGCCGTGATGCCAGCACCGATAACGACCGCCGGGGGAAGCCTCTTCTCCCGCCTGCGTGCGAGGTAGGCAAGACCCATGACGACCGCGATCAGGCCGGCAGTTGTGAGCACGATTTTGACGAGGAGAAAGCTGAGGTTCATGGTTGCCTCAGCCCAACGGGTTCCGATCAGGAATCAACCCCCAAAGGCTAACTGGCACAGGTTACCGCTCCTGCCAGGCTCGGACGCGTCTGGCAGTAATGACACCGTCCACTCGCTCAATAGCCTTGAGCACCCGACCGAGATGGGCGGTATCGCTGATCTCAATTACGAAATCCAGCACTGCCTTCCGATCTTCGCGTGTCGTGACTTCGGCTCGGCTGATGTTGGCCTGGCATTCCGCAATCGAGGAAGAGACATTGGCCAACACGCCGGTTTTGTCCACGGCGATGACGGAAACCTTGACCGCATGTGTGCCGGTCTCAGTGGTATCCCACTCCACTTCCACCAACCGGTCCCTATCGTAATCCAGCGCTTCGAGATTAGGACAATCGACTGTATGGATCGTCAATCCCCGGCCGCGGGTAATGTAGCCGAGAATGCGGTCGCCGGGAACCGGGTTGCAGCAGCGGGAAAGCTGCATGAGTAGATCCCGTGCGCCCTTGACCTTGACCCCTTTGTCCTCTGTTTTCTCGACGACCGTCTTTGGCGCCGCTGACCCTCCCGGCAGCGCGGGAACCTCGGTTTCCGTAGGGACCGGAAGCAGCTTGCTGACGACCTGAGCAGTCGCCAGGCGGCCGTATCCAATCGCAGCAGCTAGCTCATCCGTCGTTTCAAACCCAGCTTGCCGGGCCACTTCCAACAACTGTTCCGACTTGAGCATCTGAGCCGGCGCCAAACCGTGCCGACGGAACTCCGCCTCCAGCAGCCGCCGGCCGATCTCGATGCTGCGCTTTTGTTCTTCGGCTTTGAGCCAATGCTTGATCTTTGTCTTGGCACGCGAGGTGCGGACAAACTTGAGCCAATCTTTGTGGGGTGTTTGATTGGGTGAGGTGAGGATCTCGACAGTGTCTCCGCTGGTCAACTGATGTTTGAGCGGAACAATTTTGCCGTTGACTTTGGCACCGACGCAGTGATCTCCGATTTCCGTATGAATGGCATAGGCGAAATCGACGGGCGTCGAACCTTTCGGCAGCTCCTTCACCATGCCTTTCGGGGTAAAGACAAATACGACATCGTGGAACAGGTCCAGCTTGACGGAGTCCATAAACTGCCGATTGTCCGGCAGATCCCGATGCCATTCCACAAACTGCCGCAACCAACTAAAAACCTTGCTGTCGCGCTCGTCGATCCGGCCCTGTTCCTTGTATCGCCAATGCGCTGCAATCCCGTACTCCGCCACGCGATGCATTTCTTCGGTGCGGATCTGAAATTCCACGTGCTCCCCCTTCGGCCCGACCACCGTTGTATGGAGTGACTGGTACAGGTTGGATTTCGGGATCGCGATATAGTCTTTGAACCGGCCCGGAACAGGACGCCAGAGCGAGTGGATCACGCCCAACAGCGCATAACAGTTCATTTTGGTATCGGTGATAATGCGGAGCGCCGTCAGATCGTAGACTTCCTCAAACGAGATCGATTGTTTCTCCATCTTCTGATAGATGCCGTAGAGGTGTTTCGGCCTGCCGTAGACCTCGCCTGGCAAGCCGGCGTCCGCCATGGCCTTCTTCACGAGCCGGATGACTTCGTCGATGTATTGCTGGCGATCCTCATCGCGTTTGGCCACCCGTACCCGGAGCATCTCGTAGACATCAGGTTTGAGATGTTTGAGACACAGGTCTTCCAGTTCGTTCTTGATCCAGCCGATCCCGAGCCGGTTGGCCAAGGGCGCGTAGATCTCCAATGTCTCCTGAGCGATCTGCCAACGCTTGGATTCGTTTAAGTATTCCAGCGTCCGCATGTTATGAAGCCGATCCGCAAGCTTGATCAGGACGACGCGGATGTCGTCCGCCATTGAAAGCACCATCTTGCGAAAGTTCTCGGCCTGTTTCTCTTCATAGTTTCGGAAGGAAATCTTTCCGATCTTGGTCACACCGTCGACCAGATGGGCCACTTCCTTGCCAAATTCCCGCTCCAATTCGTCGAGAGTTGCCAAAGTATCTTCGAGCGTGTCATGGAGCAGGCCAGCAACCACGGCAACCACATCGGTCTTGAGCGAGGTCAGCACCCCGGCCACGGCCAGCGGGTGATGGAGATACGGCTCGCCGGATCGCCGTGTTTGGCCTTCATGTGCTTTCGCGGAAAATTCGTAGGCCTTCCGGACGAGCGACAAATCCACGTCGGCGTGATATCCTTTCAGCCGTTCGATCAACTGTTCGATATCGGTAATTGTCTCAAACGGCATTGTTTTGCTCACATCGTGCGACTAGCCCTGACATCCCTGATTCGCAACTGAATGCGGTCCAGCCCGTTCCATCGATTGAGCTCTGGCACAAAGGCCAAATCGATAGGCTGTCGAGGTGAAAGACCAAGATCGGCCAGTGACCCCATGCGGAATCCGATGCTGTCGAAGGGAAAGGACATCCCCTGACGAACGGTTAGCTTGAGATGCCCCTCTCCTACGACCCGCGCGTCCAGAATCGCCAAGTTCCGCACGGCCAGCGTCGGCTCAGGATTTCCCGCACCGAACGGATGGAGCGAGCCCAACTCCCGCACCAGTCGCACATCGACGTCATTCAGCTGAACCTCGGCATCCACATGGAGAGCCGGGTGCTGCGGCTCGTTTCCCGACCAGTCGGCCACAACCTCGCAGAATCGTTCACGGAAGGCAGAAAGATGCGCTTCTCTGATGGTCAACCCGGCTGCGCTTGGATGGCCGCCAAATCCTTCTAGCAGATCACGACACGCGGCAAGCGCCCGATAGAGATCGAAGCCCGGCACCGTTCTTGCGGACCCTTTGCCCACACCCCGCCTGTCCATCGCGATCACGATCGCGGGACGATGGAAACGCTCAACCAAACGGGCTGCGACGATCCCGACCACACCGAGGTGCCAGTTTGGCGAAGCGAGCACCAGGGCCGGCCTGTCGGTTGTTTCATCGACCAAAGCCATTGCCTCGGCCATCATGCGTTCTTCAATCTGTTGGCGTTCCCGGTTGAGCCGTTCAAGCTCCTCGGCCAATTGCTTCGCTTCAAGTTCGGATTGCGTCGTCAATAGCCGGACGCTCGTAAGCGCATGGGCCAACCTTCCTGCCGCGTTGATACGGGGCGCAAGCCGAAAGGCGACGAGATCGGCAGTACAATCCCGATCGATACCGGCCACCAGCTTGAGCGCTCTGATACCGCAGCGAGCACCGCGCGTCATTTGAGCTAGCCCTTCCCGGACAAACCCGCGGTTTTCATCTTGCAACGGCACGACGTCCGCCACAGTCGCGAGGGCCACCAGGTCCATCATGGACTCAAGCGCCATATCGCTGCCTCCGTATTTCCACCCGTAGGCCTGCGCGACCTTCCAAGCAAGCGCCCCGGAACATAATCCTTTGAAGGGATAGTATGAATCGTTCCGATGAGGATTAAGAACGGCCAGCGCCGGCGGCAGCGCTTCATCGGTTTGATGGTGGTCGGTTACGATGACGTCCAGCCCCAACGCCCGGGCTGTTGCAATTTCACGATGCGAAGTGGTTCCACAGTCCGACGTTACCACCAGTCCCACGCCCTCCTGCCGGAGTCGGTGCAGCGCTGGCTCGTTGAGTCCATAGCCTTCTCGAAGACGGTGGGGAATGTAAACCAGCGCAGCCCCGCCAAGCGACTGAAAAAAAGTCAGATACAGACTTGTGGCCACAATACCATCGACATCATAGTCGCCGTAAAAACAGACCCTTTCGCCGTTCACCGCCGCCCGATGCAGCCGATCCACCACCCGTTCCATATCGGGCAGGAGAAAAGGATCATGAGGCGCCTGCATACTGGACGAGAGCCAACGACTGGCCTCTTGAGGCGTTGTCACGCCGCGAGCGAGAAGCACAGATGCCGTCACGGGAGAGATCGAGAGTGCGTGGGCCAACGCAGCCCGCTGTGTCTGGCAGACATCTCTAACCACCCACCGCTTCTGCCGCATCGCGCACCTCCCAAAGCGAACCGGTTTCCCTTCGCAACCCTCTGAGAACTGAGGGGAATAGTACAGGAATAGTATAGAGACCCGAACACCTTGTCAAACCGACTTGTGGCGCAAACTAGTGCTCGTGAGAGTTTCCGGTCTACTGTGTATCCCTACATCGGGGACACCCGACACACAGCAAAGAACGGAAAACGGCCGGCCAGAATGAAGTCGAATCACGTGGGCGGATAGCGGAAAGCGACGGTAGGGCGTTGTCTAGAGCGAGTGAGTTATTCCCCTCCTTTCTGGACGTAGTTCTTCACGAATTCCTCTGCGTTTTCCTCAAGCACCTCGTCAATCTCATCCACTAGTTTGTCGATATCTTCTTTGAGTTTCTTACCAGCCTCGACGACTTTAGGATTTGGTTTGACCTCGTCCTTGGCTTGCGGTTCCCTTTTGGTGGATTCCGGTCTCCTCTCTTGTTTCTCCATAGGAGTACCTCCCGCATTTCCGCGGAACGGCGCCGGAGGCCGTTCCGGGCAAGATACATGCTAGGAACCCACCATACTCCAGCGTTGTTCAATCCGTCAAGCCGCTCCCTGTCTGTCAACGTGTTCGTCTCGTTTCCATTAGCGCACGAGCAGAGCCACGATCAACAACGCCACGACGTTGATGACTTTGATCATTGGATTGATCGCCGGTCCGGCCGTATCTTTGTAAGGATCACCCACTGTGTCACCGGTCACCGCGGCCTTGTGTGTTTCGCTGCCTTTCTTGCCTTGTTCTTCTATGTACTTCTTTGCATTATCCCAGGCTCCGCCGCCACTCGTCATCGAAATGGCGACAAACAGTCCGGTAACGATGCTGCCGACCAAGACCCCGCCAAGCGCCTGAGGGCCCAGCATCGCACCGACCAGAATCGGGGAAACCACGGGAATCAGACCGGGCACCATCATCTTGCGGATCGCAGCTTGGGTGACGATATCGACGCATGTACCGTATTCGGGCTTAGCTGTCCCTTCCATAATGCCTTTGATCGTCCGAAATTGTCGGCGCACCTCCTCGACCACCAGACCGCCAGCCTGTCCGACTGCTTTCATACACAACGCACCGAAGAGGAACGGCAACATGCCGCCAAGAAACAACCCGACCAACACGGATGGATTCGAAAGATCGAAGCTACTGGATTGGCTCCCTGCCTCCACAGCTCGAGCGTACTCCGCGAAGAGCACCACCGCCGCCAAACCGGCCGACCCGATAGCATACCCCTTGGTCACCGCCTTGGTGGTGTTACCCACCGCATCGAGCGGATCGGTAATGTTGCGCACATCCTTGCCAAGATGGGCCATTTCCGCAATGCCGCCCGCATTATCGGTGATCGGCCCAAACGCGTCGATTGCAACCACGATCCCCGCCATCGATAACATGGACACTGCCGCGATGGCCACGCCGTACAGTCCACCGGCTGCCTGGCCGCCGCAGACCCAGTAGCTCGCCAAAATCGCGGTGGCGATGACGACAACCGGCCAAGCCGTTGCTTGCATGCCGACCGCCAGACCGGCGATAATGTTGGTAGCATGGCCTGTTTCACTGGCTTTGGCGATCTCCTGAACCGGTGAGAAGCTTTTGGATGTGTAGTAGTCGGTGATGAAGACCATCGCTAGGGTGACCACAAGCCCCAACAACGCTGCCACGTAGTAACTTGTCCCGCTCACCCCGCCCACCCCGTCCATCAGGGTGACGGTGATCGGATAAAACGCGATCGCCGCGATCCCGCCTGCTACGAACAATCCCTTATACAGCGCCGACATGATGCTGCTTCCTGGGCCAACTTTGACGAAAAGGATCCCGATAATCGTCGCCAAAATCGTCATCGCACCCAGCGCAAGCGGATAGAGGATCGGCTCGGTCTGTCCCTTGAACATGGTGAAGGCCAGCGCCATGGCTGCCACCGTCGTCACAGCATAAGTCTCAAAGAGATCCGCCGCCATACCGGCGCAGTCGCCGACATTGTCCCCCACATTGTCGGCGATGACCGCCGGATTGCGCGGATCGTCTTCAGGAATGCCGGCTTCAACTTTCCCGACCAAATCAGCACCCACATCCGCTGCCTTGGTGTAAATTCCTCCGCCAACCCTGGCGAAGACGGAAATGAGACTTCCGCCGAAGCCGAGGCTCAGCAGCGCATGCACCGCTTTTTCCTGTCCGGCGATTCCTGACGCAATCGCGTAGAAACCGGTCACAGCCAGCAAGCCCAATCCGATCAACAGCAATCCCGTGACCGCCCCGCCGCGAAACGCAACGGTCAAGGCGGCATTCAGGCCGCTATGGGCGGCCTGTGCCGTTCGCACGTTCGCCCGGACCGCAATGTTCATCCCCACATAGCCGGCCGTCGCCGACGCCGCCGCGCCGATCAGAAAGCCGATCGCCGTGAGGAGGCCAAACTTGTCGGACCAGGATCCGGCGGCCCATAATACGATGAACAACGCCGCCGCAACCATACCGACCGTCCGATATTGCCGATTCAGATATGCCGCAGCGCCTTCTTGAATAGCCTGCGCGATCCGTTGCATCTCGGCATTACCCGCTGGGAGTCTGAACACCCAAATTGTCAAATAGAGCCCGTAAGCGATTCCGGCCGCCGCGGCGGCGACGGCGAAGATCACGACTGCCGATGCACTGTCCACCGCATGATCCTCCTGGTTTTGGGGTCATGAGATTCCCGCTCCAATCTGCGTCGTCGACGGAGAGCATTCACCGCTGAGGATACGCTGCCGATTCGGGCGGGGTTGATTGTCTGTCGAAGGAAGTACGAAAAACGGCGTCATTTTATACAGAGTACATCAAATGATCAAGAACAATGGGGAAAACCCGACCGTTTGCGCAACGAAGAGCAAGTCTGTTATAGTGCGCGTTTCGGAGGGGCTATTTGATGGGAATCGAGCCGAATTATATCGTCGTGGAGGGGCAGACCTTCAAACGTCACAAGCTGTCGCTCGACAACCATGTATTCAAGAACTGCACGCTGGATGACTGTGAGATTTACTACAGTGGAGGGCCCTACGAACTGATCGATACTCACATCACCAATTCGCGCTTGATCCTCAACCAACCCGCCAAGAACATCTACTCGGCTATTCAGATTTTTAAAATGAAATCGCCCGGATCGTCGATCGTCGCCGACTGAATGCCGGCTCAGTCGATTTTTACCAGCGGGATGTTCCTCGTCAACCTAACGATTGGAATCGGTTGGAAGACCGGGTCCTGAGCGCCCTTGGGCGATTCTGCCTCAATTCGCTGTAAGAACTCCGGTGAGCCGGTCACCGGCGCGTAGCTCAGCGCGACCTCGATGTCGAAGCTTTTGGTATCCTTAGGCGTCGGGAAGGTAAACGTTTCCACGCGGGTCTCTTCCGGTTTCAGAACCGTGTCTTCCAACACCTTGACCGCCTTGAAATCGAACACGGTTTTTTCGCCTTTGGCATCCGCATACGTCCGCCCATAAACCCGCTGATCGCTAAAGACGGTTTTGAGATTCTTGCCTTTAATCACAAAATCGAGCACCACGCTTGCCCAGGCAGGGTGGGTCGTCGGCAGATTGTGCGGCACGAGGCTCTGCACGGTTACCTTGACGACAGTCTTGTCGCCCTTGACATCCGCAGACACGTCAAGTTTGGCGGCCTCTTGACGGAATTTCCCGATCCGGCCCGGAAAGGTGTGATTGGCAACCTTTCGCTTGCTCTCGCCGTTGGCGGATTCGCCGATCTGCTCCGGCATATGGCAGGTTTGGCATTCCTTTCCCGATTTGACCGCCTTGCTCTGATCCCAGTTGCCCAGTAAGTCGTTACTCTTGCCGAGGTTCGCCGCGGTTGGAACAGCCTGATGGCAGTTCAGGCAGAGATCGGATTTGCGGAACAAATCCAATTCCATGGATTGGTGCGCCAGATTTTGAACGAAATCCTTGTATGGCCCATAAAGCGTTTTCCCCGGTTCGTACTTAGGGAATGGCAGGGAGCTGCTCCGATCGACCTGTTTGATCAGATGGCATTGGGCGCAGCCGACCCCATCGATGGTCGGATCTCCGGATTGCACCTGCGTGATGAACATCTGCGCCGCATCCGCAAACTCCCGCACGTGCGGGGCGTGGCAACGGAAGCACAGCGCCTTGTCCTTGCCTCCGGAGAATTTGAGGTATTCGTCCAATGCCGCCCGGAAGGCCGGAGAATGGATGGAGCGTGAAAGTGGAGATGTCTCCCACTCCTCAAAGACTCGCTCGTGGCAGCGTTTGCACTTGTTGGAATGGGGGAACACCTTCTCGATAGCCGCCTGTGCCTTGACGGAATCCTGCGCGACACTCACATCGGGCGCGTTGCTGGCCACAATAACGCTCAGTAACACCGCGCCGGCGGTACCCAGCCGCCCTCCGTTTCTGGTTGGACTCACCGTGATCCCCCTTTCCTGCTCGGGAAGCTTGTGAACTTCTCTCCCAGCCGTGCCAGACGCAACGCGAACTAAAGTGACTTTGTCCGGAATGTCAGCATGCGAGGCTGCGTGTATTCCTCGATGATTTTGACAGCCGTCGCCCGGTCCTGGTCGTTGGTCAAGGTCGCGAGGTAGCGATCTTTCAGCTCGGGCGTCGGCTCGGGAATCAGCGCGTAGGTTAACACCGCTTCCACGCTGGCCGGCGCCGACCCACCTTGAATCGTCAGCGAAAACGGCACCCGCCTGGTCGTACCTCCCTTGACGAAAGGGTCGGGAATCGGCCCACGTAAAATCTGCTCATAAGGCAATCCGAATTTCTTGACCTCCTCAGCTAACACCAGCCCTGTGGCATCCTTGACAGTGATTGTCAAAAAGAATTGCTTCAGGACCGGGTCTCCATCCGGAAAACTGTGCGGCAGGCTTCCGACCCTCACCAGAACCGTTCCTTCGACGGCTGTCGAGGACTTGGTGGCTTCGATCTCCACCCGAGGCATCCATTCAGCCTGTAGGTTCCGGTTCTTAAGCAGGATGCCGGGAATCACCACACCTCTGAACCAGTGGCGGCCAATCGCCCGCGTCATGGCACCACGCTTGGAGGTCGAGCTGCCGGTGGATGGTTCCATATGGCAATCCTGACAAATGGTGCCTTGAAGAATTTCGCCAGGAAGATCGCGCCGGGTCACGTCCTTGACTTTGTCGAAATGACAGGAGGCGCAGTAATTGGCCCCTCTGTAGAGATCAGATTGACTGGCAGGGTGGACCAGGTTTTCTTCCGGGTCCGCGTACGGCCCGTAGAGCACTTTCCCCGGTTGAACCTTGAACGTCGGCGGCGAACCTGGGTTCTTCTCCGTCGAATTGATCAAATGGCACGAGGCGCATCCGATGCCTTCCACTTCCACCTTGCCCGAAAGAATCTGGTTGACGATCTTGTCGGCGTGTTGTGGAAACACCGTGACTGCAGGCGCATGACAAGACAGGCACCGGGCGCGCTCCTCAGCTGTCGGGTTGGTCTGCGCCCACAGCCCCAACACCGTTCTGAACACCGGCGACTCAAACGAGGTGCCGTGTAACAGCGCCGCATCGACCCGTCCGAATGTTTTCAGATCAGGCGTCTGCTCGCGCATGCCCTTCCATTCCTCGAAATGCCGGTCATGACATTGCTTGCAATCTTCTGAACGGATGAAAATCTTCTCGATCTCGGCCACCCAGTCACTCGACGCTTCGGAAGCCTGTCCATCGACTTTCTGCGCCACAGCCTTTCCGTGGTAGAATGCGTTCACTCCGACGACAAGCGCCAGCAGAATACCCACCGCCAACTTCTGCATCAGGTGCATACCGTGCTCTCCGATCGCCGATCGCTGTCCAGTGTCAATCCCGCTTGCAGCCAACAAAATGAAAATTGAGAATGCCCCCGACGCCTTGGTTATCAGGATCGGCTGGTTCGTAGGTGCCGACCGTGAAGTTGCAGGTTGGAATAGCGCGCTTGAGGGCAAGGCCAAAATCCTTTAAGGTCCGGACCTCCACCTTATCGATTTCCTTGATGACTGCCCGCACTTTGATACCGGCTAGATCCGCTGGAGTCCCGCCGATCACTTCAAAAACGACCACTCCTTCGGGTTTTTGCAATTTCAATTCCTTTTGAATCTCCTCGTCGACCTGTCCGACCACGACACCGAATTCTTCGCCGATTTTAAGCGCTTCTTCCTCGGTCATCTCTCCATCGGTTGCAGCATTCAGTAGAGGCGAGGTAAAACTGGCACCCAACCAAGCCGCGACCACGCAGACGAACATAAAAAAAGCCCTGCCGTCGAGGAGGGCTTTTTGTCCAGTCGACCAATTGGTAATCTCGCCAACCTCCAAGTTGTTCACTCCGATGCTTCTGCGCGATTCCGGAAACGTGACGGGAATCCGTTCATCGGTTCTGCCGTTTGAGGACTGACCCACGGACGGCTATAGCTTCACCGGATCAATCGACAACTGAAACCATGGAGCCACTGCTTTTTGCCCGTTCCGCTCCTTGTTCTCCCCATTCCAAACAGCAAACGCAATGGCTTGCATCCGGCCAGGAATCAGCTTAGCTTCGTTTTCCTGCTCTTCCGTCGAAAGCGGACGGAAGATCACGACATGCCATACCCCATCCTTCCATGTCGCCTTTCCTTGGACACGCCCTTGCTTCTCCTTGGTCGTCAAAGTACTGAATCCGCCGCCGATCAGGTCCTCCACCGACGATACCCGTCTCGGAATGACTTCAAACCGTCGCACTTCGCCCCTTTGTTTCTCCTGTTTCTCCGCAGCCCTGGCGGCCCGGCGATCGATATCGCTCTGCCAATCGGCCTTCCAATGCCAGATATTGATGTAATGATCCAATTGGCCCATACAGAAGAAAGCTGGGGCGTCTCCAAGCGGCAACCCGACCGCGACCCCGTCCCGGAACGTGCCTGGCGTGAGTCGGTCGTTCTTAGTGTTGTCCTGCCACTCCAATAAAAAGGCGATATCCTTTCCGTTATGCACCGAGCGTACCACCAATGCCCTCGCGGTCGGCTCGGGCCATACCGGCCGCGTAATGATCTGGCCGCTGAGCGGTAACGTCATCGGCGGTATTTTGTTCCATGTCGGATCTTCCGGGGTGGTGGGAATCTCGCCGTCAATCAAATGAGAGCGGATGATCATCCCCTCGGAACTCACAATAGGAATGCCCAGGCCACCTAGCACGAACGCGCTTATCAGAACCAGACACAGGAGAAACAATCCGAAAGGTCGGGCGATCCGCAATCGGGCCATGTGCGCCATTGTTCCGCCTCGCAACTGTCAATGAACGGCTGGGGATAGACGACCGAAACCGTTGCCCCCGCGGCACCTACCTGTTTGAACTCTACCACAATCGCATACGCCGGATCTTGTTCTCTCCCCGCTCACAGATGTACAAGTAACCTTGAGAATCGAGCGCCAAGCCGACGGGAGAATTCACGATCGCCTCGATTGCCGGTAGCCCGTCCCCGTGCTTGAGCGCGCCTGCCGCTTCTTTTGCCACGAACCGAGCCGCGCCGCATCCGCCCATGTTCTTGTCTTCATAGCCGCTGTCGCCGTTGCCTGCGACCGTGGTCAGGATCCCGGTTTTCGCATCCACCCTCCGAACGCGATGATTCATCGTATCGGAGATATACATATTGCCCCAGGGATCGAACACCACTGCTTCAGGAGCGTGCAACATCGATCTGTTTGCCGGCTTGCCGTCCCCATCGAAGCCGTAGCGGCATATTCCGGCAACTGTGGAGATGACGCCTGTGTATCGGTCGATCTTGCGCACCCGATTGCTTCCCTTATCCACTATATAGATATGCCCCTCACCGTCCACAGCAATTCCGGCAATGTCGTACAACTTCGCTTCAAGGGCCGGCTTCCCATCGTCCAAATAAGGCGAAAGGTCCAGACCGTCCGAACAGACCGGCATCAACCAGCCGTGATCATCACTAAAATCAATCCCGATGGCATCGCCGGAAAGGACAACAAGGTTCTTGGCGACAAGCGGTTGTTCCCGGGCCTCATCTTCGGCCGACCAAGTACCGGCAATGGTCGTCACCATTCCGGTCCGAGGATCATATCGACGGATACGGTGAGCCTGCGTATCCGCAATATACATCACATCGTCCGCGTCGAATGCGATAGCGGCAGGCCAGGTCAGATTGACCTCCAGAGCCGGACCGTCCCCGTTGAACCCGTGCTGGCCAGTGCCAACCACGGTCGTAATGATTCCGCTTTCATGGTCAACTTTTCGAATCCGGTTGCTGCCAGAGTCGCAGATGTACAGATCGTTTCGGGAATCAAACGCCACATCAAGCGGCAGATAAAGGCCGGCTTCGCTACAGGGGCCTGAATCGCCGCTGTAGCAGGTTTCGCCAATACCTGCATAGTTGTGCACCGTGCCTTCGAGCAAATTGATGCGCCGGACACGGTCCGAACCGGATTCGGCAAAGTACAGCCACTTCTCTTCTTTATCCAACGCGGCGTGGTGAGGAAGAGGAATCCCGGCCTTCACGGCTTTCTTGCCGTCTCCAGTGCTGCGCGCCTTGCCGTTTCCGGCAAACGTTTCGATGTATCCAACGGCCAATTGATGAACGCCAGTTTCCATCACACGTCCTATCCAGTACGCTTTCCCAGCCCCGCTGGTTTACTGCCTACGCATGAGACGGAGGCGTGACGGTTGCGGCAGGCTGTTCGGCCACCGGAGCGTCGGCAGCGGGCTGAGCCGGCTGCGGAGCCGGTTGGGACTGCGGAACAGCAGCCTGCTGAGCCTGCGCCTGCGCTTCGGCTTCAATTTGGTCAGCTTCGTGAACGGATTTCTTGAAGCCCTTGATCGCTTTCCCTAGCCCCTCCCCCAGTTGAGGCAATTTCCCAGCCCCGAAAATAATCAACACGATGAACAGGATCAGAACCAGTTCCGTGAACCCGATGCTTCCAAACATGATGGAGGTCTCCTTCGTAAGGATTCATTCATGCTGTCGTCGCGTCCTTCGACCGCTTTGCAAACCGTTCCTTCAACCGCTGCCTAGCCTGCTCCGCCTGTTCGAACATCTTACACTTGTCGTAGACGCTGATCAGATTGTAATAGGCGAGCGGCTCGTCCGGATTATGCTCGACCGCGCTTTCCATGACCTTGATCGCCAGGTCAGTTTTCTTGTGATTCAGCGCGATTTCCATGAGCTTGAAGCTCGATTCGAGATGTTTTGGGTCGAGCTCCAATACGCGGAGATAGCACTGCATCGCCATGTCCATCGTGTTGTAATCCGAAACCTGGGGGTTATCAAGTTCCACGTACACTCCGGCAAGGTTGTACCATGCAATCGGATCATCGGGAGTGATTTCCACCAGTTTCTCGAAATACTTCTTGGCCTCCATGTACTGCCGCTTTTCGGCGTAAACGCGACCGAGATTGAAGAGAGCAAGCACATCACTGCCATGAATTTCGAGCGCCTGCTTGAATTGCGTTTCGGCTTCTTCCATCATGCCTTTGGTGGCATAGATTGTCCCAAGATTAGAGTAATACATGGCCAACGATCGGTTCATCTCGGCCCGCAAACTTTCAGCCATCTCGATGGATTTCTTCACCTCGACGAGCGCGTCATCCAACCGCCCTTTGCGGAAATACAACTCTCCCAGCCGACAACGCGCTTGAAAGTCGTCGGGCTCGGTCGCCAACAGCTTTTCAAGTTCCGCGATTTCCTCATCTGGCGTTAGCGGACGCTCACCTTCTTCGACCGTCGCTCCTCCAGGATCCGGCGTAGGCATCGTTTTCTGTTCATCCATAAGTGTTCACCGGGCTTTCTTCGTTTAAGTCCGTCCGCTGACAAGTGCCGGGGGAACAGCAGCCAGCTGGGACTCGCTCACAGGATTTTCGGCCACAGCAACCACCCGTCGCTTGTCCAGATTAAGAAGCATCAGGCCTAAAATCACCATCAACGTTAGATGCGAAAGCTGCAGCGCGTAGCCGGCAATGAACAAAAACCCCAACCCATAGCCAGCCATGCGACCCATGAAAAGCAATTTGATCACAGCGTATGACCAACACAGCAAGCCGGTTATGTAGAAAGCAAAAGGCAAATAAAATGTATAGCCCATGCCCATCTGGAAAATCCAACTGATGCCCTCACCGGCCTTCCTCACAGTTTCCGCCGCCGCTGGATTGTATAGGCTGAGCGCGTAATCCATAAATAGCAGCGTGGCAAAGAGCGTGCAGGCAACGCTCCAGAACCACAGTGCGCGCCGACGCAGGCGGCGGTTTTTTGTATGGAAGGACACGCCACCTCCATAGGCCCAAAAGACAAGAATGCTAGACAACACCATAAGCGCCTCCCCGACCCGGTTGATCTCGTGAACGAGCGGAGGCGGTGTCACGATGCCGAGCAAGCCAAAGCCGGTCGAGAGGATCTGGTAATAGAACCAGCCGGAGATCCCGAGAAAGAAACAAAGGCCGAACGCCACCTGGGACGGAGACTGATGTGAAAGAAGGTACTCCGCCGTCAACAATGCAATCACCGCAAACGCAACCAAATTGTACACCACCGACCCGAGCATCGCTGGCGGTACGATGAGGAATCCAATCGTCAAAAATAGCACAAGCATAACCGCCGGGACCGTGAATTTATCGATCCCAGCAACCCAGCGCTTACCGGCGATTTTGTTCGCAAGCAGAACCAGGAGAGCAAGAAACACGAGCAACGACACCGTGTTCAACAGGGCAAATCCGATCGAGGAAAGGGCCTTAAAAATGAGCCGAACCGACTCGTGTTGAGCAAACACCTTACTTAAGTGCATGCCGAGGCGAGAAACCAACCGATACAACACCAGTTCGAGCAAACCGGCCAGCAACGCCAGACAGATCGTGTATTTGAAAAGCAGACCCTGCTCCTCAATCCGTCCGCTTTTCTCAACAGCCGTTCCTCCGACCATAAAATCTGACCTCCTGCTCTTTCGCGGCTGTCCCGTCAGAGGAAGGACCATTATAGTCGGATGGGGAAAATAGCGTCAATTACCACGACTTAGGCTCAAGAGCCAGCCGGCTGAGGAACTCGGTCTGTTTGAGCCTTCGCGCGAGCGATGTACAGAAGTCCATCGGCCATTGAATAGTTAAATGGTAATTCGCACACCACCTCGCTGATTTTTTCATAGATGTACTGGTACACTCGCTCAGCCTGATCGGGGGTCATTCCTTCCTGGACTTCATAGAAGAATCCCAAGCTCAAATCTTCAGCGGCCGGGCGCATGATTCGCCTGATCCCGTAGCTGCCCGGATCACTCATGATCGGTGCTTCCTTCTCCAAATCGAACAAGCACGGCTGGCATGAAAAACCAAACGAACTGTGTAGCTTTTTGTTTTCCACAATGAAATTCATGGTTTCCAGCGCCTCTTCTTCACGCTCGGTCGGGAAGCCCACAATGATGTAGCAGTGGACGGCAATGCCTAAGTCCACGCAGTCGTTAGTAATGCGCCGGACACTCTCTTGCTTGATCCCTTTTTTCATGAAATCCATGACTCGTTGATTGAAGGATTCCAGTCCAAACACGATCTTCAAGCAGCCGGCATCCCGCATAAGTACGAGGAGATCGCGCGAGAGATTCTTTTCGAACCTCATCTCACAAGTCCACTGAACGTTGAGATTTCGATCGATCATCTGTTGGCACAACCGTTTTGTAGGCGACAGCGCAAAGCACTCGTCCGTGAAGAAGAAAAAGCCTGCGCCATACCGCTGTTTGAGCCAAGCCAGCTCATCGACCGTTTTGCCAGGATCTTTCTGCCTGAAGTTCTGGTGATCCAGAGTCAGCGCGCAAAACGCGCAATCCTTATAGTAGCATCCACGGGAAAACTGGACCGGCAGCACCGGTTCCGGCGATAGATAGCGGCCGAGTGGGAACCCGTCGTAATTGGGCGCCGGCAACTGGTTGACATTTTCAGAATAAAAAGGCTGGTTGACCGTGATTTTGCCGTTTTGGCGGTAAACCAAATTGGGCACCTTGCTGAAATCGCGCTTGCCCTCCATCTGATTAACCAATTCAAGGAGAGCCGTTTCACCTTCGAACACCACGAAGTCGTCGGTGAGATCAAAAAGCCCTGGACATCGCCGCAGGTTGTCGACCAGGCGCGTAAAGATGCTGCCCCCGATTGTCAGATGAATGTCCGGGGCGGCCTCTTTGATCAGTCGACAAAGAGTCAGACCGGGCACGATTTGAGACGTCGCCGTGATGGACACTCCGACCAGCTCCGGCTGACCAGCAAGAATTGATGGCAGGCACTTCTCGCGAAGCAGGCTGATGTATGGATTCTGCTCCTCGTCACGAATCACTTTCAGCAAATCTTTTGATGAATAGATTGAATAGGAGCTAAATTGGTTGTCCACGACAGTGATACGGGTGGGGAAGTAGAGTGACGAGACCAACTCAAGCCATTTATCGATCAGGAAGAGACTGTCTCGGTACTGATCGAGATCGTAAAATCCTTCTCCTCGCAACGTTTCCTTAGCAAGCTCGATCCGATCGATCAAATACGGGAAGCGGTCAAGCGATTCGACCAGCCGCGCATAATGCTCCGTGCTCGACGCACCGGTTTCTCCTTCTCGCTTTCGCTCAAGATCTCTAACCTTCTCTATCAAACATCGGTAAATTTCCTCGCCGTACGCCCGCGTCAGCATGGTATCAAGCAGTTCGATACCTAGGTCGCGCTGCGAGACGTTCCGAACCCCTGCCTGTGCAAGAAATCCTGTGAGGGATGGCAGACTCAAGTAAGGCTGGGAGGGATGCCAGGTCGGCGGGAACAGTAGCAAGATCTTCATGAGCGGCCTTTCTTGCCGATCCGAATTCTATAGAAGATTCCGAGGATTAGCGGTGTGCCTCAAATTTTTATACACCCCGTGATTCAGCAAAAGCAACCCTGTAGGACTAGGAGAGGTATACATAGAAGGTGGGGAAAGAGAAAAAGGGCGGTGGCCACCTTTCGGGTGACCAAGTCCCCGGGCCGAGCCCCCGCCGTGAAGGAGCAGAGCTCAGGGACCGGAGTCGAGTCAAGGGGTCGGTGGAACCATCGGGAGGAATTTGTACCCACCCACCTCCAGCAGCTCGGGCAGCGGCTATGAGTGGAAGTGGTCCGGTTCGGCTGGGCTGGGCGAAGTCGGCGCGGCGGGGTGTCACATTAGTCATCTGCTCCCGTTGTTCCAGCGCCGGAGCAAGCAGGGCAGCACGCTGGTGCCACAGTGGTATCGCAGGGATTGACGCCCGGCGATTGCGAGCTAGCGCGGCGGGGGCGGTTGGGTGAGGGGAGCCCTGGTTGCCCGCCTCACTCCCGCGGCGCAAGGCGCGGGGGCAGGATGAGGATGCTACGTGGGGAGCTGAGCGGCTCTCGCCGAGCAGCCGCCGATGGCGGCGGAGCAGCGGGACTGGCCCCATCGCCTCGTCAAGGGGCTGGCTGCCCTTCCCAAGACGCCCAGGCCGGGGCGACGACGCGGTTGCCCCCGGCCCTAGGCCAAGACCCAAGCGGCATGTGAACGGCTGCGAGACCGGTGCAGTCACCGGTACTGCCCAGGGGCCCCACAAGCCGTCGAGTGCTGACTCACCGCTTGGGAGTGCCTCGTTCCGGTCGCTCCGTTCCTGTGGGAGCAGTGGCGGCATCTGCGCACGACCACCGGGGTCGAATCGCCGTGTGCGGCGGTGCGGCTACGGATGACGGCGGGCAAGGGGGCCAAGCAGGTTGCGTCCGCCACGACGTTGATCGGGAACGTTCTGCAGATCGCAGAACGGCCGGTCCGGTGCCTGAATGCACCGGAGTTGTTGCCGGCCGTGCATGCCGGCGTGCCGGAGGGGGATGGCATGCCGCAGCGAGCCGTCATCCGACTGGAGGTCGCCGCCTGATGCCCGTTTACACACCTATTTAATTTTTATTAATTAACAAAACCTCGGACTATACCCCTCTATTATTCAAGCCTTACACCCAAACAGCCTTTGTTGATCCGAAAAGGAAAAGCGTAACCACAAGGCAGGAAAAACAGAAAAGCCCTGAGCCGCTGGAAGGCGAACTCAGGGCTTTTCTTAAATTAGTTAGTTTGAGGCAATAACCGGTCCCAGCCTGGACAACGTCTCAATCATGCGCCCGATTCAATCACGGGAGCTTGAGCGTGAACCAAGTGGAGATGCCCTTCATACCGTTTCTCTCCACATTGGCGCCGTCCCAAACTGCAAAAGCCACAGGGACAGACATGCCAGGTTTGAACTGCACATCGTTGGGATCACTGGTCTCCAGGGCCCGCTTAACAACAATACGCCACGTCGGACCCGTGCAGCATCCACCCTTTACCGAACCGGCTGGTTCCCACACCCCATTACCGATCACATCCTGATGTGCCTGCGTAGTCAGCGTGCTGAATCCGTTGGCATTGAGATCTTCCACAGAACTCACGCGCAGCGTCGGATCTGACATGATATTCCCCGACCAGATGCCTGGGTTGAAGGGCCCGAGGCTTCGACCAATCCGGTCCGGGTAGGTGACACCGCCAGCTGGCTCTTCAAAATAGTAATCCCAGAAAATCCCAGGATATTGATCGTCCACGTCCCAAATCCCGGCGCTATCCTTACCTAAGTCCTTCTGCCACTCAGCATTCCACCGCCAAATGTTCACAGTGCCTCCCGACTGCCCCATACACTGGAACGGAGGCGCACCAGAAGGATTCACCGGGAATTGAATCGCCGCCTGATCTCTGAAATCTTGGGGGCCGATCGTGGTATCGTTCTTGGTCTGGTCAGCCCAATCGAGGCGGAAACCGATTTCCTTACCGTTAGTGACAGCCTTGACGAACACCGACTTGACCGAGATATTCGGATGCATCGGGGTGGTGATCGTCTGCCCACTCAAAGGCACGACAACACCCGGCACACCCTCCCAGATCGGATTGGCACCGTCCATAGGGATAGGTCCCTTGATGGCCTTCACTGGGATCGTGACCGGTTGGCTGACCGCCAGCGGCACTTGCCCAATCGTCAGCATCGCGCCAATGACCAAAGCAGAGAGAAGAATGCCAAACACCAAACGCTTGTTGCGTGTTTGCACCAGTCTCATATGAATATGCCCTCCTCTCATTAAAAGATTAAAAAAACGACGACGCATTACTGCACAACCGGCTCACTCCCAACGAGTAAAGACTGCGAAGCCCCTATGCTGTTCCAACCGGCCCACTCTCCTCCTTTTTCTCTTCCTTTTCCAAAAAGGTCTGGGCACCAACTTCGTTAAGTAACATGCTCAACTCGTTCCCCTGATCCTGCGCGCCACACTCGTATGTTTGACCTTCGGGAGCACTAAACGTCGCAGGACGGTAATCGGTTTCGGAGTAGGGTTGCGGATTCACGCCGAGAAAGGCTACTTCGAAATCCATCCAGTCAGTCGTGACATCTGCCATCAACTTGAAAAATCCCGAATCAGCCTTCCTGGCCAACATCCGGCAGAAGAGGGGCACCCAACGACCAATATGATTCTTTACAAACTTCTTCTGGGCGTCGACCACAATCTGGGTTTTATCCGCGCCATCGTGGCAGCGGGAGTAACTCTCCTTGTACGCCAAAAAGTGCATGAACTCGAGCTCCACGCTCAGATGGTCAAGGCGCTCGTGGATATCTCTCGAAAGCTCGAGGCCAAAGGCCTTGTAAAAGCCGGCGATATCCCCCATGACATGGGACTGTGCAAACACGTGATCATTTCCAAAGAGGGTCTCATAGGGAGGACAATCGAGGGTGATAACATTGCTGAATACCCGACGATGCTCGCCCTGCAGATCGCTGAGTTGCCAGTTGACGCACTCCGCCGCAATCCATTTTTCGATCAAGTCGAAATGCTTAAGCAATGACGCAACCTTTTGCTTTGCACGCTCTCCACCGGCGCTGCCAAGTGCCGAACGAAGGCTCTCCAAGGCCGAGCGGCCGTCTTCCACGAACTCCCCGCTTTGGAGATAATCGAGAAACTCGTCGTCTTCCGGATACAACATACTCCAGGAGATCAGGAGATAGATCTTGCTGCGGTTCAAAGCCCGTTCGACCGCTGGAGTATCTTTTATGACTTCCGTTCTGGAAATGACCGCCATGGAGCTTTCTGGCTGTTTTATTTGAGATTGCTTCGCCGTCATCAATACCCCTCCTCAGTCCGAGGCTTCAAACCGTCATATGAGCCACAACATTTCGGTTTAAAACTTCGAACTTCGGCACAGGCTCGCGTATCATAGGTAAAGGCCAATGTGAAGTCAAGCGTGATCTCGGCCATCCCCCTCGCTACCTGATCGCCTGTTTTCAACGTTTCTCTGTGCTAGCCACGAGCTCAGATCTCCCCTCTCGCCGCTAACGCGGGCACCTTATAACCCCGCGTGAGAATGGCCTTTTGTCAGCCATCGCGCGGGAGAAACCTTGATGGCAATTCTGTCGTTGACGGTCTTACACACGGACTCGCAAATCCCGCAACCGACACACCGGTCGCTTGAGACCACGAGTCGCATCAACTTGAAATCCATTTGCAACGCATCCAGTGGACACTTTGAAACGCAAGCATGACATCCTTGTCCGGCCGTGCAATCACTGTGCGCCACCACGGCCTGCCCCATTTTGACGTCTTCCCGCCCTGTGAGCGGTAGCAAGGCATCCGTTGAGCAGGCAGTGATACAGGGAAAATCCTCGCACAGATAACAAGGGATGTGATCAGGAAACACAACAGGTGTGCCGTTCTGTCGGTCGAATTCGATGCTTCCATAAGGGCAGGCTTTCGCGCAGTCGCCGCAGCGCGTACAGCGCTCAAGGAAGATGCCCTCCTCGACCGCTCCCGGCGGTCTGAGCCAATCCACCCGTGGAGGAAGCTCGCTCTTCTCCCGAGGCGCGTCCTTGTGCTTAACGAACTCATGAGCAGCCCTGGCTACGGAAATGACGGAGTCTTTCAGAAACTGCCGTCGACCGTACAGGGGTTCTGAGGCCATCAGCTGAACCTCCTCCAACTGAATGATTGATTATCCCATCACTCCATCGGCGCGAAGCTTGTAGACTTCGACACAGCGGTCGCAAGCGCCGAATTCCGTATCCCAACCGGGATGATTCTCTCGGATATAGTCCAAGACATACTTCTCAACCTTATTCTCCAAGTCCTCGACCCAAGAGTACGTCGGAAAGCGGCAGAGCGGGCATGGAAAGCCAGGCATCAGCATGATTTTGTTCTGCGTTGCCGGCACCTCGCCGCCCTCGACTTCGACCGCTCGGTCCATGACCCGCAGCGTATCTGTTGCCATTTCCACCAACTCAGAGTGGGTAAAGAACTGCGTCTGCCACAGGCCTTCGAATACCGATTTGAGCTGGGCGGGCGGAATCTTCCGGTACCACGAACGGAACTCCTTATACCGGTCTTCCTTAGTAAGCATCGGCTCTTTGCCCGCAGCCTCGAGGCGGCTGTCAATGCTTAAACACCACAGAACCCGGTAGCGATGAAGAATCAGCGCTTCCTCGCCGGGATTCTGCCCGACCTTGGTATCCGGATCGTAGTTGAACGCCGGGTCCAGCATGTCGGAGATGTGAGTCAATTCATGTCGGCAATAACGGGTCAACGCGGGATCGTAGAATCGACGAGGAATGAGTTTGATACCAACGCCTTTGAGCCCCTTCTCCTCAAACTGCTTGGCCAATTCGTGCTCGACGGAACCCCACTTTCTCAGGATGTCGACTCCTTCTTGATCCTCCTTCAACACCCCCTTGACCAAGACAATGCCGATTTTTTTCTTCAACTCAGGGAACTCGTCGAACGCGTCGCGAATTATGTCCGAGAACCCCCAAATACCGAAAAGATACTGATAAAGTTTCTTGAACTCCGGTTCCCGATCATCGAGTGAGAATTTCTCATAGATCGGATCGGCAAGCTCGTGGAACTCCTTATAATAGGTGGGATCACCTTCTCGTTCGGTCTTTTCGATGAATGAATCGATCACTTCCTGGAGCAGGGCGGGTTGAAATCGGATTTCCATCGGATACCTCGACGGCTAGAGCTAGGATTGGGACCGTAATTCGGGAAGACCGAATATTCTCACACAATCAATGCTACCGGCTCCCTTGACTTGTCCGCATGGCATCTCTTACCATTTTTTTAAACCAGTAAAAATTATACTCGCCCGGGAAACCTTTTTGCAATTTGCGCGTAGGTAACCCAGAGCCAGCAAGGAGTGAAAACCGTACCCATGCCTGATCAAGCTCTCCATGCCCAGCTGTCACAAGCCGGTCTCGCACCTGAACAAGCCGAAGGTCAACAGCCGAAAGTCGACCTGCTTGAGTATTGGAAAGCGGGCGCGCGCGAAGTCCGAACCTTTCGCGGGCATTCCCATGGAGTCTGGACAGTTGCCTTCTCTCCTGATGGCCAGACCTTGGCTTCCGGCGGAGTCGACCGCATGGTGCGTATCTGGGATATCGAGACCGGACGGCTACTCCGGTCGTTGCGCGGCCATACCCGCGACATTAGAGCGGCGGTGTTTACGCCAGACGGTCAAATTCTCGCCACCGGCAGCGACGACCGAACGATCCGCCTGTGGAACCCCAGGACCGGCGAACCTTTGAAGCTCCTCTTCACCCGCTACGACCACAACGTCTGCAGCCTCTCCCTCTCTCCGGACGGCTTAATGCTAGCCCGCGGAAGTCATAACAAGGACATCAAAATCTGGGAAATCACGACCGGCACCGAGTTGATGACGCTCCTAGGGAAGGATCCGTATGACCACCATTGGTCGGTTTGCGTCGCTTTCTCGCCTGACGGTGTTCATTTGGCCAGCGGCAGCGATATCGGCAAGATCAAGGTCTGGGAGGTCTTGCCAAGCGGGGAGGAAAAAATCGTTCACAACGGCCACTGGAGGGAAGATGAAGAAGACACTCCGGAAGCACGTGGGTATTTTTTCGAGGACGATGGCGGCTTCCAAAAACCGATGGACTATTGGATCGGTGCTATGACCTTCACGCCGGATGGAAAGATCCTTATCACCGGCAGCCGGGATACGACCATCAAATTCTTCGCCATGCCACAAGTGACTGAACTAAGAACACTAAAAGGTCACAGCGGCTGGGTTCGGTCGCTGGCCGTCTCGCCAGACGGGAAAGTGTTGGCGAGCGCGAGTGATGACCATACCATCAAGCTGTGGGATGTCGCCTCGGGGCGGCACTTCAAGACGCTCAGAGGGCATACCGGCTACGTTCGGTCCGTATGCTTTTCTGTCGATGGATTGCACCTCGCCAGTGCTTCCTGGGACCGGACTGTCAAACTTTGGGAAGGGGGTCCAGAACCAACGGAATAAGCTCAGTCCTCGTCGGACTCCGGTTCTGCACCGTTTCTCCCCGAGGGAATGCCGTACCGTTTGCATTTTTCCCACAGCGCCTTCCGCGAAAGCCCTAGAATTTTGGCAGCCTCGGTTCTGCTCCCCCCAACCCGATCGAGCACGGAGATGATGTATTCCCGTTCGAACCGTTCTCTCGCCACCGACAAAGAGCAAGTCGGTGCTTCTTTCCGCACTGCCCCTGTCAGACCTTCACTGCAAAAACCGCATGAGTCCTGGGGCGCCCCACCAAGGTAGGGACAAGATTGGAAGCCACAAAGATCCCATGGCTGAATCTCCTCCTGCGCACGCCCCAACGCAACGGCTCGTTCGACCATGTTCTCCAATTCGCGCACATTGCCAGGATAGGAATAGCGCAAGAGCAGTTCGCGGGCTGCCTGTGAAAATCCCTTGAGGTCCTTGTTCATGTGGGCGGACCTCGTGCGGAGTACATGTTCGGCGATCAACAGAATGTCTTCCGGACGCTCCCGCAACGGAGGCAAAACCACTTGCACGACATTCAGCCGATAAAACAAGTCCTCGCGAAAACGGCCGGCCGCAACTTCCTTCTTCAAATCCTTTTGTGTCGCGCACACCAGACGGACATCCACTTCAATCGTCTCGTTCCCCCCCACCCTCTCGAATTGCCGCTCCTGCAGGACCCGCAGCAATTTGACCTGCACCACCGGAGAAATCTCGCCAATCTCATCCAGGAACAAGGTTCCTTTGTTGGCCAGCTCGAACCGCCCGCGACGTTGTCGGAGCGCCCCGGTAAAGGCTCCCTTCTCATGACCAAATAATTCCGCTTCCAGCAGGGTCTCCGGCAAAGCCGCGCAACTGACCTTGATCAGGGCATGATCTTTTCGCGGACTAATGTGGTGGATCGCATTGGCAACCAACTCTTTGCCGGTCCCGCTTTCACCGATGATCAAGACGGTGGAATCCGTTCCGGCCACCAATTTGATCTTTTCCAACACCGCGCGCATCCGCTCGTTCTTGCCCAGGATCCCCTGGAAACTGAACTTGCCGGCCAACTCCTCTTTCAACTGCAGATTCTCCTGACGAAGCGCCAGCACCTTGGCCAGTCGATCGACGATGAGCAGCAACTCGTCCATCTGAAAGGGTTTGGTGATGTAGTCGTACGCCCCCAATTTCATCGCGCCGACCGCCGTTTCGACCGAACTATGTGCAGTGATCACGACAACTTCTGTTCGGGGTGAAACCTGCTTACAAGTCTGCAACAGCGTCAAACCGTCCGTGCCAGGCAAGCGCAAATCGGTAATGACGATGTCGAACTGACGTTTCTGGACAGCCTCGACACCCTCGGTCCCGCTGGACGCCGCCTGAACATCGTATCCAACAGCCTTCAAGGCGTCGCTCATGGAAAGCCGCATCAGCGGTTCGTCATCCACGATGAGTAGGCTAAGAGGCTTCACACTGGTCTCCCGATTGCGACCCGCTCCCTCGCTACAGGCAGGCAAAGCGTAAAGGTTGTGCCTTTTCCGACCTCACTCTCGACAAGAATCTTCCCTCCATGCCGCTCGACGATGCCGAGGCTGACGGACAGACCCAGGCCGGTTCCTTCCCCTTCTCCCTTCGTGGTGAAGAACGGGTCGAAAATCTTGGGCAACACAGACGCAGGAATACCGCACCCGGTGTCCTTGATCTCGATCAGGCAGAGTCCCTCATCGATGCGCGTTCGGATCGTGAGCACCCCACCGCCCTTCATGGCCTGCACCGCGTTCAGGATCAGATTCATCAGCACTTGCTCAATCATATGGCGGTCGACCATGAGGTCCGGCAGGTTGCGACCGAGGTCCGTTTCCAACACAATGCGATTTGTGACGAAGGTATGATTGGTGAGCACGAGTACCCGCTCGATGACTTGATTGATGTCGGTCAGGGACAGTTCCGGCTCATGCTGCTGCGAAAAATCCAACAGTTGTCTGACGATCTTCTGCACGCGGCGCAACCCGTCCTCCATCGAAGCCAGATACTCCTCCTGCCTGGCCTGGGGTAAGTTCCCTTTCCGAAGGTTGTACAAACAGTTCAGGATACCTCCCAGCGGGTTGTTGATTTCGTGCGCGACACCGGCCGCCAGCTTGCCCACCGATGCCAGCTTTTCGGAGCTGAGGATCTGCCGCTCAAGCTTCTTCGTCTCTGTCATATCGCGCGCGATGCCCAGAACACCCAGAATGCCGCCGCCCGAATCGTAGAGAGGCGATACACTGACCATCACTGTCCGAGTGTCTCCCGTCCGGGTAAGGACTTCGACTTCATAGACCTGCTTGGTGCCGATATCCAGCGTGCTTTTGAGTCGGCGCCCCCGGTGCCGCTTGGACAGCAAGGACAGGTACGGCCGACCGATGAGATCTTCTTTCCGATACCCCCACGCTTCGACCTTGCTGTTGACGTAAGTGAACCGCTGCTCCGAATCCAGGGTATAGATGACATCGTTCGCGTTCTCAAGGAGGTTTTCCAGATACTGCTTGGTCTCTTCGATCTCCCGTGTCCGCTCGCGCACTTTGAGTTCTAGTTCCTCTCGATACTCTTCCAACTGTCGTTCTAGTCGCTTTCGATCGGTGATATCGCGAAGCTGAACCATGACCAATGGCTCCGCATCGCCTTCCACCCGCATCAGATCCATCTCGACCGGCGTCGCGCGACGAGAATGGTCGAAGACAGCGATCTCCTGCGTCGGCACGCGTCGCTGACCGCCCACGATCTTGCCAATCAACTTCCGCATTTCCTCGTGATGAGCCGGAAGCACAATTTCCAAAATGTTCCGGCCCACAACCGCTTTCTCCGTATACCCCAACGCCTGCTCCTCCCGTTTGTTCACCGCGACGATACATCCAGTGGGATCGACCATGAACACGGAATCCGCCACCAGATCGAACAGCGCTTTATAGCGGGCCTGGGACGCGGAAAGCTGACGGGTGCGCTCAGCGACTTCCTGCTCCAATTGTGTCGTGTACCGCTGGACCTGTTGCTCTAACTGTCGGCGCTCGGTGACGTCGCGCACGAAGGCCCGCGAGTGGATGAGCCCACCGCTCTCGGTGTCGAACAACGCCGTCGCATGGATCTCCACATCGATGGGCCGCCCGTCCTTTGCCAGGAACACCGTCTCAATCGAGCCGCGGCCCTGGGCCATCAGGCGTTCGAGATACCCCAGGATTTCTGATTCCCGCCCTCGGGGCACCAAATCCCACAGCCGCATGGTCAACATCTCATCCAGGGTATACCCAAGCTTTTCAAGGCCGGTCTTGTTCACATGCACGAACTGGCCAGCCTTGTCCAATTGACAGATCATTTCCGGCGAGTTCTCAATCAGATCGCGATATTTCTCTTCGAGCTGTCTGACTTCCGCCATTCGCTGCTCAATCTGGTTGAACGAATGTTGCAGGTTGGCGGCCATCGTGTTGAAGGCTTCCGCCAAGTCTTGAATTTCGTCCCCTGTCCTGAGATTCAGTCGCTGATCCAGCCGGCCGCTGCCAATCTCCTGCACGCCTTCGTGCAAGATTCGAATGGGCTTCGAGATCCGTCGCGCGACCGTGACGCCGGTCGCCAACAACACAGCCAGTACGAAGAATCCGTAGAGCGTGACCTTCATCAAAAGCTCGTCGAGCGGAGCATAGGTTTCCTCGGGATCTTGCCGCACGAACGTGATCCAGCGTTTGCCACCCAGGCTATCCGGCGCAAGGCTCTCACCTAGCCGGATTGGCGCGAAGCCAACCAACGAATTGCGACCGCCGTGTGAATCATCGCGCGCAATGGCCCATCCGGCTTTTCCCCGCCCGATCGCGGCGACCAGCTCAGGTGTCACCGTATGCTCCTCTGGAGCCAGAACCGGGCAGATTAGCGGGGTCCCTTCGGAACTCAACAACATCGCGTGGCCCGTCGACCCGACGGTCACCTCGGAGATGGCATGAAACAACGTGTCCCGCCGCAAAAGGACCGTCACGGCCCCGATGGCTTCGTGCTGTTCGTCGTCCAAAATCGGCGCCGACACATTGAGCACATGGGTTCCGAAGGAAGGATCGAAATACATGTCACTGACGTAGACCCGGCCTTGCCCCTTTTTGACGACAGCCTGCCACCACAGGCTTTTCCCATAGTAGTACTCCACCTGCGGAATGGAGCTGATCACCAGTGCACCACGATTGTCCGTGACAAAAATGCCCACATAGTCCGCTTTTCGGATGTCGTGCCAACGGATCAAATAATTGGTCACAATGCGGTTGATGAAGATCGGAAACTCGCTGCGCCGGTCGCGTGTACGCCACCGTTGCTGCCAGTCGCGGATCATCGACTGGACGGTGCGCTCGTCCTTGCCCGCATAGGTTCGGTTGGACTCCGTCACCGCTGTCCGGAGAAACGGCGTAGTGGCCAACTGTTGCGCTTCGTTGATCCCGCGGGTGATTTGGAGCTCGATCCGACGGGCCGCTTCCACAGCCAGTTCTTTGAAATTCGCGCCGATCGCCTCGCGAAGCGCACGCCGTTCCTCAACGTATGTCAGGGCAAGGGACAAGGAAAGGGGGAGAAGGCCGACCATCACGATGGCCGCGATGATCTTCCGCTGGAGACTCCGTGACCGACCCCAGAACTCCATATGAACCTAGGGGACTAATCAGGCGACAGAGGCATGTCAATCTACCATTCCGGAAACGCGCAAAACGAGTCCCCCCATGTGGGCGACAGCTCAAGCCCGCTTCAATAGACGACCGGGGCCCCCGGGCCAAATCAGGAGCAGCGGGCTAGCCACAAACACTGACGAGTAGGTCCCAAAGATCACGCCCCATAATAATGCGAGAGAAAAGTCGTGAAGCACCTCACCGCCCGCCAGAACCAGAGGAATTAACACCAATACCACCGTCAGGCTGGTCACGATGGTCCGGCTCAACACCTGATTGATCCCGTTGTTGATGACCGTCGCGATGTCGTCGCGACGGCGAAACCGGAGGTTTTCCCTGATGCGGTCAAACACGACGACGGTATCGGTAAGCGAATAGCCGGCCAGCGTGAGCAATGCCGTTACGACGAGCAACGTGATTTCTTTGTCGAGCACATAAAATGCGCCCAACACCGCCAGCACATCGTGGAAAGTCGCCAAGGCGGCGGCGACACCGAACCGCAACTCAAACCGTGCCGCGATATAAATGACGATTCCGGCAAAGGAGATGAGGATCGCAATCAACGCATCCTGCTGCAGTTTCTTCCCGACCGTTGGCCCGATCTCCGTGCTAGAGTCCACAACAAAGCGGTTCGCCGGGAATTCCTGGCCGAACACCGTCATAACCCGTTCAGCGACTTTCTCCTCAATCGTCGTGGAAGTCTTCACCCGGATCAACAGCTTGTTTTCCTGGACGAACTCCTGCAACTCGGCGTCGCCCAACCCATGAGCCTCCAGCGCTTTCCTTGCTTGGTCGATCCGGATCGGCTGGTCGAATTTCAATTGCACCGCCGTTCCGCCGGCGAAATCGATCCCCAGATTCGCAGTTCCCCGGCCAATCTGGATGACCGCCACCAGCCCCAAGAGCACCATGATACTGGAAAACATGAAGGCGATCCGTCGCTTGCCCATGAAGTCGATATTCGTCTTGCCCAAAATTTCGAACATGCTGGCTCCTTGTCAAACTAAATGCTGAGGTGCTCGACTTTCCGGCGCTGATTGATGATATCGAAGATCACTTTAGTTCCGACCAATGCGGTGAACAGATTGATCGCGATGCCCAAACACAACGTGACGGCAAAGCCCTTGATCGGTCCGGTACCAAACAAAAAGAGCGCAAACCCGGTGATCAAGGTGGTTACATGCGAGTCGATGATTGTCAGCAACGCCTTGTCGTATCCGCCGTCAACGGCCAGCCGCACCGGTTTGCCCTGCCGCAGTTCCTCGCGGATACGCTCAAAAATGAGCACGTTGGAGTCAACGCCCATGCCAATCGTCAGGATGATCCCAGCGATGCCCGGCAGGGTCAAGGTCGCATTGAGCGCCGCCAGAGCCCCGATCAAGCAAATGAGATTGAGCGCCAGGGCGAAATCGGCGATGACGCCCGAAAGCCGGTAATACACCATCATAAACAGCACCACCATCGCGCCGGCCAACAGCGTAGACTTAATGCCTTTGTCGATGGAATCCTGTCCCAATGAGGGCCCCACCGTCAGATCCTGAATGATCTTTAGCGGCGCGGGCAATGCCCCGGCTCTGAGCACAATCGCCAGATCGTTCGCCTCCTGCATGGTGAACGACCCCGTGATCTGGGCCCGCCCGCCGCTGATCCGCTCCTGGATAACGGGAGCAGAATAGACGGTATTATCCAGCACGATCGCCATGCGTTTCTTGACGTTCTCCGCAGTGATCCGTTCGAATTCTCGGGCGCCCTTGGCATCGAAGGTCACGGACACGTAAGGATCGTTGAATTGGCCGATCGAGACTCGCGCGTCGCTCAGCACGTCTCCAGCGAGCATCACCCGTTTCTTCACCAGGTACGGAATGCGATATTCTCGCCCACTGTCCTTATCCACAACGCGCTCGAACAGAATCTCATCGCCCTCCGGAATCTTGCCCGCGAACTGTTTTAAAACTTCCTCTTCCTTGCCCTTGGGAATGCGCTGCGGTAGATCAAGAGCCAATTTGCTGTCCTCGTCCAGCAGTTTGAATTCCAGAAGCGCGGTTTCCTTGATCAAGTCTTTCGCTCGCTTCGGCTCCTTAATCCCCGGCAACTGCACAACGATCTGGTTCAAGCCTTGTCGTTGAATCAGCGGCTCCGCCACACCGAACTGGTCGATTCGATTACGGATCGTCTCCAAGGCTTGGTTGATGGCGGAATCCTTGATACGCTTGATTTCTCCCTCGCGCAGCTCCCAGACCACCGTGTGGGCGTCGCCTACGCTTTCCACTTCATAAAATGCCGGAAAATCGTCGAGCAGTTTCTGAATCTGTTCCTTTAACTCCGTATTCTGGAACGAAAACGAGAGACGAGCGAAGCCGGTCCGCTTGACCGACTCCACCGGAATCTTCTTTTCGACCAGCAGATCCTGGATAGCCACGACCGATCGATCAACGGCGATCTCCACCGCCCGGTCTTCCTCGACCTCGAGCACGAGGTGGATACCTCCCTGCAGATCGAGCCCTAGCGTGATCCCCTTGTTCGGAAGCACGGTTTTCAACCAATCGGGTAATTGCCGGTACAAGGGCTGATAGGAGGGGAGAAAAAAAATAAACGACATCACCAGCACAACCGCCAATAACGCCAACCGTCCGCCGACTTTTTTCATCCTTGTTCTGACCTCACACGTGGCATGGGCCGCTCCTCAGTCTTCGTCTTCGGTCCGCAACCTCGCAATGAATTCCTTCTGAATCTTAATCTTGGTATTGTCGGAAATCTGAAGCGTCACGGTGTCTTTCCCTAAATTCGTCACCGTTCCCCAGATGCCCGACGCGGTGACGACCTTGTCGCCTTTCTTGAGGGAATCCAGCATCGCTTTCAGCTTTTTCTGCTTCCGCTGTTGCGGAAGGATAAGCAGGAAATAGAAGATCACGAAGATCAGCACAAAGGGGACGAGCGACAACAGCCCGCTCACGGCAGAATTACCCGCGGAAGTCCCCTGCGCCCATGCCATCGGTATCATCGGCTGCGGTTCTCCTTGTGGACTTGGACCGAGCACGCCGTCTTGGCGCCACGGGCCTCGATCGTTTCGTCGACCCGTTCCTCGCCCAGCCACTGGGCGTGGCGGGCGAGGAACTCCGTCCGGAAGGCCGCGAAGCGGCCTTGTTCGATGGCGAGACGGATCTGGCGCATAAGCTCGGCGAAATAGAACAAGTTATGGATGGTGTTGAGTCGAGCACCCAGCATCTCTTTGACATTGAAGAGGTGATGCAGATAGGCCCGCGAGTACTTGGTGCAGACCGGGCATCGGCAGATTGGATCGATCGGTCGCTCATCACGCGCATAGTGCGCCTGTTTGATCACCACGCGTCCGAAAGATGTGAACAACCAGCCGGTCCGACCATGTCTGGACGGCACCACACAATCGAACAGGTCGATGCCACGTGCGACGCCCTCCACCAAATCTTCCGGCATGCCGACTCCCATCAGGTACCGGGGCTTCATGGCAGGTAATTCGGACGTCGTCACGGTGAGCACATCGTACATAGCAGCTTTTTCTTCGCCGACCGACAACCCGCCCACTGCATACCCGTCGAACCCTAGAGCTACAAGATCTCGCGCGGATTGAACCCGCAGCGCGGAGTCTGTCCCTCCCTGGATGATTCCGAACAGCGCCTGATCGGTGCGTCGTCTAGCCGCTTGGCAGCGACGGGCCCACAAGCTGGTGCGACGGACGGCTTCCCGAACCAGCTCAACGCTGGACGGCAGTCCGACGCATTCGTCGAGCGCCATAATGATGTCGGCTCCCAAAGCCTCCTGGATGCCGATTGCCATCTCCGGGGTGATATGGTGCAACGAGCCGTCAATGTGCGATCGGAACGTAACACCTTCATCGGTAACCTTGCGAAGTTTCGCCAGGCTAAAAATTTGGAACCCGCCGCTGTCAGTCAGTATGGCACCGGACCATCCGGTGAAAGTGTGCAGTCCCCCCATATCCGCGACAACCTGGTGGCCCGGTCGGAGGTAAAGGTGGTATGCGTTGTTCAGGATGAGCCCGAAACCCAGACGGTGCAGGTCATCCGGATCCACCCCTTTGACAGTCCCCAGAGAACCCACCGGCATAAAGGCGGGCGTCACCACCGTTCCTCGGCTCGTCGTCAACCTACCGAGTCGGGCCTTGCCACCCATGTCCGTGCGGATTACCGCAAAGTCGATCATACCATCAAGTGCTTGGGCATAAGGGGATCACATCTGGTCCGGCGCCGATATGCCCAAAAGCTGTAGCCCGTTGCGCAACACTTGCTGCACAGCTCGCATAAGCACTAATCGAGCAGCCATCAGTTCCGGCGTCACCCGCTCACGCTGTCGCGACGCTGAATCGCTGTCACATTTCGCTCCCTCATCCTGCACTTCGCCCTCATCCGAGGAAGCGAGGATACGGTGCTTGGAGTAAAAGTTGTGCAGGAGACCGGCCAGTTCTTGCAGATAGAACGTGAGACGATGAGGCTCCAAGGCCACCGCGCTGCCCTGAACAACAGACGGATAGGCCGACAGCTTGCGGATCAAACTCAATTCGTCCGAGTCGCGTAAGAGCCCCAATTCCGCCCGGCTCGGGTGCGGTATCGGAACGCCCCGCGAAGTGGCCACCCGAAACAGACTTGCGATCCTGGCGTGGGCGTACTGCACATAGTACACGGGATTATCCGCAGTTTGCTGTTTCGCCAGTTCCAGATCGAAATCCAGATGCGTGTCGGGCCGACGCATCAGAAAATAAAACTTCGCGGCATCCGCCCCAACCTCGTCAATCACCTCCCGCAGGGTAATGAACTCGCCGGCGCGCTTTGACATTTCCACCTTGTGCCCGCCTCTCAGGAGGTTCACCATCTGCACGAGGACGACCCGTAGGCGATCCTTCGGGTAGCCAAAGGCTTCGATGACAGCCTGCATACGTGGAATATAGCCGTGATGATCGGCGCCCCATACATCGACCAGCAGATCGTATCCGCGAGCGAGCTTGTCCCGATGATACGCCATGTCTGCAGCTAGGTACGTGTATTCTCCGTCCTGTTTTCTGACCACCCGGTCCTTTTCGTCGCCAAATTTGGATGAACGGAACCACCACGCCCCGTCCTTCTCGAAGAGCAGACCGCTCTCTCGCAGTTCTTGCAGGACTTTTTCCACTGCGCCGGCCGACAACAACGCGGCTTCGCTAAACCACGACTCAAAGGCGATTCCGAACGCCTCAAGATCTTTTCGAATCCAGCCTAAGAGTTCACGATAGGCCAAGTCCTTGATTCGCTGTTCGGCGAGGTCAGCCGGCAGATCGAGCAAGGTCGTTCCAACTTGTTCCTTCACCTGGGCTGCAACCGTTTGGATGTAGGCTCCTTGGTAACCGTCCTCGGGAAATCTCATGATTCGGCCGCACAGTTCGCCATAGCGGGCATAAACCGAGGCTCCCAGCAGTTTCATCTGCCGTCCTGCGTCATTGATGTAGTATTCGCTCACGACGCGATGACCTGTCGCCCGCAAAAGATTTACAATTGCCTGTCCGATTGCCGCTCCTCGACCATGACCGACATGCAGCGGTCCTGTTGGATTGGCACTGACATACTCGACAAGCACCCGGCGTCCTTGACCCAGGTCGGTGGAACCATAGGCCTCTCCTTGTTCTTCGATCTCCGTCAGCACTTGAAGCCACACATCCCGCTTGACGGTGAGATTGAGAAACCCAGGACGGACAATGTCAATCCGTTCAAAGAGAGCTTCACGTTGCGGGATATTGTCGACGATAATTTGGGCGATATCTTGTGGTGAGCGCCGCTCGGATGCGGCGAGCGTCATGGCGACGGTCGATGCCAAATCCCCCCACTCGAGTCGCTTTGGCGCCTCAAGCGTAATGGCTGGGAAAGAGTCGCCTTTCAGCAGTCCTTTGCGTTTCGCTGCAAAGAGCGCATCGCCAAGCGCCCTCTGTACCTTCTGCCTGACAATATCAAGAGGCACGTCGGAATCCTCTAACCCGGCGAGAACCAAGGAAAAACCAAACTGGCAATCTAGCACACCTCACAAGACGTGACAAGGCAGCGGCGCAGGCTTAGTCGCCGAGGGAAGACCGCTCAAGAGATCCATGCACGTCGCAATAACATGCTCCGCCGAAATCTCAAGACAGGATTTACGCGTGCACTGTTGAACGGTTTCCCATGTTCGACACTGACAGGCACTGCCGGTAATGACTCTTACATTGGATCCTCGAGGCGCCCACCGCTGCCTGTCCGTCGGACCGAACAGCGTAACGGTCGGAGCACCAAGGGCAGCAGCCAAGTGGGTGATGCCGGAATCATGACCGATATAAAGAACGACCTGTGCAAGAATTCCGGCAACCGTGAGCAGATCAAGATTCCGGATAACCTCAGGCGGTTTTGAGACTTGATTGCACACTAACCTGACCATCTCCTCATCCGCCGGTCCCTGGATCAAGATCGGAACCTTCGCGTCCGCTACCAATAAATCCACGATCTTTGCCAGTACGGCCGGCTGGCAACATTTATGTCGGCTGCCACTCCCCGGGTGAACCGCGACGACCGGATGACCGTCGCGAACGCCCGCCTCCTTGAGCCTTTTACGAGCACTTTCGATGACGTCATGGGGAAGATTCAATTTCCCGTCATTGCTTTCCCCGGCAACACCTTCCACAAAATCCGGCCAAATGGCGCGGAGCAGTCGATCACTCTGGTGCATCGGCGGATGATCGGATACTCGAGAAGACTGAACGATCACACGACGAACACCGAAAGCCTGGAGCGTAGATCTGACACAGCTGGTCGTATCGCTCATCCAGCACACCGCCTCATCACATCGGACCAACCAGTCTTGAAAATCCGGAGCAACGAATTCCGGTCCGGCGAACAGCTGTGCCAAGAAACTCGATTCAAGCGGGAAACTCCGGTCGATCTCGCCAGCCCGACAGTACAGATTTCCCACCTCACGGCCGGTTAGCAGTCCGCATGCATGCCCCGGGTAAACCCTCCTCAAGGCGCGAATGGCAGGCAAAGCCAGAATCACATCTCCGAGCCCCCCAGGATGCACCAAAAGAATTGTCCGAAGCATGGGCGAACCTTGCGTTTAGCTTTGTCCGGATTGCCTGACTTGACGTTCCGTGAAGAGTGTTCTTGCAGCTTCCAGGTCGGCTGGAGTGTTGACGTTCTGAAACGACAACAAGTGTGGATCGAGTCCAATGAGTTCGTCCTCTTGAACCAACCGCACCTTCAGCTCTGTTAAGGAGACCAGACTTTGCACTTTCAGATTGCCTGCACGGGCCATTGCCTCAAGCGGACCAAGACAGCGCTTCGAGTACAGTGCATGCATAGGTTGAAGTCCCGTTGTCAGGCAAGCCATGACGACGTCCGCACCCTCATTCAATGCCGCCATATAACGAATGACCTTGTCGTTAAGAAACGGCATATCGCAAGCAGCAGCGAACACACGGGGATAGGTCGCATAATACAGCCCTGTGTAAAGACCGCCCAGGCTTCCGCATTGCGGAATCAAGTCGGTCACCGTGCGCCAACGCAACTGCTTCAAAACCGGCGTTTCCTCAGAAAGTACAAGGATAACCTCGGCAAAGAGCGCCCCCATGGCCTCCAAGACATGGTCAAGCAGGGTTTTCCCGCTAACCTCGAGGAATCGCTTGTCTCGTCCCATGCGCCGGCTTTTGCCTCCGGCTATGACAATACCGGATACGCCCTGCACACTTGAAGAAGCCGAACCATGTTTCATAGACCAATGCCGCTTTATAATGGCTCTTCAGGCTTTCGTGTAGGTTGGATAGAGATCCAGTCCTCCACAAGGGAGTCAATCGCGGTTTTGAAGTGCTCCGACGTGGCAGAAGCCGCGGGCAGTCTTCTTGACCCACTGGATCGTGGCATTGACCGCTTCCTGCCCTGCGTTCGTGAGCCGAGGCGTCAGGTACGTCAACACGTTTAGGAGATGCCGTCGGATCAGCTTGACGACCCCGGCCATGGCCGGAGCCCGCTGTGCGTGGTGCGCCAGAACCAGCGCGCAAAGAAGTGCTGGGTGGCCCCCTGGCAGGCATAGTCCCAGAACTGGCGGAAACGCTCCTTGAGGGTCCGGGCCCTTGCCACCTTGAGATCGCTGCGCTGCAAGGTGCGAAACGTGGCCCGCTGCCCAGCCATCATGTCCTTGGGGACGCATGAGCCAGAGATACTTGGTCCCCGTCAGCCGGTAATCCCCCGTCTGCTTGACGGCCCCTTGCTCCGTGCGGCGGACCCGGTCCACGGCCATGTGCAGATGTTTGGCCACGTGGAACTTGTCGAAGATGATCTTAGCCGCTGCCCGATCGAGAGGGGCCTAAGTCGACTGGATATAGGGCTCCCCCATATCCATCGCGATGGCCTCACTCCCCCTCGTTGCTTCGGCGTCAGCGTGCCCAAGAAGCCATCCCAACTCTCTTGCTTCCGGTCTTCGGCCAGATAGGGCACCCACCTGCACTCAAGATCAGCCACAACGGTGAGGTACCGATGCCGCTTTGCGATGGCCCTCTCATCCACACCGAGGTGCGCGACGACGTCCCAGGTGCGGCGGCTGAGCCCGCGGGCGACGGCTCGCTCCTTGATACCCCAGCCCTCATCCTAGGTGATGCGCAGCAGCCCGCAGCCCCCTTCACCAAACACTCCCGCAGCCAGTCAACGGCCAGACGCTCGAACCAGGCGGTGAACTGGCGGCCAGGCTCTGCCCAAGGCACGGCGATCTGCTTGATTCTATGAATCGGACAGCTCATGCAGGGGGAGGTCCGCCGGGATCCCCGTGGTGAACTGGCAGGTATCCACATGCTGCCACCGCGGCGCTTGCGATCATAGCCCGGGACCGGTTCCCGACATCCAGAACACGGAGAAGGCCCCGGTCCGGCTTCGACAGTCACGGTTGCCTGCTGCCCCCTGTACCTCCAGCTCCACGTTGACCATAGTCACGGGGCCTGCAGGCCCAGCACCGCTTGATAGAGTTCAAAGTCGCGCATCGCTCGGCTCCTCCTTTCGAGAGTCCAAGCATCACGCAAGCGGAGTCAGTTACCCACACAATTTTAAAAATAAACAAAAGAGGGGATGGGATTCCGCCCCCATCCCCTCTTTGCCACAGCGCCTAGATTTCCTACTGTTTCGGAGAAGACTTAGAATGTCTTCCCTTTCCTCTTGTTTGCCCGGCGGGCGAGAACCCAGCCCTCAAGAATCACAATACCAACCGCGATCAGTGTTGGGTAAATGTACACCTCTTTTGGAATAGGAGGCTCCAGAAAAGTATAGTAGAAAGCGGACACGGACATTTTTCTGCCGGCATCGCCGTTATGGCCATCCCAAACAAAAAACACAGTGGGGATATACTTGCCTACGTCGAATTGAGTGTCCTCTTCGTAATCACCCTTGAGCGGACGCGACACCATTAGCGTCCACTGACCATTCTTCCATTCGGCCTTTCGTACCTTGACCTTTTCCTCAAAATCCTCCCGTTCCTCAAAGTCCTGATCCCAGCCAGTCCCTTTGAACGCCCGGATCGAGCCATCCGCTTCCCACTTGATGATGTCAACAGGAAACTTCTGATCACCCCATAAATATCTCGGCTTAAACGGCGGTGGAATCTCCTGCCACTTGATCGGGAACTGAAATGCAAGCGCGTCGTTGTAGACCGTGTACTTGTTTTGATTCGCGGCGATCGATCCAGCCTCACCTGTCTTCGGGGGCTGCTCCAGCACACCGTACTGTTCCACGTTCACTTCGGTCGGTTGCCAAGGTGGAGGTTCGGCTGCTATGCTCTTTGAGCGGTCGTCCCACTGGAACAAAAATACAATCTCTTTGTCGTTGTATAGCGACTTGACCCAAACATCATCAATCCGGGTCACGAAATTCCTGGGCTTGTGTGTAATCTGCCCGCCCAGCGCGACGTAGCGCCTAACCTGTTTCTTCCACATTTCGCTTTCAGGATCATCCGAAATTTCCCCTTCAACAGGACCGGAAGGAATGACAAAGTTGATCTTCGGCTTATCCGTCAACGGATCAATCGGAAGGGGGTTCCCATCCTGATCTCGCTCACACAGCGAATTCACAAAATTCGCGATGTGCCAGCGCTCTTCAATTGTTGTGTTGTCTGCGAAAGACGGCATCGGTGTGCCATTGATTCCCGTCGAGAACGTCCGGAATATATTCTTCACGTTGTAAGGATCTTGCCGGCTTCCTCTGAAGTTCCAACACTTATGCCAATCAGCCGGCTGAATTGGGAATCCCCAGTCGTCCTTTAAGTTAAAGGCATTGCCGTCTCCGCGCCCCTCAACTCCGTGACATTCAATACATTTTTTGTCAACAACCAACTGCGCACCCTTTTCAATGCTCTCCTTGCTGGGTGGAATCGGCTTTATACTGTCAAGTTGGAGGACCGTCAGGGTTTCTGTTTCCTTGTCAGCAAACTTACGGTCTTTGACCAACTGCGTTGTCACAAACGAGAGCACCTGCAAGCGCTGCTCTTCCGTCAAAATGCCTTCCCACGGCGGCATAGCGGACCCAGTCAAACCGTGCGTGACAGTGTCGAACAGATCGTTTTGTCCTTTGATCGGCTTTCGATAATCAAATAATGGGAGCTCACCGCTCGCTGTGTGACGAATCTTGAACGTGCCTTGGTTAAAGTTTCTTGGTCTAGGCCAAAGCCGGTCCGCTGCCGGACCATCGCCAGCCCCATCCACGCCGTGACACCATACACATTTAGTGAAGTAGACGCGCTTACCCGCTTCGATCATTTCAGCAGGCGGTTCCGGAGGAAGTTCGACTCTTTTGAAGCCCTCCGGTAACCCACCGCCTTCTTGTGCAAAAATCGACACCCCAGCACTGCCTGAGACCATCACAAACCCTACGGCAGCGAGCAGCACCAGAGTTGGTGTACCTTTCAAGCCCAGCTTCCTCATTGGTGACCTCGCATCGTTCATCTCGTTCGTATACTCTTGCTTGCTCTTGCCTGAGAAGCCAGCCTAGACCGGCTGTTAATCCCAAGTCCGAGGATAATAACCTGTATGCCAATACTCAAAGAGAATGACTTTCCAAATCTCGTCTGTCGTGAGATGTTGTTCCCAGGGCGGCATCACAGACGCCCATGGAAAACCTTCATTAGGTAACCCAATCCCGCCCTTCGAAACTCTCCAGAAAATGAAGGTCTCTTGAAGCTGGGCGATCGTTCCGGGATCGGTAAAGTTAGCCGGAATAGGATTAAAGGCAAATGCGTGGATACCGCGACCGTTCAAATTGTCGCCGTGACAGAAGTGACAATTTTGGAAGAAAATTTCGCCGCCTTCCCGAACATACTTCAGATACCCCTCCGCTTTAGGATCCCAAGGATTAGCGTCGGGCTTCATCAAGCGCCCCATCGACTGTTCGACGATAAGACTGTTGGTGAACTCCTGATCATACTTACCCTCAAGATTCACGCGATAAGGATTCTGTGCGGTCTGAAGCACGTAGCTCTTTCCGTGGACCTTGGTGCTCGCCGGAGGGGCAGGATGCACGGTTCTCAACTCAATGGGCTCTTCTGTCGTCGGCTTCATCGACATGTACGAAAACCCACCGACGATGATGGGCAGAAGAACCAAATAGACATAGCGCAATACTTTGTTAAACCCGCTTTGAGCATCGAGCACATTCAGAATGGGCTGCTTGAATTTTTTCCAGTCTTCTTCGTTGCTCGACATCCACATGAGTACGGCAATCAGCGAAACTGTACCGTACATAGCCCGAACACTGAACGGAATGGGTGGATAGACCCGGTACTTCAGGTAAAGCAAGATAAACACCCAGAAGAGAATCCCCTGCCAGAACCGGGGGATGCCCATTCCCACCGAGTTAAGAAGATAACTGATCCCTGCAAATCCCGCTACAAACAAGGCAAGCTCAAAGAGCATTTGCATGGGCATATAACCTTCGACCAAGCGTACGGTGTTCGAAGGGATGATTCCCAAGACCATGCCGGTCAAGAGGAGTAGCCCAATCACTCCCACCACCGCCCCGACTGCCATTAATGCTTTCATCGGTTCACTCCCTGTACCTCAACCTTAACCCTGAATCTTGAAACGCCTCGTGCGTGTTATGAAATTTTCGGGGGCTCCTTACCCTCTTTGAGCTGCGAGAGATAATCAACAATCTTTTTCAACGCCCCCGCGCTTAACTTCTGTCCGAACACCTTTGGCATCGTGTTGTCAGGAAATCCTTTCACCACATAGGTGCTCGGTGAAATCACCGATTCCATAATATATTCCGGAGTAGACTTAGCCGTCCCCTTGTACTCCGGATCCTTAAGGCGTAACGGCGCATTCGTCCCCTCGACCAACTTGGGACCGATGGTTCCAACAGCGCCTGGAATACCCGGAATCGTATGACAAGCCACACACTGCGCCTTAGCGAAAATTTGGTCTACCGGTTCGGAGCCGTCAGCCAACAGAGCTCCCCCACCGCCTTTGGCTTTTTCGTCCTCCGTTTGCTGCTTGGGCCGATCAGACTCCGGAATGAATTTCTCATAGGCCTTGATGATTTCCTCGTACGAAGGCGGATCCTTCCCCTCACGAACAAACAACCAAGTGTCCACTGCCGCCAATTCAGGCAGGCTCAAAGAAATAGGCGGCTTGTGAATTTTCGGCATCGGACTCTCTCGATCGTTCGAGCCCTTGACGCCGTAACCAGCGACTACGTAACAACTCGGACAGGCATGAGACTCTGCAATGTATTCGATCGCGTTTTCCGCCGTACCGGCCCCAGGAAACGATTCCTTCTCAACCGTATCCCTTTCCTGCGGCTTACCCTTGTGATACCTCGGGTCTTCCAGCCGGTCCTTTCCGGCCCGATCCGGAATTCCCAGCAAATTCGGCGCTCGCTCCCCCAGCATCCCCTCATGAAATGCATGACACAGCGGACACTGTCCCTTTCCTATTGCTCCCTGCACCTTGTTTTGGCCGATCCCGCCAAAGATGATCTTCTCTCCTTCATCCGCCAGTTGTTGAGGAGTCATAGCGCTAAAATCAAGCTTCTCTTCTTTCGGAGGAAATCCGCCTTCCACCTGAGGGAGCCAATTACCGTATCCGGAAAGCGCGGCGGCTACCAAGAACATGAATCCCCCGATTTTCAAAAGGGCGCTGATGTTAGCGAAATACAGTCCCATCATGAAACTGAGGGCGGTGATCAGCGCGAGAGAAACGGGCAGCAACCGCGATTCGCCAAAGAAGTTCATCTTATAATTCGCAATTGCGATGAACAACATGATGGCCGCAAGAATGCCGATAAACGTCTTAAAGACCGCTCGACGGTTGGCCTCGGGATCCTTGATGGAAACCTTAAAATAAATTAGTAGGCCGACTAGCAAGGCAAAAGCCGGCCAACCTAACGCGAACGCTTCCGTAAGCAGCTCAACCACGGTTCAAACCTCCCAACAGAGGGAAAGAGGCACCGGACAACCAGCGCCTCTCCCCCAACAATGCCACAAGAGCAGTCGAGACTTTCTCAGTGACCAACAACCGGCTCCGGTGCTCGACCGGGTACTGGAACTTTGGCCTCAACAGGAACCTTTTTAACGCCGAGCGTTCCAAGCCAAAAGACAAACAGGATACTGATCCAGAAGAACAGGACGTTGAAGGAGATCATATTGGCTGCAAACCCAATGGTATGGGTATAGGCCCAGGGCGAGTTATCCCGCATGATCTCGTTCACATGCCAGAACAAGCGCACAGACGAACGGATATACCCCATCAACCCCATCATCCAGGTAAAAGCCGTCGCCAACATAATGAGAGCATACTGAGAACGGGCCGAGATCTTACCCCACTCAATCGGCCCCGTCTGCTTGGCTCCTTTCATCATGACGGCATTCAAGGCTGTCATGAAGAAGAGACAAGATAACGTGGTCGCCACCTGCGGCACAGAGAGCCCGATGCGCACGTTGGCCGGAATATAGTAGCCGTAGATGGCGAGCCAAATAATGTTGACGTATGCCCAGAAAAAGAAAGTGCCCATGAAGATATTGCCGAACTTCGCCCAAGACACTGTGGGCACCTTATTCCCTCGCATGTACCAGATAAAGCTCAACACAGTAGTCGTGATGATCACGTTGATTCCGCCGTTTTTGGCGGACATCACGCCGTAATTCCCCAGCACCGGATGCTGCTGCCCGCCCATGGCTTTGAGCTCCGCAGGCGTCATCACCATCGTGTGCGGCGTAATGAAGATCAGGAACCCGCACACCAGGATAAACACCAGATACTTAATGTACTTCTGGTATTTTTCGGCGCCACGCATCCGACCCAGAGCTTGCCACAGATAATAGTTGCTGCTCAGAAAGAGAATTCCAATCATGGTCGCCTGGATGATGAAGAGCCAAGCCAGCAAGCCCCCCATAAGGGTGATCCCCATTTGCTGGCGATAGGCATACACCTCCCTCATCAACCAATACCCAGCGAATGGCAATGGGATCAGGAACGCCACCCCAATCGCCATGGCGATATAACCCATCCAATCGTAGTGAGCGCGCTCCTCATCGGTTTTAGCGGACAAGAATCGATACGCAGCATAGGCTGCCACAACGCCGCCGCCGAAAGCCATGTTTCCAAGAATACGATGGACGTTCAGAGGATTCCACAAAGCTGTGTGAATAACATGCCAGATGTTGCCCAAGTAGCGCCCCTGCTCATCAACTCCGGCCGGCGACATCATGAACCCAATCCAGGAGTTTGCAAGAAACATCAACACCGTACCAATAACGTTCAGGATGACGGACATGCTCAAGTGAATCCACTTGAGGAATCCCTCCTTCATCTTGTCCCAGCCGTAATAATAGATGTAGAGGGTTCCGCTCTCGGCCACGAACATCAGCGCGTAAATGTGCATCACCGGACGGAAAATGCTCGAGAGGTACCCGAAGAACGAGGGATAGAGCGTCAAAAACGTAAAGATCAGAATACCGCCCAAAATTGCGGTCAAAGAATACGCGGTCAGGCTGATCTTGATGAAGTCATAGGCCAACTGATCATATTTCTTGGCCATGGCCCTGTCTTTTGATACAACCCCCATGAACTCAATGATCATGCAAAAAATCGGAACCGCCAATACGAAGCTTCCGTAGTACAGATGCTGCTGGTTGGCAAACCAGAGGAGCACCCGACTTTCAAAATTGTACCGGGGATAATCCTTCGGACTGTCCGTTGTCTTCGGAGCCGGGGCGCCAACAACGATTCCCTCAGTCTTGTAATAGACATCCCGACCCTTCTCGATTTTCTTCTCAGCTTCGCCACTTCCCGCCTGGGCCGAATCAGGCGGCAGACCACCCGCAGGGGCTTCATCACCGCCAGCGAACACAGGAACTGAGAGAAGAATAGGCAGAAGGAGGAGGCCAACCATTGCGCTGAGCGCCATGATTGACATAATCTTTTTCCGGGTTACGCTGCCCATGGCTTACCTCCTTGATCCATCACACACACTCACTCACGCTGATATGTCACCCTTCTTAAAAAATAAAAAAACTCGACCAACCATCGAGTTGCAGTTTTGGACATCAATTTATTTTATTTATTAACCCACCAGTGCCGGCTCTCACAGTTGAACACACTTCCGCTCCTACTTCCGGAACAGATACCAATAGTCCAAGCCCTGCATGTCCATTAGGAAGTGATCGACGGCAGTGAAATAGATCAAGCAAATCACCGTTGAAATCAAAATATAGAAAATCGTCTGTCCCATTCTGACCCCTCTCTCGTCAAAATTGCCGCACGTGAAACCGATAACCAGCTTGTCCCATGGGCTCGACAAGCAAAAAGCCCGTGCTCAGCACGGGCACTGTATCCCGGCAAACCAATAGAAGAACCACAGGCTTACTGCACACGTGATATAAAAAATCATCTTGCCGACTTTGATCTTCAATTCCGAATCCTGCCGAACCGCTTCAGCCATACTCTTCTCCTCAGGATCTTGAACGGGGCGATTTTGTTCAGTGAAAACTAGGCCGCTTCCTTGACACGCTACACGGGCTATGTTAATGAGATTCCCTCACATCAAACGGCGCGGGGTGAGAGAATAAATAATGACGAAGAATTCAAAATTGTTCGACATTATAGTTTTGGCTGGTATGGTTGTCAACATAATTTTGGCCGTATTTCTTATTCTCTATTATTTTGATTTTCTGTAAGTTTTACCTCTTTTATGTTCGGTACTTCCGGCTTGTTTTTACCGACTGAAACGGCACACCGAAAACCGATTGTTTCATCTCGAAAGTCGGGGACCATTTTGCTTCGGCTGGTGATTCGGAGATCCGAACCCGTGCTTGTATACCCCCCACCTCGCAGGACCTTAAAGACCCCAAACTCCGGGCCCTGAGGGTTCTTGTGGTCTGATTCCCTATAAGCATTTTCCTGATACCAATCGGCCACCCATTCCATCACGTTTCCAGCTCCATCCATAACACCGTACGGACTTCGATCTCCGTGAAACGTTCCTACGGGAGCGGTCACTTCATATCCATCATTGACACGTGCCCAGTTCGACGCCGTCAGATCCATTACATTTCCCCAAGGCCAAAGGCGGCCGTCGGTGCCGCGCATTGCTTTTTCCCACTCGGCCTCCGTCGGCAAGCGCTTCCCTTTCCAGCGGCAATAGGCATCAGCGTCCTCCCACGATACATACACGACCGGCTGGTTGAGTCCGCGCATGCGTTCCATATTTTTGGCATAGCGAGAGGGCGGACCCGGCTTTCGATGTCCAGTTGCGGCGACAAACTCTGCGTAGTGATGATTGGTTACCTCAAAGCGATCGATCAGAAAAGCATCCAGATAAATAATGCGTTCAGGCTGCTCATCAAAACCACCGCTTCCGCTCCCTCGGATAAACGGTCCAGCAGGAATCAGTACCATCTCTTCTTCGATCGGCTTTTCGCCCCTTTCCGCTATCATCGTCGTTTCGGAAACGGCGGCAGGAAACGGATTGTCTGCTTCGACTGGCGATAGCGTAGTTCCGCGAAGAATGCCCATGATCGGAAGGCTTGCCGCGGCAAGCACGGCCAGAAGGAGCGCCACTTTGAATTTTGTTTCCAACATGGGCGATACCGTCAGTGCAGGAAGGTGTTTTCAGACTTAACGGGAAGGTTGTGTTTGCTATGAAGCGCTGGCGGCTTCACTCCCATCTTTCGCACAGCGAAAACCGATGGTGCTGTCCGTTCGCCACATTCTTGCCTGGAACCGCTTGGAAACCCTAGCTCCCTGCGGTGTTTCTCGCCAAGACCCTCCTCGGATCACCTTATATTCTCCTTCTTCGGGACCCTTAGGATCGCGGTAAGGGGTTTTTTGATAATAGTGTTCGTCGTAATTATCGGCTACCCATTCAGCGACGTTCCCGGCCATGTCATATACACCGTAAGGACTACGGCCGCTCTCGAACGAACCGGGAGGTGCAAGATACTTAAACCCATCTTCTTCACCATCGACATTCGCATGACCAACGCCGAAGTCGTCACCCCAAGGATATCGACGACGCCCCTCCCCGCGCGCAGCCTTTTCCCACTCAGCTTCGGTCGGTAGCCGTTTGCCGGCCCACTTGCAATAAGCCACCGCATCGTTCCATGACATTCCGATGGCAGGCAATTCCGGCTTTTTGATCTTCGCAATATCATCTTCGAACACGGGGATGAACGGTTTCCCGCGTTTGGTCATCTTTATGAATCGCTCATATTCGGCCTGCGTCACTTCTTTTAGATCGATATAATACGTTCCCAAATAGACCTGATGCTCGGGCGCCTCGTCAGGATCGCCTTCGGCACTTCCCATTCTGAACGGTCCTTCAGGGACCTGAACCATTTCACGGCCATCATCCCCCACAATGATCTTGTACATCGAATAATCTTGCTTCGCGACGGCCGTAGCTTGGCGACTCTCCATCTTGATCGTGGCCGCCAGTTCTCTCATTCGTTTGGACTTGTACGACTCGTACACCAATCCAACGATCATCAGGATGAACGAGGCGAACACAAACACAATGGAGCCGATCAGGACCGCCCTATTTTCCATGGCTCTCCATAGTCAATTCAGCCTCTAATGAACCTCTAAAGAGAAGGAGCCCAGAAGGAATGATAGGATCAACCTCCCCTAGTGATTTTCGATCTTCATGCCGGCGGATCTACTGGTTTCGACGCCTGCTTACGGGCCGCACGCAGGTCAAGCAGCATTGACGCCTGAACTCCCAGGAAACCTCCCATCGCAGCCCCTGCACCAGCTCCAACCGAGATCTTCTCCGCGCCGGCTAGAAGCCAAGCGATTCCACCACCTAACACCGTTCCAAGCAGAATACTTGACAGGAACCGCCGGCCTCCGAGAAATCCCACCACGGCGCCAAGGACCAAACCGACCCCAGTAGCCACCGGTGCCGAGGCCCCTCCCATAATCATCCCGATCATGACCCCCACCGTTCCCATAACGAGAGCGCCGAACGCCATGTCGAAGATCTTTTTAGCTGGAAACTGACTCGCTCCTGAGGAGTGACTCATCTGACTCAACCAGGCTGCGCCCTTCCCTGTGCTTCTCCCTACCGAGCTGTCATTGCGGCTATCGGACCGATGTCTACATCCACACCGGGACCGGCGAAAATCGAAATGCCCCAGGCCTTGTTGGCTGGCTCATGACCATGAATACGTTTGAAGTCCTCGTACACATTGACTCGTTCTTCAACCCATTGGCCGACGGCGCTCGTCCCGCTTTGCACGACGATCTCCGACCCGCTGAACATCCCACCCTCGGTCAATGTCCCTTCTGCCTTGCTGTAGCTCCACACATATTTCGTAAAGACCGGGATAAAAAGCAGGTCGGTGTCCAACGAAGCGTACACTGCTACGATTGGTTCTACCCCATTAGGGGCCTTGTGCAGACGCCATTTCCAAACAAGGATCGGATAAGCTTTGGGATCCCAATCGATGTTTTTCTTTTTTATGCGTTGGCCGGCATCTCTCACCGCCAGATAATTGATGCCGGCATCGGTCTGAACCTTGTACGCCGCTCGCCCCTTGGACCGACTGCGCTGACTCTCATGCTCCCACTGCGCCGGAAACCCATCAGCTTCCTTGGCCTGAAAATCCTCCAACATAATCTGTGAAGGAGCTTGAGCCGATGAAGGCAGCGCTACCGCGCCCCAAACGCCCATTGCCCCCAATACGAGCGACCCAATAGCCTTGGCAGTCCGCATACCGAACCCAACCACTCCGCTGTTTTCAAGCTTCACGGGAGGCCGAGGGCAGAAACCCAGCTTCTCTTTCGGCATCCAATTCCACACTCATCGCCGTCTGTCGATTCCGTTGGCACACCCCAAAAAGGCCCAGCACGGCTACCCAGAATACCACCATATTGAGCGTGACCATCTTTGCCGCAAAGCTCAACGGAGGCGTGAAGGCCCAGGGCGATAGATCCGCCATCAGTTCATTCACATGCCACGAAAGGCGCCCGGAAGACCGAATGTATCCCATCAGTCCCATCACCCAGGAAAACGCCACAGCTAGGCCGAACAGGCCGAGCATTCCGCGAAAGGATATTTTACCCCATTCGATCGGACCATGAACCTTGGCTCCGCGCAGCATGGCCTGGTTGAGGGCCACACCGCCGACAAGGACCGTCAACGTCGTAAACGCCTGCGGCCAAGACAACCCGACTCGGATGTTCGCCGGCAGATAAAACCCGTAGACGGACAGCCACAGAATATTAAGGATTCCGACAGTGAACAGCACAGCCAGCACGCCGTTACCGGTTCGGATCCACGAAATGGTCATCGTCCGGTTCGCCCGCCGATAAAAAATGTAGCTGAGGACAGTGAGACAGATCATGACGTTGACGGCGCCGTTTTTTGCCGACATGACGCCGTAATTCCCGATGACCGGATGCTGTGCCCCACCCATCGCTTTGAGTTCGCTGCCCGTCATCATCACGGTATGCGGTGTCAACCACACGAAGAGGCAACCCATGAGAGCCCAGACCAAGTATTGGAAATACGGCTGATACCGCTCCCCGCCGCGGATTCTTCCCATGCTTTGCCAGAGATAGTAATTGATCCCGAGAAACAACGCGCCAATCAGCAGCGCTTGCACGACAAACAGCCACGTCAGCAACCCACCCATCATCGTCATGCCCATGCTTTGCCGGAACGCGTAAACCGCGCGCATCAGCCAGTAGCCCGCAAACGGCATCGGCAAGAGCGCGCAGACTGTCACGAACAAAAATACGTAGCCCACCCAGTCATAGTACGCACGTTCTTCGTCACTCTTACTGGTGAAAAAGCGGAAGCAGGCATAAGCCAGCACAACCGCCCCGCCGGACATGATATCCGCGAGAAACCGGTGCACATTGAGTGGGTTCCACAGCGCCGAGTGGAGCAGATGCCAGACATTCCCGAGATACCGGCCGTCAGCATCCACGCCGGCCGGCGCCATCATAAAGGCCGCCCAGGCATTGGCCAGCAATAACAAGGCGGTACCAAAGGCGTTGGTTACCACCCCGATCGCGGCATGGCCCCATTTCGCAGCGGGAGAGACTAAACGATCCCAACTGTAGTAATAGATGATCAGCAACAGCGATTCGCCCACGAAGACGAGCGCGTACACCGGCATCATGGCCTTGAACGTCCCACCCATGTACCGCATGAAGCTCGGATAGAGCGCAATGAACAGCCAAAGCATCACGCTGCCAACGACTGCAGTAATGGAGAGGGCGAGCAGAGCGACTTTCAACAAATCCCGCGCGAGTCCTTCATACCGAGCCGCATACACCCGATTGCGCGACACCAAGCCCAGGAACTCCAGAAGTACGCAGAAGATCGGGAGGGCCAGCACAAAGCCGCCAAAATAGGTGTGCTGCTGCGTTACAAACCAAATGAGGATCCTGCTGTCCAGCGACCCATACCGAGGATAGACCGTTTCATTCGGAGAGGGGACAGGGGGACCCACCGGCGTGCCCGCGGTCTTATAATAAATGTCTTTGGATACGTGAAGCGTACCTGAGTCCCGCTCGATCTCGGAACCCGAAACCCAGGTTGGTCCGAACAGCAAAACACAGCCGAGCAAGATCCCTGCCGCTTGTTTTCTATAGTTCCCGTGCATGACGCCTACAATCTCGACGGTTTTCCTGTCGACTCACTGGATACCAGATCGGCCGACCCAAGTTCTCGCGACGACCTGGACAAAATGCCCGTGACGAACGGACAGCGCAAGAGCGATGCGGGAACGGTCTGAGCCAAACGATCCTCGACCGATCGACGGTAACCAAGGTAATACCCGTACAGACTCATCAGACCACCCACTCCGCCAGCCATTAGGCCCAGAGTCGGCCGGCCGATCGTGTCCAAGCGCAAGAGATAGATCACGACCCCGATCACTGCGAGATAATACGTCGCCGCGAAAGTCAACCCTGGCCACCACCAAAACTTGAACAACTCGCTCCATGCTGTCTCGCTGAGAGATTGCAACCACCCGCCAGGCCGCTGTCGCCCCCCGAAGTAGGCAACGACGGCCAGCGACCCAGCGCCGGCTGTGACCAGAATCAACTGCCAGAGTAGCGTCCGCTCTGTATCGACGATGCCCGCGCCGGCAAGTGCAAGCACGGTACAGGCAAACGCGCCAACAACCGTCCACCAACCGACCCGTTCCGCGTTGACTCGGATGAGTGTTCGGAGGTGCGTTCCATCAGGGAATGTGGGAAAGGATTTTCCATTCTGTTCCAGACGGCGAACATATCCGATCTCAAAGGCGTCACGGGCCACGGAAGTAGAGGCAATGACAATCGCCATCATGGCAGGCCCATCAGGATGGACGAAGAAATCATAACCGACCACTATGCGCAGGAGGGCCAAGACCAGAAGAGAAAGCTGAACACCATACACAAACCCGACCCAGCCGAGCAGCCAGGTCACCCCTCTTACGCCATTTCCCCGCCAAGCTCGGGTTGCAACCTCCCCTCTCCCGACCCGGTATGCCCAGCCCGCAGTCACCGTGGAGATGAATCCGCTGACGCCGAGCATCACCAAAGGATGGTCCAGCGGGACCACGGGTTTTAATGCCCGATAGACGCCGAACGCCGCAAGTCCCGAAAACAACATTGTTTGCCGTTTTTGTTTCCGAACTTCGTCCGCAGTGACGGTCAGAGTCAAACTGGGAAGAACCCTCAGTGCCAGCCGGTGCAGCATACGACCACCATGATTCATGAAGCATTGTACCTGACACGTCTGAATTACCGGATCGGATAGGCTTCACGTTCCACGCCTTACGTTGCTGAGACCGAAATACTTGGCCTTGACTTCCTCCATGAGATCGACTGTGACTCGGGACAGTCCCCGTTCCATTGCCGTCCGCTCCAATTCGACACGAGCCATTGCGCGCACGGGCGTCGGCACATTGCGCAAACGCCGTTCCGCCTCAGGATCCCAGGAAACAGACTCTCCCTGCTGAGCTCGGGCGATCAGCTCATAGGTGACGACGCGATGATTGCGGACTTTGGCGTAAGACTCGACCGCTTCCTTCACCAACGGCGCCAGATAGGGTGGCATCCGATCCAGACGATGCCGCGCGTCATCGGTCCACATGAATCGGTCGACAAAAGCGACAGCACGATCGGCGGGGAGGTCGATCCCCACACGGAACCCGCAGCCGCAGCATGCCGACCGCACAAACCAGTGCTCGCTCCCGGCTGCATCGATATGCTCTTCGATGCCCTCCGTATGCATCCGTCTCCCACAACCGCAGACCAGAAATGCAACGCTGAACGCAGAGCGCTGGTCGATAAACGGAAGCGTTATGTCGTTCCCTTTCATCGTTCACTACTTCGCCGTCATCCGATTTTCCCGGGAAACAAGATATAGAGCATCGTGTAGGTCGTGCTGCCGGTCACAAACAAGATACAGTAAATGATCATCGTGAAGCGGCCCAAGGCACGATGTCGATCGGCACCGTTCGGCCAGATGCGCTGGATCGCCGCCTCGATCCCCAGTACAAGACCGACAAGGGCTACGAATCCGAGATACACTTCCAGCTTGCGCATCGAGAACCCGGCGGTCGCGGCGCGGAACAGGAACAGCACAACGGCCAGTCCGGTGAGACCGCCCAAAATCATCCCAATCTTTTTCCCAGAAGTTTGCAAGCGGGCATCCTTAAGCAGCCGCCTGCCCTGAACGATGGCTTGGGTACGGAATCCGAGCACGATCATATAGATCGCCATGACAAGCCCGATAATGACGAGAATGATGTGCACGGTGAGCAGAGGAATGAAGACATAGTCGTAGAGCTCTTGAGGCCCGCCAAACCCTTCTTTGCCCTCGACCGCCAACACGCCCAATTGCCGGAACAGATAATAGCTCGTGAAAAAAGCAAGCATGGCAACCATGCCGCCTAGCATTAACCAATGATGCGCGTGACCTTGCCCACGCCGGGCTTGAAACCAGCCGACCAGAAAGAGTCCCGTAAACAATGTCGCCATCAATTGGCTCAGATCCGCTCCAAGTGTGGCGTGGGTTCCGAAGAAACCGGGTTGCTTCAGCCAGTCGGTCATAAGTACACTTTAGGACGCTTTGTTAACGTCGCGATTCCGTCAAGTTCTCATCGATTTCGTCAAATACCAGACCACGCTTCATCCTTGTTTCACTCCTTCCACCACCGCCATCGGTTCCAGCTCACGGACCGATTCAAAACCGGCCTCCGTCATCCATTTGAGTGCATCCGCAGTCGTGTAACAGGCCCCTCGCTCCGTATTCACGAGAATGTGCACGGCAAACGCAGTCGTCCAGGCCGGGCTGGTGCCGGACAGATCGAGAAATCGGTCTTTCACAATCAACCTCCCCCCGGGCAGTAGATGCGCGAACACCTTTTTCACCAGTGCCGCATTCGTGGAAGCATCTTGGTAATGGAGGATATCGGACATCAACACGGTGTCGTAGGAGCCACCCAACGGATCGCGGTTGAAATCTCCTGGCAACAGCTTGATGCGATTCTCCAACCCGGCTTCTTTGATCATGCGTTCGGTCAGGCGGAGCGTTGCCGGCAGATCGAAAACCGTCGCGGTCAGGCCCGGATAGGTCTGGCAAAAGGCGATGGCATTGGTTCCGGCTCCGCCGCCGAGGTCAAGCAACGTGCGCGCGCCATCCAGTTTGAGTCGTTTGGCCAACTCCGGTCCGCTCTGTTGTCCGATCCGGTGCAAGACGGAGAGAACATTGCTGCCCAACTCAGGATTCGTTTCGAACACATGCCGGCTGACCGGCGATCGCCCGGTTCGGACTACTTCTTCCAATTTCCCCCAGTTGTTCCATTCAGCATCATGCAACAACAAAAGATGACCGACATACTGCGGTGCACGTCTGACCAAATAACGCCGCGCAGTCTCCGTATTGGCAAACCGGTCTCCCTCCTTTGTCAAGACACGCATGGCGACCAAGGCATTCAACAGCAACGTCAGGGCCCGCCTGTCCGCTCCAATCCGCTCCGCGATTTCATCTGCGCTCTTCGCTCGTCCCTCCAATTCGGAAAACACTTCCAGTTTGACGGCTGTAAGCAGGATCTTGGTTTCCCAATAGTATCCGAGTTGGAAAATTTCGGCGAGGGACAATTCCCGCGACACACTCAACCCTCCCAATCGGAAAAGCTCGAAGGAATGCCGGAAGGTTTTTATGTTACCCGTCCAAGAAAAGCAAAGGCAAGAAGCGGAGAGCCTGGCAGGATCCAAAAACAAAGGGCAGCGGTCTACTCGGACCGCTGCCCTTGTGCGGGAGTCATCGCGTGGCGGCGAGGCGCTTATTTCTTTATCTCGGCCTTGACCTCGGCCTTCCCGCCTTCCGGCACATCGACGTCGATCTCAACTTTTCCCGCAAAGGGATGCCAGGCGACCAGCTTGTGCTTGCCCGCAGGCACATCCTTGATCTCGAACGTCCCGTCGTCATTCACCACTGCGTAATACGGATTAGTGACCGGGAGAAAGAAAGACTGCATGAACTCGTGCTGGTCGCATTGCAAACGGAATATGGCCCCTTTCTTCCGCAACACCACGGGCTTGTCGAGTTTGGAACCCTTTTCGGCCAGACCGATGTTGAATACCGTGGTCGAGCTTGAACCGAGCACCTCAAAAGAGTGCGGGTTGTGCAGGACACCTTTCACCGATTTCGGATCATCAGGGTCCGCGTCATGGTTCTCGACGCGGAAATTCTTCTGTTTGACCACCACGCCAGTATAGGGCAGGAATTCGCAGAACTCAGCCACCACGTCCGTACCCTTGTAGCCGTCCATGAAGGCCTTGTCCTCAATATCCTCGACAGCCACGACCGCGGCCTTCAACCCGCCGTCTTTCGCCACTTCGATGGTCTTCAGGAAGCGTTTATCGCCTTTGACCAAATCCGGTTTCTTTCCCTCCGTACCGATCTTCGGGCAGAATTTTGGATTGGGAAATTTGGAAAAAAGAAATTCTTTCTCTTCGGGCTTCCCATTGTATGTCACCTTGCCGGTAATCACCCCTCCGGCAAACGCGGTGAGGGGCGCGGCCAAAAAGCCCGCGAACGCCACACCATAGACTACTGTCCATACACCCTTCTTCATAGGACTGCCTCCTTGTGAATGAATAACGATCGTCGAACGCCCTCGCGTGAACCCCGCGCAGTGACACAAGCCGCCGGCAGCGAGGAGCACACCAAAAAGCTGCTCTGGCTATCTTCCGAGCACTGTAGAGAACGTGCGGCGAGATGGTGGACACGCGTGTATACAGTAAATTCAGAGTGAGTGTCAACCAGAAAAGTCAGGAGAAAGGGCGACCGCCAGTTTTTCAAGGGATTCGACCTTCCATTAGCGGGAAGTGAGGATTCGTGCCAGGGCACCGCCCGCAGTCGCGCGGACAGCCTCATCCTGGTCCTTCAACGCCGCCTTGAGAATAGGAACGGCCTCTCGAGTTCCGATATGCCCCAACGAGCGGGCGGCAACCATGCGCGGAAGCGGCAAAGCATCCACTAACAGGGTACGGAGAGCCTCCACCGCTTCTCTCGCATTCGAACCGGTGGCGCTCCCTAACGCCTTTGCGCCTTCTGCTCGCACCCCGGGGTTGTTTTGCTGAGTCAGTTTACGAATGACCGGCGCGACCGACTCGTATGGTTCGTTCAGACGAAGCAAGGCCGCCGCCGCCTTCGCCTGCACCATTGGATTCGAATCGGCCAGAACCTGTCTGAGCGCCGAAACCGATTCTTTCGAGCCTAGTTCCGCCAGGCTCAAGGCCGCGGTTGCCCGTACGGCCGGAACAGGGTCTTGCAGCGACTTCCGCAGCGAGGCAGCGGCTTCTGGCTTGGCCAGCATTCCCAGCGCCTGGGCCGCGGCGCCTCGGACGGACGGCTGCTGATAGGTCATCGCCTCAACCAGAACCGGATAGGCCCGGGCCTCTTTCAATTCCCCCATCACACGCAAGGCTGCTGCGCGTTCCTCCGGATTCAACGCTCCCGCCGCCTGCATGAGCCGATCCCAAGCCTCCTTTCTGCCCATTCGGAACAACGCCCCCAAGGCGGCGGCACGAACGATCGGCAGTTCATCGCTCTGAGCCCGTTCGAGTGCCGGAATGATTGAGCGATCGCCTGTCCGTCCCAATGCCTTGATCGCCGTAGCCTTTACCAATCCTGCCTGATCCTCCAAAGCCTTTCGCAAACGGGGAGACCGGCGCCCAGCTTCCAGGCGGCCCAAGCCCTCTGCAGCCAAGGCTCTCACCAACCCGGACCCATCGCTGAGCCCATCTTCAAAATATGGGATCGCTTCGTCCGAGTCCAACTCTTTGAGGGCCGTGTAGGCAGCGCCACGCATCTGCTCCCGCATGTCTTTTAACAAAGGCGTGATGAAGCCGATCGCGATCTCACGCAAAAGCGGCTCATCGTCCCGCTTGAGCCGATGTTCAAGCCGTTCGTATTCGGTCAGCGCCTCCGCTGGCCGCCCGAGTTTCAGCAACGTTCTGATTCTGAGCGTGCTGACCTCGGAGGATGCAATCCCTTCCTGAGCGAGTCGGTTGAGCAATTCGAGCGTCTGCACATACTGCTGTTTCTTGAACGCCGCCAGCGCATCAGACAACGAAATAGGCGAGCGGGCAGATTCTTTCGCAAAGGCAAATGACACGAACGGCAGAACACAGATAAGCAGAACCGGGAAAACCACAGCCCTTCTCCGACGAATCTGACGAAAGGTCGTCAAACGAGCTCTCATTGATGCGAGGTGAGGGCGCGACAAAGCCAGAAGCAATCGTGTGGGACCTGCCGAGTTGAAAGGAAGATGAGGAATTCCAGCCTGTCGTTGTTGCGAGAGAGAAACGACGGCATGGCGCTAGTGCTGATGTTCGACCAACGGCACGATGACCACCGGATACCCAAGGGATTCCGGACCGAAACGGGGATTGTCCATGACCTGAAACGCCGTCCGGCGCCCTTTGGGAGCCGGGAGCGAGAAATTCTCGACCGCTGTCCCGTTCGCCGTCACGGTTACCGACCGCATCTGCATCGGTCCGGTCTGGGGATGCCAGACGATCAATTGATAAGTCCCCGGAGGGACATCCTCAATGCGATAGGAACCGGTCGGATCAGTCACCGCATAATACGGACTGGTCACCGCGATCGCCCAGCTTTCCATATAGGCATGAAATCCGCACTGCATATAAAATGTCCGCCGGCCCTTGCTGAGCGATACTGGTTCAATCATGGATTTGCCCGGCAAGTGCTCGTGAGTCGCATGAAGGTCGCCGCGCCGGTGGTTGGGATTCATCGGCAACGGCGAGTTGAACAGCACCCGCGCCCCGAGTTCCGGCGAGGTCTCGTACGCCTGAATGTCATGCATAACCGGATCCATGTTCACCACTTCCACCGCATGTCCGTTACGGACAACGGTGACAAAGGGAATAAACTGGCAGTCCCGCGCTTCGATCCGAGGCACCGATAACCCAAAAGGCTTGCCCGCTGCAACACCCTCCAGCACGACCACGGCGTCTTTCAATCCGCCTTGGGAGTCCACGACGAAATCCTTGAGCAACCGCCAGCCCCGCCCGTTGGAAATCCGGCCGCAATAAACTGGGTCGGGAAACGTGATCAGATTGAAGCCCTTTGGGGTCGGCACGTCCCCGTCCAGAGTCACCTTGCCGGCAACGGTTCCGCCGTGCGTCACCTCGATCACCTCGTAGGACCAGACATCGGACGGACCGGCTGACGCAGCGATCGCGAGAATGCCAGCCGCAAGGACCGTTTGGAACAGGCCCGTTTCACCCGCAGGCCGAGTATGCACCTTCATATATTATTCCCTCCAACCGTGTTCAAGGCTTTTGCAACAAGAGCGTCGGTCTGATCTCCAACGACTTCCCTAGCACTTCCAGACCGAAGTGGGGATTCTCGACGATTTCATGAGCGCTCCGTCGTCCAGTGGGGGCTTTAAATTGGAAAGATGTGACAACCGTTTGCTTGGGCCCAACCGTAATCTTCTGCTCCGCCATCGGCCCAGTCTGTGGATGCCAAGCGACAAGGGTATATTCTCCCGGCGGCACATCGGTGAGCGTAAACGCGCCATTGCTGTCCGTGATCGCGTAATAGGGATTTTCCACCGCCATCCCCCAGCTTTCCATGTAGGCGTGGAATCCGCATTGCATGACAAAGATCCGGCGCCCCTTCGTCATGTTGATCGTTTGCTTCATCGGCTGGCCGGGAAGGTGTTCGTGGCTGTCGGCGCCGATGTTGCGGCGGTGATGTGGATTCATCGGCAACGGCGAGTTGAACAGCACCCGCGTCCCGAGTTCCAGCGAGGTCTCGTAGGCCTGAATGTCATGCATGACCGGATCCATGTTGACCACGGTCACTTCCGTCTTGTCGCGCACGACAGTCACGAACGGCAGAAACCGGCAATCGCGCGCCTCGATAGTCGGCGGCTCGAACCTGAAAGGTTTTCCCTTCGCCACATCGGTCAGCATGACAACCACGTCTTTGAGTCCGCCGTCCGGTGCGATCGTGAACTCATCGAGAATTCGCCAGCCCGTCCCAGTTGAAATCCGTCCGCAGTAAACGGGATCGGGGAATGTAACCAAATTAAACCCCTTGGGTACCGGCTTGCCCCCTGTCATCGTCACCTTGCCGGTGATTGTTCCACCGTCCATCACCGCGATCTCGTCATAGCTCCACGATGGCGGCACATCTGCCTCAACCAGCAACAGTGCCACTACGACTATCAGCAGCCACATGAAACCCACCCTCATGTTCTTTTCTGTCCCAACAAGCTCGCTTCACAAACAGCGGTAGAATAAAACTCCCTCATCTTACACACAACGGCAGGCCGTAAGAAAAAGGGGGAGCCGCCTTGGCTCCCCCTTTTTGGTTCGGACCTCGCTTACGCGGGCGGCTTCGATTTACTTGGAAGCCACCGGAACCACCTGAGCGGGTGTTTCCGTCTCGGCTTTCTTCACTCCGGGCACGGCGCCAGCCAACGGCAGCAGACGCTGATCCCCCGCCGGCAGCACACGGAAATAGCCCCACTGTCCTGACTGCGAGTACGGCAGACGCTGGTTGCTGTACACATAATCGCCAGCCAGACGGTATGGGCCACCCGCCGACGGGATGAACACATCAAGGACCTCCGAGCCGGAGAACTCGACCACGCTAATCATGTCAGCTCCCCGCATGTACGGCTCGATCGGCCATTCGTGCTTCTCCACACTAAACATCCCGTTCTGTTCGTTGCTCGCCCCGATAATGTGAATTCGGACCGGATCGCCGGCATGCGCTTCGATGATCGGCGTCGCCGGATCCTCGGGTTTATCGACCGTGCAAGGCTGGAAGATGCGGCCCAAGGAGCACCCGGCCTCTTCCCGATACTTGTACGGTTCAGACCGGTAGTTCACCCCGACCAACCCTGCCACGTTTTGCACGTACGGCATGAAGCTGGTTCCGATGATGTTGTCTTCATCCTGGAAGAAAAGCGCTACATCCCGGTAGTTCGGACGAGTCTCGTTCCCAGGGATCGTTCGATCGATGATCACGTCCGCCGCCCAGGCGTTTTTGAGCGAGAGATCGGCACCGGTCTTGGGATCACGGTACTTTGATCCCTTGGGCCCGACGATGATCGCCCCGAACAACCCGTTGCGCGGGTTCAGCATCACGTTACCCCAGTCCCACACCAACGATGTCGTCTCCCCGATGAATGGGTCCGCATAGTACGTGTACGTGCGGGCCTCGCCCGGCGCGATTGTCTGATCGCCCGGGTTGTTGCCCACATTTGCACCCAGCGAGTCCTTGGGGTCGAAGGCCAAACCAATCGCCGAGAACGACGCGCGGCTCGCCTTCAGTTTGTTTTTCAGGTTGATCTTCACACAGTCCCCGACATTCACCCGAAGGGTCAACGGCATGGGTTGCAAGCCCTCGGCAACCTTGGAGACATCTTCTTCGAGCACATAAATTTTCGCGTCAGGGTTGGTGAGCAGGATCTTCCGTTCGAAGTCCACCTCGATGGCCTCGGGCGCCTTCGGGTTGAACGTCATCGACGGATAATCCATCGCCACTACATTGAAGGTCTTCACCGGCGCGTCGGCCGGGCAGACCGGCAACGGCTTCGGAATCTCGTTCTTGCCCGAATATCCGGCCGGCAGTTTCTTCAAATCCGGCTGTTCCTTGTCGTACACGCGAAGGATGCCCCAGGCTCCTTCGGAGAACTTGGAAGAACGGCCGTTGAAGTGGATGTAATCGCCGGGCTGCAACCTTGGCCCGCCGGCTTGCGGCACAACGAGGTCGTACCGCTCGGCAATCCCGATATGAATCGAGTTTTTTCGATTCGCATCTCCGGCATACCGCTCGGTCAGGAAGGTGTGTCCCGACAACGTCCATGTCATGGTCTCATTCATGAGCGTGTGCAAGAGCCGGAAGACCAGGGTATCCCCGACGTACGCCCGCAGCAGCGGTGTGTACGGATCGCCATGGATTGCGCTGTTGAAGATCTGGGACGGTTCCGGATTGCTGGCCAATCGCTGCGCGATAGGGCCGGCTCGGAAATTGAGACCGCTCCCGGTGGTATGGGTCCCACCGTTCAGAAACGGCATCGGTGTCATGTAGATCTTCTCTGGCATCATGAACGATACGGTCTTACCCGCTTCAAGCGATACTTCGACGGGCTGGCCTGGGGGATTACCAGCCGTCACGATGTTCACGGTATGAGGCACCGTGTCATGCACCTGCACCACCAGTTCCCGGAAACTGCCGTTCACGCCATGACCGACCGGCTCGATCGTGTGAATGTCGGCCACAGGTCCGCTTCGGATTTCTTTGCCGGTCTTCGGATCGTGATAGGTGGATCCGACCGGCTCGGCAATGAAAGTGCCGAATCCGCCATGCGGCCACGTCGTGGCGCCAAATGCATGGTCATGCCAGAAGACCGTGCCCACATCGGCATCCACCCAGAACCGCTGCCGCACGAACTCCACCGTGACGATGTCGTTCGCCGGATGGTCGTGCTTCAGCCCTTTGGTCAGGGTGATGGTATTCCCCTTGATCTCCTTGATGCGGGCAACTTCATTCCCCGTTACGTTGTCCGCGCCGACGAGAATGAGAATGTTCGGATGGTACTGCGCCGCATTCTTCACCGTGATGGTTTTGGCACCCTTCTTCGCCGGCGCCGTCAATACGGTGTTCATCGGTACGGGCAGTCCCTTTTTACTCTTCTTTTCCAGCATCGTGAACGGCCGAACCGACTGTTCGTAAGAAAAGCCGGTGATTACGCCGTCTGACGCCTGGTTGTCGAACTGCAGGAAGTGCCAGTGCGAGTTGATCTTGGACGACTGGAAGTTCGTGTAATCGTCATCCTCCCACTCGCTGGTCAGCATCCAGTCAACACAATCATAAATGTTGCCGCGCACCACCAACGGGTACTTCAGGTCGTCATTGGCCCGAATCGCAGCCTCCTCTTCGTGCAGGACGTAAATCAAGCCGTTCGGATCAACCACCGGTGGCTCCTTGCCCTGCGCTTTGGCGATCTTGATCGGCAGTTTGATGAAGTGGACATTGTAGTACTTGCGGCCAGCGTTCTCCGGACACAAGCTCCACCGTCCATTTTCTCCCGGGAGCGCCTGATCCAGACTCTCCTCACCGTCAGCATCCCGGCGGATCATTTCCAGCCAGGGCGCCCCGACGTGATTCGGAGAAAACATCGCCCGCTTGCCGAAATGCGGCGTCAGATGAGGCCAGGCAATTTTTCCGGTCCGCGGCTCGAACAGAATCGGGTGCCGCTTCCCCGGATGCGTGGACTTATATTTGGGATTGTCAATCGTGCTTTCCTTCTCACTCATTGCACGATTGCCTTCCCAGACCCAGTCCAACACCGTGGCGTCGTAAGATTTGATCTGCTCGATTTCATCGTCCTTGTGACCGGGCTTGCCCTGCGGCGGCAGCTGCATCGCCACCCAGTCCTTGATATTGATCACAGCCGGATTGGATTTCCAATCGCTCTTACCTTTCTCAACGATCCTGAATTGTTTCCCGTACCAATCGACCGTCGTTCCAATCAGCTTGTCCGACGGCACACCAATCAGCATGCGGCCCTTGCGGTCCGGCAACTCCCGCAGATCCGGAAGCGTGTCATTCCGGTACTCGCCCACCTGCAAGGTGTTGTAGACCCGCCAATAGCCCCACATCCCGGCCACATAGTGATGTGCCACGTGGCAGTGGAACAGGAAATCGCCCGCCAACTGCTGACACAAACCGGATCCACACTCCGTCTCGAGATCCAGCGCTTCGGAGGGACCGATCACTTCAACATCCACACGATCCGTTTTGTGCCGGATCACCGGATACTTCACTGGGCCGTTTACCGCCGTGGCCCACAGGGGCATGTCGTCGATCGCCCGCGGGCTCCTCGGCCACCGAATGGAGCCACCGTGCGGGTGATGGGAGTGGAACACTTCCGACCCTCCATGCACGAGCCGGAACTTGGCTGGATCTCCGAGGTACGACCGTGCAATCGTGGTGGCCACGTCGCCGAAGGTATAGGAACTGTACCCCATCGACTCATCCTCGAATCCAAAATACTCGTGCTGGACATGCATATTGTTGATACCGAACGGCTCGCTGCGATAGTTGATCGCACGGCCGCCGGGCCGATAGGCATCCGTCAACGGATCACGCTGAGGCAGGAAGTCGCCTTTCTTATTGACCGGACGGAACGCCTCATCACCGACCTCGTGGTAGATCAGTACGAACTCGCGGAAGTCCGGCCCTGTGCCGTTCTTAATCATGACCTGCCAGCCGCTCTTGGCCGGTGTGGGATCGCCCGTTCCAAGCGGTTCGAGATATTCGGATCCCTTGGGCTCCACGACAAACGCTCCGAACAGGCCCATCACCGTCAATTCGCGATCGTTGGCGTACGTATGAAACTGCCGTCCGCCTTCCTGCGTGCTCGGATGAATGTACCATTCAAAGTCCTGGCTCTTGCCTGCGGGGACGATAGAGTCCGGATTGGTCGTGGTTGCCGGCTTGCCGGTGGCGCTGACGACCATGCTGGAGCCGTGGATATGCAGGCTTACTTCCTCGCCGCCTTCCAACTTGTTCTGCAGTTTGATTTTGACGCAGTCACCCTGGTTGGCGCGGATCACAAGCGGCTGGATCCACTGGGCTTGGACGCCAGGCAGGACCGCGCCGGGATCATAGCCTTCTTTCTCCCGCGCTTCTCGGTTCTTGGCCTCTTCCGCACGGACCTTGTCAATGTTCTCGGTCAACACGTACATGTAGCCAGGATAATAATCCAGCCACTGGTTGAGTGTGATTTCGACGTTGATGGCGGAGATATCGTAGAACTTCACTGGCGCGGTGGCTGGGCATTTGCCGTTTGTCGTGGCCGAAACCGGCTCGACGCGCGGGTCCGACATCAACATTAGATCCTGTCCGCCGGCGCCATATTGGTGCATCATCGACATGTTGTTGTACATGCCGGTATTGACCTGCTGCAGTTGCGGATCATGAGCCATGTGCTCCATGATGCGCTGGTGCTGTTGCTCCACCATCGCAGCACGCTCAGGCCTGCCAGCAATCGTATCCTCAACGATGGTTTGCCCCTTCAGCTTCTCAGCCCACGCTGGCACCTGGTGAGCCATGGCGGTGTGTTGCGCCGTGGCGTGTCCCTCGCGGGACAAGACTCCAGCCGATACGATCGTCGGGAGCCACAGCAATACCCCCACCGCGAGCGTGCCAAGCGCTCGGATTGAGCAAGGAACTCCTGCATTATGATGGTACATGGACCGGCCTCCTTCGAAGATAAAAATTACAACGAACGACGATTAACGGCTCTTGCGAGGATGCCTAAGATACTCGAGTCGATTAGTGGTGTCAACACTGGGAAAATCCGGTGGTGCATTTCTGTTACGGACGCCACATGGCGAAGAGGGGTGCCATGGTGATGAGGCAGATGCGAGGGACCTTTCCTCAGCGTTGGCTTCCCAACCCGGCGTGGGGTTACAGCCAGTTCACGCGCTCGGCCGGGCGGATATAGATCGGCTCCTCCACCTGCTGCCGGACGACCTCCTTGCCCGACTTGTTGAAGCCCAGCACGGTGTCGTTGTACATCTCGAACCGCTTGCCGTGGATCTGGGTCTCAAACACCTTCGGACCCGGAA